>NZ_JBJGXH010000003.1:0-423638 GCF_045108345.1 Ancylobacter terrae
CTCCGGCAGGCAGCTTGAATCAGTTCGGGCCTGATTTGGAAAGGACATCCGATTCATAATGATCGGCTACCGCTCTAGAAAGGGACAGAATTCCCCTCAAAAGACGGCGTCAATGCGTGTACCTGCAATGCGATATCGATAGTGAGGGAATTCAGACATTCGCTATGCAGGTGACACGCCTTGAGCTTTATAATTGGGTCGACGGTAGCCGATCAGTCGAATCTGACGGCAACATCCGGATCCTTCGCACGATGAAGGCGAACAGGGCTGCTTCCGGCAGCCAGATCGTCCTTCGCTATGAAGCCGGCCTTTTCGTCTGCGAACAGGAAAGCACGATCAACGCCCGCGACGCGGCGCATCATGCCGAGCGCGTGTTTCTCGCCCTGCTGGAGCAGTTCACCAAGGAAAGCCGCAACGTCTGCGCGAATCGGGGACTGACCTATGCGCCGTCCGTCTTTTCCAAGCACCAGAACGCCCAGGGCGTGACACGTTCCAGCTTGGAGCGCGCTATGAACCGCCTTCTGGGATCCGACCGCATCAGGGTCGAGGAGACCGGCCCGCCGTCGCGGCGGCGTACCCACCTTGTCATCTGCACTTCAAGCGATGTGCCAGATTTGGACGACAAGGTCGACTATGACGACGAGGTGCATTGATGGAACCCTCGCCGCCAGTGCATGCGCTTCTACCAGCCTTCCAGCTCGAAAAAGTTGCCTTCCACCCCCCTTTCACCAGTCTTCTACCAGCGAGAAAACGACTTCCACCAAACGGCTGCGAGCCTTCCACCACCTTCCACCAGGTCGTGCTTCCACCCCCCTTATACCCCCTACGCGGTGGAACCCGCGTTTGGGGCATTATCGCCTGCCCCACGCGAGTCCACCTCGTCCAACCTAAGGGAGTTACCGGCGCTCGCGTCGGATGCTCCACCCGCTCTCTGGGGGGCATTTCGTTGGGCCCGTCCGGCCAGTCGGCCTGGGCTTGATGAGCCCCGGCCGAGCCGTCGGGTGGTTGGGCGAAATATCGCTGCCCGGCCCACGGCCCTGGCACTCGCAATCATCATGGAGGTCCTCATGAGCACCCGGAAACCCGCGTCGGATGAAAAGACGCTGCTCATATCCGATCCCAATGATGGCAAGGGTGAGTTGAAGCACATCGGTGGTTCGCAGTCGGACGACTGGAACAACCTGCTCGCTAATCAGGCAATACAGGCGTTGTGGCGAGCTCATTCCAATACCGAGACGCTGACAAAACAGTACGCGGCCACAGTTTCCGCGCTGATTGGCATTCATCCTCAAGATGAACTGGAAGGCATGATGGCCTCGCAGTTGATCGCCACTCACAACGCGGCGATGGAATGCTACCGGCGCACCATGATCGAGAATCAGACCCTCGCGGGGCGCGAGCAATACCTCTCCCAGGCCAACAAGCTCTGCCGCACCTTCGCGACCTTGCTCGAAGCGCTCAATCGCCACCGTGGCAAGGGCCAGCAGAGGGTCACGGTAGAGCATGTGCACGTTCATGCCGGCGGACAGGCCGTGGTCGGAGCGATCGAAGGGCCGAGGGGTGGGGGTTGGAAAAACTAGAGGATCAAGCCCATGCAAAGCAAATTGCCCATGCACCTCAGTCCCCGATGCGGCGCGCGAACGCGCCAAGGGACGCCGTGCCAATCCCCGTCGATGGAGAACGGCCGCTGCCGGATGCACGGCGGAAAGGCGCCCGGCGCCCCGAAGGGAAACACTAATGCTCGCAAGCATGCCCGCTACGCGGCGGACGCCGTCGCCGAGCGGCGCGGGGTTGCGGCACTCGTACGCGCGGCAAGGGACTTGCTTAGGCGGGTGGATGACGACGGGTAACCTAGTCTCGCGTTCGCTTCCCGAGTCCAAGAGCACAATGGATATCCGCCTCATCCAAGTGCTGCACAATCGGCGATCCGCCGCGAATCTCAGTAGTCACGCCGGCCAATAGATGCGCTTCAGCGGCAACAGTTGCTGCGTCTCGATGTCGAGATGGTCGTAATTCTGGATCACCGCCTCCACGAGATCGTCGATGGTCATCAGCGAGAGCGGAATGCTCGCGCGCTCGGCCTCGTAAAGGGCATCCTTCGAGAAGCCGCCGGTCGAGACATACAGCCCCTTGTCCTGCGGATGTCGGCCGCCGAGAAAGCTGCGGATCGCCTGCGAGCCGATCGCACCGTGCCGGTGCTTCACCTCGACGACGATGCGTGGCGCTTCGAATCCGAAGCCGTCAGGTGACGCGACGATGTCCTTGCCGCGATCGGCCCCGGCTGGGGAGACGCGTGTCTTGTAACCCATGGCACGCAGCAGGCCGGCGACGAGTTCCTGCAGGTCAGACCAGTCCAGCGCGTGGACACGGTCCTTGGTGAACTCGATCGCCTTCTCCTGGATGTTCTTGAACACATCCTCCTCGGCGATCTCCACAGAGGCCGCGAGGTCGGCCTTTGCCGGCTGGTGGGATTTGAGTGCCCGGAGGAGGTCGTCGAGCACGTCCGGTGACAGCTGGAACAGCGTCGAGATGGCGCCGAGGCTGTTGCGGCTGCGCACGGAGAGCAGATCGCGCGAGACTTCGCCCTGCCACGTCACCGGTCGCACGTTCGGATCCTCGGCGTCGACGCTGGGATCCCAGCGATAGTCGCCGGCGATTTCGCCGACCAGATAGACCCGGCGGCCCGGATCGTAGGTGACGACACGATCGCCCATCTTCATCTCGCTGCGGAAGCGATGGAGTTGGCCGGCCGACATGGCCACCGCCTGAGGTTTCCACTCCGGCCTCGTCGCGGCGACTTTGGCGGCGATCTTCTCGCGCGTCTTCAGCTCGGCGAGCGAGCCAATGGCACCCCAGCCGATGGCGATGACGCCATTGTCCTTGAAGGCGTCGTAGAGCCGCCCGCCGCGCTCGGCGCGTACAACCCAGCCTTGCCTCATACCACCCGACCTCGTCATTCGCCGTCATCGTAGGAGCGCGCCGTCGCTGGGTGCAAGGACGCCGCATCCCTGCTTTCATCCGGCCGCGTCCCGCGCCATAAATCAACCAATGACGAAAAGGGGCGCTCCGGCAGCGCGCGACGCGGGCATAGCACCCGCCGCGGTCCGGAGACGACGGGGAAAAAAGAATGGCGCTGACGCTGTCGCAACTCGAAACCCACCTGTGGCGGGCGGCGGATATCCTGCGCGGATCGATCGATTCCGGGGACTACAAGCACTACATCTTCGGCCTCTTGTTCTTCAAGCGCCTCTCGGATGTGTGGGAGGAGGAGTATGAGGACCGCCTCGCGCGCTATCACGATGCCGCGCTGGCGGCCGATCCCGACGAGCACCGCTTCGACATTCCAAAGGGCCATTTCTGGCGGGATGTCCGCCGCCGCACCACCGACATCGGCACGCATCTGAACGCGGCCTTCGGCGCCATCGAGGACGCGAACCTGCGCCTCAAGGGCGTGTTCCAGGATGTCGACTTCAACAACAAGGAGCGCTTCCCGGACGCCATGCTGGAGAAGCTGCTCCAGCATTTCGAGACTTACCGGCTGCGCAAGGCCGATGTCGAGCCGGACATGCTCGGCCAAGCCTATGAGTATCTGATCGAAAAGTTCGCCGACGATGCCGGCAAGAAGGGCGGCGAGTTCTACACCCCGAAGATGGTGGTGCGGCTCATCGTCGAGTGCCTCAGGCCGGAGGCGGGCATGTCGATCTACGATCCCACCTGCGGTTCGGGCGGCATGCTGCTGGAGGCGGTGCATCATCTGCAGCGGCAGGGTCTAAACCCGAAGAGCCTGTCGCTGTTCGGCCAGGAGAAGAACCTCAACACCTGGGCGATCTGCCAGATGAACCTGTTCCTGCACGATATCGACGACGCCAAGGTGGCGCGCGGCGATACGTTGCTGGAGCCCAAGCACCTCACCGGCGAGGGGGTGAAGGCGATCCGCACCTTTGATCGGGTGCTGGCCAACCCGCCCTTCTCGCTGAAGAGCTGGGGCCACGATGTCTGGGCCAAGGGCGATGCCTATGGCCGCGATGTCTATGGCTGCCCGCCGAAATCCTATGGCGACCTCGCCTTCGTGCAGCACATGGTGGCGAGCCTGAAAGAGGACGGCATGTGCGGCGTGGTGTTGCCGCATGGCGTGCTGTTTCGCGGCGGAGCGGAAGGGCGCATCCGCGAGGGGATGATCCGCGCCGATCTGGTGGAAGCCGTCATCGGGCTGGCGCCGAACCTGTTCTACGGCGCCGGCATTCCCGCCTGCATCCTCATCCTGCGCAAAACCAAGCCGGCGGCACGGCGGGGGAGGATCCTCATCGTCAACGGCGCCGCACAGTTCGTGGACGGCAAGAACCAGAACCATCTTTCCGAGGCCAATGTCGCGGCGCTGGCCGGCGCCTATGCGGGTTTCGCCGATGTGGAGCAGCTGGCGCGGGTGGTGCCGGTGGGCGAGATCGAGGCCAATGATTTCAACCTCAACATCTCCCGCTATGTGCATCTGGGCGAAGAGGCGGAAGTGGTGGATGTGGGCGAGGAAGTGGAAAAGCTGGTGGCGCTGCAGGCCGAGCGCGACACCGCCGAGGCGCGGATGATGGGCTTTCTGCGGGAGCTCGGCTATGTCGGGTGACTGGCGGCAGATGGCTTTTGCGGAGGCCGTAGAGATCAATCCGCGGCGCTCCGTCGTCGCTGGCGCAACGGTCCCGTACGTCGAAATGGCGGCTGTGCCATCCGCCGGCTCGTCCATTGAGTATCTACTCCAGCGGCAAGCTGGAGGCGGTGGCGCCAAATTTCGGAATGGCGACACTCTCTTTGCGCGAATTACGCCATGCGCGGAGAATGGAAAGACCGCCTTCGTGGATTGCCTTCGCGCAAACGAAACAGGTTTGGGATCAACGGAATTGATCGTATTCGGCCCAAGAGAAGGGCTAACCGATCCGGCCTACGTTTATCATCTGGCTCGCAGCGAGATTGTGCGTTGTCCAGCAATCGCGCAAATGGTTGGAACGACAGGGCGAGCCCGAGTTCCAAATAATGTGTTTGATGAAATCGAAATCGCCCTCCCTCCCCTCCACGAACAGCGGCGGATCGCGGAGATCCTATCCAGCGTCGATGAGGCCATCGCGGCGACGCGGGCGGTGATCGCGCAGACGCGCAAGGTCAAGCAGGCCGTGCTGGAACGCCTGCTGACCAAAGGCATCGGCCACACCCGCTTCAAGCAGACGGAAATCGGAGAGATTCCGGAGGGGTGGGAGGTGGCAACACTTGGGTCCATTACCGTGGAGTTGGAAGCTGGCGTAAGCGTCAATTCTGAAAGCCGCCCGGCCAGGACCGGCGAGTATGGCATCCTGAAAACGAGCTGTGTTTCCGGAGGCTTCTTCGATCCTAGCGAAAACAAGGCCGTCCTTTCGGCGGAGCGGACCAGGGTCAAGGTTCCTGTTAAGGCGGACAGGATTATTATTAGCCGAATGAATACGCCAAATTTGGTTGGTGCCAATGGTTACGTTGAGCATGAATTGGACGACATATTCCTGCCTGACCGGCTTTGGCAGTTGAAGACAAGCCAACATACGCGCTGGCTAGGCGCTGTTCTTGCCGCTGATAAAACCCGGTCGCGTTTGAGCGATATAGCTACGGGCACGAGCGGTTCAATGAAGAACATTTCCAAAGCAAAACTGCTCGAACTACATTTCGCAATCCCGCCTAAGCGAGAGCAGAAAGAGATAGCGGACGTCATTCATCAACTGGACGCCGCCCACCGCGCGGGCGAGCAGGAACTGTTGGGACTTGCGTCGACCAAGTCCGCCCTCATGTCCGACCTCCTGACCGGCCGCAGGCGGGTGACGGATGCCCTGCCTCTGGCGGCGGAATAGGGGAGCGGCATGCCCCAGGGCCCCGAATGGCACTTTGCCGAGCGCCCGGCCATCGAGCGGCTGGAGGCCATGGGCTATGTCGTGGTGCCGCCGGCGGACCACGCGCGCCTGCGCGACGGCGACAACCAGGTGCTGTTCCGCCCGCATCTCGTCGCCGCCCTGATGCGCATCAACGGCATCGACGAGGCCTCGGCGGAGGCCGCCTATGCCGAGCTCGCCGGCATCACCGACAACGAGACATGGCTGCGGATTCTGCGCGGGGATTACTCCCGCAAGGTCGAGGGTTTCGACACCCGCCAGACCCTGCGCGTGATTGATCTCACTGCACCGACCACCAACCTCATCACACTGACCAGTCAGTTGCGCGTGCGCTCGGAACGGACCCGGCGGCCCGATCTCGTCATTCATGTGAATGGTATCCCGGTGGTGGTGATCGAGGCCAAGAGCCCGCTCAACGCGAGCGACAAGACCGGCGAGGCGTTCGAGCAGATCAAGCAGTATGAGCAGGACATTCCCCGCCTGTTCGCCTCCAACGCCTTCAACATCGTCACCGACGGCACGCTGGTGCTGTATGGCGCCACCGGTTCCAGTTCGAAATACTATGCCGAGTGGCGCGATCCGTGGCCGAAGACGGACGCCGACTTCGCCGATCCGCTCGCCAAGGGACTGTGGTGCCTGCTTGAACCCGCGCGGCTGCTCGATATTCTTGCCCATTTCATCGTGTTCGAGAAGACCGATACCGGCACCGTCAAGAAAATGTGTCGCTACCAGCAGTTCCGCGCGGTCAACCGCATCGTCGACCGCGTGCTGGAGGGAAGGCACCGGCAGGGCTTGATCTGGCACACCCAGGGCAGCGGCAAGTCGCTCACCATGGTGTTCGCCGCGCTGAAGCTGAAAACCCACCGCACCTTTGCCTCCGACGCGCTGACCAACCCCAACATTCTGGTGCTGACCGACCGCGTCGACCTGCACAGCCAGATCAGCGGCACCTTCAATGCCTGCGGCCTGCCGAACCCGACGACGATCGACAGCATCAAGGACTTGCATGCGCTGATCGGCAGCGGCAAGGACGGCCTCACCGCGCTCTCCACCATCTTCAAGTTCCAGGGCTCGAACCAGCCGGTCGCGAACTCCGCTAACTGGATCGTCATGGTGGACGAGGCCCACCGCACCCAGGAGAAGGACCTCGGCGCCGCCCTGCGCGCCACGCTGCCGCGCGCCCGCTTCTTCGGCTTCACCGGCACCCCGGTGAAAAAGGACGACAAGGACACCTACGCCAATTTTGGCGTGCCGGGCGAGGGCTATCTCGACAAGTACGGCATTGACGATGCGGTCGCCGACGGCGCGACCGTGCCGATCTACTACACCGGCCGCAAAACGGACTGGCAGGTGGACGAGGCGCGCATCGACATCCTGTTCGACACCTGGTTCGCCGAACTCGACGACGACAAGCTGAACGAGATCAAGAAGCGCGGCGTGCGCATCGAGGACCTGGTGAAGCACCCGCGCCGGATCGAGCTGATCGCCTACGATATCTGGACGCACTTCAAGGCCTATGCCCGCCCGGACGGCTTCAAGGCGCAGATCGTCGCCATCGATCGCGAGGCGGTGATCCTCTACGAGCGCGCGCTGACCCGCGTGATCGCTTCAGATCTCGAAGCGGAGGGCCTGGCGCCCGACGCGGCGCTGGCGCGCGCCGACGCCATGTCGGCCTGCGTCTATTCCATCAATCAGGAGGATTCCAAGCCGAGCGAGGACCCGCGCACGCAGGATATCCGCGCGGCGCTGGTGGCAAACTATCTCGACGCCGAGGCGGAAAAGCAGGCGAAGAAGGCGTTCGGTCGCAAGAGCGAGGACCCGCAGTTCCTCATCGTCTGTGACAAGCTGCTCACCGGCTTCGACTGCCCGATCGAGAGCGTGATGTATCTCGACAAGCCGCTCAAGGAGCACGGCCTTCTCCAGGCCATCGCCCGCACCAACCGCGTTTCCGATGCCAAGAAGCGCAACGGCCTGATCGTCGACTATATCGGCGTCTCCGCGAACCTCGAGACCGCGCTCGCCAGCTACCGCGCCGACGACGTGAAGAATGCCATGCGCGATCTCGACGATCTGCGCAGCCAGCTGCGCACCGCCCATGCCGCCGTGGCGGTGATGCTGAGGCCGGTCAAGCGCGAGGCGCAGAGCCGGGCCGGCTGGGAGAAGGAGTTCAACGCCTTCGCCAATGTGCTCGGCACCGAGGACAAGTGGTTCGAGTTCAAGGGCCGGGCGCGCAGATTCATCGCGCTCTATGAAACGCTCAGCCCTGATCCGAGCGTGCTGGACTTCACCGCCGACCTCAAATGGGTCGCGTCCTTCCTGCTCTTCGGCACCCAGCGCTTCGAGAAGCGCCAGGCCTTCGACCAGATGAGCTACAGCGAGAAGATCCGCGAGATGCTCGACACCCATCTCGACGCCACCGGCCTCAGCGTGACGGTGAAGCTGCGCCATATCACCGATCCGGGCTTCTGGGAGGACTTCGACGCCGAGGGCAAGACGGACGAGGAGTTGATGACCGCCGCGATCCGCAAGACCACCGAGCTGCGCAAGACGGTGAGCGAGCGGATCGACGACGGCCCGCACCAATATGGCAAGTTCTCCGAACGGCTTCGCCAGTTGCTGGAGCGCATGGAAAGCGCCCAGCTCAGCTGGGCCGACAAGCTGCGCGCCGCGGAGGAACTCGCCAAGGACATTGCCGCCGAAGACAAAGCGCATGTCGAGGCGGGGCTGTCACCCGGCGCCTTCGGTGTGATGCAGATCCTCGCCAATTTCGGTGCCGAGCAGCGGGCCGAGGAACTCGCGATCCAAGTCGAGGGGCTCTACACCGACCCGGGCACGGCCCCGAAAGGCTGGTGGGAAAAAGACGGGCTGCGCAAGGATCTTCGCCAGAAGGTCCGCTCCATGGCGCATTTGGCCGGGCTGACCCAGCTGAAGGATATTCCCGACCAGGTCGAGGCCTACGCCCTGAAGCACTTCGCGGAACCCTGACCATGCCTGTATTCCGGATAGGCGAGCGGCAAATCGACTACAGCCTGCGGCGTTCGGCAACAGCCAAGCGCGCCAATATCACCGTGACGCCGAACTCCTTCGAGCTTCTCGTGCCAGATCGGACGACGGACGAGCAAATCGAGGCTGTCCTCCATAGGCGCCGCGCCTGGATTCTCGAAACCGTCTCCGCCATACAGGAGCGCGCAAAGGCTCAGCCCAGAGTCTACCGCTTCGTGACGGGCGCCAAGATTCCCTATCGCGGCCGCATGAACCGGATGACTGTGGAGCCCTTTGACGGGTCGCTCGTCGAGATCAGTTTCCGGAATGGTTTCCTGATCCGGACACCGCGCGATCTGACCGACGACGCGGCCGATGCTGTGATCGAGAGTTCACTGCGTCTCTGGCTGAGGCGACGCATTCGTGATGATGCCAAGGAGTTTATTCGCCGTCATGGCGCGCGCAACGGGCTACAGCCGAGGGGTATCCAGATCAAGGACCAGAAGCACATGTGGGGCGCCTGCGGGCAGGATCGCCAGATCCATCTCAACTGGCACCTGATCTTCGCCCCGCGGCCAGTGCTCGAATACGCTATCGTTCACGAACTCTGCCACCTTCGCTATCGCAACCACGCGGGGGAGTTCTGGACCCTGGTGGGATCGATGTTGCCGGACTGGGAGACTAGAAAGAGTTGGCTGGACAATAACGAACACCTGCTAGGCTGGAAAAAAGTAGAGCCGGCTTGATGGTGCAAGTCAGGATGTTTACACGCATCCAACGGAGCTTGCAGGTGCTTTCGCACTAGGAGAAGACCTTGCCAAGTGCGTGTATGAGCGTCCGGTGTGGCCGGTGGCAGACTGTCCGCTAAGGGGGACTTTATACGAGGAGCGGACATATCGCCGATGAATGCCCGAGGCCGGAACTGACCTAAAGCAGCGGTTCGGAGTGTCCGCTTAGGATCGGTTCGACTTTGCATTGGAGCGCGGTAAATCGGCCTCAAAGGCATACGTCACGAAACGCCGGCCCATGTCTCACGCCGCCAGTCGGCACAGCTGATCGGCTGGTCGCCGCACAGCCCGGCGCTGACGATGGCGCCGAAACGCAGATCGCCGTCCTGCAGCAGCTCGACCTCGTGCTCTTTCGCCGCGAGCGCGGCACCATGGGGATGAGCGCTTTCGACCAGCAGCTTACCGTCCTGGCTCCGCCATCGAGGGCGGGCAATGGCGGTAGCCAGATCGTCGCCGCCGACGAACATGTTGCTGAGCACCTGCGTCAGCGTCTGCACCTGCCCGTCGGCCCCCGGCGTCGCCAGCGCGAGACACCCGCTTTCAGTCTCCAGCAGCACCGGCGCCAATGTATGGACGGGACGCTTTCCACCGGCACAATCGTTTGGCGCCATGGTGAAACCGGCGGCCCGATTGTTTAACGTGAAGCCGCCTTCGGGCACGAACACCGCCGAGCCGAAACTGTCGAACACGCTTATGAGCGAAGAGACGACGAGGCCGTTGCGGTCGGCGACGGCCACCCCCGCCGTGTGGAGATAGGCGCGGGGTCCGGTCCTTCCGCTGGCCTTTTCCAGGTCGACGGTCAGCGGCTCCGACAGCAGCGCGCTGCCTTCGCCGGATCGATCGCGAAAAGTGAAGCTGCTCGCTGTCAGCTCTACGCCGATATGGTCGCGCAGCGCCGGCGCGGACGGAGGGAGCTTTTCTTCGGCGGCGAGCACCATGGAAAGCAGCACCCCTTGCGAGATTGGCGGTTGGACGTGCAGCCGCATGCCGCGCCACTTCGTGGTCAGCGGCGGGGAGACAACGCTCGTATTCCCGATCAAGTCGGCTAGGGACATCACGCCGCCGTTCCGGCGGATCGCGCCGCAGATGGCGTCGGCCATCGGACCCGCATAAAAGGCCGCGCGTCCGCGTTCACCGATGTCCGTGAGCAGGCGTGCCAGCTCGGGCTGGGGCTGGCGCCGGCCGGCCTTTGCGGTACGCAGGGCCCAGCCCTGCGCGCCGCCGCGCAGCAATCGCGTCTCATATTGGGCAAAGGTCCCGGCGAGATCCTCGCTGACGAGAACGCCGTCCTCCCCCAGGCGAATGGCCGGCGCGAGAATGTTGGCCAATGGCAGCCGCCCCCATCGGCGGCCCATTTCCACCCAGGCGTCGACGATACCTGGCACGCTGACGCTGTTGCCTCCATCGGTGTCGGCCCGGTTCATCGCGGCAGGGGCCGCCCCCGTGCCGTTAACAGCGATAACCTCGCCAACACCGCTCCGCACCAGACAGAGCTGGTCGCCGCCGAGGCCGCAATTGTCTGGTGACAGCACGCACAGAACCGCCTGCGCCGCAATGGTGGCATCAATGGCCGAGCCGCCGGCCGTCAGCATCTCGGTCGCCGCGCTGACGGCTAGCGGATGCGCTGCGGCAACGGCGCCACGATTTCCGAACAGGACCGGGCGCTGTGACGAGGAGAACGGGTTGGCGATACGCATGAACGGCTCTCGGTGGTTCAGACCGCGGTGTAGCCGCCATCGACCACCAGCGAGGCACCAGTGATATAGGCGGCGGCGGGCGAGGAGAGGAAAAGTACGGTTGCGGCGAGCTCTTCCGGTGTGCCCTGCCGGCGCAGCGGGATCGCGCCGACGAGGTCGCGTTCCGCTGCCTGCTTGTCCGGCTGGTGCGACCAGAACGGACCGTTGAACGGTGTGTCGACCCAACCGGGCAGCAGGCAGTTCACGCGAATTCCGTGTGGGGAGAGTTCGTCGGCAAGGCTGCGGGCGAGGCCGATTAGTCCCGCTTTGGTGGCATGATAGGCCGGCATGCCGGCATGGCCACGCAGCGCGCCGGTCGACGATGTGAACAGCAGGCTCGGGTTCGTCGAGCTTCGCAGCGCTGGTGCCGCCGCCTGCGCGAAGAGGAACGGCGCGGTAAGATTGACCGCCAGGCTCGCCTGCCAGTCGGCGAGCGTCCAGTCGGCAAGCGGCACCGCATGCAGGAGGCCGGCGTTCACGAATACCGTGTCGAGACTGCCAAAAGCCTCCATAGCGGCCGCGATTGCCGCTTTCGGCAAGGCAGGATCGGTGAGGTCGCCCACCAGCGCCCGCGCTTCGCCCCGGCCGAGTTCGAGACATGCGGTCTCGGCTTCCGCCCGATTTACATCGACCAGAAACACATTATCCCCCTGAGCACGGAAGGCGCGCATGCTCTGGCGCCCGATGCCGGTGGCGCCGCCGGCGATGAGAATGTTTGCTATGACACGCGCTCCCGTGCCGCGCGGGCGACCCGTGTGGCCTCGCGGTCAATGTCACTCTCCGCGTCCAGCACCACCGCGTAGTCGTGCAGCGCCGCCTCGGGCGAAAGACGCCCGTCCAGAACGTCGTCGCGCACGCGCTCCGGCTCGCGGTCGAGCGGGTCGCCGAAGCCGCCGCCACCGGCCATGACGTGGCTGAACAATGCTCCCTTGCGCAGCGTCAGCGGCGAAGTCGGCAGGACGGGGAGCACGGTGCTCGTATTGCCGTCCTCGACCACATTCATCGAGGGTGTTCCCTCGCCGCCGCCGAACAGGCCGTGCGGCGCAAAGGCTCGCTTGTCGGAGCGTACGCCGAGGAAGCAGTCATCGGTCAGGACGCGGTAGTCGCGTCGCAGAGCCAGCCCGCCGCGGCGGCGGCCGATGCCGCCCGTGTCCGGCACCAGCCCGTAATATTCGATGCGCAGCGGATAGTCGGCCTCGATCATCTCGATCGGCACGTTGGACTGATTGGAGCCCATATGGGGCACGCCATCCTGTCCATCCGCTTCCTGGCTCGCGCCCCATGTGCCCATGATGCACTCGGAGAACACGAAAGGCTTTCCATTATGGCGCCCGGCGAAGGTCGGCAGTGTCGAGCCGCCGGCCCCATCCGCCGTCACCCGGTCGGGCAGAGCCGGCGCGAGAGCACCGAAAATGCAGTCGATGATGCGGTAGCCGGTAATGCCGCGCGCCCCGCAGGGCGCCGGCAGCGTGCAGTTGACCAGCGTCCCCTCCGGCGCCCGCACGGTGATCGGCCTTGTGTAGCCGTGGCAGTTCGGCATTTCCTGCGGCATCACGGAGCGCAAGGCGGCATAGACGTTCGACTTGGTGAAGGACAGCGGCGCATTGATGCCGCCCTTCACCTGCGCCGCGGTACCTTCCCAATCGGCAATGATG
This sequence comes from Ancylobacter terrae, assembly GCF_045108345.1. NCBI lineage: Bacteria > Pseudomonadati > Pseudomonadota > Alphaproteobacteria > Hyphomicrobiales > Xanthobacteraceae > Ancylobacter > Ancylobacter terrae. Next base: position 13,059 of record NZ_JBJGXH010000003.1, read on the forward strand.
GTGTCACCGCTCACCGTCAGGGCGACGTTGAGCACGATCGGCACAGGGGTGTCGCCAAGGCCGTCAATGTGATCGGTAAAGCGATAGACACCATCGGGAATGGCCGCGATGTGGTGGCGCGCCATGCGCTCGGCGAGGTCGTGCAGATCGGCGAGCGCCTGCCGCGTACGGTCGGCACCGAAGCGGCTGTACAGCTCGTCGAGCCCCCGCACGCCGGCCTCCGCCGCGGCGACCTGTGCGCGCAGATCGCCGAGCACGAGATGGGGCACACGCACATTGGCCTCGACGATGCGCCAGATCTTGGGATCGTCGACACTCTCCTCGCGCAGCTTGAGGAACGGCAGGCGCAGCCCCTCCTGATAGATCTCGGTGGCGCCGATTGAATTGGAGCCCGGCACCAGCCCGCCGACATCGACATGATGAGCGATGGTCGTCGCCCAGCCCTCGAGGCGTTCCTTATGGAAGAACGGCTTGATGATGTAGATGTCCGGCAGATGCTGGCCGCTGGCGAGATAGGGGTCATTGCCAATGAAGATGTCGCCATCGCGGATATCGCCATCATATTCGCGGATCAGATGGCGCATGGCGTCGTGGAAGCTGCCGAGATGCATCGGCGTGGTGAGGCCCTGACCGACGATCTCGCCCTCGGCGTCGCAGACCGCCGTGGAATAGTCCATGGAATCGCGGATAATCGCCGAATAGGCGGTGCGCATCAGGATCAGCGCCATCTCGTCAGCGACCGTGTCGAGGCCGTTGCGGATGACTTCCAGCAGCAGCGGATCAGTGATTCCGCTGGCGCTCTTGGTAGCCGCGTCATTCATGCCGGCACCTCCACAGTCTGGTCGATCAGTATATTAAGCCGGTCGTCGAGGCTCGCGGTCCAACCCGGCGGAACGATGGTGGTTGCGTCCGGCTCTTCGACGATGAGCGGACCGGTCAGCGGCGTCGAGAGGTCATGGCGCTCCACGATGCGTGTATCGAGCCAACCCGCGTCGCCGAAATAGGCCGGGCGGGTCGACACTGTGCCTTGTCGCGGACGCGCCGGAAGGTGGCTCTCCGGCCGCTCGGCAATGACCGTGCCGATCACGCGCAATGTCACGATTTCGCGGGGATGCGCGCGCGGCAGGCTATGGCCATAGGTGCGGGCATGCTCCTCGTCGAAAGCGGCCGCGAGAGCGTCGCGCATCGAGGCATCAAAGGCGCCATCGGGCATATCGACGGCGAGTTCGAATGCCTGACCGGCATAGCGCAGATCGACGCGCCGGCGCAGGCGGATCACCTCAGCCGGACGCCCGAGATGGTGCAGCACGCTGGCTTCCAGTGCGGAGAAGGCTTCGTCCAGCTTTATCGGATCGACCCCGTCCAGTTGCGTCAGAAAGCCTTGGGACTGTGCAAACTCGATCTCCGAATAGAGCAGACCAAAGGCGCTGAACACGCCGGCGGCCGGAGGGATGATTACCCGGCGCATGCCGAGCGAAGCGGCGAGCCCCACCGCGTGCAGTCCACCGCCACCACCGAAGGCGAGCAAGGCGAAGTCACGCGGATCGCGGCCGCGCGACGTGGTGACGGAGCGGACCGAGCGGGCCATGAGCGCGTTGGCGATGGCAAGCACACCGTAGGATGCCTCTTCGACCGAGCGGCCGAGCGGAGATGCCACGTCGCGCTCGACCGAGGCACGCGCCCCGGTGAGATCGATCGCGACCGTGCCGTCGGCGATGGCTATCGGGTTGAGATAGCCAAGTGCCACGTTAGCGTCGGTAACCGTCGGATCCACGCCACCCCGGCCATAGGCAACAGGCCCCGGCATCGCGCCGGCACTCTGCGGGCCGACACTGATGTTGCCGGCGGCATTGAGCCGCACAAGGCTACCGCCGCCGGTGCCGACCTCCGAGACGTCGATCACCGGAAGCCGCAGCGCATAGCCGCCGCCCTTCACCAGCCGGCTCGACAGGGAGATTCCGCCGCCCACCTCATACTCGTCGGTGGTGAGGTATCGCCCGCGCTCGACCACCGAGGCCTTGGCGGTAGTGCCGCCGACATCGAGCGCAATTATGTTCTCGAAGCCCGCTCGGCGCCCGACACAGCCGGCGCCGATCACACCCGCCGCCGGACCACTTTCCACGACCAGCGCCGGCCGCTGCAGCACGGTTTCGAGATCGAGAATGCCGCCGGACGACTGCATCATGAACAGCGGCGCGGTGATGCCTTCCTGGTCCAGCCCGGCACGCAGCGAGGTCAGATAGCGGCTGACCGGCGGGGCGACATAGGCGTTGATGGCCGTGGTGCTGGTGCGCTCATATTCCCGGATTTCCGGCAGCACATCGACCGAGAGCGTTACGAAGCGGCCCGGCAACAGCGCACGCAGCACCTCGCCGGCGCGGCGCTCATGATCCGGATTGGCATAGGAATGAAGGAAGCAGACCGCGACCGCCTCGATGCCGGCGGCATGGATCTCGCGGGCGATAGCGTGCAGCGCCGTCTCGTCCAGCGGACGCAGCACCTCACCGCGTGGCCCCACGCGCTCGGCGACCTCGAAGCGATGGCGGCGCGGTACCAGCGGTGGCGGCTTGCGATAGAGCGGCTCGTAGAGCCGTGGCACACGGATGCGCCGCAATTCCAGCACATCACGGAAGCCTTCCGTCGTGACGAGCGCCGTCTTCGCACCCTTGCCCTCGAGGATGGCATTGGTGGCGACCGTCGAGGCGTGCAGCATCTCCGCGACGGCGGAGGCGGCGATATTCTCACGTATGAGAATCTGTCGGCAGCCCTCAATCACGCCGCGGGCGTAGTCGTCGGGCGTCGAGGGAACCTTGGTCGTGGCGAGGCGTCCGTCCGGCGCCATCAGCACCACATCGGTGAACGTGCCGCCAATATCGACGGCAAGTCGAAAAGCGCGGGCGGCGCTCGATGCGACAGGCGTGCTCACAGCGCGTACTTCCGAACCTTGGCCTCATCGACCTCGATGCCCAGACCCGGCGCTTCCAGCGGCAGCAGCATGCCGTCGGCAAACGGAAACGGAACCGAGATCACGTCATCTTCAAAATAGTGCCCGCCGATCTTGCACGGATGTGTGCCGGTCGGAGCCGAGATCGGGATGACCGACGGCAGGCTGACAGCGCGGGATGACACGGCAAAGGCAAGATTTGCCGCATTGCCGATCGCGGATTCGATGGAGCCGTTGACGTCGCAGGGCAGACCCGCGGCCTCGGCAATCGCCGCGACGTCACCCGCCCGGCGCATGCCGCCGGCTTTCGCGAGATAGATCGAGATCGCGTCGGCTCCACGCGCGGCGACAAGGTCGAGGGCATCGCGCGGCGACCAGCAGCTTTCATCCGCGATTATCGCGACGCGGCTCTCGGCGGTCATGCGGGACATGTCCGGCAGCCCCGAGACCGGCTGCTCGATATAGTCGAGGTTCGTGTGCTCCAGACGTCGCGCCACATCAAAGGCCACCTTCAGCGGGCGATAGCCCTGATTGGCGTCGAGACGCAGGCGCGTCTGCGGCAGCCGGCGGCGCAGTTCGCGCATCAGTTCGACGTCGCGGTCGGCATCCTCGCCGCCCTTGATCTGCAAGGCCCTGATGCCATCCGCGCTCGCGCCCTGCGCTTCCTCGATCGCCTCGGCGACGTCCATCAGCCCGACCATGTGGGCAACGACGACGCCCGGCCGTACGGCACCGCCAAGCAGGCGATGCACCGGCAGGCCGACCGACTTGCCCCAGAGATCGTGCAGCGCCATCTCGATCGCGCATTTGGCATAGGTGTGACCGATGGCGAGTTCGTCCATGAGCGGGACGAGCGCCCCGATGGCTGTCGGATCCCGCCCGACGAGGTGCGGGCCGATGACCGAGCCGACCATATGGCTTACGGTCACCAGCGTTTCGCCGCCATGCCGGCCGAATTCGCCGCCCCAGGTGGCCAGCGGAGTCGCCTCCCCGTACCCGACGATTCCCGTATCGGAAACGACGCGGACGAGCACGAATTTCCCGAGCTCTTGATCGAGGCCGTTCCAACGAAAGCGCCGCCTGATGGGCAATGCGAACGGAATGGCTTCCACGGCCTTGATCTTCACGAGGGCACTCTCCTGCCTAGGATGACGCGACTGTTCCTTGATATGAAAATTATTTCATATGAGAGAATCAAGTTGATTTTTTCCTCCTGGTGAAATTATCTTCTCGACACGAATAGCAGGAACGCTGAAGGAGCGCGGGCAGATCGATGATAAAGCCGCAGCTGCAGAGGACTTCCGTGGGCTCGAACGCGGTGGGCGACCGGCTGAAGCTGGTGCGGCAGGAAGCCGAGCTGACGCTGGCCGAGGTGGCCCAGCGCACCGGCGTTTCGGTATCCAACCTGTCGAAGATCGAGCGGGGCGAGGTGTCGCCTTCCTTCGACGTGGTGATCCGGCTGTGCGAGGGGCTCGGGATCGCCATCGAGCAGTTCGTCACGCCCGGGCTGAAGCCGACGGTCAGCGGCCGCAAGACCCAGACCGCGCGGGGCCAGGGGGTGCCGTTCTCGACCGCGCAATATGCCTATCTCGCCCATTCCACCGAGATCTCGCGCAAGAACATGATCCCTCTGGAGATGTGGGTGACGGCGCGCTCGCCGGACGAGTTCGCCGACTGGGGTCAGCATGAGGGGGAAGAGTTCGTCTATGTCATCTCGGGAGAAATCGAGATTCACACGGATCAGTACACGCCATTTCGTGTCGGTCCGGGCGAAAGCACCTATTTCGATAGCGGCATGAGGCATGTCTACGTCTGCGTGAGCAAGGCGGACGCCCACATCTTGTCCGTCTCCTACAATCCGCACGGCGCATCGGCACCGGTCGAGCGCTTCATGCATCCCTCGGCCCGGCCCGGCCGAACGGAAAAATAGGCGGGAAATCGCCCTACAGGCCGGCGAAGACCGGTACGACGGCAAGCTAACGCCGCGACAACCACAACTTCCAGCATGTATTATTCATGGAGAACAGCCATGCGTTCGTCTTTGCTACGCCTTGCTATGGTTGCATCGTTTGCGCTGGCCAGCGCGCCGGTTCTTGCCGATGCCCCCAAATGCGAACCTGAAAAGGTCGCACAGAAGTATCCCGCACTCGCCGGCAAGACGCTCCTGATGGGCGCCGATGGCCAGACCCCGCCCTATGCCTACCTCGATCCCAAGACCAACACGCTGGTCGGCTCAGACATCGACCTTGCCAAGAAGGTCTTTGACTGCATCGGCGTGAAATATGAGATCCGCCCCGCGGCCTGGTCCGGTATCTTTCCGGCTGTTGTCGCCGGCCAGATGGACCTGATGTTCTACATCTACTACAATGCCAAGCGCGTGCAGCAGGCCGACTTCGTCGTCTACATGAAGGCCGGCACCGGGGCGATCACCCAGAAGGGCAACCCCAAGAACATCAAGTCGAACGACGATCTGTGCGGCAAGACGGTTGCCGTGGGCCTCGGCACGGTTGAAGAAGCGCAGATGAAGGAGCTTGGCGGCAAGTGCGTCGCAGGCGGCAAGGAAACCGTGACGGTGATGACCTATCCCGATCATGCCGCCGGCTTCCGTCTCGTCGCCAACAACCGCGCCGACATCATGCTGACCGACCTCGCGTTGGTCGACCGGACGGTGGCCGACAATCCGGCGGTGTATGAGCGCGCCTATGGGATCATCAGCGGCTTCCAGATCGGCACCGCCGTGAAGAAGGGCAACACCGCCCTCGCTCAGGCGCTTCTCGACGGGCTGCAGGCCGTGCAGGCCTCCGGCGGTCAGCAAGAGGTGTTCAAGAAGTACGGCGTCGACCCGGCACTCGAGCTGCCGGCCGAACTGAAGACCAAGTGATCGGCCAAAACTGATCGACATGCGCGATCGTCCGGCGGCCTCATCGAGGTCGCCGGCCCGCGACGCGCCACCTTGTTTCTCCTGGGAGTGATCCGGTGGAGTGGGCGACCGAAGTCCTCAGTTATTTCACATCCGATTTTCTCTGGGCTGGTGCTGTCCTTGCCGTGAAGATCACCGTCGTTTCGATGGCCATCGGGCTTGCGCTCGGGCTTGTCCTTGCCCTGATGCGCATGAGCGAATATCGCCTGATCGCCGGCATCGCCTGGGTCTATATCTGGGTGATGCGCGGCACGCCGCTGCTGCTGCAACTGGTGTTCGTCTTCGATGCCCTGCCGCTGATCGGGCTCAAATTCGACAGCTTCACCACCGCCGTCATTGGCTTTTCGCTCAATCAGGCTGCCTTTGCCGCCGAGATCATCCGCGGCGGCATCCTGTCGGTGAATCCCCAGCAAGCGGTTGCGGCTTCCTCGCTCGGCATGGGTCATATGCTGACCTTGCGGCGCATCGTGCTGCCGCAGGCCATGCGCGCCATTCTCCCGGCGCTCGCCAACGACACCATCGGCATGCTCAAGATGACGTCGGTGGCCTCCGTCATCTTCGTCAACGAGCTCACCTTCCGGGCCCAGCAGATCGTCGGCGAGAACTTCAAGTTCTTCACGGTTTTCGCCGGTGCCGGCCTGATCTACCTGCTGCTCACCAGCATCATCTCGATCGCCCAGATGATGCTTGAGCGATCGCTCGACCCAGATCGCCGTCAGCAGAGCAGCGGGCGCGGATGGCTCGGCTTCGGGCCGAAGACGGCCGCCCGCGCTGCTGCGTCGGTCGCCGCCCCAGCCAAGAAGGCCTCGCGCGTCGATGCCGTGCGCGAACTCATTCCGGCCACCTCGGCAGCCCTGTCGAACGAGCCATTCCTGCGATGCGCCAATGTTTGGAAGGCTTATGGCGACCGCGACGTCCTGAAGGGCATCAGTTTCGACGTAAAGCCTGGTGAAGTCGTGGCCGTCATCGGGCCGAGCGGATCGGGCAAGTCGACGCTGCTGCGCCTCGTCAATCACCTCGAATCCATCGATCAGGGTGAGATCCGCGTCGGCGGTCGCTACGTCGGCTATGCCAAGGAGAACGGCCGTCTCAAGCCGACCTCCGGTCGCGCCAGGGCACGCGCGGAAGTCGGCGTCAGCATGGTGTTTCAGTCCTTCAATCTGTTCGCCAACCTGACCGCGCTTGAAAACATCATGGAGGCGCCCGTCCGCGTCCATGGCGTGCCGCGTGCTGAGGCGGAGACGATGGCGCGCCGGCTGCTGGCTGCGGTCGGGCTGTCGAGCCATGCCGATCATCTGCCGCAGCATCTGTCTGGCGGCCAACAGCAGCGCGTCGCAATCGCCCGGGCACTCGCGGTCAAGCCGCGCCTCATGCTGTTCGATGAGCCGACTTCCGCGCTCGATCCCGAGCTGGTCGGCGAGGTGTTGAACGTCATGCGCGCGCTTGCCGAGGCCGGGATGACGATGATCATCGTCACCCATGAGATACGCTTCGCGCGTGAGGTCGCGGACCGCGTCGTGTTCTTCGACGAAGGCAATATTGTCGAAGAGGGCGCGCCAGCCGATGTGCTCGATAACCCCACCAAGGAGCGCACCCGCCGCTTCCTGAGCGTAATCGGCAATGAGAATGCGGAAGAGGAAGCGACATGACCGCCGATCCGCTCGACCGCGACATCCTCACGGCCGAGGTGGTGATCGTCGGCGCCGGACTGTCGGGTGGCGTGGTGGCGCGGCGGCTGGCGGAAGCCGGGGTGGATGTGCTGTGTCTGGAACAGGGACCGCGTCCCGACCCTGCCTCCTATCGCGGCGAGCACGACGATTGGGAGCTTACATCCCTCGGTCCGTGGAGTGCCAGCCCGAATACCCGCCGCGGTCCCGGCGATTATCTCATCGACGATAGCCGTTCCGACATAAAGCCGATGATGTACAACGGGGTCGGTGGCGGCACCGTGCTCTACGGCGCGCAGTGGATGCGCTTCATGCCGTCGGATTTCCGCACCTACTCGACCGATGGCGTCGGCGACGACTGGCCGATTTCCTATGACGAACTCGCGCCGTTCTACGACCGCATCGACATCGATTTCGGCGTGTCCGGCCGCAATGGCGATCCCCTGATGCCGCCGCAGCCTGACTATCCAATGGAGGCGCTGCCGCTCTCTCCGATCGGCCACAAGATCATGGCGGGGCACGCCAGGCTGGGCTGGCACTGTTGGCCGGGCTCCAACGCGATCACCAGTCGCCCCTACCAAGGACGCCAGCCCTGCGTTCAACTTGGCGTCTGCGGGCAAGGCTGCCCGGTCGGAGCCAAGACCAGCGTTGACATAACCCACTGGCCGGCTGCGGAGGCGCGCGGCGCAAGGCTGATCACCGGCGCGCGCGTCTGCCTCGTGACGCACGACGCGCATGGGCGCGCAGACGGCGTCGTATTCAAGGCTGCGGACGGGATCGAGCGCAAGGCGCGGGCCCGAACCGTCGTCATTGCCGGCAACGCAATCGGCACAGCGCGCCTGCTCCTGGCCTCGCGCTCGGCGCTATTTCCTGACGGCCTGGCCAATCATTCCGGCCTGGTCGGAAAAAGGCTGATGCTGCACCCGTTCAGCCGAGCGGTCGGCCTGTTCGACGAGCCGATGGACAGTTGGCAGGGCCATTGGGGTCAGACCGTCTACTCGCTGGAATTCGCCACGACCCGGTCTGACGTCGGCTTCGTCCGGGGTGCCAAGTGGAATCTCGGCCCTTCCGGCGGCCCGATGGGTGCGACGCTTTTCCCGTGGCCGAATGAACCGCTCTGGGGCGAAGCGTTGCACCGGCATGTCGACGCCTGGCTGGGCCGAAGCGGCGTGTGGGGTATCATCTGCGAGGATTTGCCGGAAGACGCGAACCGGGTGGAAATCGATCCCGCAAAGCTTGATACCGACGGCAATCCGATCCCGGTCCTGCACTACAGGCTCTCCGAGAATTCCAAGACAATGCTGGCCTTCAACCTCGCTAAGGCCGAGGAATCGCTGCAGGCGTCGGGGGCGATCCGCACCCTCACCGTGCCGCTGCTGCCGGACTATGGATGGCACCCGCTGGGCACATGCCGCATGGGCGACGACCCGGCGAAATCGGTGGTCGACCGCTTCGGTGCCTCTCATGACGTGCCGGGGCTTCACATCGTGGATGGCAGCACATTGGTGACAGGCTCCTGCGCCAATCCAGCCGCGACGATCGCAGCGCTCGCGCTACGCGCCGCCGAGCATCTGATCGACGCGCGCGGTCAGCTCCAATGAACGCGAAACCCCATGCGTTGACGGCCGACGAGCGGCAGGTGTTGTCGGCTGTCGCCGATGTGCTGATTCCGCGCACCGCACGGATGCCATCGAGTTCCGACGTTGGATTGTGCGGAGCTCCGATCGACCGGGCGCTCGACGCTAGGCCGGATCTTCTGGCGACAGCGAGCCTGCTCGCCCGACACGCACGCGGCCACCGAGCCGAAGACGTCGTCCGGGACATCGAGAAGAATGATCCGAAGGCGCTGAACAATATACTGCAGCTGATGGCGGGCGCGTACTTCATGCTACCGGAAGTGCGCGCGATCCTCGGCTATGACGGACAGGCGCGCCATCTGCTATAGACGCATCCAGTATTTGTTTGTTCTCGGCATTTTATGGTGAAGTATTTTCGTATAAATAGAAGAGTACCGATGTTGCCCCCGAATCGCCCTTTTTGAATTGAAATACTTTGTCGGCTTGCCGCGGCGGGCGGTGTGGCGGTCAGGATGGTAGGTCCGATGGCCGAGCGAGCGTTCCCCGTCATCATCGGATGAGGGTGAAGACAGGCGGTACGGCGGCGAAGCGGAGCAGTTTGAACCGCCCTGGGTTTGCCGGAGGCCCCCACTCCTGAGAGATAGGGGCCATTATGAGCAACAAGACGACGAACAAGTTTTCGCCTGAGGTGCGCGAGCGCGCGGTGCGGATGATTGCGACGTAACCTCGATGTCCGCGGCCGTGTGAGCGAGGGATGCCTGCGGGCCGGCAATACGCCCGTATCAGCAGTGCGGAACTCTGCTAGCAGAGTGTTGGTCGACTGAAAAAACCGAGAAACCAATTCAGTCGACTAACACTTCGAGGGCGAGTTTGGTCCATCCGCCGTTTGGCAGAGCGCGAATCTTCTATTCGACCATGCCCGGGGACCTGCCGCGGCGTGACCAGCGCTGCAGCGCCCACGGCCCCACCGCGACAAAGAGGGCCAGCACCCACAGAATGAGCGAGATGTAGCTCTGGAACAGGATGCTGAGCTCACCGCCGCTGATGGCGAGTGCGTTGCGCAGGTTCACTTCCATCACCTTGCCGAGCACAAAGCCGAGGATGATCGGCGCCATGTCGAAGCCAAGCTTGCGAAGCACCCAGCCAAGGCAGCCGATACCGAGCATGAGAATGATCGATTCCACGCTGGCATGGGTCGAATAGACGCCTACCACCGAGAGCACGAGGATGCCGGGAACGAGGATCCAGTTCGGCAGCAGCAGCAGGCGGGAGAAGATGCCGACGAACGGGATGTTGAGCAGCAGCAGCAGCACGTTGCCGATATAGAGCGAGGCGATCAGGCCGCCGACGATCTCCGGCCGCTCCGCAAAGAGCTGCGGGCCGGGCTGGATGTTGTAGAGCATCAGCGCGCCGAGCATGACCGCGGTGGTGCCGCTGCCGGGCACGCCGAGCGTCAGCATCGGCACGAAGGCGCCGGCCGCGCAGGAATTGTTCGCCGCCTCGGGCGAGGCAAGGCCGCGCATGTCGCCCTTGCCGAAGGTGCCCTCACTATCCGACATTCGCTTCTCCAGCGTATAGGACACGGCGCTGGCGACCGAGGCGCCGGTGCCGGGCAGCACGCCGACGACGAAGCCGATGATCGAGCCGCGCAGGGTCGCGCCGGTGGAGAAGACCACGTCTTTCCACCGTACAAAGGTGCGCCCGACCTTACCGATGACCGCGGCGCCCATGGCGTGGCTCTCCAGCATCAGCATGGCTTCGGAGATCGAGAACAGCCCGATCACCAGCACCACGAAGTCGATGCCGTCGCCAAGCTCGGGGCTGTCGAAGGTGAAGCGGTAGGCGCCGGACGTCGGGTCGAGACCGATCGTCGCCAGCACGAGACCGAGCACGCAGCCGATCAGCGTCTTCACCGGCTGGCTGCCGACCATGGAGCCGAGCGTGGCGAAGGCGAACACCATCAGCACGAAATATTCCGCTGGCCCGAAGCCGATGGCGAGGCTGGCGAGGAACGGCGCGAACAGCGTCAGGCCGACCACGCCGATGATGCCGCCGACGAAGGAGGACAGGCCGCTGATCATCAGCGCCTCGCCCGCCCGGCCCTGACGGGCCAGCGGGTTGCCGTCCAGCGCCGTCATCACGGCGCCCGCGTCGCCTGGAACATTGAGCAGGATCGAGGAGATGCGCCCGCCATATTCCGAGCCGGAATAGATCGCTGCGAGCAGGATCATCGTGCTCTCCGGCGGCAGGCCGAGCGTGTAGGCGATCGGCAGCAGCAGCGCGATGCCGTTGATCGGGCCGATGGCCGGGAGCGCACCGATGATCGTGCCAAGGAAGCAGCCGATAAGGCCGATGAGCAGGTTCTGCCAGCTGAGCGCGACGGCGAACCCGGTCCATAGATAATCGAAATTCATGATTGTCCTAGCCCCGGCGCGATGTGGCGAAGAGTTCGCCAACCGGCAGATAGACCTCCAGCAGGTAGCCGAAGATGACGTACCAAACCGCAGCCTGGAGGAACCCGCCGATGAGGGAGGTCTTCCACGAGGCGCCGAAGATGCGGGCGATCCCCGTCGTCATGACGAACATCGCGCCGGCGAAGCCGATCGGCTCGAACAGCAGCGCGGCGATGAGCACGAGCGCGGGGAGCGCGATGCAGCGCATCAGCACCGTGCCCTGCGGCCAAGCTTCGCCCTCGCCCGGCATGAAGAGGTAAATCAGCGACAATAGCCCCAGGATCGCCGCGAGCATGACCGGGAACACCCGTGGGCCCAGCGGATCCGACGAGAAGGAGAATTCGATCACGCTGCCGGCGTAGCCATACAGCAGACTGAACAGCAGCAGGATGATCGCGGCGATCCGATTGCTCAGACTGTCCTGAGCAGGATGTCGATGGGCGTCCATGGGGCGTTTCCTGACGAGCGAACCCGAGCGGCCCCGCGCGAAGCGAGGCCGCGGGCCGGTCTGTGGGGATCAGAGGCCGGCTTCCTTGGCGAGCGTCTTGAAGCGCTGCACGTCGCCCTTCACCTTGGCGTCGAAATCGGCGCCGATGAGCGTGTAGGGGAACAGGCCGCGAGCCGCGAGCTCCGCCTTGAATTCGGGCGTCTCGACCAGCTTCTTGAAGGTGTCCACCCACGCGGCATAGTCCGCGTCGCTGACTTTGGCGCCGGTGTAGTAGCCGCGCCAGATCACCCAGTCGAAATCATAGCCCTGCTCGCGGGCGGTCGGGATATTGGCGAGATCGCCGGTGAGACGCTCGGGCGACATGACGGCGAGGATGCGGACCTTGCCGGCCAGATGGTGCTTCACCATTTCCGAGGCATCGCCAGCGCCAATCTTGATGTGGCCGCCTTCCAGCGAGGTCAGCACGGCGCCGCCGCCTTCAAGCGCCACATAGCGCATCTTCTTGGGGTCCTGCCCCGCGCCCTTGGCGATGAGGGCGGCCTTCATCCAGTCCTGGCTGCCGACAGCGCCGCCGCCGCCGATCGGAAACTGAGCCGGATTGGCGGCATACGCGTCCGACAGTTCCTTCAGCGTCTTGTAGGGCGAGTCGGCGCCGACGACGATGACGCCGTAATCCGCGCCCAGCGCCCCGATCCAGCGCACGGCGTTTTCGTCGTAGCTGCCGAACTTGCCCTGAGCCAGCAACAGCGCCGAACCCGTCGAAGCCGCGACGATCAGGCTGGGATCGGCGGCTCTCTTGCCCACGACGTGGTTATAGGCGATGGCACCGACACCACCTTCCATATAGGTGACGACCATCGGCGTTTCGATCAGCTTGGCGGCCAGCAGCGAGTTGGCGGCGAGGCGGCAGGTCACGTCGAAGCCGCCGCCGGGCTTGGCGCCCGCAAGGCATTCTGTCTTCTGCGGGAGCGCGGACGCGCCGCCGGTTAGCATGGCGCTGACCACGCCGACCAAAGCGAATTTCTTGAAAATGGCGTTCATAGGCTTGTCCCTCCGGTAATTGCTTGCAGCATCGCGCCTGCGCCACGGTCGGGCGCAGATGGATAGACGTGCGGAGCTGAGCGGCGGCCGGCCGACAAAGGCGGGCTTTCTGCCGGGCGTTTCTCCATCTGTTTCCGCACCGTCTGCGCAGTGCTTGAGGATGCTTTGCTAGAGGGCATTCCTGTCATACAGCTGTCTTGGCGGCAGGCGCGCAGCCTCGGGAGTCGAATGAGAATTTTGCTGGTCGAGGACACGAAGGACGTCGGCGAAGCGATTGTCGGTCGCCTCAGCCGGATCGGCCACGCCGTCGACTGGGAACTGGACGGCTCCGCTGGCATGGATGTGCTGGGCGCCACGAGCTATGACCTCGTCATTCTCGACGTCATGCTGCCCGGCATGGACGGTTTCAGCATCCTCTCACGATTGCGGGCGCGGGGATCGACCACGCCCGTGCTGATCCTCACCGCTCGATCGCGCGTTGAAGATCGCGTGGATGCGCTCGACATCGGGGCCGACGACTATCTGGTGAAGCCGTTCGACTTCCGAGAGCTCGAAGCCCGTGTCCGCGCGCTCATGCGCCGCAACAGCGGCGAGGCAACCAATGTGCTGCGTTGTGGTGACATCAGCATCGACCGCCTGACGCGGATGGTCCGGGTGGGCGACTGCGAGGTGCATCTCAAGCGGCGCGAGCTCACGCTGCTCGAAATCCTGTCCTCCCGACCCGGGCGCGTTTTCGGCAAGGACGAACTGCTCGACCGCATGTTCGGTCATGACGAAGCCCCAGCGCCGAATGCGGTCGAGCTTTATATCGGCCGCCTGCGCCGCAAGATCGACGGTGCGCGGGCCCAGATCGTCACCGTGCGGGGCTTCGGCTATCAGATGGTGATCGATGGGCCGGCGTGAGCCTTCGCTGTTCATCCGCCTGTTCGCGCTCATGTCGCTGGTGCTGGCGTTCGGCGCGGCGGTGCTGATGACCGCCGCGTGGTACTCGGCCCGCCAGGCGGCGGACGAGGCCTATGACCGGCTGCTGCTTGGCGCCGCCTATCAGATCGCGGATGCGATCCAGATCCAGGACGGCCAAGCCGAGATCGAGCTTCCCGTCTCCGCCTTTGAACTTCTGGCCCTGTCGGATCGCGACCGCATCTTCTATCGCGTGCTGGATCCTGCCGGGCACACGATGACCGGCTATGAGGGCCTCGACGATCCGGCTGAGGAAATCGCGGGACCGAGCCGAGCGATTGTCGAGAATGCGGAGTTCGACGGCGAAATCGTGCGGGTGGCGCGGGTGTCACGCCGCTTCGACGACCCCCAGATGCGCGGCGACGCGGTTGTCATCGTCGCCCAGACCGTCGAGGCCCGTCGCGCGCTCGCGCGCGAACTGACCCTGCGTTCCTTTATCCTGGTCGGCGCCATGGGGGCCATCGCCACCGGGGGAACGATTTTCGCGGTGCGCCGTGCGCTGGCGCCGATCGGCCGGCTGGAGACCGCGATCCGTCAGCGCGACCCGCTGGACCTGACGCTTGTCGACGTCTCCACGCCGCGGGAACTCGCGCCCTTCGTCGCCGAGATCAACGGCTTCATCGAGCGGTTGCGGGGCCGCGTCGAGTTGATGCAGCAGTTCATCGCCGACGCCGCGCATCAGCTGCGCACGCCGCTCGCCGCGCTGGAGGCCCAGGTCGATCTGCTCTCGAACGACGAGGTGCCGCCCTCCGCGCGCAAGCACCTCGATCGCATCCGGGTCCGCACCCGGCAATTATCGCGCCTTGCCAATCAGTTGCTTAGCCACGCCATGGTGGCGCACCGTGAACGCGCGGTCGCGAATTCCCCGGTCGATCTCACCGAGCTGACGCGGCGGGCGCTCGACGAGGCGATTCCCGACACGCTGGAACGGGACATTCTGGTCACCCTGCACGCGCCTCCCGAACCGCTGATCGTCAGCGGCGATCCGGTCAATCTCGCGGAAGCAGTCAAGAACATCCTCGACAACGCCGTCCGTCATGGGGCTCCATCCCGGATTACCGTGCGGCTCCTCAGGCGCTCGGATCGGGCGGTGGTGGAGGTCGAGGATGACGGACCCGGAATACCGAAGGGACAATGGTCACGGGTTGTTCAACGTTTTGGCGCCCCCTCGTCCGATGGCAAGGGATCGGGGCTGGGTCTTTCAATCACGGCAGAAGTGCTGGCTGCCCATGGCGGTACCCTGTCCTTCATCGAGAAAGGCGCCTTTGGCTTCGTCGTGTTGATGTCGCTGGCAAAGCACGAGCGGGAGGTCGCATGATAGGTGGTGCACTGCGTCTTGCCCTGCGCCTTGGCTCCGCGCTTGCCGCCCTGCTTCTGGCCAACCCTGTCGCGCTGGCCCAGGACAAAACGCTGTTCCCGGCGATCGTAGGTCAGGTCGACACGCTGTCGATCCACGCCGCCACCGACCTTTATGCCCTGGAGCCGCTTATCCGAGACTTCCAGCAGCTCTCGCCCGGCACCATGGTCGAGATCGTGGAATATGTGACCAACGATCTGTTCGCGGCCGCAGCGCGGGTCTGTCATGCCGGCGGCGCGCTCGGCGATGTCTTCCTGTCGTCGTCGGTGGACCAGTTGGTGAAACTCGCGAATGACGGCTGCGCCCAGCGCATCGAGGGACAAGATCTCGCACGCGCCCCGCGTTGGGCGAACTGGCGCGACGAGGTGTTCGGCTTCACCTTTGAGCCGATCGTCATGGTCTACAACCGCGATAGCGTTTCCGCGACGGACGTTCCGCGCACGCATCTGGAACTGGCTGAACTGCTGCGGCACCACGCCGACCGCTATCGCGGCAGGGTCGGCACGTACGACGTGCGGCTGTCCGGCATCGGCTATCTGCTGGCGTTCAACGATGCCCGGCAGACGACAACCACATATGGCCGCCTGCTGGAAAGCCTCGGCCGTGCGCAGGTGGTCGTTCGTTGCTGCACATCGCAGATACTGGACGAGGTCGCGACAGGCCGGCTGCTGATCGGCTACAACATGCTGGGCTCCTACGCTTATGAGCGCGTGCGGCGCGGCCAGCCGATCGGCATCGTCATGCCCTCGGACTACACGCTCGTACTGAGCCGGGGCGCCATGGTGCCGATCCGCGCGCCCAACCCGAACCTGGCCGCCCGCTTCGTGAACTATCTGCTGTCGGAGCGAGGCCAGTCGGTTGGCCGGAGCCAGTCCTTCTTTTTCGGATTGGACGGCTCGACGCCGCCGGGCATCGAGGGGCCTGATGTCCTGACATCAGGCATTGCCCGCCCGATCACCGTCGGCCCAACCCTCCTCGCCGTCCAGGACGCGGCCCGCCGGAAGCGGTTCCTTGAAGAATGGTCCCAATCGATGATCCAGAACGCGCCTTAGGCACTCCCGCAGATGCCAGATCAACTCGCTCTCGGATAGGGCAAATTCGACTTCCATTCCTGGCGCAAGGAATCTCCGCGCGAGGTTGGATGTGTGTCCGCTTCTGGGTAGAGTGAGGCACCACGGCAATGACCGAGATCGCGGCGCAAAGCGGACGTCGCTGAAACGGCCTCGAGGGTCAGCAAAGGGTCAAACTGCCCATCTGACGAACCCTGAGGTGTAGGGCCTGCTCTCGAGTGAGGCTACTCCCAAGCGCGCCAGCGGCCACCCGGCTTGTGTAGCGCGTGTCGCTGCTGCGAACCCAATCACATGGCAGAAGCATTTTCGCTAAACCGCCGAAATCCGTTCGGCTGCTCCCGCCATGCTCCCGCAGCAATCTTCAACGTCCCAGCGAATTCATCTAAGTCATTGAAAAGATTGGCGCACCCGGCACGATTCGAACGTGCGACCTTTGCCTTCGGAGGGCTGCGGTCTGGTGTTTCTGATGATTTCTCGCCATTCCTGCCCTCTTATAACCAATTGATTTTATTGAATCTTAATTTCTAGCGATGGTCTGGCATGCCCGGTATTGTCGTTCCCGTGGCTATTCGGTGGCTATTCAGGATCTTCTGAATAGCCACCAATAGGGCGAACGGGAGCCAGCCGGAAATGCCGACGGTCAAGCTGACGAAGCGGGCGGTGGACGCCATCCAGCCGGACGGGGCACGGGCGCTCTGGTTCGATGCCGAGTTGAAGGGCTTCGGCCTGAAGGTCGAACCCTCTGGCGTGATGACCTGGATCGTCGAGTACCGCCCGGGCGCGGGCGGCCGGGGGACGGCCAAGCGCCGCGTCACGCTGGGCAAGCGCGGCGCGCTGACGGCCGAGCAGGCCCGCGCCCTCGCCAAGGACGTGCTTGCCCGGGTCCACGCCGGGGAGGACCCGGCGGCCGTGCGGGCCGAGGCAAAGACCGCCAAGACGATCGCCGGCCTCTGCGACGACTACCTGAAGGAGGCGGGCGAGGGCAACGTCATCAGCCGGCGCGGCACCCCCAAGAAGGCCTCGACGCTCATCACGGACCGCGGGCGGATCGAGCGGCACATCAAGCCTCTTCTCGGCAAGAAGCTGGTGCGCGACGTCTCGCGCGGGGACATTGAGCGCTTCCTGCGTGACGTCGCCAACGGCAAGACGGCCGCCGACGTCAAGACCGGGAAGCACGGCCGGGCGATCGTCACCGGCGGCAAGGGCACGGCCACCCGCACCGTGCGGCTGCTCGGCGGCATCTTCAGCTACGCGGTCCGGCTCGGCCTGCGTGCCGACAATCCCACCCATGGCGTCGCCAAATACGCGGACGGGCAGGGCGCACGCTTCCTGAGCACGGTGGAACTCGAACGGCTCGGCGTGGCCCTGCGCGAGGCGGAAACGGTCGGATTGCCCTGGAACACCAACGCCGCCGCACCGGGCTCCAAGCATCTGCCGAAGGACGCGGGCAATCGCCGATCGATCCTAGGCCCGCATGCGGCGGCGGCAATCCGCCTCCTCATTCTGACGGGATGCCGGCTTCGGGAAATTCTTGACCTGAAATGGCATCATGTCGACCTTGAGCGTGGCCTTCTGCACCTCCCGGATTCGAAGACGGGCGCAAAGGCCATTGTGCTCGCCGCTCCCGCACTCGAAGTGCTTGCAACCGTTCCGGTTATCGAAGGTTGTCCTTACGTGGTCGCCGGCGACAAGCTGGATCGTCCGCGCAGCGACCTCAAACGACCGTGGGAACTGGTGACGCGCGCAGCGGAACTGGAAGGCGTCCGGCTTCACGACCTGCGCCATACCTACGCGAGCCATGGCGCGGCGGTAGGCATGGGCCTGACCATCGTCGGGCGCCTCCTCGGGCATGCCGATGTGAAGACGACGAACCGCTACAGCCATTTCGACGCCGACCCGCTGCGCCGCGCTGCGAATGCGGTGGGTAGCGCGCTGTCGGCGGCGCTGGATGGGAAGAAGGCAGAGACATCGGGGAATGTCGTAGCCCTGCGCCGTGATGCCTGAGGCCACTGCAATCGGTTGCGGCTCCGTGCGAGGGCGTTACCGCCGACGGCTACGGGGCACGCTTTGCTTTGCGGGCCTTCTCGCGGTTTTCCAGCGTGGCTGGCGTAAGGCGGTTGGATAGGCCCCGCTTGACCTCCTTTGCGCCCTTGCGCTCGCGGGCTGCATCGCGGGAGAGGCCAAGCTGTTCATAGGTCAAGGTCTCCGTAGCGCAGGCGTGATAGTTCGCATCCAGCGCCGGTCCCATCATCAGGATCGCGGCAATGCGGCGGACCATCTGCGAGACATAAAGCGCCTCGTCGAGCTTCAGAGGGCGGCCGAGCACGCTCCTGTCGCGGTAGCTCAGCCATTTCTTGATCACCTGATAGCCACCGAGCGCATAGTCCCAGACTTTTTCGGGCACATTCGACCAGAAGGTGTCGGCGTTCAGGTGCACATCGAGGGTCCGGGTGCCGATCAGCGCCAGCAGGGCGTCGAGCGTCATGCCGTGGGCCTGGGCTTCCGCTTCCAGCGCTGCGCGTTCGGCAGGCGTGTAATCGCGCGTCCGCGTCAGGCCGCGACCGGGCATGACGATGGTGCCGCCGCCGGCATTCTGGCTGGAGCCCCAGCCGGCGGTCAGCGCGAGATCGGCGGCATCGAGCGACCCACCGCCACGCTTGGCTGGCAGGCCCGTGATGCGCAGGCCCGGCCGCAGCGCGCCGGTGGAGACGCCCGGCGCGGGTGTCTCGGGATTGAGCAGCAGGCTCAGCGCTTCGCCGAGCCCGGCGGAATGCGCGAGGATGCCGGCATCGCCTGAGATCGGCACGCAAGGTGCCTCGATCCGCATAGCGCCGCTGTTTTCTGCGAAGTATGCGGGGCTGTGAAGAAGAGCTAAGCAATGGTAAAATATAACACTTTCGCCAATGCCTATAGATTGTAAGAGCTTGAGCATCGACGCGGGAAGATTGATGTTTCCAGTTGGATTCGTGTCAGACGCCCCAACCCGGTTGGGAACTACCGAAGCTCCACCATCCATGGCGTTAAGGTCGCTAAGGCTCGAAATAAGCAGTGGTGGCGACCAAGTTTTTCGCTGGGCGCGCGGGATAACGAGGTCTGGCACTTTGGCAACCCGAGCCGCAAACAAGTCCGGGCTTTTTTCGCCAAGAAGCTTTGTCTCAGGTTCCCAGTAGCACCATCTGACATCGAATGGCCTATAAGTATATCTTACGATATGATTTGCTTTCTTGCCGCGATCGATCAAGTACGCGCGCGCCTCTCTCGGGTTATATCGTGCAGTTGGTTGGGTAACCTCTGGATATTTCTGCGCGAATTCGTCAAAATCCATGTTGCCGTTGAAGAAATCATCAATCCTCTTTTCGAGGCTCTCACGTTCAATATCAACGAGAAACTGGTCGCGTTTGGTCTGTACGCCCGGAAACGAGGCCGGAAAGAGATCAGGCAGCTTTGGCCACTCGAAATAGCCCGCGCCCACCTGCGCGCTGACGAACGGCAGCCCCAGTTCCAGCGGTGGCGTCACCGGCTGATAGAGCGTCGCGGGGTCGGCCTCCGCCGTGTCCAGCAGTGCCTGCCGCTTGCCCGTACCCCAGAGGTGGCGAAACTCAACGGTAGCGGCGGGCGCGTGCTCCTGTTTGCGGATCAGTGTGGCGATGGCGGTGCCAACCTGAATGCCTTCGCGGTTGTGCTCGGTGGAGAAAATCGACGGATCGGGCGCGCCGTCCGGCATCGTCTTGCCGGTCTTGTATTTGTCGCCGTTCAGGCAATCAATGCGGATGGCGTCATAGGCTTCCAGATAGCGCTCGCGCATGGCGGTGAAGGAGAGGCCATCGAGCCAGGAATAGTTCGAGATAAAGCAGACGATGCCCTCGCCGCCATCTTCATAATGAAACTCCACTCCGCCGGAGAACAGGTCCTTCTCTTCTATGGTGAGCTTCTGCACGATGCGGCGCTCGGCCATGCGGAAGAAGCGGACATACAGATCGTTCAGCCCCTGTCCCTCGGGCTTTCGCACCTTCTTTGGGCGCTTGTAGGCGTCGGTTAGCGCGCGCTCCTCCTTGCCCTCATTGACGCCGGCAAAGCCGTTATAGGGCGGGTTGCCGATGACCACGAGGATCGGCGCGCCCTGCTTCACCTTGTCGGCGCGCGAGCGCTCCTCTTCCAGTTCGGGGAAGGGCAGCGGCTTCATCACATGCGGTTCCCAGCCGGTGAGCGCATTGGTGAGGAAAATGCCGGCGCGCTCATCGGTCGCATCGTCGAACGTCGCGCCCATGGCCTGCAAGGTCAGACCGACCTGAAGGTGCGCCACCACGAATGGCGCGGGCATGATCTCGAAGCCGAAGATGCGCTTGAGCGCTGCCTGCTTGACCATCTGGCCCTTGAGCCCGCCGAGCCCCTTCGCTTCGAGGCTTGCCTCAATACGCTTCAGCACCGCGCCGAGAAACGCGCCGGTGCCGCAGCAGGGATCGAGGACATAGACCCGCTCGGAGGCGAGGCCATCCTCGATGCCGAGATCGTCGCGTAACGCCTTGTCGACGCGGGCGACCATGTAGGTCACCACCTCGTTCGGCGTGTACCAGACGCCGAGTTCCTTGCGCAGTTCCGGGTCGAAGGCTTCAAGGAATGGCTCGTAGAAGAACTGCACCGCGTCCGCATCGTTGAAGCGCTTGAAGAATTCGACGGTATCGACCCGGTTCAACGTCGCTGCGGTCCAGTCCAGCACATCGACAAGGTGCAGCGGCTGCAAATGCGCCGGGCTGGCAATTTGTTGGAACAAGGTACGAATGAACGGCACTTTGAGGTGCCATGTCGCCAGTTTCCAGTCGAATTTGGGCGACGTGCGGGGGACCTCCCGCGCCCACAGCACCCACGCGGAAAACACGCCGTAGAACAGCGTCTGCACCAGCGTCGAGCGGAAGAAATGGTCGCCCTTCTCCGCCTCGAAGGTGACACCCAGCGCCTGTTCGAGCGAGGCGCGGATATTGGCGAGCGCCGGGAGGTTTCCAGCCTGGTCCACCCGCTGCAAGGCATCGCGCGCATAGGAGGCAAGGAACCACGCGACATCCTTCGGTTCGCGCAACGCCACGGACTGGGTGAGCGCCCGCTTCAGATATTCGCCGAAAGCCCGGCCAACGTGCTCGGCCGATTTGCGCGGGGTTGCCACCATGTCCCAAAACGCCTTGGCGTTCGGCGCGAGGCGGAAGCCTTCCAGCTTGGTTGCCTCGCCATTCGGCCCTTCGCCGATAATGAGAAAATCGCGCAGGTTCGAGACTATGACGAGCCGGTAGGCGCCGAAATACTTGCTGACCTGCTTGGTGTCGGCGGTGAGCCACGTCTCGTCCGCGACGCCCTTCATTTCGATGACGCCGCGTTCCGGCAACTGCCCTTTGCGCGGCTCGCCCTTCTGCACCTGATTGGCAGCATAGAGCCCGAAATCCGGATGCCCCGCACCGGTGTTGGCAAGATCGGAAAGGCAGAGGACCCTCGGCTTCAGATCCTGCCCAAGGGCGTTTAGAAGATCGGCCAGAGCAGGATAATAGGACCGCTCCTTCGTACCAGCGCCCAGGCCGCGCTCGTCCCGCAGGCGTGCAAAATAATGTTCAACAATAGTCTCTATTCTGTCAGTCAAAGCCGTCCCTGCCTGAGTCGCCCACCGAAATATTATTGTTACGCAGTCAGTTCGCGCCTGATCGCTGATGGTAGCAAAATCCGGAAATCGAGGCGCACTATTTCATGCCCGATTCGGCTCGGAATCAGCTAATGGCGCACGCGGTTCGACACGCACTTCGCGACGCATTGATCGACAAGGTTCAATCCGGAGAGCTCTCACCGGGGCAGGCCGAGCGCGAGGCCGAGGGGCTGTCGTGCGGGCCGCTCGCTCATGAACCGTTGCCGGGCGACTTCAATCCTATGGGTGAGGAGTTCTGGACGCTGCCGATGGCAGTGGCGTGGATCGCTTACCGCACGCCGAGTGTTGTTCGCGAATGGTGGGACCCCTATCGCGCCGAGTGCCGGGACTGGCAGTTCCGGCGGTCTCGGATCGGGTTCGACGGGCCGGTCATGGACGGGCATTTCCTCGAACAGCGCCCAAGCGCAACCCTCGCCCGGTTGAAGCTGGCCGACGCGATCCAGGATCGCACGGCACGTGATCCGGATTATTCCGTGCCCGTCATCGAGGCGATCGAGGCCTTGCACGTCGCGCTGCGGACGGGCTGCTTCACCGCGACGGGCATCTCGACGGACAACGGAACCCGGCAAGAGATACCCGACATGCTCTGGCAGGACCTCAGCTTCGGGCAGCATTTCGATGTCGACACGGCGGAGGGCCGGGGCCACGCCGCGCCGGGTCCCCTCTTCACGCAAGTTACGGTGCCGAGCGGCGCGATTACCAGACTCTGGCCTTTCCGCCGTGAGTGCCTGAAGCCGAGCCTGCCGCCGCTGATGGCACCGGAAGGGCCGGGCTACATGCCGCTCTATTGCGCCGCCCAATGGATTGCCGCCGAGGGCGGGGTGCTCGATTTCGATCCGGAGGACGCCGAGGCGTGGCGCCCGGCCTATGCGACGCTGGTCGATGCCATCTCCGGTGGCGAGGTGAGCACATCCGGCGTGGCGCGCGGCGTGCGCGAGACGGTCGACGGGGTGGCGTTCGCCGGCTGCCGGGTGAGCTATCCATTCATACGGCCCTCGCTGGAACTGATGTTGAGCGGAGATTTCCATCTGCGATCAAATCCCTATTTCGACGAGGAAAGCTGGCGGGACGGCTTCGACGATACCTTCGAGAACCGTTCGGAGAAGCGCTGGACGCAGCTCATGGTGCGCAAGGCGGACATCGCGCGGCTCTGGCCGTTTGGCGGGCCGGCCACCGTTCCGGACGTGGCGGCGATCCGGGCGAGCTATCGTAGCGGGGCGGCCGGCAAGCCGTCCTCGATGTATCTTGTCGTAGAAGAGTTTGAGGCACGCTGCGCGCGTGGCGAGGTCGAAGCGAGTGTCGGGCGTGAAGCCGAGGCGTTGTGTGCATGGCGAATTGCCCAGCATCCGTATTCGCCAAATCTGACCGCCAAGACCATCAAGACAAGGATCGCCGATCGCTTCCGGCGTTACCAAGCGTCCCGATAATATAATATCGGGCGAATAGCGGGCATCTATATCGGGCGCGCCATGGCGCCGAAGACATCTCCCGTCATTGCCGGAAATGCCCGGCGAGATTCGAGGAGATGGACCATGCAAGACCCACCTTCACCCGCGTCGGCCGTCCCGCATTTCTTCCGGCGCCACGAAGCAGCGGCATATGTGCAGGCGGCTTACGGCTTTCCCTGCTCGCGGCAATGGCTTGCCAAGCTGGCCGTCATCGGAGGCGGCCCGGTGTTCCACAAGGCCGGCCGCACGCCGATCTACGCGCCCGCCGATCTCGACGCCTGGGCGCTGGCCCGCATCGGCGCGCCGCAACGCTCGACGTCGGATCGGCCTTCGGCCAGGGCCGAGGGGTGAACGGTGGGCACCCGGCATCCGAACCACCGCCGCGTGAAGCTGCATCGCACCTACTCGATCGAGGAGGTCGCGCGGCTGTTCGGGCTGCACAAGAACACGGTGCGCGGTTGGCAGAAGGCCGGGCTTCCGCCGGTCGATGGCGGGCGCCCGATCCTGTTCAAGGGCAGTGCCCTCGCCGAGTTCCTGAAGAACCGGCGCGCCGTCGGGAAACAGCCCTGCGGCCCCAGCCGGCTCTATTGCCTGCCCTGCCGAAAGCCGCAGCGCCCGGCCGGCGGCATGGTCGACTTCATTCCCTCGAATGCGGGCGCGGGTGTGCTGTGCGGGCTCTGCCCGGACTGCCAGCGCTGCATGTTCCGACGTGTCGGTCGCGCTCGTCTCGCCGCCGTCGCGGCCGATCTCGACGTCCAGTTTCCGAAAGCCGAACCACGCCTAGGGGAATGCCACAAACACCCCGTGAAATGTGATTTGGAGGGCGGAGGACGATGGCCATGAAATGCAACGGCAAGAATGAGCGGATCAAGAGGGCGTATCTGCGCTATCTGAAGGAAGAGAAACGCCAGTCGACCTCATCGGTCGACGCCGTGGCCGCGGCGCTCGAACGCTTCGAAGTCTATACGAAGCGCCGCGATTTCGCAGCGTTCCATATCGAGCAGGCGATCGGCTTCAAAGATCATCTGGCCGCACAGTTGAGCGGGAGGAGCGGGAAGCCACTGAGCAAGGCCACGCAACTGCACACCCTCGCGGCGCTGCGAGGCTTCGTGCTCTGGCTTGCGGGGCAGCCGGGCTATCGCAGGCGAATCCGATATTCCGACGCCGATTATTTCAGCCTGTCCCTGAAGGACGCCTCGATCGCCAAGGCCGAGCGCGACATTGAGGGGCCGACGATCGAGCAGGTCCGCCATGTCGTCGAGACGATGCCAGCCGGGACGGACATTGAGAAGCGTAATCGCGCGCTCATCGCCTTCGCGCTCCTTACCGGCGCCCGCGACGACGCTCTGGCGTCCCTGCAGTTGAAGCATGTCGACATGGCGAGGCGTGAACTGGTGCAGGACGCACGCGACGTCCGCACCAAGGCGTCGAAGACAATCGTGACGGCATTCTTTCCGGTTGGCGAGGACCTGCATGAGATCGTCGCTGCGTGGATCGCGTTCCTGATCCACGAACGGCAATGGGGTCTGGGCGATCCTCTCTTTCCGGCGACCCGCATTGCCGTTGGCGCGAGCCGGCGGTTCGAGCCGGCCGGGCTTGACCGGAAAGGCTGGAGCACGGCCGCACCGATCCGCGCCATCTTCCGTGACGCCTTCGCCGCCGCCGGGCTCCCCTATTTCAACCCGCATTCATTCCGCAAGACGCTGGCCCGGCTCGGCGAGCAGGTCTGCCGCACGCCGGAGGAGTTCAAGGCGTGGAGCCAGAACCTCGGCCACGAGAAGGTGCTGACGACGTTCACGTCCTATGGGCAAGTCGCCCGCGAGCGCCAGCACGACATCATCCGCTCGCTCGCCGGATCGCGCACGCCATCAACGGCGCCGACCCTGCAGGACCTGTTGCGGCAGGCACTGGATGTGGTGGGCGCCCGGCCGGCCAGCTGAACCGCGCTATCGCGCGAAATCCCGCGCGGTGGCTATTCGGTGGCTATTCGGCGGAAGCAAGCCGCCGCCATGCGTCGGGCGCTGCGAAAATATCCGTTATTTTTCAGAGGTTTATTTGGCGCACCCGGCACGATTCGAACGTGCGACCTTTGCCTTCGGAGGGCAACGCTCTATCCAGCTGAGCTACGGGTGCCGATGGCCTGTCGGCGCGTGAGAAGCTTCTTAATCGATGTCCCGGGCGCGGGCAACCGGGGCGGCGCCTCCTCGGCACGTCGCGCGCCGCCCTTTGGCCCGATCGACCTGCATGGCGGCGGTGCTCGCACCGAGGGCCTGGGCCTGCGGGCACGGTCGATCCGCGTCGGTTGCTCCGGCGCGCCCGTTCATCCGGGCGGCGCGTCGTGCCCCATCGCCTCCGGCGCGCCGCGTCCCGGCGTTTCCCGCCGCGCATTGTGCCGGCGCCGCGCCGCGTCCCCTCCCCTCGCTCCCGTGTGACAGACCGTTGACAGCGACTTATACTCAGCCTTAGCATAAGCCTGATCCCCGGGCCTTTCGCCCGGTTCTTTCTTGCCCATATTATGCTCAGTTGGAGCATAAGGGAGGATGCCATGCTCGACGCCATGCCCGCCCGCGAGATCCCGGCCCGCGACATGCCCGCGCGCGCCGGCGCCGCGCCGGACGCGCTCGCCCCGGCGCCCGAAGCGCTGCCGCTGCCACATCTCTATGCGCGGGTCGCCAAGCACATCACCCCGGCGGAATGGCCGCTGATCGCGCGCGAGGTCGAGGCGATCGAGCGGCTGAAGCGCGAGCGCAACGCCGTCATCCTCGGCCACAACTACCAGGCGCCCGAGATCTTCAACACGGTGGCGGACATCGTCGGCGACAGTCTCGCCCTCGCCCGCGAGGCGGTGACGGTCGACGCCGACGTCATCGTCATGGCCGGCGTGCATTTCATGGCCGAGACGGCGAAGCTGCTCAACCCCGCCAAGACCGTGCTGATGCCGGAC
Organism: Ancylobacter terrae; assembly: GCF_045108345.1. Classification (NCBI taxonomy): domain Bacteria; kingdom Pseudomonadati; phylum Pseudomonadota; class Alphaproteobacteria; order Hyphomicrobiales; family Xanthobacteraceae; genus Ancylobacter; species Ancylobacter terrae. Next base: position 39,571 of record NZ_JBJGXH010000003.1, read on the forward strand.
CTGCGGGCCGGCTGCTCGCTGGCCGAATCCATCACGGCGGCCGATATCCGCCTGCTGCGCCAGCGCTATCCCGGCGTGCCGGTGGTCACCTATGTGAACACCTCCGCCGAGGTGAAGGCCGAGAGCGATTATTGCTGCACCTCCGGCAACGCGGTGAAGGTGGTGCGCGCGGTGGCGAAGGAATGGGGAGTCACCCGCATCCTGATGCTGCCGGACGAGTATCTCGCCCAGAACGTCCAGAAGGAGGTTCCGGAACTCGAGCTGATCGCCTGGAAGGGCCATTGCGAGGTGCATGAGCGCTTCACCCCGCAGGACATCCGCGACCTGCGCGAGGCGCATCCCGGCCTCGTCGTGCTGGCGCATCCCGAATGCCCGCCGGAGGTGGTGGCGGAGGCCGACTATGCGGGCTCCACCGCCGGGATGGCGGATTATGTGCGCGACGAGAAGCCCGGCCGGGTGGTGCTGATCACCGAGTGCTCGATGGCCGACAATGTCGCCGTCTCCAACCCCGAGGTCGAGTTCGTGCGGCCCTGCAATCTGTGCCCGCACATGCGGCGCATCACGCTGGGTGCCATCCGCCGGTCGCTCGAGACGATGACGACGCCGGTCGAGATCGACCCCGCCGTCGCCGATCGCGCGCGCCTTGCCGTCGAGCGCATGCTCGCCATCCGCTGAGAAGGACCCGAACCGGTGAATATCCCCGTCGAGACCGGCGCTGCCGAACGCCCGGATCATGTGGTGGTGGTGGGCGGCGGCGTCGCCGGCCTCGCCACGGCGCTGCGGCTCGCGCCGCTGCCGGTGCTGCTGCTGGCGCGCGATCCGCTCGGCGAGGGCGCCGCGACGCCGTGGGCGCAGGGCGGCATCGCCGCCGCGATCGGGGCCGACGACGCGCCGGAGCTGCACGCGCAGGACACGGTGAAGGCCGGCGCCGGCCTCACCGAGCCGGAGGTGGCGCGCGCCGTGGCGGGCGCCGCCCCGGCCGCCATCGACTGGCTGGTCGGGCTCGGCACGCCGTTCGACCGCACCCCGGAAGGCGCGCTGGCGCTCGGCATGGAAGCCGCGCATGCGCGCCGGCGCATCGCCCATGCCGGCGGCGATTCGACGGGGCGCGCGGTGCTGGAAACGCTCGCGGCCGCCGTCCACGCCACCCCCTCGATCACGCTGGTGGAGCGCCTGCGCGCCACCCACCTGCTGCGCGACGCCAATAGTGCGGTGCGCGGCATCGCCGCCACCGGGCCGACCGGCCAGCGCGCGCAGATCGCCGCGCGCGCGGTCGTGCTCGCCACCGGCGGGCTCGGCGGGCTCTATGGCGCCACCACCAACCCGCTCGGCGCGGTCGGCTCGGGCCTCGCCCTCGCCGCGAGGGCGGGGGCGGTGATGCGCGACATGGAATTCGTGCAGTTCCACCCCACCGCCATCGTCGCGGCGGACATCGCGCCCGGCGCCGGCGGGCCGGCCTCCATGCCTCTCGCCACCGAGGCGCTGCGCGGGGAAGGCGCGATCCTCCTCAACGACCGCGGCGAGCGCTTCATGGCCGGCGTACCGGGCGCCGAGCTCGCCCCGCGCGACGTCGTCGCCCGCGCCATCTTCGCCGAGATCGCCGCGGGACGGCGGGTGTTCCTCGACGCGCGGATGGAGGGGCTGGAGACGCGCTTTCCCGGCGTCGTCGCGCTGTGCCGGCAGGCCGGCATCGATCCGCTGCGCGCGCCGATCCCGGTGCGGCCGGCGGCGCATTACCACATGGGCGGCATCGCGGTGGATGCGCGCGGGCGTGCCTCGCTGGACGGGCTGTGGGCCTGCGGCGAGGTCGCCTCGACCGGGTTGCACGGCGCCAACCGCCTCGCCTCGAACTCGCTGCTGGAGGCGCTCGCCTACGCGCGGTGGATCGCGGCGGACATCGCCGGCGCGTCCGCGCCGGCCGCCGCCGCGACCCTGCCGGTGACGGCATCGCCGGTGGCCGATGCCGCGCAGCGGGCGGAGATCCGGGCGCTGATGGAGCGGCAGGTCGGCGTGGTGCGCGAGGGCGCCGGGCTCGCGGGCGCGGCGCGACGGCTGGCGGCGCTGGCCGGGGCGCAGTTCGATGCCGCGGCGGGCGCCTTCGCGGCGGCGGACGACGCGGCGCTGGTGGCGCTGATGGTCGCCGCCGGGGCGCTGGCGCGGCGGGAGAGCCGGGGCGGGCATTTCCGCGCCGATTTCCCGCTCACCGCCGCCGTGGGCCGCCATGCCGACACCACGCTCGGCGACACGCTCGAAGCCCTCGCCGGTGCCGACGCCGACCGGCGCGTCGCCTAGCGCGCCTCGCAGGCCGCACTAAGCGCCGTCGGGATCGACGGCGGCATCCGGCCGGGCCGGCAGCGCGCCGCACGGACGGCGGATCCGTCCCGACGGCCCCGACCACCCGGCGCGCGCGGCCGGGCACCACCCGAACCCGATGACGAGCATGCCATGACCCCGCCTTCGCCCTTCCCGCTTTCCCCCCTGCCCCGCCTGCTCACCGAGCCGCTGGTGCGCGCCGCGCTGATCGAGGATCTCGGCCGCGCCGGCGACATCACCACCGATGCGGTGGTGCCGGCGGATGCGCGCTTTTCGGCGGTGATCGCCAGCCGGCAGGCGGGCGTGGTGGCGGGCACCGATCTCGGCGTCATCGCCTTCGGGCTGGTCGATCCCACCCTAGCCGTCACGGTGGAGCGGGGCGACGGGACGCCGGTCGCGCCCGGCGACGTGGTGCTGCGGCTGGACGGCCCGGCGCGGGCGATCCTCACCGCCGAGCGGGTGGCGCTCAACTTCATGAGCCGGCTGTCCGGCATCGCCACCGCCACCGCCACGCTGGTCGCGGTGGCGCGGGCGCACGGGCCGGCGCAGGTGGTGTGCACGCGCAAGACCACGCCGGGCCTGCGCGCGGTGGAGAAGCACGCGGTGAAGGCGGGCGGCGGCTCGAACCATCGCTTCGGGCTCGACGACGCGGTGCTGATCAAGGACAACCACATCGCGGTCGCCGGCGGCGTCACCGCCGCGATCGCCCGCGCCAGGGCGCATGCCGGGCACCTCGTCAAGATCGAGGTCGAGGTCGACACGCTCGATCAGCTCGAGGAGGCGATGATCGCGGGCGTCGACGCGGTGCTGCTCGACAACATGGACCCGGCGACGCTGGCCCGCGCGGTGGGCATCGTCGGCGGCCGGGCGATCACCGAGGCGTCGGGGCGCATCTCCGCCGCGACCATCGGCGCGGTGGCGGCGAGCGGGGTGGACCTGATCTCGGTCGGCTGGATCACCCACAGCGCGGCGATCCTCGACCTCGGGCTCGACGCGGCGGCGGCCTGAGGCGGCGGGGAGGGCTCCCGCGCTCGCGCGGTCGGCGCCGCCGGGACAGTCAGGCCGGGCGGAACGGCGCCCGGCGGGGGCTCACTTCCATTTCGGCAGCGGTATCACGCCCCCGACGGCTCCCTCGATCGCTCCCCACAGCACGCCGATCACGGCGTTCCACACCTTCTCCATCAGCACGGTGGCGAGGCCGGTAATGACGGTCACGAAATTCTTCGCCGTGCGCGCCAGGTTGCCGGTGAAGAAGGTGAACAGGTCGTCGTCCAGTTCGCCGGCCGCGCGGGCGGCGGTGATCCATCCCGCCTGCTTCGCCATTCCCTGAAGCTGGGTCCGGGAGAAGCCGGCCAGCGCCGTGATGTCCTTCTTGGCGATGCCCGATGCGGCGGCGACGATATCCGCCATCAGCTTGCCGAGGTCGATGCCGGCCATGACGTCACCTCATCTCTGGAGAGCGCGCTCATAGACGAGCGCCTGCTGGATCGAGAGCCCGAAGGCCTCGCGGAACCCGCCAACCAGCATCGGGCTGAGGCCGCGTGCCGCGTCGGTGTCGCGCATCTTGATCATCACGGTGGAGGCCTCCTCGAGCACCTGCGGCGTCGGCGCATCCGGCAGCTTGCCGGAGCCGAGGAAGCCCGGGGCGGAGGGGGCAAGCCGCGCCAGCGCGGAGACCCGCAGCGCGTCGAGCTTGCCGATCACATTGGCGTAGGCGTCCGCCCGTTTGGGGAAGGTGGCCGGCTTGGTCCCCGCCCCGACGCCGGCGAACAGCACCATCGCCTCCTCGTTGGCCTTCTGGATGCCGGTCACCAGGGCGGCGTCGTAATCGGGGGCGAGGCGGACCGCGCAGCCGCCGAGGCCGAGCGCGGCGAGCAGCGCGACCGCCACCAGCAGACGTGCCACAAGCAGGTGCGCCACGAGCAGGCGCACCACGAGCAGACGTGCCAGGAGCCGATGCGTCGTGGGCGGCGTCCCCCCGAACGAGCCCGCCGTCACGCCTCCGGCTGCCCCCGATAGCCGCGCCGCCATCCCACCCATCGGCATCGCGCCCCCACGCGACTGCGGCCGGGCGGCCCTCCTGCCCCATCGGCCGAGGGTATGATGGCACTGCGCGGTAATGCACGCAATAGTCGCGTTCATGTCAGCCTGCACCCGATAGGAGAGCCGCTCTCCCGCGACTGTTACCGCCGGGGGTTCCACCCACGCGCGGCGCGCATGGCGAATGCTCTTGAAACAAGCACGCCTTTGTGCGAAGCAATACGTGTCTGCACAAGACCATGCGGGAGAGACCGGAAGGTTCCTCGCGGGAACCTGCCGGCGCCGACGGAGCAACCCCCCAGGAAACTCTCAGGCACCAGGGACCGCATGGTTTGGACAATCTGGAGAGAGGGGTCGGCGGCGCTCGGAGCACCGCAAGGCCTCCACCGAAGGGGAAGCCCGAGGCGTTCGGCGGCTGTGCTGCCGGTCTTCGCGGGTCACGCTCTCAGGTACCGCGACAGATTGGGGACAGCCGGGGCGGCCGATATCCGCCCTGACACGTCCTCATGCGCGCGGGAGAGCCCCATGTCCGCCATTGCCAGCAGCCCCGTCCCCCATATCGCCGTCATCGGCGCCGGCATCACCGGCGTGACCACCGCCTATGCCCTCGCCGAGAAGGGCTATACGGTCACCGTGCTCGACCGCCAGCGCTATGCGGCGATGGAGACCTCCTTCGCCAATGGCGGCCAGCTTTCCGCCTCCAACGCCGAGGTGTGGAACTCCTGGGCCACGGTGCTGAAGGGCATCAAGTGGATGCTCACCCCCGACGCGCCGCTGCTGATGAACCCCAAGCCCTCCTGGCACAAATATTCCTGGATGGCCGAGTTCCTCGCCAACATCCCGAACTACAAGGCCAACACCATCGAGACCACCCGCCTCGCGATCCTGGCGCGCGACTACATGTTCAAGGTCGCCGAGCGCGAGGGCATCGACTTCAACCACGAGACCCGCGGCATCCTCCACATCTACCGCGACAAGGCGAGCTTCGAGGCGGCCGGCCGCGTATCCGAGCTCTACCGCGCCGGCGGGCTCGAGCGCCGCGCCGTCACGCCGGCCGAGATGACGGCGATCGAGCCGACCCTGCACGGCAGCTATTACGGCGGCTACTACACCCCCTCCGATTCCACCGGCGACATCCACAAGTTCACCCGCGGCCTCGCGGCCGCCTGCGTGCGGCGCGGCGTGCGCTTCGTGCACGAGGCGAACGTCGAAACCCTCACCCACGCGGCGACGGGCGTCGACATCAGCTGGACCGTGCCGGGCGAGGGCGAGGCGGGCGTCGTCACCCGCGAGAGCCTGCATGCCGATGGCGTGGTGGTCTGCGCCGGCGTCGGCTCGCGCGACATTGCCGCCCAGCTCGGCGACCGGGTGAACGTCTATCCGGTGAAGGGCTATTCGATCACCGTGTCGCTCGAGGACGAGGCCAGCCGCAACGGTGCGCCCTGGGTCAGCCTGCTCGACGACAAGACCAAGATCGTCACCTCGCGCCTCGGCGCCGACCGCTTCCGCGTCGCCGGCACCGCCGAGTTCAACGGCGAGAACCGCGACATCCGCGCCGACCGCATCCGCCCGCTGGTGGACTGGGTGCGCCACCTGTTCCCGGAGGTCGACACCGACAAGGTGCAGCCCTGGGCGGGCCTCAGGCCCATGCTGCCCTCGATGATGCCGAAGGTGGGCGCGGGCGCGCGGCCGGGCGTGTTCTACAACACCGGCCACGGGCATCTGGGCTGGACGCTCTCCTGCGCCACCGCGCAGATGGTGGCCGAGAAGGTCGCCGCCGACCTGCCCTTCGAGGCCGCGGTGGAGCTGCGCCGGGCGGCCTGATCGGCAGCCCGATCCCGCCGGGCGCGCCCCTTTGGCGGACCCCGCCCCGATGAACCCGCCGCCCGCCGCTATTCGGCGGGGGTGACCCGACCCCCGCGAAACAGCCGGCCGCGCTCGACGATCAGCACGATCGCCAGCGCGGCGGTGCCGAGCAGCGCGAAGCCGAGCGCGAGCGGCAGCGTGGTGCCGTCGAAGTTCTGGCCGATCAGGAAGCCCAGCAGCGCGCCGCCCACCGTCGAGACGAAGCCCAGCAGCGAGGACGCCGTGCCGGCGATGTGGCCGACCGGCTCCATCGCGATGGCGTTGAAGTTCGAGGCGACCAGCCCGAAGCAGAACATCAGCCCGGCCTGCGCGATCGAGAAGGCCAGCAGGCTCTCATGCCCGGCCAGCACCAGCCCGGCATGGAGGAGGCTGATGGCGATGAAGCCGATCAGCGCCGCGTGCGAGACCCGGTGCATGCCGAGCCGGCCGACGATGCGCGCGTTGAGCAGCGAGGCCAGCGCCATGAAGGCGGCGACGGCAGCGAAGACGGTGGTGAGCAGGTGCGGCGCGCCGAAGGCGTCGGCGAAGATCTGCTGCGCCGAGTTGATGTAGCCGAACAGCCCGCCCATCACCATGGTCATGGCCAGCATGTAGCCCATGGTGGTGCGGCTCGCGAACACCCGGCCGAAGGCGTGGGTGACGCCGGCAAGCGTGATCGGCACCCGGTCCTCGGGGTGCAGCGTCTCCGGCAGCCGCGCCAGCATCCACACCACCAGCACCGCGCCGAACACGGTGAGCCCGCCGAAGATGGCGCGCCACGGCGCCGCCAGCATGATCAGCTGGCCGATCGAGGGGGCGAGGATCGGCACGGCGAGGAAGACGATGAACACCAGCGACATCACCCGCGCCATCTGCCGGCCGGAATAGCAGTCGCGCACGATCGAGGTCGCCAGCACGCGCGTCGCGGCGGCGCCGATGCCCTGCACCACGCGGGCGACCATCATCACCTCGAAGGACGAGGCGAAGGCCGCCGCCGCCCCGGCCAGCGTGTAGAGCACGATGCCGAACAGCAGCACCGGCCGGCGGCCGAAGCGGTCGGACAGCGTGCCATAGACGATCTGCGCGCCGCCGAAGCCGAGCAGATAGGCGGTGATCACCCATTGCGCGTAATTGCCGTGGGGGATGCCGAGCGAGGCGCCGATCTCGGGCAGCGCCGGCAGCATGATGTCGATCGCCATGGCATTGGTCGCCATCAGCGCGGCGATGAAGGCCACGAACTGGCGGAAGCCCATGCCGCGATGCGGGCCGGGCGCGGTTGAGGCGGTGGTCATGGGACTTTCAGACGATGCAGGCGTACAAACGAGCCCGCCACAGTGCCGAGCCGGCGCCGTCTGGCAAGTGCGGCACCGCCACAACGGCGCCGATTCCGCCCGGCGTCGCGCAGAGGTGATGCGCGGCCGGCGCATGGCGCACCGGCCGGACCGCCGCTCACAGCTTTACGGCCCGCAGCCGCAGCGCGTTGCCGATGACGCTGACCGAGGACAGCGACATGGCGAGCGCCGCCACCATCGGCGAGAGCAGGAGGCCCAGCGCCGGATAGAGCACGCCCGCCGCGATCGGCACGCCGGCGCCGTTGTAGACGAAGGCGAAGAACAGGTTCTGGCGGATATTGGCCATGGTCGCGCGCGAGAGGTGGCGCGCCCGCACGATGCCGCCGAGATCGCCCTTCACCAGCGTCACGCCGGCGCTCTCCATCGCCACATCCGTGCCCGAGCCCATGGCGATGCCGACATCGGCGAGCGCCAGCGCGGGCGCGTCGTTGACGCCGTCGCCGGCCATGGCGACGACGCGGCCCTCGCGCTTCAGCCGTTCGACCACCGCCGCCTTGCCCTCGGGCGGCACCTCGGCCTCCACCTCGGCGATGCCGAGCCGGCGCGCCACCGCGTTCGCCGTCACCCGGTTGTCGCCGGTGAGCATGACGACGCGGATGCCCTCGGCGGCGAGATCCTTCAGCGCCTGCGGCGTGGTCGCCTTCACCGCGTCGGCGATGGCGATGACGCCGGCGACCTTGCCGTTGATCGCGGCGAAGATCGCGCTCGCCCCATCGGCGCGCAGCGCATCGGCGCGGGGCCCCAGCGGCCCAGGGTCGATGCCGAGCTCGGTCAGGAAGCCGGCGCTGCCGAGCATCACCCGCTTGCCCTCGACCATCCCGTAGGCGCCCTTGCCGACGGGGGAATCGAAGCCGCGCACCTTCGGCACATCGAGGCCGCGCGCCTGCGCCGCCTGCACGACGGCCTGCGCCAGCGGGTGCTCGGAGGGGCGCTCCACCGCCGCGGCGAGGCGCAGCAGCGCCGCTTCATCGATCCCTTCCGCGGTCTCGATCGCCACCACCGAGGGCTTGCCTTCGGTGAGTGTGCCGGTCTTGTCGACGACCAGCGTGTCGACCTTCTCCAGCCGCTCCAGCGCCTCGGCGTTCCGGATCAGCACGCCCATCTGCGCGCCGCGCCCGACCCCGACCATGATCGACATCGGCGTGGCGAGGCCGAGCGCGCAGGGGCAGGCGATGATCAGCACCGCCACCGCCGCGATCAGCGCATGGGCGAGGCGGGGCTCCGGCCCGAAAGCCGCCCAGGCGGCGAAGGCGAGCGCCGCGCTCGCCACCACCAGCGGCACGAACCAGCCGGCCACCTGGTCGGCGAGGCGCTGGATCGGCGCGCGCGAGCGCTGCGCCTCGCTCACCATCTGCACGATGCGGGCGAGCACGGTGTCGCGCCCGACCTTGCCGGCGCGGATGACCAGCGCGCCGGAGCGGTTCAGCGTGCCGCCGATCACCCTGTCGCCCGCCTGCCGCGTCACCGGCAGCGATTCGCCGGTGACCATGGATTCGTCGAGCGCCGAGCGCCCCTCCTCCACCGTGCCGTCGACCGGCACCTTCTCGCCGGGGCGCACGCGCAGCCGCTCGCCGACCGCGACCTGATCGAGCGCCACCTCCTCCTCGCTGCCGTCGGCGTTCAGCCGCCGCGCCGTCTTGGGGGCGAGGTCGAGCAAAGCGCGGATGGCGCCTGAGGTCGCCTCGCGGGCGCGCAGTTCCAGCACCTGCCCGAGCAGCACCAGCACGGTGATGACGGCGGCCGATTCGAAATAGACCGCGACCGTGCCGTCGGCCGCGCGGAAGGCGGCGGGGAACAGGCCGGGCGCCAGCACCGCAATGAGGCTGTAAAGGTACGCGACGCCGGTGCCGAGCGCGATCAGCGTGAACATGTTGAAGTGGCGCGAGACCAGCGAGGCCCAGCCGCGCTCGAAGAACGGCCATCCCGCCCACAGCACCACGGGCGTCGCCAGCGCCAGCTGGATCCAGCCCGAGACCGCCGGCGGCACGAGATGGTGCAGCGCCGGCACGAGATGGGCGCCCATCTCCAGCGCGAACACCGGCACGGCCAGCGCGAGGCCGATCCAGAACCGGCGCGTCATGTCGTCGAGTTCGGGGTTCGGCCCTTGCTCGGCGGAGAATTCCACCGGCTCCAGCGCCATGCCGCAGATCGGGCAGGAGCCGGGGCCGATCTGCCGGATTTCCGGGTGCATCGGGCAGGTGTATTCGGCGCCCTCGATCACCGGCGCCGGCGGGCGCTCGCCGAGATAGCGGGCGGGGTCGGCGATGAACTTGGTGCGGCAGCCGGGATTGCAGAAATAATAGCTGTGCCCCTGATGCTCGGCCCGCAGCGTCGTCGTGTGCGGATCGACATCCATGCCGCAGACCGGGTCCTTGACGAGGTGGCTTGCCGCGGGAGACGGCGACGCGGGGTGGGCGTGCGAGTGGGCGGCGTGGTCGTGGGCGGCGGGGTCGTGAGCGTGCCCCGCGTGGCCGGGGTGCGCATGACCGGCATGATCGTGGTGCGCATGCTCGTCGGCCGCATGATCGTGGGCCGCATGCTCGTGACCGCCGCAGCAGCCACCGGCGGGAGCGGGCGTCGTGGCCGCGCGCGCGGGTGCCGCCGCGGTACCGGAGCAACATGAAGCCCCCGCGCCGGACGGGTCGTTGCGATCGGTCCGATCGGCCTGATCGTCCACCTCACTGCACTGACTGGTCACACGATCCGGGGCGTTTTCCGGCGGATGCCCGGAGCCGCCGCAGCCGCAGGCCGGCGCCGGCCCGTGCCGGTCAAGCTCTTGATCCGCCATCTCTTCTCTCCCGTTGCGAGATACCCTAATGGGGTATTTTGACTTGCGTTATATACCCACCCACGGTATATGTCCATGATGCAGGACAAAACGCGCGACCAGTGCCGCAAACGTCTCAACCGCATCGAGGGGCAGGTGCGCGGCATCGGCCGGATGCTCGATCAGGATCGCTATTGCATTGATATTCTGACGCAAATCGCCGCCGTGCGGGCCGCCCTCAAGCGCGTCGAGGAAGAGGTGCTGCGCGACCATGTCGGCCATTGCGTCGCCCATGCCATGCGCGCCGGCGACGCCGACGAGCAGCGCCAGAAGATCGACGAGCTGATGAATGTGCTCGGACGCGTGACCGGCTAAGCGGCGATCAATCGGCGCGCGACAAGGCGACCTCGATCTCGCGAAAGGCATCCGGGTTGTTGGCACGCGCCCGAGCGATGGAAGCAGCGTGGCGCTGGGCGAAAGCCGCCACTCCCTGCAGCGTCTCAGGATAGGGCTCGCCAAGACTCCAGAACAGGAAGCCATGCCGGACCAGAGCTTCCACCTTTCTCCATTGCTTCTCGTCGGAACGCTTCGGCGGCTTGAACTTCCGTGTCAAGCCGATGCTCGGGCCGCCGCATTCCGGGCAGGGCAACACCGCCGCCTCCCGGTCTGCGCGCTTGAAGCTCTTGCGGCACCGGAAGCAGGCATAGGGGTGGAGGTAGCGCGAGTTGACCGGCCCGCCCTTCTGGGCCGGAGGTGGCGAGATTCGCTGGTTCATCGCCTTAGTTCCACGGTTCCTCACCAATCGGCGCGATTCGATTGCTGGTGCGATGTCAGCTGCAAGGCGAAGAGTACCCCGCCTTGCGGTTACCGGTATCGCACGACGACAATATACCCCCAGAAATTCTCCTCGATGCCGCTCAGGGCGGTGTCAGCCCGAGCGAGGCGATGTAGGAGGCGTTGATGCGGGCCCGGGCGAGGCGGGTGCCCTCGAGATAGGCCTCCAGCGTCGCAAGCACCTGATCGCGCGGGGGTTTTTCCAGCGAGGGCCAGAGTTCGGGCGGCACGTCGCCGAACCGGGCAATCGCATCCCAGCCCGGCGGCCGCGCGATCGAGACGACGGTGGAGCGGGAATCGAGATTCTTGTAAGTCCAGAAGCTCCAGCCGATGCCGAAACTCTCGTTCATGGTACGAAACTTCTCGTTCCACTCGTCGGTCAACTCGCCGGTCTCGCCGAGAAACAGCGGCACGCCCCAGCGGTTGCTGAAATTCAGGTAGGACTGGACTTCGCGCCGCTCCGGGCTGGCCCAGAACTTGTGGTAGGTGTAGCCCGAATTACTGTCGAGCGGGCGGCTGAACACGTCGAAATTCGTGCTCCACTGCGCCGCGGCGAGGATCACCGGGTGGTTGCGGTCCTCGGCGCGGATGGCCTCGATGATCCGCGCATAAAAGGGCTCCAGCCGGGGATTGAGATAGTCGTTGTCGTGATAGGGCGAGATCGGCTCGTTCAGAAGATCGTACCCCAGCACCGCCGTCTCGTCCTTGTAGCGGGCGGCGATGCGGCGCCAGAGGTCGACAGTTTGCCGTTGATATTCAGGAACATAGAACATCAGCGGGTAGCCGATGCCGTCGTCGTGGTTGACGCCGGTCTGCCCGCCCGGCGCGGCGTGAAGGTCGATGATCGCCTTGATCCCCGCCTCCCGGCACCAGCCGATCACACGGTCCAGCAGCGCCCAGCCCTCGCCCTCCGCCCCATCGGAATCCACGAAGAACTTCCAGTGCAGCGGAAGCCGGACGGTGGTGAAGCCGGCGGCCTTGAGGAAGCGGATGTCCTCCTCGCGGATATAGCTGTCACGGAAGCGCCGCCAGAACCGCGCGGCGTCCTCGGGTCCCACGAGGTATTCAATAACCCCCTCGATCTCCCGCGGCGCCAGCGCCTCGTGGAACTTGAACATGTAGCCTTCCGGCACCAGCCAGTTGCCGAAGCTCATGCCCCTGATATGAAAGGTGGATCCGTCCGGGTTCACGAACCGCGTGCCCTCGGCGCGCACGAAGCCCGGCACGTGCACGGGACGGGCCTCGCCCGGGACGGCGACCGGGATTCCGGCCGGCGCCTCGGCGTGCAGGGCGGCGCCGGCGAGGGCGAGGAAGGCCGCACCGCAGGCGGCGACGAGAGCGGATCGCATCATCGGCGCACCCTAGCCGCTTCCGCGCCGCGCCGACAATCACGCATCATCGGGGCGCGGGCCACCGTCGCGCCACGTGACAGCCGCCGCCGGCCGGGCTAAGCGAGACGACCCCGCCGCCGATCCCCCTGCTCCCGATGTTCCTGATCCTCGCCCTCTATTTCGCCGCCGCCGTGCTCGCGCTCGCCGTCATGACGGCCGGACGGCGCGTCCATCCGCTCGTCGCCCTCATTGTGGTGGCCATCGGCTTCGCCGTCGCGGCAGGCATGGCCATGAGCCAGTTCGGCAAGGCCTTCGGAACCGGCTTCGCCCAGGCCGTCAACGGGCTCGGCCTTCTCGTGCTGGCGGCGGCGATGATGAGCGAGATCGCCGACAGCACCGGCGCGACCGCGCGCTTGATGGCAGCGGCGCGTGGGTGCCGCCGCCCCTGGCTGCCGATCGGCGGATTGTCCCTCATCGGCGGCCTCGGATCAACGCCGGCCGCCGCGTTCGCCCTTCTGGCCCCGCTTCGCCGCGCGCTCGGTGGAACCGAACGGGCGGCGCTCGACCTCGGCCTCGGGCTCTCGGCGGCGCATGGGGCGCTGCTGCCGGCGCCGGTGATGCTCGCGAGCGTGACCATTCTCGGCGCCGACTGGCGAATGGTGCTGGAGTACGGCGCCGTGGCGGCGCTGGCGGGTGTCGGTGCGGCGCTACTCATCGCCCGCGCCGGGGAGACGGCGCTCCCCGAGCCCGCCCCTGATCCGATCGGCGACAAGCCGGTGGCGCCGCGGCGGGCCGTTCTCGCCCTCCTGGTCACGACGGCGGTGCTGCTGGCGATGCTCGTCACCCAGTCGCTCGGCGACATCGCCAGCGAGCCCTTCGGCGGCGGACCGAACCGCGAATTCCTGCTGGGTATCGGCCGGCCCGCCGTGCTGCTGCCGGTGGGGGTCGGCCTGCTGCTGCTGCTGAGCTGGCGCTGGGAAACCGGTGGGCTGTCGCAGCACGGCTGGGCGGGTCGCGCCATCCCGAACGCCGCCAGCCTTATCCTCATCCTGGGCGCGGCGGGCGGGCTGCAGCGGATCGTGCAGGAAACCGGCATGCCGGAGATGAACGCCGAACGGCTGCTCGACTTCCTTCCCGTCCCGGCGCTCACGCTGGTCATTCCCTTTGCCGTGGCCGCGATGGTGAAGACGCTCCAGGGGTCGTCGCTGGTCGCCGCGATCACCGCCGCGGGTATGATTGCGCCGGTCCTCGGCACGCTTGGCCTCGACGACGCCAGCGGCCGCGCCCTCGCCGCGCTCGCGATCGGTGCCGGCGCCATGGCCGTATCCCATGTCAATGACGGTCTTTTCTGGCTGGTGGCGGCGGCGACCGGCCGGACCGCCGCCGGGACTCTGCTGCGGTTCAGCCTCGGTACGGGCGTGCAGGCGGGCATCATCCTCGCCGTGCTGCTTTTCATGCGCCAGCTTGCCCTGTGAAGGAAGCGCGCCCCCGGCGCCGCTTTGTGATACGACCGTAAAAAAGGTCGGGTACTTGGCCGAATCCCGCCGGCACGAAACTCAGGCAGACGCATGCAGACGGAAGACCCCCGCATTTCCGAGATCCTCGACGTGATCGCCAGCGAAACCAACGTCGATCGCGCGCTGTTCCAGCCGGACATGCCGGTGGCCGAACTCGGCATCTCCTCGCTCGATCTGATCGAGACCATATTCAAGCTGGAAAGCCGTTTCGACATCGAAATCCCCAATGACGGACCGTTGAACGGCAATGGCGTGACCGTGGGTACGCTCACCGAGCACGTCATCGCGCTGCTCGACGCCAAGGCCGCGAAGACCGCTTCATGAGCGCGCGCGTTGCGGTCACCGGCCTGGGTGCGCTGTCCGCGCTCGGCCAGGACGTCGCCACTCACCTCGACGGGCTCAAGGCCGGCCGGGTCGGCATCGGCGAGACGCAGGGCATCGACGTCTCCACCATGAAGGCACGGATGTCCGCGCAGGTGCGGGACTTCGTGCCGGAAGCGCATTTCGAGCCGCGCCAGCTCGGCCTCATCGACCGCACCTCACAATTCGCCGTGGTCGCGGCCCGGCAGGCGATGGCCGATGCCGGAACGGCGCTCGACGGCGTGGCTCCGCAGCGCGCGGGCGCCATCTTCGCCGCCTCGGTCGGGTTCCACGCCGTCGACGACAGCTATCACAAGCTCTATTTCGAGAAGGCACCGCGTCCACACCCCTTCACGGTGCCGCGCGCGATGCCGAGCGGCCAGGTGAGCCACGTCACCATGGACCTCGGCATCCACGGCCCCTCCTTCTCGATCGCCTCGGCGTGTTCGTCCGCCTCGCACGCCATCGGCACGGCGTTCCACATGATCCGCTCCGGCATGCTGGATGTCGCGGTGGCGGGCGGGGGTGAATCGCAGCTCACCTACGGCATGCTGAAGAGCTGGGAGGCGCTGCGCGTGCTCTCGCCGGACGGCTGCCGTCCCTTCTCGAAGGATCGCAACGGCCTCGTCATTGGCGAGGGCGCGGGCGCCGTGGTGCTGGAGAACATGGACCGCGCCATCGCCCGCGGCGCGAGGATCCATGCCGAGATCGTCGGCTTCGGCATGAGCGCCGACGGACGCGACATCACCGCCCCGGACATGGGAAGCTGCGCGCGGGCGATCGCGGCGGCGCTGGAGGATGCCGAGCTGCCGCCGGACGCGGTCGGCTATGTCAATGCGCACGGCACCTCGACGCCGCTGAACGACAAGACCGAGACCGGTGCGATGCGCCTCGTCTTCGGGGCGCATCTCGACCGGCTGCCGGTGTCCTCGTCGAAATCGCAATACGGGCACACCATGAACGCCTCCGGCGCGCTCGACATGGTGACGACGACGCTGGCGCTGCGCGAGGGCCTCCTGCCGCCGACCATGGGCTTCACCGAGCCGGACCCGGAATGCGCCATCGACTGCGTGCCGAACGCCTCGCGCGCGGCGCCGATCGAGGTCGCGATCTCCTCAAGTTTCGCCTTTGGCGGGCTCAACGCCGTGCTGGCGCTGCGGCGTTATCCTAGCTGAGCGGCCTCGCCACCGAACTGCAGGCTGTCGCCAACCGAGCCGCCCAGGCGTTCGGCGATGCCGGCGCGATGTCGCTCAAGCTCGCTCCGGCAGAACGCGGCGATCTCGCGGGGGAGCCTGCCCAGTTCGTTGCGCCTTGCGATGAGTGTCAGCTGGCGGCGGAAGCCCGGCCCGGGCAGCGGTCGGCAGGCGAGACCCTCGAGCGGGAGCGCCGATTCCACAATGCACAGCGGCGTGGTGATGGCGAATGCGCCGCCGCCCGCCAGCGCCGCCGCGACCCCGAACGGCGTATCGAATTCCAGCCGCCGCCCGATGTCGAGGCGAATCCGGCGCAGGTGCCGGTCGATCTCCATCCCCGTGCGCGAGCGGGCGGAAAAGCGCACGAAGGAGAGCTCGCGCGCGAGTGCCGCGAGATCCTGCGGGCGCGTCGGTGCGGGCCGGTCGGCGGGCATCAGCAGCACATAGGGCTCGGCCACCAGCGACCAGCGCTCCAGCCCCTCGAGCTCTTCGAGCGCGTCGGCGCCAACGAGGAGATCGATCTGGCGGGTCAGCAGCGCGCTGGCGTGGGCGGCGGTGAGGCCGGAGAGGATCGAGACCTGCTCGGCCGTCTCGCCGAGCCGCCCGGCAAGCGGGCCCATCAGCACGCGCGACAGGGAATCGACCAGCCCTACCCGCAGCAGCGGCAGTCGGCTGCTTTCGGTCTCGCGCAAAAGCGGCACGATCTGCCGGGCCTCGGACAACAGCGCGCTCGCGCGCTGGCGCAGCGCGCCGCCCGCCGTGGTCAGCACCATCGGCCGGGCGCGGCGGTCGAACAGGGCGACGCCGGTGCGCCGTTCGAGCTCGGCGACGGCCTGCGAGATCGCCGGCTGGGTCAGCCCCAGGCGGCGCGCGGCCAGCGCCATGGTGCCGGCATCGCAGACCGCGAGGAAGATCTCAAGCCCGCGCAGGTCGAACGGAAGCGTGTCCGCCATCGTGCCGCTCCCCCCTGCCTTCCTGCCAAGAGCCGCCGCGCCCCAGCATCTCACCGGCACTATAATTAAAACTTATATTATCAACGCAAATGGATCGTTCTATAGCTCGCTCAACCAGCTCGCGGGCGACTCATGCGCTATTCATGGCTCAGCATTCTCCGGAACGGCCTCACCGGCCAGCGCGGCTGGACGCCCGCCTGGCGCGACGCGGCGCCGAAGCCCGCCTATGACGTGATCATCGTCGGCGGCGGCGGGCACGGGCTGGCCACCGCCTATTACCTCGCCAAGGTGCACGGCATCCGCAACGTCGCGGTGATCGAGAAAGGCTATATCGGCTCCGGCAATGCCGGGCGGAACACCACCATCATCCGCTCCAACTACCTGCTGCCCGGCAACAACCGCTTCTACGAATGGTCGATGAAGCTGTGGGAAGGGCTGGAGCAGGATTTCAACTACAACGCCATGGTCAGCCAGCGCGGCGTGCTGAACCTCTATCATTCCGACGCCCAGCGCGACGCCTATGCCCGGCGCGGCAACGCCATGCGGCTGCTCGGCGTCGACGCCGAACTGCTCGACCGCGAAGGCGTGCGGGCGATGTACCCGTTCCTCGACTTCGACAATGCCCGCTTCCCGATCCAGGGCGGCCTGTTGCAGCGGCGCGGCGGCACCGCCCGGCACGATGCGGTGGTGTGGGGCTATGCGCGCGGGGCGGATTCGCTCGGCGTCGACATCGTGCAGAACTGCGAGGTCACCGGCTTCATCCGCGAGGGCGAGCGCATCACCGGCGTCACCACGACGCGCGGGGCGATCCGCGCCGGCAAGGTCGGGCTGGCCGTCGCCGGCAATTCCTCGCGCGTCGCCGCCATGGCAGGACTGCGCCTGCCGATCGAAAGTCATGTGCTGCAGGCGTTCGTCTCCGAGGGGCTGAAGCCGCTGATCGACGGTGTCGTCACCTTCGGCGCCGGGCATTTCTACATCTCGCAGTCCGACAAGGGCGGCCTCGTCTTCGGCGGCGACATCGACGGCTACAATTCCTATGCCCAGCGCGGCAACCTGCCGGTCATCGAGGATGTCGCCGAGGGCGGCATGGCGCTGATGCCGCGCATCGGCCGGCTGCGGCTGCTGCGCCACTGGGGTGGCATCATGGACATGTCGATGGATGGCTCACCGATCATCGACCACACGCCGGTCGAGGGCCTCTACCTCAATGCCGGCTGGTGTTATGGCGGCTTCAAGGCGACGCCCGGCTCGGGCTGGTGCTTCGCGCATCTGATCGCGAAGGACGAGCCGCACGATACCGCGACCGCCTTCCGGCTCGACCGCTTCCGCGGCGGCCATCTCATCGACGAAAAGGGAGTCGGCGCGCAGCCGAACCTGCACTGATGCGCATTCCCTGCCCCTATTGCGGCCCCCGCGACGCGCATGAATTCGCCTATCTCGGCGACGGCACGCTGACCCGGCCCGATCCGGCGGCGCCCGATGCGGCCGACCGCTTCGTCGACTACGTCTATCTGCGCGACAATCCGGCCGGCGCCCATGTCGAGCTCTGGTTCCACAGCTCGGGCTGCCGCCAGTGGATCCGGGTCGAGCGCGATACGCTGACCCACGCGATCGGCGGCGCGCGCCTCGCGCGGCCGGCGGAGGGCGCACGATGAGCCGCCTTCACGCCGGCGGCCTGATCGACCGCACCCGCCCGCTCTCTTTCACCTTCGACGGCAAGGCCTATCAGGGCTTCGCCGGCGACACGCTGGCCTCGGCGCTGCTGGGCAATGATGTCCGCCTCGTCGGCCGCTCGTTCAAGTATCACCGCCCGCGCGGCATCCTCACCGCCGGCCCGGAAGAGCCGAACGCGCTGGTCGAGCTGCGCACGGGCGGGCGCCGCGAGCCGAACACCCGCGCCACCGTCGCCGAGCTTTACGACGGGCTCGTCGCGCAGAGCCAGAACCGGCGGCCCTCGCTGGCCTTCGACGCGCTCAGCGTCAACCGGCTGCTCGCGCCGTTCCTCGGCGCCGGCTTCTACTACAAGACCTTCATGTGGCCGGCGGCGCTCTGGGAGAAGCTGTACGAGCCGGTCATCCGACGCGCGGCCGGGCTCGGGCGCGCGGCCGAGGCAGCCGATCCTGACCATTACGAAAAGGCCAATGCCTTCTGCGACGTGCTGGTGATCGGCGCGGGACCGGCCGGGCTGATGGCGGCGCTGGCCGCCGGGCGCACGGGTGCGCGGGTGATCCTGGCGGATGAGGATTTCCGGCCCGGCGGGCGGCTGAACGCCGAGACGCATAGTGTCGGCGCGATGAGCGGCAGCGCCTTTGCCGACCAGGTGGCTGCCGAGCTTGGCAGCCTGCCCAATGTCCGGCTGATGACCCGAACCACGGTATTCGGCGTCTATGACGGCGGCACCTACGGCGCGCTGCAGCGGGTCGCCGACCATCTGGCCGAACCGCCGGCCTTCCAGCCCCGCCAGCGCCTGTGGCGGATCAACGCGACGCGGGCGGTGCTGGCGGCGGGGGCGACCGAGCGGCCGATCGTGTTCGGCGGCAATGACCGGCCCGGCGTGATGCTGGCGGGGGCCGCACAGGCCTATGCCAACCGCTTCGCGGTCGCGGCGGGGGATCCTATCGCCTTCTTCGGCAATCATGACGGCCTCTGGCGGGCCGCCTTCGACACGGCGCAGGCCGGCGGCAAGGTCGCGGCGATCATCGACGTGCGCCCGGCCGTGCCACCTGCGCTCGCGGCTGAGGCGACACGCCTCGGCATCCGCGTCATTCCCGGCGGGCGGGTGACGGGCACGCACGGACGCGACCTCACCGGCGTGGATGTAGCAACGTCCAGCGGGCGGGAACGCCTTTCCGTGCAGGGACTTGGCATGTCGGGCGGCTGGTCGCCCAACGTCCATCTCACCTGCCATCACGGCGGCCGGCCGGTGTGGAACGAGGCGCTCGCGGCGTTCACGCCGGGCGCGACGCCGCCGGGCATGAGCGTCGCGGGAGCGGCGGCGGGGCGGTTCAGCCTGGCGGCGGCACTGTCGCAAGGGGCCGAACAGGGACTGCGGGCAGCGGCCGATGCCGGGCTCTCGGGAAGCCTGCCAGACATTCCGCCTGCCGAAGATGCCGAACCATCGGTATCGGCCTTCTGGCATGTGGCCGATTCGAAGGGCGCCGCCTTCGTCGACTTCCAGAACGATGTCACCGCCAAGGACATCGGCATCGCGCATAAGGAGGGCTTCCGCTCGGTCGAGCACCTGAAGCGCTACACCACGCTCGGCATGGCGACCGACCAGGGCAAGACCTCCAACGTCACCGGCCTCGCGATCATGGCCGAGCTGACGGGCGCGGGCATAAGTGCCACGGGTACCACGATTTTCCGCCCTCCGTATACGCCTGTCGCGCTCGCGGCGCTGGCCGGGCACCATCGCGGCAAGGATTTCCGCCCGACCCGGCTGACGCCGACGCATGACTGGGCGGCGCGCCATAGCGCGGTATTCATCGAGAGCGGGGCGTGGCTCAGGGCGCAGTATTTTCCTCGCCCCGGCGAGTCGGACTGGTTAGTCTCGGTCAATCGCGAGGTGGCGGCGGTGCGCGCGTCGGTCGGCATCATCGATGTGTCGACCTTCGGCAAGATCGACCTGCAGGGGCCGGATGTCGGCGCCTTCCTCGACCGGGTCTACATCAACACCTTCTCGACGCTGGCGGTCGGCAAGGTGCGCTACGGGGTGATGCTGCGCGAGGACGGTTTCGTCATGGATGACGGCACCACCGCGCGCCTCGGGCCCACCCATTACCTCATGACGACGACCACGGCGAATGCCGTAAAGGTCTATCAGCACTTGGAATTCTGCCTCCAGGTATTGTGGCCGGAGCTGGATGTGCAGATCGCCTCGGTGTCCGAGCAATGGGGACAGATCGCGCTGGCCGGGCCGCGGGCGCGCGAGGTGCTGGCGCGTATCGTCGACGCCCCGGCCGACGTCTCCAACGCCGCCCTGCCCTATATGGGCGTCGCCGAGGCCCGCGTGCTCGACGGGGTACCGGCGCGGCTGTTCCGCGTCTCCTTCTCGGGCGAATTGGGCTACGAGATCGCGGTGCCGGCGCGCCATGCCGGCGCTCTCGCCGAGGCCCTCATGGAGGCCGGAAAGCCTTACGGAATAACGCCTTACGGGCTCGAGGCGCTCGGCGTGATGCGCATCGAGAAGGGCCATGTCTCGGGCAGCGAACTGAACGGGCAGACCACGGCGAGCGATCTCGGGCTGGGGCGGATGGCCTCCTCCAAGAAGGACTATATCGGCCGCGTCATGGCCGCCCGGCCGGGCCTCACCGACCCTGCGCGGCCCCGTCTCGTCGCCCTCGTCCCGATCGATCGCACCGCCCGGCTGCGGGCCGGCGCCCATCTCGTGGCTGTGACCGATCAGTGCAGTGAGGTGGACGATCAGTCCGATCCGTCCCGCAAAACGACCGGTCAGTCCAGTCCGTCCGATCGGCTGGAGGATCTCGGCCACGTGACCAGCGTCGCCCATTCGCCGGTGCTGGGGCACTGGATCGGGCTCGGCTTGCTTGCGGACGGCGAACGCCGTATCGGCGAGCGGGTGCGCGCCTATGATCCGGTGCGCGGGGGCGATGTCGAGGTGGAGGTGCGCGCGCCCGGCCTCGTCGATCCGGAAGGGGAGCGCTTGCGTGTCTGATGCCGTATTCCCCGGCCTGAGGCCGACCGACGTGCCGCCGGCGGGCCGCTATGGGCTGCCCGGTGCACAGGGCGTCTTAGCCACCCTGCGCGACGATCTCGCCGTCGCCACGCTGGCGGCGCGCAAGGGCGCCGGCGCGGCGCTCGCCGCGGCGGTCGCCGCCGCGTTCGGCGCGCAGCTCGTCGACGGGCCGAAGGTGAGCCCCGGAACGGGCGTCGATTTCGTCGGCACCGGGCCGGGCCGCTGGCTGGCGGTGGCGGCGGACCGGCCGGGCCTCGCGGCCGAGCTCGCGGCAGCGCTCGACGCCCATGCCGCGATCACCGAGCAGAGCGACGCCAATGTCGCCATCGACCTGTCCGGCCCGCGCGTGCGCGAGGCGCTGGCCAAGGGTGTCGCCATCGATCTCGACCCGCTCGCCTTCGCCGCCGGGGACGCCGCCGTCACCTCCGCGGCGTTGATCGGCGTCACCTTCTGGCAGCTGGACGCCGCGCCGGCCTACCGTTTCCTGGTCGGGCGCAGCGTCGCGTCCGGCTTCGTCCGTTTCGTCGTCGCCAGCGCCGCCGAGTTCGGGCTGCGGCTCGACGACGCGCTGTCCGGCAATCTGACCGGACGAGGTTGACCGCGGCGCGGGGCGCGCGTTCCTTCACCTCCCCCGTTTCCGTGTCCGGCGCGCGGACCCGGCGCAGCCTTGCGCCGCCTCGCGGTCCCGCCCCCTGTCGAGATGACGCCATGACCGACCCGACCCACCAGATCGTCCTCACGCTCTCCTGCCCGAACCGCCCCGGCATCGTCGCCGGCGTCGCCACCTATCTGTTCGAGCAGGGCTGCAACATCCTCGAGGCGCAGCAGTTCGACGACACCGAGAGCAAGCGCTTCTTCATGCGCGTGGTGTTCAACCCGACCAGCGGGGACGCCAGCCTCGCGGCGATCCGCGCCGGCTTCGAGCCGGTCGCGCAGGGCCTGAACCTCGACTGGCAGCTGCGCCCGCGCGCCGAGAAACGCCGGGTGATGCTGCTGGTCTCGAAGTTCGACCATTGCCTCGCCGACCTGCTCTATCGCTGGCGCATCGGCGAGATCCCGATGGAGATCGCCGCCATCGTCGCCAACTACCCGCGCGAGACCTATGCCCATCTCGATTTCGCCGGCGCGCCGTTCCACTACCTGCCCATCACCAAGGCGACCAAGATGGAGCAGGAGGCGCAGGTCTGGGCGCTGTTCCAGGAGACTCGCGCCGACGTCGCCGTGCTCGCCCGCTACATGCAGGTGCTCTCGGACGGGCTCTCCGCCAAGCTCTCGGGACGCTGCATCAACATCCACCACTCCTTCCTGCCCGGCTTCAAGGGCGCCCGCCCCTATCACCAGGCGCATGAGCGCGGCGTGAAGCTGATCGGCGCCACGGCGCACTACGTCACCTCCGACCTCGACGAGGGGCCGATCATCGAGCAGGACGTCGAGCGCATCAGCCACCAGGATTCGGCCGAGGACCTCGTGCGCAAGGGCCGCGACATCGAACGCCGGGTGCTGGCGCGCGCGCTCGCCTGGCATCTCGACGACCGGGTGCTGCCGAACGGGCGCAAGACCGTGGTGTTCCGCGACTGAGGGTAGACACCCTGCGGTGCGCCGCCATCATGGCCGGGCCGCAACGTGGATCCCCGGGTCAAGCCCGGCGATGACGGATGGTGGGAGAAACGACTCCGTCCGCGGCGGCGTCATGGCCGGACCTGTTCCGGCCATCCACGACTTCCGCCGGGGGCCGGCGAAGACATGTTAGAAGCCGCCCGCCCGGCGTGCGACAGCAAGGAGACATGCGCGTGATCGAGACCCGGCTGATCGACGGCAAGGGCTTCGCCGAGGGACTGCGGGCGCGGCTGAAGGGCGAGGTGGCCGCCTTCACGGCCGAGACCGGTCACCGGCCCGGCCTCGCCGTGGTGCTGGTGGGCGAGGACCCGGCCAGCGCGGTCTATGTGCGCAACAAAGCGAAGCAGACGGCCGAGGCCGGCATGGCCTCGTTCGAGCACCGGCTGGCGGCGGACACGCCCGAAGCCGATCTGCTGGCGCTGATCGCCGACCTCAACGCCGACGCGGCGGTGAACGGCATATTGGTGCAGCTTCCCCTGCCCGGCCATATCGACAGTTCGCGGGTGCTCGCCGCCATCGACCCGGCGAAGGATGTCGACGGCTTCCATGTGGTGAATGCCGGGCGCCTCGCCGTCGGGCTGGACGCGCTGGTGCCCTGCACGCCGCTCGGCTGCGTCATGCTGCTCAAGCACCATCTCGGCAGCCTCGCCGGGCTGGAGGCGGTGGTGGTCGGGCGCTCCAACATCGTCGGCAAGCCGGTGGCGCAATTGCTGCTGCGCGAGGACTGCACGGTGACCATCGCCCATTCGCGCACCCGCGACCTGCCGGGCGTATGCCGGCGGGCGGATATCCTGATCGCGGCGGTGGGGCGGCCGGAAATGGTGCGCGGCGACTGGATCAAGCCGGGCGCCACGGTGATCGATGTCGGCATCAACCGCGTGCCGGGCGAGGCCGGCAAGACGACGCTGGTCGGCGATGTCGCCTTCGCGCAGGCGCAGGGGGTGGCCGGGCTGATCACGCCGGTGCCGGGCGGGGTGGGGCCGATGACCATCGCCTGCCTGCTCGCCAACACGCTCACCGCGGCGAAGCGGCAGCGGGCGGCGGGCTGACGGGCGCGTTGACCGGCGCGGGCGGCGTGGCGCCCGCGCTCCGGCTCCTCAGTGCTCGATATCGACGTCCTTCGTCTCCGGCCCCAGCAGCAGCGCGATCAGCGTGATGGTCGCCATGGCGGAGAGGTAGACACCGACCCAGAACGGGCTGCCCTCGCCATAGCGCCACAGCGCCACCGCGATGAAGGGGGCGACCGCCGCGCCGAGGATGGAGGCGACGTTGTAGGCGATGCCCGAGCCGGTGTAGCGCACATTGGCCGGGAACAGCTCCGGCAGCAGCGCGCCCATCGGCCCGAAGGTCATGCCCATCAGCGCGAAGCCGAGGATCAGCCACGCCATCACCCCGGCGAAGCCGCCGGCCAGCATCGGCACCCAGACGAAGCCGAAGGCGATGATGGCCAGCGTGATCCAGATCAGCGTGCGGCGGCGGCCCCAGCGATCCGCCCACGGCCCCGACAAGAGGGTGAAGACGCCGAAGAAGACGACGCCGGCGATCATCATCAGCACGAAGCTGCGGTAGTCGTAGCCGAGGCCCGGCACCGGCCCGCCCGGCGCGGCGCGGCCGTAGCTCAGCGAGAAGGTGGTCATCAGGTAGAACAGGACATAGGTCGCGAGCATGTAGAAGGTGCCGAGCACGATTTCGCGCCAGTGGCCGTGGAAGGCGGCGGCGAGCGGCAGCTTGCGGACCTTGCCGGCGGTGCGGGCGCGCTCGAAGGCGGCGCTCTCGACGAGGTTCAGCCGCACCCACAGCCCGACCGCGACCATCACCACGGAGAACAGGAAGGGCAGCCGCCAGCCCCAGTCCAGGAACTCCTGCGAGGGGCGGGAGGGATCGTCCGAGGGCATCGCCGCGGCGATGATCAGGAACAGGCCGTTGGCGACGATGAAGCCGATCGGGGCGCCGAGCTGGGGGAAGGTGCCGTAGACCGCCCGCTTGCCGGCGGGGGCGTTCTCGGTGGCGACCAGCGCCGCCCCGCTCCATTCCCCGCCGAGCGCGAAGCCCTGCGCGAGGCGCAGGACGACGAGCAGCGCCGGGGCGATCCAGCCGGCCATGTCGTAGGTCGGCAGGAGGCCGATGAGGAAGGTGGCGAGGCCCATGGTGAGCAGCGCGCCCACCAGAGTCGCCTTGCGCCCCCGCCGGTCGCCGAGATGGCCGAACACGATCGCGCCCAGCGGCCGGGCCACCATCGCCGCGCCGAACACGGCGAGCGAGGCGAGCAGCGACACGGTGTCGTTGCCCGACGGGAAGAACAGATGCGGGAAGACCAGCACGGCGGCGGTGGCGTAGACGTAGAAGTCGTAGAACTCGATCGTCGTGCCGATCAGGCTGGCGAGGATGACGCGGGAGCGCGGATTGGCGACGGCAACGCCGCCCGCCGGCACCGCGGCGGTTTCGAGGGACATCGTCGGATGGGCTCCGTGGGCGCCGCCGGGCCGGAGCCCGGGCGGAAACGGGATCGGGCGCGCCTGCCGGCCGCGCCCGCGCGATGGCGCCCGTCATATACCGGGCGGGCGGGGGCTTGAACCCGCATTCGCGCCATCGGCCCGCATCGCCGGCCCGCGAGGCATGCGAAAAGCGAAGAGGTCGCGGCCGCGACGGTGCCGCCCCCTCCCGCGCCGGAAGCACGCCGGGCGGCGGCGGCCTATTCCTTCGGGTAGATGATGATGGAGAGATAGGTCATCGGCACCACGAGCAGTTCCTCGGGGCCGTGCGGGGCGCCGGCGTCGAAGAACAGCGTGTCGCCCGGCTCCAGCAGGTAGGTCTGGTCGGCGTGGCGGTACACCACCTTGCCGGTGAGCATGTAGATCAGCTCGATGCCGCTATGGCGGAAGGCGGTGTAGGGGTTGGCTTCCTCGGTCAGGGTGATGAGGAAGGGCTCGACCACGATGTCCGAGCCGAGCGAATGGCCGAGCAGCTGGTAGTGATGGCCGGCCTTGGTGCCGCGCCGCTCGATCGAGACGCCCTGCCCGGCCTTGACGAAGGAGCAGTCGCGCCGCTCCTCATAGCCGGCGAACAGCGCGGAGATCGGCAGGTTGAGCGCCGCCGAGACGGCGTTGAGCGTCGCCAGCGAGGCCGAGATCTGGCCGTTCTCGATCTTCGACATCATGCCCGGCGAGATGCCCGCGGTGGAGGCGAGCTCGGCGCCGGTGATGTCGAGCCGCCGGCGCTGCTGGCGGATCTGCGCGCCGATCGCCTGCTCGAGCGTCATATGGGCGACGCGCGGCGCGTTCGAGCCGGTGGCAAGCGCCTCCTCGGCCGGCTCGGTCCCGCCCATCGGAGGCCCGGCCTCTCTCTCCTCCCCGGCGCCGGCGCGCGGGGCGGTCGAGGGACGGGCGGCATCGGCGCGGGCGGGCGGGCGGGTCATCCTTGCGTCATACCAGCCGAACGGGCGGCGGGGGAAGGCTGGTGCGCGGGCGGGACGCACCGGACGCCCGTGCCGCGGCGTGGAATATTTCTTCAGAAGAATTTTTTGTTCTTCTGATTGACGCCTCCCGGGCCCGGCCCTAAGAAGGTGCGGACGTCGCATGACCGCCGTCAGCGACACGGGAGCCGGGCCATGTGCGGCATCGTCGGACTGTTCATCAAGGACCCGAAGCTCGAACCCGAGCTCGGATCGCTTCTCTCCACCATGCTCGACGTGATGTGCGACCGCGGGCCGGATTCCGCGGGCTTCGCGGTCTACGGCGCCGGCGCCCCGGGGCGGATCAAGCTGACCCTGCGCGGGCCGGCGGGCACGGATTTCCCCGCCCTCGCCGCGCGGCTGCGCGCGGAAGCGGGCATCGCCGGCAGCATCGAGCCGCGTGACACCCATGGCGTCCTCGCCGTCGCGGGCGCCGACGAGGCCGCGGCCCGCGCCGCCTTGAGGCGCCTCGCCCCCGAGATCACCGTGGTCGGCGCCGGCACGCGCATGGAGCTCTACAAGGAAGTCGGCCTGCCGATCGAGGTCGCCCGCCGCTTCAGGCTGGAGAGCATGGCCGGCACCCACGCCATCGGCCACACCCGCATGGCGACCGAGAGCGCGGTGACCACCGACGGCGCCCACCCGTTCTCGACCGGCGCCGACCAGTGCCTCGTCCATAACGGCTCGCTCTCGAACCACCGCGGCGTGCGCCGCGAGCTGGAGCGCGAGGGCCTGCGCCTCGCCACCGACAATGACAGCGAGGTCGCCGCCGCCTACCTCACCTCGCGCATGAACAAGGGCGACAGCCTCGGCGGCGCGCTGGAGCACTCGCTGGCCGATCTCGACGGCTTCTACACCTTCGTCGTCGGCACCGAGAGCGGCTTCGGCGTGCTGCGCGACCCCATCGCCTGCAAGCCGGCGGTGATGGCCGAAACCGATCGCTACGTCGCCTTCGGCTCCGAATACCGGGCGCTGGCCGACCTTCCGGGCATCGGCTCCGCGAAACTCTGGGAGCCGGAACCCGCCAAGGTCTATTTCTGGGATCGCGCCGCATGAGCAGCCTCACCCTGAACCCCGCCGCGCCGTCGGCGAGCGCCCATGTCGTCGATCTCGCCGATCAGGGCGTGCGCGCGCTGAACGCGGCGCTGCACGCGCTGGCGCCGGACACCAACGACACGCTCTGGCAGGTGCTCAACCCGCGCGGCCTGCACGCCATCGCGGCGGGCGTCGACGCCCCGGTCACCATCGAGGTCGACGGCCCCGTGGGCTATTACTGCGGCGGCATGAACAAGCAGGCCGCGATCCGGGTGAACGGCAATGCCGGCGTCGGGCTCGGCGAGAACATCATGTCGGGGCGCATCCATGTCACCGGCGATGCCAGCCAGGCGGTGGGCGCCACCGGCAATGGCGGCCTGATCATCGTCGACGGCAACGCCTCCGCCCGCTGCGGCATCTCGATGAAAGGCGTCGACATCGTGGTGAAGGGCTCGATCGGCCATATGAGCGCCTTCATGGCGCAGGCGGGTTCGCTGGTCGTGCTCGGGGACGCCGGCGAGGCGCTGGGCGACAGCCTGTACGAGGCGAAGCTGTTCGTGCGCGGTTCCGTCGCCAGCCTCGGCGCCGACTGCGTCGAGAAGGAGATGCGCGACGAGCACCGCGCGCTGCTGGCCGAGAAGCTGAAGGCCGCCGGCATCCTCGGCGAGGTCGATATCAGCGCCTTCCGCCGCTACGGCTCGGCCCGCAGCCTCTATCATTTCCACGTCGACAACGTGTCGAGCTACTGAGGCGCGCGATGACCGATCATTCCAACACGCCGCGCACCACGCCCCGCGCCTCGGCCACCTTCGACGAGTACACGCTCTCGGAGATCCGCCGCGCCGCGGCGACCGGCATCTACGACATCCGCGGCGGCGGGGCGAAGCGCAAGCTGCCGCATTTCGACGACCTCGTCTTCCTCGGCGCCTCGATGTCGCGCTACCCGCTGGAAGGCTATCGCGAGAAATGCGCCACCGACGTGGTGCTCGGCACCCGTTTCGCGAAGAAGCCGATCCACCTCAAGATCCCCGTCACCATCGCCGGCATGAGCTTCGGCTCGCTCTCGGCCAACGCCAAGGAAGCGCTGGGCCGCGGCGCCTCGGCCATGGGCACCTCGACCACCACGGGTGACGGCGGCATGACGCCGGAGGAGCGGCTCAGCTCCAAGACCCTCGTCTACCAGTATCTGCCCTCGCGCTACGGCATGAACCCGGACGATCTGCGCAAGGCCGACGCCATCGAGATCGTGGTCGGCCAGGGCGCCAAGCCCGGCGGCGGCGGCATGCTGCTCGGCCAGAAGATCACCGAGCGCGTCGCCAAGATGCGCACGCTGCCCGTCGGCATCGACCAGCGCTCGGCCTGCCGCCACCCGGACTGGACCGGGCCGGACGACCTCGAAATCAAGATCGAGGAGCTGCGCGAGATCACCGACTGGGAAAAGCCGATCTATGTGAAGGTCGGCGCGGCGCGGCCCTATTACGACACCGCGCTGTCGGTGAAGGCGGGCGCCGACGTCGTGGTCGTGGACGGCATGCAGGGCGGCACGGCGGCGACGCAGGAAGTGTTCATCGAACATGTCGGCATCCCCACGCTGGCCGCCGTGCGGCAGGCGGTGAAGGCGCTGCAGGACCTCGGCATGCACCGCAAGGTGCAGCTCATCGTCTCCGGCGGCGTGCGCAACGGCGCGGATGTGGCCAAGTGCCTCGCGCTCGGCGCGGACGCGGTGTCGATCGGCACGGCGGCGCTCGTCGCGCTCGGCGACAACGATCCGCGCTGGGAGAGCGAATATGCGGCGCTCGGCTCGAGGGCGGGCGCCTATGACGACTGGCACGAGGGGCGCGATCCCGCCGGCATCACCACCCAGGACCCGGCGCTGATGGCGCGGCTCGACCCGGTCGCCGCCGGGCGCCGGCTGGCCAACTACCTCGCCGTGCTGACGCTGGAGGCGCAGACCATCGCCCGCGCCTGCGGCAAGAGCCATGTGCACAATCTGGAGCCGGAGGATCTCGCCGCGCTGACCCTCGAGGCGGCGGCGATGGCGCAGGTGCCGCTGGCGGGAACCGACTGGGTTCCGGGCAAGAGCGGCACCTTCTGAGCCAGGATGACGACCGGGCCGCCTGCGGGCGGCCCTTTTCTTGAATGCACCGCACGAGCCCGAACGGGCCGCAGGGGAACAGGACCGACGTGATGGCCAACGATCTCGCCCATGCCGCCAAGGAACGCGGCATCAAGTATTTCCTCATCTCCTATGTCGACCTGTTCGGCGCCCTGCGCGCCAAGCTGGTGCCGGCGGCGGCCATCGGCGAGATGCAGAGGGCCGGCGCGGGCTTCGCCGGCTTCGCCACCTGGCTCGACATGAGCCCGGCCGACCCGGACCTGTTCGCGGTGCCCGACCCCGACAGCCTGATCCAGCTGCCCTGGCAGCCGGAGGTGGGCTGGCTCGCCTCCGACCTCGTGATGAACGACGAGCTGGTGGCGCAGGGGCCGCGCAACGTGCTGAAGACCACGCTGCTCGGCGCCGACTCGCTCGGCTTCCAGATGAAGACCGGCGTCGAGTGCGAGTATTTCCTCACCAATCCCGACGGCACCAAGATCTCCGACGCCGACGACACCGCCATCAAGCCCTGCTACGACCAGTCGGCGCTGATGCGGCGCTTCGCGGTGATCCGCGAGATCTGCGATTCCATGCTGGCGCTCGGCTGGGGTGCCTACCAGAACGACCATGAGGACGCCAACGGCCAGTTCGAGATGAACTGGCACTATGACGACGCCCTCGTCACCGCCGACCGCCATGTCTTCTTCAAGTACATGGTGCGCACGCTGGCCGAAAAGCACGGCTTCCGCGCCACCTTCATGCCCAAGCCCTTCATCGACCTGACCGGCTCGGGCTGCCACATGCACGTCTCGCTGTGGAACGGCGCGACCAACCTGTTCGCCGACAAGGCGGGCGAGCTCGGCGTCTCCGCGCTCGGCTACAACTTCATCGGCGGGCTGATCCATTCGGCCGAGGCGCTGTGCGCGCTGACCAACCCGACGGTGAACTCCTACAAGCGCATCAACGCGCCGCGCACCATCTCGGGCGCCACCTGGTCGCCCAACACGGTGACCTATACCGGCAACAACCGCACCCACATGATCCGCATCCCCGATGCCGGGCGCTTCGAGTTCCGCCTCGCCGACGGCGCGGCGAACCCGTACCTGCTGCCCGCCGCGGTGCTCGCCGCCGGCGTCGACGGCATCCAGAACCAGCGCGACCCGGGCAAGCGGCTCGACATCAACATGTACACCGAGGGGCACAAGGTGCGCGGCGCCAAGAAGCTGCCGCTGAACCTGCTCGACGCGCTGCGGGCGCTGGAGAAGTCGAACGTGCTGCGCAACGCGCTCGGCGCGCCGCTGATCGACGGCTTCATCAAGCTGAAGACCGAGGAGTGGAACGCCTATGCGCGCCACCTGACCCAGTGGGAGCGCGACACCACGCTGGATATCTGAACGCTCTCAAGGAGTGGCGGCGAGGGTGCCGATCGGCGCCGCGCCGGCCACCTCGCGGATCAGCTTGCGGCGGATCGCGTCGGCGAACAGGTCGATGGCGGCGACCGGCTCGACGAAGGCATCGGGCCCGCCGATCACCTCCCGCTCGTAATAGGCGACGAGCTCCTCCGGCGGCCAGTTCTCCTCGCCGCCGAGCGCGGCGTCGAGCGGGCGCGGATAGACGATCGGCAGGCCGTTGATGGTGATGCCGCGGACCAGCGCGGCGCGACGGGCGATCTCCACCGGCGTGCCGCGATTGCCGATGCCATCGCCCGAAATGTCGATCACCCGCCGGGCGCCGGCGACCTCGTTCTCCTCGAACAGCCGGGTGCCAAAGGCGATCGCCTCGCCCACCGCCGTGCCGCCCGGCAGGCGGCCCGGAAAGGTCGCGGCGAGGCTGTCGGCGAAGGCTTCCGCGCTGGCCGCGCCGTCGATCACCGTCCAGGGCACCACCACCCGGGTGCGGCCGGTGCCGCCCCATTCGGCATAGGTGACCGCGATCCGGCGCAGCCGGCCGCGCGCCACCGCGCGGATGAATTCCGGGTCGCGGAAGGCGGCGACGAAGCCGTCGCGCTGCAGCGTCTTCTCGACGCGGTCCATCGAGGTCGACACGTCGGCGGCGATCACCAGCTCGACATCGACGGGGACCGGCCCGGTCACCCGGACCGGGCCGGTCCCGTCGGCGGCCTGCGCGCCGCCGAGGCCCACCAGCAGCAGCGTCGCGACGAGGCCGTCCCGAAGGCGGACGAAGCCGCATGCCCCCGCGCTCATGCCCGTACCGGCCCGCACCGGGCCGCCCCCTCGGGAGCGCCGCAAATCGCTCCCTCGGCCGGTAGAAGTGAATTGCAAATGTTGTAGGATTATTTGCGCGCCGGGCCGACGCTCTCCCGGTGGGCGCAGCGGCCGGCCGGGCGCACCGCCCGGACGAGACGGGCGCGCAGCAGGACGCGTGCAGCGAGATCTGGCATGGGTGTGGGATTGCGCTTTGGC
Organism: Ancylobacter terrae; assembly: GCF_045108345.1. NCBI lineage: Bacteria > Pseudomonadati > Pseudomonadota > Alphaproteobacteria > Hyphomicrobiales > Xanthobacteraceae > Ancylobacter > Ancylobacter terrae. The sequence continues at coordinate 71,393 of NZ_JBJGXH010000003.1, forward strand.
GCGCTGACCTTCGATCCCGATTTCCTCGCGGCCACCCGCCCTGATGGCGGCGAAGTGCGCTTTACCCGTTCCGAGCGGGCCCTGCTGCTGGCCTTCACGCGCACGCCGGGGCGGGTGATGACCCGAAACCAGCTGCTCGACGCCGTGGCCGGCATCGGTTCCGACAGCTCCGACCGCAACATCGATTTCGTCATCAACCGGCTGCGCGCCAAGCTCGGCGACAATGCCCGCGCGCCGCGCTTCATCGCCACGCGCTATGGCGAGGGCTATCTGTGGATCGCCGATCCCCATGCCGAGGCGCCGGCGGCGAGCGAGGCGTTCCTGCGCATCGGGCCGTGCTACGGGCTGGCGCGGCTCGCCGGCCTTGCCGAGCCGCGCGACTTCCTCGCCCGCCTGAGGGCCGGGCTCGCCCGGGCGCTGCCGGCGGAGAATGTGGTCGAGCTGCGCGAGCAGGGGACCGAGCCCGCGGCGAGGGCGCGCTTCGTGCTGGAGCTGAGCTTCTACCGCAACGGCGCCGAAATCGCCTGCGCCGCCGTGCTGCGGGAAGGCGGCGGCGGGCGCCTGCTGAGCGCCTCCCGGCTCGACCTCGCGCGCGATGTCGCCGGCCCCGCCGACGCGCTGGCCGGAAGCGTGCAGTCCGCGCTGTGGCGGCACCTCTCCTTTGCCCGCGAGCGCCACGCCGCGCCGACCGACGTGCCGATGGAACTGCGCCTCCATGATGCCGCCCGGCTGCTGACGCGCCAGCCGGAAAGCTGGCTGGAGACCGAGGCGCAGACCGCCCGCGCCTTCGCCGAGCGTCCGGACGACCCGGAAGCGGCGCTGGCGCTGGGCATGTCGCTCTATTCGCGGCTGCTGTTCAGCCCCTATGCCCCGCATTCGGAGCCGGCGGAAACGGCGGTGGCGGAGGACGAGATCGAGCGGCTGGTGCTGATGAGCCTGCCGCGCATCGACGACGACCCGATCCTGACGCTGGCCGCCGCCAAGCTGCTGCTGTTCGTCGGGCGCGGCTATCACGAGCTGGCCGGCCAGCTCGCCGAGCACGCCCTCGCCCACAGCACCGCCTTCGCGCCGGCCTTCTCGACGCTCGGGCAGGTGCGCATGTGCGAGGGGCAGATCGCGGCGGCGCTGGAGCTCTACGAGCACGGCATCGAGCTGGCCGAACCGGGCTCGCAGTTCCACGTCTACCTGATGACGCTCGCCTGCGTCGCGCATCTCGCCGCCGGCGACCGGCCCGCGCTCGACCGCGCCTGCGCCCGGCTCTATGCCGTGCACCCGCTGGCGGAAGCGCAGTTCGGCTCCTTCGCCACGCCGCTCAACGAGGCCGGCTCGCCGGTCATCGCGCAGGTGATCGGCGGGCTCGACGCGCGCCGCGCCCATGCCGCGCTGCGCTATTCCTACTATGTCTCCGCGCGCATGTTCCTACAGGAGGAGCACCGCGAGAACCTGCTGCGCGACCTCCTCGCCCTGCTCGGCGGCCGGTTCGGCTGGGAGGTGGTGCCGGACGAGGTCTGGCGCAGCGTGCCGCGGCTGCACCCCGGCCTCGCCTCGGCCTGATCATTCGCGCACGGTGAAGGGCACGATGCCGCGCCGGTCGGGATCGAGCACGATCTCGCGGTCGAGCGGGGGGTAGGCGCGCTCGACGCAGGCCGCGCGCGGGCAGAGCCGGCAGTTGACGCCGATCGGGGCGATGTTGATCGGTGCCTTGAGGTCGAGCCCGTCGGCATAGACCACCTCGCCGGCATAGGAGATCTCGCAGCCGATGCCGAGCGCGAAGCGGCGCTCGCGCCGCCCGTGCCGCTGGGCCGGGCGCGCGGTGCCGCGGGCGAGGCACAGATAGCGCACCCCGTCCGGCATCTCGCCGACCTGCACCAGCGTGCGGGCTGGAGCCTCGAACGCCTCGTGCACGTTCCACACCGGGCAGGCGCCGCCATAGCGGGCGAACTGGAAGCGGGTCGCCGAATGGCGCTTGATGACGTTGCCGGCGCGGTCGACCTTGAGGAAATAGAACGGCACCCCCTTCTCGCCCGGCCGCTGCAGGGTGGAGAGGCGGTGGCACACCTGCTCCAGGCTGGCGCCGGTGACGAGGGCGAGCCGGTCGAGATCGTGGCGCAGCTCGCGGGCGAGCGCGGCGAAGCGGCGATAGGGCATCATCAGCGCGCCGGCATAGTAGTTCTGCAGCGCGAGGCGGCAGACGTCGCGGGCGGCGAGGCTGCGGAAGCCGGCGCCGTCGGCATGGGCGTCGATGCGCTCGCTCTGCTCGACGCGGGCGAGCAGGGTGGCGAGGCGGAAGACGCGGCTCGGCCGGTCGAGCGCGGCGGCGAGGGTGGCGGTGCGCCGGCGCGGATCGAAGCGCAGCAGCGGCACCTCGGCGGCACCGACCGGCTCGATGTCGACCGCGATGGCGTGGCGCTCCTTCAGATGCGCGGCGAGCACGCTCACACCGTCGTCGCGGCCGAACAGGTCGAGGCTGGCGGCGCGCTCCTCGGCGGCGCGGTCGAGGCCGTCGACGTAGTTGTCGATGTAGTGGAAATGGTCGCGCACCTCCTCGTAAGGGGCGAGGTTGCGGGCCTCGCCGTCGGCCTCGCGCGCCGTCCCGCCGGCCAGCGCGGCCGAGGCCAGCGCATCGTCGAGCGCGGCGCGGCGCTCCACCAGCCGGCGCATGGCGCTGTAGAGCCGCAGGAAGGCGTGGGCGAAGCTCGGCGCGTGGGTGGTGGCGTTCTTGAGGTCCTGCAGCCCCGGCTCGATGCCGCGGAACACCGGGTCGGCCAGCGCCTCGCGCAGGTCGGCGACGATGCGCTCGAAATCGTCGGCCTCGAAGCGGGTGATGTCGATGTCGAAGGTGCGCCCGATGGCGAGCAGCACGGCGGCGGTGACCGGGCGCTGGTTGCTCTCGATCTGGTTGACATAGCTCGGCGACAGCGACAGCCGGCGGGCGAAGTCGACCTGGGTCAGGCCGAACTTCTCGCGGAGATTGCGCACGGCGTGACCGGCGAATACCTTTTTCGACAGGTTCGACATGGACCCGCGCTCCCGGCGGCTCGGAGAGGGCGCCGCAGCGGCGCCGGTTCGAATTTGTGAATTTTTTACAGTTTCACGTTCCGCATTTTCACAGCTTATCTTTTGCCCTGCAACATCCTAGAAGGCATCCAGTCCACATCGGGTCCCCGCCATGAAGCACATCCTCGACGAGCTCGAACAGCGGCGCGCCGAGGCGCGTCTCGGCGGCGGGCAGAAGCGCATCGACGCCCAGCACACGCGCGGCAAGCTCACCGCCCGCGAGCGCATCGAACTCCTGCTGGACAGCGGCTCGTTCGAGGAGTTCGACACCTTCGTCCAGCACCGCAACACCGATTTCGGCATGGAGAAGACCCGCATCCCCGGCGACGGCGTGGTCACCGGCTGGGGCACGGTGAACGGGCGGCAGGTGTTCGTCTTCGCCAAGGACTTCACCGTGTTCGGCGGCTCGCTGTCCGAGGCGCATGCCGAGAAGATCGTCAAGATCCAGGACCTCGCGCTGAAGACGCGGGCGCCGGTGATCGGCCTGTTCGACGCCGGCGGGGCGCGCATCCAGGAAGGCGTCGCCGCGCTCGGCGGCTATGGCGAGGTGTTCCGCCGCAACGTCGCCGCCTCCGGCGTCATCCCGCAGATCTCGGTGATCATGGGCCCCTGCGCGGGCGGCGACGTCTATTCGCCGGCGATGACCGACTTCATCTTCATGGTGCGCGACACCTCCTACATGTTCGTCACCGGCCCCGACGTGGTGAAGACGGTGACCAACGAGACCGTTACCGCCGAGGAGCTGGGCGGGGCCAAGGTGCACACCTCGAAGTCCTCGGTCGCCGACGGCGCCTATGAGAACGACGTCGAGTGCCTGCTGCAGATGCGCCGGCTGATCGACTTCCTGCCGGCCAACAACCAGGCCGGCGTGCCGGAATGGCCGAGCTTCGACGATGGCGAGCGGCTCGACCCCTCGCTCGACACGCTGATCCCGGACAACCCGAACAAGCCCTATGACATCAAGGAACTGATCGGAAAGGTCGCCGACGAGGGCGATTTCTTCGAGATCCAGGGCGCGTTCGCCAAGAACATCGTCACCGGCTTCGGCCGCATCGAGGGCCGCACGGTCGGCTTCGTCGCCAACCAGCCGATGGTGCTGGCGGGCGTCTTGGATTCCGACGCCTCGCGCAAGGCCGCCCGCTTCGTGCGCTTCTGCGATGCGTTCGAGATCCCGATCGTCACCTTCGTCGACGTGCCCGGCTTCCTGCCCGGCACGGCGCAGGAATATGGCGGGCTGATCAAGCACGGCGCCAAGCTGCTGTTCGCCTATTCGCAGGCCACCGTGCCGCTGGTCACCGTCATCACCCGCAAGGCGTTCGGCGGCGCCTATGACGTGATGGCCTCGAAGCATGTCGGCGGCGACGTCAACTATGCCTGGCCGACCGCGCAGATCGCGGTGATGGGCGCCAAGGGCGCGGTGGAGATCATCTTCCGCTCGGAGATGGACGACCCGGCCAAGATCGCCGCCAAGACCAAGGAATATGAGGAGCGGTTCCTCTCGCCGTTCGTCGCCGCCGAGCGCGGCTATATCGACGAGGTGATCACGCCCCGCTCGACCCGCAAGCGGGTAGCACGGGCGCTCGCCATGCTGCGCTCGAAGAAGATCGAGGCCCCCGCCAAGAAGCACGACAACCTGCCGCTGTGAGGGTGTGATGACAGACATCAGCTTTCAGCGAGTCGGCGCCGCCAGCAATGCTCACGCTGGAGCGGACTTCGAGAGAATTTCTCGAGCATTCTTCCAAGCACAAGGAATTTTCCTAGAACCTCGCTTCCCCTGTCCGATTGGAATCGGACCTCAGAAAAAGCTCCATAAATTTGATCTTGGCAGCGCTGACCCAGCCATCTTGGTTGAGTGCAAATCCCATAAGTGGACAGTTAGTGGAAATACGCCAAGCGCCAAGATTACTGTATGGAATGAGGCAATGCTGTATTTTATAGGAGCGCCGCAGGATTTTAGAAAAATCATGTTTGTTTTAAAGCATAGCCGACGCGACCAGACGCTTGCACAATACTACATTAAAAACTACAGCCACTTTATCCCGAACGATGTTGAATTTTGGGAGTACTGTGAAATCGACGTTTCCGCCATGCAGATCCGATAGTAGGAAGGCGCAAATGTTCTCCAAGATCCTGATCGCCAATCGCGGCGAGATCGCCTGCCGGGTCATCAAGACGGCGCGGAAGATGGGCATCAAGACGGTGGCGGTCTATTCCGATGCCGACAAGGACGCGCTGCATGTCGAGATGGCGGACGAGGCGGTGCATATCGGCCCGCCGCCCGCCGCGCAGTCCTACCTGCTGATCGACCGGATCATCGCCGCCTGCAAGCAGACCGGCGCTGAAGCCGTGCATCCGGGCTACGGCTTCCTCTCCGAGCGCGCCGCGTTCCCGGAAGCGCTCGCCGCGGAGGGGATCGTGTTCATCGGCCCCAACCCGGGCGCGATCAACGCCATGGGCGACAAGATCGAATCGAAGAAGGCGGCGGCGGCGGCGAACGTTTCCACAGTGCCCGGCTTCCTCGGCATCATCGAGGACGCCGAGCACGCGGCAAGGATCGCCGACGAGATCGGCTATCCGGTGATGATCAAGGCCTCCGCCGGCGGCGGCGGCAAGGGCATGCGCATCGCCAACTCCCGCGCCGAGGTGCAGGAGGGGTTCGACCGCGCCCGCTCCGAGGCGAAGTCCTCCTTCGGCGACGACCGCGTCTTCGTCGAGAAGTTCATCGTCGAGCCGCGCCACATCGAGATCCAGGTGCTGGGCGACAAGCACGGCAACGTCATCTATCTCGGCGAGCGCGAATGCTCGATCCAGCGCCGCAACCAGAAGGTGGTCGAGGAGGCGCCCTCGCCGCTGCTCGACGAGGCGACCCGCCGGAAGATGGGCGAGCAGGCCGTCGCGCTCGCCAAGGCCGTCAACTACGACAGCGCCGGCACGGTGGAATTCGTCGCCGGGCAGGACAAGTCCTTCTACTTCCTCGAGATGAACACCCGCCTGCAGGTCGAGCACCCGGTGACCGAATTGATCACCGGCATCGACCTCGTCGAGCAGATGATCCGGGTCGCCGCCGGGGAACCGCTCGCCATCCGCCAGCAGGACGTGACGCTGAAGGGCTGGGCGGTGGAGAGCCGCGTCTATGCCGAGGATCCCTACCGCAACTTCCTGCCCTCGATCGGCCGGCTGACGCGCTACCGTCCGCCGGCGGAGAGCGCGCGGGACGGCGTGACGGTGCGCAACGACACCGGCGTCTATGAGGGCGGCGAGATCTCGCTGTTCTACGACCCGATGATCGCCAAGCTGGTCACCCACGCGCCGACGCGGGCCGCGGCGATCGAGGCGCAGGCGGACGCGCTCGACGCCTTCGCCATCGACGGCATCCAGCACAACATCCCCTTCCTCTCCGCCCTGATGGCGCACAGGCGCTGGCAGGAGGGGCGGCTCTCCACCGGCTTCATCGCCGAGGAATATGCCGGCGGCTTCCAGCCGCGCACAGCGGAAGGGCCGCTGGCGCTCAGGTTGGCGGCGGTGGCAGGCGTCATCGACAACGCGATGAACGCCCGCAAGCGCGGCATTTCCGGCCAGATGGCCGGGCGCCCGGTGGTGTTCGAGCATCGCCGCATCGTGAAGCTGGGCGATCAGAGCTTCGCCTGCGAGATCGACCGGGCCGCGGGCGAATTCCTCGTCACCTTCCTCGACGCCGCCGGCAAGCCCGCCGGCACGCACCAGCTGCGCTCGGCGTGGAAGCCCGGCGAGCCGGTGTGGCACGGCACGGTCGACGAGGAGGTGGTGAGCGTGCAGGTGCGCGCGCTGCTCAACGGCGTGGCGCTGGCCCATCGCGGCATCGCCGTCGATGCCTTCGTCTATACCGAGCGCGAGGCGGCTCTCGCCGCGCTGATGCCGGAAAAGGTGGCCGCCGACAGCGGCAAGCAGCTGCTCTGCCCGATGCCGGGCCTCGTGGTCTCGATCGCGGTCTCCGAGGGACAGGAGGTGAAGTCCGGCGAGACGCTGGCGGTGGTCGAGGCGATGAAGATGGAGAACGTGCTGCGCGCCGAGCGCGACGCCACCGTCAGGAAGGTGCTGGCCAAGCCGGGCGACAGCCTCGCGGTCGACGCCGTCATCCTGGAATTCGCGTGATGGACGTCGCGGCGCTCTCCGCCGCCTTCCCGCCCGCGACGCGCGCGGACTGGCTGGCGCTGGTCGCGGGCGTGCTGAAGGGCGGCGCCTATGACAAGCGCATGGTGACGCGCACGCTGGACGGGCTCGCGCTCGACGCGCTGCCCGCCCGCCGGCCGCAGGCTCAGCCCATCGCCGGCCGGGCGGCGGGGGCGCCGTGGCGGGTGATCGCGCGGATCGACCATGACGACCCGGACGCGGCCAATGCCCAGCTCCTCGCCGACCTGAACGGCGGCGCCGACGGGGCGGCGCTGGTGTTCGCCTCGGCGCCCTCCGCGCGCGGCTTCGGCCTGCCGGCGACCACCGACACGCTGACGCGCGTGCTCGAAGGGGTGATGCTCGACCTCGTCACGCTGCGGGTCGAGGCCGGCCAGTTCCGCGCCCGCGACGTCGCGCTGGCGCTGGCCGCCTATGCCGAGGCGCACGGGTACGACGCCGCCTCGCTGGACCTGCGCTTCGGGCTCGACCCGATCGGCGATTTCGCCGCGCTGGGCGGCTCGATGCTCGACTGGGAGGCGCTCGCCACCCGGCTCGGCCAGACGGTGGGGGCGCTGCGCTCGCGCGGCTATGGCGCGCCGATGGTGCGCGCCGACGGGCGCCTCCACCATGCCGCCGGCGCCGGCGACGCGCAGGAACTCGCCGCGGTGCTGGCCACCGCCATCGCCTATCTGCGCGCGCTCGAGGCCGCAGGCCTCACGCTCGAGGAGGCCGTGCCGCTGATCGAGGCGACGCTGACCGCCGATGTCGAGCAGATCGCCACCATCGCCAAGCTGCGCGCGCTGCGGCTGCTCTGGGCGCGGGCGCTCGCGGCCTGCGGCCTCGACACAGCGCCCCCGCTCGCCCTGCATGCGGAGACGGCGTGGCGCTCGCTGACGACGCGCGATCCGCATGTGAACCTGCTGCGCGGCACCATCGCCGCCTTCGCCGCCGGCACCGGCGGGGCGGACAGCTTCACCGTGCTGCCCTTCACCGAGGCGCTCGGCCTGCCCGATGCCTTCGCCCGTCGTCTCGCCCGCAACACGCAGGTGATGCTGATCGAGGAATCCAACGTCCACCGCGTCGCCGATCCCGGCGCCGGGGCTGGTGCCATCGAGGAGGCGACGGAGGCGCTGGCGGCGGCGGCGTGGGAGCTGTTCCGCCAGATCGAGCGCGCGGGCGGCATGGTCGAGGCGCTGGCCTCGGGCCACTGGCAGACGCAGCTCGCCGCGACCCGCGCCGCCCGCGCGGCGGCGGTGGCGACGCGCCGCCAGCCGATCACCGGCACCTCCGAATTTCCCCAGCTCGGCGCCGGCACCGTCGCCGTGCTGACGCCGGCGCGCGCCGACGCCCCGGCCGCGCCGGCGGACGGCGCGCTCGCCTGCGAGCCGCTCGCGCCCTCCCGCATCGCCGAGCCGTTCGAGCGGCTGCGCGCTGCCGCCGAACGGGCGGCAACCCCGCCGACCGTCTTCCTCGCGACGCTGGGCAGCGTCGCCGCCTTCACTGCCCGTGCCGGCTTCGCACGCGGGCTGTTCGAGGCGGGCGGCATCGCGGCGACGGGGGGCGACACCTACGCATCGCCCGCGGCGCTGGCGGAGGCCTTCCGCGCCTCGGGCGCCCGGCTCGCCTGCCTGTGCTCGAGCGACGAGATCTATGCCGGCGAGGGCGAGGCGGCGGCCCGTGCCCTCAAGGCGGCGGGTGCCACCGCGCTCTACCTCGCCGGCCGGCCGGGCGAGGGGGAGGCGGCGGCGCTGCGGGCGGCGGGGGTCGACGAATTCGTCGGCCTCGGCACCGACCTGATCGACATGCTGGCCCGGGCGCAGGCGCGGGTGGGCCTCCGCTAGACGCCATCCAGACACCATTTCGCCTGCAAAGGGGAACAAAATCGGTCCGAACGGATTACCTCCATGACGGAACGATTGGATGAGGAGAGCCGGATGCGTCGTGTAACGGCAGTTCTGGGGCTCGTGGTTCTTGCCGGTGCGACACCGGCCATGGCCGCGGGCCAGCATGACGGGCTGTGGCGGGTGAAGACCTCCGCCGAGGCCGGCAAATGCGCCACCAACTATGATTTCAAGCTGTCGGTGAAGGACGGCAAGATCAGCTATGCCGGCATGTGGCCGGTCAAGGTGACCGGCGGCATCAACCCGGCCGGGCTGATCAACATGAACATCGCCCATGCCGGCAAGAGCGTCAGCGCCAACGGCCTGGTGCGCGGCGACAGCGCCTCCGGCGACTGGCAGGCCAAGGCCGAGAACTGCACCGGCTCGTGGGTCGCGAGCCGGGCCTGAGGCATCGATCGTCCCGCCGGAGCGGGAGCGTGGGGGAGCTGACGATGAGCCGCATTCCGAACTTCGCCGCGCTCGACTGGCAGCCCCCGGTGCTGCCCGCCCCTCCCGCCGGCGGCGCCGGCTGGGCGACGCCCGAGGGCATCGCGGTGAAGCCGGTCTACGGCGCGCCGGATATCGACGGGCTCGGCTTCGTCGACACCTTCCCCGGCATCGCGCCGTTCCTGCGCGGGCCCTACCCGACCATGTACGCGACCCAGCCCTGGACCATCCGGCAATATGCCGGATTCTCCACGGCGGAGGATTCCAACGCCTTCTACCGGCGCAACCTCGCGGCCGGGCAGAAGGGGCTTTCGGTCGCCTTCGATCTCGCCACCCATCGCGGCTATGACAGCGACCACCCGCGCGTCGCCGGCGATGTCGGCATGGCCGGGGTGGCGATCGATTCCATCTACGACATGCGCACGCTGTTCGACCGCATCCCGCTCGACCAGATGAGCGTGTCGATGACCATGAACGGCGCGGTGCTGCCGGTGCTGGCGCTCTATGTGGTGGCGGCGGAAGAACAGGGCGTGCCGGCGGCCAAGCTCTCGGGGACGATCCAGAACGACATCCTCAAGGAGTTCATGGTCCGCAACACCTATATCTACCCGCCCGCGCCCTCGATGCGGATCATCTCCGACATCTTCGCCTTCACGGCGGCGAACATGCCGCGCTTCAACTCGATCTCGATCTCCGGCTACCACATGCAGGAGGCGGGGGCGACGCAGGACCTCGAACTCGCCTACACGCTCGCCGACGGCATCGAATATGTGCGCGCCGGGCAGCGCGCCGGCATGGCGATCGACAGCTTCGCGCCGCGCCTGTCGTTCTTCTGGGCGATCGGCATGAACTTCTTCATGGAGGTGGCCAAGCTGCGCGCCGCCCGGCTGATCTGGGCGAAGGCGATGCAGGACCTCGGCGCGCAGAACCCGAAGTCGCTGCCGCTGCGCACCCATTCGCAGACCTCGGGCTGGTCGCTCACCGCGCAGGACGTGTTCAACAACGTGATGCGCACCACCGTCGAGGCGATGGCGGCGACGCAGGGCCATACCCAGTCGCTGCACACCAACGCGCTCGACGAGGCGCTGGCGCTGCCGACCGACTTCTCCGCCCGCATCGCCCGCAACACCCAGATCGTGCTGCAGCAGGAAAGCGGGACCACGCGCGCCATCGACCCGTGGGGCGGCTCCTTCTTCGTCGAGAAGCTCACCGCCGATCTCGCGCAGAAGGCGCTCGGCCACATGGCGGAGGTGGAAGCGCTGGGCGGCATGGCCAAGGCGATCGAGGCCGGCATCCCCAAGCTGCGCATCGAGGAAGCCGCCGCCACGACGCAGGCGCGGATCGATTCCGGCGCGCAGACTGTGGTCGGCGTCAACAAGTACAAGCCGGATTTCGAGACGCCGATCGACGTGCTCAAGGTCGACAATTCGGCCGTGCGCGCGGCGCAGATCGACAAGCTGAACCGGCTGCGGGCCGAGCGCGATCCGAAGGCGACGCAGGCCGCGCTCACCGCGCTGACCAACGGCGCGGCGGGCGGGGGCAATCTGCTCGCGCTCGCCATCGACGCCGCCCGCGCCAAGGCGACGGTGGGCGAGATATCGGACGCGCTGGAGACGGTGTTCGGCCGCCACCGCGCCGAGATCCGCACCATTTCCGGCGTCTACACGCGGGAGGCGGCGGCGATGGGCGACAAGGTGGCGCGGGTGCTCGACACGGTGCGGGCGTTCGAGGAGAACGAAGGCCGGCGCCCGCGCATCCTGGTCGCCAAGGTCGGCCAGGACGGGCACGACCGCGGCCAGAAGGTGATCGCCTCGGCCTTCGCCGATCTCGGCTTCGACGTCGATATCGGGCCGCTCTTCGCCACCCCGCAGGAGGCGGCGCGGCAGGCGGTGGAGAACGACGTGCACGTGATCGGCGTCTCCTCGCTCGCGGCCGGGCATCTCACGCTGGTGCCAGAGCTCAAGGCGGCGCTGGCCGCGGAGGGGCGCCCCGACATCATGGTGGTGGTGGGCGGCGTGGTGCCGCCGCAGGATTACGACGCGCTCTATGGTGCCGGCGCCGAGGCGATCTACCCACCCGGCACGGTGATCGCCGACGCGGCGGAGGAACTGCTCGCCAAGCTCAACCGGCATCTCGGCTACGAGCAGCGCGCGGCACAATAGGCGCGCTACTTCAGCTCTTCGAACCAGCCGAGCCGGCGCAGCAGTGCCTTCTCCGCCTCCAGCACGGCGAGCAGCACCACGCCGCCGGCGACGACGAGCACGCCGTCCGAGAACGCCACCGGGCGGGTGTCGAAGATCTCCTGCATCGGCGGCAAATAGGTGAAGGCGAACTGCGCCACCACCACCACGCCGACCGCCAGCAGCACGGCGGGCGTGCCCAGCACGCCCCGCCAGGTGATCGAGCGGCCGTGCAGATAGCGGACATTGAAGAGGTAGAAGATCTCCAGCACGACGATGGCGTTCACCACCATCGTGCGGGCGAGCTCGACGCTGTCGCCGCGCCGGGTCACGTACTCGAACAGGCCGACTGCCGCGACCAGGAACAGGAACGAGACGAACAGAATCCGCCACAGCATGAAGGGCGAGAGCAGCGGCGCGTCCGGCCGGCGCGGGCGGCGCGCCATCACCCCCGGCTCGGCCGGCTCGAAGGCCAGCACGAGGCCCAGCGTCGCGGAGAGCAAGAGGTTGATCCACAGGATCTGCGTCGCGCTCATCGGCATGGTGAGGCCGGCGAGGATGGCGAAGATCACCGCGAGCACCTCGCCGCCATTGGTCGGCAGGGTCCAGGCGATCATCTTGCGGATGTTGTCGTAGACGGTGCGGCCCTCGCTGACCGCGGCGACGATGGAGGCGAAATTGTCGTCGAGCAGCACCACCTCGGCGGCCTCCTTGGCCGCCTCGGTGCCCTTGCGGCCCATGGCGATGCCGACATCGGCCTGCTTCAGCGAGGGCGCGTCGTTCACCCCGTCGCCGGTCATGGCGACGATGGCGCCGGTGCCCTGCAGCGCGCGGACGATGCGCAGCTTGTGCTCGGGGCTGGTGCGGGCGAACACCTGCGTGTCCCGCGCGAGCGCGGCGAGATCGGCGTCGGGCACGCGGTCGAGATCGGCGCCGGTGACGGCGTGGGGCTTTTCCGCGATGCCGAGCTGGCGGGCAATGGCCAGCGCGGTGGCGCCGTGGTCGCCGGTGATCATCTTCACCGCGATGCCGGCGGAACGGCATTCGGCGATGGCGGCCACCGCCTCGGCGCGCGGGGGATCGACGAAGCCGGCGAGGCCGAGCAGCTCGAAGCCGCCGGCCATGTCGGCCATCGACAGCCGGGCGGGCGGCGCGGCGAGCCACTTCATCGCGAAGCCGAGCAGGCGCTGGCCCTCGCCGGCCGCGGCCGCGATGGCCGCCTCCCACCGCGCGGCATCGGCGCCGCTCATCGCCAGCACCGGCTCGGGCGCGCCCTTGACGACGATGAGCGTGCCGCCTTCGGGATCGCGGTGCAGCGTGGCCATGAAGCGGTACGCGGCGTCGAACGGCACCTCGTCGAGGCGGGTCCAGGCGGCGCGCTCGGCGGCCGGGTCGAGCCCGGCCTTCGCCGCCAGCGCCAGCAGGGCGCCTTCCATCGGATCGCCCTCGACGCTCCAGCGCCCGTCGTGGAGGCGGAGCTGCGCGTCGTTGCAGAGCAGGCCGGCGCGGCAGAGCGCGAGCGCACCCGGATCGCCCGCCGCCGGCCCGAGCAGCCGGCCCTCCGGCGCGTAGCCCGCGCCCTCGACCTCGACGAGGCCGTCGGCGAGGACGAGGCGGCGCACCGTCATCTCGTTGCGGGTCAGCGTGCCGGTCTTGTCCGAGCAGATCACCGAGGTGGCGCCCAGCGTCTCGACCGCCGGCAGGCGGCGGATCACCGCGTTGCGGGCGGCCATGCGGCGCACGCCGATGGCGAGCGTCACGGTGATGACGGCGGGCAGCCCTTCCGGCACCACGCCGACGGCGAGCGCCACCACCGCCATCAGCGCCTCGCTCCAGCCATAGTCCCGCACGGCGACGGCGAAGACGAAGAGCAGCACCGCGCACACGCCCACCAGCGTCGTGAAGCGGCTGCCGAAGGCGTTGACCTGCCGCAAGAGCGGCGTGGCGAGCGGCTCGACGGCGGCGATCAGCGTGCTGATGCGGCCGATCTCGGTGTGCCGGCCGGTGGCGACGACGATGCCCCGCGCCTGCCCGGCCGCCACCAGCGTGCCGGAATAGGCCATGGAGTGGCGGTCGCCGAGCGGCGCGGCCGGGGCGGCGGGCTCCTCGCGCTTGGCGGCGGCGACCGATTCGCCGGTCAGCGCCGCCTCGTCGACCAGCATGCCGCGGGCGCGGACAAGGCGCAGGTCCGCCGGCACGCGGTCGCCGGCCTCCAGCAGCACGATGTCGCCCGGCACCAGCTCCTCCGCGGCGACGCTGGCGGGGCGTCCGTCGCGGATCAGCCGGGCGCGGGGCGCGATCATGCTGCGGATCGCCGCCAGCCCCGCCTCGGCCCGCCCCTCCTGGATGAAGCCGACCAGCGCGTTCACCAGCACCACGGCGATGATGACGCCGGCATCGACGCGATGGCCGAGCAGCAGCGCCGCCAGCGCACCGGCCATGAGGAAATAGATGATCACGCTGTCGAACTGGGCGAGGAAGCGCATCAGCGGATGGCGGCGGGGCGGCTCGGGCAGGCGGTTCGGCCCATGGGCGCCGAGCCGCGCCCGCGCCTCGGTGCCGCTCAGTCCCTCCGGGGTGACGCCGAGCCGGCGGGCGACCGCGTCATGGGCCTGCGCGTGCCAGTCGTCGATCGCTCCGGCATCGGCAGCGTATGGGGCGGCGCCGGCAGGGGCGATCGGCTCGATGGCGGTGGGCTGGCTCATTCGGTCTCCTCGCGGCGCGGCGGCGCGGCAAGCTTAGGAAGCCCGCATCGGCGCGGCCACCGTGTTTTCCCTAAGGGAAGACGCGACCGACCGGCCACACCGGGCGGAAATCGTGCCCGCGGGCGCGTCCCGCCGGTGCCCGGGGACGGGCGGGACCATTAAAGTCGGGGTCACCTGCCGGAGACGCCAAGCGATGCCCTTCCGCCTGAAACAACCGGCCCGCCTTGCGATAGGGGGGCTTGTCGCCGCGCTGGCGCTGCCGGCCGCCCCGGCGCGGGCCGGGAGCACCACGATCGGCTTTACCGTCACCACCGAGCGCGTGCCCGACGACTTCAACGAATCGAAATCCACCGACTGGCAGGCCAGCCTGTCGCACGCCTTCGACAACGGTCTGATCCTCGGCGGCTCGGTGAAATATTACGACACCTCCCACAGCGACGCGTGGAAGACCAATGTCGAGGGGACGGCCGGCACCGCGTTCGATCTGGTGAAAGGGCTCAGCCTGCGCGTCAGCGGCGGTGTCGGCGAGCACCTCCAGAACGCGGACAACCCGTCCTTTCCCTATTACGTCTTCTATGCCGCGCTCGACGTCACCCTGACGCCGGTGGTGACGTGGAACGCGGTGATGGCGCGCTACCGCAACGCCTTCGATACCGAGAACGACTACAACACCCCCGAGCTCGCCACCGGCTTCTCGTTCAAGATCGACGACAACAACACCGTGACGGTGCGGGTGGAGCGCGACTGGAGCGACGGCGAGGTCTCCTACAACGCCATCGAGCTGGGATATAAATACCGCTTCTGAACGCCCGGCCGCCGGCGGTGGCGGAGCGCACGCAGGGCGCGCTTGCCGGCGCGCGCACGCCCCGCTAGTGGTGGAGGATTGCGGGTCGCGGCCGGCGGCGCGGGCCGAGGGCGGCGCAACGGAACGGGCGATGGGCGGAAGCGAGGACGAGGCGAAGGCGCGCGCCGAACGGCTGGCGCAGGCGCTGCGCGAGAACCTCAAGCGCCGCAAGGCGCAGGCCAGGGGTCGGACCCGGGCGGCGGACGCCGGGCCGGGCGAACCGCCCCCCGATCGGCCGCTCCCCTCCCCCGACCCGGAATAGACGGAACGCCGGCCCCGCCGGAACGACACAATCGACGCCCCGCCCCGGCGCGGCGGCAGGACAGCCCGAGGAGGCTCGCGCACATGGACCGCATCCGAATCGTCGGCGGCAACGAACTGAACGGCACGATCCCGATTTCCGGCGCCAAGAACGCCGCGCTGCCGCTGATGATCGCCGGCCTGCTGACCGAGGAGAAGCTCGTCCTCGAGAACGTGCCGCGGCTCGCCGACGTCGCCCAGCTCCAGCGCATCCTCGGCAATCACGGCATCGACATCACCGTGAACGGCAAGCGCCGGGGCGACGACGCCTATGCCGGCCAGACCATGGAGATCGATTCGCGCGTCATCGTCGACACCACCGCGCCCTATGACCTCGTCTCCAAGATGCGGGCGAGCTTTTGGGTGATCGGGCCGCTGCTGGCGCGCATGGGCAATGCGAAGGTCTCGCTGCCGGGCGGCTGCGCCATCGGCACCCGGCCGGTCGACTTCCACCTCGACGCGCTGCGCGCGCTCGGCGCCGAGATCGAGATCGAGGCGGGCTACGTCATCGCCCGCGCCCCGAAGGGGCTGAAGGGCGGGCGCATCGTGTTCCCGAAGGTCTCGGTGGGGGCGACCCACACCGCGATCATGGCGGCCAGCCTCGCCGAGGGCGAGACCATCATCGAGAACGCCGCGCGCGAGCCGGAGATCGTCGATGTCGCCGACTGCATCAACGCCATGGGCGGGCGGATCGAGGGCCACGGCACCTCCACGATCCGCATCCGCGGCGTGGCGCGGCTGAAGGGCGCCCGGCACGCGGTGCTGCCCGACCGCATCGAGACCGGCACCTATGCCATGGCGGTGGCGATGACCGGGGGCGACGTGATGCTGGCGGGGGCGCGGGCCGACCTGCTCGAGTCCGCGCTGGTCACGCTGCGCGAATCGGGGGCCGAGGTGATCGCCTCGAACGAGGGGCTGCGGGTGAAGCGCAACGGCGCCGGCATCGCCCCGGTCACGGTGACCACCGAGCCGTTCCCCGGCTTCCCGACCGACCTGCAGGCGCAGCTCATGGCGCTCACCACGCGGGCGGGCGGCACCTCGACGATCACCGAGACGATCTTCGAGAACCGCTTCATGCATGTGCAGGAACTCGCCCGCTTCGGCGCCCAGATCCATCTCGACGGCGAGACCGCGACCATCGAGGGCGTCGAGAAGCTGACCGGCGCGCCGGTGATGGCCACCGACCTGCGCGCCTCGGTCTCGCTCGTCATCGGCGCGCTCGCCGCCGAGGGCGAGAGCATGATCCACCGCGTCTACCACCTCGACCGCGGATTCGAGCGGCTGGAGGAGAAGCTCTCGCGCTGCGGCGCCGAGATCGAGCGGCTGGCGGGATAGGTGGATTACGCACGGCGCCGGCGTGCCCTTGCGGCCGCCGGGTGCCGTCGCCATCTGCCCGGAGCGTTCGGACAATCGCAGCGACCGGGATGACCGGCCCGGGAGGGTAGCCGTGGACAGACTGAAGCTCATCGCCCTCGATGCCGAGGACCTTGCCGTGCTGTCGGCGCATCTGCAGGATGCGGTGATGACGGTGGGCGACATGGCCTATCTGCCGCGCGAGAAGCGCTTCGCGCTGGTGGCCAACCGCTTCGACTGGGAAGCCGCCGTGCAGGCCGAGGTGACCGGCGCGCCGAACGGGCGGACGCCCTGCGTGCGCCGGCGCGCGGGCATGCATCTGGAGCGGGTGCTGTCGGCGCGGGTGCGCGGCATCGACCTCGCGCAGAAGCAGGGCGTGCTGAACCTGCTGGCCGTGCAGTTCGACGAGGCGCAGGCGCCCTCCGGCACGGTGTCGTTCCTGTTTTCGGGCGGGGGCGAGGTGCAGCTCGAAGTGGAATGTCTCGAGGTCGGCCTCGAGGATCTCGGCCCGGCCTGGGACGCCAAGGGCGTGCCCTGCCACGTCCCGGCGCCCTGACGCCGGCCTGCGGGCCGCACCGCGGGTGCGGCGCTTGTCATCGGCGGCGGCGGTTGTCATAGAACGTCGCGGAACGGGTCGCGCCGGCGCATCGTCGCCACGCCCGTGCCGCCCGCAACGCCGATGCGCCGGCCCCGCGACGGGGACCGCGTCAGGACACGCCATGCCGCTCCGCCTCGATACACGCGCCGCCGACTTCCCCGACCGCTTCACCGCCTTTCTCGGCACCAAGCGCGAGGCGTCGGCGGATGTCGAGCAGGCGGTGCGGGCCATCATCGCCGAGGTGCGGGCGCGTGGCGACGCGGCGCTGGTCGACTATTCCGCCCGCTTCGACCGGGTCGATCTCGGCCGGGTCGGCCTGCGCGTCTCCGATGCGGAGATCGACGCCGCGTTCCGGGCGGCCCCGCCGGAGACCCTGGACGCGCTGCGCCTCGCCCATGAGCGCATCCGTGCCTATCACGCCCGCCAGCTTCCCGGCGATGCGCGCTGGACCGACGCCATCGGCGTCGAGCTCGGCCACCGCTGGACGCCGGTCGACGCGGTGGGGCTCTATGTGCCCGGCGGCACCGCCGCCTATCCCTCCTCCGTGCTGATGAACGCGGTGCCGGCGAAGGTCGCCGGCGTCGGGCGCCTCGCCATGGTGGTGCCGGCGCCGGACGGCGCGCTGAACCCGCTGGTGCTGGCGGCCGCGCGCATCGCCGGGGTCGACGAGATCTACCGGATCGGCGGGGCGCAGGCGGTGGCGGCGCTCGCCTATGGCACGCAGACCATCGCCCCCGTCGCCAAGATCGTCGGGCCGGGCAACGCCTATGTCGCCGCCGCCAAGCGCCTCGTCTTCGGCACGGTCGGCATCGACATGGTGGCGGGCCCCTCCGAAGTGCTGGTGCTGGCCGATGGCGAGCAGAACCCGGACTGGATCGCTGCCGACCTGCTGGCCCAGGCCGAGCACGACACCGCCGCGCAGTCGATCCTGTTCAGCGACGACGATACCCTCATCGAGCAGGTGATCACCGCGGTCGAGGCCCGGCTCGCCACCCTGCCGCGCGCGGCGATCGCCCGGGCCAGCTGGGACGAATTCGGCGCCACGGTGCGGCTTGCGAGCCTCGACGAGGCGCCGGCGCTGGTCGACCGCATCGCCCCCGAGCATCTGGAAATCCTCGCCGCCGATGCGGAGGGGCTCGCCGCCCGCATCCGCCACGCCGGGGCGATCTTCCTCGGCCCCTATACGCCCGAGGCGATCGGCGACTATGTCGGCGGCTCCAACCACGTGCTGCCGACCGCGCGCTCGGCGCGCTTCTCCTCGGGCCTCAACGTGCTCGATTTCATGAAGCGGACCTCGATCCTGAAGTGCGGTGCCGAGCAGCTGCGCGCGCTCGGGCCGGCGGCGATCGCGCTCGGGCGCGCCGAGGGGCTCGACGCGCACGCCCTGTCCGTCGCCGCGCGGCTCAACCTCTGACGGAGCCGCCATGGCCGGCAACGATCCCCACCCCGACAGCCGCCGCCTGATCGGGATCACGCTGGACCCCGCCTCGATCGGCCATGCCGGCCGCGACGTCGAGCACGAGCGGGCCATCGCCATCTACGACCTGATCGAGAACAACAGCTTCGCCCCGCTCGGCGATCCCGAGCCCGGTCCCTACCAACTCGACATCGCGCTGGTGGAGAACCGGCTGGTGCTGCGCATCACCCGCGAGAGCGGCGCCGACGTCGTCACCCATCACCTCTCGCTCTCGCCCCTTCGCAAGGTGGTGAAGGACTATTTCCTCGTCTGCGAGAGCTACTACGCCGCCATCCGCACCGCGACGCCCTCGCAGATCGAGGCGATCGACATGGGCCGGCGCGGGCTCCACAACGAGGGCTCGGAAATCCTGCGCGAGCGGCTGAAGGAGCGCCTCGCGCTGGATTTCGACACGGCCCGCCGCCTGTTCACGCTTGTCTGCGCGCTGCACTGGAAAGGCTGAGCATGGCGGCAGCGGGGCTCATGCTCGATGCTCCGGGGCGCCAGGCGCGACCGCAATCCGTGCTGTTCATGTGCAGCCAGAACTGCGTGCGCTCGCCGATCGCGGCGACGCTGACCCGCCACCTGTTCGGCCGCTCGCTCTATGTCGAATCGGCGGGCGTGATGAAGGGCGAGAACGACCCCTTCGTCGCCTGCGCGCTGGACGAGGCCGGGTTCGAACTCGGCCGCCACCGGCCCAAGACGCTGGAGGAACTGGAGGAACTCGAGGGCCTCGGCTTCGATCTGGTCATCACCCTCTCGCCCGACGCCCATCACCGCGCGCTCGAACTCACCCGCACCAACGCGATCGACGTGGAATACTGGCCGACGCCCGATCCGACGCTGGTCTCCGGCAATCGCGAGCAGCGGCTCGACGCCTACCGCGCCGTGCGCGACGAGCTCGAAATGCGCATCCGCGCCCGGTTCCGCCCGCGATGATGCCGGCCCCCGTGTTCACAGCGCACGGCGTTTGGCGTAGCGTGCGGCCCGGTCCGCCGGCCCCCGCGTCGGCGCACCCCCGCCCGCTCCGCGCCGTGCCGCCCCCGCCGGGCCGCGCCGCGGTTCCCTCCCCGACCCTCGTTCCGAACGGAGTTATCGCGTGACCGGCCGACCCAAACTGGTGCTGGCGTCGGGTTCGCCGCGCCGGCTCGCGCTGCTCGGCCAGGCGGGCATCGAGCCCGACATGCTGCTGCCCGCCGAGATCGACGAGACCCCCGAGCGCGGCGAACTGCCGCGACGCCTCGCCCTGCGCCTCGCGCGGGAGAAGGCGGAAGCCGCCCGCACGCGTCATGCGCAGAGCCCGGAGATCGCCGGGGCCTATCTGCTCGCCGCCGACACGGTGGTCGCCATCGGGCGGCGCGTGCTGCCCAAGCCCGAGATCCGCGACGAGGCCGCCGACTGCCTGCACCTGCTGTCGGGGCGCGCCCACCGCGTCTATACCGGCATCGCGCTGATCACGCCGAAGGGGGCGGTGCGCACGCGCCTCGTCGAGACTCGGGTGCGCTTCAAGCGGCTCTCGCGCGAGGACATCGCCGCCTATCTCGGCGCCGGCGAATGGCGCGGCAAGGCGGGCGGCTACGCCATCCAGGGCCTCGCGGGGAGCTTCGTGGTCAAGCTGGTGGGCTCCTATACCAGCGTGGTCGGCCTGCCGCTGACGGAGACCGTCGCCATGCTGGCGGGCGAGGGCTTCCCCGTGCATGCGGGCTGGACGGGCGGGGCCTGAGCGGATGGCCTCCACCCCGAGCCCCGCCGGCGGCGACAAGCCCTGCCCCATCTGCGGCAAGCCCGCGAGCCCGTCCTATCGGCCGTTCTGCTCGCGCCGCTGCGCCGATGTCGACCTCAACCGCTGGCTTTCCGGCGGCTATGTGATTCCCGGCGCCGCCGAGCCGGAGGAGGATACCGAGGAAGCCCCGCTCGCGCCGGCGCCGCCGCGCCCGCGCTGATGTCGCCCGGCCGGCGGGAGCCCAGGGCCGCGACCGGCGCCGACACGGCCGGGGACAGGATCGAAAAGGGCGGCGGATGACGCTTGCGATCCGCATTCGCCCCGTGCTAGAGGGGCGCCCACACTCGGAGTGTAGCGCAGTCTGGTAGCGCACCTCGTTCGGGACGAGGGGGTCGCAGGTTCAAATCCTGCCACTCCGACCAAAAATTCCCGAGACTTCCCAGCTTATTGCACGGCTCTGCGGAGCGCCTCGCCCGAGGCGGCGGCCGAACCCTGTGATGGCGGGCGCCCGCCAGCCCCGGCGCATGAGGGCTAGGCTCCCGCCGGCGGCGGGGAAACCGCATTGCTTCGCCGTTCGCGCTGAAACGAAACCGCTTCGACCGCGTTATGCCTGCGAGCCGCAGATGAGCGGTGAGTATGGAGAACCCCGATGGGCAGCACGGCAGACAAGGTCAAGGGACTCGCCAACGAAGCCGCCGGCAAGGTGAAGCAGGCCGCCGGCAAGGTCTCCGGCTCCAAGGAGCTCGAAGCCGAAGGCGTGGCGCAGGAGCTGAAGGGCGAAGGCCAGCAGGCCATCGGCAAGGCGAAGGATGCGGTGAAGAAGGCCGCCAACCTCTGACCGTTCCCGCTCCGGCGGCTGGCGCGTCCCGCACGCGCCAGGCTCGCCGGCGGCAGGGCCCCGCCGCCCCGCCCGGCCCCGCCACGAAAATGCCGGGCGGCGTCGACGTGCCGCCTGTGCGGCGGATGCGTTTAACCTCGTCCGCCATGCGATTGCGTAAAACTGCGTAGATGAGTGAAGACTCGCTGCGCCCATGAGCGCACAGTCATCCGATGTCGGTCCGCTGCGCTTGCCGCGCGGGCTTCGCATCGGGAGACCGTCATGGCGCCGCCACCTACACCCTCCACCCGCTTCGCACTCGGATCGCTCGTCCTCATCGCCGGGATCGTCGGTGCGGCGGCGGTCGCCTTTGCCTATACGGGCGGCTTCCTGTCGCCCGACCGCCTCTCCCCCGACAAGCTGGTGGCGGGCCTCGCGCCGCCGGGCGGGCCGGCTCTCGGCCACCGGCGCAACCATGCCAAGGGCATCTGCTTCACCGGCACGTTCGAATCGAACGGCCAGGGCGCGGCGCTGTCGCGGGCGGAAGCCTTCGCGACCGGCAGCTATCCGGTGATCGGCCGCTTCAATCTCGGCACCCCCGATCCGAACGCGCCGGACGCGACGGTGCGGGTGCGCGGGCTCGGCCTCGAGATCACGACGCCCGGCAAGCAGGTCTGGCGCGCGGCGATGATCGATCCGCCTTTCTTCGCGGTCGCCGATCCCGAGGCGTTCTACGGGCTGCTGACCGCCTCGCACAGCAAGGAGCCGGACGCGATGAAGAACTTCATCGCCGCCCATCCCGAATTCGGCGCCTTCGCGGGCTGGGCCGGCAGCGCGCCCTATATGGCGAGCTATGCACAGGACAGCTTCAACAGCCTGAACGCCTTCCTCTTCACCGACGCGGCCGGCGCCACCCACGCGGTGCGCTGGTCCTATCGCCCGGAGCAGGCGGCCGAGCCGATGAGCAAGGACGATTTCGCCAAGCTCGGGCCGAACCATCTCGAACAGGAGATCGCCACCCGCGTCGCGGCGGCCCCGCAGCGCTGGACGCTGGTCCTCACCGTCGCCGATGCGGGCGACCCGACCAACGATCCCACCAAGGCGTGGCCGGACGGCCGCCGCACGGTCGAGGCGGGCACGCTCATCGTCAGCAAGGTAGAGGACGAGCGCGACGGCCCCTGCCGCGACATCAATTTCGATCCGACCATCCTGCCGGACGGCATCAGCGTCTCCGACGACCCCTTCCCCGCCGCCCGCTCCGCCGCCTATGCGCGCTCCTTCAACCTGCGCACCGCCGAGTGGAAGGACTATCCCTATCAGGCGCCCGGCGCCGCACCCGCGAAGCCGTGAGGAGGACGCGATGACGGCTCCATCGACGCGTTTCACCGTCCTGCAGCGCACGCTGCACTGGCTGATGGCGGTGGCGATCATCGCCATGCTGTTCATCGGCGTCGGCATGGTCTCGACCGTGATGCCGAAATACGTGCCGCTGCTCGCCACCCACAAGACGCTGGGCATCGCCATTCTGGCGCTGGCGCTCATCCGCCTGGCGGTGCGCCTCGTCTCCGGCGCGCCGCCGCTGCCGGCCTCGCTGCCGCCGCTGATGAAGCTCGGCGCGCATCTCTCCCATTACGGGCTCTATGCGCTGATGATCGGGATGCCGCTGATCGGCTGGGGGATGCTCTCGGCCGGCGGCTATCCGGTGGTGCTCTATGGCGGCGTGCGCCTGCCGTCCATCCTGCCGCAGAGCGACGGGCTGCACGCGCTGCTGCAGCAGGGGCACGCGGTGCTGGCCTTCGTCTTCTTCGGCGTCATCCTGCTGCACGTGGCCGCCGCGCTGTTCCACGCGCTGGTGCGGCGCGACGGCGTATTCGAAAGCATGGCGCCCGTGCCCGCGCGCCGGGACGTGGCGCCGGCCGAATAGGCCGGCGGCGCCCGTCGCTAGGGCTCAGGGCTGCTGGACGATGCGGTTGACCGGCGCGCCGGCGATGGTCGCGCAGAGCTCCGGCGCCGCGACGTCGGTGCAGGACGGGCCGCGGCGGAAGTTGTTGTAGAAGATGCGCCAGGTGTCGTCGCGGCCGGCGCGGTAGGGGCCGAACTTGAAGTACTGGTTCTCGCCGAGCCCCGGTCCCTCATGGCCGATCCGCCCCTCGACGGTGGCGACCCACATGCCGTTCGCCGCGATCTCGATGCGGCCGTCGCCCTTGGGGCCGGGCTTGGTGAGGAACACGAAGTCGATCCAGCCGGACGAGGCGGCGGGGAGCACGCCCTGACGCCTGGTGACGCGGATATCGGCGGTGCAGCCGACATAGCCGGCATCGTCGATGGCGGCGGCGGAGGGCTCCACCGCGACCAGCGAGCGGAACTGGCGGTACGGGTCGGGCTGGGTGGCCGGCGTCTCGCCGGGCAGGCAGGCCTTGGGGCGCTCGGCCGTGCCGATCGGCTCGAACCGGCCGGTATCGGTGTCGATCGTCACCGCCAGCCGGCCGTCGAGCAGCCGCAGCGCCAGGAACGGGCTGTAGTCGCCCTCGGCCCCCGGGATGATCTCGCGCTTCCACTGCGCCATCACGTAGCGGTGGCGGATCTCCGGCACCGGCTGGTCGAGCCGCATGGAAAAGGCGTACCAGACCGGCTTGTCGTAGCCGGCGAGGACCTCGGGCCGCTCCCACACCTCGGCGCGCTCGCTGCACAGCGTGTCGCCGCCCGGGCATTGCGGCCGCACCGCCAGCTCCACCGCGCGCCGGCCTTCCACCGTCACCTCGAAGGTGGCGCTGCCGGCACCCTGCTCCTTGTTGCGCTTGTAGTAGAGGCCCCCGCCCGGCGCGAAATCGGGGCCGTCGAGGCTGTCGCTGAGGCGCAGTTGGGAGCTGTCGGCGAGCGCACCCGCCGGCAAAGCGAGCGCGAGCAGCATCGAGCAGGCGAGCAGGCGCGAGCGTTTCATCAGATCCCCTTCCGAAGCCGTGATCATAAGGCGGTGAACCCCTCGCGCCCGATGGTAGTTGCACCCATTTATCCGGGGCTTAATGATTAGCCGCTCGGCAGCGAGGCGCAACGAACTTGTCCGCGGATTTTTTCCGATACGTCTGGCAGCACAGCCGGCGCGAGCAGATCATCGTGCTGCTTTTCGTGGTCGGCTCGCTGCCGTTCTACTGGTGGTCGCTCGACATCCCCAAGCGCATCGTCAACGAGGCGATCCAGGGCAGCGCCTTCGCCGACGGCAAGACCACCGCGCGCTATTTCGACTTCTCGCTGTCGCTGCCCGACTTCCTCGGCGGCTACACCTATGTGATCAGCGACGGCACGCTGCTGACCCAGCTGCCCTATCTCTACGCCCTCAGCCTGACCTTCCTGGCGCTGACGCTGGTGAACGGCTGGTTCAAATACGTCATCAACATCCGCAAGGGCATCCTCGGCGAGCGGATGCTGCGGCGGCTGCGCTTCGACCTGTTCGCGCGCGTGCTGCGCTTTCCCCCGGAGAATGTGCGCTCGATCAAGCCCGCCGAGATCAGCAGCATGATCAAGGACGAGGTCGAGCCGATCGGCGGCTTCTTCGGCGAGGCGTTCATCACCCCGGCCTTCCTCGGCACCCAGGCCATCACCGCGATGGGTTTCATCCTGACGCAGAACCTGTGGCTGGGCGGCATGGCGTTCGCGCTCATCGCCGTGCAGGGCGTCGTCATCCCGCACCTGCGGCGCGAGCAGATCCGGCTCGGCCGCGAGCGCCAGCTGGAATCGCGCCTGCTCGCCGGGCGCATCGGCGAGATGATCGAGGCGGCGCCGGCGCTGCACGCCTACGGCATCACCCGCTACAGCAGCGCCGAGATCGGCAAGCGGCTCGGCACGCTGTTCGACATCCGCATGCGGCTCTACCGCCGCAAATTCGCGGTGAAATACCTCAACAACCTGCTGGCCCAGCTCACCCCCTTCGTCTTCTACATCCTCGGCGGCTATCTGGCGCTGAAGGGCAAGCTCGACATCGGCCAGCTGGTGGCGGTGATCGCGGCCTATCGCGATCTGCCCGGGCCGATCAAGGAGCTGATCGACTGGGACCAGCAGCGCGCCGACGTCACGGTGAAATACGAGCAGGTGGTCGGGCAGTTCGCCCGCGACTTCCTGCTGCCCGAGGAACCCGAACCGGCCGCCGAGGGCACGCCGCCGGCGCCGGACGCCCCCATCACCATCGTCGGCCTGCGGGTGGTGAACGGGCGCGGCGTGGTCCAGCTCGAGCGGCTGTCGACCGTGCTGAGCCGGCCCGCCCACATCGCCGTGGTCGGCCCGGCCGGAAGCGGGCGCGACGTGCTGCTGGGCGTGCTGGGGCGCCAGATCAGCGACTATCAGGGAAGCGTGACCATCGGCGATCGCGAATTGTCGGGCATGAGCGACCAGATGGCCTCGTCCACGCTGGTCTATGCCTCGAGCGACCCGTTCGTGATGTCCGGCTCGATCCGCGAGAATCTGTGCTACTTCGTGCGCCGCGCCGTGCCGCACGAGGAGGCCGACGGGGGGCTCGACCGCGCCTGGCGCGTCGAGGCCCGGCTCACCGACAATCCCGTGGTGTCACCGGATTCGGACTGGATCGACTACGCCGCCATCGGCGTGTCCGGCCCGGAGGAGCTCGACCAGGCGATCATCACCGCCCTGCGCATCGTGCGCGGCTATGACGACATCTTCCGGATCGGCCTGTCGAGCCGGCTCGGCGACGACATCGACGCGCAGACCGCCCAGCGCCTGCTCGAGGTGCGCGCCCGCATCCCCGACCTGTTCCGCGAGCGCGGCGTGATCGAACTGGTGGAGCCGTTCGAGCCGGACACCTACAACACCAACGCGACCATCGGCGAGAACATGCTGTTCGGCGTGCCGGTGGGCCAGCGCTTCGCCGCCGACAAGCTGGCCAGCGACGGCTTCGTCCGCTCGATCATCGCCGCCGAGGCGCTCACCGGACCGCTCGCCGCGATCGGCCTCAAAATGCTGGAGACGGTGGCGGACGTATTCCAGGGGCTCGCCCCCGACCATCCCTTGCGCGAGCGCTACTCCTTCATCGAGGGCGGCGAGGTGGACGAACTCTGGCGGCAGATCCAGTCCGGCCGCCAGCGCGGCGACCATGCCCGGCTGCCGCCGGACATCCGCGACAAGCTGATCGGCTACGCGCTGATGTATGTCGAGCCGCGCCACCGGCTCAGCCTGATCGATGCCAACCTCACCGCCCGGATCCTGCGGGCGCGCACCAGCTTCCGCCAGTTCCTGCCGGCGAGCGCGGCGCACGAGATCGAGTTCTACGATCCGAGCCGGCTGATGCCGGCCGCCAACATCCGCGACAACCTGCTGTTCGGCCGCATCCGCTACGGCAAGGCGCATGAGCGTCACCGCCTGCTCGGCGTCGCCGCGCAGGTGCTCGACGAATGCGGGCTCGGCACCTTCGTCGTGGCGAAGGGCCTCGACGAGGAGGCGGGTCCTGGCGGGCGGCTGCTGTCGCCTCAGCAGCGCGCCACGATCCAGCTCGCCCGCGCGATGCTGCGCCATCCCGACATGCTCGTCCTGCATGGCGCGTTGAGTGGTTTTTCGCCGTCCGAAGCCCATATGATCCTGAAAAACATTTGCGAGGCGATGAAGAACCGGACAATCATCGTCTCCATGTCCGAAGAGGATGAAGCGATCGACGCGGATCTGGTGCTGAGCTTCGAGGGGTCGAAACTGGTCTCCAGCCGCCGCCGGGAGGAGCCCGACCCGCAGCCGGCGGCCGGCGACGACACCGCTCAGCCCGCTCCGCAGGAGGTTGGAGCATGAACATCGACGATGAAGTTGACGCCCTGCGCAAGTTCCGGATGTTCCGTCAGGTCGAAACATCCAAGCTGAAGCTGCTCGCCATGATCGGCGACCGGATCGTGTTCCGGCCGGGCGAGACGATCTACCGCCAGGGCGAGCCGTCCGACGCGATCTACGTGGTGCTGGACGGCCAGTTCAAGGTGTCGCTGGAGACGGCGGGCAGCACCATCGACTTCGCCGAGCATGTGCGCGGCGCCCTGCTGGGCGAGGCGGGTGTGCTGTGCGACCAGAAGCGCATGGTGACCATCACCGCGGAGACCGAGATCACCGCGCTCAGGGTCGATCGCGAGGCGTTCCTGCGGCTGGTGGAGGAATCGCCGGCCTTCAATGTCGCCGTGATGCGCGAACTCGGCCGCCAGATCATGGATCTCAACACGATCTGCGCGAGTCTCGTCCAGAAACTGCCGGCCGGTGCGACGGCGGTCGACGCCTCGAGGCCGGTTGTCGCGGCCCGCTGAAGGGCGCGCGGAAGGTGCTGATGTGGCCTTGAGTTCGATCGACGCCGGCGAAAGCGCCGGTGCCAAGCTGGGCGAGCAGCCCTGGGCGTGCCGCGCGCGGCTGTGGTCCGGGCTGGTGTTGTTCGTCTTCGTCCTGACCCATCTCATCAACCACGCCGTCGGCATCTTCGGCGTCCAGGCGATGGAGGCGGTTCAGGCCTGGCGATGGACGCTGTGGAAGTCGATGCCCGGCACCGTGCTGCTCTACGGCGCGGCACTGATCCACATCGGCTTCGCCACCTACCGCATCGTGCGCCGGCAGACCTGGCGGATGCCCCGGGACGAGCTCTGGCAGATCGCCTCCGGGCTCGCCATCCCGCTGCTGGTGGCCGGCCACATCGCGCAGACGCGCGTGGCGGGCACCTGGTTCCAGGGCGACGAGAGCTACGGCACCGTGCTCTACGGCCTCTGGCCGGCGCTGGCGGGCTCACAGACGGTGCTGCTGCTGGTGAGCTGGAGCCACGGCATCATCGGCCTGCACCACGCCTTCCGCTTCCGCCGCTGGTACGGCTCCTGGCGCACGGCCGGGCTGATCGCCGCGGTGCTCATCCCCTGCCTGTCGCTCGCCGGTTTCGTGGCCGGGGGCCGCGAGGCGGCGCGCGTCCCCACCCCGCCGGCCGGCCTGAGCGACGTGCAGCGCAGCGGCGTGACCCGGGCGATGGCCCGGATCGACAAGGGGCTGGCCGCGTTCGGGGGGATCACCCTCGCGCTGCTGGCCTTCGGCTATGTGCGCCGGCGGGCGGCGCAGACCATCACTATCACCTATCGCGGCTTCGGGCCGGTCAAGGTGCCGCGCGGGACCTCGGTGCTCGAGGCGAGCCGCATGCACCACATCCCGCACCCGTCCGTCTGCCATGGCCGCGGGCGCTGCTCCACCTGCCGCGTCCACGTGCTGGCCGGCGCGGAGGATCTGGTCGAGCCCTTCGCCGCCGAGCGGGCGCTGCTCGCGCGCGTCGGCGCGCCGCCCAATGTGCGGCTGGGGTGCCAGCTGCGGCCGACCTCCGACGTCAAGCTGCGCATCCTCATGCCGGTGCTCGGCCACCAGACCGACGCGGTGCCGGAGGAGGACATCAGCGAGTGGGCGGTGGAGCGCGAGGCGACGGTGCTGTGCCTCGACCTGCGCGCCTTCGGCACGCTGACACGCAGCCGTCTTCCCTATGAGATAGCCGTGCTGGTCAATCGCTTCTCCGCCGAGATGACGCAGGTGGTCGAGAGCCATGGCGGTCGAATGGATCGAATGTACGGAGACGGCTTGCTAGCCGTGTTCGAAATGGCCGATGATCGTTCCCGGGCGGCGCGCAACGCCATCAAGGCGGCGCGGGACATGACACGGGTGCTGGACTTGCTGAATCAGGAAATGGTCGGGGCGCTGCCGATCCCCATCCGGGCCGGCATCGGCATCCACACCGGCCCGGTCGTGCTGGCGCGCATCAGCGACGGCATGCGCGCGGCCTCGATGATGGCGATGGGCAGCACGGTCACCGTCGCCGTCGGCCTCGAGACGGCGACCAAGGATCTCCTGGTCGACTGCGTCATCTCCGCCGACACGGTGCAGGCCTCGAAATACGACTTCGCGGGCGAGCCCAAGCGCGAACTGATGATCGAGGGGCACGACGAGAGCCTGACCGTCTACCCGGTGGCCGACCGCGCCGCGCTGCAGCGGATCACCTCGCGCTCGCTGGCGACCTGGGCGATCGATGCGGCGGGGGCCTGAGGACGTGCTTTCCGTCACCCACCCCGACGTCCTGCGCATCGAGGATCTGCGCATCGCCTTCGCGCTCCACGGCCAGTTGCAGGAGGTCGTGAAAGGCGTCTCCCTGCGGGTGCCGGCCGGGCGGACGGTCGCCCTGGTCGGCGAGTCCGGCTCCGGCAAGACGGTGATCTCGCAGGCGGTGATGGGCCTGCTGCCGAGCGCCGGCTTCGTCACCGGCGGGCGGATCCTGTTCAACGACCCGGCGAAATCCGGCGATGCCATCGACATCGTGCCGCTGCCGCGCGACGGCGCGGCGATCCGCAGCCTGCGCGGCGGCCGCATCGGCATGATCTTCCAGGAGCCGATGTCCTCGCTCTCCCCGGTCCATACGATCGGCAACCAGATCGAGGAGGCGCTGCGGCTGCACCGGCCGGACAAGCGCGCCGAAGGCCGGGCGACCACCGAGACCATGCTCGGGCTGGTCGGCTTCCGCGACCCGCACTCCGCCTATGACCGCTACCCGTTCGAGCTGTCGGGCGGCCTGCGCCAGCGGGCGATGCTGGCCATGGCGATGATCTGCCATCCGGCGCTGCTGATCGCCGACGAGCCCACCACCGCGCTCGACGTGACCATCCAGGCGCAGGTCCTCAAGCTGATGAAGGACCTGCAGCGCGAATTCGGCATGGCCATCCTGATGATCACCCACGATCTCGGCGTGGTCGCCAATGTCGCCGACGAGGTGGTGGTGGTCTATCAGGGCGAGGTGATGGAGATGGGCACGGTGGCGGACATCTTCCGCCGGCCCCAGCATCCCTATCTCAAGGCCCTGCTCAAGGCCTCGCCGGATTTCGACATGGCCGAGGGCGAACGGCTGGTGGCGCTGCGCGCCATCGCGCCGACGCGCGCGCCGGTGGCGGTCGCGCCGGCCCCGGCGCCGGGCGGGGAGCCCATCCTCGTCGCCCGCAACCTGCTGAAGACCTATGGCAGCCGCAAGTCCGGCCTCGGCCTCGTCGCCGTCGACAATGTCAGCTTCGACATCGCGCGCGGGGAGTGCCTCGGGCTCGTGGGCGAATCCGGCTCGGGCAAGACCACGGTCGGCAACCTGATCATGCGCGCCCGCGCCGCCGATGCCGGATCGGTGGTCTTCAACGGCGCCGAGGGGCCGGTCGACGTGCTGGCGCTCGGCAAGAGCGAGCTGCGCGCCTTCCGCCCGCGCATGCAGATGATCTTCCAGGATCCGGTCTCCTCGCTGTCCCCGCGCATGACCGTGCTCGACATCATCCGCGAGCCGATGATCATCCAGAACCGCGGCACGCCCGAGGAACAGAAGGAGCGCGCGGTCGAGCTGATGAACTGCGTCGGGCTCGACCCGCGGTTCCTCGGCCGCTACCCGCACAGCTTCTCCGGCGGCCAGCGCCAGCGCATCGGCATTGCCCGCGCGCTCGCGCTGAACCCGGACATCATCATCTGCGACGAGCCGGTCTCGGCGCTCGACGTCTCGGTGCAGGCGCAGATCCTGAACCTGCTCAAGGATCTTCAGGCCGAGCTCGGGCTCACCTACCTGTTCATCTCGCACAACCTCGCGGTGGTCCACTACATGGCCGACCGCATCGCGGTGATGGCGCGCGGGCGCATCGTCGAGATCGCGCCGCGGAATGCGCTGTTCCGCACCCCGGCGCATCCCTACACGCGGGCGCTGCTGCGGGCGGTGCCGCTGCCCGACCTCGACCGGCCGCTCGACTTCGACATCGCGGTCTCCGGCGGCGGGGCGTCCGATCCCGCCACCTGGCCGGAGGTCTTCCGTCCCGGGGCGCCGGGCGGCCTCGCACCCATCGACCTCGGCGGTGGCCATATCGTGCTGGCTGCGGCATCCTGCACCGTCCGCGAACTCACGGCATAGACCCGCCATGCTCAAGCTCAAGGCCCTGGCATTCCTGTCCTTCCTCGGCCTGAGCTTCGCGGCGCAGGCCGACGTGCCGGAGAGCGCGCGCCAGGCTCCGTCCCTCGCCGCGGCGGTGAAGGCGGGCACCCTTCCCCCGCTCGCCGAGCGCCTGCCGCAGCAGCCGCGGGTGATCGATGTGCGCGCGGCCGGCGGCGAACCGGGCCAGTATGGCGGCACCTGGCGCATGCTGATGGGCGACCAGCGCGACATCCGCATGGTGACCATCTACGGCTACACGCGGCTGATGGTGTTCAACCTCAAGGGCGAGCTGGTGCCCGACATCCTCGAGCGCGTCGATGTCGAGGAAGGCCGCATCTTCACGCTCAAGCTGCGCGAGGGTCACCGCTGGTCGGACGGACATCCCTTCACCAGCGAGGATTTCCGCTACTGGTGGGACGACATCGCCAACAATGAGCGCCTGAGCCCCAGCGGCCTGCCCCCGCAGCTGATGGTCGACGGCAAGCCGCCGAAGATGGAGGTGGTCGACCCGACCACGGTCCGCTTCTCCTGGGATGCGCCCAATCCGGGCTTCCTGCCGGCGATCGCGGCGACGCAGCCGCTCGAGATCATGATGCCGGCGCATTATCTCAAGCAGTTCCACAAGCGCTATGCCGATCCGGACCAGCTCGCCAAGCTGGTGAAGGAGGCGAAGGTGAAGGACTGGGGTGCCCTGCACGACCGCCGCGCCCGCGCCTATCGCCCTGAAAACCCTGATTTGCCGACGCTCGGGCCGTGGCGGCCGATGACCAAGCCGCCGGCCGAGCTGTTCGTGTTCGAGCGCAATCCCTATTTCCACCGGGTCGACGAGGATGGGCGCCAGCTGCCCTATATCGACCGGCTGACGCTGTCGATCGGCACCTCCTCGCTCGTTCCCGCCAAGGTCGGGGCCGGCGGGTCGGATCTGCAGGCCCGCTATCTGCGGTTCGACAACTACACCTTCCTGAAGGCGGCCGAGCAACGCCAGAACTACACGGTGCGCCTGTGGGAGCGCGGCGAGGGCGCCTATGTCTCGATCGTGCCCAATCTCAACGCGGCGGATCCCGGCTGGCGCGCGGTGCTGCGGGACGTGCGCGTGCGCCGCGCCTTGTCGGTCGGTCTCAATCGCCACGACATCAACCAGGTGATCTTCTTCGGCCTGGCCCATGAGGGCGCCAACACCGTCATTCCCGGCAGCCCGCTCTACAAGTCCGAGTACGACACGGCATGGGCGCAGTACGACCCCGCGCTCGCCAACAGGCTGCTCGACGAGGCCGGGCTGAGCAAGCGCGACCATGACGGCATCCGCCTGCTGCCCGACGGGCGGCGGATGGAGATCACCGTCGAGACCGCCGGCGAGAGCACCGAGGAGACCGACATCCTCGAATTGGTCGCGTTCGACTGGCGCAAGATCGGCGTCGCGCTCTACCCCCGGGCGACCCAGACCGGCATCCTGCGCCGCGGCGTGGCGGCAGGCACGGTGATGATGTCGGTCGCCATGGGGCTCGACAATGCGACGCCCGGCCCGGACATGGACCCCGGCCAACTCGCGCCGATGAACTCGATGCAGTTCCAGTGGCCGATGTGGGGCCAGTATGTCGACAGCGGCGGGCGCGAGGGCGAGGCGCCGGGCACGCCGGAGGCGGCCGCGCTCACCAAGCTGCACGAGCAATGGCGCCGCTCGACCACGACCGAGGAACGCGCCGACATCTGGCGGCAGATGCTGGAGATCAACGCCGATCAGGTGTTCACCATCGGCATCATCAACCGCACGGCGCAGCCGGTCGTGGTCTCCAACCACCTCCACAACGTGCCCCCCGTGGGCATCTACAGCTATGAACCGGGCGCCTATTTCGGCATCTACAACCCGGATACGTTCTGGTTCGACAATGCCGGGCAGGGGAACTGAGCATGCTGCGCTATATCCTGCGGCGCATCGCGATCATGGTGCCGACGCTGCTCGTCACCAGCGCCCTCATCTTCACCGTGATGCAGCTGCCGCCCAGCGACTATTTCGAGACCTATGTCGCCGAGATGGCGGCGCAGGGCGAGAAGGCCGACATGAGCCGGGTCGAATTCCTGAAGAAGGAATACGGCTTCGACAAGCCGGTGATCGAGCGCTACTGGCTGTGGGTCAGCGGCTTCGTGCGCGGCGATTTCGGCTATTCCTTCGAGTATGAGATGCCGGTCAACGAGGTGGTGGGCGAGCGCCTCGGCCTCACCGTGCTGGTCTCGTTCACCACCATCATCGTGACCTGGCTGGTCGCCTTCCCGATCGGCATCTACTGCGCCACCCATCAGTACAGCTGGGGCGACTACGGGCTGACCTTCATCGGCCTGATCGGCATCGCCATACCGCACTTCCTGCTGGCGCTGGTGATGATGTATTTCGCCAATGTCTGGTTCGGGCTCTCGATCGGCGGCCTGATGGATCCGGTGTACTTCAACCAGCCGATGAGCTGGGCGAAGGCGCAGTCGATCCTCGCCCATCTGTGGATCCCCGTGCTCATCATCGGCGCCGGCGGCACGGGCTCGATGGTGCGCTCGATCCGCGCCAACCTGCTCGACGAACTGCGCAGGCAGTACTACGTGACCGCCAAGGCCAAGGGCCTGCCGCCCGGCAAGGCGCTGCGCAAATATCCGCTGCGGATGTCGCTGAATTTCTTCGTCTCGCATATCGGCGACGTGCTGCCCTCCATCGTCTCCGGCTCCGAGCTCACCGCCGTGGTGCTGTCGCTGCAGACCACCGGGCCGCTGCTGCTCCGGGCCCTGCAGAGCCAGGACATGTATCTCGCCGGCTCGTTCCTGCTGTTCCTCTCCTGCCTGACGGTGATCGGCGTGCTGCTGTCCGACATCGCGCTGGGCTTCCTCGATCCCCGCATCCGGCTTCAGGGCGGGAGCACGAAATGACGCAGGAGACTCACACGCTCACCCTGCCGCCGTCGGGCGCCAGCCTCGCCCATTACGTCTCGGCCGCGCCGTTCGATCCCTATACGGCGGAGGCCCTGACCGAAGCGCAGAAAAAGGTCTATCTCGCCTCGCAGCTCACGCTGATGTGGTGGAAGTTCAAGCGTCACCGGCTGGCGCTGGCCTCCGGCATCTTCCTGCTGTGCGCCTACGTCGCGATCCTGTTCTGCGAGTTCCTGGCGCCCTACAATTACCAGACGCGGCACACGGATTTCATCCGCATGCCGCCCCAGAGCCTGCACCTGTTCCATGAGGGGCGTTTCGTCGGGCCGTTCGTCTACGGAACGAACTACAAGCTCGACATGACCAACCTGCACCGCGACTACAGCGAGAACACGGCGGTGATCCAGCCGCTGCGCTTCTTCTGCCGCGGCGACAGCTACATGTTCTGGGGCCTGATCGAGGGTGACCGCCACCTGTTCTGCGCCGCGGAGGGGGGCACCGCCTTCCTGCTCGGCACCGACCGGCTCGGGCGCGACATGCTCTCGCGCCTCATCTACGGCGCCCGCATCTCGCTCACCATCGGCCTGATCGGCATCTCGATCAGCTTCGCGCTCGGCATCGTCATCGGCGGGCTGGCCGGCTATTACGGCGGCATCTTCGACCTGCTGGTGCAGCGGGCGATCGAGGTGATCCAGTCGCTGCCCCATATCCCGCTATGGCTGGCGCTCTCCGCGATCCTGCCGCCGACCTGGAGCCCGCTCCTGGTCTATTTCGGCATCACGGTGATCCTCGGCCTGATGGACTGGACCGGGCTGGCGCGGGCGGTGCGCTCCAA
This sequence comes from Ancylobacter terrae, assembly GCF_045108345.1. NCBI lineage: Bacteria > Pseudomonadati > Pseudomonadota > Alphaproteobacteria > Hyphomicrobiales > Xanthobacteraceae > Ancylobacter > Ancylobacter terrae. Next base: position 106,578 of record NZ_JBJGXH010000003.1, read on the forward strand.
GCTCCTGTCGCTGCGCGAGGACGATTATGTCGTCGCGGCGCAGCTGATGGGCGCGCGCACGCCGCGCATCGTGTTCCGTCACCTCGTGCCCGGCTTCATGAGCCATCTCATCGCCTCGGCGACCATCACCATCCCCTCGATGATCCTCGGCGAGACCGCGCTCTCCTTCCTCGGCCTCGGCCTGCGCCCGCCCATCACCTCCTGGGGCGTGATGCTGAACGAGGCGCAGAACATCAATATCGTGGTGCTGTACCCGTGGCTGATCCTGCCGGTGGTGCCGGTGATCCTCGTCATCCTCGCCTTCAATTTCCTCGGCGACGGGTTGCGCGACGCGGCCGATCCGTACCATTGAGACGGCGCGGCGCGCCCCTCGCGCTGCGCCCCTTCCCGTCCCCCGCCTTCGAGGTTTCATGTCGACGCCCGCCAACAGCCTGTCCCGGCTCGAGAAAACCCTGTTCCGGCTGCAGGCGCAGCATGCCTGCCTCGCCTATGCGTTCGACTACATCGCCAACCGGCCGGGCCCGGTGGCGGAGCTCGGCCTCGGCCATGGCCGCACCTTCGACCATCTGCGCCGGCACCTGCCGGAGCGCGAGATCTGGGTGTTCGACCGGGCGAACGACGCCTATGCCGACTGCCAGCCCGATCCGGCCTATCTCGTCCTCGGCGAGATCGAGCAAACCCTTCCCCCGCTTTACGAAAAGCTCGGCGGGAAGGTGGTGCTGGCGAATTCGGACATCGGCTCTTTCAACAAGGACTCCAACCGCCTGGCCGCGCAGATGGCCTCGCGGGTGATCCCGCCGCTGATGGCGCCGGGCGGCATCGTCATGTCCGACCTGCCGCTGACGCTCGACGGGTTCGAGGTGCTGGCGCTGCCGGAGGGCGCGCCGAAGGACCGTTACTTCCTCTACCGCAAGCCGGAATAACCCGCGCTTTCAGGCAGTTGGCCCCTCCTCGCGCGACGCGAAGATCGCTCGCGCCGCGCGCCAGCGGATCGCCGGCGAGGCGCAAAGACGCGCCAGCAGCCGGTCGAGGAAGGCATCCACGAAGGCGTCGTGGACGAGGTGATGGGTGAGCAGGCCGATCGGACCGATCGGTGCGGAATCCGGTTCGATCGGGTGGACGATCGGACCGGTCGGGCCGATCAGACCGACGAGGCGGCGGACCAGCATGGCCTCCTCGTCGAGCCCGCCGCCCGCCCGCCAGGCGATCGGGTCGAGATGGGTATCCGCCTCGATCAGTCCCGGCGCGAGCGGGCCCTCCTTCGCTCGCCCCTGCGCCCCTCGCCCGCGCGGGCCGAAGGTCGACAGGCCGCGATAGCCCACCTCCCCCAGCCGGGCGGCGAGCGGGCGCCCGATCCGGTTCCACGGCGGCACGAACACCGGCAGTAGCCGGTCCCCGAACAGCGTCCGGCCCCGCGCCAGCCCCTCGCGCGCCTCCTCCAGCATCGCCGGCACCGGCCGGTGGTCGAACTCGGCCTTCTTGGCGCCGGCCGGCGCGTGGTCGGCATGCGCCCAGCCATGCACCAGCAGGTCGACATCGGGCGCGCCGTCGAGCCGGTCCGCGAGCGCGGAGCCGGCACGCGACGGAATGGTGGCGAGCGCCAGCGGCACGCCGAAGCGGGCGGCGCGGGCCAGCAGCCGGTCGAGCGCCGGGGTCGGGGCGATGGCGTCGTCGTCGCGCCACCACAGGTCGACCGTGCGGCCCGCCACCTCGGCCTCTCCCAGCGCGGCGTCGAGTTCGCGCCATGCGGCATCGCGATCGGCCCGCCGTTCGAGCCCGGCGCGGATCAGCGGGGCGGTGCGCGCCGCGCCCTCGCGGCGCACGGCGCTCCAGTCCGGCGGGGGCAGCGCCAGCCCGGCCGCGACCTGCGCCGCCAGCGCCGGCCCGTCCAGTGCCGCCTCGTCCAGCACGCGCGCGAGGCCGCGCCGGGCGAGTTCGGCGGCGCGGATGCCCTGCTCCTGTTCCTTGCCCGCCGCGAAGGGCACCAGCACCGCGCGGGCGCCGGCGGCGGCGAGGTCCAGCACCGTGTTGTAGCCGGCCTGGCTGACCGAGAGCGCGGCGCGCGCGAGCAAAGCGGGGAAATCCGGCCGGGCGCGCTCGACCACCATATTGGCCGGCGCCGCGGCAAGCAGCGCCGCGAACGCCTCGGCCGCCACGCCATGACCGACCAGCAGCCGCCAGCGGTGCCCGGGCAGTCGCGCGGCGGCCTCCAGCGCAGCATGGCAGAGCGGCAGGCCCGCGGCCGAGCCGCCGCCCGAGACGATGATCTCGTCCGCCCCCACGGTGCCGCCGGCCTCCAGCGCGCGGGCGCCGTCATGGACGTAGCCGGTCTCGATCAGCCGGCGCGCCAGCGAGGGGCCGACCGGCCAGGAGGCGGCGAGCGGCACCAGCGCGGAATCGCCGTGGAACAGCACGCCGTCATAATGGGCGGCGAGGCGCGCCTCGGCCTCCGCGATGCGATCCGGGCGCGAGGACGGGTTCAGCACGTCGCGGATCGAGGCCAGCACCAGCGGGCGCGGCCGGCGGGCGGCGGCATGGGCGAGCAGCGCCTCGAACTCGGCGGCCAGCGCGCGGCGGCCGAACGGAAACAATTCGGTGACCAGCACATCCGGCGCGACGGCGTCGAACGCCGCCCGCAGCGCCGCCCGGCGACGGTCGAGATAGGCGGCGTCCGCCAGCCCCTCCGGCGTGTGGAAGGTGGTGAAATCGGTGCCGAGGCAATGCACCGGCGGCAACTGGATCACCGCGCAGCCGCCGGCATCGACGGTCGGCGCCGGCCGGCCGCCGGACACCAGCGTCACCGGCCAGCCCTCAGCCGCCAGCGCCCGCCCGACCGCGGCCATGCGGGCGAGGTGGCCGATCCCGAGCAGATGGGTGACGACCAGCATAACCCGCGGCGCGGCCGGGAGCGGGGACGGCGCACTCATGCCGCGTCGTTCCCGAGGTCGAGGGCCTTCCCCCGTCCCTGATCCGGCCGGGGGATGCCGGTGGCGGCGAAGGCGGCGGCGACGATACTCGCGGCGGCCTCGAGCGAGCGCTCGCGGGCGACGAAGCCGGCCGCGGCGGCGGCCATGGTCGCGCGGGTGGTCTCGTCGGCGAGCAGCCGGTCAATGGCGCCGGCCAGCGCCCCGGTATCGCCCTCGGGCGTCAAGAGACCGGTGACGCCGTGCTGCACCACTTCGGGAATGCCGCCATAGGCGGCGGCGACGCTGGGCAGGCCGTGCGCGGCGGCCTCGAGGAACACGGCGCCGAAGGCCTCGTTGACACCGGGCCAGACGAACAGCCGCGCCGCACGCAGCAGGCTCCCCAGCGCGGCGCGGTCGGACATCTCGCCGAGCAGGCGCACCCGGTCGCCGAAGGGGGCGAGGATGGCGGCGACCTCTTCGCGGGCCGGCCCGTCGCCGACGACGTCGAGCCGCCAGTCCGGGTGCGCGACCTGGGCCAGCGCCGTGCCGAGCTGGCGGTAGGAGGCGAGCTTGTCGCCCCGGCGCATCATCGCCACGGTGACGAGGCGCGGCGCGCCCTCGCCGGTCGCCGCCGGCGCGCCGGCGCCGGGCCAGTCGCCGGGATCGATGAAGGGCTTGAGATCGACCAGACGCTGGCCGGGCGGGGCGACCGGCTCCAGCATCTCGCGGTCGCGGGCGGTGAGCAGCAGCAGCAGGCGGGCGCGGGCGATGGCGGCGTCGGCGAGGTGATGGCCCTCGGCAAAGGCGCCCTGCGCCCGGCTCGGCTTGCGCGCCGCCTCGGCGATGACATAGGGCACGCCGAGTGCGGCGGCGAGCGCCGGTCCGACCAGGTCCGGCGCCTTGTAGTAGTTGTGATAGGTGAAGACGCAGGCGGGCGGCGTGCGCCCGCGCTCGGCAGCGAGCAGGCGGGCCGTCTCGGCGGCGGCGGCGGCGGTGAGGCCCGCCCAGCGCTCGGGCGTGGGCACCGGCACATGGGCGCGCAGGCGGGTGGCGAGCTCGACCTCATAGCCGAGCCGGCCGAGCAGGCGCGCGAACAGGCGCGCCATGGTGCGGTCGCCGGAGGGGACGGGATCGTCCGGCGGCTTGAGCGGGGCGAGGAAGAGGACGCGCATCGGCTAGGGCGCCGCTCCCGAAGGCGCGCCGGCAGCCGGGCGCGGCTCGACGCCGGACAGGGCCTCGGCGTCGGGGCGAGCTTCCACCACGGCCGGCCGCAGCGCGGGGCCGGCGCCGCTCGCCCGCAGCAACGTGTCGAGCCGGGCGATGCCGGCCTCGAACGAGAAGTCGGCGCGCACCCGCGCCAGCGCGGCCGCGCCGAGCGCGCGGCGACGGGCGGGATCGCGGGCGAGCGCCTCCAGCGCGGCAGCGAGGGCCGCAGCGTCGCCGGGCGGCACCAGCAGGCCGCTGACGCCGTCCGCGACGAATTCGGGCACGCCGGCGAAGCGGGTGGAGACGATCGGCAGCGCCTGGGTGGCGGCCTCCATGATGACGTTGGGCAGGCCGTCGCGGTCGCCGTCCGCGCCGGGCTTCGAGGGCAGCACGAAGAGATCGGCCGCGCGCAGCGCTTCGATCACCTCGCCCTGCGCCCGGCTGCCGCGCCAGTCGATGCGGTCGGCGAGGCCGAGCCGCTCGGCCTGGCGCTGCAGCGGCACGCGCAATTCGCCGGAGCCGATATGGACGAGGCGCCAGTGGAGATCCGCCGGCAGGCGCGCGAGCGCGTCGAGGAGATCCTCGAACCCCTTCTTCGCCACCGCGCGGCCGACCGCGACGATGGTGACGGGCGCGGCGGGATCGCGGCCGTCGGTCGCCGGACGGGTCGCGGGCGGGTCCGGGAAGCGGTCGAGGTCGAGGCCGTGATAGACGAGTTGAAGCCGCCCGCGATGGGCGGGGGCGGCGACGCGGGCGAGCTCGTTCCAGCCGTCGCGGGTGCAGGTGACGCCCCAGTCGGCGTCGGCGATCTTCTCCGCCCGCTCCCAGTCCGGCGTGGTCCAGATGTCCTTGGCGTGGGCGGAGAAGGAGAAGCCGCGCCCGGTGAGCAGCGCGGTGTAGCGGGCGACGGAGCCGGGCGTGTGCAGGAAATGCACGTGCAGATGCGCGGCGGCCGGATCGATCTCGCGCGCCAGCACGAAGGCCTGGCCGAGCCGGCGCATCCGGTTGGCGGTGGGATCGCGCGCGAGGTCGCGCAGGAAGACCGGCAGCAGCGCCGACAGGTTCAGCCGGAAGGCGTGGAGCGCGCCGCGCAGCACACGGCGGGGGTCGTCCTTGAGATATTCGGGCAGGTAGAACAGGCGCGCGCCGATCTGATCGTGCATCGGGTGGGTGAGGCGGTCGGTGGGCCGGCGCAGCGACCAGATGTCGAGCGCGTGGCCGCGTCGCTCCAGCGCCAGCAGTTCCTGGGCGATGAAGGTCTCGGACAGGCGCGGATAGCCCTTGAGGACGACCGCCAGCCGCCGGGGCGGCGCGCCGTCGGGTCCGTCCTGCGGACCGCTCGATGGCTCGGCCAACTCAGCCCCCGGCGGTCGCGGCCGAGCCCGCCTTGCGCGCGGGCACGGAGAGATAGGGCGCGAGGTGGCGGGAGATGGCGTTCAGCCCGTCGAGCAGGCCGGGCATGGCGGCGCGCGAGGGCGGCGGCTGGTCGGCGAGGGCGCGCAGGGCGCCGGACATCTCGGCGGGATCGCGGGTGCCGCCGGCCTCGGCCGGATCGGCCAGCATCCGCACCAGCCCGAGCTCATGGGCGCGGCGGGCGCGGATGGTCTGCTCGAGGCGCGGGCGCGAGCGCGGCACCAGCAGCGTCGGCTTGTCGAAGGAGAGCACCTCGCAGAAGGTGTTGTAGCCGCCCATCGCCACCACCGCGGTGGCCCGGCTCATCAGCCGTTCCAGCTTGGTGTCGAACGAGATGGCGTCGACGCGCGGCAGCCGCTCGATCCGCTCCATGAAGGCGAGGCGCTGGGTGGAGGAGAGGAACGGGCCGAACACGATCACCGCCGGCAGCGGGATGGTCGGATCGGCCTCATAGGCGGAGATCACCCAGTCGATCAGCCCGGCCCCGTCCGCGCCGCCGCCGGTGGTGACGAGGATGAACGGGCCCTTGGTGGCGCGCGGGTAGCGCATGGTGGCGACGCCGCCCGGCACCGAGCGGCGCAGATAGCCGGTGTAGACGATGCGCGAGCGCATGTCGGCGGGCATGGGGATGCCGTCGAGCGGGCGGTAGAACGGCTCCGGGCCGTAGACCAGCACGTCGTCGTAATGGTCGGTCAGGGTGCGGATGGCGCCCTTGTCGTGCCACTCGCCGCGCAGCGATTCGGGATCGTCCAGCACGTCGCGGATACCGATGATGCGGCGCGTGCCCATGGCGCCCATCAGCTTGAGCGTGGGCAGCAATTCGCCGCGGAACCCGGCCGGCTCCTTGTCGGCGATGAAGATGTCGGGGCGGAAGGCCTCGGCGGTCTGGCGGATCAGCGCCTCGCGGATCTCCGTCACCTCGCCGATGCCGAGCCGCAGATTGGCGCTGGTGTAGTCGCCGCCCTCGTTCTTGGCGACGCCGGGGACGTGGACGAAATCGATGCCGCTGCCGAAATTGAAGCTGCCGGCCAGCGACGAGCCGGAGACGATGAGGATGGAGAGCGCGCTGTCGGCGGCCACCAGCGCGTTGGCGATGGCGCGCGTGCGGCGGATATGCCCGAGACCATAGGTGTCGTGGCTGTACATCAACAGGCGCGGCGTTGCACGCTCGCGCCGATCCGGCTCGGTTCGCGGGATCGCGATTCGAGACACATCCATCGAGAAATCCATCCTGGGCCCTGCGCTGCCATCGTAGTCCAGCGAGCGGGCTCCCGTCACCTGTCCGTTTGTCAAAAGCCCATGGCGGCGACGCGAGGGAACCCGCAGCGGCGCGCGGGGCTTGTCCCCTTGCCGGGCGCGTCTATTGTGGCACCGAGCGATCCGCGCCCGCTGCCCAGCCCGGGGGAGCCCGCACGCGCCCGAACGTGTTGAGAAAGACCTGAATCATGCCTTCCAAGCTCGACCAGCTGCGCGCCATGACCGTCGTCGTCGCCGACACCGGCGATATCGAGGCGGTGCGGCGCCTGCGCCCGCAGGACTGCACCACCAACCCGACCCTGCTGCTGAAGGCGACCGAGACGCCCGCCTATGCGGCGCTGGTCGACGAGGCCATCGCCTGGGGCCGGCGGCAGTCCGGCACGCCGGCGGCGGTGACGGCCGCGACCTGCGACCGGCTAGCGGTGAATTTCGGCGCCGAGCTCGCCGGCATCGTGCCCGGCCGCGTTTCGACGGAGGTCGACGCGGACCTCTCCTTCGACACCGAGGCGACGCTCGGCAAGGCGCGGGCGCTGATCGAGGCCTATGCGGCGCGCGGCATCGGCCGCGAGCGCATCCTCGTCAAGATCGCCTCGACCTGGGAGGGCATCCAGGCGGCGCGGGTGCTGCAGAAGGAAGGCATCGACTGCAATCTCACCCTGCTGTTCAGCCTCGTCCAGGCGGCCGCCTGCGCCGACGCCAAGGTGTTCCTGATCTCGCCCTTCGTCGGGCGCATCCTCGACTGGCACGTCAAGGCGGGCGGGGGCCCGTTCACCTCGGAGACCGACCCGGGCGTGGTCTCGGTCCGCCAGATCTATGCCTATTACAAGGCGCACGGCATCGACACGGTGGTGATGGGCGCCTCGTTCCGCAACACCGGCGAGATCGAGGCGCTGGCCGGCTGCGACCGGCTCACCATCGGCCCCTCGCTGCTCGACCAGCTCGCCGCCGACCAGGGCCCGCTGGAACGCCGGCTCGATCCGGGCGGCGTCGCCGGCGCGCCGGCGCGGCTTTCCCTCGACGAGAAGGCGTTCCGCTTCGCCCTGAACGAGGACGCGATGGCGCATGAGAAGCTCGGCGAGGGCATCCGCGCGTTCGTCAAGGACCTGAAGAGCCTGCGCGGGCTGATCGGCCAGCGCCTCGCCACCGCCTCGGCGGCGTAGCCGGCGCCGCGATCCGGGGGTCGGCCCTTCGACCCCCGCCGATCTGTGTGCCGGTGTGACTGTCATACAAATTGAACAGCTTTTTTGACCATTCGGCGTGCCGGCCGGTTGAAACCGGGCGGCATTCCCGGCGACGATAGCGCCCCGCCCCCTCGAAAGGGCCTTCCCTCCCGCGCGCCGGCGTCGGCCCGCGCGGCGCCAGCCCGTAGTGCCATGCTCGACCCCCAGTTTCTGTTCGTCGTCCTGGCCACGCTGGCCGCCTTCTCGGTCGGCATGAGCAAGGGGGGCGTGCCGATGATCGGCATGCTCTCGGTGCCGATCATGAGCTTCATCATGTCGCCCATCGCCGCCGCCGGGCTGCTGCTGCCGGTCTATGTGGCGAGCGACGCGTTCGGCGTCTGGGCCTATCGGAAGGAATTCTCCGGCCGCAACCTGATGATCCTGGCGCCCTGCGCCGGGCTCGGCGTCATCCTCGGCTGGGCGACCGCGAGCCTCGTCTCGGAACCGGTGGTGACGCTGTTCGTGGCGCTGATCGGCATCGCCTTCTGCCTGAACCGCTGGTTCGGCCGCACGCCGAAGGAGGCGCGGCCCGCCGACTGGCCGCGCGGGCTGTTCTGGGGGTCGCTGGCCGGCTTCACCAGCTTCGTGACGCATGCCGGCGCGCCGCCCTACCAGATGTTCGTGCTGCCGCAGCGGCTGCCGAAGATGGTCTATGCCGGCACCTCGACCATGTTCTTCGCCATCGTCAACGCGATGAAGCTGCCGCCCTACTACCTGCTCGGGCAGCTCAGCCTCGACAATCTCAAGACCGCCGCGCTGCTGGCGCCGGTGGCGGTGGTCGCCACCTTCGTCGGCGTGAAGCTGACGCGGATCATCCCGGAAGTGCTGTTCTACCGGCTGATCGTGGCGACGCTGTTCCTGCTGTCGCTCGGCCTCGGCTGGGAGGCGCTGCGGGCGCTCGGCGTGATCTGAGCGCGGCGGCACAAGCCGATCTTGCATCATTGCAACGAGACATACCCGATAGAGCCATTATGTTTGCGGCAGGAGGAACTGCCATGCAACTCACCGGCATTCATCATCTCACCGCCGTCACCGCCGATGCGGCCGGCAACCACGCCTTCTACACCGGCCTGCTCGGCATGCGGCTGGTGAAGAAGACCGTGAACCAGGACGACGTCTCGGCCTACCACCTGTTCTACGCCGACGCGCTCGCCTCCCCGGGCTCGGACCTCACCTTCTTCGACTGGCGCGTGCCGCGCGAGCGGCGGGGCACCCATTCGGTGATCCGCACGCTGCTGCGGGTCGACGGCGCCGCGGCGCTGGAGTGGTGGGCGAAGCGCTTCGGCGAGAAGGGCGTGACGCACGCGGCCATCACCACCCGCGACGGGCGGCTGACGCTCGATTTCGAGGACCCCGAAGGCCAGCGCCTCGCTTTGGTCGACGACGGCGGCGTCGGCCCCGCGCATCCGTGGGACCGCAGCACCGTGCCGGCGGAATTCCAGATCCGCGGGCTCGGCCCGATCGTGATGAGCGTGCCGGATCTCGCGCCGACGGCGCTCGTGCTTACCCATGTGATGGAGATGCGCGAGGAGCGGACGTACGAGCTCGGCGGCTCGACGGTGCATGTCTTCGCCATGGGCGAGGGCGGGCCGTCCGCGGAACTCCACGTCGCGGTGGAGCCGCATCTCAAACCCGCCACGCAGGGGGCCGGCAGCGTGCACCACGTCGCCTTCCGCACGCCGGACATGGCGCAGTACGAGGCGTGGAACGAGCGGCTGAAGAGCCTGCGCGTGCCCTCGTCCGGGCCGGTCGACCGGTTCTACTTCCGCAGTCTCTATTTCCGCGAGCCGAACGGCATCCTGTTCGAGATCGCCACCGACGGGCCGGGCTTCGCCCAGGACGAGCCGCTGGAGCATCTCGGCGAGAGCCTGTCGCTGCCACCCTTCCTCGAGCCGCGCCGCGCCGCCATCGAGAAGGGGCTGAAGCCGCTCGCCTGAAGCCCGAGGCGGGTGGGCATGGCCCTCGGGCAGGTCCCTTCCCCTCCCGCCCACGCGGCGTCATCCCCGCCACCTTCGTCATCCCCGGGCTCGTCCCGGGGATGACAGCGATTGCACGCCAACGGCCGGTACAAACAAAAACCCCGGAGCGGCATCCCGCTCCGGGGTTTGTCATAGGCAGGACCGGCCGGCGGTCAGATCGACGAATTCAGCCACTGCGCGAGCTTGGCCTTCGGTGCGGCGCCGACCTGGCGGGAAGCGAGCTTGCCGTCCTTGAACAGCAGCAGCGTCGGGATCGACATGATGCCGTATTTGGAGGCGGTGGCCGGGTTCTCGTCGACGTTCAGCTTGACGATCTTGATCTTGTCGCCGAGTTCGCCGGCGATCTCGTCGAGTACGGGCGCCACCATGCGGCAGGGCCCGCACCACTCGGCCCAGAAGTCGACCAGCACCGGGCTGGAAGAATTGATCACGTCGGCATCAAAGGACTGATCCGACACCTTTTCGACGCCCATGGCGCATACCTCGTTGGAGTTCAGGAAGTTGGGCTCAACGTAGGTAGCCGCCCCGGTCCGCGTCAAGCGCGCGTCACGGCGACGTGAGCCCGGCCAGCGCGGCGCCGATCTCCCCTGCGGAAAGCGCATGGACGCGGGGCCCGGCGGTGTAGACCAGCAGCGCCTCGACCGCCTTGCCGGGAAACAGCTTTTCGACCACGCCGACATAGAGCGCGAGCTGGCGCACATGCTCGGCCCGCGCCGGCTCGCCCTCGCGGGGGGGCCGCGCGTCGGTCTTGAAGTCGGCGATCAGCACGCGCCCGGCCTCTACGGCGAGCCGGTCGATTCGCCCCGAGACCGCAAGCCCCGGCACCGCCTCGCCGGCGAGCGCCACCTCGGGCACGCTGTCGGCGACGAACAGCGCGGCGAGTTCCGGCGCCTCCAGCGTCGCCCGCGCCTCGGCGAGCACGCCCTCGCGCTGCGCCGGCGGCCAGTCGGGCGCGTGGTTCTCGATGAGGCGCCGTCCGGCGATGTCGCGCGCGGCGCCCTCCAGGGGGGCGAGGCCGGCGATGAGGCGGTGGATGATATCGCCGCGCCGCAGGCTCTCGGCCGCCTGGGCGCCCGGCGCCGGACCGGTGGCGGAGGGCGCGAGCCGGCGCGGGGCGGGCGTCGGGGCCTCGAGCCGCGCCCAGTCGGGGTCGGGCGGCAGGATCTCCTCGCCGACCGCGGCAGGGGCCTCCTCCGGCGCCGGCAGCGGCAGCTCCAGCTCGGGCCGCCAGCTGAGCACGGTGCCGTCGAAACCGGTCGCGGCGACCTCGACCGCCTCGGGTTCCAGCGCGGTGCGCACGAGGTCGTACCAGCATTCGGGCTTGCGGGCGTTGCGGCCCTGCGCGCCGCAGACCACCAGCGCGGTCTCGGCCCGCGTCAGCGCGACATAGAGCAGGCGCCGGTATTCCTCGAGCCGTGCCGCGTCGGCGGCGCCGCGCGCCAGCGTCATCGCCGGGGGGTCGTCCTCCTTGCGCCGGGCGAAGAGCAGCGCGGGCCGCCCGCCGCTCTCCACCGGCAGCAGGCCGCCGGCGAGCTTGGCGTCGGGCAGCGCCACGGTGTCGGCGAGGATGACATAGGGCGCCTCCAGCCCCTTGGCGCCGTGCACGGTCATCACCCGCACCTCGTCGCGCCCCGCCTCCATGTCGCGCTTGGTGTCGGCGCCGCCGCGGCGCAGGAAGGCGAGGAAGCCGGCCAGCGTCGGCGTCTCGACGCTCTCATAGGCGCGGGCGAGGTTCAGCATCTCGTCGAGCGCGTCGGCCGCCTCGGTGCCGAGCCGGGCGATCATCCGCGCCCGCCCCCGCTCGCGGCCGAGCACGCGGGCGTAGAAGTCGAACGGGCGCAACGCCAGGGCCTCCGGCGCGAGCCGGGCGAGCGCGCCCGCCGCCCGCGCCCAGCGCGGATTCTCGCCGGCCCGCGCCATCAGCGCGTCGTGCAGGCGGCCCGTGCGGCGGGCGGCGAGTTCGATCAGGTCGTCGTCGTCGAGGCCGAACAGCGGGCTCTTCAGCACGCAGGCGAGCGCCAGTTCGTCGTCGCGCGAGAGCAGCGCATCGCCGAGCGCCATCACGTCCATCACCGCGATGTGGCGGGCGACCACGAGCCGGTCGGCGCCAGCCACATTCACCCCCGCGCCCTTCAGAGCCCGAATCACCGCCTCGAACAGGCCGCCGCGCCGGCGCACCAGCACGAGGAAATCGCCCGGGCGGATCGGGCGCACGCCGTCCCGCGTCGCCACCGGGTGGCGCCCCTCGATGCGGGCGGCGACATGGGCGGCGATCTTGCCCGCCAGCCGGCTCACCGGATCGTCCTCGCGCGGGGCGTCGAGCGGGTTCTGCCAGGCGTCGACCTCCGGCGCCTCGCCGGGCGCCTCGATGTCCCAGAGTTCGACCAGCGCGGGCAGGTGGCCGTGGATCGCCTCGTGCACGGTGCGCTCGGGCTGGGCGGTCAGCCCGGCATGGGCGGCCTCGCGGGCGAACACCTCGTCCACCGCCGCGAGCAGGCGCGGGGCGGAGCGGAAGGAATGGCGCAGCCGCACATGGGCGAAGGCGCTGTCCGGCACGCGCGCCTCGAACTCGCGCCGCATGGCGTCGAAGCGGCGGGGATCGGCGCCCTGGAAGGAGAAGATCGACTGCTTCTCGTCGCCGACCACGAACAGCGTGCGGGGCCGTTCGCGCCCCCCCGGACGGGTGCCCTCGCCCGCGAAGAACTCGGCCACCAGCGGCTCGATCACCGCCCATTGCTCGGGGCTGGTGTCCTGCGCCTCGTCGACCAGCACATGGTCGATGCCCTGGTCGAGCTTGTAATGCACCCAGGCCGAGGCGCCGGAGTTCAGCAGCTTGCGGGCGGCGGTGACGAGATCGGCGAAGTCGAGCACGCCGCGGGCGCGCTTGGCGGCCTCGTAGCGGGCCAGCGCCGCGCGCCCGAGCGTCAGCGCGGCGAGCGTGCGCTCAGCGGCGCGAGCGGCGATCAGGAGGGCGTTCAGGCCGGCGACACGGTCGCGCTCGGCCATCAGCGCGGGGCGGTGGGGCGAGTCCTTCTTGCCGAGGCTGCTGTCGGCCAGGCCCTCCCCCTTGGCGTTGAGGAAGACGCGGGCGTAGAGGTCGGCCACCGCGCCGGGCGGGGCCGCGTCGGCGGCGAGCAGCGCCGCGCCGCGCTTGCCGGCATTGCCGCCCTCCGCCACCAGCGCCTCGCCGAGGCCGCGCCAGGCGCCGCGCGCAATGGTGGCCTCGGTGACGATGCGGGCCTCGATCGCGCCGGCCTCGACGCCGGCCGGCAGGCCGACCAGCGCGGCGACCTCAGTGGGGCCGGCGGCGAGACGCGCGGGATGGGCGGTGAGCGCGGCGACGAACTCGTCGAGGTCGCCGTCGCCCAGTTCCGCCACCAGGAGCGCGAAGGCCCGCCCGAGCGGGGTATCGGGCCGGCCCGCCGCCTCGAGCACGACGCCGGCGCGCACGCGGGCGAGCAGCTCGTCGCGGCCCGGCTCGTCGAGTTCGCGGAAGCCGGCTGGCACGCCCGCCTCGAAGGGGAAGCGGTGCAGCAGGGCACCGCAGAAGGCATGGATGGTCTGGATCTTCAGCCCGCCCGGCGTCTCCAGCGCGGCGGCGAAGAGGCGGCGGGCGCGGGCGCGGCGGCCGGCATCGGGCTTGCCGCCATCGGTGGCGAGGATCGCCTCATCGAGGGCGGCATCGTCGAGGCTCACCCATTTGCGCAGGTCGCGCAGCACGCGGTTGGCCATGTTGGCGGCCGCCGCCTTGGTATAGGTGAGGCACAGGACGCGCCCCGGCTCGACGCCGCGCAGCAGCAGGCGGATGACGCGCCGCGCCAGCACATGGGTCTTGCCGGAGCCGGCATTGGCCGAGACCCAGGCCGAGATCAGCGGATCGGAGGCCTGTGTCTGCAGGGCGGTGGCGGCGAGCGTGCCGGGCGATGCGGGGGGGGACGCGCTCATGCCTCGCCCTCCTCGCCCTCGCCGACCGACCATTCCCCGACCCGCGCGAGGTGATCGTAGTCGCCGAAGCGGCCGGCGAACATGGGCCGCTTCAGCGCCACATAGGGCTGGCGCTCGTTCTCGAAGGCGCGCACGAGGCCGGCGAGCCGCTCCAGCGTCGCGGCGGCGAGGCTTTCGGCGGTCCAGCCGGGGGCGAGCGCGCCCTTCTCCTCCAGCGGCGGGCTGCCGCCGCCGAGCTTCACATGGACGAGGTCGGCGGCAGGCCCCGCCGGCACGTCGCGGAAGCCGCCGGCGGCGGCGATGGCGGCCTCCAGCGGCAATTGCGGGGAGAACTGCGCCACCTGCTTCGCGGAGGGCACGGTGCCGGTCTTGAAATCCACGATGACGAGGCGCCCGTCGGCCCGCCGGCGCTCGATGCGGTCGGCGCGGGCGGTGAGGACAAAGGCGCCGCGCGGGGCGGGCAGCGGAATGTCGAGCCGCCCGCCGGTCTCGACGACCAGTGCGGCAAGCTCGGGCCGGCGCTCGCGCTCCCAGGCGACATACCAGCCGGCGAGACGCTCGAAGCGCGCCCACCACACCGCGTGCTCGGCGGGAAACGCCTCGAGGTCGCGGAAGGCGGCGCGGCCGAACGCGAGCAGGCGAGCCAGCGCATCCGCCGGCAGCGCCTCGGGAAAGGCGCCCGCGAAGGCGCCGAGCGCTTCGTGGATGGCGGTGCCGCGCTCGGCGCCGCCCGGCGTCTCGTCGAGCGCGTCGAGCGGGTTCAGCTTCAGCACATGGCGGGCATAGATCGAATAGGGATCGCGCAGGAAGGTCTCGATCTCGGTGACGCTGAGCCGGGTCGGGCGCAGCTCCAGCTTCGGCGTCGGCATCGGGCGCGCGGCCCGGCGGCCGGGCGGATCCGTGTCCAGCCGGGCGGCCCGGCGGCGGACCACATCGCCGCGGGCTCGCGCCAGCGCCCAGCGCTCGGCACCGCTCACCGCCTCCAGCCGCTGCTGGAAGCGCGAGGGCACGGTCGGCGCGCCGGCGAGCTTGGCGGGCCGGGAGAGGATCAGCTCGGGCGCCCCGCAGGCCTGCACGAAATCGTGCGCGGCGAGGCCGATGCGGCGTTCGGGCGCCTCCAGCCCGAGGCTCGCCCGCATCGGCCGGCTGAGCCACGGGTCGCTGCGGCCCGCGCCGGGCCAGACATCCTCGACCAGGCAGCCGAGGATGACCCGGTCGAAAGCGGTCAGGCGCGCCTCGAGCGGGCCGAGGATGCGGATGCGCGCGCCCTCCCCCGCCGGCGGGCGCACCACCGCGTCACCCAGCAGCAGCGGCAGCGCGGCGGCATAGTCGGCGAGCGTCATCGGCGCGGCATGCTCGCTGGCCTCGGCCATGCGCTCGAAGACGTCCGCGAGTTCGCCCTCGCCCGACGCGCCGGCGATCTCCCCGGCGGCGGCGAGCGCAGCCCTGTGGGCGGCGACCAGCGCGGCGAAGGGCGGCTCGCCCTCGCCGAGCGCCAGCAGCGGGCCGAGCGCGGCGCCGATGCGGGCGGCGAGGTCGGAGGCTTGCGCGATCGCCGCCGCATCGAGCCGCAGCCGCGGATCGGTGCGGTGCCGCCCCTCGGCGCTGAAGCCGGCCACGGCGGCGGCGAGCCCGGCCGCGCCGGGCGCCGGGCGGGGGCCGCGCAGCACGAGCAGTTCCAGCGCATCGGCCGCGGCCTGCAGTTCCTCCCGCGAAAGCCCGAAGCGGGCGAGCGGATGGCGCAGCAGCCCGGCCAGCGGCCGCGGCGCCAGCGCCCCGGCGGCGGCATCGGCGACAAGGCGGGCGAAGCGCCCCGCAGGGGTGTCGGCCAGCGGCTCGCCGGCGGAATCGTCGATGGCGACGCCGAAGCGCAGCAGCTCCGCCGCGACGCGCCGGGCGAGATCGCGATCCGGCGTGATCAGCGCGCCGGTGGCGCCGGGACGGTCCAGCACCTCGCGCAGGGCGAAGGCGATGACCAGCGCCTCCTCGCGGGTATCGTCCGCCTCGACCAAGGTGAGCCCGGCGAGCGCGGCGTCGAGCGCCGGCGGCGGCAGGCGGCGGGAGAGATCCGCCCAGGCGTCGGTGGTCGCGACCGGGCGCAGCGCCTCGCCGAGCAGCGCCTCGCGGCCATGCGGGGCGGGCGGCACCAACTCGACCACCTGATCGCGCGTGGCGCCCAGGCGGATCATCAGACGGGCGAGACCGTACTGGGGGTGGCTCGGCGCCGGCTCGGCGCCGGCCACCAGTTCGATCCGCTCGGCATCGGCGAGGCGCGGGTCGAGGCCCGGCAGCACCACGGCGCCGCGCGGCAGCCGGGCGATGGCGCGCAGGAGGTGCAGCGTCGCCGGCATCGAGCCGGTCGAGCCCGCCGCCACCACCGGCCCCGCCGCCGCGCCGAGCGATTCGAGCCGCTTCGCCTCGGCCTCGGCGAGGCGGGCCTGCCGCTCGCTGGCCTCGCCATAGCCGTTCTCCTCCAGGAAGGCGGGCCAGGCGTGGCGGGCGATCTTGAGGAAATCGAGTGCCATGTCCCAGTAGCGGTCGTGCTCGCCGGGCACGAGGTCGTCGAGCCTCGTCCAATCGACCCGCTGCACCGCCATCTCGTCGATCAGCCCGGCCAGCGCATCGGCCAGCGCGAGTTCCGAGCCCGCCCCGGCGGCGACGTCGGCGCGTGCGTCGCCGGCGACCAGCGCCCGGCGCCAGGCGCCGACCAGGCGGGCGAGCGCCAGCCGGCGGGTCATCCCCGGCACCGGGACCGGCGGATCGGGCAGGTTCTCGGCGAAGGCGTTGGCGTCCTCGTCGACATCGCCGAGCGGCACGATGCGCGGCAGCAGCGTCGCCCCGCCCGGCGCGGCCGCGAGCAGCGCCTCGCCGAACAGGCGTCCCGCGCGGCGGGTCGGCAGGTAGACGGTGGCGCGGGCGAGCGCAAGGGGGTCGCCGCGCGGGGCGAAGCCCTCCACCAGCCGGCCGTCGAGCAGCGCCTGCGCCAGCGCCGGCAGGAAGGGCGCGGAGGCCGGGATGGTGAAGAGGCGGGGACCGCGGGAGGGGAGCATGGCGCCTGAGCGAGCAGGGGAGGGCACGGCACTATAGGGCGGAACGGGGGGATTCGCGCCAGCCGGCAGCGGGAAACGGCCAATGCCGGCGCCGGAGCCGGGCGGGCGCGCCCACGGCCGCTCCCCCGTTCCCCCGCGGCGCGCGCAGCGTGTCCTGAATCAGACAGTTCGCGCCAAAGCGTTCCGCCATCCTCCCATCCCTGCCTACCAGCCTTGCCACCGACGGTGTCTTCGCGGATAGAGGCAGGACGAGCGAGCGGAGCAGCAACCCGATGATGTCGGCGGTGAGAGGCGCGATCTTCGCCGTGCTGGGGCTGACGCTGGCCGCCTGCGCGGGGACGCCGGAGGGCGTGCTGGTTCCGGTCGGCGACCCGGTCGAGGGCACCAGCCGGGTCGACATGCTGGTCGCCACCACGCGCCTGCCCTCCGCGAACCCGGCCGACATGTTCACCGGCGAGCGCGGCCGGCCGACGCTGTCCTTCGCCAACATCACCGTATCGCTGCCGCCCGATTCGGCGCGCAAGATCGGCGAGGTGCAGTGGCCGAAGCGCGTGCCGGGCAACCCGCAGACCGACTTCGTCACCACCCGCGCCGACATCATAAACCGCGACCAGGCGCTGACCTGGTTCAGCAGCAGGCTCAAGCAGACGCCGGGCCGGCGGGTGATGGTGTTCATCCACGGCTTCAACAACCGCTTCGACGACGCCGTCTTCCGCTACGCCCAGATCATCCACGATTCCGGCGCGCCGGTGGTGCCGATCCTGTTCACCTGGCCCTCGCGCGGCAGCGTGCTCGCCTATGGCTACGACCGCGAGAGCACCAATTATTCGCGCGACGCGCTGGAGCGGCTGCTGACCTACATCGCCGCCGACCCGCAGGTGGGCGAGATCACCGTGATGGCCCATTCCATGGGCAACTGGGTGACGGTGGAAGCGCTGCGGCAGATGGCGATCCGCAACAAGCGGATCCCGGCGAAGATCCAGAACATCGTGCTGGCGGCGCCGGACGTCGACGTCGACGTGTTCCGCACCCAGGTCTACGACATGGGCGAGCCGCGGCCGAACATCACCGTGTTCGTGTCGCGCGACGACAAGGCGCTGGCGGTGTCGCGCCGGGTCTGGGGCGGGGTCGACCGGCTGGGGGCCGTCGATCCCGACAAGGAGCCCTACAAGAGCGCCTTCGAGCGCGGCAAGATCACCGTGGTGGACCTCACCAAGCTGCGCACCGGCGACCCGCTGAACCACGGCAAGTTCGCCGAGAGCCCGGAAGTGGTGCAGATGATCGGCAAGCGCCTCGCCGAGGGCCAGACCATCAGCGATTCCCGCGTCGGGATCGGCGACAAGATCATCGAGGCGACGGCGGGCACCGCGGCCGCCGTCGGCACCGCCGCCGGTGTCATCGTCGCGGCGCCGGTCGCGGTGGTCGATCCGCACACGCGCAGCAATTACAACGCCCAGGTGAAGAGCCTCGGCAACAGCATGACCGACAGCGAGAAGCCCTCCGAGGTGCTGGCGCCCCCGCCCGCGGCGGAGTGACGCCGGCCGGCCGCAGCCGCGGCCCGGGTGACGCGGCGGGATCGCGGCCCGCTACGTGACCGTTCTCCTGTCGCTTCGGCCCCCCGGGCGGGGCCTGCCGTCTCAAAAACCCATCCCTGCTCTCGACAATCGAGTCGTCCGACGGCGCCCGCCGTCGTGGCCTCGCCCCGTTGCGCCGATGCGCGTGGGCGGTCGGCGCGGCGCGGGCATCCGCGGGCCGATAACGGCGGCTGCGCAGGTATTTCCGCAACCGGACCGCCCGACGAGGCGCCCGTGGGCGCCCGCGTCCGGCTGAGCGGGACGTTCGACGGGCAGGGCTTCCACCGGACATCGCCGCAACGGACGCAGATCATCGGCACGACGGCCCCTTGCGTTCGAGCCGCAGGTGTGATGAATAATCTCAATGGTCCAACCACTGGACCGTTGGACCTCTGGAGGGGTGACGTGACGGATCGATCTGACCTCGCCGATCCGAAGAAGCCGGTGTTCCAGGCGATCGAGCAGCCGCGCCTCTACGTCGCCATCGCCCGCCAGATCGCCGAGCACATCCGGCAGGCACCGCTGCCGCCGGGCACCCAGCTGCCGGCGGAGCGCGACCTCGCCCGCCAGTTCCAGGTGAGCCGGACCACGGTGCGCGAGGCGATGATCGCGCTCGAAACCATGGGACTGATCGAGGTGAAGGTCGGCGACGGCACCTATGTGCGCCGCGGCCCCGACCCTGCCGCCCGCGTGCCATGGGAAAAGCGCGGCGATCCCGGCCCCGGCCCGCACGAGCAGTTCCGGGCGCGCGAACTGATCGAGGGCGCCGCGGCGGGCGATGCCGCGCTCCATATCGACGATGCGGAACTCGCCAAGCTCGCGGAGCTGCTCGACGCGATGGAGCGCGACCTCGACGGGCCGGCGGCGGAAGCCCACCGCTTCGCCTTCCACGACGTGATCGCGAAAGCCTCGCGCAACACCATCCTGGTCGGCGTCATCCGCGACCTCTGGGAAATGCGCGCCGGCGAGATGTGGCGGACCATCCGCGACCGCGTCGTCAAGCCCGAGCACCATGTCCAGGCGCTGAAGGACCGCCGCGCCATCTACGACGCTCTCGCCCGCCGCGACCGCGGCGAAGCCGTCGAGGCGATGCAGCGCCTGATGGATCGCATCCGCAAGAGGTACTTCGAGCAGATCGACGAGTGAGCATTTCGCAGAGCACGCAAAGTGCCGCGACCATTGGGAGGAAGACCATGAAGCACCTGCACGGCGCGGCCGCGCTCCTCGGCGCCCTGGCCCTCGGGGTCACGGCCACGGCGGCCGCCGCACAGACCGTCACCGTCTGGACGTTCCTCGACCCCTCCAAGGCGACGGGGCGCGACCGGGCCTTCAAGGAGCTCATCACCCAGTTCGAGGCGGCGAATCCGGGCATCACCATCAAGGTGGAGCCGCAGGTCTTCTCGGAACTCGGCGCCAAGTTCCTGCTCGGCCACCGCACCGGCACCGCGCCGGACGTGGTCTTCGTCAATGCGGAGAATCTCGGCGCGGTGGTGAAGTCGAACGCCACCGCCGATCTCGAGAAGGCCTTCATCGCCGGCTGGCCGGCCGGGGCGGACGGCGATTTCTACATGCGCGCCGCCTGGGATGCCGCCAAGGTCGATGGCGGGCGCTATGCCGTGCCGCTGTTCCCGGCGACGGCGACGATCTTCTACCGCAAGGACCTGTTCGCGCAGGCCGGCATCGATCCCGCCACGCTGAAGACGTGGGACCAGCTCACCGACGCGGCGAAGAAGCTGACCAAGGACACCAATGGCGACGGCACGCCGGATGTCTGGGGCATCGGCGCGCCGCTCTCGGTGGAGCGCACCGCCGGCACCACCGCCATCGTGCCGATGATCCAGTCCGGCCAGCCGGAGGTGTGGGACGGCGCCGCCTGCACCCCCCATTACGCGACGCCGGCCGGCGAGAAGGCGATCGCCACCCATGCCGGCTGGATCACCACCGACAAGGTGATGCCGCGCGAGGCGCTGGTGAACAACACCGACGACCTGCTGGAGCAGTTCGCCGCCGGCCGCTACGCCATGGTGGTCGCTCCCTTCGCCCGCTACGAGAACGCGGTGAAGTCGGCGACCTGGAACGGCGCCGCGAACCTCGCGGTGATGCCGTGGCCGACCTGGGACGGGGCGCGCTCGGGACCGCAGATCGTCACGGGGTGGTTCCTGGCGGCGTGGCGCAACTCGAAGAACCTCGCCGCCGCGACGACATTCATCGACTACCTGATCAGCAAGGACGGCGTGCTGCTGTGGTCGACCGTCGGCGGCCAGGTGCCGACGCGAAGCTCGGTGTTCGACGACCCCAAATTCCAGACGCCGCAATTCGCCTATATGCGGACCATGCAGAAGGCCTGGTCGGACTGGAGCTTCATGCTGCCGACCCGCTGCAACACCGCCCGCTTCGACGCCGATCTCAACGCCGCCGTCCACCGCGTCGTGCTCGGCGAGGCCGACGCCGCCAAGGCGCTGAAGGAAGCCGAGGCGAAGTTCACCGAGCGGCAATAGGCGCGAGAACCGAGCCTCCTGCCCGGCCCGACCCGCCCACCGGACCCTGACCCATCATGACCGACGGATCGTACCGGACCGCCTGGTGGCTGGTGGCGCCCTTCCTCGCCATGGAGTTCGTCTTCGTGGCGATCCCGCTCGGGATCGGCGCCTTCCTCAGCCTCTACAAGGTCGACTTCCTCGAGCGCACCGACTTCGTCGGGCTGGGCAACTACTGGGCGGTGATCACCTCGCCGACGGTGATGCGCAGCCTGTGGCTGACCGGCGTGTTCACCTTCTTCGCGCTCATCTTCACCTTCGTCGCCGGCTTCGCGCTGGCGCTGTTCCTCGAACGCGACAGCCGGCTGCACGTGTTCGGCCGCGCCGTCGTGCTGGTGCCCTTCACCATCTCGATGCTGGTGGGCTCCATGCTGCTGAAGTGGGTGTTCTCGCGCGAGGCGGGGCTGATGAACTTCGCCCTCGCCCCGTTCGGGCTCGGCGACGTCACCATCCTCGCCGATCCCACCAACGCGATGGGCGCGCTGGTGTTCAACGCCATGTGGCGGGACGCGGCCTTCGCCATGATCCTGCTGATGGCCGGGCTGAAGAGCGTGCCGCTGCAGCTCTACGACGCCGCCCGCGTCGACGGCGCCGGGCCGTGGCGGCGTTTCGTCCGCATCACCCTGCCGCTGATGCGGCTGCCGATCCTGATCACGCTGGTGCGGCTGATCATCCACTTCGCCAACATCCTCACCTTCCCGCTGATCCTCACCGGCGGCGGCCCGAGCGATGCGACGAACATCATCGGCCTCCAGCTCTACCGCACCGGCTTCCAGGACTACCGGCTCGGCATCGCCAACGCCTTCGCGCTGATGCTGTTCGTGTTCAACGTGATCCTGATCCTCCTCGTCGTCCGCCTCTTCCGCGCCAAGGAGCAGCAGGCATGAGCTACCGGAATCCGAGCTATCGCACCCGCATCCTGGCGCGGCGCACGGTGGACGCGGTCGTCACGGCGCTGATCGCGCTGATCTGCCTGTTCCCCATCCTGTGGGGGTTGTCGACCTCGCTCAAGCCGGCCAACCGCATCATGGCCTACCCGCCCGAGTTCATCCCCTCGCAGGTGAGCTTCGAGCATTACGCCACGCTCTGGCAGCAGAACGTGCTGCACTACGTGTTCAACAGCGTGGTGGTGTCGTTCTTCACCATCCTCGTCTGCCTCGCGGTCGGTGCGCTGGCGGGCTATTCGCTCGCCCGCTTCGCCTTCCGGGGCCGCTCGCTCGTGCTGCTGGTCATCGTCGCGGTGATGAGCGTGCCGATCTCCTCGCTGCTGGTGCCGACCTTCGGCTTCATGGTCGATCTCGGCCTGCTCAACACCCGCACCGGACTCGTGCTGCTCTACGCCGCCTACGAGCTGCCGATGACGGTGTGGATCCTGCAGGCCTTCTTCCAGACCATCCCGGTGGAGCTGGAACGGGCGGCGATGATCGACGGCTATTCGCGGCTCGCCGCCATCCGCCGGGTGATCCTGCCGCTCTCCACCACCGGCCTGGTGGCGGCGGGCCTGTTCGTGCTCACCTTCGCCTGGAACGACTTCGTCGTCGCGCTGGTCATGACGACCAACAACGACGTCCGCACCCTGCCGATCGCGATCTACAACTTCCTCGGCTATTACGGCCGCGAATGGGGCCCGCTCACCGCCGGCGCCATGGTCTCGACGGCCCCCCTCATCATCCTCTTCGTGGCCTTCCAGCGCTACTTCCTGTCCGGCGTCACCGGCGGCAGCGTGAAGGGTTGAGCCATGAGCGTCGCGGGTACTGCCATGAACCATGTGAGCTTTCGCTCGGTCACCAAGCGCTTCGGCAAGGTGACGGCGCTCGACGACCTGAACCTGTCCATCGCGGAGGGCGAGTTCATCTCGCTGCTAGGGCCCTCGGGCTCGGGCAAGTCGACCACGCTCAACCTGCTCGCGGGCCTGCTGCCGATGGAGCAGGGCGAAATCGCCATCGCCGGGCGCGTGGTCAACGAGCTGAGCCCCGACAAGCGGGACATCGCCATGGTGTTCCAGAACTACGCGCTCTACCCGCACATGACGATCTTCGAGAACATCGCCTTCCCGCTGCGCGCACGGCGGCGCGTCCCGTCCGGCGAGATCGAGGCGCGGGTGAAGGCGGTGGCGGAGATGCTCGGCGTCGGCGACCTGCTCGCCCGCTACCCGAAGGAGCTTTCCGGCGGCCAGCAGCAGCGCGTGGCGCTGGGGCGCGCCATGGTGCGGGATCCCAAGGTATTCCTGCTCGACGAGCCGCTCTCCAACCTCGACGCGCGGCTGCGCATCCGCATGCGGCAGGACATCAAGGCGCTGCATGCGCGGATCGGCTCCACCATCGTCTATGTGACGCACGACCAGGCCGAGGCGATGTCGCTGTCGAGCCGCATCGCGGTGTTCGCCGGCGGGCGGCTGCAGCAGCTCGGCACGCCGGCCGAGATCTACAACCGGCCGGCCAACCGCTTCGTCGCCGGCTTTCTCGGCGAGCGCGAGATCAACCAGTTCGCCGCGCGGCTGGAGCGCGCGGCGGGCGGGCCCGTCCTCATCGCCGGCGACATCCGCATCCCGCTGGGACCCGTGGCCGACCTCGAGGCGGCGGCGGGACGGGCGGTGATCGCCGGCATCAGGGCGGAGAGCCTCGAGCCGCTGCCCGAGCCGGGGCCGGACCGCGTCGGCGGCACCGTCCAGCTCGCCGAACTGATCGGGCCCGACCTCATCCTGCAGGTGCGGGCGGGGGCGCTGCTGCTCGACTGCCGCGCCGATCCGCGCGCCGGCTTCGCTCCGGGCGACAGCGTGCATCTGCGCCCGCGCGTCGAGGACATCCACCTGTTCGATCCGGACACCGGCGCCAATCTCCGCCGTTTCGCCTGACGCGCCGCGTCGTCCCGCACAGCCTATCGGAGCCTTTCATGGCACAGCGCCTCAATCAGGAAGATTATGATGTCGTCGTCATCGGCGGCGGCGCGGCGGGGATCGCCGCCGCGGTCAGCGCCGCAAAGAACGGCGCGCGCACGCTGCTGGTGGAGGCCGGGCCGATGATCGGCGGCGAGATGGTGAGCGGCCTGCCGATCGACGGCTGCCTCAACACGCGCGGCGAATGGGTGGTGGGCGGCGTCGCGCGCGAGCTGTTCGACGCGTGCGAGGCGATGGGCGGCTATGTCGGCGCCTTCTACGACTGGCGCACTATCTGGGTGGTGTGCGTCGATCCCGAGGTGATGAAGATCGCGGCGATGAACGTGGTGCGGCGGGCGGGCGTGAACCTGCTGCTCTACACCTTCGCCGAGGACGTGGTGGTGCAGGACGGGCGCGTCACCGGCGTCGTGCTGCTCAACAAGAGCGCGCGCACGCTGGTCACCGCCAAGGTGTTCATCGACTGCTCGGGCGACGGCGACCTCGCCTATCTCGCCGGCGCGCCGCACGAGAAGGGCGGCGAGGACGGCGCGCTGCAGCCGGTCAGCCTCGTCTTCCGCATGATGGGCGTGGACACGGCGCGGCTGATGAACTTCGTCGCCGAGCACCCGGAGAACGTCGCCGCGGCGGAGAACCCGTTCTATGACGACCTCAGCCGCGAGGAGCAGATCCGCCGCCTCGTCGCGCAGGGCTTCCCCAAGGTGTTCTTCGTCGCCAACGGGCCGCTGATCCGCGAGGCGATCGCGGCCGGCGACCTGCACAGCACGGCGCTGATCGGCATCGGGCCGGTCTCGATGAAGCGGCGCGAGATCTACTGCAACTCGACGCGCATCGCCAATGTCGACGCCACCCGCACGGAGAAGCTGACGCAGGCGCTGCCCGACCTGATGGACCAGGTGTGGACCTGCGCGACATTCCTCGCCAAGCGCGTGCCGGGCTTCGAGGAGGCGCAGTTCTCGGGCATCGCCCCGCGCATCGGCATCCGCGAGACGCGCCGCATCCTCGGCGACTATGTGCTCAGCTTCGACGACGTGATGAACGCGCGCAAGCGCGAGGACGGCGTCGCCAAGGGTGCCCATCACGTCGACATCCACGGCGCCGGCACGCACCAGCTGCGCCAGCCGATCAGGGACGGCGGCTCCTACGACATCCCCTACGGCGCGCTGATCCCGCGCGGCCTGAAGAACGTGCTGCTGGCCGGGCGCTGCCTGTCGGCGAGCCGGGAAGCGCACGGTTCGGCGCGGGTGATGGGCACCTGCATGGCAATGGGACAGGCGGTCGGCACCGCCGCCGCGCTCGCCAGCAGCGCCAACCGGGTGGACGACGTGCGCGACGTGCCGCTCGGCAGCCTGCGCGCCCGGCTCAAGGCGCAGGGCGCGGTGGTCGACGGCACCCACTGATCGCCGGGGCCGGCGCGAGCCGGGATGCGGGCGGGCCGAGTGCGCGGGATCAGGCGGCGCCGATGAGGCCGGCCCCATCCGCACGCTCGCCCGCGAACACGGCGTCGACCACCTGCCGGGCGAAGGCGAACCCGTCGCGGGCGCCTTCCGCCATCGCCTCGGTCCACTCGCGCGCACCCATCGCCACGACGAAGGCACGCCAGCCGACGTCGACGCCGCGCGGATCGGGGGCGAGGTGTCGGGCGCCGAAGGTTTCATGAAGGCCGAGCCGACGCGCGGCCTGCAGCAGATGCCGCGCGCCGAGGCGCGAGCCCTCGATCACATAGAGCCGGCCGAGCGCCTTTCCCATGTCCTCCGGTGCCGGGCCGGCGGGCGGGTGCCCGATGGCAAGGTCGAGATCGGCGAGATCGGCCTCGACCTGCGGCAGGCGGGGAGCAATGCCGGCGGCGTGCACCAGGTCGGCGAGCTCCGCGCAGGCATAGAGCGCCACGGCGTCCGCGTGCAGGGCCTGCTGCACGCGCAGATAGCCGCCGTAGCGGGCGCGGTCGGCGAAGGGACGCGCCGCCATCAGCGCCCGGTCGAGCGCGGCGTGCTCAGTGCGGGTGGCGCCGGCCAGCCGCTCGCGCATCCGCTCGCCGGGCAAAGGCTCGCCGGGCACGGGCTCGATCCCGGCCATCTCAGTCGGCGGCCAGCGGCGCGACGACGCGGGCGCGCAGGCCGGGCGCGTTGTCCTCATAGTCGATGGAGCCGCCGAGACTCTGCGCCATGGCGTTCAGCATCATCGTGCCGAAGCCCTGTCGCTGGCCGCTATGGCCCGCGCCCCGGTCGCGCACGACGAGCAGGAGCCGGCCGCCCTGCTGGCCGAGGCTGATGGCGATCGGCCCGGGCTTGCCGGAATAGGCGTATTTGGCGGTGTTGATGACGAGCTCGGTGAGGATCAGGCCGAGCTGCACCGCCCGGTTGGCGGCGACCAGCACGGGGGCGAAGTCACGCTGCATGACGTCCCGCCAGTCCCCGCCCATCGAGGCGACGATCTCGTCGCACAGATCGGTGAGGTAGCGCGCCAGATCGACGTTCTCGATGTTGTCGCCGCCATGGAGCTGGCGGTGCACCAGCGCAACGGCGGCGACCCGGCGCTCGGCCTCGGCGAGGTGAACCGTCGCCTCCTCGCCGGCGAGCCGTGCCTGGAGGCGCAGGAAGGCGGCGACGAGCTGCAGGCTGTTCTGGACGCGGTGATTCACCTCGCGCATCAGATAGTCCTTGTGCTCGAGCAGCCGGTCGTTCTCGACGATGGTGGCGCTCAGCTTGGCGTTGAGATCGCGGATGCGCCGGTTCTGGCGCGTCTCCAGCAGCCCGCGCGCGACCCGCGAGGCGGTGTCGATCTCCGCCGGCGACCAGGGCCGCGACTGGCCGCGCACGGTCTGCCGCCACGCCTCGAACGAGGCGCGGGGGGTGAGGATCGCGTTCGGATCGTCCCCGCTCGCCTTGTGCGGGTTGCCGGCCCATTCGATCACCTGGACATGCTCGGCGCGGAACCAGAGCAGCTGCATCGGCTCGTCGCCGGGAATGGAAACGGCCAGGACGCCGCTCGCCAGCGCCGCGAGGTCGGCCGCCTCCGGCAGCGTCTCGGGCAGCGTGTGGGTGGCAAAGGCCCGCAGCGGCACGCGCTCGCCGATCAGGCCGGCGAGACGGCGCAGGTCCGCCGGCGCGGGCGCGTTGCCGACGCCATGCGTCGCGGTTGCCGAGACGATGGCGAAGCCGTCCGCGTCGAGCGCGGCGCAGATCTCGCTGCCATGCGCCGACATCACCGCGTCGAGCGGCGTCTCGGCGGAGAGCCGCGCCACCAGCGATTCCTCGACCAGCCGCAACCGCATCCGTTCGCGGTACTGCGCCGTCTCCTCGCGCAGGGCGATCTGCCGGGCGAGATCGGCCGCCAGCATCTGGCAGGCGAGCCGCGTCTCGTGCGGCAGGTGGCGGGGCTCATGGTCATGGCAGGCGACGAGCCCCCACAGCTGCCCGTCCTTGACGATCGACACCGAGGCGGAGGCGGCGACGCCCATGTTGCGCAGGTACTGGATGTGAACCGGCGACACGCTGCGCAGCTCGACATCGCTCAGGTCGAGCTGCGCGAGCCGCGGTTCCGCCGGGCGCAGCGGCGCCGGCACATAGGCGACATCAGGGATGACGCGGACGCGGTTGCGGACATAGAGCGCGCGGGCCTGGCGGGGAATGTCCTCGGCGGGAAAGCGGTGATTGAGGAAGGAGCGCATCTGCGGCGCGCGGTCCTCGCCGATCACCGAGCCGGATCCGTCCTCCAGGAACCGGTAGATCATCACCCGGCCATAGCCGGTGAGCTGCCGGAACGCCTGCGCCGCCGCACGCCACAGCGTCGGCAGATCGTCGGCGCGTTCCAGCCGGCCGGCGGCGCCGTAGAGCCGGGCGAGGATGTCGGCGGCGGACATGCGGATCGGCGGCGCTTCCTCCATCGCGACGATCAGCGCATCGCCGGCCGAATGCACCAGCACGTCGAACATGCCGCCGGGGCCCGCCACCGGATCGAGCCGAACGGTGGGCTCGCCGATGCACCGTCTCAGCACCTGCGGATCGCAGCCGAGCAGGGTGGGCAAGTCCGCGCCCAGCCAGTCCGGGGTGAGCCGGGCCTCGACGTCGCCGGCGGCGCCGACGACGCGCAGCGAGCCGGCTTCCGCCACGAGGAGGAAGCCGTGCGGCTGGATCGAACCGGGGATATGGATGGGTTCGAGGTCGCAGGCCGTCAGCCCGGCCGGGGCAGTCGCGGAACCGATCATCCGCGCTGATTAGAGCAATGCCGGACGCTTGACCACGTCCTGCGACATAGCGCGGAAGCGCTCCCCTCCGGCGTTACCGGTGGATGGTAGCGCGGTCGGGCCGGCGCCCCGAAAAGAGACGGCGCAGGCCCCTTGAATCCGCCGGACCGGGCGACGGAACCCGGCCGGACCGCCCTCACATACGGTAGACGGGTTCCTCGAGATCGAGCTGGCGGCGGATCGACTGCAGGTGCAGCCGGGCCGAATCGGCATCGCCCTCGCGCATCTGGCGATAGGCGGCCTCGGCGATCTCCGGCTTCACCGGCTTGACCTCGCGCCCGGTCGAGAGCGCGAGCGTCTGCACCTCGCAGGCGCGCTCGAGGTAATAAAGGTCGTCCCACGCCTCGGCGATGGTCGGGCCGAGCACCATCACGCCGTGGTGCTTCATGAAGACGATGTCGGCGTCGCCGACCGAGGCGGCGATGCGGTCGCCCTCGCGCTCGTCCAGCGCCAGGCCGTTATAGTCGCGGTCGACCGTGGTGCGCCCGTAGAACTTCAGCGCGGTCTGGCCGGCGAAGATGAGCGGATCGCCCTCGGTCATCGAGAGCGCGGTGGCATAGGGCATATGGGTGTGGAAGGCGGCGCGGGCGCGCGGCACGTTCTTGTGCACGCGGGCGTGGATGAAGAACGCCGTCGCCTCCGGCTGGCCGCTGCCCGAGACCACCTGGCCGTGGAAGTCGCAGATCAGCAGGCGGGAGGCGGTGAGCTCCCGGAAGGCCCAGCCATAGGGATTGACGATGAACAGGTCGTCATAGCCCGGCACCACCGCCGAGAAATGGTTGCAGATGCCTTCTTCGAAGCCGTAGCGGGCCGCCATGCGGAAACATGCGGCGAGGTCCCGCCGTGCCTCCCAGATCGCCTCGGTCTCCAGCTCCGGCTGGTTGGCGTCGCCATTCGCGGCATGGATGGCGGGACGGTTCAGCTCGTGGGCCATTGCAAGGGGTCTCCGGACAAGGCGGGGCCGGCGGCTCGTTCCGCCGGCGGCGTTCGGGCGGGGCGGGAGCGGCCTAGGCGGCGCGGGCCTGCGCCAGCGCCGCGACGGTCGCCTCCAGAATACCGAGCACGCGCGCGCGTTCGGCGCCGATCAGCGGCAGGCGCGGCGCACGCACCCATTCCGGCGCACCATAGACCACCTTCTCGGCAAGCTTGATGTACTGGACCAGCTTGACGTCCGTGTCGAGGTGGAAGGCGGGGGTCAGCAGGCGGTAGAGCGGGCGCGCTTCGTCAAAGCGGCCGTCGCGGCACAGCTCGAACAGCTTCACGCATTCGGTGGCGAAGGCGTTGGTCATGCCCGACACCCAGCCGGTGACGCCGAGCGCGACGCTCTCCAGCAGCAGGTCGTCGACGCCGCAGAACACCGAGAAGCGGTCGCCGCATTCATTGTAGATGTCGGTGACGCGGCGGATGTCGCCGGTCTCCTCCTTGACGCAGACGATGGACGGCACGTCGGCGAGGTCGTTGAGGATCGCCGGCGTCACGTCGACGCCATAGGCGATGGGGTTGTTGTAGATCATGATCGGCAGGCCGCAGCCGGTGCCGAGCGCCCGGTACCACGCCGCCGTCTCGCGCGGATCGGTCTTGTAGGCGATGGAGGGGAAGGCCATCAGCCCTTCCGCGCCCAGCTTCTCGTAGTGGCGGGCGGCGGCCAGCGCATCGGCGGTGCCGACATGGGCGAGGCCCGACAGCAGCGGCACGCGCCCGGCGACCGCCTCCTTCGCCGCGCGGATCACCGCCTCGCGCTCGGCGGCGGTGAGCGAGGCGTTCTCGCCCAGCATCGGCAGCACGATGACCCCTGACACGCCGCTGGCGATGAGCCGGTCGAGGCTCGCCTGCGTCGCGGCGAGGTCGAGGCTCTCGTCCTCCTTCAGCTTGGTAGTGACGGCGGGGAAAACTCCGGTCCAGCGGGTCATGGCAATCGGCTCGGTTGAAAGGGATCTGGGTGAGGGTCAGGCGCGGCGTATCTGCACGATATTGCCCGCGGCCGCTTCCGTCTGCGCCGGGGCGAGGCTGCGCTGCGACGCCGGCAGGTCGGCCTCCCAGCGCGCGAGATCGCGCAGCATCCAGCCGCGCTCGGGCATCGGCACCTCGGCCATGGGCGGCAGCACGCGTCGCCAGCCCGGCCAGCCGGTCGCTTCCGCCAGCGCCGCCTTGATCGAGGCGACGAAGGCCTGCCGCGACAGCACGAAATCGCCGGCGGTGATGGCGGGAACCAGCGCCCGCCGGTCGAAGGCCGTCGGCGCGTCGAACATCGCCCGCATCAGCCGCGGCATGACGTTGCCGAGCCCGCAGATGGTGCCGCGCGCGCCCACCGCCAACGCCTGCGGCATGTGGATCTCGGAGCCGGTGAAGATCGACAGGTGCGAGAAGCGTCGCACCAGCGCCTCGGTGTAATCGAGGTCGCCACCGCTGTCCTTCACGCCATAGATCACGCCCGGAAAGGCCTCGTCGAGACGACGGATGACGCGCGCCGTCAGCGGCACGCCGCAGATGTCGGGGAAATGGTAGAGGCACAGCCGCAGCCCCGGCCGGGCGATACGCTCGATGACGGTGGCGTAGAAGCGCCAGGTGCCCTCTTCGCCGATGCCGGAGCGATAGACGCAGGGCGGCATCAGCAGCACGCTGTCCACCCCCTGGTCGACCGCGTGACGGGCGAGATCGACGATGTCGGGAATTGCCATCGCATTGACCGACACCATGACGCGGCCCGGCTCGACGCCCGCCGCGAGCAGGCCTTCGAGTCCGCGACGGCGGTCGTCCGCGGCGAATTCGGTACCCTCGCCGGTGGTGCCGAACAGGGTGATGCCGTCGCAGCCCTGCGCGACCAGCCAGGCGCAATGGGCGGCCAGGCGATCGATGTCGGGCGTGAGATCGGGCGTGAGAGGGGTCGCTGCGGCCACCATGAGGCACTGGTCGGCGGGAAGCGGGCTGCGGCCCGGCGGCGGACGCCGCTCGGCGGTGGAAGCGCTGGAGGAGCTCGGGGTCACGGACATCACATCGTTCACGCCGCCCGGGTCGGGCAGGTCAAGAATGATGATTGATTGCACATTGTCAACATTCAGCTTGACGACTTCCCCGCTCGGTGGAAGCATCCGCTTCAAGATGCGGCGTTCGACCGCGGCCGAAGAAGCAACACAGGGGAATATCCATGACCAGCCTGCCGCCCGTCCTCTGCCGGCCCCTCGCCCGGCGTCATTTCCTCGCGGGCGCCGCCGGCGTCCTGGCGACACCCTTCATCTCCCGCCTCGGCCATGCTGCCGGCAAGGTGATCCGCATCTCGACGCCGGGCTCCGACGCCGAATGGCAGTCCAAGGCGCTGGTGAAGTTCAAGGAAGCGCTGGACAAGGAAGCGCCCGGCGTCTTCGACGTGCAGATCCATTTCAACGGCACCCTGTTCGGGCAGGGCACCGAGATCGAGGCGATGCAGCGCGGCAATCTCGAGGTCGGCATGATCTCGCCGCAGGATGTCGCCGAGCAGATCCCGGAGTTCTCGATCTTCACGACCGGCTACCTGATCCGCGATCCCAAGCACCTCGACGCGGTCTATGACGGGCCGATCGGCAAGGAGTACAAGGCGCGGGTCGCCAAGGACATGGATATCGAGATCCTGCGCAGCCAGTATCTCGGCACCCGCCATGTCGTGCTGCGCCAGCCCAAGGACGTGAAGGTTCCCAAGGACCTCGCCGGCGTGAAGCTGCGCATGCCCGGCTCCGCCTCGTGGCAGTTCCTCGGCAAGGCGCTCGGCGCCAACCCGACGCCGCTCGCCTTCGAGGAAATCTACCTCGCTCTGCAGACCGGCACCATCGACGGCCTCGAGAACCCGCTGCCCGATATCATCTCCAACAAATTCTACGAGGTCTCGAAGCAGGTCGTGCTCACCGGCCACATGGTGGCGAACACCTTCTTCACCATGTCCGCCAAGTTCTGGAACGGGCTCGACGCCAAGCAGAAGGCGGCCATCGAGAAGGCCGAGGCCGCCGCCAAGGCCTTCAACGACGCGGGCGTCATCTCGACCGAGAAGGAGGCCGCCGCCTTCCTCGAGAGCAAGGGCGTGAAGGTGACGACGCCGGAGGTGCCGGTGTTCCGCAAGCAGGTGCTCGCCGCCTTCGCCGATTCCGATTTCGCCAAGAACTGGCCGAAGGGGCTGCTGCAGAAGATCGAGGCGGCGTGATGAGCGCCGTCGTCGAGGGCGACGACGGAGGCACGGTGACCACGGGGTCGATCTGGATCCGGCGCTGGAAGCGCTTCGCGGAGCATGTGGCGGCGGGCCTGTTCGCCCTCATGTTCCTCGGCTTCATGATCCAGATCATCAGCCGGTATGTCTTCGACATGCCGGTCTCGTGGTCGCTGGAGATCTGCTCCATCGCCTATGTGTGGGTGGTGTTCTGGAGCTGCGACATCCTCGTCTCCGAGCGCAAGCAGATCGTGTTCGACCTGCTCTACAACGCGTTCCCGCCGCAGGCGCGGCGGGTGCTGGCCGTGGGCCTCACCGGCACGATGGGGCTGGTCTTCCTGGCCGCCATCCCCGGCACGGTCGACTACGTGATGTTCCTCGCCCGGCGCAGCTCGATGCTGCTGCGGGTGCGCATGGACATCGTCTATGGCTGCTTCGTCATCTTCATGGTCGCCGTGGTCGTCAACGCCGTCGTGCGCATCGCGCGGCTGCTCGGGCGCAACTGGCGCGAGCATCTCTGATCAGGACGCACCCCCGTGAGCCTTGCCGCCTATGTGATGTTCGGCCTGTTCTTCGTCTGGTCGTTCCTCGGCATGCCGATCGGCCACGCCATGCTCGCGGCTGCCATCGTCTACCTGTTCATGACCGGGCAGGACATTGGCCTCGTCGCCTCGCAGAGCCTGAACGGGCTCTATTCCAGCTTCGTGCTGATGTCGGTGCCGCTGTTCATCTTCTCCGCCGAGATCATGAACGCCTCGCACATCACCGACCGGCTGTTCCAGTTCGCCAACCTGATGGTCGGGCGCTTCAAGGGCGGCCTCGCCCATGTGAACATCGTCGCCAGCGTGATCTTCTCGGGCATGAGCGGCAGCGCGCTCGCCGACGCCGCCGGGCCGGGCAAGCTCGAGGTCGACATGATGGTGAAGGCCGGCTACTCGCCGGGCTTCTCCGCCGCGCTGTCCACCACATCGGCGATCGTCGGGCCGATCATCCCGCCCTCGATCCCGATGGTGCTGTACGGCGTCGTCACCAATACCTCGATCGGCTACCTCTTCCTCGGTGGCGTCATCCCCGGCCTGCTGCTGGCCGGTGCCCAGTCGGCGGTGGTAGTCTATCTCGCCCGCCGCCGCGATTTCCCGATCGAGCCGCCGCCGAGCGTCAGGCAGGCGGTGACCGCCACCTTCGACGCGCTGCCGGCGCTGATGATCCCCGCCATCATGCTGGGCGGCATCTATTCCGGCGCGGTGACGCCCACCGAGGCGGCGGCGGTGTGCGCGCTGTTTGCGCTCGTGCTCGCCTTCTTCTGGTACCGTTCGCTCGGCTTTGCGGGCCTGCACGGCGTGCTGGTGGAGAGCTCGCGCGCCACCGGCGTCGTCGCCATCACCATCGCCGGGGCGCTGGTGATGAACTGGATCGTCGCGGCCGAGCAGATCCCCGAGCGGATGGGCAACTGGATGACCGCGCTCGACATGACCCCGGTCATGTTCCTGCTGGCGGTGAACATCCTGTTCCTGATCCTCGGCGCCTTCCTCGACACGCTGCTGATGCTGTTGATCATCGTGCCGATCCTGATGCCGACCGTGATCCATCTCGGCATCGACCCCGTGCATTTCGGGGTGACCTCGGTGGTCAACATGATGATCGGCCTGGTGACGCCGCCGATGGGCGAGCTCGTCTTCCTGATCGCCGGCGTGTCCGGCATCAAGGTCGCCGACATCACCAAGGAGCTGTGGATCTTCCTCATCGTGCTGATCGCACTGCTCTTCGTGCTCGTCTACGTGCCGGAGATCACGCTGTGGCTGCCGGAGAAGATGGGCTACCAGCCGCTGGTGCGCGCCGCCGGCTGAGACGTGAAACAACAGGAAAAGCCATGCCGGCCATGAAAGAGCTCGTGAAGGGCGTCGACCGCTACCGCCACTACATCGGTGGGCAGTGGGTGGAATCTACCCTCAAGGAATGGATCGACGTCGAAAACCCGGCGACCGGCGCCGTCATCGCCTCGGTGCCGAGGGGCAGCGAGGACGATGCCGACCGCGCGCTGGTCGCCGCCCGCGCCGCGCAACCGGCCTGGGAGGCGCTGCCGCCGCAGAGCCGCGGGCAATTGCTGCGCGACCTTGCCCGGCTCATCCTGGAGAACCGCGAGCGGCTCGCCCGCATCGTCGTCGCCGAGCAGGGCAAGCCGATCCAGGAGGCGCGCGGCGAGATCGAGGGCGCCGCGCTCTACCTCACCTATGCCGCCGAGGAGGCGCGCCGCATCACCGGCGACATCATCCCCTCCGACGTGCCAGACGAGCAGGTCTGGATCCAGAAGGTCGCCCACGGCGTCGTCGTCGGGCTCACCGCCTGGAACTACCCGGCGGCGCTGATGTGCCGGAAGATGGGTCCCGCGCTGCTGGCCGGCAACACCATCGTCATCAAGTCCCACGAGGGCACGCCGCTTTCGGCGCTGGAGATCGCGCAGCTCTCGGCGCAGCTCGATTTCCCGCCCGGCGTCATCAACGTGATCAGCGGCACCGGCGAGGGCGTGGGCGCGGCGCTGGTGCGCCATCCCATCCCGCGGCTGATCACGCTGACGGGCAGCGTGCGGGCGGGCAAGGAGATCTTCCGCGCCGCGGCCGACGACCTGAAGCTGCTGCGGCTGGAACTGGGCGGCAAGGCGCCCTTCGTTGTCGCCGAGGATGCCGACATCGGCGCGGCGGTGCGGGCGGCGGTGCTCTCGCGCTTCGAGAACTGCGGCCAGATCTGCATCTGCAACGAGCGCATGTATCTGCATCACCGCATCGCCGACGAGTTCCTCGACAAGTTCACTCGCGCGGTGAAGGCGCTGAAGGTGGGCGACCCGACCACGCTGGTGGATGTGGGGCCGAAATTCTCCGGGCCCGAGCTCGCCAAGGTCGAGCGCATGGTGGAGGCCGCCCGCGCCGCCGGGGCGCAGGTGCTCACCGGCGGCCGGCGGCTCACCGAGGGCGAGTTCGCGCGCGGGCACTGGTACGAGCCGACCATCCTGAGCGTCACCGACAACCAGATGGCGATCATGCAGGACGAGGTGTTCGGGCCGGTCGTGCCGGTGATGAGCGTCGGCGATTTCGACGAGGGGCTGCGCCTCGCCAATGAAAGCCGCTACGGCCTCTCGGCCTATGTCTTCACCAAGGACTTGCGGCGGATGATGCGGCTGGTCCGCGAACTCCGCTTCGGCGAGATCTATGTGAACCGGCCAGGCGGCGATGCCGTTCACGCCCATCACGCCGGAATCCGCGACAGCGGCATCGGCGGCGAGGACGGCAAGTATGGTCTCGACGCCTATTTCCAGAAGAAGACGATCTATGTGAACTTCGCCTGAGCGGCTTGTGCCCACCCGCCGCCAGGGCGAGTGCCTCCGACACAGGGTTGCACCTGTGCCGGAGGCACAGGCGTCAGCGGCTCGAGGGGCGGCGCCGCATCGATCGGAGTTGACCTTGACATTGCCGCCGCCGCGGCCGGGCCTGTCCGCCCGCGACGCCCTCGCCCGCTTTGCTCCCGGCCTGCCGCCGCGCCGGCCGAGCCTGCTTCTCGCCGGCCCGGGCGAGATGGTGGCGCGGCTCTACCCGGTCTGGGACGCGGCGCTGCGGGAGCGGCCCGACATCCGCCTCGTCATCGCCGTGCCCCGCACCGAGCTTGCGATGGTGCGCCGGCGCTATCCGCACGAGATCGTGCTGGCGCTGCCCCGCGAGCCGCAGGCTCCCGCCTGGCGCGCGCGGCTCGGCGTGCTCGCAGTGGCAGCGCCGGACGCCGATCCGACCAGAACGGTGGCGCAGCTGCTGGCCTCCGCGCCGCCCGCCGCGGCCGGGACGCTCCGGGAGAGGATGCTGCGCCGCCTCGCGGGACCGCCGCTCGACTCGGTGGCGGCGCTCGGGCGGCGGCTCGGCGAGCCCGGTGCCATCGTCTGCCTCGGCAACGGTCCCTCGTCCGAACATCCCGATCTTGCGGCGCTGGCCAGCGACGCGGCGCTGTTCCGGGTGAACTGGATCTGGCGCGCGCGGGGCGTGCTGACCGCGCCGGACGTCGTCTTCACCGTCGATCCCGACCTGCCGGAACCCGGGCGGGCGCCGGTGATCCTGTTCCCGACGGCGGCGACGGGGCTGCCCATCCTCACCCGCCACGCGCTGCGGCTGCGCCCGCCGCGGGCAGGCTACGGCTTCCTCGACCGCTTCGAGCCGCCGGTGGCGGAGCTGTCGCTCCCGCGCATTCCGACCAATGGCGCGCTGATGGTGGCGGTGGCTGCCGCACTGAAGCCCGCCCGGCTGGTGATCGCCGGGATCGATCTCTACCGCCACCCCGGCGGGCGCTACCCGGGCGACACCGATGCGGTCGACGGCTATGCCCGCGAGCACAGCGCCGATCTCGATCTGGCGGTGATCGCAGCGGCCCTCGCCGGTTTCGACGGCGAGGTGGTGATTCTCGGGGCGCCGCTACGCGCGGCGCTCGGGCGCGGCTGAGGGCGCCCCGCGTCGTCAGCCCTGCGGGTCGTCGGGCTCGCTGACGAGCCGCCCGGCGCTCGCCCAATCATCCGGGGAGATGGAGACGAACACCACGTCCACCACGTCCGGCGCGCAGCCGAGGATGCGGGAGGCCTCGCGGGTCACGACTTCGGCGAATTCCTTCTTCTGGGCGCGGCTGCGCCCTTCCAGCAGTTCGACACGGATGATCGGCATCGGTCCTCGACTCCTTGCACTTCTACAGCCACGCGTTCACGTGCCACGGCGCGAACTCGTCCTCTCCATAGCCGAGTTCCTCGCTGCGTGTCGCCGCCCCCGAGGCCGTGGCGAGCATGAGGGCGAAGATCGCCTCGCCCATCTCGTCGATCGAGGCGGTGCCGTCGAGGATGGCGCCGCAATTGATGTCCATGTCGTCGGCCATCCGGCGGTACATGGCGGTGTTGGTGGCGAGCTTGATCGAGGGGGCGGGGCGGCAGCCGAAGCAGGAGCCGCGCCCGGTGGTGAAGGCGACGAGATTGGCGCCGCCCGCCACCTGGCCGGTTGCGGAGATCGGGTCGAAGCCCGGCGAATCCATGAAGACGAGGCCGCGCCGCGTGACCGGGGCGGCATAGCCCACCACCTCGACGAGATTGGTGGTGCCGCCCTTGGCGACCGCGCCGAGCGACTTCTCCAATATGGTCGTCAGACCGCCGGCCTTGTTGCCGGGGGAGGGGTTGTTGTCGAGGCCCTGCGGCTCGTCTCGGGTGTGCTCTTCCCACCAGTCCAGCAGGCCGATCAGGCGCTCGCCGGTGGCGCGGTCGGCCGCGCGTTCGAGCAGGAGATTCTCGGCGCCATAGATTTCCGGGGTCTCGGAGAGGATGGCGGTGCCCCCGCAGGCGACGAGACGGTCCACCGCAGCGCCGAGCGCCGGGTTGGCCGAGATGCCGGAGAAGCTGTCCGAACCGCCGCATTGCAGGCCGACCACCAGCTCGCTCGCCGGGATCGGCTCGCGCCGTGCGGTGGCGGCGGCCACGAGCATCTCCTCGACCATGCCCATGCCCCTGGCGACACTGGCGCGGGTGCCGCCCTCGTCCTGCATGACGAGAGTGCGCAGCATCGGGCCGGCGACGAGAGCCTCGTCGCGCATCAGCGCCTCGATCTGGTTGTCCTCGCAGCCGAGACCCACCAGCAGCACGCCGGCGAAGTTGGGATGGCGGGCATAGCCGCCGAGCGCCCGGCGCAGCATGCCCATGGAACGCCCACCCTCGGCGATGGAGCAGCCCGATTTGTGGGTGAGCGCGACCACGCCGTCGACGCCGGGATAGGGCGCGAGGCGGGCGGGATCGCGGAAATGGTCGGCGATCAGCCGGGCGACCAGCGCCGAGCAGTTCACGGAAGTGAGGATGCCGACATAGTTGCGGGTCCCGACCCGCCCGTCGGGACGGCGGAAACCCTGGAAGGTCGGCACCTCGAGCTGCGGCCGGCGCGGCGCATTGCTCAGCCGCGTGCCGATGGTGCGCGTCGCCATCGAGGTCTCGAAGCCGAGATTGTGGACATGGACATGCCCGCCAGCGGGGATATCGCGGGTGGCGACGCCGATGGGCTGGCCGAGCCGGTGCACGACGGCGCCGGCCGCGAGAGGCACCAGCGCCACCTTGTGGCCGAAGGGGATGGGCTCGCCCGCGCGGCCTGGCACCGGATCGAGCGCCTCGCCAGGGGCGAGAGCACGCAACGCCACGCCCACCTCGTCGGCGGGATGAAGGCGCAGGATCGCGGCAGGAAGCGAGAGGTCGGCGGCGGCAGGCACCGAAGCAGCAGGCAGGGACTCGGGAGGCATGGCAGGGTTTCCTCGACCGGCGGGCGCCTCAGCCGGCGCCGACCTCGCTCGCCTCGCTCTGGTGCAGAAGCTGGGTGAGCAGCTTCACCTCGGCGTCGTTATGGCTGCAGGCGAGGCGCTCGGCGGTGGCGGCATCGCCGTCGAT
Source organism: Ancylobacter terrae (assembly GCF_045108345.1). Classification (NCBI taxonomy): domain Bacteria; kingdom Pseudomonadati; phylum Pseudomonadota; class Alphaproteobacteria; order Hyphomicrobiales; family Xanthobacteraceae; genus Ancylobacter; species Ancylobacter terrae. Next base: position 145,411 of record NZ_JBJGXH010000003.1, read on the forward strand.
CAGCGCCTCGACGAGGGCGGCGTGCTCGGCGATCAGTTCCTCATAATCCTTGGGCAGGAAGCCGGACTGGACCATGTGGAAGCGTACCTGCTGCATGATGAAGCGGTGCTGCTCGGCGAGCCTCTGGTGATGGGCCAGCGCGATGACCGCGGCGTGCAGGTCGAAGTCGATGTCGGTCGCGTCCTGGAAGCGCTCCTCGCGGATGGCGCGCAGGAGGTCGGCAACGATGCCGCGCAGGCGTGCGCCGTCGGCGGGCGTGACGTTGGAGGCGGCGAGACGGGCGCCGAGCCCTTCGAGCGCGCCGCGCAGCGTGTAGATCTCCCAGGCGTCGGACACCGAGGCGCCGGAGACTTCCCAGCGGGTGAAGGCAACCTGCTGCACCAGCCCTTCGCTCGCAAGCTGGGCAAGGGCCGAGCGCACCGTGCCCCGGCTGACCTCCAGTTCCGCCGAGAGCTGGGTCTCCAGCAGGCGCGCGCCGGCCGGCAGCACACCCTCGAGGATATGCGCGCGAATCTCGTCCGCCGCGCGGCGGTCGAGCAGCCTCTTCTCGGACTTCAAGCTGGTGAGCTTCGCCATGAATCGCCTCGCGTTCCCATGGTGGAACGGTCCTTCGTGAAATAATCCGGGGCGTTCGGTAACGCAACGAAAATTGCTGACAATCAAGAATCACGCTTGCGCTCGTCGGCGCGCCGTGCAGGAATGCTGACAATCAGCCATGAGGATAACATGGGCACCAGTGTCCGGATCGGCGTCGACATCGGCGGAACCTTCACCGATCTGGTCCTGATCGGTGCGGACGGGCGCACCGCGTTTCTGAAGACATCCTCCACTCCCGAGTCGCCGGAACGGGCGGTGGTGACCGGAATCGCCGCCATTCTCGACGCGGCGGGCGTCGCGGCAGCCGACGTCGCCGAGGTCGTCCATGGCACGACGGTCGGCTCCAACACGCTGCTGCAGAAGGTCGGCGCCCGCTGCGGGCTCATCACCACGCGCGGCTTCCGCGACGTGCTGGAGATCGGCCGGGTGCGCACGCCGGGGATGTTCGACCTCGCTTGGCGCAAGCCCGAGCCGCTGGTGCCGCGCCGCTGGCGGCTGGAGGTGACCGAGCGGATCGGCGCGCGCGGGGAAATCGTGACCCCGCTTGCCGAGGAGGACGTGCGGCAGGCGGGCGCGGAGCTGGTCGCGGCGGGCGTCGAATCGGTCGCGGTCTGCTTCCTCAACTCCTATCTGAACCCCACCCACGAGGAGCGGGCGGCAGCGGTTCTGCGTGCGGCGTTCCCTGACCTCGCCGTCACCGCCTCGGTGGCGGTGCTGCCGTCCATGGGCGAGTACGAGCGCAGCTCGACCACGGCGGTGAACGCCTATGTCCTTCCCGTCCTGCGCGGGTACATCGCGCGGCTGGAGACGGCGCTGCGCGAGCTCGGCATCGCCGCGCCGCTGCTGATCGGCAATTCCAACGGGGGGCTCTCCACCGCCGCCATGGCGCGGGAGAAGCCGGTGTTCTTCGTCTCCTCCGGCCGCGCCTCCGGGGCGGTCGGGGCGGCGCGGCTCGGCGACGCGATCGACATGCCCGATCTCATCGCCTTCGACATGGGCGGCACCACCGCCTCGGCGACGCTGGTGCAGGCCGGTGACGTGAGCCGGACGCATGAATACGAGTTCCGCGACGGCATCTCGACGCCGAGCCGGCTGATCAAGGCCGGCGGTTACATGATGCGGGTGCCGACCGTCGACGTCGCCGAAGTCGGCAGCGGCGCGGGCTCGATCGCGACAATCGACGGCGGAGGGCTGCTCTGCGTCGGTCCGCGTTCGGCCGGCGCCTTCCCCGGTCCCGCCTGCTACCGGCAGGGTGGCGTGCACGCCACCGTCACCGATGCCAATCTCGCGCTCGGCCTCTTACCGCCGGCGCTCGGCGGCGGTGCGCTGACCCTCGACGTCGCCGCGAGCCGCGCAGCTTTGACGCGCGATCTCGGGGTGCCGCTCGGGCTCGGCGTCGAGGATGCCGCCTGGGGCATCCGCGAGGTGGCGAACACCAACATGGCCCGCGCGATCCGCGCGGTGACGGTCGAGCGCGGCGTCGATCCGCGCGACTTCACGCTGGTCGCCTTCGGCGGGTCGGGACCGGCGCATGCCTGCGACCTCGCCGCCATGCTGGGCATGCGCCGCGTGCTGTTTCCCCCGGCGCCGGGCGTCTTCACGGCGGCCGGCATGCTGGCGGGAAGCCTCGAACACCATTTCCTGCGCCCCTTTGCCGGCTCGCTCTCCGCGCTCGATGCCGCCGCGCTGAAGGCCACGAGCGCGGCGATGGGGCAAGAGGCGCGCGCGGCCTTCGCTGCCGACGCCTATCCGGTGGACGACCTCGTCCACCGCTTCGCGCTCGATCTGCGCTTCGAGGGGCAGGAGGCGGCGATCCCGGTGCCCTTCACGCCGGGCGCGGGCCCTGCGGAACTCGCCGACGATTTCCGCGCCGCCTACCGCACGCTCTACGGCTATGTCGCGCAAGACCGCATCGAGACGGTCGCCATTCGTCTTGTCGCGCAGGCACCGCTGCGGGCCGCCTTCGATTTCCGCACCACGCGCCTCGCGCCGCCTGCCAGCGCGGCCGCGCAGGAGACGGCGCGGCGCGCCTATTTCGGCCGGGCACGGGGGTGGATCGACGTGCCGGTGCTGCCGCGCAGCGCCTTCACCGGCGAGCGCGCCGGGCCGCTGGTGCTAGAGAGCGCCGACAGCACCCTTATCGTGCCGCCCGGCTTCACCGCCGCCGCCGGCCCCGCCGGCACCATTCTCGCGACGCATGAGGAGCCACGCCGATGACCCCTCCGGCATCCACTCCCTCCCCCGTCGCGGCCGACGATCCCATCACCTTCGCCGTGCTCAAGAGCGGTCTCGACACCATCGTCGACGACATGGCCTATGCGGTGATGCGCACGGCGCGCTCGCCCATCGTGCGGGATGTGCTCGACTATTCCGCCACGCTCTGCGACCGCCACGGTCGCATCCTCTCCCAGGCGAAGACGGTGGCGCTGCATCTCGGCGCAGTGCCGGACGCGATGGAAGTGATCCGCGCCCGCTTCGCGGATGACCTCGCGCCCGGCGACGTGGTGATCCTGAACGACCCTTACCAGGGCGGGATGCACCTGCCGGATATCTTCATGTTCAAGCCGATCTTCGCCGACGGCGCGCTGTTCGGCTATTCGGTGGTGATCGCCCACCACTGCGATGTCGGCGGGCGCGTTCCCGGTTCCAATGCGAGCGACTCGACGGAGATCTATCAGGAAGGCCTGCGCATCCCGCCGATGAAGCTCTATGAACGCGGCGTCCCCAACGCGACGCTGCTCGCGCTCATCCGCGCCAATGTGCGCCTGCCCGACCTCGTCATCGGCGATCTCGACGCCCAATATGCCACCTGCAACATCGGCGAGCGCGAGCTGCTGCGGCTGCACGCGCGCCATGGCGGGGCGGTGCTGGACGCCTATTTCGACCGGCTGATGGATTATGGCGAGGCGCTGACGCGCAAGGCCATCGCCGGCTGGCCGGACGGCACCTACCGCTTCACCGATTATATCGACGGCGACGGCTTCTCGACGGAGCCGCTGCCGATCGTCTGCGCCCTCACGGTGGCGGGAGACCATCTCCATGTCGACTTCACCGGCTCGGCGCCGCAGACGCGTGGGGCGATCAACGCCACCTTCTCCTTCACCAAGTCCGCCACCTATCTGACCGTGCGCTGCGCGCTCGACCACGACGTGCCGAACAATGCCGGCGTCTATCGCTGCATCACCGTCACCGCGCCGGAGGGTTCGATCCTCAATCCCCTGCCGCCGGCGCCGGTCGCGGCGCGCGCGCTGACCGGCTACCGGGTGGTGGATACGGTGATGGGCGCGCTCGCCCAGATCGCGCCAACGAAGATGATGGCAGCGGGAGAGGGCGGCAACACGGTGGTCGCCATCGGCGGCTACGACAAGGAGACCCGCGCGCCCTTCGTTCTGGTCGACATGATCAACGGCGCCTGGGGCGGGCGCCACGACGCCGACGGCATCGAGGGCATCACCAACCCCTCCCAGAACATGTCGAACCTGCCGGTCGAGACGCTGGAGCAACGCTATCCGTTGCGGGTCGAGGCCTATGGCTTCCGGCCTGATTCCGGTGGGCCGGGTGAATATCGAGGCGGGCTCGGCCTCACGCGTTCCTACCGGCTGCTGGCGGGCGAAGCGGTGCTGCAGCTGCGCGCCGACCGCCACGACCATCCGCCCTATGGCCTGTTCGGCGGCCGGCCGGGCGCGCCTTCGCGCAATTTCATCGCCGACGGCGACGACGAGCGGCCGCTGCCGGCCAAGGTGACCCGGGACATCCACGCCGGCACGCTGATCCGCCACGACCAGGCGGGCGGCGGGGGCTATGGCGACCCGCTGGAACGCGCGATCGAGGCTATCGCGCGCGACATTGCCGACGGCAAGGTGAGCCCCGCGGCGGCCGAGGCCGCCTATGGCATCGTGCTGCGCGACGGGGTGATCGACGCCGAGGCCAGCGCAGGCCGACGGCAGCAACGGCGGCAGCAACAGGGGACGAGGTCATGACAGGCGTGGCGGTGGTGACCGGCGGGGCGAGCGGGATCGGCGAAGCGGCCGCGCGCGCTTATGTGGCGGCCGGCTGGCATGTGGTGCTGGCGGACATAGACACGGAGCGGGGCGAGGCAATCGCCGCCGAACTCGCGCCGGGCGGGCGGATCAGCTTCATGCCGCTCGACGTCGCCCGGGAAGAGGCTGTCGAGGCGTTCGCGGCGGCGGTCTATGACCGATATGGCCGGGTCGACGCGCTGGTCAACTCGGCCGGCCTGCTCCAGAACGCCGTGCGCTCGGTCGACATGAGCATCGCCGAGTTCGATCGCATCCACACCGTCAATGTCCGCGGCACGCTGCTGGCGAACCGCGCCTTCGGGCGGCGCATGTGCGCGGCGAAGAGCGGCGCCATCGTCAATCTGTGCTCGCTCACCAGCTTCCGCCCCTCCGCCCAGCCGGCCTATGCGATCGGCAAGGCCGGACTGAAGATGATGACCGAGCTGATGGCGGCGGAGTTCGGACCGCACGGCGTGCGCGTCAACGCCGTGGCGCCCGGCTACACATTGACGCCGGCCATGAAGAACCGGATCGAGCGCGGCGAGCGCGACCCGAACGCGGTGATTGCCAAGTCGGCGCTGCGGCGCTTCGTCGAACCCGCCGAAGTGGGGGCCGTGATCCTGTTCCTCACCTCGGCGGCGGCTTCCGCCATCACCGGCGCGACGCTGCCGGTGGATTGCGGCTGGCTCGCCACCTCCGCCTATACCGCCCACGCCGCGCAGCCGCCGGCACGGGATTGACGAGCCGACGCGTGCGGCCACACCCGGAAACGACATCGCCCCCGGCGCTGAACGCGCCGGGGGCGATGTGCATTAAGGGTAGTTTACTGGAAGATCTTGGTGAACTGCCGCTTGATGGCAGGACCTTCCTTGTCGATGTAGTCGAGATCGATCGGCGTGATGGTGAGGCTTTCGATGGTGGGGCTGCCCGCCGGCGCGGCGATGTCCTCGCGGGCCGAGTAGCCGCCGGTCGCCGGGAACATCTGCTGCGCCTCGTCGCTCAGCAGGAAGTTCATGAACAGCTTGGCCGCCTCGGGATGGGGCCCGCCCTTGACGATGGCGGTCGGGGCCGGGACGAGGAAGGTGCCGTCGGCCGGGTAGACCGCCTCGATCGGGAAGCCGGTGAGCTTGGCATCGGCGGCGTAGGAGTTCGAGGCGGCGACGGCGATGACCCGCTCGCCGCGCTTCACCATGTCCGAGACCTGCTGGCCGCCCTGCACCACCATGGCGCCGTTTTTGGCCAGCGCCTGATAATAATCCCAGCCGAGCTTCTGGGCGATGGTGCCCGTCACCGCGACCTGCATGGCCGAGAAGGACGGATCGGCCATGACCAGCTTGTCCTTGTACTTCGGATCGGTCAGGTCCTTCAGCGTCTTCGGCACGTCCTCAGGGGCGACCTTGTCGGTGCGGTAGTAGATCGTCACCATATTGAGGCGCTGGGCGGTATAGGCACCGTTCGGGTCCTTGGCGATCGCCGGCACCTTGTCGAAATGCTCGGGCTTGAAGGGAACGAAGGCACCCTTGTTGGCGAGCGCGGTGATTTCGGCCTGGTCGGAGGCGGTGAGCACGTCCGCGGCGACGCGGCCGGCATCCGATTCCTGCTGGAAGCGGCGCATGATCTGCGAGCCGCCGGAGCGGAAGAGATCGACCTTGATGCCGGTCTTCTGGGTGAAGAGGTCGGCGGTCTTCTGGGCGATCGCGATCGGGGTGGAGGTGTACCAGGTCACGGTCCCCTCCTGCTTGGCCTTCGCCTCGTCGACCCCCGATTGGGCATGGGCGGGCGATAAGGCGAGAACCACGCCGACCAGGGCGGCCAGCATGGGGGCCGCGGCGGGCTTCGCCGCGAGATTGGGCAGCAGCATCGTCTTCCTCCCGTTGTGGATCGTTCCGATCCTCTTGGCGTCGTGGTGGTCCGCTCAGGCGGCGGTCGCGAGGGGTTTGGCGCCCGCCTCGCGCGGGAACAGCAGGCATTCGGCCGGATCGATGCGCACCGCGAGGGCCGCCCCCGGCTCGGCGATCAGCAGCGGGTGCGACTGCGCCCGCACCACGAGATCGCCGGGCAGGCGCACGAGATATTCGGCGAGATTGCCGAGGAAGGTGCGCTCCGTCACGGTGCCCTGGAGCGTGGAGGCTTCGCCCGCCCCGGCCGGCTTCAGGTGGACGTTCTCCGGCCGCACCGCCAGATCCGCCTTCGTCCCCGCCGTCGCCCAGCCCGGAACGGCCATGTCGAGGACGATGTCGGAACCAATGCGGACATGGCCCGCGTCCAGCACCTCGACGGGCAGGATGTTCACCAGCCCCATGAAGTCGGCCACGGTGCGGTTCTTCGGGCGGGCATAGACCTCGAGCGGGGTACCGTATTGCTGCAGCTTGCCGCCATGCATCACCGCGATCTGGTCGGAGAGCGCCAGCGCCTCGGCCTGGTCGTGCGTCACGTAGACGAAGGTGATCCCGGTGCGGCGCTGCAGCTCCTTGAGCTCGGAACGCATGTGCTCACGCAACTTGGCATCGAGATTGGAGAGCGGCTCGTCGAGCAGCAGAATGTCCGGCTCCACAACCAGACTGCGGGCGAGCGCGACGCGCTGCTGCTGGCCGCCCGAGAGTTCGTTCGGAAAGCGCCCCTCGAGCCCGGCGAGGTTGACGAGGGAGAGCATGCGCTCGACCTTCGCCTTCATCTCGGACGCCGGGATCCGGCGCAGCTTCAGGCCGAAGGCGACGTTCTCGTAGACCGTCTTGTGCGGCCACACCGCGTAGTTCTGGAACACCATGCCCATGCCGCGGTTCTCGGGCGAGACCACCGAGCCGGGCGACGACAGCAGCCGCCCGTCGACATGGATGGTGCCGGCGTCGGGGGTGAGATAGCCGGCGATGAGCCGGAGCGTCGTGGTCTTGCCGCAGCCGGAGGGCCCCAGCAGGGTGACGAACTGGCTGTCGCCGATCTCGAGGTCGAGGCTCGACAGCGCCGCCATGTCGCCCTTGCCGGTGTAGCTCTTCACCAGGCCGCGGATTGAAATGCCGCCCATCAGGCTGCTCCTATCTTCGGACTTTCGAGGTTTGCCTTGCCGATGCGCCCGCCGCCCAGCCGCGTGGCGACCCAGATGGCGGCACCGATGATCACCATGTTGACGATGGCCAGCGCCGCGACCGGCTCGGTGTAGCCGCTCTCGAACAGGTTGTAGACGGCCACCGCGAGGGTGATCGTGTCGGAGCTGAACAGCAGGATCGACGCGCTGAGTTCCTGGATGACGGGCACGAAGACGAGCAGCCAGCCGGCGAAGAGGCCCGGCCGCATCAGCGGCAGGGTGATCTCGCGCGCCGTGGTCACCCAGGGCGCGCCGAGGATGCGCGCGCTCTCCTCCAAGCTCGAGTCGATCTGGCGCAGCGAGGTGCTGGCGGCGCGCACGCCAAGCGGCACGTAGCGGCCGACATAGGCGAGCAGCAGGATGGCCATGGTCCCGTAGAGCGGCAGCGGCGTCGACAGCCAGAATTGCAGCAGGGCCACGGCCATCACGATCCCGGGCAGGCCGAGCGGCACCAGTGCGATGTAGTCCAGCACCCGCCGGCCGAGGAACTTGGTGCGCAGGTCGATCCAGCCGACGATGGCGCCGATGAAGATGGTGAGCGTGGCCGCAACGGTCGCGAGGATCAAGCTGTTCAGGATCGCCTTGCGGGTGATGGCGTAGTCGACCAGCACGTATTTGTAGTTGGCGAGCGTCAGCCCAGTCCAGAAGTTCAGACCCCACGTCTTCGAGAAGGACACCGCGATCAGCGTCGCGAAGGGCAGCAGCACCGCGATGAGGAACACCAGCGCGCAGAAGCCGAACAGCAGCCAGCGGGCGGGACCGAGATCGACGAGTTGGGGACGCGAGCCCTTGCCGCCGAGCGTCACATAGGAGCGGCGTGCCAGGAAGCGGCGCTGGAGATAGAGCGCGGCGACGGTGATGAGCACGAAGACCAGCGACAGCGCCGAGGCGATGCCGTTCTGCGGCGGGTAGTCGAACAGCGAATAGATGCGCGTCGGCAGGGTCGGGATGCGCGCAGGCAGGCCGATGATCGCCTGGCTGCCGAACAGCGCGATGGCGTGCACGAAGGCGAGCAGCGTGCCCGCGACGATGGCCGGCGCGACCAGCGGGAGGGTGATGGTCAGCGCCGTGCGCAGCCGGCCGCAGCCGAGGATCTGCGCGGCTTCCTCATAGGAGGCATCGACCGACTGAAGCGCGCTCGAGGCGAGCAGATAGACGAAGGGGAATGTCCCGAGCGTCGTCACCAGCACGAGCCCGGTCATCGAGAAGACGTTGAAGGTCAGAAAGGGGAGATGCAGGACGTCCCGCAGAAACACGTTCACCAGCCCGGAATTGGGGCTGAACATGTTCACATAGGCGATGGCGGTGAGGAAGGCCGGCGACAGATAGGAGACGACGGCGGTGATGTGGATGAAGCGCTTGCCCGGCACATTGGTGCGACTGACCGCCCAGGCGAAGGGCACGCCGATCGCCACGCTGAGCACGCCGACCCAGAAGCCCAGCTTCAGTGAATTGAACAGCGCATTGTAGTAGAGCGGTTCGGTGACGACCTCGTAGAAATTCGTCAGACCGACGCCCACATCCGACACGAAGCTGCTCTTCAGCAGCGAGGCCAGCGGCAGCACGATCAGCACGACCAGCGCGACCACGCCGCCGCCAAGGATCAGGTACTCCCAGCGCAGCGACGATACCGGCCGGCGCGGCGCCTCCACCGCCCCGGCGGCGATCAACCTCTGTTCGCTCATGCACTCTCACCACATCACGGCCGTTGCGGACGCGCTGCGGCGAAGAGGCCCCGCAGAGCCCCGCACGTCACCCGACATCGGCGTTTCCTCGATCTTGTTTTGCCCGAACGATCACACCCCCTATCACCAATGTCAACCAATTGGTGATTGGATAACATTGATTTGTGATGCATCGGTAGCGGCTGGAGCGATTTTCGCTGAAATCGACGGAGCCTCCACCGCGTTCGATTGACCAGCAGGAGACCAATAGCTAAAACCAATTTGGATTGGTTGACGCCTTCCGCGCCTTCCCGCTCCTTGAAACAATCCGGATGCCGACAATGACCGACTATGTCGTGGAGCCGCCCGCGCTACCGTCGCTGCCCGTCGAGGGAACGACAAGCCGCTTTCCAGTCCGCCGCATCTACTGCGTCGGGCGCAACTACGCCGCACATGCCGTCGAGATGGGCGGCGACCCTGACAAGGAGCCGCCGTTCTTCTTCCTGAAGAACCCCAACAACGTCCTCGACAGCGGCAAGGCCTTCCCCTATCCGCCGCGCACCTCGGACCTGCATTTCGAGATCGAGCTGGTGGTCGCGCTCGGCAAGGGCGGCAGCGACATCACCGTCGAGGATGCTCTCTCGCACGTCTACGGCTATGCCGTGGGCATCGACATGACGCGCCGCGACCTCCAGAACGAAGCCAAGGAGATGCGCCGCCCGTGGGAAATCTCCAAGGCGTTCGAATGGTCGGCGCCCTGCAGCGCGATCGTGCCGGCGTCGACGATCGGCCACCCCGACCAGGGCGCGATCTGGCTCGACGTCGACGGCAAGCGTCGGCAGACCGGTGATCTCAACCAGCTGATCTGGAAAGTGCCGGAGATCATCGCCCACCTCTCAGCCCTGTTCGAACTGGCGCCGGGCGATCTCATCATGACCGGCACCCCTTCCGGGGTCGGTTCGGTGCAGCGCGGCGAGACCATGCATGGCCATGTCGACGGCATCGGGGACGTCCGCACGCCGGTCGTCTGAGGCGGCACGCGGCAGAAAATCAAGAACAGGCGAGGCCGACCGTCCCGCGGCCGGCCTCGCCGCTCATGTCAGGGGAAACGCATGACGAGTTCGCCAAGGACGGGCGCAGCCAGCGCCACGTCATCCGCAACGCTCCGCCCGCTCAGCCGGCTGGACATTCCCGGCGGCGGGCAGGTGGTGGTCCAGAACGGCTTCGCCTATGTCGGGCACATGTCGCCACCGGACGGGACGTCCATCATCGATGTGCGCGACCCCTCCCGCCCGCAGGTCGTCGCCACCCTGCCGCCGACGGACCATTTCTCCCACACGCACAAGGTCCGTGTGGCCGGCGATCTGATGATCACCAATGTCGAGCGCCATAAACGCCATTTCTACCGCAAGGGCGAGCAGATCGCCGGCGCCAGCGCGACCTTGGCCGCGAAGCTGGGCCGGTCGCCGACGGATGCCGAGGTCGCAACCGCCCTCGGCGTCGCCGAGAAGGACATGCCGGACCTGCGCGAGGGGCTGGCGCGTGGCTATTCCGATGGCGGCTTCCGGGTCTGGAACATCGCCGATCCCGCCAATCCCCGGCTGCTGGCCTATGTGAAGACGGGCGGCATCGGCGTTCACCGCTTCGACATGGACGAGCGCTATGCCTACATCTCGACCGAGATGGCGGGTTATGTCGGCAACATTCTCGTCATCTACGACCTCGCCGACCCAAGCGCGCCGCGCGAGGTCGGGCGCTGGGCGATGCCGGGCCAGCACGTCGCCGCGGGCGAGACGCCGACCTGGCCGGGCCAGAAGCACCGGCTGCACCACGCGCTGCGTTGCGGCGACCAGATGTGGGCGGCCTGCTGGTTCGCGGGCGGCTTTGTCATTGACATCTCCGACATGAGCCATCCTCGAACGATCGGCAGCTACAACTACCACCCCCCCTTCCCCGAGCCGACGCATACCTTCATGAAGCTGCCCGAGCCCGTCGCCGGCCGGCATCTCGCCCTGATGATCGACGAGGAGCACGATCATGTTCCCGGGCAGCCACACGGCTTCCTCTGGATCATGGATGCCACCGATCCCGCCGCGCTGAAGCCGATCTCGACCTTCCATGTCAGCGAGATGGAATCGCCCTATGCGCGCACCGGAGCGCGCTTCGGCGCCCATCAGTTCCAGGAGAAGCAGGTCGGTAGCCTCGTCTTCGCCACCTGGTTCGCCGGCGGGCTGCGGGTGATCGACCTCGCCGATCCGCAGCTGCCGCGCGAGGTCGCGTCCTATTTGCCCGATCCATTCCCGGGCCACGTCGCGCCGCAGAGCAACGACGTCGATGTCGACGAGAACGGCGTCGTCTATGTGCTCGACCGCGACCGGGGCCTCGACATACTGGCCTTCGAGCCGGGCTGACGCTCGCGCCGGCGCGAGTTCGACACGACCTCGAAAACGGTCAGGCGAGGCGTTCGACACGCGCCTCGCCGAAACTCGAATCAGCCGCCGGCGAGACGACGAAGCGGAGGAAGTCCGTGGCCGGCGCTTCGCCGGCGGCGCCCCGGACCGATACCGCGTCGTAGATCGTGTAGTTCTGCAGCGACGCCGGCAGTTCGGCCGCCAGACGCACGCCGAGATCGCGGTGAACCTCGATCTCGGTCACCGCGCCGAAGCCGACATGGCCAGACGGGGCGTCGGCCATATGGACCATCACGTCGCGCCCGGTCGGCAAACGGATGAGCCTGCCTTCCAGCTCCGCCGCGAGGCCGAGCCGGGCGACGATCTTCTCGACGTGAAGCCCGGTCGACGCCCGGTTGACGACGATGGCCTCGGCTTCCCGCAGTGCCGCAGCGAAGCCGGCCTCGTCGGAGATGTCGGGAGCCACGCGGCCCTTCACGCCAACCAGCCCTACCCCAACCCGCGCCAGCGCGATGCGCTCGGCGACGGCCATCTCCCCGTCGCGCACGAGACCGTCGATCAGCGGTCGCGGCGCGACGACGAAGTCGTAGCGCTGGCCGTCCTTCAGGCGCGCGGCGATGGCGGGAGCGGTATCGAAGGTGATACGGGCGGACACACCCGTGCGCGCGTGGAACGCCACGCTCAGGGCCCCCAGCACGGCTTTGACCGCCCCGGCGCTCAGAAGATCGATGGGTTCGCTATGCATGGTCCTGCGCGTGACGGCCGCCGGCAGATGCCGGGAGTGGAACAGCTCCGCGTCAACGCGGACAGCTTCAAAACTCCCGGTTCGCCAACGCCGCGTCAAGGTTCAGCCGTCAAGGTCGTCGCTCCCCCGGGGCAGGATTCGTAGCGTGTCGCGCAGGCAGGCCGCGGCGTTCCGTGCCGCCGGGAGGCGTGCAGTTCGGCACACGGCGATAATGATGGCACCGGGGGCCTCGCAAAAGACCCGGGGTGATCGCGGCTATCATTGCCTCGCCGACGTCAGGCCGATAGACACGGACGGGATGCGCGGCCGGCTCGTTTCAACCACCGCGCCATGGGCGGACGGAGATGGTAAAGCTCGCAACAGACGAGATGGCGCCCCGGCGCCTTGCCCGAGAGGTCCATCGGCGGCTGGAGGACATGATCTTCTCGGGCCGCCTGCGCGGCGGCGAGGTGCTGACAGAGCGGCGGCTTGCCGAAGCCCTCGACGTCTCGCGCACGCCCCTGCGCGATGCACTGCTGATGCTTGAGGGCGAAGGTCTTCTGAAGCGACGCGGCGCGCGCCATCTGGAGGTGCGCCAGATGACCGTGCCCGAATACATGCAGGTGCTGAATGTGCGCCGGGTGCTGGAATCGGAAGCCGCGCGGCTCTCGGTCGATCGCATCGATCGCGCCCGCCTGAACGAGTTGCGGAACGGGCTGTCCGAGCTCATGGCGCGCGGGAGCGGCGACGCACGCGACGACGATGCCACCGCAAGCGCCGCCCTCGACAGCGCGATGCACGAGGCGATCGCCGACGCCTCCGGCAACCCGCTGATGGCCGAGATCATCCGCGACCTGCGCCGGCGCACCCGCATCTTCGATCTCGGCCGCATGCCGGACCGAGCCGCCGCGGTCTATCGCGAGCACATCGCCATCATCGCGGCGATCGAGGGCGGCGATGCGCCCGCCGCCGCCGCCGCGATGACGCGGCACCTCGACAATGTGAAGGCCTCGATCATCCGCCATCTCACGACGATCTGACGGTCGCGCCGCTAGACGCTGCGGATCAGGCCACCATCGATGCGGATCTGGGTGCCGGTCACGTAGCTCGCCCGCGTGCTGGCGAGGAAGGCAACGACATCGGCGAATTCGCGCGGATCGCCATAGCGCCCCATCGGAATGGTGGCGCGGGAGGCCTCCGCGACGGCTTCCAGCGTCGAACCGCCGCGCGCCGCCGCGGCGGCGTCGAGCTCGTCGATGCGCGCCGTGTGGATGCGCCCGGGGAGCACGCAGTTCACCGTGACGCCGTCCTTCGCCACCTCGCTCGCCAGCGTCTTGGCCCAGCCAACGATGGCGGAGCGCAAGGCGTTGGAGATGCCGAGGTTGGGAATGGGCTGGGCGACGCCGGACGAGACGATGTTGATCACGCGTCCGAAGCCGCGCTGCCGCATGCCGGGTAGAAGACGGGCGGTCACGGCAAAGATCGGGGCCACCATTGCGTCGAACGAGCGAGCCCACTGATCGGGGGCCACCTGCGCCACCGGTCCGGGCGGCGGCCCGCCGCCATTGTTGACAAGGATGTCGACCGGCTGCCCCAGCCCGTCGAGCGCGGCGGACAAGCTCGCCGCGTCGCCGAGGTCGACGACGAGTTCACCGGCATCCCCGCCAGCGGCACGGATGTCGGCGGCGACGCGCGCCACGCGGGCGGCGTCACGCCCGCTCACCATCACGCGCGCGCCCTCCGCCGCCAGCGACCGGGCGATGGCCTCGCCAAGGCCGCGGCTGGAGCCGAGCACGAGGGCCGTGCGGCCCGCCAGTCCGAGATCCATGACTACTTCCCCAGCCGGGCGTCGAGGCGAGCCATCAGTTCATCGAGTTCCTGATGGTCGCGCGCAGTCATCTTCGGACCGGGATGGCGCGTCGCGGAGCAGGCGATAGCGCCCCGGCGGCGCAGGATCTCCTTGCGCACGGCAAGACCGAAACCGAGCTGCTGCTCGTGGCGCAGGATCGGCAGATAGATATCGAACAGATCCTCCGCGCCCTCGGCATCGCCGGCGAAGAACTTCTCGCAGACGCCGACCAGCATCTCGGGATAGGCGAAGCCGGTCATGGCGCCGTCGACACCGCGGCGCAGTTCCTGCGGCAGGTAGAGGCCGCCATTGCCGACGAGAATGCTGATGCGCCGGCCCTTGCCGGCGTCCGAGCGCTCGCGCAGCTTGGTGATCTTGGAGAGGCCCGAACCCTCCTCGTGCTTCAGCATCACGAAATTCGGGAAATCGTCGATCAGCCGGTTGATGACCGCGACGGAAGTGACGACCTGCGTCGTCTGCGGATAGTCTTGGTAGCAGACCGGAATGTCCGGCCCGAGGCGGCGGAGCACGGTCTCCCAGTAGGCGTAGATCTGGTCGTCGGTCTTCAGGCCCGAGAGCGGGGCGATCATCAGGCCGGCGGCGCCCTTCTCCATCGCCTGGTTGGCGAAGCGGACCAGATTGTCGGTGCCCGGATTGGTGGCGCCGACAACGATCGGCTTGGTGCCGTCGACCCGCTTCATGACATGGTCGAGGAAGCCGCTGGCCTCCTCCGGCGTCAGCTTTCCGGCCTCGCCGAGCACGCCGAGGATGGTGATGCCGGTGACGCCCTTGTCCGCGTAGAAATCGAGCAGGGTGTCGGTGCTGGCGAGATCCACCTTGCCGTCGTCCGTGAACGGCGTCGGCGAGATGATGTAAACGCCGCGCGTGGTCTCGCTGATCTTCTGGGGAGACATTTGCGTCCTCAAATGCTGCTGAGCTTCAGGATGATGCTTTGCTTCACGTTGTCGATGTGCTGCCGGATGGCTTCCCGCGCCGCCTCGCGGTCGCGCCGGCGCATGGCCTCGATCATCGCGAGATGCTCGTGATGGCCGATCTCGAAGCGCTCGGGCACGCGGTCGAGATTGAAGGTGTAGGTCTTCACGCGCAGGCTCTCGATCATGCCTGCGAGCACCGCGTTGCCGCTGTGGCCGGCGATCATGC
This sequence comes from Ancylobacter terrae, assembly GCF_045108345.1. Taxonomy (NCBI): domain Bacteria; kingdom Pseudomonadati; phylum Pseudomonadota; class Alphaproteobacteria; order Hyphomicrobiales; family Xanthobacteraceae; genus Ancylobacter; species Ancylobacter terrae. Next base: position 160,918 of record NZ_JBJGXH010000003.1, read on the forward strand.
GGTGCAGGCGACTGTCGACGTCCCAATCGGCTTCGGCGCTGGGCTTGGAGGTTGCGAGCAGAGTGCGGATGTCGTGCTCCACCGCGTCGAGCTCTTCGGCCGGAATCCGCGGCGTCGCGAGGCTGATCGCCTCGCATTCCATGATCTGGCGGACATGCAGGGTCTCGATCAGCTCGCGGGTCGAGAACTCCTTCACCACCATCACCCGACCCGGCTTGCGGGTAACGAAGCCTTCGCTTTCCAGCCGGTTCAGCGCCTCGCGCACCGGCGTGCGGGAAATGTCGAGCGACTCCGCCAGACGCCGCTCCTGAAGCACGGCGCCCACCGGAATTTCCCGTTTGATGAGCTGGTTCAATAGCCGGTCATAGGCCATCTGGCTCAGCGCCCTGGGGGCCGGCTCAAGCCGATCGGAGGCGTCGTCGTCCACTTCCTTCATCACATCTCGCTCGTCCGACGGGTTCAGGCGGCGGGGAATGCCCCACGGTGCACGGGAGAGCCGCCCCCGCGCACCGTGGGCCGTCTTGCGCAGGCGGGTCAGAACTTGGTCCGGATGGGGTCCTTCGGCGCGGGCGAATAGCCGATGATCGGCGTGGTGAGCTTGGCATAGGTGCCGTCGGCGACCATGTCGGCGAGCGCCTTGTTCACAGCCTTGACGAGGTTCGGCTTGCCCTTCTTGAAGGGGAAACCCTTCTGAACATGGCTGATGTAATCCTCGGTCATGGTCAGCGGCAGCTTCGAGGCCTGGATAGCGTAGGCAGCGGCGATCGAATCGGTGATCACGGCGTCGATATTGCCGTTGACCAGATCCTGCAATGCGTCGGCCTCGGCCTTGTAGGTCTTCACCGTGGCGCCGCGTTCCTCGGCCAGTTTCTGCCAGGACGAGGCGACCAGCACGCCCACCTTGCGGCCCTTGATGTCGGCGGACGCCTTGATGTCGGAGCCCTTCTTCGTGACCACGCGGCCACCCGATTCGAGCCAGCCGTCGGCGAACGTCACCTGCTTCTGCCGCGCCTCGGTGATGTCCATGGCGTCGGAGGCGAAATCATACTGGCCAGCCTCGAGGCCGACGAGCAGCGACTCCCACTTGATGATCACGGGGGTGTATTCGAGATTCAGCCGGCGGGCGATCTCCTTGCCGACGCGGATCTCCAGCCCATCGAGCGTGCCATCGGGGGCGCGCATCGAGAAGGGCGGATAGGTGCCCTCGGTGGCGATGAGGATCTTGCCGGGCTGGATCAGCTCCAGTTCCTGGGCGCTCGCAGGCGCGGCGACGAAGGCACCGAGAAGGGTGGCGGCGAGGACGGAAAGGACTGGAAGGCGCATGTCGTTCCCCTTGATTTAACCGTTGTTGGAAGGTCAGGCGACGGTACGGCTTGTTGTTCAGGCTGGAAGGCGGCTTTCGGCGTGGAGGGCGAGCAGTTCGGCCATCACGGTGGCGGCGAGCAGCGCGGTGATCTGGCCCGGACCATCGAAACCGGGGCTGAGCTCGACCACGTCGGCACCGACGAGGTTGATCCCCTTCAGACGGCGGAGCAGGTCCAGCGTTTCGCGCGCGCTCGGCCCGCCCGCTTCCGGCGTCTGCACCGCCGGCGCGGCGGCCGGATCGACAAAATCAAGGTCAAAGGTGAGGAAGGCCGGCCGACCCGCCGTCCGTTCGGCGATGCGGGCGGCAAGCGCGGGCATCCCCAGGGCGAACATCTCGTCCGTGGTCACGACCTCATAGCCGAGATCGATCGACTGGCTGATGTCCGTCGGGGCGAACAGCGAGCCGCGCAGGCCGACCTGGATCGAATGCGCGGGATCGATGATGTTCTCCTCGACGCCGCGCCGGAAGGGCGTGCCGGCACTGTATTTTTTGCCGGCGAAATATTTGTCCCACGTATCCGAATGGGAATCGAACTGGATCAGCGCGACCGGTCCGTGCGTGGCCGCCACCGCCCGCAGCTCGGCGAGCGTCACCGAGTGGTCGCCGCCGATGCCGAAGGGCGTGACGCCGGCCTCGACCAGCGTGCGCACAGAGGCCTCGATGCGGGCGAGGCTCTCCTCGAGATAGCCCGGCACGACGGCGGCATCGCCGGCATCGGCGATACGCAGGGTCTCGAACACGTTGATGCCGCCCCGGTAGGGGTTGATCGGCCGCAGCATGATCGACATGGCGCGCGCCGCGTTCGGCGCGAAGCGCGCGCCGGTGCGGAAAGGCGCGCCGGCATCGGAGGGAATGCCGATGATGGCGGCGTCGAGCCCTTTCAGCGTCGTCGCCTGCGGCAGCCGCATGAAGGTCGGCACGCCGCAGAAGCGCGGGGTTTCCAGCGAGTCGATCGGCAGCACGCTCATGATACCCGCCCTCCCGGGGCGTCGCGGTCAGACATAACGGGCATTGTGGCGCTCCAGCATCGCCGCGACCTGCGAGAGCATCGTCGTCATGACGAGGTAGATGACGGCCGTCGCCGCGTAGAACTCGAACGGCCGGAACGTGGTGGCGATGATGGTCTGGGCGTAGAGCGTCAGCTCGACCACGGTGATGGTCGAAAGCAGCGAGGTGTTCTTCAGCGTCGAGATCGCCTCGTTGGTGATCGCCGGCAGGATGATGCGCACCACCTGCGGCAGCACGATGCGCTGCAGCGTCTCGAAGCGGCTCATGCCGAGCGCCAGCGAGGATTCCACCTGCCCTCGCGGGATTGCGGAGAGACCCGAGCGGATGATCTCCGCCACATAGGCGCCGCCATTTATGCCGAGCGCCAGGACGCCCGCCACAAAGGGCGAGAGGCCGAGCCCGAGCTGGGGCAGGCCGAAATAGACGATGAAGATCTGGATCAGCGCGGGGGTGCCGCGAATGAACCAGATGTAGAAGACGCAGGCCTGCCGGATCACACGGTAATCGGACGCCTTGCCGAGCGCCACGAGCAGCCCGCAGACCCAGCTCACCAGGATCACCAGCACGGTGATCACCAGGACCAGCCAGGAGGCATGCAGGAAGCCGGGGACATAGGGCAGGAAGAAATCGAGCCATTCGGAAAAGGTCATGGCCGCGCGCCTCCCGTCACCTCGTCGGCGACATGCTCGTGCAGCACGCGCTTCAGGAACTGCTGCAGTCGCTCGCTCTTCGGCCGGCGCAGCACCTCGGACGGCGGGCCGTCCTCGGCGATCAGCCCCTGGTCAAAGAACACGGTGCGGGTCGAGACCTCGCGGGCGAAGCCGATCTCGTGGGTCACGAGCAGCATGGTCATGCCCTCCTGCGCCAGCGAGGCCATCAGCGAGAGCACCTCGCCGACCAGTTCGGGATCGAGCGCGCTGGTCACTTCGTCGAACAGCATCAGGCGCGGCTTCATGGCGAGCGCGCGGGCGATGGCGACACGCTGCTGCTGGCCGCCCGACAGTCGGCTCGGATACGCCCCGCGCTTTTCGGCAAGCCCGATGCGCTCCAGCAGCGATTCCGCCACCGCGACGGCCTCCGCGCGCGGCATGCCCTTCACCCGGACCGGTGCCTCGATGACGTTTTCCAGCACGGTCATGTGCGGCCAGAGATTGTAGCTCTGGAACACCATTCCGATGCGGGCGCGCAGAGCCCGCAGCTGGGCCTCGCTGGGCTGGCCACCCGCGCCGGGCGCGAAGTCGAAATGAACATCCTCGAAGTCGAGCTGCCCTTCGCTCGGCATCTCCATCACGTTGATGCAGCGCAGAAAGGTGCTCTTGCCCGACCCGCTGGCGCCGATGATCGACACCACCTCGCCAACCGCGACATCGAGCGAGATGCCTTTCAGCACCTCATGGGCGCCGAAGCTCTTGCGCAGGTCGCGGATGCGCAGCAATGGCGGCGCCTGGTTACCGGATCCCGCCATCACGCGGCCCCTGCCGGCGGGAAGATATCGAGCCGACAGTCGCGCGGCGTGCGGTCAGGGCCGTTGATGGTGGTGATGTCCTGCGGGCAGTTTGAAAACACCAGCACCGCATCGAACTCGGCCTTCAGTTCGATATAGGAGCCCGGCCGCGAGCGCGGCAGGATGCGGTCGAGCGTGCCGTCGGGCCGGACCTCGACGCTCATGAACAGGTTCAGCGGTGCCGGGGTGAAGGGATAGGTGAGGCCGATCTCGCCGAGCGCCTCATGCATGTTGGTGGCGCAGGAGCGGTGGAAGCCGGTCACGCCGAGCTGGCGGTAGATGGCGGGGTTGCAGGCGCACAGCAGCGTGTCGTGATTACCCGCGGAGGTATCCTCGACGATGGAGACGATCGGGCGGCGCTCCGTCGTCACCAGCACCGTGCTCTTGTTGACATAGGCGACGCTGTTGAAGGAACGCAGATTGTCCATCGACAGGAATTCGGAGAGGTCGCCGGCGTTGAACGCCCAGAAGTCGAGAGCCTGCGTGCCGTAAGGATTGGAGAGGCGTACGCTCCAGCCGGCCTTCAGCCGGATCGCCTTGCCGTGGCCGGCGGGAAGCAGGATCGGACCAGCATCGTCGAAGGTCATCGGCACGGGCCTCTCTCAGCGGAAGGCGGCAGGAACGAAGGCCGATCCGCCAGTTGTCGCCAGATCTCGTCGGTGCTGGAATTTTTATGGTATACCGACGGAATGCAAGTGGATTCTTTGGGCAGACACTGCCTGCGATTTGGCCTTTGCGGAACGGACATCGTGACGGATGATGCGGCAGACGCGGCGACATGATCAACATAACATGCTGATATACATATATTTTTTATCAAGACATGACGCGGGAAGTGCGCCCGCGCACCACCTCGCACGGCCATGAACCGCCCTCGCCCCCTTCTGCCGCGCGTGCTCGATGCGGGCGATTGCGGACTCGTCGTCGAGTTCGGCACGGATGTCGACGAGGCGGTCAACCAGCGCGTCATTGCGCTTGATCGAGCGCTGGCTGCGCATCCCATCGGGGGCGTTCGCGAGACCGTACCGACCTATCGCTCGCTGCTGGTTCTGTTCGATCCGCTCGTCATCGATCGGCAATCTCTGGTCGGCGCCCTGCTCGCACGAGTCGATGAGGGCGAAGAGGCCGCGCCGGGCGGCGCGCTCTGGCGCGTGCCGGTGCGGTATGGCGGCGAGCACGGGGTCGACCTCGAATCCGTCGCCCGGCAGCACGGGCTGTCGACGGACGAACTGGTCACCCTGCACAGCGGCGCGCTCTACCGCGTCTACATGATCGGATTCGCGCCCGGCTTCGCCTATCTCGGCGGCCTGCCCGAGCGCATCCATACCAGCCGCCGTACCGACCCGCGGCCGAAGACGCCGCCCCGCAGCATCTCCATCGGCGGGCGGCAGGCCGCGGTCTCCCCGCCGCTCGAAGTGCCGAGCGGCTGGCACCTGCTCGGTCAGACTCCCGTGCGCTCCTACGATCCCGCGCGCGCCGAGCCGTTCCTGTTCGCCCCCGGCGACCTTCTGCGATTCCACGCCGTAAGCGCGAGCGACTATGCCGACATGCTCGCCGAGGCCGAGGCCGGCGCGATCATCGCCGAGCGTCTGCCGCCCGGAACCGGAGCGCGGTCGTGAGCGCGACTGCGGACCGGAATCATCTGATCGTCGGCGAGAGCGGCCTGTTCTCGACGCTGCAGGATGGCGGGCGCTTCGGCTATCAGCGCTTCGGCATCTCCAATTCGGGCGCGATGGACAGGATGGCCATGAGCCTCGCCAACGCGCTGGTCGGCAATCCGCGCGAGGCGGGCGTGATCGAGATGACGATGAGCGGCATGGCCTTCACCGTGGCCGCCGAAACCTGCCGCATCGCCCTCGCGGGCGCACCCATGGCGCTGGCGATCAATGGCCACGCGGCGCCGCATCTCGAAGCCCATGATCTCGCGCGCGGCGACAAGGTGGCCATCGGCCGCGCCGCCAGCGGCATGCGCGCCTATCTGGCCGTCGCCGGAGGATTCGCCGTCGCCCCGGTGCTCGGCAGCGTCTCCACCCATACCCGCTCGCGGATCGGGGGATTGGATGGCGAGCCACTGCGGACCGGCGCGGTTCTCCCCCTCGCCGGAACGCCCACGGGTCCCGCCCTGCGGCTCGACGCCAAGCGCCTGCCTCGGCCCGCCCGACGCCTGCGCGTGGTGCTCGGCCCTCAGTCGGATGCCTTCACACCGACTGGTATCGACACCTTCCTGACGGCAACCTACCGGCTTTCCGCTCGCGCCGATCGCATGGGTTGCCAACTGGAAGGGCCGGAAGTCGAGCATGCCGCCGGCTTCAACATCGTCTCGGACGGCATCGCCAACGGATCGATCCAGATTCCCGGTCACGGCCGGCCTATCATCCTGCTCGCCGACCGGCAGTCGACCGGCGGCTATCCGAAGATCGCCACCGTCATCGGCGCCGACCTCGGCACACTCGCGCAATTGCGACCCGGCGACGAACTCGCCTTCGAGGCCGTGACGCCGGAACAGGCAGCGCAGGCGGCGCGTGCCGTCGCACGCGAGCTTGACGACCTGATCGCGGCGATGGAGCCGGCCACGCTCGGTCCGGCAATGCTCGCCAGCGAGCGGCTGCTCGCCCTCAATCTCGTCGGCGGCGTCACCTCCGCCAGCAGCGACCCCTTCAGCGAGGCGGAACCGTCATGAGCACGATCGATCTCAACAGCGACATGGGCGAGGGCTTCGGCGTCTACACGCTGGGCGACGATCCGGCGATGCTGGAAATAGTCACATCCGCCAACATCGCCTGCGGCTTTCACGCCGGCGACCCGCTGGTGATGGCGCAGACGCTCGCCGCCGCACGCGCCAACGGGGTGGGGGTGGGCGCACATCCGAGCTTTCTCGACCTGTGGGGGTTCGGGCGCCGCCCGATCATGGGCGAACGCCCGGCCGACATGGAAAAGCACCTGATCTACCAGATCGGCGCGCTGCAGGCGCTCGCGCATGCGGAAGGGCAGAAACTGCAGCACGTGAAGACGCACGGCTCGCTCGGCAATATCGCCAATGAGGACGCCGATCTCGCCGACGCCGTCGCGCGCGCCATCCGCGCGGTCGACCGCGACCTCATCTTCATCGTCATGCCGGGGCTCGAGACCGAGCGCGCCGGACTGGCGGCGGGTCTGCGGGTGGCACGCGAGGTCTATGCGGACCGCGCCTATGCGGACAACGGCAATCTCGTCTCACGCAAGCTGCCCGGCGCGGTGATCCACGATGCCGAGGCCGCCGCCACGCGGGTGCAGCGCATGGTCGAGGACGGCGAGATCGTCACCGCGAGCGGCAGCCGGCTGAAGGTCCGGCCCGACACCGTGTGCGTGCACGGCGACACCCATGGTGCGGTGGAGATGGCGCGCATCATCCGCAACCGCCTTACTACCGCCGGGCATGCGTTGCGCCCGTTCGGCGACTGGATCGGCTGAAGGCCATCAGCCGTTGTCGTCGCGTGCCAGGAGATGGGCGATGACGTCGGCGCCGACGAGGAAGTCCTCCAGCCGCATCGCCTCGTCGGGGTTATGGCTGCCGTTCTGGTTGCGCACGAACACCAGCGCGGACACAACGCCGGCCTGGGCGAAGGTGGCCGTGTCGTGGCCAGCGCCGCTCGCCATCTCGACGAAGCCGGCGCCCCGGGCGTCTGCAATCGCCGCGAGTTGCGCCCGCAGGCCGGCATCGAGCTGCGCCGGCATCGAACCGGTGCGCTCCCCCAGAGCGAAGCGCACGCCGCGCGCGACCTCGATTGCCGCCACGATTTCCATCAGCCGCACATGGATGCGATCGAGACATTGTGTCGACTGGCTGCGCACGTCGAGGCAGAAACCGACCTCGCCGGGCACCTTGCTGAAACCGTGCACGGCCGGATCGGTACCGACCTCGCCGAAGGTGATGGTCGCCGTCTCGCCCGCGGCCAGCAGCTGCGCCCAGGCCGCGTCGAGCGCGGTAATCAGATCCGCGAGGGCGAACACGGCATCGCGGCGATGGGAACGCGGCACAGCGCCCGAATGGCCCCATTCGCCGAATATCCGCGCCTTCCGATAGCGGAAACTGCCGGAAATGCCGGTGGTCAGACCGATCGGCAGATCCGCCGCCTCCAACACCGGCCCCTGCTCGATGTGAAGCTCGATGAAGCCGTGGATGCTCTCGGGATCGAGATGGACCTTACCCGTTCCCACCCGCGAGGGATCGAAGCCGAGCCGTGCCATATGCTCGCGCAAGGCGAGCCCGGTATCCGAGCGCGGCGTATCGAGGGCCGCCTCGGGAAGCAGGCCCAGCGCAGCGCGGCTGCCGAGATAGGAGAGCGGGAACCAGTTGCTCTCCTCGGCGCGGATCGCCATCACCGTGACGGAGCGGCGGGGGCGGATGCCGGCCGCGATCAGCGCCCGGACCGCGGCCATGCCGGCGACGACGCCGGCGGCGCCGTCGAAATTGCCGCCATGGGGCACGGAATCGAGATGCGAGCCGACTACCCAGCCCGGCAGCGACGGATCGCGCCCCTCATAGGTCAGGTAGAGATTTCCGGCAGGATCGATCCGCTCGACCAAACCGAGCGCTGCGCCCTCGCGGCGGATGAGCCGGTGGGCGAACTCCTCCCCTTCGCCATAGGCGGCACGGGTGATGCCCGGTGCGTCGCCGGTATGGGCGGCCAGTTCGTCAAACAGACGCTGCGGAAAGGCGGCATCGATGGCGAGGTCGGCGCTCATGTCAGCTTCTCACCATTCTCCGGCCACACGGTAGGGTTGACGAGGTGGCGCGGCCGGCGACCGTGCAGCGCGTCCACCACCTGTTCCGCCACCATCAGCGCTGTCCGCTCCAGCGCCTCGACCGCAGAGCCGGCGACATGCGGGCTCAGCACGACGTTGTCGAAACCGGCGAGCGGCGAATCGGGCGACAGCGGCTCGCGGGCGAAGACGTCGAGCCCGGCGCCGCCGATCCGACGCGCGGCCAGCGCCTCGATGAGGGCCGGCTCGTCGATCAGCGCACCGCGCGAAGTGTTGACGAGGAAGGCGCCGGGTTTCATCCGGGCGAGCGCGGCTGCATCGATGATGCCGCGCGTCGCGGGCACGCTCGGCAGGTGAAGAGACACCACGTCGCTGACGGCGAGCAACTCCTCGAGGCTGGCCAGGCGCGTCACCCCGGCGGCGGCGAAGTCCTCGTCCGCCCGGCTGCGCGAATAGCCGACGACGCGCATCCCGAATGCGCGGGCGAGCGCGGCGGTCGCCTGACCGATGCCGCCGAACCCGACCACGCCGAAGACGGCGCCCGCGAGTTCGCGCAGCGGCGCGCGATACTTGAAGCCGAAATCGCCGCGCCGCGCCGCCGCGTCCGCCGCCGGCACCGACTTGGCGAGCGCCAGCGTGAGCGCCAGCGCCTGTTCCGCCACCGCCCGGACATTGGCACCGGGCGTATTGACGACGCAGATGCCGCGTCGTGTCGCCTCTTCCACGTCCACCGGATCGGTGCCGATTCCGTGCACCCCGATGACCCGCAGGTCCGGCGCGGCGGCGATCGCGTCGGTCTTGAGCCCGGCGTCTCGGGTAATGACCGCGTTCATGCCCGGCATCGCGGCGACGACAGCCTCCGCTGCGTAGGACGGCGCCGCGATCGGCTCGATGCCGGCCGCCGACAGCCGCTCGAGTCCGGCGGGATGGATGGGCTGGATGATGAGGCAACGCAGCATCGGGGATGACCTTGGCGGGAACGATTTCAGTTTCCGGCAGCGGCGCGGAGGAAACCGGCGATAAGCGGGTGCGGGCGGCCACGCCGGCTGGCCAGTTCGGGATGTCCCTGCATGCCGATGAAGAAGCGCAGGGCGGGCACCTCGATGGCGTCGGCGATATCGCGCCCGGCCTGCCATCCCGAGACGGTGAGGCCGTTCCCCGACAGCCGCTTTTCCACGTCGCCATCGAGCACGAAGCGATGATTGTAGTGCACATCGATACCGTCGGCGCCGTCCAGAAGCCCCGCCAGCCGGGTTCCGGCAACAATGCGGCAGCGCCGCACGCCGAGGCGGTGCTCGGGGTGCCCCTGTCCATCGAGCAGGCGGACAAAGGTCTTGGTCTGCGCACCGGGATCCGCTTCGGCCAGATTGGCGTCGTTGAAGCCGCAGATTTCCTGTGCCACGGCCGTCGCCATGGTCTGCATGCCGAGACACAGCCCGACGGTCGGCAGGTCGCGGCGGATGGCGATGCGGGCGGCCTCGATCTGGCCGCTCACCTGTTCCATGTCCGACCCGCCCGGCAGCAGCAGCCCGTCGGCACCGGCGAGAACGGCTTCCCAGGCCGGCGCGGGCTCCGCGCGCGGGTCCGCGAACCGCAGGTCGAGCGACACGCCGAGCGCCTCCGCCGCATCGCCGAGCGCGGCGAGATTGGCCGGGTAGACCTCGCGCATCAGCGCCTCGTCGCCGACGAGGACGATCACGAGCGGGCGGCCGTGTACGGTTGCTAGCTCGGCCTCGACCCGGAACGGGCGACCATATGGGTCGAGCCGCCAGGCTCCCATCAGCGCCTCGCTATCCTCTGCGCGGAGTTCGAACCGGCCGTCCGTTTCAGTGACGACCAGCGTCTCCACCTTCCGGCCCGCCCGCTCGGCGCCGGCAACGAGGCGCGCACGCGTCTCGACATCGATCGGTATATACGGGTTGATCGGCACCACGACGCTGGCATCGGGCAGCAGGGCCACGGCGCCGCGGTCGACCGGCGCGGCAAGAGCCGAATCCGCGGCCCGTTCCGCCCAGATGACGCCGTTGGGCGCCATCTCGCCATGGGCGAGGACATGGATGTGGCAATCGAAGCGGGCATGCCCGCCCCCGCCCGTCACCACGCGGGTAAAGCGCGCGCCACGTTCAGCAGCGACCTCCCCCGCGATCATCCCGTCGACGGCGGGGATCGCGGTTTCGTGGACGACGAGAACGACCGTCATGCGGTTCTCCGGTTCGGCAGGCGCCCGCTTCTTCACCACCCTGCCCGCGGCATGGGCACCGCCGGTCAGCCACAGCGTTCGACGCCCGATGCTGGCGATACCCTCTCCGGGGCGGCGAAGGCAAGGCGAATGGAATGCAATTCGCGTTCCAATGGCATTTTATCGGTATACCAATTGTACTGGCCTGGCATTTGCTTGGTCGGGAAACCGCTGCCGGTGCAGGCGTCCGCCGACCCCGACGCGCCGCGGCTCCCGCCACGCAATGCACTCCCGCCGCGGGCGGCGGAGTGAACCGGAGACAGATGACCATGCTCAAGAGCCTCTTCGGCCGGGCGGCGATCGCCGGCCTTGCCCTCAGCCTGCTGTCCGGCGTGGCCGCGGCGCAGTCTCTCACGGACAAGATCAAGTCCGGCGAGATCATCCGCGTCGGCTTCGCCAACGAGGCGCCGTTCAGCTCCGCCAATGCCAATGGCGAACTGGTGGGCTCCGACATCGCGCTGCTGCGCGCCACGCTGGCCAAGATGGGCGTGAAGGAGTTCGACGGCGTCCTGACCCCGTTCGGCTCGCTCATCCCCGGCCTCAAGGCCAAGCGCTTCGACATCATCGCCGCCGGTCTCTACATCCGTCCCGACCGCTGCAAGCAGGTGGCCTTCGCCGAGCCGATCTTCGCCGTCGGCGACGCCATCGTGGTGCCGGCCGGCAACCCGAAGAAGCTGGCCTCGCTCGGGGACTTCGCCAAGAACGCCGCGCTGAAGCTCGGCTACACCACCGGTGCGGGCGCGCTGATCGAGCATGCCTATGCGGTGGGCGTGCCGAAGGAGCAGGTCTCGGCCCTGCCCGACGGGCCCGCGCTCATCGCGGCGGTGAAGGCGGGGCGTATCGACGCCTTCCTCTACCCCTCGCTGTCGGCGCAGGAACTGCTCAAGGCCGCCAACGACCCGGCGGTCGAGCGTGCCGAGCCCTTCACCCAGCCGGTCGTCAACGGCAAGCCCGCGCTTGGCGTCGGCAGTTTCGCGGTTCGAACCGACGATGCGGAATTCCTGAAAACCTTCAACGAGACCATGCTCTCGATCCTGAACTCGCCGGAATATCTCCAGATGATCGAGCCCTTCGGCTTCTCCAAGGCGGACCTGCCGCCGGCGGGCATGACCACGGCCGAACTCTGCAAGGGTTGAGCGTCCACACGCTCGTTCCCCCGGCAGAAGACACTTGGCTTCGGGACGCGGTCGATCCGCTTCCCGGAGTCGCCGCGCCCTGGAGCCTCCATGCCGATCGTCTGGGAATACCGGCAGTTGCTGATCGACGGCGCGGGCATGACGCTCATCGTCACCGCGCTGTCGGCCCTGCTCGCCATCATCATGTCCTTCGCCTCGGGACTGGCGCGTGAAGCGCGCGCGCCGCTGCTGCACGTGCCGGCCATCATCTATGTCGAGCTGTTCCGCGGCACCTCGCTGCTGGCGCAGATGTTCTGGCTGTTCTTCGTCCTGCCCTCCCTCGGGCTCGAGCTGCCGGCACTCGTCTGCGGCGTACTCGCCATTGGCCTGTGCAATGGCGCCTACGGGTCGGAGATCGTGCGGGGTGCGTTGCGCGCCGTGCCGCGTGGCCAGCGCGAAGCGGCGATTGCGCTGAACTTCTCCCCTGTGCAGAGCTTCCGCATCGTCGTGCTGCCGCAGGCGGCGCGGATCATGGCGCCGCTGTTCGGAAGCCTCGCCATCGAGACGCTGAAGGGGTCCTCGCTGGTCTCGCTGATCACGCTGGCCGACCTTACCTTCCAGGCCCGCAACATCATCCTCGTCCATCTCAACACCACCGCCGTGCTGAGCGTGGTGCTCGTGGTCTATTTCCTCATCGCCCTGTTCATCAGCGGCAGCGCCCGGCGGATCGAGCGCGCGCTGGCGCGCGGCATCGACCCGGCGGCGAGGTGACGGCGATGGAATTCTCCTTCGACCTGCTGTGGGAAATTCTGCCCCGGCTTCTGCGCGCAACACTGGTCACCATAGAGGCGACCTGCGCCGGCTTCGTCATCTCCCTGCTCGCCGGGCTGGTCATGGTCAGCTTGATGCGATCGGGCCGGCGGTGGGTGCGCATCGGCGCCCGCTTCGTCATGGAGTTCCTGCGGGCGACGCCGCTGCTGGTGCAGGTCTATTTCCTTTTCTTCGTGCTACCCGAGTTCGGCGTGACGCTGTCGCCGTTCCTGACCGGGGTCATCGCGCTCGGGCTGCATTACGGCGCCTATGCCGCGGAGGCCTACCGGGCGGGGCTGGAGGCGGTGCCGAAGGGGCAGTGGGAGGCGGCGGTCAGCCTCAATTACGGGCGCCTCGCCGTCTATCGCCACATCGTGCTGCCGCAGGCGCTGCCACCAATCGTGCCTTCGCTCGGCAACATCGCGATCTCGATGCTGAAGGACACGCCGATCCTCGCTGCCGTAACGGTGACGGAACTGATGTTCGTCGCCAACGAGATCGGCTCCGAACGCTTCCAGTACACCGAGCCGGTGACGGCGGCCGCGCTGATCTATCTGGCGCTGAGCCTGGCAGCTGCCCCGCTCATCGGCGTCATCGACCGGCGCCTGCGGCCGGAGGAGATGCGCGCATGATGCCCATGGTCAAGTTCGAGAACGTCACCAAGCGGTTCGGCGAAACCGTCGTGCTCGACAACTTCGACTTCGAAGCGGCGCGCGGCGAAAAGGTCGTGCTGATCGGCCCCTCCGGCTCGGGCAAGTCGACGCTGCTGCGCGTGCTGATGACGCTCGAGCGGATCGAGAACGGCATGGTCATGATCGAGGGCGAAGCGCTCTGGTACATGCGCGAGGGTCGCGAGGTCGAGCCGGTGACACAGGCGCATCTGCACCACATGCGCGCCAAGGTCGGCATGGTGTTCCAGCACTTCAACCTGTTCCCGCACATGACGGCGCTTGAGAACGTCGCCGCCGCCCCGCGCCATGTGCTGGGCAAACCGAAGGCGGAGGCCGAGGCGCTGGCGGAAGCCCTGCTGCGCAAGGTCGGGCTCGGCGACAAGCTGCTCAGCTATCCGGCGCGCCTCTCCGGCGGCCAGCAGCAGCGCGTCGCCATCGCCCGCGCCATGGCGATGCAGCCGAAGGTCATGCTGTTCGACGAGGTGACCTCCGCGCTCGACCCGGAACTCGTCGGCGAAGTGCTGGAGGTGATGCGCGCGCTCTCGGTCGAGCGGGACCTCACCATGCTCATCGTCACCCACCAGATGGGCGTCGCCCGGGCCCTGGCCGACCGCGTCTGCTTCTTCGAAAAGGGCGTGATCGTCGAGCAGGGCCCGCCCGCGCAGATGATCGACAATCCCGTCCAGCCGCGCACCCAGTCCTTCCTGCGGGCGGTTCAACTCGCCTGACCCGCCTTCCCCTCCAGTCGGTGCCTTGCCATGTCGTCCCTGCCCGCCCCGCCGCTCGCCACCTTCCCGCGTGAGGAATATGAGGCCCGCCTCGCCCGCACCCGCGAACTGATGGTCGCGCGCGGGCTCGACGCCCTGCTGCTGTTCGCGCAGGAGAGCCTCTATTACCTCACGTGCTACGACACGTCGGGCTACGTCTTCTTCCAGTGCGCCGTTCTGCCGGCCGACGGGCCGATCACGCTGCTGACCCGCCGCCCCGACGTCGCGCAGGCGCGGGACACCTCGACGATCGAGGACATCCGCGTCTGGTACAATGCCGAAGATGCCAACCCGGCGGCGGAACTTGCCGCCATCGTCGTCGAGAAGGGCCTGCGCGGCGCGCGGCTGGGGATCGAGTTCGCCACCTACGGCCTGACGGCCGCCAATGGGCGCGCGGTCGAACGGGAACTGGCGGGCATCGCGGCTCTCTTCGACGCCTCCGACCTGGTGCGCGACCAGCGCCTCGTCAAGTCGCCGGCCGAACTCGTTCACGTGCGCGAAGCCGGCCGGCTCGCCGATCTGGCGATGGAGGCGGCGCGTGAAACAGCCTGGCCGGGCCGCTACTCGGGCGAGATGGCGGGTGCGATCCTCGCCACAACGCTGGCCCATGGCGGCGACCTGCCGAGCGAGCAGCCCATCGTCAACAGCGGCCCGCGCGCGGTCTACGGGCGCGGCGTGCTCGGCGCGCACCGGCTGGAGCCGGACGATCAGGTGCTGGTCGAGTTCGGCGCCAGCCATCGCCGCTACATGGCCTGCATCGAGCGCACGGTGATTCTCGGTCGCCTCTCCGACGAGCACGCCACCATGTTCGAGGTGGTGCGCGCGACGATGCAGGCGATGATCGGGGCCATCCGACCCGGCGCCCCGCTCGGGGCGATCGACGCCGAGCACCGGCGCGTGCTGGACGCGTCCGGCTTCGGTGCCGATCGCTACGGCGCCTGCGGCTATTCGCTGGGCGCCACCTTCGCGCCAACCTGGATGGACGTTCCACCGATGATCTATGCCGGCAATCCGCTGGTGATGCGGCCCGGCATGGTGCTGTTCCCACACGCCATGCTCGGCGCCGTCGGCTCGCGTCGGGCGGTGGGCATGGGCCACACCGTGATCGTCACGGAAGACGGCTGCGAGGAACTGAGCCGCCTGCCGCTCGAACCGCTGTTCGCCTGAGGAAAACACCATGCCGCTGCACTTCACGCCCGAGGAACTGGCCGAGCGCCGTGCCGTCACTTGCGCCGGCCTGAAGGCGCGTGATCTCGCCGGACTGCTCATGTTCCGGCAGGAGAGCATGTACTATCTCACCGGCTACGACACCTTCGGCTATGTGTTCTTCCAGTGCCTCTATATCGGCGCGGACGGCACGCTGACGCTGCTGACCCGCGCGCCCGATGTGCGTGCGGCCGCCTACACCTCGATGCTGCAGGATGTGCGCATGTGGGTGGACGGGCCGACGGCGCAGCCGGCCCTCGAGCTGCGCGATATCCTCGCCGAGCACGGCCTCGCCGGTGCACGGCTCGGTGTCGAATGGGATGCCTACGGGCTGACGGCTGCCAATGGCCATCGCCTGTCGGCCGCGATGGACGGGTTCTGCGATCTCGTCGACGCCTCCGATCTCGTCACCCGCCAGCGCGCCGCCAAACGGCCGGCCGAGATCGCCTATGTCCGCAAGGCGGCGGAACTCGCCGATGCCGCGCTCAAAGCCGCCCTGCCTCTGATCAAGCCGCACGCCTGGGAAGGCGATATCCTCGCCGCGCTGCAATCGACGGTGCTGGCGGGAGACGGCGACTATTCCGGCAACGAGTTCATCATCGGGTCGGGGCCGGGGCAGAATCTCGGGCGCTACGTCTCCGGGCGGCGACGGCTGGAAGCCGACGACACCCTCGCCATCGAGTTCGCCGGCGTGTTCCGTCACTACCACTCGGCGCTGATGCGCACCTACCGGGTGGGCCGCCGTGACGAGCGCCTTTGCGAACTCCACGATGTCGGCCTCGCCGCATTGGAGGCCTGCCGGTGCACCATCCGCCCCGGTGCGAGCTTCGGGGATATCTTCGCGGCCTATACGGGTACCCTGGAGGCGGCCGGCTTCACCGGCATGGCCAACCGGCTGAACGCCTGCGGCTACGGGCTGGGCACCACCTTCTCGCCCAACTGGATGGACTGGCCGATGGTCTATCGCGCCAATCCCGCGCTCGTCGAAGAGGGCATGGTCATCTTCCTGCACATGGTCGTCACCGAGGGCGAACGGAACGTCGCGCCGGGCGAGACCTTCCTCGTGACGGCCGAGGGATGCGAGCGGCTCGGCCGGATGCCGATCACGCTCGATCCCCTGGCCGCCGCCTGAAGGGGGAACGGTTGCGCGCGAGACGCCTAGCCTTCGGCGCGATCGCCGTCCTTCGCGCTGGCGAAGTTCGGCGCGGCGGCGTGGGCGTGGCTCAGATGCCTTGCCATCAGTTCGGCCGCCCGGTCGCGATCGTCGTGCGCCAATGCATCGATGATCGCGAGGTGCTCCCGGCACCAGTCGCGCACGCGCCGGCGATTGGCATAGCCGCCGAATTCCAGCAGGCGACGCAGCCGGTTCTGCTGCTGCACCGCCTGCAGCACGAAGGCATTGCCACTGAAGCCGGCAATGGTTTCGTGGAAATGCTGGTCGGTCGCGAAGATCTGCCCGGCCCCCACCGAGGCGATGCGCGGATGCGCCTCGAGATAGAGGTGATCGAGACGCAGCCGCTCGAGCGCCGCGGGGTCGGCCCGGAAACTCGGCAGCAGCAGTCCCTGCGGCTCGACGATGCGGCGGAAATCGTAACTGCTCTGCAATGTCAGCCGGTTGTCGAGCGCGGGCAGGAAGGTCCAGCCGCGCCCGGCGTTGCGCTCCAGCAGCCCATCCTCGACGAGGCGGGAGAGCGTGCGCTGGAGCAGCGGCCGGTCAACCCCATAGCGCCGGCCTATATCGGCCTGGGTGAAGGAAGCCGGAAGCCGGTCGCCCAGCCGGTCCTCAACGATGACGCGGTAGAGGTCCTGATCGGCGGTCGAGGGCATGTCGAGGTTGAACCGGCTGAGCCGTTCCGGACCCGCGGCGAGAACGAATCCCTGGTGGCGGCGGGCTTCGACGATGCCGTGTTCGGCGAGCAGTTTGAGCGCGGCGCGTACCGGCGTGCGGGAGACCTGCAGAAGATCGCCCAGCGCCTGCTCACGCAGCCGATGGCCAGCCTCGAATCGTCCCTTCCGGACAATCTCGATTATCTGTTCGGCAAGTCGGAAATGGCTCGGGTGCGGAGAACGCGCCATCGGAAACCGGATTGTACGATTGATGACGAAACATACAGGGTAGTACGCCGCGATCGCAACCCGCCCCGCGTCCTATCCGACCGTCGCATCGCGCCGGCGATCCCTGCAGTTGCAGGGCGTCGGACGATAGACGGCTTGGCTGGCGCGTTTTTCATCCGGCGGAGATCAGCATTTGTGCAGCCGCGCAGGCGCCCCGCGCTTGACAGCCGCAGCTTACGACTTTGTATATATTCTTACCAACAGTACAATTTTGGCCTACGTGATGAGCGCGCCGCCGAAGCGCCGCCGATTCCACCGAGTGGATGATCCGATGCCGAACTCTCCCGCACTGGACGTCGCTCGCATGAAGCGCGAGCTGGCCGAACTCGTCGCGCTGCGGACCGAGAATCCGCCGGGCCGCGAGATCGAGGCCGCGCTTTACCTGCGCGACCGGCTGGCGCCACTCGGCTTTGCGATCACCATCGACGAGTACAAGCCCGGGCGGGCGAACGTAGAAGCGCGCCTTGCCAATGGGCCCGGTCCGGTCTTCGCCTTCAACACCCATATGGACGTGGTGCCGGCGGGAGAGGGCTGGAGTTCGGACCCCTTCGCGCTGCGCGAGGCGGACGGCCGGCTCTACGGGCGCGGTGCCTGCGATTGCAAGGGACCGCTTGCCGCCATGCTGGAAGCGGTGCGCCTGATGGCTGCCGATCGGGCCCAATGGTCCGGCACCCTCCTCGCCGTCTTCGTGGCGGATGAGGAAGTGGCCAGCGAAGGCGCCAGGCTCTACGCGTCGCGCAAGCCGGCCATCGATTTCGCCGTGGTCGGCGAGCCGACCTCGAACAGCGTCTATTCCGCGCACAAGGGCAGCCTACGCCCCTTGGTGCGCGTCCATGGCGTGCCGGCCCATTCCGGCTCACCCCATCTCGGCGAGAATGCCATCTTGCGCGCAGGGCAACTGCTCGGGCTCGTCGCGGAGGCTCATGAGACCGACGTCCGCCACCGCACCCACCCGCTGGTGGGCGGAGCAAGCCTTACCGTCACCCGTATCCAGGGCGGGCACGCCGACAACGTGCTGCCGGGCGCCTGCGACCTGCTGCTCGACCGGCGGCTGGTGCCGGGCGAGGACGAGGATGCGGTGAAGGCCGATATCGCGGCCCTGCTGGACCTCGCACATCGCCGGTTCGGGCTGCGCGCGGACATACTGGAGTGGAAGCCCACCACCGGCGGCGCCACCGAGACGGCAGCTGACCGTCCGGTCGTCCTGGCGAGTCTTGCGGCCTGCCGCGCGCACGGCATCGCCGCGCCCGGCCCGTTCGGCTTCCAGGGCGCGTGCGATCTCGTGCATTTCCGCTCGACCGGCGCGGAGGGCGTGGTGATCGGCCCCGGCTCGTTGTCGGTGGCGCACAAGGCCGACGAGTTCGTGCCGGTCGACGAGTTCGTCACCTCGGCCCTGATCTATCGCGACATCGCGCTCACCATGTTGGCAGGCTGAGCCATGCGCGTCTCGCTGCACCGGGCCGCGCTGACCTATAGCGACGGGCTCGTTCTCCATACGGCCTCGTCGGGGCGCATCGAGGGGCTCGATACGCTTTATCTCCGGCTCCGGGATGGCGCCATCGACGCGGTCGGCGAGGTGCGGCTCAACATCGCCTATCTCAACGGCCTTCCTGCCGAGACTGTGCTCGCCGAGGCGATCGAGACAGTCAACGGCATCGACTTCAGCGCCGATCCCACCGCCCTGCTGGCGTCCGCTCCCCCAACGCTGGCCGCCGCAAGTGCGCCGGTGCGCATGCTGGTCGACACCGCCCTGCATGACCTGCGCGCAAGGCGGCGCGGGCTGCCGCTCGCCGTGATGCTCGGCGCCCCCGCCGGCGCCGTTATCGCGCACGCGACCAATCAGACGCTGTTCGTTTCGCCGGACGAAACTTTTCTGGACCAGGCCGGGCACTATGTCGCGCGCGGCTTCCTCGACCTCAAGGTCCGGATCGGCGCGGAGGCCTTCGAGGGCGACCTGCGCCGCATCGCCCTGCTGCGCGAGCGCTTCGGCGACACCGTCAAGATCGCCGCCGACGCCAACGGCGCCTGGGCCGCGAGCGATGCCACGCGGCATCTGCGTTCCCTGGCCCGCTACGGCCTCAGTTATGTCGAGCAGCCGATCGCCCCGGGCGACTGGCCGGCGCTCGCCGCGCTCGCTCGTGAAACGCCGATACCGATCATGCTCGACGAAAGCGTGAGCGGCCTCGACGACGTCGACCGGATCGTCGATCTCGACACAGGCCTCATGGCGCATCTC
Organism: Ancylobacter terrae; assembly: GCF_045108345.1. Lineage (NCBI taxonomy): Bacteria > Pseudomonadati > Pseudomonadota > Alphaproteobacteria > Hyphomicrobiales > Xanthobacteraceae > Ancylobacter > Ancylobacter terrae. Next base: position 180,698 of record NZ_JBJGXH010000003.1, read on the forward strand.
AAGCTGGTAAAGCTCGGCGGCATCACGCCGACGCTCGAGGCGGCGGCGCGGCTCGCCGATGCCGGCGTTCCCTTCATGATCGGCCAGATGAACGAGGGCGGTCTCGCGACGAGCGCGGCGCTGCATGTCGCCTGCGTCACCCACCCGTGCTTTGCCGAGCTTTACGGTGCCGACGGCCTCGCCGACGACCCCGCCGCCGGCCTCGACTACGCGGCGGGTTTCGTTCGCGCCCCCCCGGCCCCGGGCCTCGGCTTGGCTTTCGATGCGTCCAGAACGCGTCTCATCAGGGAGTTTTCGTGAGATGACCGCCACCGCAGGTGTGATCCAGGGGCAGGAATCGGCTTTCCCGAAGTCCGAGTACGATGCCCGCGTCGAGAAGGCGCGCGCCGGCCTCGTACAGGCGGGCATCGACGTCATGATCGTCACCGGACCGGAGAACATCTTCTACCTCACCGGGCAGCAGACACCCGGCTACTACACCTTTCAGGCGCTGATCCTGCCGGTGGACGGCGATCCCGTGTTCGTGGTCCGCCAGCTCGAATATTTCAACTTCGTCGCCAACACCTTCATCAGCGATGCCGCCATCTACCAGGACACCGACGATCCCGTCCGGTTCCTCGTCGCCCTCATCGAGGCAAGGGGGCTCAAGAGCAGGCGGGTCGCCATCGACAAGCGCGGCTGGTTCCTGCCGATCGCCACCTATGAGGCGCTCGTCGCCGCGCTCGGGGCGGTGCACGATGCGGCCGGCGTGGTGGAGAAGCTGCGGGCCGTGAAGTCGCCGCTCGAGGTGGAAAAGCTCGTCATGGCCGCCGGCTATGTCGATGCCGGGATGCGGGCGGGCCTCGCCGCGGTACGGGTGGGGAACACCGAGAACGATATCGTCGCCGCGATGATGGGCGCGGCCATCGGCGCCGGCTCAGAATATATGGGCATGGAGCCGCTCGTTTCCTCCGGGCCCCGATCGGGAGTGCCGCACGGCACCTGGCGGCGGCGCGAACTGAGGATCGGCGACCCCGCCTTCCTCGAAATGGCCGCGGTGCATGACCGCTACCATGCCGCGCTGATGCGCCTCGTCTGGATCGGCACGCCGCCCACCGAAGCGCTCGACATGATGAAGGTCTGCCAGGAGGCGCTCTCCGTGTCGCTGGAGGCGATCCGGCCGGGAGTTCCCTGCGAGGTGCCGCACAACGCCTGCCAGAAGGTCATCGATGCCGCCGGCTACACCGACAATTTCCGCAAGCGCCTCGGCTACAGCGTCGGGATCTCCTTCGCACCGGACTGGGGCGAGGGAAGCATCCTCAGCCTCAACGCGGGCGTAAAGACGCTGCTCGAGCCGGGCATGGCCTTCCACCTGCCGCCGGCACTGCGAGTCTTCGGCCGCTTCACGGTGGGGGTCAGCGAGACCATCGTCGTCACCGAGACGGGCTGCCGCGTCCTCGGAACGCTCGACCGCGCCCTGCTCGAGGTCGCGGTGTAGGACGGCGTCGTCACGGTGCCGCCGGTCGATCGGACCGCGCGGCCGACGACGACGGGGCGTTCAGCTTGGGCGGCGCGATGCGCGCCGGCCGGACCGATAATCGCGCGGCGACAGCCCGAAGGCGTTGCGGAACTCGCGCGAGAAATGCGCAGCGTCCGAGAAGCCGCAGTCGAACGCAATCTCGGTGATCGAGCGCGGGCTGTTCTCCAGCATCCAACAGGCGTAGTGGGTGCGCAGCTGCCGCTGGAAGGCCGCCGGCGCTACCCCGAGGGCGGCATTGAACGCGCGCTCCAGCTGGCGACCCGAACAGCCGACATAGCGGGCGATGGCGTCCACCGAGGGCGGATCGTCGAGCCGCTGCTCCATGAAGTGCACCGCCTGATGCACCCGCGCATCCGCCACACCCCCGAGATCGGCGAGGAAGTGCGGCTGCGGCAGGGAGGGCGGCCGCATGCCCTGCAGCATCATGTGGCGCACCGCCTGGTTCGCCTTGGTCGCCCCGCAATGGCGGGTGACGAGATAGAGCCCGAGGTCGATGGCAGCGGTGGAGCCGGCGCAGGAGAGCAGATCGCCTTCGTCCACGAACAGCTTATCGGTCACCGCGTTCAGCGCGGGAAACCGCGACTGGAAAGCCTCCAGCACGTTCCAGTGGATGCACAGGGTGCGCTTTTCGGCGAGCCCGGCCTGGGCGATGGCGAAGGTGCCGGTGCACACGCCGATCAGACGTGCCCGGCACGCGGCAGCGCGGCGCAGATAGTCCAGCAGCGCGGGGGGCGGGTTCTCGTTGAGGTAGTCGTTGCCGCCGCACACCGCGACATAGTCGAACTGAGCCGGATCGAGCAGGGGCGCGCTGTCGGAGATGAGAACACCGCAGCTGGCGCGCCGCGGCGTGCCGTCGAGGCTCATCACCGTCCAGGAGGCATGGATCTGCCGGCTTCGCCCACCATGGTCGGCGGCGAGGCGCAGCGCGTCGATCAGCCCGCCAAAGGCTGCCAGCGTGAACTGATCGAGCAGCACGAAGCCCACACGCAGCGGTGACATCCGCCCGGCCACGGCCGGGAGGGTGGTGCCGTCATCGTGAGGGGCGATGTGTGGCGGCGGCTGCAGCATGTCGCTCATATCAAAGTTTCTGGCCCGATCCTGCAAGCCGCCGCTGCGTAAGGGAGCAAAGATGCGATCGCCTGCACATGAGGGGAGAAACAACATGGCACGCCTGCATGGTCTTGTTACGGCATCGGCGCTCGCGATCGCCGCCGCCGTCGCGCCGGCATCGGCACAGGACGCGCTGCACGTCGCCTGGTATGGCGGCAATTGGGGCGACGCGTTCAAGGCCTGCGTTGCCGACCCCTTCACCAAGGCTACCGGCGTCGCCGTCGTGCCGGAGGTCGGCACCTCCACCGTCACCCTGTCCAAGCTGCAGCAGCAGAAAGACGCCCCGACCCTCGACGTCGCCTGGATGGACGGCGGCGTGAGCGAGCTCGCGGAAGCGGCGGGCGTGCTGGAGCCGATCACCGAGGCCGGCGTGCCGAACCTCAGGGCGGCACTGCCGCAGGCGGTCTACAAGAACGCCAACGGCATCTATGCGGTGGGCACCGGCTATTATTCGCTCGGCCTCACCTACAGCACCAAGGAGATCAAGGCGGCGCCGACCTCCTGGAACGACCTGTGGAAGCCGGAATATGCCGACGCGGTGACCATTCCCTCGCCGGCCAACTCCTCCGGCGTGCCGTTCCTGTTCTTCCTGCACAAGATGCTGAATGCGCCGGCGGGCGACTTCGCCCCGGTGTTCGCCCGCATCAAGGAGCTGAAGCCGGCGCTATTCTTCGATTCGTCGGGGGCCGCCTCCAACGCTTTCCAGAGCGGCGAGGCGGTAATCGGCGCGCATTTCAACGTCGGCGCGTTCGACCTGATCGCCAAGGGCCTGCCGATCGGCTTCACGGTGCCGAAGGAGGGCGTGTGGGCGACCGATGCGCGGCTGCATCTGGTGAAGAACGCGCCGCGCAAGGAAATGGCGCAGAAGTTCATCGACACCGCGCTGACACCGGAGGCCTCGCAGTGCCTCGCCGAGAAGCTGTTCCTCGGCCCGTCGGTGAAGGGGGTGACCGTCTCCGCCGAGACCGCGCGCAAGCTGCCCTGGGGCGAGAAGGGTTCGGTGGAGAATCTCTACCTGCTGAACTGGACCGAGGTGAACGCCAAGCGCGCCGAGCTGGTCGACACCTGGAACCGCGAGATCGCCCGCAAGTGAGGCGCCTGCCCGCCCGGGCACTAAGCCGGGCGGGCCTTCCACCTGATCCGATGCCGAGCCTTCCCGCACGCGGTAGTGCTGATCCCCGCGACAGGTCCGCTCTGGCGTAATCTCGCTTCGCCGACATCGGACGGCCACCCTTCCGCGTGCCGTCCGCTCTCCAGCGAGGACATGATCCGTGCAGCCACTTCTCGCCATCGATGCCGTCTCCAAGCGCTTCGCCGGACATCGGGCGCTGCAGGAGGTCGGCCTGACCGTCGCTGCCGGGGAGTTCATCGCCCTGCTCGGGCCGAGCGGCTGCGGCAAGACCACGCTGCTGCGCTGCATTGCCGGCTTCCTCACCCCCGACGAGGGCCGCATCCGCATCGACGGCGAGGACATCACCCGCGCGCCGCCCTATCGCCGCCCGCTGAACACCGTGTTCCAGAGCTACGCGCTGTTCCCGCACATGAGCGTCGCCGACAACGTCGCCTATGGGCCGCGCCGCGCCGGGGCCGGCCGGGCGGAGGCGCAGGAGCGGGCCCGCGAGGCGCTGGAACTGGTCGGGCTCGCCGAGATGGGCGCCCGCCTGCCGCGCGAACTCTCCGGCGGCCAGCAGCAGCGCGTGGCCCTCGCCCGGGCCATCGTCAATCGCCCGAAGCTCCTGCTGCTCGACGAGCCGCTTTCCGCGCTCGACCTCAAGCTGCGCCGGCGCATGCAGATCGAACTGAAGCACATCCAGGAGAAACTCGGCATCGCTTTCATCTTCGTGACCCACGACCAGGAAGAGGCCATGGCAATGGCCGACCGGATCGTGGTCATGCACGCCGGCCGCATCGAGCAGACCGGCACGCCGGCCGAGATCTACCGCGCGCCGGCGACGCGCTTCGTCGCCGAGTTCGTGGGTGAGCCGAACCTGATCCCGCTCGCTCCCACGGCTCCAGGACGCGGGCGCCTCGCCGTGACCGGGGTCGAGCTCGACGTGCCGGCGAGTGCCCATTACGCGATGGTGCGGCCGGAGGATGTCGTGCTGGTCGAGGGGCCGGTGCCCGAAGGGATGGCCACCGCGGCGGGTGTCGTCGAGGAAGTTCTCGCCATCGGGCCGGTCACCACGCTGTTCCTACGCTGCGACGGCGTGGTGCTGAAGGTGGCCCGGCTGGGCATGGCCGCCGCCGACCTGCGCGCGGGCAGCACTGTGACCATCGGCCTGCGCCCCTCCGCGCTGCACCTGATCGCGGAGTAAGGCCGTGACCGCGCCGCGTATCACGCTCGCCTTGCTGCTGTTCGCGCCGCTGGCGTTCTTCGCCGCCTTCTTCCTGGCGCCGATGGCTGTGGTGGCAATCTCCAGCTTCACCAACGGTGCCGGCGGCCTCACGGCCGAGCACTACACGCGCATCCTGCTCGACCAGTATCACTGGGACGTGCTGTGGGTGACGTTCCGCATCGCCCTCGCCACCACCGCGATCTGCCTGCTGATCGGCTTTCCGCTGGCCTGGTACCTGGTGCGCATCGTGCGCTGGCGGGCATGGCGGCGGGCCTGCGTGATCCTGATCATCGTGCCGCTGTTCACCTCGAACATCGTGCGCTCGTTCGGCTGGATGGTGCTGCTCGGGCGCACCGGGCTGGTGAACCAGGGGCTGATGGGGCTCGGCCTCACCGAGCGGCCGATCCGCTTCCTCGGCACCGAGACCGGCATCCTGATCGGCATGGTCTACATCCTCATGCCTTTCGTCGTGCTCTCGGTCGGCAATGCGCTCGCCAAGATCGATACGGCCTATGAGGACGCCTCCGCCGATCTCGGCGTCGGGCCGGCGCGGACCTTCTGGTTCGTCACGCTGCCTCTGTGCCTGCCGGGCCTCGTCGCCGGGGCGATCATGGTGTTCGCGCTGGCGGTCAGCGCCTATGTGACGCCGGCGCTGCTCTCGGGCGGACAGATCACCGTGTTCTCCATGCTGATCTTCCAGCAATATTCCTCGGTGTTCGACTTCCACTACGGCGCGGCGCTCAGCGTCACGCTGCTGGTGCTGACGCTGGTCCTCGTCACCATCGCCGGCCGTATCGGCGACGCGGGCAGGAGGGCGGCATGATCGCGCGTTCCCTGATCCGCCTCATCGCTCTGGCCGCGCTCACCTATCTGGTGTTGCCGCTGGTGGTGATCATCGGCACCTCGCTGACGCAGACCAGCTACCTCGCCTTTCCGCCGCAGGGGCTGACCCTGAAATGGTTCGGCGCGCTGTTCGACGACCCCTCCTATGTCTCGGCCTTCGTCACCTCCACCGTGCTGGCGCTGGCGGCGACCCTGGTGGCGGTGCTGCTGGCGGTGCCGGCGAGCCTCGCTCTCGCGCGCTACGTCTTCGCCGGGCGCGAGGCGATCTCCGCGCTCCTGATGTCGCCTCTCGTGCTGCCCTATGTGGTGCTGGGCGCGGCGTTGCTGCAGTTCGGCAGCGCCATCGGTCTCGCGCGTTCCTTCGAGGCGCTGCTGGTCGGGCACGTGGTGATCGTCACGCCCTTCGTCCTGCGCTCGGTGCTGCCGCTGCTGACCCCCGAGCAACGGGCGCTGGAAGAGGCGTCGATGGACCTTGGCGCCCGACCGCTCACCACCTTCTTCCTGGTCGTGCTCCCGCAGATCCGCGGCGGCATCGTCTCGGGCGCGCTTCTCGCCTTCATCTCTTCCTGGATCAATGTCGAGCTGTCGATCTTCAACACGACGTCGGCGCTCAACACCATCCCGGTGAAGATGTTCAACTACGTGCAGTACACGATCGATCCGACCATCGCGGCGGTGTCCGCGATCACCATCGGCGCGGCTGCGCTCGTCATCATCCTTCTCGATCTGCTGATGGGGCTCGACATGTTGTCCGAGCGCCACCGGTCCTGATTTCCAACGGAGCCTTCGCCATGCGCAAGCAGGACAGTTTCGACGTCATCTACACCCATACCGAGGGCGAACCGCTCTGCATCATCCATAGCGGCATCCCCTATCCGGCGGGCTCCTCGATCCTCGAGAAGCGCGCCTTCCTCGAGGCGAATTACGACTGGGTGCGCACCGCGCTGATGCGCGAGCCGCGCGGGCACCGCGACATGTTCGGCGTGTTCCTCACCCCGCCGTCCTCGCCCGACTACGACGCCGGCCTCATTTACATCGACGGCACGCAGTACTCGCACATGTGCGGGCATGGCACGATCGCCGTCGCCATGGCGATGGTCGCTCATGGTTTCGTGCGGCGCTCCGACGACGGCATCACCCGGATCCGCTTCGAGACCACCGCCGGCCTCGTCCAGGCCGAGGTCGCCACCGACGGCGATCAGGTGCTGTGGACCCGCTTCGAGAACGTGCCGGCCTATGTGGCGGCGCAGGACATCGCCTTCGACCTGCCGGGCGTCGGCGCGCTGAAGGCCGACATCGTCTGGGGCGGCAATTATTTCGGCATCATCGACCTGCGCGGCACCTCGCTGAAGATCGGCGCCGAGAACGGCTCGGAGCTGTCGCGCCTCGGCATCCTCGCCCGCGAGGCGATCCGCGAGAAGGTGAAGATCCAGCACCCGACCGCCGGCCACATCAACAACTTCAACTTCGTCACCTTCTGGCACGAGCCGACTATTCCCGGCGCGCTCTACAAGAACGTGCATGTGTTCAGCGCCGGCCAACTCGACCGCTCGCCCGGCGGCACCGGAACCAGCGCGATGATGGCGATGTTCGAGGCGCGCGGCGTGATCGGGCTGCACCAGAAGATCACCTCCGAGGGGTTGCTCGGCACCGGCACCTTCGAGGGCGAGCTGATCGGCGAGACGAAGCTCAACGACGTGCGCGCGGTACGCCCGACGGTAAAGGGAACGGCGGGACTGCTCGGCACGGCACGCTGGCTGATCGACCGCCAGGATCCCGTCGGCGCCGGCTTCCTCGTCGCGTGAGGCTGAACGGCGGGAGCGGAACTGGGCGCTCGGCATCGATGGATCTTGGATCGACGCCCTGCGCGGTGCCGATCCCGTCCACCCTTAGCCGCGGCTCCGGCTCGGCGCACATGCGCCTGCTGCTGGCGGCACCCTACGAATCCCCGGCGTGCAGCGCGGCGACCCGTTCGCGCAGGCGCGGCACCGTCCAGTCGAGGAAGCTGCGAAGCTTCAGCGGCAGGAGACCGGCCGGCGCGTAGATGAGGCTTACCGGGAGCGGCTCGGGCGCGAACTCGGTCAGCAGGACCGCCAACTGGCCGGAACGCAGTTCGTCCGACACCTGGTAGGAGAGGACACGGATGATCCCGAGCCCGGCGAGAGCCGCCCGAATGGCGGCTTCCGTCGTGTTGACGGCGAGTTTCGGGCGAGGCTCGACGGCGAAGGCTGCGCTGTCACGCCGATAACGCCATTCCGGGGCTGTGGCGAAGCCCTGAAAACTGATGCCGTCATGCCCGGCGAGATCGTCCGGCCGGCGGGGGGCACCTCGGCGGGCGAGATAATCCGGGCTCGCACAGATCACCCGGCGCACCGTGCCGACGCGCGCCGCGATCAGCGCGCTGTCCTCCAGATGTCCGATCCGCAGCGCCACGTCGATGTGCTCGTCCATCAGGCTGACCTGCCGATCCGCCAGGGTGAGCCGCATGTCGATTGCGGGATGCTGCTTGAGGAAATCGAGAGCAATAGGCAGGACGTGGCGTTCGCCGAAAGCGACCGGGGCGGTTACATGCAGCCCTCCGCGCAAGGCGCCGTAATCGCCGGCGGCCCGTCGCTCCGCCGCTTCGAGTTCCTCCAGGATGCGCCGCGACGCCGCGACGAAACCGCGCCCCTCCTCCGTCAGGGCGAGGCCGCGGCTGGTGCGCAGGACGAGCCTGGCGCCCAGGTGCTTCTCCAGTTCGGCGACCTTTCGGCTGACCGTTGCCAGCGGCGCGCGCAACCGCCGTGCCCCGGCTGAAAGACTGCCCGCCTCGACAACCGCCAGCAGGACCGACATCGCCTCGAAACGGTCCACCGCACCCTTCCGATTTTCGGGAAGCCATCTCTCGAAACCGCAGGATACTCCACGAAATCTGGGCAGCCTAGCTTTGCGTCATGTCGGGCCAAGAGGATGGGCTCTGCAGTCTCCTGTGAACAGAGAGGACGCCATGGTGCATATGTCCCGTCGATCCTTCGCCGGCGGTCTTCCCCTTGGCCTTATCGGCGGTGGGCTTCTCGCCGGAGGGCTCACACCTGCCGTCGCTGCGACGCCGGGCGCTCCGGCTGCGCCCGCGTCGCCCAACCCCGTCACACCGCTGGCGCAAATCCGCATCGGCCGCTTCACCGTGACGGCGCTGACCGACGGCTATGCCGACATGCCCTATGGTTATTTTCCGGGCCGCTCACCGGCCGAGGTCGAGCAGGCAGCCGCCGCACAGTTCACCGCCCGGCCGAGCGGGGTGCGTTTCCTGTTCAACCAGTATCTTATCGACGACGGCGATCGCCGCATCCTGATCGATACCGGCGCGGCCGGTTCGATCGGACAGACTGGCGCGCTGCCGCAGGCGCTCGCTGCGCTCGGGGTGCCGCGCGATCGTATCGATGCGGTGATCGTCACCCATATGCACCAGGACCACATGGGTGGGCTGGTCCTCGGCGGCACCAACAACTATCCGAACGCGGAAATCTACATCGACCGGCGTGACGTCACCTACTGGACGGACCCGGCCAAGCGCAATGGGGCTCCGGACTATCTCCAGACCAGCTTCCGCATGGCGGATGAGGTCGTGCGCCTGTACCCCAAGCTGCAGGCCATCGACGGCGAGCGCGAGATCGTGCCGGGCGTCTCGATCGTCGACCTGACCGGGCACACGCCCGGCCATATCGGGGTACGGGTCGCGGATGCGGGGCGGAGCCTCATCATGGTCTCCGACATGGTCTTTCCGGTCGTGCATCCCGGGGCGACCGATGTCTTCTTCCTGTTCGAGCAGGACCGCGCGGCGGCCCAGTCGATGCGCGACCGCTTCTTCCCCCGCGCCGCTTCGGAAGGCGCCCTGATCGCCGCGACCCACATGCCGTTCCCGGGTCTCGGCCGGATCGTCAATGATCGCGGTGAGATGCGCTGGCAGGTGGCGGACTGGGCCTTGCAGGACTGAACGCAGGTGGCGCGCACGTCGCGCCCCCGGTGCCGGGTGGAGCCGACATGAGCTACCGATATCTCGACATCGCCACGACCCCTTCGGTTGCCGCCGCGCAGGAACATTACGGCAGCGCGGCGCATTGGGCGCGGATGGGGGTGCACGGCAACGTCGATCCTGCCGTGCCAAGCCAGCCCCTCGGCGCGCCGGAAAGAGCCTTCATCGCCGAGCGGGATGGCTTCTATATCGCCAGCGTCTCCGAGACGGGCTGGCCGTATGTGCAGTATCGCGGCGGCCCGCCGGGCTTCCTGCGGGCCGTCGACGACACGACGCTGGGTTTCGCCGATTTGCGCGGAAACCGGCAATACATAACCACCGGCAATGTGCGGGCCAATGACCGCGTTTCGCTGTTCCTGATGGATTATGCGCACCGGCAGCGCCTGAAGATCTTCGGCCGCATGCGCATTCTGGATGTGGCTGACGATCCGGCGCTGGGGGAGAGACTGGCGGTGCCCGGCTATCCCGGCCGCGTGGAGCGCCTCGTCCTCATCGAGGTCGCGGCGTTCGACTGGAACTGCCCCCAGCACATCACGCCGCGCTTCACGCAGGCGGAACTGGATGTCGCGCTCATCCCCGTGCGTGAGGAACTTGCAACCCTGCGGCGCGAAAACGAGCGTCTGCGCAAGGAGTTGGCGTCCACTCACCAACGCTGATGAGCGGTAATGTGATCGGCGCACGGCGGTGAGCTTCCGGATATCCGCGATCCCGTACGAGAGAACATGCCGAGCCCGGAGATGGCATGCCCGCCACCGTCCCGGCGCTTTGATGTTCGGCACGCCTTGTGCTCCGGAGCGGCGGCACTACATGGCTCGCGAGCCGCAAATGGCCGTCAGAGGTAGTCATGCCGTCGCGTTTCGTCCGTTTTGACCCCGATACCGTCCAAATCCTCGACAAATGCCTCGCCCGCGCTCTTGAAATCGCTTTGGAACTTGACCCGGAGGGGCGCGAGAACGAAAGCCGTTTTGCGGCGGCGCTCATCGAGGCCATGACGCTGGGCGAAACCGACGAAGCCGCATTGGTCGACTTCGCGCTGCAGGTCCTGCCGGCCTATCGTGAGAGCCCGCTCGACTGGCGCCGGGAGAACGCAGCCTCGCGCGCCCTGAACCCGCGCCCGTCATGACGCCGCCGCGGCGAATTCATAATATCTTTTCAACAAGATAACGCGCATGGCTGGGGCGGGAGGAGCCTCGGATTCTCAGCCAACAGTCGTTTATTCGTAACGATTTCATTGCCTTGGTGTAGCCGATGGGTGTATTTGGTGGGTGTATTTTCGACCCCCAGCCGACCCACTGGAGCCGCGCATGCGCTACGACAAGATGCACCTTGAGCAACATCGGCGGCAGTGGCGCGTGCGCATTGCGGTCCCCAAGGATCTCCGCGAGACCATCGGCAAGCCGCATATGGTCGTCTCGCTGGGCACGGAGAGCCTATCCGAGGCCGCCCGCTTGAAGCATGCGGTTATCGCGCGCATCAGGCAGACGTTTGAGGAGACGCGGAAGGGCAAGGCCAAGTCTGGCGGCACCCTTATGGACGAGGCCATTCGCTGGAAAACCAGTGAAGTCGTTTGGGATGGACCGGAGGAGGAGGTGGAGGCCCTCAAGCGGGAACTGATCTATGACCGTGCGGAGCTTATCGAGGAGACGCACGGGAAAGCCGCCGCCGCCGAGTTCGGAGCGGTGGCGACTGGCAGCGCGACGCCCTTCCTGCCGTTGGTGGACAAGTGGCTGGACGAACGCATCAGCATGAAGCCACGGCAAAAGCACGATTACCGGCGCGCCATCACCAAGTTCGCCGCATACTGCCCAACGATAGAGGGGGCCACCCGCCGCAAGGTCGGGCAGTACGTTGCGGAGCATTTCGTAGAGAAGGGCATCCACCCCCGTACGATCAACAAGGATGTGTCCTGTCTGTCCTCGTTCTGGCGGTGGCTGGAAAGGCGCGGTTATGTGGAAGGCGACAACCCGTGGCGAGGCCAAGGCGTCAATGATCGCGACCTAGAAGCCGCAACCATCTCCAAGCGCCCCTTCACGAACGACGAGGTATTCACCTTGGTGGCCGGTAGCGAGCCCGGCACGATGCTGGGAGACGCCGTTCGTATCGCGGCCCTTTCCGGCATGCGGGTGTCCGAGATTGCCAAACTGCGGGTGAAGGACACTGCGGACGGTCTCTTCCACGTGCTCGACGCAAAGACCAAGGCGGGTAACCGCGTGGTGCCAGTGCATCCCGCGCTCACATCCATCGTGGCCACCCGGACAGCGGGCAAGGAGCCCGAGGAGCGGCTTTTCAGCGAGCTACCGGTGATCAAGGAGGGGAGTGCCATTGAGCCGGGGCAGGCCATCACGAAGCACTTCGGGCGCCTGAGGACGAAGCTCAAGGTGGACGAGAAGGTTGCCGGCGCGCGCCAGAGCAATATCGACTTCCATTCCTTTCGTCGGTGGTTCGTCACCAAGGCTGAGATGGCAGGCCAACCGCCGCACATCATCTCCAGCGTGGTTGGCCATGCCCGACAGGGAATGACGCTCGGAACCTATTCGGGCGGCCCGAGCGTGGAACAGTTGCGCGCCTGCGTGGAGGCGGTCACCCTTCCCAAGGAGAAAGAAAAGAAGGGTGGCAGTCCGGGCACATGAACGGCTGCTCCCCTATGCTTTGCTGGCCTGCCGCGACGGCCTGCCCCTCACGTACGCCCAAGACGCCTCCTGCCGGGCCTCCTCAAGCGCCGCCTCAAGGAACGTTTGCGCTACCAGAAGGGCGCGGATGGTCGCCGTCAGGTCGCCCCCGCAGGCGGCAATGGCGGCTTCCACATCGTCCTCGCCTATCTTGGCACGAGGCTCCTCGGGGGTCGCTTCAGGGTTCGGGACAGGTACTGACTCGGCGTTCATGGCGTCCTCCATCGGTCAGGCTGGAGAGTGATGCCATGAGAACGAAATAAGAACAACTAGGCAGCGGGAAGCGTGATCGGCTCCACGAGGTCCGGCCCCTCATTGGCCGGCGAGTTCACCCGCGTGGAGACTGGCCACATGGCGAGGTCATCGGGGCCGTAGGGACGCAAAAGGCTCGCCACATCATCGCTCTCCAGCCACCGCGCCACGTCTGCCTCCTCCAGAATGACCGGCATCCGGTCGTGCAGTGGCGCCATGAACGGCGATGCGTCGCATGTGAGGATGGTGAAGGTGCGGAGCCATTCGCCGCTCTGGGGGTCTCTCCAGCCTTCCCAAAGGCCAGCCAGAGCCAGCGGCTTTCCGTCCTTCCGGGCGATCATGAAGGGCTGCTTCTGCTTCCCCTCGCGGCGCCATTCATAGAACCCATCCACCGGCACGATGCATCGTCGCCGGGCCTTCCATGCGCCCCGGAAGGCCGGCGTGGTGGCGACCGTCTCGGCACGGGCGTTGATGGTCTTCCACGCAATCTTGAGGTCGCTCGACCACACCGGCACGAGACCCCAGCGGAGGGCGCCAAGCTCCGCACGGGCGGTCTCGGGGTTCCGGCGGATGACGAGAATGTCCTGAGAGGGCGCCCCGTTGCACCGAGGGGGCAAGTTGGGGATGCGGGTGTCCCGTGTGTCGAGCCCGAAGCGCTCGGCGTAGGTGAGCGGGCCTTGGTGTTGGATGATGCGTCCGCACATGGGGCACCGTGAAGGGGACTTGCAAAAGCGCCGAATCTGGCGAGCCACTCAATACGCGCGGAGCCGCACCGCTGGATACTTCTGCTGCCACGTTTCGATGAGGAAAAGCGCCGCCGCGCTCGCGGAATGAATGGCGAGACGCGCTATTCGCGAGTCGATGACTCGTTTATGCCCTTTCTCTCTCCCGTGAGCGTCACCCCCGTGAGTTCTCAGAGCCCCGATGCCTTGAATTACCGAATTGAGACCACCAAGGATAGACCGTACGTCATTTGCGATATTGTCGGGCACCCCCGACTTGCCGGGCGACAGCCCCAGCGGCTCGCGTACGGCTCGGTATAGACCTTGGATATCCTTCTGCTCGGGTAGCGGGAGTTCGAGTTCGACGAGTATCGAACGACAGACGCTTTCGAGTACGGAGCAAGCGGAGGTCACGGCGTCTTCGGGGTCGCTCTCCGCGCTGCTTAGGGCGCGCTCAAGATCGTGGCTGACAGTGTCGAAATCGATCAGGGTGATGGTGGCAGAGAGAGCATCGATCACACTTGGCGATTTTCCCACCACACCGAGGCGCACTTGGCCACCTCGCCGATGGAGCTCAAGACCATCGTACCTTAGGCGAGCGTTCAAATAGTCGATGACTGCGGATAACTTTTCCGGCTGGTCGAGAAAATCTCTCGGGTCTGCGGCCCGCTCAATAATCATCTTCAGTGTGTCTTGGTCGCCGAGCGAATTGGTGCGCTCAAGTGCCGCGATTAGTGCCGGGAGGCGCGAGCCATTTCCTACTGACATACTGACATTGCAGCCCCGCATGAAACTCTCCAATTTTGGGCCAGAACGATAAACGCCGATAGGCGGCGCGTTATCGTTACCCGATCCGCCGGAGATAATTTGCGCGAGAGCTTCGAGGGTGCTAGGTGCCAGTTGGATATGCATGGAAGGCGGCTTAGTCCTTTTCATTTTCCTGCGTGTTGTAGTCACGGGTAATGTACCTCGACAAACGCAAGGGTCCACAACACGCGCCAATGAAGACCACGCCGATTTCTCTGCGAGGGGACGCCCTCACTCCCGGCCCATCTTCTCTACCCTTTCCCTCGCCTTCCGACGCTGCTTCGACTGGACGTTCTGATATCGGCTGGCAAGTTGCTGGGTAATGTCGAGAATGGCCGCGATGTCCTCCTGAGCGAGCCTCGGGAAATGGTCGGTGAGCCAGCAAACGGCTTCCTGAGGTGGCATGTTGTGCCGTGACCGGGACCGCTGGAAATCCTCCAAGGCGGTCTTTGCTTCCATCACCCCGGAGCGAGTGCCCCGGTCAGCGACACGCGAGACCGCTTCCGACCATCTCGCCCGGAGCCATTCCTGCCCGGCCGGGCTGATGACATCGAAGGGTGGGACCCCCCGCTTCATTGGGTCGATACGCTTGGCGAGCCCCTCGCGTACTGCCCAACGGCTTGCACAGTGGCGCTGGTGGGCACCGCCACCCTCGACCCCGACGAAGTCGAGATGACGGAGGATGGAGCGGACACGCCGGGGGCCGACCCCCATCATCTCCCCGAACTCGGTCACCGTGACCCAATCCCCGAGGCTGATGGTCGTGAGTTCGCCGGTGCGGCGGTCGAGAACTTCTTCAGTGTAGAGCAAGGCATGGGCCTCCAGTCCCGCGCACGCGACATGGGCGGGCGGGTTCAGCCGTGACGGCGATGGATGGAAGGGGAAGGTGAAGCGGACCTAGGTGGCCCTTGCGGCGGACCTAAAGGGGATAGACGCCTCCTCGCACGTCCACGCACGAATAACCCGGAGGGCTCGCCGCGATGGCCGGGCAGGAGCGCCTCGGGGTCGGCACCGTGGGGCCTATAGTGGGGTGTTTGCGGAGTCTGCGATGGCCGTGAAGCGGCCGGAGCTTTCTATAGTGAGGGCATAGCAGCCCGCATCGGCGAGAGCGCCAGCGAGCCCCTAAGACTCGCCAGCGCCTCCCGTCGTCACTCCTTCCAAGGAAGCCCTTCCGGGGGCACCTCGGGGACCGCCTTCGCCGTCTTCGGGCGGACGCCGTTCTCCATGACATCCACCATCCATGGGCTGAAGCTCTTCACCTTCTTCGCAGCGGCACCGGCCACAAGCTGGTCCAGCCCCGCGCGGGTGAGGAACGCGGCCTTGTCGAAGGTCGGCACCAGCTTCCGCCCGGAGGTGTCGAAATCCTCGCGATGAAGGAGGATGCGGTTCTCATGGGCCACCTTGAGGCCATTGAGGACGTGGGTGGTGTAGGTCTTCACCTGATAGCCGATGGCCTCCACCACATCCCGCGCCATCAGGAGGCGGCCGTGGACGGGATGCCGGGTGCCTCGGATGGGTGTGCCGAAGAAGTCGAGGCGGAACAGAACGGGGGACGTGAGGGCGCGCGTAGGGGTGGCATCGGTCATGATGCAGGGTCTCCGGGTTGGGCTGGATGGGAAGAGCGAAGAATGCCTATGCCGACGCTATGCGGCGCTCTTCACGTGTATGAGTATGTCCTGCGCAGCCGGCGCTGAAGTGAGAAAAAAACCGGTTGCAGGTTTGGCGGTACTACTCGGGTTCGCGGTATCGAACGTTCTTGCTCGTCCAATCCTTTTCGTCTTCGGCGGACGGCAGTGTAAAGTCGCCGAAGAAGCGGGTGACGTCGCCAACAATACCGGTCTCGTTCAGTCTGTCCCCCAACTCCGCCAGCGTAAATTTAGCCGGGTCAATCTCCCGCTCTCGGTGGTCGACCAACGTTACTCCCTCCAGCCGCGCAAACCGAGAAAACGGCATTCGGAAATCTCCGCACCGTCGCTTCTCTCCCTTGCTCACCGTTCGATGCGTCTCAGGAGTGATGAGGACGGCGGGGCACAGCCATGCGAACTTCAAGCGCTCGACCGGCGCCGCCCAGTTCTCCCCGTCAATTGCCATTTCCACCAGCGACTTGAGTTGATGAACGGGAATGAGGTGATCGAACGCCGTCAATTGCGCCGGTCGAGTGCCCGGAAGCAACCCACGCTCTTTGAAGAGCGGGCTTCTCTTCTGAAACCAAGGGAGAACTCCCTGCCCACGGATCAGTCGATCAATAAGATTTCTCTTCTCGCGCCTAATTGCCCGCTCAAACAACGGATGTTCAACGCGGATATTATTAAGCGCCTTCCATTCGGATTGCAGCCGCAACGAGAGCCATTCATCCATCCACGCACTTGCGTCAATCCCGTGCCAAAGGCGTGCCCTCCAGCCCTCGCTTACCGGCGTGGCCATGATCAACATCTCCGGTTGCGTTGGGCGGTGTGGACGAGGAAGGTAGTTGGACACACCTAATTGCTGACGGCAACTTAGCCACCAACCTTGCTAGTTCGGCGCCCGCGTCCCCTGAGGTATGCCCTAGCGGTCATCTCTGAGAGCACTGGAAGGAACGTCCGCAAGGGTTGACATCGTATCAGCGTACATATTATCTGCGGACATCATCCTAACCGACACCCGGAGTGGTCGATGTCCACCGTCCTCTATGCTCGCGTCTCCACCGCCGACCAGACGCTTGCCCACCAGCGAACGCAGGCGGAAGCGGCCGGCTACACCTTCGACATGGTGATTGCAGATGACGGCGTGTCGGGCGTCTCCGTGCCCCTCGGGGAGCGCCCCGAGGGCCGCCGTCTGTTCGATGTGCTCCGCTCCGGGGACACGCTGGTGGTACGCTGGGTGGACCGGCTCGGGCGGAACTACGCCGATGTGACCGAGACCATCCGGGAGTTCATGCGCCGGGGCGTGGTGGTGCGGACCATCATCAACGCCATGACCTTCGACGGGGCCACCAAGGACCCCGTGCAGATGGCCGTGAGGGACGCGCTGATAGGCTTCATGGCGGCCACGGCCCAAGCGCAGGCAGAGGCGACCAAGGAGGCGCAGAAGGCGGGCATTGCGCACGCGAGGGAGACCGAGGGGGCCTCGAAGTACCGAGGCCGGAAGCCGACCTTCACGCGGGACCAGTTCGCCACGGTGCGGCAGATGCTAGGTCAGGGGACTGGCGTCAGCGAGGTCTCCAAGCTCACCGGCCTCACCCGGCAGACGGTCTATCGGATCAAGGATGATCCGGCCGGGCAGGCGAAGGCGCTGGAGGCGTGGGGAGCCTGAGCGCTCCCTTGCCCTCTCTCTATATGGACCTTGGTCCACCTATAAGAGGCATAAGCCGAGGGCGCTTCACGGGTCCCGCAGCACCCGCCACGCCTCACCGCCGAACGTCATGTGCTCCGGCGCGGGCGGTCCTTCGGGCGGTCGTTTCAGCCATTCCGCGAGATACTCCGCGAGGGCCGCGTTCTCCACTGCCGTGAGGCCCGGCCGGGGCTTCTTCCTGCCCTTCCTCCACGCCCTGCGGAACTGGCGACGCACGGCGATATAGCCGCCATCGTGCTCGGCTGAACGGCGCCGCCAGTCAGCCACGGTGTCAGCTACTTCGGCCTCCACCACCAGCCTCGCCTCCTCGCGGGTGAGGCCATCGCCGGGACCATTGATGCGCAACAGGCGGTCATAGTCCGTTGCCTCGTGGCGGATGGAACTCGTGACCAGCACCCCGGCAATCTCCCCGAGCCGCCCATAATGGCCTCGCTCCCGAGCCCGCCGCACGAGCCGCCTGCGCCATCGGTGCGGGCAACCGGGATACATGGCGGCGATGTAGACGCTGAGTTGCCGAAGGAAGCGCTCGCGCTCCTCCGGCGTCGGCTCGATGCGGAAGAACCATTGCGACGTGCGGCGCTTGGCGGGCACCGGGGAGGGAGCGGAGGGCTCCGGTTCGGGGTTGGTGAGCGGGTCGCTCTCGGTGTCTTGGGGCGATGCCATGTCGCCCGCACGATAGGGCCAGGAACAGGCACGGAGGAAGGGTCTCAGGGCGAGTCAGAGTGACTCATGGGTGGCCGATAGTGGTGGGCAGGCAGGAATGTAGCGGCGGCAGTGAGCGCCCGTCTCTCGGCTCCCTGAGGGCAGTGTGAGGATGCTCTGCCGTGTCCCCGCGCTCCTTCCGAAGACGCCCGCGACTTCCCTAGCCGCGCGCCCGTCTGAGGAAAGCCGCGCGTCACCCGCCCGAGCCATTCCGTGGGCGGCCATGGGGGGGGTCCGCGCGTTTCTCTCTATTTCAGATGGGCGGACAGATTTTCGGGAAAAATCATCCGGGTTCGTCCCCAAGGCAGCGCTTTCACACCGCCTTCGGGTCTCTTTCATCAGCCTTCTACCGCTCAGCGTCGGCTTCCGCCCCGGCTCCAGAGGTCGTCCTGCGACTTCTTCAGCCGTTCGGCCTTAACCTCGGGGCTCTGCTCGCGGATGATGCGGTCCCGCTCGGCCGCCTCGAACTCCTCCCGCGCGCCCCTGAGGGAGAACGACAGGGCGTTGCGGGCGTCCTCCTCCATGACCATGACCGGCGAGCCATCCTTCCGCCAGATAGACCAAGCCCCCTGCTGCCCGTCCCCCGAGGCACGCACGGTGAGGTCCTTGGCGTCGAGGCCATAGGTCGCCCCGTAGGTGCGCGCCCACTGCTTCAGCTTCCACGTCGCCATGTCCTTGAAGTTCGGCGGCGTGGTCCGGTCATTGGTCGGAACCGGGGTGCCGTTGATCACGGTGTGAACATCCCGGACACGGCTCACGGCCATCTCCAGTGCCTCCTCAGGCGGTTTACCGAGGCGCACATAGAACTCGCCCCACCGTTCCATCTTCCGCGCCACGTCGTCGGTGACCGTCACGGCCCCGATGCCGTTACCGGAGACACCGGGAAGCCACCATGAGGACGGCGACATCCACTCCCACGTCCCCGCCCGCAGCTTGGCGAGCCCCTCACGCAGCTTCAGAAAGTCCTGCCGAAGGCTTTGCGGTATCTCCTGCGGGTTCGCCGTGTCGGTGAACCGCACCGCCGCCGCGAGGGACCCGGCTTCGTCGTAGCCCATGTCCTGCCGGGCCACCCGATACGCCTCATAGAAGAACTGCTCGCTCTCCCCGACGTGCTTCGCGAGAAGGCGCGGGTTGCGGGCGTAGAGTGTCTCGTAGAGGGCGATGCCGGACTTCAGCGCCGGAGGGACCTGACCTTTCTCGAGCGCCTCGTGGGTGGCCGCTGAAGGCCCCGCCTTGAGCACCGAGGTCCACTGAGGGTCCACCAGTCCGTTCTTGTTCAGGGCACCGATGCGGTAGTCCATGGCAGCGCCGGGGTTGCCCTGCTCGGCCATCGCCTCGGCCTTCTTGCGGATGGCCTCAACGCCCGCCTTCTGCTGCTCGTCGGCGCTCACCATCTTCGCCCCGCCGCTCTCCGTGCGGACCTCGACGGGGGTCATAAAGGCGAGCGTCCCGTTCTCGGCGGCCATCTCCACCCGGCCATCCACCATCGCTTGATCGCGGTCGGCATTGGCCTTGTTCTGGAGCCGAAGCTGCTCTGTCTGGTGCTGGCGCGTCACCGCCTGAGCGCGGTTGATGATGGTCTGAGAGGACGTGACGCTGTCCGCCTTGGCCGCGATGGAGCCGACACCGCCCCGCGTGTCGTTCAGGAAGTGCTCAATGTACGCCTCGGAGCCGGGCGTCTCGGCCAGCCTCCGGGTGACCCCGAGAAGGGCCGTATCGAGTTCCTGAGGGGACAGGTTCAGGGTGGACTTGAAGCCCGCATACTGCCCCCGGATGGCGGCCTGAAGCTCCTGCGGGGACTTCCCCTCGGAGATGCCGGCGGTCAGTGCCGCGAACCACGTATCCCCCACCATGTTCAGGGCGTTGCCCTTGACCTGCTGGACCTTGTAGGAGGTCGCATCGGCCTTGAGCTTGCCGCTGAACTTGTTGATGAAGGCCCCGTAGGCGTTCTTGGCGTCGGGGTCTTGGATGTTGGCGAGGTCTTCCTTGGCGGCGTTCGCGATGAACGCGCCGAAGTCCCCATTGTCGCGGTCGAACTCGCCGCTATCCCACGCCGCCTGAAGTTTCCCGAGGCGGCCGATGGCGAGTTGCTGAGCGGCCAGCTTCGAGTAAGCCTTCTGCCCCGCCCCCGTGACCGTGGGGGGCGCCGTGCCGGCCCGAACATGGGCCTGAAGCTCCTCCTCGGTGGACTGAGCGACCGCCGCCTGAGCGCTCTCCTGCTGCTTCCTCTCGACGTTCTGGAACGCCTGAGACAGGACCGGGGAGAAGTCGCGGAGAGCGGACGCGAGGTCGAGGAGGTCGGCTCCGGCGTAAGGGTCCTCCTGCGGCCGGACGTAGGTGTTCACCGGAGCCGCCTGAGGGGCGAGGGAGCGAGCCTCGGGGATTTCAGAAGCCACCCGGCGGGGAGCCCGAGAGCGGACTGAGGGGCTGGTGAGGCGGTCCTCGGTGATCGGCGCGAGGCCGGGGAGTTTCTGTGCCATGGGATGAGCTTTCTTCTGGCGCCCCTCGGGACGCGGACATGGAAAAGGAAAGCCCCCGCCCGGCGGCAGCCGAACGAGGGCGTGAGGGTCGGATGAGAAGGGACCGAGGCGGCTCGCAAGCCGTCGCGGGTGGTGATCAGCGGGCAGGTTTGGGCGCGTAGTCCGGCAGGTCCCGCGCCATGGCCCCGAACAGGGTCGTGACGGGCAGCGTGTTCTGCCAGATGAGCGGCCGGAGGATGGCCTTCACCTCCTGCTTGCTCAGGCTCCGGCCGTAGCGGAACGGCGCCACGATGGCGTTGACGGCATTCGGCAAGTCATCCACGAGGCCCGTGGTGGGGTTCCCGAAGATGCTCGCCGACTGCCCGGTGGACCGGCTGGTGAAGACCGGGTCCTGACCCGTCATCCGCGCGGCGGTGTCGACCAGCATGGGGGTCAATGCCGACATGCCGGTGCGCTGGAACGCGCCCTTGGCGATGCCGGCGAAGGACAGGCGGTCCTCCACCTGCTTCTCGGTCAGGTTCGGGATGTTCGCCCCGGTCTGCGCCACATGGCTGAGCGCGCCCGTCACCAGCGTCGCGAGGAACACCGAGAGGCTCTCCCGGTCCCACATATGGGTGTTGTGGAGAAGCTGCTTCGAGTGCGCCCCGAGCGAGAAGGTGCGGAACTGGAGGATGATCTGCGCCACCGGGTGCGACATCCACGGTGCGAACAGGCCGGGGGAATTCTCCTGAACCAGCCGGCGCGCCCGGCGTGACACCGCCTGCTCGAAGTGAGCGAGGGCCTGAAGGTCCTCCCACTTGTCGAGGTTCAGCCGCTCCAGCTTGAAGGAGGAGCCGTCCGCCAAGCTTCGGTGCTGGCGCATCTGCCCGAACACCCGCTCTGCCATCTCGTCGGTGAGGCCGAGCGAACGGAGCCGTTCCACGGACAGCTTCATCTCCCCCGAGGCGGCGCGGGAGAACCAGTGCAGGATGGCCGTGGTGGACCAGCGGTGCAGCGCCGTGTTGACCGCGTGGAGACCGGAGACCTCAAGCGTCACCTGCTTGGCGAGCCTCAGGCCCCGCTCGGCGTTCATCAGCCAGGGTTTGGTGGCCGCCTGCATGCCCCATTCGTCCTCGCCGGTCAGGCGCCAGTTGCCCGCCTGCCGGAGCCGCTCGGCGCCGAAGCCCCATACCGCTTCCATCTCGGCGAGGAGGTCGTGGGAGAGCGTGCCGGTGCGGGCATCGCGGGCGAGGACCCGGAGCGAGGGCATGGCGGTAAGCGCCGCCTTCATCCCCGAGGAGGCGAAGATGTTGCCGATTTCCGCCACCTGAGCGAACCCCGCCTGACCCATGACGCGGACGAAGCCATAGTCGCGGGCGAGCCTGCCGGCGGTCGCAAGGTTCGTGTTCGGGTCGTGGAGAGGGGTGCCCACCGTGCTCTTGTAGAGATAGTCGAGCACACGAATGTCGCCCTCCAGAGCCGCCCGGTCCTGCCCGACTTCCGCCGCGACGGCCCGGACCTTCTGGAGATGGGTGTCCCATTCCCCGTCATGGGTGATTCCGTCGATCAGGAGATGACGTTCCCCGTCCACCTCCTTGCCCACGCGCATGCGGGCCATCGCCACCCGCCCGGACATCTGCCGCCCATACGCCGCAGTGAGCTTCTGCACGTCCCGCTCAAGGAACAGGTCCGCGAAGGTGGTCACCGTGCCGTCCGGCATCTCAAGGCGAAGGTTCTCGTCCAAGAGGACGCGGTGCTTCGCGCGGGAGACGGACGCCGTGTCGTTCGGCCGGGTGAGGCGTGCCATGACGTTCTCCACCTCCTCCGGGTCGACGCCGGGAAGGTCGCTGAGGAGACCGCGAAGGCCCTCAAGGTCATCCCCGAACATCGCCCCTTGCGTGCGGATATTGGCCCCGTAGGCGAGTTCCCGGAGCTTCTTCACATAGCCCCGGCCAATCTTCGTGGCATAGGCCGGCTCAAGGTCCGGGTTCAGCCGGCGCATCGCTGCGGCGACTGCCTCGCCCAAGGCGGCGGGGCCATGCTTGGCGTAGGCTTCCGTCACCTTGTCATAGGAGAAGATGCGCGGAAGGTAGCTCTTGGCGGGCGGCGCGCCGGGACCGAACCCCGCCACCGGGCGAAGCTGACCGGACAGGCCGATAGCCGCGCCGGGGTCGCTGAGCATGGCGTGAAAGTCGTCGAAGAAGGTCCGCGTGGCAGCGGCGGCCTTCATCACGTGGGCATCGAAGCTGTCCAACGGGTCCACCGTGGAGGCCGCTCGGGAGACCAGTTCATTGAACTCCCCGCGTGCCCGCTCGCGCTCGAAGACACCGAGCCCGCGTTCCTTCGCCCATGCCTTCAGGGCCGCCTCATGGGTCGCCGATAGCCGGGCATCCATCCGCCGCGCGATATCCGCCTGTTCCTCCATGGCGGAATAGACGGTGGCCTTGCTGCGGTCGACGCTGCCCACCGCGTCCTCGCCGAGAGCGTTGCCGGTCATGCGGGTGAGCGGGTTGTCGGACTTCTTGGTTGCCCCGGTGGCATCGAACCGGGCTCTCCCGAGCGCGGCGGTAGGGGAGTTCTCATCGTCTGCAAGGCGCACATAATCGTCCGCATCGAGACGGATGGACTGGTGCTCGATGCCCTGAGCGGCGCCTGCCGAGCGGTTCGCCTTCCGCACGGCCACCGGGTCGCCATAGGCAAGCTCGATGTCCTCCACCTCCTTCGCGGCGAGAGTCCGCAGGCGCTGCGTCTCCGGGGCCATGTGAGGCATCTTCGACAGCGCCCCGAACGCGCCCCCTAAGAACGCTCCACCGGCCCCCGCATACAGCACGGCATCCCACTCCGGGTTCGGCTTCAGCGCCTCCTCGCCGGCCGCAAGGCCGGCATTGATGCCCGCGCCAGCGGCGGCAGAGAGCGCCACGCGGGAGAGCTTCCCGAGCTTGGTGCCCCACATCACGGCGTTGCCGACGCCACCGGAGGCCAGCCCGACACCGAGGCCGATCGGGTCCCCTACGCTCGCCGCGAGGGACGCGAGGGTGCCCGTGATGCCGGCCTCGGCGAGGGTCCGCTGGCGGTCCATCTGGTCGAGAAGCTGGCGCCGCAGGGCGTTCGCCTGAGCCTCGGAACGGACCTCCTCGAAGGCGGCCCAACGGTCCTGCGGAATGCCCTTGGTGAGGGCCTTGAGGCGCTCTTGGTCCAGCCGGTAGTCCGGGTCATCCGGGAGGAGCCAGTCCTGCCCGACCAGCCACCCGGTGAAGGAGTGCTCGCGGGCGGCAGCGCCGATGACCGAGCCAATACCTGGGCCATCCGAGTTGGCCGCTGCGGTGTCCGCAACTTGCTGCTCGGGGACCGTGACGGGCCGTGTGGGGGCGCGGTCGCTGGACGCGATGTGCTCGGCAGGGGTCAGGGTGCCGCCGAGGAGAGCCACCGCCTTCTCGGCATGCGGCCCCATCTGCTGCTCCACCTTGTCCCGCACGGTCCCCGGAGCGCCGCCGTTCTGCGCATCCGAGGCGGTGTAGCGGCCCACGCGGCCGGCATTGATGGCCGAGTACACGTCGAGGAGGCCCATGCCCGGCTGGACGCCAGCGTCCTTCAGGTAGCGCTCGACGGCCCCAAGCTGGTCCGTGACGGACATCCCCTCGGTGACGCCGTACTTCTGGCGCTGCGGCTCGCCCCACTGGATGAGACCGCGATGCTCGCCCCACTGCGTGGTCGGGCCTTTCTTCCACGGGTCGAAGGTGCCTGCGGTCTCGTAGGAGATGGCCGTGGCGAGGTGCTTGGGGTCGATGCCAAGGCGCTCGGAAGACGCGCGGATGGCGTGGGCGAGTTCATTGCTCATGGGTGTGACGGTTCCGGTAGGGCCGCGCTGAGGCAGGCCGCAGGGCATAGAAAAGCCCCCGTCCAGAGGGCCGGAGGGGGCCAAGAACGGGGGCGCGAACAGTGCGGATAGATTCGAAGTTCTGCTGGCTTAGGAGGCTTCTACGGGAGCATCCGACTGCCTACTTCAGAAGGTCTGATCCGAAACCAAATCGGGGTGCTCACATAGAGCATGAAGCATGTGGTCGAGCGGCTCAGCGAAACGTGCCTTGACGTATTCTGTCTCGGTAACGTCATCGCCCAGCATGGTGTGAATGGTGTAGTTGCCGCGCTCGCGCACGCCGTCCCAGAATGTGGAGAGCGCGTCGGCCTCAGAGCAACGAAGCACTCGCCCGCGAAGGGACTCGACGCGCTCACGAAGGGAGGTCAACTCCGCAACAAGTGTGTCGATTTCGGTCGTGATGATGGACAAGAGGTGCATGAGGATCGTCCTTAGAGGCGCGAAGCGCGATGTCGATAATAACGAAAGTGGGGGGTTTGCTACCCTATTGAGAATGCGGGAAATTTTCATGTTTAGTGCATTCACGACAAATGCAATCAAAGATCGCACGCGCGTCGCTGCGCAGGAGCGGGTCCGCTCGAGGAAATAGATTCACGGCGGGCGTGGCGAGCGTGTGGAATAGCGATAGTGAGGGGTTTGCCTTAGGCGCCCGGACTGTGGACAGCGGGCCGGCGGCGGAACGAGGCGGACAAGCTCCGAAAACCGCAACGAACAGCCATGGCCAGAGCCAGTAGCGGGAGCCCCAAAAGACACCACAGCGCGAAAACCATGGGGGGCGCGCGCTTGCGACGAGGCAGTTGCAGAACCGACATGTCAGCGAGCAGATTGTAGCGGCCTACCCACAGACTGAATGTGCCGGTAGCAGTCCACTCGGCAAGGCAGAAGTCCCGCCAAGAGGTCCAAGGCTTCCAATCGCGGCGCTCAAGGACTGCCCGACCGATAAGGGGCAGACTTGCCGAGACTCCATCGAGGGGATGACGGCGCACGTCATGGGTGAGCGAGGGCTGGGGCAGCGATGACGACATGAGTACCTCGAAGCTCTATGGCGGCCGCTCTAATGGCCGCGAGACAGGCTTAGGGTGCTTCCTCGACCTCGCGCAACCCTTTGACTTAAATGAAGTATATCCCGATTTCGGGGGTCAGGGCACAAGCCGGGCACAAGCTGCTCGCGAAGGACTGGAACGACTCGCTTGGGGCGGGATTTTTTGCGGGATTTTTATTCAGGGGCCGCCTTCACTGCGACAGTCTGCCACGCCTCTTCAGTTCGTACCGTCCCCGTCGGTGTCTTCCGACCGGCATCGGCCAGCCGCCCTCAGACGCGCGAGAACCTTCTCCCCCGCCCGCGTCAGATAGATGGCATTTGCACGACCGTCCGGGTGGACGATGGCGGCCACGAGGTTCAGCCCCGGCCCGGTGTGGTCGCCCTTTCCGAGGCGCTGGAGTTGGCGGAAATAGTGTCGCTTGGGCGCGTTCACGAGGCGCCCTAGCTCGGATGAGGAGCTACCGGGCCAGCGCTCCACGGCGAGGAGCATGATGGCCATGGGCAGGGGCATTTCCTCGAAGGCGTCACGGATTTCGATGAGCGACCGAAACAAGTCATCGGTGGCAATCTTCGTCATGCCGGGCGGCCCTCCCCTACGTGGTTAGGGTGATTCCTCCGGGAGTCGGCGTCAACCGGGGACACCGTGCCCTCCCCCACGGTCGCCCAGTCGGCGCCCTGAAGGACATAGCCGCCGGTCTTCCTGATGGTCGGCAGGACTTCCTTGGTCACCCAGTCTTGAAACACGCGCGCCTGCGGCTTGTCGCTCCGCATGATGAGCTTGTAGAGGCCGCTCTCGGAGATGACCGCGAGGCCGTGCCCCTTGAAAGAGGTCGAACCACTCTCACGAATGACGCGCTTCTCGTCTTCTGCGAGGTAAGCGAGGTTCGAGCCCGCCTGCTTGATGTTGAGGACGCGGCGGCAGTCTGCCGCGACGAACCACGGGTTCCCCTCAAGGGGCACCACGCGGATGCGGTAGGTGGTCGTGGCGTCCCCGTTACCGGCCGATTGGCTTATCAGCCGGCGGCTGAAAAAGGTCTTCGGTGCCAAGATCAGGGTTCGGAACGGGTGCGGCTGAAGAGTTTCCGCCACCCGGCCACGCCTTCGCAATTCGCTCTCGGGATACGCCATTGAAATCTAAGAATACGCCCAAGATTGACTTCGCTTGAGTTCCGAGTGCGTCAAATGAAGGAAGCTCTGCTGAGGCAGACGCCATTTCTAGCTCGCGCGCAGCGCTGAAAAGACCATCAGTCCCAGCGAAGCGCGCTACGTAATCGCCAATGACTTCTGCAGGAATGCGCTCAGCGGCCTCGGTAAAGCCGTGCTCAATCTGCCGTGCGACGGCAGGGCCATTATCAGCGAATTGTCGCGCAAGCCCAATCGCCGCACGTACGGTTGATAGCGCAACACCGGCTTCTGCCTGGCCGAAGCGAACGCCATCAGTGATTGCCCTACGGCGCTCGTCTGCAGAACGGAATGCCTGATCAGCGAGGACATAATCGAGGCTAACGGCAGCAAAGGCCGACGTCTCATACAGCGCACGTATCGCAACCTGGGCCGGCACTGAAGCGGGTTGGGCTTGCGCCGCTTGGACGGCGAAGAACGAGGCAGCTGATAGATTGTGGTTAGCACTTTGGAAGCCGAAGCCAGATATCAACGCCCCTCTCGCTCGTACAAGCGTTGCGCGCCATTCGTTGGTTCGCCGCGTTGTATCGACAGCTCTGACAGCGGTATCCTTATCCTCAAGCCGCATACGTCGTGCTTCGGTGCGTTTCTCGTACGACGCAATCTTAGCTACCGCTTCACCGTCAAGGAGTATGACACCGAGTGCCTTGGCCAACCGCTTCGCTCCGGGGCGCTTGTCCGTCGTGGCGACAATGCAGCCATCCACCCCAAGCGCACTTTGCAGCCCTTTGGCCCAGATAATCCGCTCCGCGGCCTTGGGCGTTCTCTTGTTCTTCGCATCGAGTATCAGGCGCCGCCTCGATGTCGCGGCCGGCCGCTCATACATCCACAGGTCAACGTCAGTAACATCCTCGTCGTCGAGCCGATATGGCACCCCCCGAGCTACGAAATACCCCGCATTCCAAAAATAGGCGCGAAGTGCCTCCTCCAGATCAAGCCCTTTGGCTCCCGGCTTGCTCGCGGCCATCAGAAGTCTCCCGTCGTACGCAGAACGCTAAGAACATCCTGCGTGAGCTTTCTACTCGCTTCGGCCTGCTTTGCGCGAAACTTTGATCTAGTCGCCTCGGGGCCGGAGAAGCCCGTCATGCTGCCGGGGAGGCACCGGTCTACTGCGTTAGACGACGACGTCTCCCCCGTGCTGAGGACGTTTAGAGCCATCGTCCCGATGTCGCGCTTGAGTAAGACCATCGTGTACCCGTAAGGCCGGGCCGGCGTCACCCGAATAACGCCCTTCATCTCAAGCACACGGTAGTCCTCGCCGATGGCGGTTGCGGGACCAACCGAGACGCCTCTGATGAGCTTGTTGAGCAACGCCTTGATCATGCCTATTTTGCCTCGCCCCACGCTACTTTGTGTCATACCGTACGTGAGGGCGGCGACCAGAGCCTTTGCAAGGTCGAAGGAGTCGTCAACAAATGGGTCATTGAACTTGTGAAAGGCCGACGGACGGGTAACGAAGGCGTGCTCGCCCAAGGGGTTTGCAACCTCGTTGACGTCATACATGCCTGCAGCACGCAGCTTGTCGAACAACTCTTTTCCGAGAATGCGTTCAACTTGGGCAACGCTGATGCAGGCATCGCGGTCCAGCGTACCATCTAGCTCCACAATCTTGCTGGTATCGGACACTGAGAGCGAACTAAGCACCTTTTGTGTTTTGACGAGAGAGTCCCGGCGAAAAAGATTGCCGTTGAACAATACACGGTCAGCGCCACGCCCCTCGGCGTCGACAAACCCGATGCGCTCGGACTTCAGCAGAAGATCATCCGCATTCGACGAAGATATTTTGAAGCTATCCGATACGAACTCCTTCGCTCGGGAGTAAGTGGCGGGTGCGGTAGACGTTAATTCTGCTAGCGCTATCGAAGCCTTCTCTTCCTTGGTAGGCTCCTGATCGTCAAAGACATCGGCTGCGTGCTGCGCCGTAACTGCACTCGTCAGGCCGAGAACCGCGACGTCGCCGCTCGTGGATGTGTCAATAACTCTCCGATCGGCCAATATCTTCAGCAAGCCAGGTAGTTCGAGCTTAGGGTTCAGACCGGCCGCCTTACCGAGCGCCTCTACTTTGGCTTTCTCAAGGGTCGCCTCGTCGCTTGCAGCCAGATGTGATAGCAAAGATGCCGCCTTTGCTGCGGTATCCAGAGCAGGAAACTCGGCCGAAGCATTCGTGACCGAAGCCGTCTTCTGACCGTGATGGACGACCCACGCACCCTTAGTGCGTTGGCCGATTGAGGTGTAATCCACGGGCATCGGACATAACCCTGTGTGAGCGCAATCTTGAGTTACGCAAGGCTATGCACGCAGCCAATGTCAATCCGAAAATACCTCCACCCCCCATATCAGCCGCGAGTATTTTTGCCACGTAGCTTTCAAGGAGTCTTCGACCGGTCAAGAGTGCAGGGGCGCTGTGGACAATGGGGATAGGTTAGAGGGTGATGGGTGTATTTATGGGTGTATTTGGTGGGTGTAGCATCAAAATTATCTCATTGATTTCAACAAGATACCGCGCATGGCTGGGGCGGGAGGATTCGAACCTCCGCATGGGGGAATCAAAATCCCCTGCCTTACCGCTTGGCGACGCCCCAATGGCCGCGAGACCGGCGCGGGCGCGGACCATAGCCATAGCCGCGTCCCGCTTCAACCCGCCTCGGGGGTGCGCGGGAGCGGCCGGAGGGCGTGACCGGTCAGTGCAGTGAGGTGAAAAGTCGGACCAGTCCGACCAGTCCGATCAGTCCGACCAGTCCGACCGATCCGTGCGGTCAGTCCCGCCGGTGCACGCATTCCCCCGCCACATAGGTGGCGCGCACGGCCCGGTCGTCGCCGAGCGTCATCAGCATGAACAGCAGTTCCTCGATGCCGGCGCAGTAGCCGCGGCGGAATTCCATCAGCGGCGTCGCCTGCGGGTCGAGCACGACGATGTCCGCCTCATAGCCCGGCTCCAGCTTTCCAAGGCGATCGTCGAGATAGAGCGCATGCGCCCCGCCGAGCGTGGCGAGGTAGAAGGCCTGTACCGCATCGAGCCTCTGCCCGGTGAGGGCGGCGACCTTGTAGGCCTCGTTGAGGCTCTGGAGTTGCGACAGGCTGGTGCCGCCGCCGACATCGGTACCGAGCCCGACCCGCACCGGCCGGCGCGGATCGACCGCATCGAACAGCCTGAAAAGGCCGCTGCCGAGGAACAGGTTCGAGGTCGGGCAATGCGCCAGCGCCGCGCCGCGCTGGTGGCAGGTGCAGAAATCGCCCTCGTGCAGGTGCACAGCATGGCCGAACACCGCGCGCGGGCCGACCAGGCCGGCATGGTCGTAGACGTCGAGATAGCCGGAGCGCTCGGGGAACAGCTCGCGCACCCAGGCGACCTCGCCGGGATTCTCGCACAGATGGGTCTGGAGGTAGAGCCCCTCATGCTCGCCGAGCAGCGCGCCGGCCGCGTCGAGCTGGGCCGCGGTGGAGGTCGGGGCGAAGCGCGGGGTGACGCAGTAGAGCTGGCGCCCGCGCCGGTGCCAGCGCGCGATCAGCGCCGTGCTCTCGTCATAGCCGCGCTGGGCCGTGTCGAGCAGCGCGGCGGGGGCGTTGCGGTCCATCAGCACCTTGCCGGCGATCATGCGCGTGCCGAGCCGCTCGGATTGCGCGAAGAACGCCTCCACCGACTGCGGGTGCACGGTGCAGTAGACCACGGCCGTGGTGGTGCCGGCGCGCAGCAATTCGCGCAGGAACAGCGCCGCGACCTTCTCGGCATGGGCCATGTCGGCGAATTGCTGCTCGGCAACGAAGGTGTATTTCGTCAGCCACTCCAGCAGCTGCTCGCCATAGGCGCCGATCATCTGCAGCTGCGGGTAATGCACATGGGTGTCGATGAAGCCGGGGCAGATCAGCCCGTCGGGGTAATGGTCGGGCGCGACCCCCTCGGGCAGCAGGTGCCGCAGCTCGGCATAGGGCCCGGCGGCGGCGATGACGCCGTCCTCGACCAGCACCAGCGCATCGGCGTGGTGGACGAGGCAGTCCCGCGAGGGCTGCTCGAACGGATTGCCGCGCAGCGAGATCGCCGGGCCGCGCAGCGCCGTGACCCGGCGGGCGCCCGGCCCAGCCGGCTTCCTTGTCCCGGCCATCACGCCTCCTCCCGTTGCGCCGGCGATGCGGCCCGTTCCATCACCGCCCGCCAGATCCGATCCGGCTTGAACGGTGTCGCGGTAAACCGCATGCCGGTGGCGTCGCGGATGGCGTTGGCGAGCGCCGCCGCGACCGGATTATAGGGGCTCTCGCTCATCGACTTGGCGCCGAGCGGGCCGAGCGTGTCGGCGGTGTCGGCGAAGAACACCTCGGTCAGCGGCGTGTCGGCGAAGGTGGGGATGTGGTAGCCGCGAAAGGTGAGGCTGGTAAAGGCGCCCTCCCCGTCCAGCAGCATCTCCTCGTGCAGCGCGGCGCCGAGCGCCTGGGCGACGCCGCCCTCGACCTGGCCGCGGCACTGCATCGGGTTGATCACCGTGCCGGCGTCGGCGGCGTGGATGGAGCGCAGGATGCGCAGCTCGCCGGAGGTGGGATGCACCGCGACGCGGAAGCCCTGCACGTTGAAGGCGACCGAGCGCGGGCTGCCGTCGGCGCGCCCGCTGGCCTCGAGGGGGCCTGCGGCGGCGAGGTCGGTAAGCGCGAGGCGCCGCGCCCCGGCGATGACGGCGTCACCGTCGAGCCGGCAGGCCTCGGGCGCGACCCCGAGGCGGACGGCGGCGGCGGTGCGGATCGTCGCGGCCAGCGCCTCGCCCGCGCGCTGGGTGGCGAGCCCGGCCACCACCGTGCCGGTCGAGCCATAGGCGCCGGTGTCGAAGCCGCCCTGGCCGGTGTCGGACTGGCGGATGCGGATGCGCTCGGGCCGGGTGCCGAGCACGGTGGCGGCGATCTGGGCATGGACGGTGGTGGTGCCGTTGCCGAACTCGGCGGTGCCGACGACGAGTTCGTAGCCGCCATCCGTGGCGAGCCGCAGCACCACCTCGGCGACATGGCCACGCGGGGGGATGGTGTCGATCATGGCGCAGGCGACGCCGTTGCCGGTGAGCCAGCCGGGCGGGCCCTGTTCGGTCGCCGCGTTCAGCTCCCGCTCGACATGGTCGAGGCACTGGTCGAGGCCGTAGCTGCCATAGTCGACATCGTGCGGCGCATGCGCTTCCCAGGACAGCATGGGGTCGCCGGGGCGCACCATGTTGAGCCGGCGGAAGGCGAACGGGTCGAGGCCCAGCCTGCGGGCGAGCTCGTCCATCGCCGATTCGACGGCGAAGATGGTCTGGCTGAGGCCATAGCCGCGAAAGGCGCCGCTCGGCGGGGTGTTGGTGTAGACGGCGCGGCCCTCGACCCGCTTGTTCGGGCAGTTGTAGAGCGCGACCGACTCCCCCGAGCCATGGAACAGCACGCCGCCGGCATGATTGCCATAGGCGCCGGTGTCGGAGAGCATGCGCATCTCCAGGGCGGTGAGGCGCCCGTCGCGGGTGGCGCCGAGCTTTACGGTGATTTGCATCGGGTGGCGGGTGGTCGAGGCGGCGAACTGCTCGGAGCGGGTGAATTCCAGCTTCACCGGGCGCCCGGTCTTCAGCACGCCCAAGGCCACGATGTCCTCGGTGAGCATCTCCTGCTTGCCGCCGAAGCCGCCGCCCACCCGCGGCGCGAACACCCGCACCTTTTCGCGCGGCAGGTCGTAGAGGCTGGCGAGCGCATCGCGGGTGAGGAAGGGCGTCTGCGTCGAGGAGCGCAGGGTGAGCACGCCCGCGCCGTCGATCCAGCCGATGCAGCCATGCGTCTCGAGATGGGCGTGCTGGACGCGCTGCGACAGGAAGGTCGCCTCGACCACGGCGTCGGCCTGCGCGAACCCTTGCGCGAGGCTGCCGATCTCGCCCTCGAACTGCGCCGCGATGTTGCGGGCCGGGTCGGCGATGCGCGATTCCGGCCCCTTGTCGTGGACGCGCGGCGCGCCGGGCGCCATCGCCGCCTGCGGATCGAGCACGGCCGGCCGTAGTTCGTAATCGACCGCGATGAGGTCGCGCGCGGCTTCCGCGATCGCCTCGCTCTCGGCGATGACGGCGGCGACGCGCTGGCCGGCGAAGCGGACGATACTGTCCAGCACCCGCGTGTCGTCGGCGTCGTCGGCCGGGTGGTGGTGCCGGGC
Source organism: Ancylobacter terrae (assembly GCF_045108345.1). NCBI lineage: Bacteria > Pseudomonadati > Pseudomonadota > Alphaproteobacteria > Hyphomicrobiales > Xanthobacteraceae > Ancylobacter > Ancylobacter terrae. Next base: position 213,705 of record NZ_JBJGXH010000003.1, read on the forward strand.
GGAGGAGAAATGGCGCGCCGGCGCGTCCGCGTGCGTCAGCACCGCGACGACGCCGCGCAGGGCGAGGGCCTTCGCGGCGTCGATGGAGCGGATGCGGGCGCTGGCATGCGGCGCGCGCAGGAGCTTCATGTGGAGGAGGCCGGCGAGCTCGCCCTCGGGCGCGACATCCATGGTGTAGCGGGCACGGCCGGTCACCACCGCCGGCCCGGCCGGGGCCGGGGCGTTGCGCCCGCACGCGCCGCCGGCCTCGGCATGCCTCGCGCCGGCGATCGAATCGGCGATGGCGCGGTAGCCGGTGCAGCGGCAGAGGTTGCCCTTGAGCGCGTCGGGCAGGTCGGCGCGCTGCGCCTGGTTGAGGCTGGCGGCGGTCATCACCATGCCGGCGGTGCAGAAGCCGCACTGGAAGCCCTGCGCGTCGAGGAAGGCCTGCTGCACCGGGTGCAGGCGCTCGCCGTTCCCCAGCCCCTCGATGGTGGTCACGCTGCGGCCCTCCGTGCGGAAGGCGGGGTAGAGGCAGGCATGCACCGGCTGGCCGTCGACATGGACGGTGCAGGCGCCGCAATCGCCGGCATCGCACCCCTTCTTGACGCCGAACCAGCCGAGCTCGCGCAGGAAGCTGCGCAGGCACTGGCCGGGGCGCGGGCGGGCTTCGTGGTCGACGCCGTTGACGCGCACGCTCATGCCGACCCGCCTTCCGCAAGCTCGTCGCGGATCTCGGCCGCGAAGGCGTAGGTCATGTGGGCGCGCCAATCGGGCCGGCCGTGGATGTCGTCGTAATAGAGCGCCGCGGGAATGGCGGCGTCGAGCGCCGCGGCGAGCGCGGAAGGTGTGGGCAGGCTCGGGAAGCGCAGCTGCACCGGGCGCCGCGTCGCGGCGGTGACGGTCAGCGCGAAGGCACCGGCCTCGTCGCGCGTGCCGATCAGCAGCACGCCGGAGCGCCCCAGCGGCGAGAGCGAGGCGCGGCGGAAGGCGGTGCGCCGCATCAGCGCCGCGCGCGGCAGCTCGATCGCCCGCAGCACCTCGCCGGGCGCCAGCGCGTTGTCGAGCGGCCCGCGCACGAAGTCGATCACCGGCAGCCGCCGCTCGCCCCCGTCCGGCGTCCAGATCAGGCAGACGCCGTCCAGCGCGACGGCGAGCGATATCATCGGCCCGGCCGGCAGGCCCATGCACAGATTGCCGCCGACGGTGGCCATGTTCCAGATTTTGAACGAGGCCAGGAAGGCGCGGCAGCATTGGGGGATCAGGCCCGCCGCGCGCCAGTCCGGCGGCGCCTCGAACGCGTCGAGGGCCGCGATGGTGCAGGTGGCGGCGATGGTGAGGCCGGCCTCGCTGGCCGCCAGCGGCTCCCAGCCGAGGCCGGAGAGGTCGACCAGCCGGCGCAGATGCCGCTGCGGCTCGGAATAGAGCCAGGTGCCGCCGGCGAGGAAGGCATCGCCCTCACTGAAGCCGGCGAGTTCGGCGCGCGCGACCGGCCGCACCACCGCCTCGATCGTGTTCAGGTCCATCTCCGCTCCCCGGCGCCCCCGCGCCCGTCAGCGCATGAGGCAATCGCCGTGCCGGACGGCCGCCTGGCCGGCCGGACATGGCGAATCGGGAGCCTACAGATGTTTTGCGCGCCGGAGGACTGCCGATTGGGCGCCACCCGCCCGCGCCTGCCGCCGTGGGCCCGAGCTGCTCGCCGGCGTGTGCCACCAACCCTCGCTGATCTATTTCAATGCCGTCGCCGAACACTTGTTGGTACACGAGGCGGCGCGGCGGCTGAACGCCGCGTGCTCGGCGATGACGCGGCAGGTAGTGCAGCTGGAGCGCGCGCTCGGCATCGCTTACGCTATCGCGACGAGAGCGGGGCCGGTGAGGGCGCGAGCAAGATTGACGGTGACGCTACTAAAATCTCACTCAAAACCCAAAAAGGGTAAAGTGTCTCCGCGCCTCTATTCCCCGAAGAGACTGAGATGAGTCTTGAAAGTAAGATCGACAGGGCCGGACAGAGCGAGCGGAGAGCAAAAGCCAAGGCTCTCGCCCGGTCATTGGCCGATCATGCTGCGGGGTCTGGCTGGCGCGCTGCGAGAGGAGAGTTATTTCGGATCTACAATGAGTGGTTCATTGAGGTAGTAACGACTGTATCTCTAACCGACTATCGTACATTTTTTGCGTTGTATCTCAAGCCAATGGCAATTGATCCCATATTCTGGGAAATATGCCTTCTGAATGAGAATAATGGGCTTCCGTTGTCGTTTCGCGCCCAAGGCGCATGGGTCTGCAGACCTCCACGATTCACAATGTATGAGGCCAACGACGCTTCAGATGTCGAGAGTCTCGCGGCGACCACTTTGAACTGGTCGACCCAGCAACTGGCGACGATCGATAACCTTACGATGCAAGAATATTTTGAGTTCTTGCGCGCAGCCCCGCGTGGCCATCCCGGGGCCTTTCTGGCCACGGAGGTCACAAGCCTTGCACTCATGAAGCGGAATTCCGAGGCCCTGGCGATGTGTGAGGCGGCGCGAAGGCGCGGCGATGAAGGGGGCTTTATATTTCCTGATGCCCATGGCAAACGGACGACGTTTGTCGAGCGCGCAGTGGAATTTCTGCAGAAGCGCATAGCCGATAAATAAAATCGCTCGAACAACTAAGGCGGGCTGGTGCCGGGCTGTATTCCGCCTCGGCGGTGTTGCACGAGCACGCCAAGCCCATTTCGACACGATCGAACCGCTAGGCGCACTGTGAAACGCATCAATCCGCCACGATCTTCACCTGCTCGCCATAGCTGAGCTTGGCCGATTTCTCGATGCCGTTGAGGATCAGGAAGCGCTCCAGCGGCCGGTCGGTGAGCGCCATCTTGGCGGCGAGCTTGTCGACCGTGTCGGTGATGCCGACGGTGACGACGCGGATGCGCAGGGGGCGCACCTTCTCGGCTTCCTCGATCGACACGCGGCGGAAGGTCTCGGCGGCGGCGCGGAAGCCGCGGTCGACCTCCGGGGTCAGTTCGCGCGCGGCGAAGATCAGCCGGTAGACATCCGAACCGAAGCGGATGGCGAACATGCGGAACGACCACTGCTCGCCGCGGGCCACCGCCGTCGCGGCAGGGAAGCCGTTCAGCACGAGGCTTTCCACCGAGGCGATCTCGACGCCGTCGATCCAGCCGGAGGAGAGATATTGCGACAGGCTCTGGTCGGCGGAGACGCGCACCGCATCGAGCCGGAGCGCCTCGCTGCCGGTGGCGGTGGCGCCCAGCACCGCCTGCGAGGTGTTCTCCAGCGTGAAGCCTTCCGGCGCGGTGAAGGTGAAGCCGAGTTTGGGGTGGAAGAAGCGCCGGCCGCGCACGAAGCCTTCCTTCGGATCGTCGCCATAGACCATGCCGTCGATGGCGGACAGATACTGGGCGCGGTCGCGCTCGCCGGGCTTGTCGGCCGAGGCGTATTCGCGGGCGTTGGCGATGGCGATGGAGATGCGCTCGGGCGTCGCCGGGTGGCTCGCCATGAAATCCGCCGAATCCGCCGTCGTGCTCTGCCCGATCGAGGAGGAGCGCAGCGCCGCCTGCCGGCCCATGGCGGCGAGGAAGCGCGAGGCGCCATAGGGGTCGAAGCCGGCGCGAGCGCTGATGCCGACGCCGATGGCGTCCGCCTCCAGCTCCTGTGCCCGCGAGAAGCTCGCCAGCGAGATGCGGCTCTTGGCCAGCGCCAGCGCCCCGAGGTCGCTGTCGTTGACGACATCGGAGATGACGCGGCTGACCAGCACCGCCTGCTTCATCTGGTCCTCGCGGATCGCCGCGTGGTTGGCGATGACATGCGCCATCTCGTGCGACAGCACGGAGGCGAGCTCGGAGGTGTCGCTGGCGAGCGCCAGCAGGCCGCGGGTGACGTAGAGCGAGCCGCTCGGCAGGGCGAAGGCGTTGATCGCCGGCGAGTTCAGGATGGTGACGCGGTATTTGAGGTCCGGCCGCTCGGAGGCGGCGACGAGGCGCACCACCACGTCCTGGATCAGGCCCTGGAGCTTGGGATCGGTGTAGGTGCCGCCATAGCTGGCGACGAGGCGCTCATGTTCCTTGCGCTGGGCCGGGGTGAGAGGCTCCTCCATCGCGGAGGGCGCGGCCGAGGCGCGGGTATCGCCGGACTGGATGTCGAGACTGGCGCAGCCGGCGAGCAACAGGGCGACCGCCGCCAGCGCGCCGAGCCTGCCCGCCCGCCACCGCACCGGTTCCGCCTCGCCATGCGCCGCCCCGATCCGGGTCACCGCGTTCCGCCTCCGCCCTCGGTCCTCTCGATCTGCGCGGGCCAGCGCACATCGATCGCGGGTCCTCCCGCCTCGAACACCACACCGCGGACCCGCACCCGCTGCCCGGCAAGCGCCGAGGCATCGATGCCGGCCGCGACGAAGGCCGGATCCGATTCGCGCGGTATCCGCACCGTCAAGTCATGACGCCAGACCGGGCCGAAATTGAGGAAACGCAGGCTCCGCCCCTCGCCGATATCGTGAATGCGTCCCTCGATCACGGCGAAGTGGCCGGAACGCCCGCGGATGGCGCCGACATCGGCGGCGTCGAGCCCGCCACGCTCCCAGAGGCCGTAGCCCGCCGCGCGGGCAAGGCGCTCCTGCGCATGGATGTCATCGAGGCAGTAGAGGAAGCCCTCTTCCGGCCGGGCCAGCGCGAGACCGAGGCCGGCGAGCGTGGCCTGCAACGTCTCACCGTCCTTTCCGGCGAAGGTGACGAGACCGCCGAGACGGCCATGCCGGTCCAAGGTCTCGGCGGGCATGGCGACGGTGATGTCGCGCCCGAGGGCGAGTTCGCGCAGGGCGGTCGCCAGCGCGCCGGCATGATCGGGATCGGCGGAATCGAGCGAAACCGCCGCGAGCCGGACCGTGCGGCCATCGGCGAGGCCGAGTTCGCCGCCCGGCGTCAGCGAGACGACGCGGCCGTCCAGACGGGCCGGCAGGTCGCAGCCGAGCGCGGTCCCGCCGAGGCTCGCCGCCAGCGCCAGCGCGGCGCCCGCCAGCAGGCGGCCGGCGGCCCGTCCGATCGGCCCGGGGCGATCCGCCCGCGCTATGTCTGATCGAGCCTTCATACCTGCCGGCGCTTCGTCCTTCCCGGTGCCGCTCCCCGGCCCGTCCATGGCGGGCCGGCTCGCAGTATAGCCCGAGCCGTCCGCACCGCACGCGCAATTCGTGTTGCAGCGCACACGCCCGTGTGAGCGGCGACCGGGGGCGTGTCCGCCGAGCCGTCAGGGTCGCCAGGGCTCGCGCACTTCGCGCTCCTGCTCGACGGCGCGGCCCTCGTCGATGATCGCCAGCAACTGGCGCAGCGCCTTCTCGATGCCCTCGCCGGACTGGGCGGAGAGCACCAGCGGCGTCCTCTTCGCCGCCCGCTTCAGCCGCGCCACCTGCTCCTTCAGCGTCTCCGGATCGAGCGCGTCGACCTTGGAGAGCGCGACGATCTCGGGCTTGTCGGCGAGGTCGTGGCCATAGGCCTCGAGCTCCTTGCGCACGACCTTGTAGGTCTTGCCGGCATGCTCGGAGGTGCCGTCGACGAGGTGCAGCAGCACGCGGCAGCGCTCGATATGGCCGAGGAAGCGGTCGCCGATGCCGGCGCCCTCATGGGCGCCCTCGATCAGGCCGGGAATATCGGCGAGGACGAATTCGCGCCCGTCGACGCGCACCACGCCGAGGCCGGGATGGAGCGTGGTGAAGGGATAGTCGGCGATCTTGGGCTTGGCCGCCGTGGTCGCGGCGAGGAAGGTCGACTTGCCGGCATTGGGCAGGCCGACGAGGCCGGCATCGGCGATCAGCTTGAGGCGCAGCAGGATCCAGCGCTCCTGCCCCTCGAGGCCGGGATTGGCCCGACGCGGCGCCTGGTTGGTCGAGGTCTTGAAGTGGGCGTTGCCGAAGCCGCCATTGCCGCCCTCGAGCAGCTTCACCTTCTGCCCGACATGGGTGAGGTCGGCGAGCACGGTCTCGCCGTCCTCGTCGAGCACCTCGGTGCCGGCCGGCACTTTCAGCACCACGTCGTCGCCGCGGGCGCCCGAGCGGTTCTTGCCCATGCCGAAGCCGCCCTTCTTGGCCTTGAAGTGCTGCTGGAAGCGGTAGTCGATCAGCGTGTTGAGGCCGTCGACGCACTCGATCCACACATCGCCGCCGCGCCCGCCGTCGCCCCCGTCCGGGCCGCCGAACTCGATGAACTTCTCCCGCCGGAACGACAGGCAGCCCGCCCCGCCGTCGCCGGAGCGCACATAGATCCTTGCCTGGTCGAGGAATTTCATCGTGCTCTCGTCATCGGGTCGCGGCTGCCGGCGGTTCCGGCAGCCCTGAGGGTGGACACTGGTTCAGTGGCGCCGGTCGCGCAGGTGCAGCACCGGGAAGGTGGAGGCGCCCCACGCCCGCAGCGAGGCCCACAGGCTCCGCTCCAGCCGGAAGCGGTCGACCGGCACCGAGGCGCCGAGCGCACGGACCCGGGTGAGACCGGCCCCGGTCCACTGGAAGCCGCACTTCTCGATGACCCGCCGCGAGGCCGGGTTGACCACCCGCGCCGACGCGGTGAGCGCCTCGAGACGGCGCTCGCCGAAGGCGTAGTCGATCACCGCGCGGGCCGCCTCGGTGGCAAGGCCCCGGCCCCAATAGGGCTCGCCCAGCCAGTAGCCGATCTCGGGCACCGGCTCCGCGCGCAGGCCGAAGCCGCACATGCCGATCGGGATCGGCGGGCCGATGGGATTGGCGCCGTCGGTGCGCAGGAAGATGGCGAAGGTCGCCGCCTGCCGGCCGGACGGCAGATTGGCGATGAAGGCGGCGGCATCGGACATGCCGTAGGGATGGGGAAGACTCGCGGTCATCTCCGCGACCTTCCGGTTGTCGGCGAGCTCCGCGATCCAGGCCATGTCCTCGATGCTCGGCACGCGGAGCACGAGCCGCTCGGTTTCGAGGACGGGGATACAGCTCTCGGCCAGGGGAGACCCTGGGGTCGCTTCGACGATGGTCATGGCGATCTCCTGATGCCTTGGAACGACGACGGGGAGGCGATCGTCTCGCCTCCCCGGTCATCCGGCACCCCGAGTCGCGGCCCGAAGGTACCACCGGCTTGACGAGACCGGTGGGACCTTGGGGATCTCACCGTCTTATTCGGCGGCCTCGGCCGCGGGGACTACGGAAATATAGGTGCGGTCGTTGGCTTTCTTGCGAAACTCGACGCGGCCGGCGGCAAGGGCGAACAGGGTATGGTCGGTGCCCATGCCCACATTCGTGCCGGCATGCCACTTCGTACCGCGCTGGCGCACGATGATGTTGCCCGGGATCACGGCTTCGCCGCCGAACTTCTTCACGCCGAGGCGACGGCCGTCGGAGTCGCGACCGTTGCGGGAGGAACCGCCTGCCTTCTTATGAGCCATGTTGCTCTCCTATTTCCTAGCTTGGCGGTCTCAGGCGCCGGCGATCGAGGTGATGCGGACCACGGTGAAGTCCTGGCGGTGGCCGATCTTGCGGCGGGAGTTCTGCCGGCGGCGCTTCTTGAAGGCGATGACCTTGTCACCGCGCTCCTGGCGCACGATCTCGGCGGTCACCGAGGCGCCCTCGATCACGGGAGCGCCGACCTGCGGGGTGTCGCCACCCAGCATCAGCACCGGAAAGCTCACGCTGGCGCCGTCCTCGGCCTCGATCTTGCCGACGGTGACGACGTCGTTGGCGGCAACGCGATACTGCTTGCCACCCGTCTTGATGACCGCGAACATGTTCTGTCCTTTCGTTCGAGCCCGGTCTCGGCGCATCGTCTGCTCCGGACCGGCTTCTTTCGGTCGGTTGGGGAATGCGGGCGCGCTTTTGCGCACGCCTCGCGCGTCGGCGGCTTCTATATCGGCGCGCCAGCCCCTGTCAAGAAAAGCGGCGCCCTGCGCGGCGGCGGGCGGCCCGGGCGTTGCCGGCGCGCAACCAAATGCGCGCCGGCGCGTTCTGTCGTCGAGACCCTGATGAACGGAGAACGCGAGATGAACAGGAATCGCATCACCGGCGCCGCCCGCGAACTCACCGGACGCCTGCGCGAAGTGGCGGGCGATGCCGGCCACGAGGCCGCGTTGCGCGCCGAGGACGCCTATGAGGAGGCGGTCGGCATGGGCCGCCGGCTCGCCGGCCAGGCCCGCAGCCAGGCGCGGGAGCTCGCCGGCGAGGCCTATGGCTCGGGCCGCGAGATCTATGGCGAGGGCATGCGCCAGCTCTCGCGCCATGCGAGCGCCCATCCGCTGGCGCTGGTGCTGGCCGCCGGCGTCGCCGGCGCGGCGATCGGCTGGCTGCTGACGCAGCGGCGGGACTGAGCCGGGCGCGGCGATGGCCGGGGAAGATCGCCCCGGAGCCGTCAACGAGGCCCCGACGTCGCGAATGACGTCGCCGGCCTCGATGAGAAAGAGCGATCCGGACTTCAAGGAAGCCTCGACGTCGTGAAATGACGTTGCCGGTTTCTAGCCCCGGAGGGGCCTCAAGGATGTGTCGACGTCGTCAAAGACGTTGTGGCCCTCGATGACAAATAGGTAGCCCGGAGAGGCCTCAAGCACGCTTCGACGTCGTGAATGACGTTGCGGTCCTCGATGAGGAAGATCTGCCTGGAGAGGCTCGAAGGACGCGTCGACGTCGTGAATGACGTTGCCGGTCTCGGTGGGGAAGATCTGCCTGGAGAGGCTCGAAGGACGCGTCGACGTCGTTAATGAACGTTGCCGGCCTCGATGAGAAAGAGCGACCCTGAGGGCGCCCGCGACGTCCCCAGGGTCGTTGTGCGAAGTGTCGGCGACGCTCGATAGCTGATTGCTAGCCGCCGGCTCACGTACCATTTCCGTGCCGCATGCCTTCGCCGTCCGAGACAGGCACCCGGCGTGCGCGGGGTGCAACCGCCCCGGCGCGGTCGTGCGTCTTGATGCATCGGGCCGCCCGTCCGAGCCGACTCTGCCGCGATGCCCCATGGCGGGCCTCCGCCGGGAGACAGTTGCGGGATCGGAGCACGGCCATCCGACCACCTTCCCGCCGCGTCATCGCGTGCGCATCGGCATCCTTGGCGAGGCGCCCGTTTCTTCTCTTGTGCGCGGCCGCCGGCTCGGCTATTGGGACCGCGCTCCGCCTGCGATCCCTAGGGATCGTCGACGTCGTGCCGTGGAGAGGTGCCGGAGTGGTCGATCGGGACGGTCTCGAAAACCGTTGTGCGTGCAAGCGTACCGTGGGTTCGAATCCCACCCTCTCCGCCAGCCAATCAAGTGATTGAAATTGTTCATTTTTTAGCGTCCAATACGCTATCGTAACCCCCCGGAAAATCCCACGTTATTCCGGTTTGTCCCATTCTCTCGGGATACCCGTTAGTCCGGAAAGCCGCATTTCAGGCCGGGCTCTTCGGGCCTATTCTCTGGTGGCCAATTCGGCAGTCCGGTTTCGTCGGGGAAAAAGCGGACCGCCGGTTCGAACCGCGATTTTGCCCGGCAAAATTCTCGAAACATTCTGCGCAGTCCGCTTTCGGACTTTGGCGAGTTCGCGTTCGACTCACTGCTCGGCACCGGGAGTGCATGCGAACCAGCCCTTTCTCGAAGCGCCCAGAAGACGCGGCATCCATAAAAACTGATAGAGTTTGGCCGGGTGCCGCTGATTTCCGTTCCTGACCCATATCTGCCCTTCAACCGCCCTTTCGGCGACGTCCGCTTTGCGCCGCGATCTCGGACATTGATCTGAGAACGGCTGTAGCCCGAAAGCCGACATTCTCGAGGTGGAGGGGGCGGCACCTTTGCGCCGCCATCTCGGCCATCGGTCTGGCAACGGCCGTGGCCCAAAGGCACACATTGGCGAGGCACGGCACGTATCACCTTTGCGCCAAAGAACTAAACCGCTACGTCGGTAACCATCTTGCATGACTGTTGTACGGCTGATTTCGCTGTCGCGTCCGCGATAGGCGGGCGGAGCATCACGGGGTCCATTGCGGCATTCGTCCCTGAACTGGCTTTGGCTTTCTGTCGAGCTAGCATTGTCCGCGTCAGTCTATAGGCGCAGCAGCCGTTCGGCATTGCCGTGGCAGACCTTGGCGCGGACGTCGGCACTGATCGTCGCGGATTCGATGAAGTCGGCGGCGATTTGAGGATTCTCATAGGGATAGTCGACTGAGAACATCACATTGTCTTCGCCCATTGCCTGGAGGGTCGCGATGAGCGCTCCCGGGTCGCATACCCCCGAGGTGGTGACGGCGATGTTGCGCCTGATGATCGCCGAGGGAAGAGCGTCCGGCGCGAGCGTCTCGCCGAGGTCGAACTCCCGCCGGCTGTCGAGGCGCCAGAGCAGGAAGGGCAGCGTCTCGCCCATATGGCCGAGAATGATCTTCACGTTGGGAAAGCGCGTGAACGTGCCACCGAAGACAAGCCGCAACGCATGGGCCGCGGTTTCCGCGGTCCATGCCCAGATCGGACCGCCGATTTCGGGGCGACGGGCGAACATGGCGGGTTGGTCGGCCATGCTTCCGGGATGCAGATAGATCGGGACATTCAGTTCCTCGACACGCTCCCAGAAAGGCAGGTAGCGGTCTTCGTCGAGATAATGCCCGTTGGTCTGACCGTTGATGAGCGCTCCCCGGAAACCGAGATCCCTGACGGCCCTCTCCAGTTCGGCCGCTGCGGCCTCGGCGTCCTGCAGGGCGAGATGGGCGAAGCCGACATAGCGATCCGGCCGCGTCTGCACCTCGCGCGCGAGGAAATCATTGGCGCCGCGCGCAAGCCGGATGGCCTCCCGGGTATCGCGGACGCCCTGAACGCCCGGCGTGGTGACGGAGAGCGCCATCAGCTCGATGCCGGTCCGGTCCATCATCTCGAGCCGAAGCTCATCGAAATCGACGAGGCGCCGTTCCACATCGGCGAAGATGGCGTCGCTCTGCGTCGGTCGCGCCACGTAGTTTGCAAGCTCGGGTGTGGTGAAATGCTCTTCGAGCGCGATCTTGCGCATGTGCCCGCTCCTCTAACCGTTGATGGGTCGAATGGCGCCGTGCGATCCGATCAGGGCTTGGAAGCGGGGCACGCCTCGGCCGGCGACTTGGTGATCTTGAGTTGTTCCATCATGAATTCAGCATTGCTCCGGGAGTCCGCCAGGAGGGCGCCCGACCAGTACGCCGTCTTGCAGGTGGCGGCGTCGCAATCGCCGCCGGCCGTCTGCCATTCGCCCGTGCGGACGATGTCGCAGGCGCAGATTGCCTTGCCAGGTTTGGCGGGATCGACCGTGCAGATCTTGTTGAGGCAATTCGACCAGGGAGTGCCGCTCTCGCATTTCAGCCCCTTCTTGCCGTGCTCAAACTGGGTCAGCGCGAACTGCGAATAGACGGTGCGAATGCCCTCCGTGTCCGTGCTCGGCTTAACCGTGTCGCAGGCGACCGTCGCGAGGTTCGGCCCCTCCTGCACGTCACAGACGCAGATCGAGATGTCGGGGTTGCCCGGCTGGGGGATGCAGGGCGCCGAGGTGCACAGGGCGAATTGCTGATTGCATAGATAGTTCTTTGCCGCCGCCGGCTGCCCGAGGCCGAGGGCCATAACCAGAATGACAGACACTAGACACAGCATCACGGCGCGCATGGCAGGCTCCTCCCGGTTCCATTCTGTATCGTCCGCTTAGCGTCGGGCTTTCCCTGCTGTGAGGGCCTGCCACTGAAAATTGGCGGTGATCAGCCGCGCAGCCCGGTGGCCCGGGGCAGCTATTTGCTGCGGATGATTTCCGGCAGATCGAAGCTTCGCCAGCCTGGCACTTCCGAAACTTCAGGGAATTCAACGCCGAAGGGCCTTGTGGCGTCTATGCCCACGGACGATGAATAGCCGCCATCGGTATAGGGATCGAGCGGAGCGGCGGCGGTTCGGTCGACGACGAACACGTCTTCGCGGGGCTTGACGCGAAACGACTTCGCCCATTCCACCTCGGACGAATTGCGGATGTCGATGTCCGGGTCGACGACCACCACCCATTTGGGATGAAGGTTCGAGGCCATCGTGGCGAGTATCGCCTGCCGCGCCTCGCCCTCGTAGCGCGGCGTCATGGCGATAACGACATAGACCTGAACGCCGCCCGAACTGGTGATCGAGAGATCGGAAATGGTCGGGAACTGAGTCTGTAGCTGGCGAAGGATCGAGGCCTCGAAGGGGATCTGCTTGAGAACATGGTTCTCCGTGACCGGCTTGCCGGTCAGCAGTCCCTGGAAGATCGCGTCCTTACGGTGCGTGATCGCCGTTACCTTGGCTGTCGGCTTCAGTGAGGCGGGCGTGTAGTAGCCGGTATACTCGCCGAGCGGACCCTCCACGCGCTGGTCGTCTGAATCGACCACGAACTCGATGATGAATTCGGCATGGGCCGGCACTTTCAGCGTGCTTGCGACGGCCTGCACCAGTTCGACCGGCTCGCCCCGCAGCCCGCCGGCGACGAACCAGTCATTGGTCGCGTCGCCCCCCTGAACCTGGCAGGAAAAGGCAGTCATGGGATCGACGCCAATGACGATGGCGCCATGCAGCGGCACCTTTCGCTCGATCGCCTTGGCCATGTTCTTGCCGAAGCGATGATTAGGGGCCGAAAACACCCCGAGCACCTTCGAATCGTGAAGCTGGAACCGATAGTTTCCGATGTCCGGAATGCCTGTGTCGGGGTCCTCGGAGACGACGATGCCGGCGGTGATGTAGGGCCCGCCATCCCTGGGGCTGTAGGTCGGAACGGGCAGCCGGTTGAGGTCGATGGCATCGCCGGACACGATGACTTCCTGGCAGGGGGCCTGTCCGTTGAAGTCGACGGGACCGATGGGATTATCGATAGCGGCGGTCACGCGTTCGTGAATTGTCGCTTCGGTCGCCTCGAAGGCGATCAGTGCCCGCTGGCGATTGCCGTAGAGACCAGCAACCAGGGGAAAATCCGTGCCGTTCCGCGTGAACAGGAGCGCCGGCCCATCCGCCGCACTGCTCTTGGCGAGAGCCTTGGCGACGTCATACTGCAAGGCAATGGGGCGTGTAACGTCGACAAGTTCTCCGGACTGACGCAGGGTGGAAAGGAAGGCGCGCAAGTCTTGGTAAGGCATGTTCCACCGTTCTCGACGCCTGCGGGTTCGCGATTAATGCGCAGCTTTTCTTTCAAGGTAAAGACAGGGGATTGGAGGGCAGCTTTTCGCGTCGGCCTTTCGGTAGCGGTCCCGCTGGTATTTATATACTATGCCGAGACACTCCATTATGCGGTTTACGCAGCGTTCGGCGCTCTCACCTCACTTTATGGCCACAGTGAAAACGCCCGGCAGCGGATCGAAACCCAGGCCGTCGCGGGCGTCGCGCTCGTGCTCACCCTCACCGTGGCCGCGGCCTTTTCGGTGGCTCAGGGGCCGCACTGGGTGCTCTTCCTTCTGCTCGCGGCTGTCGTGGTGGGAGCGGGGACGCTTGGCACCCTGATGGGGTGGGTGCCGCGCGGCGAAATCTTCTTCATTCTCGTGCTGCTCGTCGTGGCCGGCATTCCGCTCGAGAGCGGAGCGTTTCTGCCGGCCGTCGCCGTAGGCGCGGGAGCGGCCGGCTTCGCTGTGCTGCTCACCGTGCCGGAAGGGGAAGGTGCGATTGGCGCACGCTCGCTGGTCCGAAGCGTGCGGGAGAGGGCGCGGGCGGGCCTGAACAGGCTCGATCGGCTTCGCCATGCCGTCGTCATCCTGATCGCGGCGTTGGCGGTGGTGGGCGCCTGGGGACTGGCGCTTGCCTTAGGCATGGGTCATCCGTTCTGGGCGCCGATCGCCGCATCCGCCCTGATGCCCGCCCTCACGCCCGCCGATGCCATGCGCCGGGCGATCCACATGCTGTCGGGCACGCTGGGCGGCGTTGCCATTGCCGCGCTTCTGTTCGCGCAGCAGCCCGGCCCGCTCGCCCTCATTCTGATGATTGCGCTCTGTCAGGCCGTTGCCGAACTGTTCTTGGCCCGCAATTACGCGATCGCGCTGCTGTTCATCACGCCATTGGCTATCGGCATGAGCAATCTCGGTCGCAACCTCGCCTGGTCTCCCTTGCTGATCGACCGGCTCGCCGAGGCCGCGCTGGGCGCCGCCGTCGCTCTCGCGGCAATCGCTCTTGGTGGCTGGCTTCTCGCGCTGCTTGCCGGCCGGCGGGTGGAGCGCGAGGCGTGAGCATGCGCGGGGGCAGGGAAGTGGCGGGCCGGACGACGCAGTTTGACCGCTTGCATCGCGCGCCATTCAGGTCAGTATGACGAAGGTCTATGGAGGGCCAAATGGCCATTGAACATTCATTGAAGCATGAAATACTGATTTCGGCAAGTGGCGACAAAGTACGCAAGGCTATAAATACCCCTGAGGGGCTTCGTGGATGGAATACTCCTCATGTCGAAGGAGAAGGTGGCGTCGGCGGCTCCTGGCATCTGAAGTATACTGGTCGACCCGAATTCTTGTGGAGGATTGACCGGGATGATGCAGAAGATATCCTGTGGACCTGCACCAAAGGTCCCGGCGATGCCGTGGGCACCACGGCGAGCTTCTCGCTTGCTTCGGCGCCGGACGGGCGGATCCGGCTGCGCGTGACTCATGGCGGCTGGCCGCATGACGAGGCCAATTTCATCAAGTGCAACACGCTCTGGGGCGCGCTGATGGATCACCTGCGCGACTATGTCGAATCGGGCGTTGCCGATCCGGCTTTTTCCTGAACCGGCCACGGAGCATCCGACAATGGCGTCCCAGCAGTCGCTCCCCGACTTCGTCCAGGCCATGGAGGCCGCAGGGTTTCTCGTCCGCGTCACCGACGAAATCCGCGTCGACCAGATCCCCAGGACGCTTGAGGCCAACCCGACCAAGGCCGTGTTGATCGAGAAGGTCAAAGACTGCGAATTCTCGTTCCTCGCCAATGCCTACTCCAACCAGGACATGTATGCTTGGGCGATGGAGTGCGACAGAACCGAAACCGGCCGCAAGATGGTCGAGCGGGCGAAGTCGCGCGCGAAGTGGGAAGTCGTGGACACCGCGCCGTGCAAGGAGGTGATCCTCACCGGCGACGAGGTCGACCTGACCCGGCTGCCCTTGTTCCTTCACCATGACCGCGACGGCCACGCCTATACCAACGACAACCTGTTTATCAGCAAGCATCCTGACACGGGGGTGTATGACTGGGGCATCTACCGCTCGATGTTCCGGTCGAAGAACGAGAAGTCGGTCGACATGACCTGCACCTCGCACCGCCAGCGCATTCACGCCATGGCGGCGGCCGCGAAGGGGCAGAATCTCGAAGTCGCCATGGTCATCGGCGGCCCGACCCTCGACAAGATCTCGGCTCTGGTCGGCGTCCCCGGCGACACCGACGATTTCGAGGTGCTCGGTGGTTTCTATGGCGCGCCAGCGAAGATGGTGAAGTGCGAGACCATCGACGTGCTGGTGCCGGCCAATGCCGAACTCGTGCTGGAATGCGAGTTGATGGCGACCGAAGGGCTCAGCTTCGACGAGGGCCCCTATGGCGAATTCACCGGCATGTATGGCGGCGGGATGAAGCACAATTATCGCCTCAAGGTGAAGGCGATGACCTATCGGAAAAATCCCATCTACCAGCACTGCACCATTGGCGGCATGCATCCCTGGTACACCGACAACATGCTGCAGCTTCCCGCCATCGAGGCCGACCTCTATGGCGCGCTGCGACTCGCGGGAATCGACGTGGTGGAGGTGCGCAGCCCGGCGGGCGGCCTGTCCAACATCGCCTATGCCAAGATCCGCCCGCTGGGCGCGGGCGACGCCAAGCAGGCGCTCGGCCTCATGCTCACCTGTTCCAAGCAGGGCCTGCCCAAGGTGGCGATGGTGTTCAATGACGACGTCGACATCTGGGACGACCAGGCGGTGCTCGCCGCCATGGCCTTCCGCTACATGCCCGACCGCGACACCGTCATCCTCAAGGACTGCAACACCATGACGGTGGACCCGAAATGCGCCGAACCGGGCGTTGCCTCGAAGATCGGCATGGATTGCACTAAGCCCATGGGCGCGGGCTGGAACCCGGACGAGTTCATCAAGAGCGCGGTCACCGATCTCGGCGACCCGCCGGACGGCGTCGTCCCGCTCTCCGAGGAAGAGATTGCCCGCCAGATGGAAGCCTTCATCGCAGCTGAGCCGCGGGCGTGGCTGGATATCCTCGCCCATTTCCACGGCCAGCCTTACCGGCGGATCTACGGCGCTTTTGGCGGGCTGCGTCACAAGCTCGGCCGCATGAACGACGCACCCTGGTATCGCTACACGCTGTCCGATCGCCCCTTCGCCTTCGAGGCCCGGCCCGCCGCCCCCTCGAACTTCGATCCCCGGCATGTCGGCTCCACGCCCGCATGATGCACTGGGGAGCGTGAACATGGGGAACGTACCCCGGCGGATGGTCGTCGGCATTACCGGCGCCACCGGCATCGTCTACGGCGTGCGCCTGCTGAAAGCCCTGCGGCATCTGGAGATCGAGAGCCATCTCGTCGTCTCCAAGGCCGGCGAAATGACGCGCGCCTATGAAACCGACATGACCGCGGAGGAACTGCGCGGGCTCGCGGATGTCGTCTATTCCCCCGGCGACATTTCCGCGCCGATTTCCAGCGGCTCGTTCCGGACGATGGGAATGATCGTGGCGCCCTGCTCGGTGCGAAGCATGAGCGACATCGCGCATGGCGTGACGTCCGGGCTCATCAGCCGGGCAGCGGATGTCTGCCTGAAGGAGCGCCGTCGGCTGGTGCTGATGCTGCGTGAGACGCCGCTTCACGCCGGCCACCTCAAGAGCATGCTGGCGGTGACGGAAATGGGCGGCATCATCGCGCCGCCGGTGCCGGCCTTTTATTCACGGCCGGCGTCTCTGGACGACATGGTCACCCATACAATCGGGCGGGTGCTCGATCTGTTCGACCTCGACCTGAAGGTCTTTCCCCGTTGGGGGGAGGAGGACGAGGCCGCGCCGACAGGATCGAGCGAGATTCAGACCGAATAAATCGCGACACCTTCATTTAGGAATAGCGGCCCGTCGGCCCGTCAGCATCTAGCGACCCGACGCGGTACGAGCCAGTGAGAGCACCCACTGACAGAAGACCTTCCCAACCGCGCTTTGGGTCAATTCCGGCCCCCGGGGCATTCAACGGCGATATGTCCGCTTCGCGCCCCGCCATCTCGGCCGTAGCGATTGGACCTGCGTTTTCCTGAGACCAGACGTTGCTGCTTCCGCCTTACGGGGCATGGATGCGCCGTAAGGCGGAACTTAAGACGTAGCGTCGAAAGCGGCCGCAACGGCTAGATTAGCCGCCCGAACCTTAATCTCGGGGGCAATGCTTTCTTCTTGGCAGCGACGTTGTTGAGACACCCGAGGTGTGTGTTGCCGAATCTTGCCACCGGACGTCAATTACGTCATCCAAGCATACATTCCGCTATAAGGTGCGTAAGCGATCCACACACACCCGTAGCGTTTCCTCGTTGTCTATGGACCACCACCGACTCGAGAATATCTCGATCTCGGCATACCCGGCGAAACCGGCGGCCCCCACATTGCGGCGCATGGCGGCGAGATCGATGACGCCATCGCCCATCATGCCGCGATCCATTAGAAGATCGGTGGTCGGAACCAGCCAGTCGCAAATGTGAAAAGCGTCAAGCCGGCGCTCGCACCCGGCGCGTCCTATGCCGGCGACGAGGTCGGGGTCCCACCAGACATGATAAGCGTCGAGCGCAACGCCGATACCGCCTTCATGGTCCGGGTCGAGACGCGCGCAGAGATCGAGTGCCTGCGCCAGCGTGTTCACGCAGCAGCGATCGGCCGCGTACATCGGGTGCAGCGGCTCGATGGCAACGGGCACGCCGAGCGCGCGCGCTTCTGCCAGCAGGCGGACGAGGCCCTCCTCGACCTGCGCCCGGGCACCGTCGATATCGCGGCTCGCTCCGGGGAGCCCGCCGGCGACGATGACGAAACATTTCGCCTCAAGGGTCGCGGCATCCGCGAGGGCGCGTCGGTTCTCCTCGAACCGAGCCTGCCGCTCGGCGATTCCCTCGGCGGGGAGGTACGAGCTGCGACAGTATCCCGAAACCGAGAGGCCCGCCTCGCGTATCTGCCGGGCGATCGCGACGACGTCCCCGCCCTCGACCTCACGGCGCCATGGCGCGATGGCGCCGAAGCCGTGGCGGGCAACCGTGTCGATCACCCGGCAGATCGGCTCCTTGTAGCCGAGCGTCGCGGTGTTGATCGAGCAGCGTTCCGGCGTCAGCCTCATGTGCCTGTGAGCCCGAAAAACTCGCAGATGGCCTCCACCTGCCCTTCCAGCATATGGGCGCCGGCATGGGTGGCGCAGCCGCGCCGGGCGGCTTCCGATAGCAGTGGCGTCACCGCCGGCTTGAGGATGATGTCCACCACCAGCGTCTCGGCAGCGAGGCGGTCGATCATGAGCGGAAATGGATCACTCGAGCGCATGCCAATCGAGGTGCAGTTGACCACCACGTCGAAACCGGAAGGATCGGGGTCGCCGACGCCGACATCGAGGTGGGGGCTGACCTGCCTGAGTTCGGCGACCACCCCCTCGACCCGGGAGGCATCGACATCGAACAGGCGGAGTTGCGCCGGCTTCTCGTCGAGGACCGCGTGCGCCACCGCGCGGCCCGCCCCGCCGGCCCCGATAATGAGCGCGCAGCGGCCGGCCAATGCGTGTCCCTTGTCGTGAAGGCCTCTCACGAAGCCGACGCCGTCGAAATTGTCGCCGACAAGCCGGGCGCCGCTCTTGCGGATGACGTTCACCGCACCGATGCGGCGCCCCATCGGGGCGACATCGTCGATCAATTTCGCAATCGCGATCTTGTGGGGGACAGTGACGACCAGCCCGTCGAAGTTCCGGGTGATGCGGAACATGCGGACCAGGTCCGCGAGATAGGCGGGCGCCACGTGAAATGGGACAAGGACGGCTTCGACGCCCCTGCGCCGGAACGCAGCATTGAACAAGCCCGGCGAGCCCACCTGCGCAATCGGATCCCCGACGATGGCGTAGAGCCGGGTGGCTCCCGAGAGGGGAAGCGGCAGACCGGCAATATCGGGCAGATCAGACATGCTCACGCGCCCACTCCGCGCACTGCCATCACCGCCTTCATCCGCCGCAGCGCCAGATCAGGGTTGCGAAGCAAGCCGGTGGCATCGGCCAGGCGGAATATCCCGGCCAGATGCGGGGCCGAGCGCGCACTCTCCAGCCCGCCGGCCATGGTGAAATGATCCTGATGGCCGTTCAGATAGGCCATGAAGACAACGCCGGTCTTGTAGAACTGGGTAGGCGCAGCGAACAGGTGCCGCGAGAGCGCCTCGGTCGGCTCGAGGAGCGCGCGATAGCCCTCGACATCGTTCGCCGCGAGGCGACCGAGCGCGGCGGAGGCGGCCGGCGCTGTGGCATCGAAAGCGCCCAGCAGCGCATGCGAGTGATGGGTGCCGTCACCCTCAATGAGCCCGACATAGTTGAAGTCGTCACCCGTATACATCCGCACGCCATCCGGCAGGCGGCGGCGGAGCGCAACCTCGTGCGCCGCGTCGAGCAGGGATATCTTGATGCCGTCGACATTTGCCGTTTGGTCGGCGATGATGTCCGCGACCACATCCATGGCGCCTGGAATGTCATCGCTTCCCCAGTAGCCGGCAAGCGCAGGGTCGAACATGTCTCCGAGCCAGTGCAGCACGACGGGCTGGTCGACCTGCCGCAACAGGCGTCCATAGACGGTGAAATAGTCGTCAGGTCCCCTCGCGACGCGGGCGAGCGCGCGCGAAGCCATCAGGACAATACGGCTGCCGGTGGCCTGGATCGCCTCGATCTGCTCCTCATAGGCGCGCACGACGTCGTCGAGGGAGCGTGCGTCGTTCGCAGCGAGCTGATCAGTGCCGCAGCCGGAGACGACTAGGCGACCGGGACCGGCGGCCGCGCTGGTCCGCCGGATCAGTTCGAGCGAGGTCGGCCAGTCGACACCCATGCCGCGCTGAGCGGTGTCCATCGCCTCGGCGATGCCGAGCCCGAGGCTCCACAGATGCTCGCGAAAAGCAAGAGTGCGGTCCCAGTCCACGGCGGCCCTCTCCCAGGGGTCGACCGGGGCAAGCGGGTCGACGACCACGTGGCCGGCGGCATAGGCGATGCGCGTGAAAGGCCGCTCGGGCGGCTCAGCCGACAGCGGCGTACCCACGAGACGGTACGTCTCCAACGTACCGTCGGCGCGTGGAAGCGAAAGGGCGAGGCCGGAAGAGCCCGTCGTGGTCGTGGTCATGACGTTTCCCCTGCTGAAGGTTCAGGACGCGGCACGCAGCCGCTCATGCACGCGCCATTCGCCGGGCATTTCGGCCGCGATCCCCATGGGCTCAGGGCGGAAAAGACGCGCATCCATGCGCTTCAGCGTCGGCGAGATGTGGGGCACGAAGGCCATCTGGCCGAGGACGTCGCGTTCCAGATCGATGCCGGGTGCGATCTCGATGAGTTCGAGCCCGTCCTCGCCGGTGCGGAACACGGCGCGCTCGGTGACGAACAGCGTGTTCTGGTCGCGCGAGCGGCTATAGGGGCCGCTGTAGGCGACCTGCTCGACCGCCTCGACGAACTTGCGGTGCTTTCCTTCCTCGACGATGACGAGTTCGTCGTTCTCGGCCCGCACCTTGAGCCCGCCGGCGGTGAAGGTGCCGCCGAACACCATAGTCCGCGCGTTCTGGCTGATGTTGACGAAGCCCCCGATCCCGACGACACGGCCGGCGAAGCGGCTGATGTTCACATTGCCGACACGGTCCACTTCCACCGCGGAGAGGAAGGCGATGTCGAGCCCACCCCCGTCATAGAAGTCGAACTGATAGGGCTGGTCGATCATCGCCCAGTAGTTGCGCGAGGCACCCGCGTCGAGACCCGAGGCCGGCGCGCCGCCGATGAGCCCCTGCTCGTTGGTGAGCACCACCTCGTCCAGCAACCCCTCCTCGGCCCCGACGAGGCCGATGCCGGTGCAGATTCCCGATCCGATGTTGCAGACCGCGCCGCGCCGCAGCTCCATGGCGCAGCGCCGGGCGACGATCTTGCGTTCGTCCAGCGGCAGCCGCGGGAAGCCGTCGAGCGGCATTCGGAGCTGGCCGGCAAAGGCCGGGTCGAAGAAGGTCTGGTAGGTCTGCTTCTGCTCGGCATCGACCACCACGGCGTCAACGAGCATGCCGGGGATCTTCACGGACTTGGCCGGCAGCGTCCCGCGCCGCGCGAGGCGCTTGACCTGAACGATCACCAGGCCTCCCGAGCGCCGCGCCGCCTGCGCCATGGAGAGCATCTCGCCGAAGATCGCCTCGTCCTCCATCGAGATGTTTCCGTCCTCATCGGCGGTGGTCCCGCGCAGGAAGGCGACGTCGACGGGAAAAGGCTTGTAGAACAGCCATTCGCGGTCCTTCAGCGTCACCAGCTCGACGAGGTCCTCAGAACACGCCCCGCTCTGCTTTCCGCCGGCGAGCCGCGGATCGACGAAGGTGTGCAGCCCGACATGGGTGAGCAGCCCCGGCCGGCCGGCCGCGATCTCGCGGATGAGTTGGGACAGCGCACCCTGTGGCAGCGTGTAGCACTCGATGGCGTCGCGGCTCGCGAGCGCGGCGAGAGGCGGCGCATCGACCACGGTGCCGCAGACCACGCGGCGGATCAGGCCCTCATGGGCGAAACGCGAGGCGCCCGCTTCGGCGCGATTGCCGAGACCGACCGGATGGATCGTGGTGAGGCGGCGCGGCTGCTGCTCCGAAAGGAAACGCTGTTCGACGGCGGCGATAAGGGCTTCTGGCACGGCATGGCCGGACCCCGAGCCGCCGATGAGAATCGTGTCGCCATCGCGCACGAGCGCCGCTGCGGCCGACGCCGTGAGGATCTTCATCCCAGAACTCCAGAAGGATGGAAGGCACCAATTGCCCTTAAACTTACTTATCAGTAAGTCAGAATCCGGCGATCCGCAACCCTGTGTTTCACACGCCTTCGCAGCGGCGGCGCCTCCCCCAAGGCGACTCTTCGGCGCAAGGGGGAGAATGACGCGGGGAGTGCGCAGCCCCGCACGGCGGCGGGCCGGGACCGCGCCGGACGTTACTGGGCCGCGACGTCCGGCCGGCTCGTCGGCGCGTAGGCGGAGATGATCACCCGCGAGAAGGCCTCGAAGAACTGTTCCAGCCGCTCGAAATTGCCGGCGTCCTGGGTGAAGACCGACGAGCTGTTGACGATGTTCACCAGGAGAAAAGCGATGTCGTCCAGCGGCGCGTCGCTGACCAGTTCGCTGCGGTCATAGGCGATCTGCACCGCGACGCGGACAGCGGCATGCACATTGTCCGTGAAAGAGGTGAGCGATTCGCGCGCGCCCGGGCTCAGCACTTCGCCTTCCAGCCGCAGTCGCCCGATGAGACTCCAGGGCTGCCCGCTCTTGCGGCCGCGGTTGAACGCCTTGTAGCGGGTGCGGTTGAAGACGGCGACGTCCATCAGCTTCTGCGGCAGCGAATGATCCGGCGCTTCCCAGATCGCCTTGTGCTTGGCGCAGGTGCTGGTGACGTAGTCGCGCACAACCTCCTCGACCAGCTTCTCCTTGTTGCCGAAATGGTAGTGGATGTTGGTCGTGGTGATGTCGAGCCGGTCGGCGATGTGCCGGAAGCTGGTGCCGTGATAACCGTGGCGGATCAGCAGTTCGGTCGCCACCTTCTTGATGTTGTCGCGCATGGACAGGCGGCTGGTCGCCGCGGTTTCTCCGTCGGTCTTGCGCGCCATCGACTGGTAACTCCCCCAAACGCGTCGTGTTCGCGTGCTGCAAACAGATGAGCAAGCGGCGGCAATCGGTCAAGCCAACGCACCGGCCCTCGTTTCTCGTCCCCCCATCATCAGCAGTGTCTGGCCTTCCTGCACCACCATGCCGCTCTGGTTCACAACTTTAACGTCGAAGGTGACGATGCCTCGGTCCTCGCGGCGGGTTTCGCGCCTGGCCGCCACCTCGAAGCGCGCGGCGATGCGGTCGCCGATGAAGACGGGCGCTTTGAACGACCAGTTCCACGACAACGTCGCAATGCCCTGCAGTCTGACCGGGCAACGGGTCTTGAGCCCGTCGATCAGGGCGAGCCCCAGAAGGCCGTGGGCGATGCGGCCGGCGAAGCCCTGTTCGCGCGCGAAGTCGTCGTCCATGTGTACGTCGAACAGGTCCCCGGAAATGCCGGCATAGCCGACGATGTGGGCCTCGGTCACGGTGACGCCGGAGGTCAGAAAGAAGGCGCCCTCGGTCAGGTCGTCATAGCCATAGAGGCCGGGAGCCAGCGCGCCGGCGGGCGAAAGCAGGGTCGTTGCGGTGGCGGGCACGGCGGGCTCTCCATAAACTTACTTATCGATAAGTAACTTTGCATTGACCGCCTCCGAGGTCAATGCTAGCTCTCTGACCGAGCGCCGGCCTGACGAAGGCACAAGAGGCGCGCTGGAAACGCAGCGCCACGCCTGCCTCGGGCGACGGACCCAAGATCGTGAGACCCTCTTCATGGCATCGGTGACCATCCGCGACGTCCACAAGAAGTTCGGGGAGACCCACATCCTGCGAGGCGTGTCGGTCGACATCGCGGACGGGGAATTCGTCATCCTCGTCGGCCCTTCGGGATGCGGAAAGTCGACCCTGCTCCGCACCATCGCGGGACTGGAGAAGGCAACGGCGGGCGAGATCCGCATCGGCGAGCGGGTCGTGAACGATGTGTCGCCTAAGGACCGCGACATCGCCATGGTGTTCCAGAGCTATGCGCTCTACCCGCACATGTCGATCTACGAGAACATGGCCTTCGCGCTGTCGCTGCGCAGCGTGCCGAAGGAGGAAATCCGCCAGCGGGTCGAGAAAGCCGCGCAGATTCTTGGCCTCATGCCGTTGCTCGACCGGTATCCGCGCCAACTCTCGGGCGGGCAGCGCCAGCGCGTCGCCATGGGCCGGGCCATCGTGCGGGACCCGCAGGTGTTCCTGTTCGACGAGCCGCTGTCCAACCTCGACGCGAAGCTGCGCGTGGCCATGCGGGCGGAGATCAAGGAACTGCAGCAGCGGCTCAAGACAACCACGGTCTACGTCACGCACGACCAGATCGAGGCGATGACGATGGCCGACCAGATCGTGGTGATGCGTGACGGCGCGATCGAGCAGATCGGCGCACCGCTCGATCTTTACGACATGCCCGACAACCGGTTCGTCGCAGGCTTCATCGGCTCGCCGAGCATGAACTTCCTGGAAGGCCGCTTCGAGAATGGCGGGTTTCGTGCGGGCGAGGGCATGACATTGCCGGCGGGCGCGCGGTGGAAGGCGGCGCCGCAAGGTGATGCGGTCTACGGCGTGCGCCCCGAACATTTCCGCCTCGACGAGGCCGGGATAGAGGCCGACGTGGTGGTCGTCGAGCCGACCGGCTCCGAGACGGAGGTTCTGGTCCGCGTCGGCGGGGCGGAGTTCAACTGCCTGTTCCGCAGTCGGGTCGCGGTTCGCGCGGGAGAAAAGATCCGCGTGCTGCCGGATGCCGAACAGGTGCATCTATTCGACCGGACGACGGGGCGCCGCGTCAGCTGATCCGCTTCCCAGACGGGGTCAACACGGCCGGAAATTAACTTATCGATAAGTAAGTTTTGACTTCGTCAACATAAGGCGCGACAAGCGATGGGCCGCACCCTTGCCGCGAATTTGAAGCGTCCCGAGAAATGCGGATGCGAGATCGAAACCGGCCCAGCAACGGAGGAATGACAATGACGCTTTCCCTGCCGCGTCGCGCCCTGATCATGGGGGCGGGTGCGCTCGCTCTGGCCTGTGGCCTGCTCCATCCCTTCGCCACCCCGGCGGCGGCGCAGGAAACGCTGGTGATCAATACCGATCGCAGCGGCGCCGGCCAGAAGGCGGCGATGAACAAGATCGTCGCCGATTTCGAGGCTGCCAATCCGGGCGTCAAGGTCACGGTGAACTACAGCGACGTCGAATCCTACAAGACGTCGATCCGCAACTTCCTGGTCGCCAGCCCGCCGGATGTCGCGTTCTGGTTCACCGGCGCCCGCATGCGCGCCTTCACCAAGCGCGATCTGTTCGCGGATATGAGCGGCTTCTACGAGCAGAACAACCTCGAAAAGCCGATGGCCCCCTTCCTTGCTGCCGTTACTGACAACGGCAAGCAGTACATGATGCCCACCAATTTCAACACGTGGGGCTTCTTCTACAACAAGGACGTCTTCGCCAAACTCGGTGTCGAACCGCCCAAGACGTGGGACGAGCTGATGGCTATCGCCGAAAAGGCCAAGGCCGCCGGCATCGTGCCGTTCACCATCGGCACGCGCGATCTCTGGGCCAATGCCCTGTGGTTCGACTATCTCACCAAGCGCATCAATGGCCTCGATTTCTACATGGGCCTGATGGATGGCAAGGAAAGCTATACCGATCCTCGCATGAAGAAGGTGTTCGACACCTGGCGCGTGCCGATCGAGAAGGGGTACTTCCTCGACAACGCCTCGTCCTATGGCTGGCAGGAAGCGATTCCGTTCCTGGCCCAGGGCAAGGCGGCCATGTATCTGCTCGGTCCTTACGTGCTGACCTCGCTCCCTGAGGAAACCCGCAAGAACATCGGCTTCTTCCCGTTCCCGACGGTGGACCCTTCCGTGCCCAATATCGAGCAGGTCTCGATCAATGGCGTCGGCATCCCCAAGGGGGCGAAGAACAAGGAGCTGGCGCTGAAGTTCCTCGCCTTCCTGGCCCAGCCGGAAAACCTGTCCACCTTCGCCAAGGGTGGTTCGGTGGTGCCCGCCCGCACCGACATCCAGATCGACCCGAACGACTTCGCCTCGGTCCAGATGGAGCAGGTGCGCAATTCCGCCGGTTCGTCGCAGTTCTATGACCGCGACACCGACCCGGAAATGGCGCAGGTGGGCATGAAGGGCTTCCAGGAGTTCCTGGCCAAGCCCGACCGCGAGGACGCGATCCTCGATCGGCTGGACGCGGCCCGCAAGCGCATCTTCAACTGACCCGACGGGGGCCCGCCGCGGCGGGCCCCTCTGTCGACGGGGCGACCCGTCCCTTCCCGCCCGAGGTTCCCATGCTGCGCATCTGGCGCCGAAACCAGTCCTGGCTGACGCCGATCCTCCTGCTGCTGCTGCCGCTGGCGCTGTTCCTGATGATAATCGTCTGGCCGATCCTCCAGAGCATCGCGATCAGCTTCTATGAGTGGGACGGCACCGGTCCGGCCACCTTCGTCGGGCTGGACAATTACCGGGAGCTGTTCGCGGATGCGCAGTTCTTCACCTCGTTGAAGAACAACATCATCTGGATCGTGCTGTTCCTGCTGGCGCCGGTGTTCGGGCTTGCTCTCGCGCTGTTCCTCAACCAGCCGCTCGGCGAGATGCGCGTCGTCAAGTCCGTGTTCTTCATCCCGCTGGTGCTGGCCAATGTCATCATCGGCGTGGTGTTCACCTGGTTCTACGACCCGACCTTCGGCATCCTCGCCATCGTGATGCGGTTCTTCGGCTTCGAGCCCTTCGCCATTCTCTCGGACGAGCATTTCGTCACCTTCGGCATCGTCTTTGCCGCGCTGTGGGCGCAGACCGCCTTCTGCCTCGTGCTGTTCCTTGCCGGGCTTTCCCAGCTCGACGGCGAGCTGATCGCCGCTGGCCGCATCGACGGCGCCTCCGGCTGGACACTGCTGCGCCATATCGTGCTGCCGCAGCTGCGCGCCGTCTCCTTCGTGGCGACCATCATCACGGTGATCGGCTCGCTGCGGAATTTCGACCTTATCGCGGTGATGACCCAGGGCGGGCCCTATGGCAGTTCCACCGTCCTCGCCTACCAGATGTACGACGCCACCATCTTCAGCTACCGCGCCGGCTATGGCGCGGCGATCGCCACGGTGCTGTTCCTCATCATGAGCATCTACATCGCCTTCTTCCTGCGGCACACGCTGCGTCGCGAACAGAGGGGCGCCTGATGTATCCCACTCCCGTCACCGAACGCTCCGCCGGGGTGCGCCTGGGCTATCGCCTGGCGCTCTATGCGGCGATGCTGGTGTGGATGCTGCCGCTCCTCGCCATCATGATGACGGCGATCCGCTCGCAGTCGGATCTCCTGGAGGGGAATTACTGGGGCGCGCCGTCGCGTTTCGCGCTGGTCGACAATTACCGCGAGATGTTCGCGACCTCGCCCATGTGGGGCTTCTTCCTCAACAGCGTGACGGTCACCGGCACGACGGTGATGCTGGTGCTGATCCTCGCCACCATGGCGGCGGTGGCGCTGGCGAAATACCGCATCCCGGGCAGTACCTTGCTGTTCGCGATGTTCATCGGCGGCAATTTCATCCCCTATCAGATTCTGATGATCCCGGTGCGCAACATGGTGCTGGGGGTTGGGCTCTATGACACCGTGTGGGGGCTGGTACTGTTCCACACCGCGTTCCAGACCGGCTTCGCCACGCTGTTCCTGCGCAATTTCATCATATCGCTGCCGAACGAGCTGTTCGAGGCGGCTCGCATCGAGGGCGCCACCGAGATGCAGATCCTGCACCGCATCGTCCTGCCGCTGCTGCGCCCCGCGCTGGCCGGGCTGGCCGTGCTGATCTTCACCTTCGTGTGGAACGACTATTTCTGGGCGCTGGTGCTGGTGCAGAGCGATTCCGCCAAGCCGCTGACCCTCGGCATCGCCGGCCTCAAGGGCGAGTGGCTCACGGCGTGGAACCTCATCTCGTCTGCGGCCCTCTTCGCGGCGCTGCCGCCGGTTTGCCTGTTCTTCCTGATGCAGAAGCATTTTGTGGCGGGGCTGACGGCCGGCGCGGTGAAAGCATAGTCGCTCACCCCCGCATGCGGCCGCCTCACGCCAGTGGCAGAAGTTCGCTGCTGCGGTGACGATTGGCCGATGGAGGCGACTGCAGAACGGCCACTATCCGCACAACGGCAGCCAAAGCCGCTGGTCCGCCAACGGCCCCAAACCGGCTGTTCGTCGTCGCCGCAATGGACTTCCGCTTCTGGCGCATAGACCCCTTATTCAGCTCCGCAATTCAGGCTAGCAGCGCGTCGACCTCGTCTACCGTTCTCGTAAGCGCCCCTCCGTAAATTCTCAACAATCGGTCTGTCGTCAGATCCCAGTCTTGCATTGAGTCCATATGTCGATCAATGTCGACATATGGACTCGGAACAAGCTATCCTCACCTTTGCCGCGCTCGCACAGCCAACGCGCCTCGACGTGTTCCGGCTGCTGATCGAGCATGAGCCCCAAGGTTTGCCAGCCGGTGAAGTCGCCCGGCGGCTTGCGGTGCCGCACAACACCATGTCGACCCACCTCGCAGTGCTGTCGCGGGCCGGTCTGATCGCCGCCGAACGCCACAGCCGGACGATCATCTATCGCGCCCGCCTCGTCGCCGTGAGCGAGCTCGCGAGCTTCCTCGTGCAGAACTGCTGCGCCGGCCGGCCCGAAGTATGTGCGCCGCTGCTTGCGGAACTGTCGCCCTGCTGCCCTCCCGCCACTGCCAAGAATGAGCCAGTCCATGACTGACGCCATCGGCTCCGGCCGCATCTACAACGTGCTGTTCCTCTGCGCGGGCAACTCCGCCCGATCCATCCTTGCCGAGAGCATTCTGACGAAGCTCGGCGCGGGCAGGTTCCGAGCTCACTCAGCAGGCAGCCAGCCAAAGGGCGCAGTGCATCCGCTCGCCATCAAGACGCTGCAAAGCCTCGATTATCCGGTGGATAGCCTCCGATCCAAATCATGGAGCGAGTTCGCCGCGCCCGGTGCGCCGGTCATGGATTTCGTGTTCACCGTCTGCGACAACGCCGCCGGCGAAGCCTGCCCGGTATGGCCGGGACAGCCGATGACCGCGCATTGGGGCATCGAGGATCCGGCCGCGGTAGCCGGCTCGGACATCCAGCAGGAAGCCGCCTTCGCCGACGCGTTCCGCTATTTCAGGAACCGCATCTCAATCTTTAGCGCCCTGCCGCTCAAGAGCCTCGACAATGTCGCACTCGGCACGAAGCTACGTGAAATTGGCCAGCTTGAGGGCGGGACTGCTCGGCGGCCGGACGTGGCGTGAACACGATGGACGTCGTCGTCTACCACAACCCGAATTGCGGCACGTCGCGCAACGCGCTGGCGATGATCCGCCATGCCGGGATCGAGCCGCACGTTGTCGAATATCTCAAGACGCCGCCCGCGCCGGCCCTGCTCCTAAAGCTTGCGAGCCGCATGAACTGGCCGCTGCGGAGCCTTCTGCGCGAGCGGGGAACGCCGTTCAAGGAAATCGGGCTCGACAATCCGGCGCTGGACGATGC
Source organism: Ancylobacter terrae (assembly GCF_045108345.1). Lineage (NCBI taxonomy): Bacteria > Pseudomonadati > Pseudomonadota > Alphaproteobacteria > Hyphomicrobiales > Xanthobacteraceae > Ancylobacter > Ancylobacter terrae. Next base: position 242,928 of record NZ_JBJGXH010000003.1, read on the forward strand.
GCCCTTGCTCGCGGCGATCAAGGAACACCCCATCTTCATCAACCGGCCAATCGTGGTGACCCCTCTCGGGGTCAAGCTGTGCCGGCCATCCGAAACGGTTCTGGATGTGCTGCCCGTGGTTCCGAGTGCCGACCTCGACAAGGACGACGGAAGCCCCTTCCTACGCGACGAGCAGGTGGCAGCAACCGACCCGCGCTTGGCCAAGGCACTACGTGACGCAGACCTGCCGACCGACGACCTGCGCTCTTCATCGGGGCGGTTCTACAGCTTCCGCACCCTCGGCGGTACGCTGGTCGGCCATGGCGGCTTCGAGGCGAACGGACAGGATATCCTGCTCCGCTCGTTGCTCGTCGTGCCATCCGCACGCGGCAGGGGCATCGGCCGCAACATAGCGCTGCTGCTCATGAGCCGGGCGCTCGACCTCGGAGGCCGCACGGCGTGGCTGCTCACAACCTCGGCGGCGGCTTACTTCGAGAAGCTCGGCTTCGTAGCGTCAGCACGCGAGGCGGCTCCTGATGCCATCCGGCAGTCGGCGCAAGCCGTCTCGCTCTGCCCGGCCACCGCCCCGCTTCTCACCCGCCGCATCATGCTCTGAGGCTCCATGTCGACGTTCGAGCGCTATCTGACCATCTGGGTTGGTCTCTGCATCGTTGCCGGCGTCGCGCTGGGCCATCTCTTCCCCAGCCTGTTTCAGTCCGTCGGCGCAGCAGAGGTCGCTAAGGTCAACCTGCCGGTGGCCGCGCTCATCTGGCTGATGATCGTGCCGATGCTGCTGCGCATCGACTTCTCCGCTCTCGGACAGGTCGCGCAGCACTGGCGCGGCATCGGGGTCACGCTGTTCATCAATTGGGCGGTGAAGCCGTTCTCCATGGCGGCTCTCGGCTGGCTGTTCATCGGCTACTTGTTCCGGCCGTATCTGCCCGCCGATCAAATCGACAGCTACATTGCCGGGCTCATCATCCTCGCCGCCGCGCCTTGTACCGCCATGGTGTTTGTCTGGTCGAACCTCACTAAGGGCGAGCCACACTTCACGCTGTCTCAGGTGGCCCTAAACGACACCATCATGGTGTTCGCCTTTGCACCGCTGGTCGGGCTGCTGCTGGGTCTCTCCGCCATTACCGTGCCGTGGGGCACCCTGCTGCTCTCGGTCGCGCTCTACATCGTCGTGCCGGTGTTCCTCGCACAGGCGCTCCGCCGGAGCTTGCTTGCTCGTGGCGGCGAAGCGGCTCTCCCCCGCCTTCTTGCTCGCCTCCAGCCGCTGTCGTTGGTCGCGCTGCTGGCGACGCTGGTGCTGCTGTTCGGGTTTCAGGGCGAGCAAATACTCGCTCAGCCGCTCGTCATCGCGTTGCTGGCGGTGCCCATCCTGATCCAGGTCTATTTCAACGCCGGGTTCGCCTACCTGCTCAACCGAATAAGCGGAGAGCAGCATTGCGTCGCTGGCCCCTCGGCGCTCATCGGGGCGTCAAACTTCTTCGAGCTTGCGGTGGCTGCGGCCCTCAGCCTGTTCGGCTTCCAGTCCGGCGCGGCTCTAGCCACCGTCGTGGGGGTGCTGATCGAGGTGCCGGTGATGCTGACGGTGGTCTGGCTCGTGAACCGGTCCAAGGACTGGTACGAGCGGCGCCCGGCCGAACACCCGGCCCAGCGGCCCGCACGCCCGTCATGACCTCGGTGGAGACGAGGCCGCCGAGTCCGCGAAGCATCTTCATCACGGGGCTCGGCATCGGGCAGATTTGCTCGTGGGGCTCGCTCTACTACAGCTTTCCGCTGATCGCGGAGGCGATGCGGCTCGACCTCGGCTGTTCCAAGACGGAGCTTTACGGCGCCGCGACACTCGGGCTGGCGCTTGCGGGCGTCGCCGCCTACCCGGTTGGCGCTGCCATCGACCGAGGCCACGGGCGTCTCGTCATGGCGGGCGGCTCGGTCCTCGCGGGCGCTCTACTCATCGCATGGTCGCAGGCCGCCAGCCTGCTCGTCTTCTACGTCTGCGCGGCCGGCATCGGCGCCCTACAGGCAGCGACGCTGTACGAGCCCGCCTTCGCCGTCGTCGCCCGCCGGGCGGGAGCGGGTCATGCCCGGGCCGGCATCACCGCCCTGACCTTGTGGGGCGGCTTTGCGTCCACGGTGTTCATCCCGCTGGTCCAGTTGCTGCTCGACCTCTATGGCTGGCGGCACACGCTGATGGTGCTCGGCGGGATCAACATGATGCTCTGCGCGGCGCTTTACGCCGGCGCCATCCGTCCCGAGCGGGATCATCCGACAGGGTCGCACATGGGCGCGCAGCACGGCTTGTGGTCCGGTACCTCCGTCGTAGGCTGGGCTATGCGCCAGCCGGTGTTCTGGGCACTAGCCGCGGCGTTCGCCGCCTATGCGGCGACCTTCTCGGCCTTCACCTTCCACCTGTATCCGCTGCTCGGCGAGCGCGGCTTCGACAGCACGACCGTGGTCGCGGCGATGGCCATCATCGGCCCGGCGCAGGTCGCGGGAAGGCTCGCCATCTGGCTGCTCGCCCCGGGGGCCTCGGTGCGCATCATCGGATGCGCGGTGGTGATGGTGTTCCCGCTCGCCCTGCTCGCGCTGGAACTACCGCCGCACTTCGCGATCATCGCCATCGTGGCCGCGATGTACGGCGCCGCGAACGGCATCATGACCATCGTACGCGGCCTCGCCGTGCCGGAGATGCTGACGCGGCAAGCCTATGGGGCGGTCAACGGCGCCCTGACCGCGCCCGCCTCGGTGAGTCGGGCCGTCGCGCCCCTGGGCGCCGCGCTCCTCTGGTCCGCTTCGGGCTCGTACGACGCGGTTCTGCTCGCCCTTCTGGCCGGCACGCTCGTGCTCGCGCTCGGCTTCTGGTCCGCGGCGGCACTGTCCCGTCGGGCTGTCCAACCCGCATAGGTCTCGTCATGCCGTCCGATATGCTATCCGATGACACCTTCCCCGCCCTGGACGTGGCCCATCTCGACTTGCCGGACCACGCCAAGTTGGCTGGCCGCGAGCCCTCGACCCACCCGCCACGCATACTGCTGCTCTATGGCTCGCTGCGTGAGCGCTCCTATAGCCGGCTGCTCGTGGAGGAAGCCGCGCGATTGTTACAGCGCATGGGCGCCGAGACCCAAATCTTCGATCCACGCGGCCTGCCGATGCCCGACAGTGTGCCGTCCGATCACCCCAAGGTGCAGGAACTTCGTGCACTTTCGGCGTGGTCTGAGGGCCAGGTGTGGTGCAGCCCAGAGCGGCACGGGACCATCACCGGTATCTTCAAAAGCCAGATCGACTGGATACCGCTGGAGGTGAGTGGGGTTCGCCCCACCCAAGGCCGGACGCTCGCGGTGATGCAGGTGAGCGGCGGTTCCCAATCATTCAACGCGGTGAACGCCCTGCGCGTGCTCGGGCGATGGATGCGGATGCTGACCATCCCGAACCAGTCATCCGTGGCGAAGGCGTTTCAGGAATTCGACCAGGCCGGACCGGAGATGGTTGAACGCTTTCACCACACGCGCGCCGAGCACGAGGTCGGCGAACACCTCCGATGAGGTGCGGCCGTCGAGCTCCGCCGGCTTGAACAGCGGCGCCTCGATCGGGTTGTTAGCGTCGATGACGATGCGCCCGCCGAAGTCGGGCAGGCCGTGGAGTGCTCCCGGCAGCTTCGACCAGTTCACCGCGACGAGCACGATATCCTGCGCGGCGGCGTCCTCGCGGGTGCCGGCCGTGATGGTCGGGCCGATGGCGGCGACCGCCTCCTTTAGGCTCTTCGGGTCCCGGCTGTTGGAAAGGATGGCCGAGATGCCGTTGCGGGCAAGGGCGATGGCGAAGGCGCGGCCGATGTTGCCGGCGCCGATGATGCCGATGCTCGGCATGGGAATGGTCCTTTGCGCGTGGGGCGTGTTCAGGCGGTCAGCCCACCATCGGCGACGATCTCGGCGCCGGTGACGAAGGCGGCCTCGGGGCTCGCCAGGAAGGCGACGACGCCGGCGATCTCGTGCGGCTGGCCGTAACGCCCGATCGCCATGCCGGGGCCGACGATCTTAGCCACCGGGCCATCCGCCGGGTTCATGTCGGTGTCGGTCGGGCCGGGATGCACGGTATTCACCGTGATGCCCTTCGGCCCGAGGTCGCGCACTAGGCTGCGGTTGAAGCCGGCGACGGCGCCCTTGGTGAGCGTGTAGAGCGAGGCGGTGGGGGAAGGCCGCATAGCGTGTCATGGACGAGCCGATCTGGATGATGCGTCCGCAGGCCGTCATGTGGCGCACCGCCTCCTGCGTCGCAACGAACACGCCGGTGACGTTGACGGCGATCATCCGCTCATAGGTCTCAAACGAGATGTCCTCGATCTGTCCGCCAAGCCCGAGGCCGGCGTTGTTCACTAGGATGTCGATGGCGCCGACGCCTCCACGGTCTTCGCCACCGCCGCGCGCGCCGCTTCCGGCTTGCCTGCATCAGCTTCGATGGCGATGGCCTTGCCGCAGGCCGCCTCGATACCGGCGACCACCTGCGCAGCCTTGTCCGGCGAGGCGCTATAGGTGATGGCGACCGCGGCGCCATCAGCGGCGAGGCGCTTGGCGATGGCCGCGCCTATGGAGCGGGAGCCGCCGGTGACGAGGGCCGCCTTGCCGGCGAGGGACAGGGTGTTCAACATGGGTCCAGTCCTTTCAGGGGCTGAGAGATACGCGGTCGCTGGTGCGCAGCCACGGAATGGGAAGGGGTTCAGCGGTCGCCGCGGATCTGCGCCATCAGCCCGCCGCCGTCGGCGACGGTCCAGTGATCGGTGATCCGCCCGTCGCGGACCCGCATGATGTCCATGACGGAGAAGCGGGTGGCGCGTCCGGTGTGATCTGATCCCTGAAAACTGGACCGTTTGAAGCTGGAGTTTTCCGCGCCACAATTCCCTGGCTGGGAGGAGCGGCTCTCGGTGGCGCCCGTCGTTGCGCTTTTGGGTGGTCATGGTATCACGTCGCTGGCAAGGAAAACCCGGCGCGACAGATGGGGCGAAACCGCGCGGCCTTTCAAGACGCCCGGCGCTCCGCCGGGACGGCAACGCGCCGGCCGCGCGGCCCGCTCAGTAGTCGAAGCCGTGGCGCCAATGGCGGGAGAACACCGGCGCGCCGTTCTCGAAGGCCTTGTAGTCCGATTCCAGCATCAGCCTGCCATCCTCCCAGAACACATCCGTCCGGGTTTCCAGCCGGATGGCCCAGCCGGGCCGCTCATAGCGCTGGACGCTCTCGAACCACGCCTTTGCCGAGGCCGGATCGTCCGGCAGGATCGCATAGCCGTGCAGGCCGCGCCCGCCCAGCGTCAGCTCGCCGAGCTTCCAGGTCTTGCGCTGGTTGGTGTTGACGAGTTCGCTGGCGCCGCTGGTCGCATCCCAGGTGACGCGGCGGATGATGTCTCCCGGCTCGATGTCCTCGGACGGGATCGGCGCCGCCGAGACCGGCGGGCTGAACCCGGGCAGGTCGTGCACCGCCGTCTCGGGCATGCCGGGGAGCAGGAGGGCGGTCGCGTCGGGATAGAGCGTGATCGCCCCATCGCGATGTTCCGGCCAGACCATCGGCCAGTAGGTGGTCGAGACTGCCAGCCTTATGCGGCTTCCCGGCCGGAAGCGGTAGGCGACGCCCTTGAGCGGAATTTCGCAGGCGAAGCGCTCGCCCGCCGCCACCCCTTGCGGGCGCCTCACGCGGCGAATGGCGAAGGTGACGCGCGCGGAGGTGCCGTCGGGCGCGATCTCGTTGAGCCGCACGATCACGGTCGCCCGCGCGCCGTCCATCGCAATGTCGAGCGTGAGGCGCGGGATGCCGACGATCTCGACCGGCGCCGCGAGCACGGGCGTGTCCCAGCACAGCGACAGCGCGTCGTCGGGCCGGTTGTCCGCCTGGAATTCCGGTCCGTCGCCGCCGCCGTCGAGCGGGCACCATTCGCCGGCATAGGCGCCGAGGTGCTGGGGCGTATCGACCCGCACCGCGGCGGCTCTGACGGCGGGCTCGGGCGCCAGCATGCGGTCGTCGAGGTGCAGCGCGAGCGGCGCGCCTTCGCAGGGCCAGCCCGGCACGCCGATCCAGCGACCGCCGATCTGCGGGAAACGCGGATGCGGCTTCAAATCCTCGCCGACCCACAGCCGCAGCATCGGCTCGTCCATGATGCCGGTCGGCTCGTCGAGTAGCCAGTGCCGCCACCAGCGCATGCATTCATCGAGGAAGCCGATGGTCGGGCCGGGCACGCCCCAGTTCGGGTACATGTGCGTCCAGGGGCCGATCAAGCCCTTGCGCGGACCCTTGAGGTTCTGCATCAGCCGCAGCACCGGGTCGGAATAGCCGTCCGCCCAGCCGGTAACGGCGTAGACCGCGCAGTCGATGGCGCCGTAGTCCTCGCAGACCGAGCCGTGTTTCCAGAACGCGTCGCGCTCCATATGCGCGAACCAGCTCGCCAGCGGCGGGGTGAGGTTCTCCAGCCGGTTCAGCCAGATGTCGCGCCAGCGCTCGCCGACATGGGCGGGATCGGCCGGCCGGCCGAGCTGGGCGAACAGGCCGGCGCCCCACTGCATGCCGTCGATCAAGAGGCCGCCGCCCATGAAATGGACGTCGTCGGCGTAGCGGTCATCGGTCGAGCAGCAGGTGACGATTGCCTTGAGCGCCGGCGGGCGGCGCGCGGCGATCTGGAGGCCGGCGAAGCCGCCCCAGGAGATGCCGATGATCCCGACCTTGCCGTTGCACCACTCCTGCGCCGCCAGCCAGGCGATGACCTCGCAGGCATCGTCCTGTTCCTGCTTCAGATATTCGTCGAACAGCAGCCCCTCGGAATTGCCGCTGCCGCGCAGGTCGACCCGCACCGAGGCGATGCCGTTCTGCGCGAAATAGCCGTGCACCATGGAATCGCCGATCGCGGTGTTGTCCGACTGGCGGTAGGGAATCCATTCCAGCACCACCGGAACCTTGTCCGCCGCCGGCTGTTCCGGCCGCCACAACCGGCCGGTGAGCACCACGCCGTCGGACAGGGTGATGGCGATCTGCTCATAGGGCGCGGGCTCGTCATGGAGATAGGCGTTGTCCATGGTGCGGTCTTTCATGCGACGGGAGAGGCGGGGAGGGGTTCGGCCGGTTTCTCCGGCGGGCGCGGCAGCAGCGCGAGAGCGAGTGCGCCGGCCGAGCAGGCGATGCCCCCGGCGATGAAGGCGAAGGGCATGCCGAGCCGGTCGCCGACCGCGCCGACGATGAGCGAGCCGAACGGCACCGTGCCCAGCATCATCATTGCGTACATCGCCATCACCCGGCCGCGGAAGGCGGGCGGGCTGAACTGCTGCAGCAGCGTGTTCGAGGCGAGGTTCTGCGACAGGATGGCGAAGCCCATCGGCAGGGCGAGGGCGGCGGTGACGGGCAGGCTGGTGGAGAGGCCGATGCCGGTCTGGGTGAGCCCCAGCAGCAGCGCCGACCAGGCGGGATAGAGGCGCAGGATGGAGAGCCGGTCGAACACCGTCAGCGTCACCGCGGCGATGACCGAGCCGACGCCGGTGATGCTCATCAGCATGCCGGCGACGCTGGCGTCGGCTTTCAGCATGGTGTCGGCCAGCACCGGCAGGAAGGAGAAGTAGGGCACGCTGGTGAAGCTGCAGATGCCGACGAGGACGAGGATCCGCGCCGCGCTCGGATGGCCGCGCACGAAGGCGAAGCCCGCCCGCATCTCCGTCAGGAACGACTCGCGCACCGGCCGGACCGCGGCGGGCACACGGATCCGCATCAGCAGGACCAGCATGGGCAGATAGGCGAGCGCCTTGAGGATGAAGCACCAGCCTTCGCCGAAGGTGGCGACGATCGCCCCGCCCACCGCCGGGCCGACCAGCCGCGCGGCGTTGAACAGCATCGAATTCAGCGCGATGGCGTTGCGCAGGTCGTCGAGGCCCACCAGTTCGGCGACGAAGGCCTGCCGGGCCGGGCTGTCGAACGCCGCGAGGACGCCGAGCGAGAGGGTCAGCAGCAGCACCGTCTCGACGCTCGCCCGGTCGGCGAGGGTGAGGAAGGCCAGCAGCGAGACCAGCACGACATAGGCCGCCTGCGTCAGCACCAGCAGGCGCCGGCGATCCAGACGGTCGACGACCGTGCCAGTCAGCGGCCCGAGGAAGAAGGTCGGGCCGAGGTCGCACAGCGCCAGCAGGCCCAGCAGCCAGGGCGAGGCGCTCAGCCGCCACATCAGCCAGCCGATGGCGATGGAGTGGATCCACGAGCCGACGACGAGGGGCATCTGGGCGAGGAAATAGCGCCGGTAGAGCGGGTTGCGCAGCGCGCGCCCGGCCCTGTGCCGCCAGCTCGGGAAAGGTTCTTGTGCAGCAATGGTCATGAACGCGACGCCAATGGCGCCCTTGCGCCCGGCCGGACCGGACGCGAGGGCGGGATCCCGGCAGGGTCGCCCCTGCCGGGCACTTCGATCAGTTGACGGCGAATTCCCGCAGCAGCGCCCACTGGCCGTCCGGCGTCCAGGCGCCCTTCAGCGTTTTCGGCGACACCCAGGCGTTCACGCCGTGGTAGAGGAAGACATAGGCGCCGGTCTCCTCCAGCTTGTCCTGGAGGTCGACATACATCGCCGCCCGCTTCTCCGCGTCCGCCTCCTCCGAGGCCTTGGCATTCGCGGCGTCCCAGCCGGCATCGCAGGTGCGCTGGAAGTTCCAGACGCCGACCTGGTCGCACTTGAACCACTCCGTCACCCAACTCGGATCCGGCGCGGTGGTGAAGGTGACGAAGAACAGCTCGACATCCTTCCAGGTGCCGCCCTTGGCGTCCTGCTGCTGGGCGGTGAGGGTCGCCCCGTCCATCTGGCGCACGTCGAGCGTGATGCCGACCTCGGCGAGCTGGGCCTGCATCACCTGCGCGGCGACCAGCAGGTCGGCGTCGGTGCCGAACTCGACCTTGATCTTGAGGTCCTTCACTCCGGCCTCGGCCAGCAGCGCCTTGGCGGCGGCGGGATCATAGGGGTAGAGCAGCTTGTCGCGGGCGCCGAGCAAAGGCGGGGGAATGACGCCGAAGGCCGGCTGCACCGCCTCGCCGAAAGTGGCCTCGATCACCTCGGGCACGTTGATCGCCCGCTGGATCGCCCGGCGCACCCGGACGTCGGCCAGCTTGGGGTTCTCGATGTTCATGCCCATCCAGGTGTAGGCGAGCGCCGGCTTCACCGTGAGGACGTCCTTCGACTTCTTCCGGCGCGCATCGATGGAGGAGATGTTGATTTGGCTGACGTCGAGATCGCCGGCGTCGAACGCGGTCTCGGCCGCCACCTTGTCGGCCAGCGGGTAGAGCTGGATCTCGTCGAAATAGGGCTTCGGGCCCGGCCAGTCGGGGTTGCGCGTCAGCGTGATGCGCTCCTTGGGCTGCCACTTGGACAGCACATAGGGCCCGCAGGTGGCGAGCGGATCGGTGGTGATCAGTCCGCCATTCTTCTCCACCGCCGCCTTGCAGACGATGAGGCCGGAGGCGTGCGGCAGGGTGGAGGTGAACAGCGGCACGAACGGCTTCTTCAGGCGGATGATGCCGGTCAGCTTGCCGGTGACCTCGACCTTGTCGAGCGCCGCCCAGTCCGAGGCATAGACGGCGTTCACCTTCGGGTCGGCGAAACGCTCGTAGGAATACTTCACATCCTCGGCGGTGACATCGCCATAGCCGCCCGTCCATTTCAGGCCCGGCCGCAGCTTGAAGGCAATGGCGAGCGGGTTTGTGGCGTCGATGCTCTCGGCGGCATCGAGCTGCCAGCCCCATTCGTCGCCGGCCTTGAACTGCACGAGACCGGCGAAGATGGCGAACATCACCGTCTCGTCGTACCAGCCGCCGCGCGTGGCCGGGTCGAGATTGCGGATGTCGCCGTCGTTGCGGATCTTCAGCGTCTTGCCCTCGATGGCGAAGGAGGCGCCGGCGCCGATGAGGTTCGAGCCGACCGCGCCGAGCGTGGCGGCGCTGAGCGTCTTCAACAATTGCCGGCGATCGAGAACGGGGGACTTCATGGCGTGCTCCGGGCGGGTTCGAGGGAAATCGGGGAGGCGTCGGGAACGGCACCGCCGGCCTGTGCCAGCGGAAAATGGCAGCGCACCTGATGCTGCGGACCGACAAGCCGCTCGGCGGGCGCTTCGCGCCGGCAGAGGTCGACGGCGAGCGGGCAGCGGGTGTGGAACGCGCAACCGTCGGGGCGTCGCTTCAGGCCGGGTATCTCGCCCTTGAGCGGCGCCGGCGCCCCGTCGCGGCCATGGGCGGCGAGCAGGGCGCGGGTATAGGGATGCGCCGGGCTGGCGAAGATGTCCGCCGTGCGCGCGCTCTCGACGATGCGGCCGAGATACATGACGGCGACGCGGTCGGTGACGTGGCGGGCCACCGCGAGATTGTGGGTGATGAACAGGAAGCTGACCGCGGACGCCGCCTGGATAGCGTTCAAGAGGTTCAGCAGTTCCCCCTGCACGGAGAGGTCGAGCCCGGCGGTGGGCTCGTCGGCGATGACGAGCCTGGGGCGCAGCGCCAGCGCGCGGGCCACGGTCACCCGCCGCGCCTGCCCGCCCGATATCTGGTGCGGGAAGCGGGCGGCGAAGTCCGGCGACAGGCCGACCTCGGCGAGGAGTTCGCCCGCACGGCGCCGGCGCTCGGCGCGGCCGGTCCCGTTGACCGCCAGCGGCTCGGTGATCGAGGCGGCGAGCCGCATGCGCGGATCGAGCGCGGCCATCGGGTCCTGGAACATGAAACCGACCTGGCGGCGCATCTCCCGCCAGAACACGTCCTTCGTGCCCGTGGCGCTGGTGCCGGCCAGGGTGATCGAGCCCGATGCCATCGGCGTCAGCCCGCCGATGGCGCGGCCGAGCGTGGTCTTGCCGCTGCCGCTCTCGCCGACCAGGCCGAGCGTCTCGCCCGCACCGAGCGTCAGGCTGACGCCGTCGAGCACCGTCACGTCGCGGGGCTCGCCGCGGAGGCGGTCCAGCAGCGAGCCGGACGGGTAGCGCACGACGAGATCGTTCACCTCCAGCAGCGCCGTCATGCCACCCCCGCGAAATGGCAGGCGGCGCGGGACGCGCCGACCGGGGCGTAGCCGGGTTTCTCTACGCGGCAGACCGGCCGCATTTCCGGGCAGCGGGTGGAGAAGATGCAGCCTGGGGGCAGCGCGGTCGGGCTCGGCACCGTGCCGGGAATGGTCGGCAGGTGGCGCGAGGGCGTCTCGATCCGGGCGGGATCGCAGGCGAGCAGGGCGCGCGTGTAAGGGTGCTGCGGGCGCCCGAGCACGGCCTCGACCGGCCCGCTTTCCACCAGCTCGCCGGCATACATGACGGCGACGTCGTCGCAGAGCCGGCCGACCACGCCCATGTCGTGGGTCACCAGGATGATCGAGCCATCCACCTCGCCGCGCATGTCGCGGATGATCTCGATCACCTCGGCCTCGGTGGTGGCGTCGAGCGCGGTGGTGGGCTCGTCGGCGATGAGCAGCTTCGGCCGCACCAGCAGCGCGGCGGCGATGGCGACACGCTGGCGCAGCCCGCCCGAGAGCTGATGCGGGTACTGTTCGAGCCGCGTCGCGGGGTCGGAAATGCCGACCCGGGCGATCATCTCCCGCGCCCGCTCCCGCTTCTGACCGTGCGAGAGATGGGTCAGGCGGTGCTGGAACTCGACGAGCTGCCGGCCGATGCGGATGACCGGGTTCAGCGCGGTGAAGGGGTCCTGCGAGACGGTCGCCATGTCGCGCCCGCGCAGGGCGCGCCGCTCGCCCTCGCGCAACGCGTAGAGGTCGCGCCCGTCGAGCTCGATCCGGCCGCCCACCGTGGCGCCCTTCGGCAGCAGCGCCAGCATGGCACTGACGAGGCTCGACTTGCCCGAGCCGCTTTCGCCGACCAGGCCTAGGATGCGCCCGCGCTCCAGCGCGAGGGTGATGCCGCGCACCGCCGGCACGGTGCCGTAGGTGATCGAGACGTCGCGCAGGTCGACGATGGCGGCCATCTCAGCGCCCCCGCCCGCTCTTGGGATCGAGCACGTCACGCAGCGCCTCGCCGAGGAAGGTGAAGGCGACGGTGGCAACCACCACCGGCAGGCCGGCGGCAATGGCGAGATGCGGCGCCTGCCGGATGAAGCTGTAGCCGTCGCTCAGCATGGTGCCCCAGCTCGGATCCGGCGGCTGGATGCCCTGGCCGAGGAAGGAGAGACCCGCCTCGATCCCGATCACCGCCGGAATGTCCATGGCGATCAGCACGATGATCGGGCCGAGCAGGTTGGGCAGCAGGTGGGTCACGGCGATCCGCGGCACCGAGGCGCCCATGGACTGCGAGGCGACCACGAAATCCATGCTGCGCAGCACCAGCACCTGGTTGCGCACCACCCGGAAATAGCCGGGCGCCATGGAGAAGGCGATGATGCCGATCAGGGTCGCGAGACTGGGCCCGTAGATCGCGACGATGGCGAGCGCGAAGAGGATCAGCGGCAGCGAGCGCATGGCGTCGCACACCAGCAGCAGCGCGCTGTCTACCGCCCGGTGCCCCAGTCCCGCGACGATGCCGAGGGCGGCGCCGAGAGCCAGTGCCGCCAGGGTGCCCGACAGCGCCACCTTCAGCGCCACGCCGGCGCCGAAGATCACCCGCGACAGCACATCCCGACCGAGCTGGTCGGTGCCGAGCCAGTGCGCGAGGGACGGCGTCTCGAAGCGGAAGCGCGGGGCGATCTTCACGGGATCATAGGGCGCGATCCACGGGGCGAAGACCGCGCAGATCACCAGACCCAGCACTACGACGAGGGCGATGACGCCGGCGGGGTTGGCGAGGAAACGCCGCGCCCCGCTCCAATCCGCGCGCGTCGCGGCCGGTCTTGCCGGCGTGCTTGCCGTCCCGATTTCGCTGCTCAGCGCCATGCTCACCCCTCCTTGCGCATGCGCGGGTCGAGCAGCGCCGCGATGAGGTCGGTGGCGAGGTTGGCGCCGACATAGAGGCAGGTCGTGACCAGCACCGTGCCGACAAGCACCGGCGAGTTGCGCGAGGTGACCGCCGTGTGGGCGAGCGAGCCGAGGCCGGGGCGGGAGAACACCACCTCCACCAGCACCGCCCCGGACAGCAGGTTGCCCAGCCCCACCCCGATCACCGCCACCACCGGGATCATCGCGATCGGCAGGGCGAAGCGCAGCGCGATGCGCATGTCCGAGACGCCGAAGGCGCGGTAGGTGCGGATATGGTTCTCCTGCAGCGTCTCCAGCAGCGCGGCGCGCACCAGCCGGGCGATATACCCGACCCAGCCGAGCCCGACCGCGAAGGCGGGCAGGACGAGATGGGCGATCTGGTCGCCGAGGTCGCCGGGCTCTCCGGCGCCCATGGCCGGCAGCCAGCCCAGAACCACCGCGAACAGGATCAGCGCATAGATCGCCAGCAGGAAGGAGGGCAGGGCGATGACGCCGGTGGAGAACAGGCCGATCAGCCGGTCCATCGCGCCATTGGGGCGCAGCGCCGATACGCAGCCGAGCGGAATGCCGAGCAGGATGGCCCAGCCGAGGCCGACCAGGGCGAGCACGATGGTCTTCGGCAGCGCACTCAGCACCAGCGTCGACACCGGCTGCCGGGTGAGCAGGTCGGTGCCGAGATCGCCGCGCGCGAGATTGCCGAGGAAGCGCAGCGCCTGCACCGGCACCGGCTGGTCAAGGCCCATCTGCTGGCGGAACATTTCCTTCTGCTCGGCTGAGGCGCGCGGGCCCAGCGCGATGGTCGCGGGGTCGCCCGGAACCAGATAGATGAGGCAGAACAGGATGATGATGGCCGTCAGCAGCACGCCGGCGGCAAGGCACACCTGTCTGATCACGTAGCTGCCCACGTGCCGGCTCTCCGCTCAACTGTTCCCCGCGCCGCCGTCTTGCCGGTCGTCCGCGCCGATGGTGACGGCCGAGGCCTATCACGTGATATATTTAGTGATATGCTACGAATGATGCTGCGCTGCGCAAGCACGTTTTTTGTGCAGCGCGCCATTTTCCCGGCGGGCCGGTTCTGTTTTGGATAGGCAGCGGATCAGGAGGAAATCGTCATGAGCGATTCGGCGGCCACCGAGGCCCGGCGGACACGGCCGGCCAAGCTCTCCCTGACCGATCAGGCCTATCACCGGATCCGCCGGGAGATCATGGCCTGCACCCTGGAGCCGGGGCTCGAATTCACCGAGCTCGACATCGCCGAGCGCTTCGCGATGAGCAAGACGCCCGTTCGCGAGGCACTGCTGCGGCTGCAGTTCGAGGGGCTAGTGAAATCCTATCCCCGGCGCGGCTACATGGTGGAGCCGATCAAGATCTCCGACATCACCGAGATCTTCGACATGCGCATCGTGTTGGAGGGCGGCGCCATGGACCTCGCGGTACAGCGGGCGACGCCGCAGGACGTCGACGAGCTGCGGGCCATCGCCCGCTCCATCTCCGATGCCGTCTACCGGGCGGAGCCGGACCGATCCAACAACGTCAACAACATGTTCCACGAGCGCCTGGCGATGGCGGCGCGCAACACGCGCCTGCACCGTTCCGTCGTGCAGATGCTGAACGAGCTCGAGCGCTTCTTCTACATCGAGGCGCAGGCGACAACGGCCTATCCGGTCCAGTATGCCAGCCATCTCGACATCGTCGCGGCGCTCGACAAGCGGGACGCCGTGGCGGCGCGGGCGGCCATCCTCGATCACATCGAGGGCACGCGGCACGTGCTGCTCGCCTCCATGGTCGTGCAGGGCCCGCCGAAGGCCGCCCGCGGGGTCTTCGTGCGCTAGGGCGGTGAAGGCCGGCCGCCGCGCGGCCGGCTGTCAGGCGAGGGCAATGACGATCTTGCCGAAGGGGCCCCGGTCGAGATGGTCGAGCGCCGCCGGCAGTTCGGCGAGCGGATAGACGCGGTCGATCACCGGCTTCAGGCCCGTCCGGTCGACGGCGGCGACGAGGTCCTCCAGCGCGCGGCGATGACCGATGCCGATACCGTTCAGCGTCACCTGCTTCAACATCAGCGGCCCCAGCGGCAGCGTACCGGCAAAGCCCTCGATGATGCCGATCTGGGCAATGGTGCCGCCAATCGCCGCCGCCTCCACCGCCCGGCCGAGATGAGCCCCGCCGACAAGTTCGAGGATGTGGTCGGCTCCGCGCCCGGCGGTCGATGCGCGCACGGACTCCACCCAGTCGCCGGCGCTCCGGTCGATGGTGTGATCGGCGCCGAGCGTGCGGACGCGCTCCAGCTTGGCGGCGCTGCCGGACACCACGATCACCACGGCACCCTGCATCTTGGCGATCTGCAGGCCGAACAGCGCAACCCCGCCGGTACCCTCCACCAGCACGGTCTGCCCCGGCTTCAGTCGGCCGCGCTCGATGAGCGCGGTCCACGCCGTGAGGCCGGCGCAGCTCAGCGTGCTCGCCGGCGCATCCGGAAGCGTCGACGGGGCGCGAACCAGCCAGTCCTCGGGAAACGCGACATATTCCGCCAGCACGCCGGGAAAGGCGCCGCCGAGCGACTGATAGGGCAAGGTTCCGGAATCCCCGGCCGGCAGACCGTCGATCCAACCCGGAAAGAAGGTGGAGATCACCCGTTCGCCGGGCGCGAAACGCGAGGCGCCCTCGCCGGTGGCCGCGACCGTGCCCGCAAGGTCGGAACCGGGCGTGAAGGGAAAGGCGAGCGGGCTTCCCATACCGTCCTCGATGATCAGCCGGTCGCGATAATTGAGCGACACCGCCGCCACCTTCACCAGCACCTCCCCCGCCACCGGCGACGGGATCGGCACCTGCCGCAGTGACAGCCGGTCGCGACCGAATCGGTCCATTTCCCAGCGCTTCATCATCATCGTCGTTTCGCTTTCCCTGATCCGAAGGCGAAACCTTATCGTTGATGCATCGGCGTCAGTGGAGATATAAAATCTCCTGATTGGCGATCATGAGGACACAATGAGCGACGTCCTGCACGGAATCGACGTGTTCGTGGCGGCGGTTGAAGACGGCAGTTTCGCGGCCGCCGCCACGAGGCTTCATCTCACCCGCTCGGCGGTCGCCAAGACCGTGGCGCGGATCGAGACCCGGCTCGGCGTGCGCCTTTTTCACCGCACCACGCGCAGCCAGGCGCTCACCGAGGACGGACAGCTCTATTACGAGCGCTGCGTGCGGGCGCTCGACGAACTGAGGGCGGGAGCGGCGGCGCTCGATTCGGGGCGCCGCGAGGTGGCGGGACGGCTGCGGGTTTCCGCCCCGGTCCTGTTCGGGCGGCGCTGCGTCGCACCGGTGCTGGCGCAGCTCACACGACGCCATCCGGCGCTGGAGCTCGAAATATCGTTCAACGATCGCCTGGTCGATCTGGTGGAAGACGGTTTCGACCTCGCCATCCGCAATGGCGAAATCGGCAATGGCACCGGGCTGATGACCCGGGTGGTCGGGCTGCAACGGATGAGCGTGTGTGCCGCCCCGTCTTATCTCGAGCAGCACGGGCGCCCGGAAAACCTGGCGGATCTCGCCGCCCACCAGGCCATTCACTATGGCCGGGCCGGGCACGCGAAGGGCTGGGCGTTTCCGCTTCCCGGCGGCATGGTCGAGGCTATGCCGCCGGGCCGGCTGCGCTTCGACGATCTCGAAACCATCGCGGATGCGGCCGAGGCGGGCCATGGCCTCGCCTGGCTGCCCTGCTGGCTGATCCGCGACCGGGTGCGCACCGGCGCGCTGGTGCCCTTGCTCGCCGATTTGCCGCGCCTCGTCTTCAAGACGCATGCGCTGTGGCCGCAATCCCCCTATCTGCCGTTGCGCGTCCGCCTCGCCATCGATGCGCTCGCGGAGAAGCTGCCCGGCAGCGCCGAGCTCTGAGGCGGGAACCGGGCGGCGGCGCTCAGATGTCCTCGCCCCCCTCCCCGTCCGGACCTTCGGGCCGACCGTCCCCGACAGGGAGAATGCCGCTGACGAGCAGGCCGTCATCCTCCAGCGCCGCACGCGGTGGATATTCCCTGCTCGCCACCTTTCGTGAGACGGAATGCTCTTGCGATTCTCGATGCTAAACTCGCAAAGCGACCTAGAAAGAGGCCTTATTCGCTGCAAATTCCCTGCGAAGCAGGGAATAACGGTGAGACGGGTTCGCACACGACTCTCTCAACCGCCAGTTCAGCCCACCTCTGGGCACACCTAGGCCGCCAACGTTCGGAGCAGGCCTGCCTTCGTTCCGATAATCCGAACGTCCCTATGTAGGGATTCGCGAACCTGCGCCCAGTGCAGATTCGCCGGTCGACACGTCTCGACGTGCCGTCAGTTGCGCCGCCCGGGGGCGGAGGCTGCGCACCCATGCCACGGGACAGATCGAAATGTTCCGCACGAAGCGGACGCCTTCGGTTTCAACTTGTCACTGCCGCCATTTCCGGAGCTCGACTTACAGTTTTGCGATGCCTCGATACCCGCCACGTCCTAGACGAGATGGCGCGGGCGGCCGGCGACGAAGAGATTGATGTTCTCGACCATCTGGTCGAGCAGGGCCTGAATGCCCTCGCGGCTCGCCCAGGCCACGTGCGGCGTCAGGATGAAATTGGGGTGG
The DNA here is from genome assembly GCF_045108345.1 of Ancylobacter terrae. NCBI lineage: Bacteria > Pseudomonadati > Pseudomonadota > Alphaproteobacteria > Hyphomicrobiales > Xanthobacteraceae > Ancylobacter > Ancylobacter terrae. Next base: position 260,410 of record NZ_JBJGXH010000003.1, read on the forward strand.
CCCACCAGTTTCATCAGCGGGTGATCGGGCTCCGGTGGCTCGACGGTGGCGACGTCGAAGCCGGCGCCCGCGATCTGCCCGCTGGCCAGAGCGCGCCCGAGCGCGGCTTCGTCCACCAACCCGCCGCGGGCGGTGTTGATGAGCAGCGGCCGACGCTCCATGAGCGCGAATTCCGCGTCGGCGATCATGTGGCGGGTCTCGGCCGTCAGGGGTGCGTGCAGCGTGATGATGTCGCTGACGTTGAGCATCTCCGTGAACGGGGTGTAGAGCGCCCCCATGTCGGTGCGCCCCTTGAAGGCGGAGAACAGCGGCCGCATGCCGAAGGCCCGGGCGATGTCGGCCACCGCGCGCCCGAGCGCGCCGTCGCCGATGATGCCGATGGTTGCGCCCGCCAGACCGCGGATCGGGTAATCGAAATAGCAGAATTGCCCGGAGCGCTGCCAGGCGCCGTCCGCCACCGAGTCGCGATAGCTCAGCAGGCTGCGACGCAGGGCGAGGATGAGCGCGAATGTGTGCTCGGGAACCGTATTCACCGCGTAGTTGCGGACATTGGACACGGCAATGCCCCGCGCCCGACATGCCTCGCGGTCGATGACGTCATAGCCGGTCGCGGCGACGGCGATGAACCGCAGCTGGCGCGCATCGGCCAGCGCGGCGGCGGTGACGGGCACCTTGTTGGTGATGACGATGTCGGCCCGCGCGATGCGTTCGCCGACATCCTCGGGCGCGGTCGCCTGATGCAGGACCACCTCGCTGGGAAAGGCGAAGGACGGCAGGGACAGGTCGTTCGGAAAGGTGGCGCGGTCGAGAAACACCACGCGCAGCGGCTCAGCCGTCATCGGTCGATCTCCGGTTATCGCTTGAAGGGACACATCCGGCGGGGGCGGACGGGATGGATGCGTTTGCCGGCGCCAAAGCCTCGGCTATCGCAGGCGCCTGGCTTTCCACTCGTCGGTGGCGGCCAGCGAGAGCAGGGTTTCCACCGCCACCTCGGCGACCGCGATGGTCGCGCGCGAGGAGGGCCGGTTCAGCGGCATCGCCAGATAGACGGTGCGGCGGAAGCCCGGATCGACGATGCGGAACGTATGGATCGGGCTCTGGCCGGCCAGGCTCGAGATCGAGCCGGGATGGCGCGCGGCGTGCGAGCAGATCGTCACGCCATGGCCGCGGCGGACCAATTCGAAGATCTGCGGCGAGGCGTCGATCTCCATCGCGATGTTGAGCGGGATCGCGTGGCGCCGCGCCGTCGCTTCCACCAGCACGCGCAGCCCGTGCTCGGGACCCGGCATCACCAGCCGCAGATGCTGGACGTCGCGCATGCGGATCTCGTCCCGCTCGTTGAGAAACGGCGCGACCACGGCCCGGTCATAGGTCGCGATATAGAGCTCCTCCTCGGCGATGGGTCGCAGCGAGGCGCTGCGGTCGGTGGCGGCCCCGCCGCCGAACACCACCGCCGCGTCGAGCGTGCCCTCGCGCAGCCAGCTGGCAATGTAGCCGGACATGCTCTCGACCACCCGCAGGCGAACTTGCGGGAAGCGGGCGAGACAGGTCTCGACGAGCTGCCCCGTCAGCAACCCGACCAGCGAGCCCGGCACGCCGAAGCGCACCGTGCCGACGGGCGGCCTTTCGCGGCTGAGCAGGCTCGCCTTCGCGTCCTCGACCTGCTTGAGGATGGCATAGGCATGCGAGAGAAGCTCGCGGCCCTGCTCGGTGAGCAGCAGCCCACGCGCCCAGCGCTCGAACAGCGCGGTGCCCAGTTCGTCCTCGAGATCCTTCAGCCGCGCGCTCAGCGAGGGCGGGCTGCTGTGCAGCACCTTCGCGGCGGCGGCGAGCGATCCGGTTTCGGCGATCGCCACGAAGGCACGCAGATCACGAAGGTCCATGTCGCCCCAGGCCCGTGAAGCGCCGCGCGCTCATTGCGCCCTCATATCGGCCAGGCCGGCGGCGCGGGCAAGGATGGCGCGGGCGCGATCGGCCACCGGCAGATCCACCATCGCGCCGCGGAAGGTGACAGCGCCCCGCCCCTCCGCCAGCGCCCGCTCGAACACGTCGAGCGCACCCTGCGCCCATTCCATCTCGCCCTGCGAGGGCGCGAACACCTCGTTGAGGATGGGAACCTGGCTGGGGTGGATGCAGAAGCCGCCGGTGAAGCCCATTTCCCGCGCCTGCTGGATGGTGCGGCGGAACTTCGCCTCGTCGGCATAGTCGGCGACGGTACCGACGAAGCCGATGGGCTGGATGCCGGCATTGCGCGCGGCGACCACCGCCTGCGCGTTGTGGATGTAGAGCGTGTCATAGGTGGGCGAGGCGCCGAGCGAGACGGCCAGATCCTCGGCGCCGACGATCATCCCGGTGACGCGCGGATGGGCCGCGGCGATAGTCGGCATGTTGAGCAGGCCTTCGGCGGTCTCGATCATCACCACCAGCCGGGTGTGGCCCGGCGTCATGCCCCGCTCGCGCTCCAGTTCGTCGATGATCTCGGCGATCGCGCGCACATGCGAGGCGTCGGGCACCTTCGGCAGGGTGAGGCAGCACACATGCGGGCAGATCGAGGCCTCGATGTCGGCCATGGCCTGCCGCCACGGCCGGTTGATCCGCACCACCACGTCGACGCCCTGCACGGCGAGGCGTTCGGCGGCCACCGCCACGGCGCGGCGTGCCTCCGCCTTCTGGCCCGGCGGGATCGCGTCCTCGAGGTCGAGCTGGATGCAGTCCGCATCGCGCTCGGCGGCCCGGGCCAGGAAGCGCTCATTGAGGACGGGGACGAACAGCATGGAGCGCCATGCCGAGGCGGATCTGGTCATCAGGAAACCTCTGCGGGCTGTTTGCGCGTCATGCCGAGCTCGTGTCGGAGCTCTTCCGTGTGCTCGCCGACCTCGGGCGCGGGGCGGCGGAAGGGGGCGGGCGTCGCGGAAAAACGCGGGATGATGTTGTGCATCGGCACCGAGCCGAGATCGCGATCGGGCAGCTCGACGATCGCCTCGCGGCCCTCCACGAAGGGGTGGTCCAGCAGGTCGGCCACCGAGCAGACGGGGCCGACAGTCACCCCGGCGGCGTCGAACAGGGCGAGGTTTTCGGCCTGGTCGCGGGTGGCGATGAAGGCCCCGATGATCGCGTCGAGCTCGTCGCGATGGGCGACGCGTGCGGCGTTGTCGACGAAGCGCGGATCGCTCTTCAGCTCGGCGCGGCCGATGGTCTCGAAGATGCGCTCGGCCATGGACTGCATCGACCCCGACAGGGCCACATAGGCGCCGTCCGCGCAGGCATACACGTTGCGTGGCGCGGTGTGGGAGGACTGGTTGCCGGCCCGCGGCGTCGGGGCGCCGGTGAGGCGGATCTGCGCCGCCTCGGCTCCGATCAGCGAATGGATGGGCTCGAACAGCGAGAGGTCCAGCACCTGGCCGGGGCCTCCGCCCTGCTCGACCGTGCGCAGCGCGGCGAGAATGGCGGTCGCGCCGTACAGCCCGGCCACCATGTCGGCCATGGCGAGGGGCGGCAGGGTGGGCGGCTTGTCGGGGTGGCCGTTCATGAACGCCCAGCCCGACATCGCCTCCACCAGGGTCCCGAAACCCGGCCGCAGGCGCCACGGGCCGCTCTGTCCCCAACCGGACACACGCAGGAGGACGAGGCGGGGATTGCGCGCCAGCAGTTCATCCGGCCCCAGTCCCCAGCGCTCCAGCGTGCCGGGCACGAAATTCTCGACCAGCACCTGCGCCGTATCGATGAGGCGCAGCAGCATCTCGCGGTCGTCGGGGTGGTGAATGTCGAGGGCGACGCTGCGCTTGTTGCGGGAATAGACCTTCCAGAACACCTCGACGCCCTCGACGCGCCAGTTCCTGAGGTCGTCGCCCTTGCCGGGGCGCTCGATCTTGATGACGTCGGCGCCATAGTCGGCGAGCACATGCGTCGTCATGTTGCCGGCGACGAGGCGCGACATGTCGACGATGCGCACGCCGTCGAGCGGGCCGCGCCGGTCCGGTGTGAACGCAATGCTCTGTGGCATGGCCGGCCTCCTCACTCCATCACGATGAGCGGCTTGATCTCCTGCAGCGCATGCATGCGTTCGAGCGCCGTGTTGACGTCGTCGAGGCTGTAGCGGCCGGTGATCATCTTGCCGAACGGGATATGGTCGATATGGGCGGAGGCGAATTGCAGCGCTTTCCAGTAGGACTTCACGTCGCCGGAGAAGGAGCCGATGACGCGGATGTTCTTCTTCACGATGGTCGACGGGCTGAAGGTGGTGGTGCCGCTGCCGAGCTGGCCCACCGTGAGGTAGCGCCCGCCCTTGCGCACCATGTCGAGCCCTTCGCCGAAGGCGTTGGGGTGGCCGGTGAACTCCATCACGATGTCGGGTCCGCGCCCGTCGGTGATGTCGCGCAGCGCCGCGACGCGCTCCTCATGGGTGGTGCCTTCGATGGTGAAGGTGTGCGTCGCGCCGAAGTCGCGGGCGAGGGCGAGGCGGGCGTCCGGCGCGCCGATGACGCTGACGGTGCGCGCGCCGTTGACCCGGGCGACCGCCGCCGCCAGCACGCCGAGCGGCCCGGCGCCCTGAATGGCGACATGCTCGGAAGGCTCGATGCCGCCGAGATTCTCGAAGGCGTTCATCACCGAGCGGAAGGCGCAGCTGCACAGGCTGGCGACGCCGTCGTCGAGATTGTCCGGCACGCGGACACGGCCCGATTCCGGCAGCACGTAGCCATATTCCGAGAAGCCGCCGAGAAGGTAGGGCGGCTTCTCGATGTTCTCGTACATGTAGGCGCGGCGGTTCTCGCACAGCGTCGGCTGGCGGGCGATGGTGCAGTAGAAGCAGTGGCCGCAGGCGGTGTGCGTCCACAGGATGCGGTCGCCGATGGCGAGCGTCTGACCGACGCTATCGCGCTCGGCTCCCGCGCCGATGGCGACCACCCGGCCGACCATCTCATGGCCGAGGATGACGGGCAGGTCGACATTCAGCGAGAGGTTGCCGCGCGAGAGATGCACGTCGGTGCCACAGATCGAGCAGGCCGTGGTCCGCACGATGAGCGCCCCCGGTTCCGGGGCCGGCGGCACCGGCACGCATTCGATCTTCACCGGCTCGCCGAAGCGGCGGACCACCGCGGCACGGGAGAATTCGGGAAGGCTGATTGTTTCGCCCTTCACAAGCATGGACATCACACGTCTTTCAGAGATAGCGGAACCAGAGGGTCACGAACGGCACGAAGGTGATGATCGCCTGACCGACCAGCGCCGCGCCGAAGAACCAGCCGAGGTAGGGGAGCATGTCGGCGAGCCGGGCATTGGCGGCCCGCGCCGCGACATAGAGATTGGCGGCCATGGGCGGCGTCAGCAGGCCGATCTCCAGATTGGTCGCGGTGATGATGCCGAAATGCACGGGATCGATGCCGAAGCGTTCCGCCGCCGGCGCCAGCAGCGGCCCCATCAGCAGGATGGAGGCGTTGGTCTCCATGAAGGTGCCGACCAGCAGCAGCACGATGTTGACCATCAGCAGGAAGGCGACCGGGCTCTCGATATAGGTCGCGACCCAGAGCGCGATGTCCTGCGGGACCTGGTTCAGCACCATGGCGCGGTTGAACACGCCGGTCATGGCGATGACGATGAGAATGCCCGAGCCGGTGATCGCCGCCGAACGGAAGGCCCGGGTGAAGTCCTTCGCCGTCAGCAGACGCCGCAGCAGCGAGACGCCGACCGCATAGAGGCAGCCAATCGCCGCCGCTTCGGTCGGGGTCATGATGCCCCCGTAGATGCCGCCGAGAATGACGACCGGGAGCAGCAGGGCCGACGACGCATCCAGCAGCACGAGGCGCCTCGGCTTGTCCGCGGCGGGCAGGTCGCTGCCTTCCAGCTGCGCTTCGACACCGTTCGTCAGCAGGCGACGCGAGAGCGCGTTGTGCACGATGAGGAACAGGATCGCCATCAGCGCCGCCGGAACCAGCGTGGCGAGGAACAGCTGCGAGATCGAGACGCCGACCGTGGCTCCGTAGAGGATGAGCGGGATCGAGGGCGGCACCAGCACGCCGAGCAGGCCGGCCGACGAGGTGAGCGAGGCGATGTAGCCCTTGGGATAGCCACGCTTGGCCATGGCGGGGCTGACGATGCCGCCGATCGCCGCCACCGTGGCGACCGAGGAGCCGGTGATCGCCCCCATCATCGCCGACGCGGCGACGGTGATGTAGCCGAAGGCCGCCCGGACGCGGCGCAGCATCATCTCGGCCAGCGCGATCAGCTCGGCGGCCATGCCGCTGCGGTTCATCAGTTCGCCGGTCAGCATGAACAGCGGGATGGCCACGAGCGGGTAGCTCGAAATCTCCTCGTAGGGGATGTTGCTCAGCCCGGCGATGGAGAGCCCGAAGGCATCCATCTGCAGGAAGATGACCAGGCCGAAGGTGACGGCGAGCGGCGCGCCGAGGATCAGGAAGACGGCCATCAGGCCGAAGGTCAACGCCATGGATTGTACCCTCCAGGGTCGCGGCCTTCCAAAGCGCGCCAGATGTCGAGCGCCGAGTGGAAGGTCATCAGCGCCGCGCCGGCCAGCACGAAGCCGGCAGGAACCGCGACGGGCGTGCCGAGATCGATCAGACGCTCGCCCGAGAGGCGGGCGTAGTCGAACAGATCCCAGGCCAGCGCGATGAAGAACAGGCCGAAGACGAGGCAAAGCACGGCCGCCACCACGTCGAGGGAACGGCGCAGCCGGCCGGGCGGGAGCATCTCGACGATGTCCGCCGTCAGGTGCCGATGCAGATGGCTGCACAGCGCTCCGCCGATGAAGGTGAGCGGCGACATCGCAACCATCGCCCACTCGCCGGTGTCGGGGATCGGCAGGTTGAAGAACCGGATGGCGACGGACATCGCCACTGCCACGATGGCGACCACCATCGCCGTGATGACCACCGCATTCTCCATCCGCCCCAGGACGAGCTCGACGCGCATGAGCGCGCCGAGCAGGGGACTGGTGCTTCGAGATGCCGCCGGACCGGCCTCCGGGTCGTGGCCGGTCATTGACGAGGTCTCGTCATAGGCCATGACTGTTACTCGCCCCGGGCCGCGGCGATTTCCTTCTTGAGCGCGGCGATGCGATCCGCGCCATAGACCGACTCGAGCTTCTGCCAGCCGATCTGGCCGATGCGCGCGAACTCGGCCATCGCCTCGGGCGAGGGGACGAGCACCTGCACGCCGCCGGCCTTGATCTTGTCGAGGAAGGCGGCGTTGGCGGCGCGGTTGAGGGCGATGCCCTGGCTCGCGGCTTCCTCGGCGGCCTGCTTGACGAGCTTGCGCTGGTCCTCGGTCAGCCGGTCCCAGAAGCGCTTGCTGACGGTGATCGCGCCCATCGCATAGACGTGGTTCGTCAGCGTCATGTACTTCTGCGCTTCGAACAGCCGCGAATTGTAGGTGATGCTGGCGCCATTGTCCTGGCCGTCCACCGTTCCCTGCTGCAGGGCGACGAACAGGTTCGGCATCGGCATCGTCACCGCCTGCGAGCCAGCGGCCTCGAAGAAGCTGCGGATGGAGGCCGAGCCCGGCACGCGGACCTTGAGGTCCTTCAGGTCCTGGGCATTGGTCACGGGATGCTTGGAGTTGGTGACGGCGCGGAAGTCGAGCTCGAAATAGGCGAGCGCCACCATGTTGTGCTTGGCCAGGGTCTCGCCGAGCGTGCGCTGGAGAATCCCGTCCGGGTTATAGAAGATCTTGTCGACTTCCTGGTTGTTGGTGGCGATGTAGGGCAGGTAGTGGATGTCGAGCAGCGGATCGAGCCCGGTCAGCGAACCGACGTTCAGGAAGGCGAACTCGACCGCGCCGCGGCTGAGGTCGCGGCCCAGCGCCTCGTCGCCGCCGATCTGGCTGTTGGGAAACACCGTGATGTCGATCTCGCCATTGCTGCGCTCCTTCACGAGCCTGGCGAAGATCTGACTGGCCTCGTCGGCGGCATTGCCCTGCGCGAACACATGGCCGAGGCGCGCCTTCTGCGCCGCCGCCGGCTGGGCGATGGCAACAAGCGAGGCGGCCGCGAGAGCGGCGATAAGAAATTTCCTCATGATTTCCTCCCAGAAACTGTCGTCTTCGTTCTGTTCTTCTGAAGACGACAGTCGATTTTTCACTTGTTGTGGTCGATCACCACCGTCTTGGCGACGGTGTATTCCTTCAGGGCCTCGAAGCCTTTCTCGCGGCCGTGGCCGCTCTTGCGGAAGCCGCCGAACGGCAGTTCGATGCCGCCGCCCGCGCCATAGCCGTTGATGTAGATCTGGCCGGCGCGGATGCCCTTGGCCATGCGCATCTGGCGGCCCCCGTCACGCGTCCACACGCCGGCGATGAGGCCGTAATCGGTGCCGTTGGCGAGGCGGAGCACGTCGTCCTCGTCGTCGAACGGCAGGGCCGCGAGCACGGGGCCGAAGACCTCCTCGCGTGCCAGTTCATGCTCGCGCGGCACGAGGCCGAACAGCGTGGGCGGCACGAAATAGCCGGCCTTGCTGGCATCGGGATGGATCTTGCCCTGCGCGACCACCTCGACCTTGTCGCGCGCCGCGCGCTCCAGGAAGCTCATCACCCGATCGCGCTGCACGGCGTTGATAACCGGCCCGCTGTCGAGATCCTGCTCGGGATATCCGACCTTCATCGAGCCCATGCGGTCGGCGAGCTTGCGCATGAATGGCTCATAGATCGAGCGCTCGATGAGGACGCGCGAGCCGGCCGAGCAGGTCTGCCCGGCATTCTGCACGATCGCGCCGACGATCACCTCGCACGCCTTGTCCTGGTCGGCATCGGCAAACACGATCTGCGGCGACTTGCCGCCGAGTTCGAGGACGCAGGGCACGTGGTTCTTCGCGGCGGCGGTCTGCACCAGCGTGCCCACCTCGGGCGAGCCGGTGAAGGAGAGGAAGTCGATGCCGGCATGGCTCGACAGGGCGGCGCCCGCCTCCTCGCCCAGGCCGGTGACCACGTTGATGACGCCGGCGGGAAAGCCGATCTCCTCGGCGAGTTCGGTGAAGCGAAGGCAGGAGAGCGAGGCTTCCTCGGCGGGCTTGAGGATAGCGGCATTGCCGGCCGCCAGCGAGGCACCGAGCGTGCGGCCGAACATGGAGGCCGGGTAGTTCCACGGGATGATGTGGCCGGTGACGCCGCGCGGCTCGCGGAGCACGATGACCTGATAACCCGACAGGAACGGGATGGTGTCGCCGTGAATCTTGTCGGCGGCGCCGCCGTAATATTCGAAGTAGCGGGCGGTGACGCGGATGTCGTTGCGCGCGAGCTTCATCGGCTTGCCGGTGTCGGCCGCCTCGATCTCCGCGAGCTCCTCGAGCCGGTCGAGAATGAGCAGGCCGAGCCGGCTGAGGAGCCGGCCGCGCTCCAGCGCCGCCATGGAGCCCCACGTGCCTTCGAACGCGTTGCGGGCCGCGGTCACGGCCTGGTCGATGTCGGCCTTGCCACCGCGGGCGATGCGGCCGATGACCTTGCCGGTGCTCGGGTTCACCACGTCGAGCGTGGCGCCGGAGACTGGCCGCACCCAGCGGCCATCAATGAAAATCTCGTCGCGCCCCATCGGCATCCTCCGCACTCCTTTTTGCGTTTGCGCGGATGCTCCTACGGCAGGTCGGCCTTCGACAATGTCGAAAAATCATAAGTAGCGTTCGGATTTTCCGAATGATGTGTGCGAGGGAGGGCCGGACAAGCTGTGGGTGAAAGCCCTGGAGCCTCCGCTGGAGTACCGGCAAGCAGCCGGCAGCGACCCGGTTATCCCCCGGAGATGGCCAGCCGGCCGCCCCTATCGCGGCGGGTTCACAAGGGTCCCGCCAACGTCAAGCTGGTCTGGCTACCCGGAGCAACGTCACGCATGTTAGGGCGGTAAATGAAAGTGTTTCAGACAGCACACGGTAGAGCGTGCGAACAAGATCGATTTTCAATCAAAAAACCATGCATTTCGACCGGACTATATCGTTGCGACAGCAGGGGAAGCGGTGATGAAGAATTTCAGCAACGCTTTGCATTCGATTTACGAGGCCGCCCTGGTTCCGGAAAAATGGCCGGAGGCGCTGCTGCGGGTGGCCGCCTTTTTCGAATCGGACTGCGCACTTATCATGTTCGTCAGCCGGGATGCGCCGGTCGACATCATCCACTCTCCCGGCGTCGAGCACATTTCAAAGGTATATTTTGACGAGGAGTGGTGGCGGCACGATATCCGCGCCCACAGAGCGCCGATGCTGCTGGCCAGCGGCGTGGATGTCTTCAACGATCAGATGGTCGCGACTCCCGCAGAGATTGAAACTCACCCGATCTACGCCCAGTATATTCCCAAGACCGGGCTGGGTTGGTGCATGATCGCATCCATCATGCCCGATTTCGACATACCGGTGCTGCTCGCCATCCATCGCGATAAGCACAAGGGTCCGTTCCTCGACTCCCGGCAGATGGAATTACTCGGCGCGTTCAGTCGCCATGTCGAGCAGGCTTTACGGATCTCGCTGCGATTGAGCAATCTTCAGTCGCACGAAGCGACGCTTCTGAGCGCGTGGGATGCACTGGATATCGGCATATTCGCGGTCGATGCGGACGGCCGGGCGGTGCTCGCGAACCGGTACGGGCGCCAGCACTTCGACAGCATATTCGCGCAACTGGATCGACACAGCTGGAGTGCCGCCCGGCGCCACATGCTGACGTCCGGCTCGACGGCAAGTCGTTCCGATGAAAAGCATCCGTCCCCACAGATCGTCAAAAGTCGTGACGGGCACCGCCTCGTGATATGGTCGATTCCCATCGCCAGAGAAGCTCAGGACCGGATCGGTTTTACGGAAAGCGCTACGGATCTGCTGCTGGTTCTGCCGCTGGAGAAAGCCGGATTCATCGATCCGGCTGTCATCCGCAATGTCTTTGGATTGAGTCTGAGCGAGGCTCGGCTGGCAAGCCTCGTCGGTGGCGGCACGGGCATCCGGGAAGCCGCCGAAAAGCTCCGCATCACAGAGGGGACCGCGAGGGTCGTCCTCCAGAAGGTCTTCCAGAAGCTGAGCGTCAACCGACAGGCGGAGCTGGTCCTGCAGCTCTCCCGGATCGAGGTGATCGCAGGGCGCGACCGGCAGACGTGACCTTCACGCCTGCTGAACCCAGCCGACCGTGGCTCCGGATACTGCCCCCGTCGCGTTAACGCTATCGACAGAAGTAACGAAGTCCAGTGCCCCCGTCCGGCCCCGATAACGCCTTGGGCGATCATACTCGGCGAGAACTCGGTATGCCCGGCGTATTCTGTTTGGGATATTGATCCGCTTTCGCACCTGCTGCGATTTTACCTCCTCTGGTGCGACCTCCCTGCGGCCGAGAGCCCACGGCATCCGGGCCGGCCGCCAACCATCCGGTCACGAGGAGCTATCGATGAGCGAACTTACACAGCCGATCCGCGGCACGCGGGGCGCCGATATTGTCGGCCCGCGCAATCCCGCGATCGAGGCGCAGAACCCCGACATCCTGCTCCCGCCGTCGACCGATCATGGCGGTATCCCCAACCTGAAATTCCCCTTCGCCATGGCGCACAACCGGCTGGAGGATGGCGGCTGGGCGCGCGAGGTCACCCGGCGCGAGATGGGCTCGCTCCAGGAACTCGCGATCGTCGACATGCGCCTGCCCGCGGGGGTGGTCCGCGAGATGCACTGGCACAAGGAAGCGGAATGGGCCTATGTGCTCCAGGGCCGCGTGCGCTTCTACCTGATCGACGACCAGCGGCAGACGCTCGTCGAGGATCTCGGGCCCGGCGACCTCTGGTTCGCTCCCGCCGGCTTCCCGCACGCCATTCAGGGTCTCGAGGAAGGCACCGAGTTCGTGCTCGTCTTCAACGACGGCAACTTCTCGGAGAACCAGACTCTGCTGGTCACCGAGCTGTTCGCCCACATGCCGCGCGAGGTGCTGGCGAAGAATTTCGGCGTGCCGGTGAGCGCATTCGATGGCATCCCCCCGCATGAGAAGTACATTTTCCGCCAGCCCGTCCCCGCCCCGATCGCTCAGGTGCGCGCGGAGCTCGGTGCGGTGAACTTCACCGACAAATATGTGTTTCGCGCTTCGGAACTGACCCCGAACAAGTTCCCCGGCGGCGCCACCACGGTTGTGGACAGCAAGAATTTCGAGGTCACCAGTCTCGCCGCGCTGTTCATCGATCTCGATCCGGGCGGCATGCGCGAGATCCACTGGCATCCGGATGCCGACGAGATCCAGTACTACATCAGCGGCAAGGCGCGCATGACGGTGTTCGACGCGGTCGACAATGCCCGTACCTTCGACTACGTCGCCGGCGATGTCGGCTATGTGCCGAAGACGCTCGCCCATTACATCGAGAACGTCGGCGACGAGCCGGTCCGCGTGCTGAACGTGTTCCACACCGGCGTTTACCGGGACGTCTCCCTGAACAACTGGCTGGCGCTGACCCCGCCCGCCCTGGTGAAGGGTCACCTCGACGTCGGTGACCCGCTGATGTCGTCGTTCCGCAAGGGTTACCAGACGATCGTCAAGGGGTGAGGCCGGCGCCGTAAGGTGACGCCTGGCTTTCGGGCTCCGCGACACGTGCACGCTGTCATGCCGTAACCGGGACGACAGCGTGCGCTCGTTACCTCGATACGAACGACTCGATCGTGCGCCGACGTTACGTCGCACACGCAACATTTTGCTTCGACTATTTCATCACGGGCGAGCGCGACGTCCTGCAGGGGGGAGACCATGGAAGAATTCATGTCGAAGATGCTGGTGTCGGATCTCATACCCATCATTGCCGTGATGGCTTTGGGCTACGCCGCCGGCAAGCGACACGGGTTCGAGCCGGATCAGGCGCGCATCCTCAACAAGCTGGTGCTGGATTTCGCTCTGCCCGCCGCCCTGTTCGTCTCGATCGTGCGCGCCGACCGGGCGATGCTGGTTGAGAATGCCACGCTCAGCGTCATCTCCTTCGTCGGACTGGTGGCGCTGTTCATGCTCTCCTATTTCACCATTCAATGGTTCTTCAAGCGCACCAAGCCGGAGGGAGCGGTTTGTGCGCTGATCGCCGGCTCTCCCACCATCGGCTTTCTCGGCTACGCCGTGCTCGACCCGCTATACGGGACCGGTGTCGAAACCGGCCTGGTAATCGCGATCGTCGCCATCGTGGTGAACGCGGTCACCATTCCCATCGGCCTTTATCTGCTGCACGCCGGCGGTGGGGGCGACAAGGCCGCGGATGGCGCCAAGAGCAACGCTTTGGTGTCGGCCATGAAGGAGCCCGTGGTCTGGGTACCCGTCCTCGCCGTTGCGCTGGTACTGGTCGGCATCAAGGTGCCTGAGGAGGTCGATCCGACCTTCGACCTTCTGGCCAAGGCGAATTCGAGCGTCGCGGTCTTCGCGGCCGGCCTGACGCTGGCGGCCTATGCGATCGAGCTGGACTGGGAAGTTACCTATAATACCTTCTTCAAACTTGTCCTGATGCCGGGTGTGTTCCTGCTCGCCGGCTGGATTGGCGGCCTCGACTCGCAGATCCTCCAGATGCTGGTGCTCAGCGTCGCTCTTCCGCCTGCCTTTTCGGGAATCATCATCTCCAGCCGTTTCCAGGTCTACACCCGCACAGGCACGTCCTCGCTGGCGCTGAGCGTGCTCGGCTTCATCGTCGCCGCGCCGACTTGGGTCTACCTCGCCAAGGTTATCAGCGAGTAGGCGACACGTCGCCTTCGCGTCTAACCGATTGAGCCCCGGGGAATCAGGGTGAGGAAGGCAGGGGTCGCCTCCGAACCAGGCCAGGCGATACCCGACCTGGGAAGGCGGTGCGCTCGACGTCGACTTTCCCATCGATATACGCTGGGGCGATGACGCTGGGGCAATGTTGTCTGCGCCATCCGTTTCGCCTGTGCCGCGCTCCACAACGGTTCAGGCGCCGACCCTCGTCCAGGCTTTGGAGAACGCCGTGAACCGTCTTCGTGTTTCGCTCGCGACGATCATGTCCGTGGTTGCCCTTTCAGCGATCAGCCTCTCGCCGGCCTCCGCCTGCACCCGTGCCGTCTATATCGGGACCGACGACACCGTCATAACCGGCCGGTCCATGGACTGGGCGGAAGACATGCATACCAACCTCTGGGCGTTTCCGCGGGGGATCGCGCGGGACGGCGCTGCCGGCGCGAACACGCCAAAATGGACCTCGAAATACGGCAGCGTCGTCGCGTCCGGCTACGAACTCGGTTCGGCCGACGGCATGAACGAGAAGGGGCTGGTCGCGAATCTCCTCTTCCTCGCCGAGTCGGACTACGGCACGACCGAAGGCAAGCCCGCCTTGTCGATGGCGCTGTGGGCGCAGTATGTGCTCGACAATTTCGCCAGCGTCGCCGAAGCGGTCGCGGTGCTCGAAAAGGAGCCGTTCCGCGTCGTCACGGACCAGCTTCCCAACGGCAAGACGGCGCAACTCCACCTCGCCATCTCCGACGCCAGCGGCGATTCCGCGATCTTCGAATATATCGGCGGCAAGCTCGTCATCCATCACGGCAAGCAGTATCGAATCCTCACCAATTCGCCGAGCTACGACCAGCAACTCGCCCTGAACGCCTATTGGCAGGAGATCGGCGGCCTGACCTTCCTGCCCGGCACGAACCGCGCGGCAGACCGCTTCGCCCGGGCTTCGTTCCTCATCGGGGCGATCCCGACCGGCATCGCCCCCGGCTACATCAAGGCCGTGCCGAACCACAGCTATCAGAACCAGGCTGCCGCGAGCGTCCTCAGCGTCATGCGCTCGGTTTCGGTGCCGCTCGGCATCACCACGCCCGGCGCCCCGAACATCGCCTCGACGATCTGGCGGACGGTCGCGGACCAGAAGAACAGAGTGTATTTCTTCGACAGCGCCACCAGCCCCAACACGTTCTGGGTGCCCCTTGCCGATCTCGACTTCTCGGCAGGAACGCCGGTAAAGAAACTGACCGTCGCCGGCGGCAACATATACTCGGGCAACGTGGCGAAGGATTTCGTGCAGGCGGAACCTTTCACGTTCATGTCGGTCAATGTGAAGTAGGCCACTTCAAAGTGACGACCTCCTTTTCCGTCCCGTAGGGAAATGATGCAGAACCATTCGCCTGTTCCGCGTTGCCGGGCGTTCATGCGCAAGGCTGCCGTTCCCTCTCTGATAGCCGTCGCCAGCCTCGTGTCGGCCACCGCCGACGCTGCCGATATGTCGACGCCGCCGGTCGCCTCTGCGGATGCTCAGGCCTCCGGCTCGGACTGGCGCTACCAGTTGTCGTTCTATGTGTGGGCTACCTCGCTGAAGGGCGATGTGGGCCTGTTCACTCTGCCGACGACCTCCGTCGACGTGCCGTTCTCCGATGTGCTGGAGGATCCGGATGGTGCCGTCATGGGCTCCTTCTTCGCCAACAATGGCACGTGGCTGCTGATCGCCGATCTCGTCTACGCCGAGCTCTCGCACGACTGGACCATCGACGCCTATGGCGGCGGCTATCTCAAGGCCGGTGTCACGCAGACCATCGCAACCGGCGCGGTCGGCTACATGCTGCCGAGCGGGGAGCCCGATCTGGACATCGCGGTGACCGCGGGCCTTCGCTACATGAGCTTGAAGGGCTCGGTCGATTTCGACTCCTACGGATCCCTGCCATCTGTCGTCGGCAGCCAGCGGAAATGGTGGATCGATCCCACCATTGGCTTGTTCGCCCAGTGGAATATGAACGAGAAATGGGTCGTTACCGCCATCGCCGACATAGGCGGCTTCGGTGTGGGCTCGACGCTGTCGAGCACGGGTTATCTGGGCATGGGCTACAAGTGGACCGAGAGCTTCTCGACCTCGCTCGGCTATCGCTACCTCTACGAGGATTATGCAAGCCCGACGTCCAGTACCGGGTCTTTCCGCTACAACACGACCATGCATGGGCCGACACTCGCTGCGGCCTGGCGTTTCTGAGGGACGATGGGCGGTTCTGTAGCCGACCCCGGGCAGCGGCTGGTGCCCATTCGCCTATGACCTTGTCCCAGGACACGTCTTGCCGGCGAACCGTGCTGACCGAGATCGGATGCCGATAAGCCGATCCCCGGTTCGGGTCTCTTGGACACGATCCTTCGCTGAAAGCGGACGTTATCGAGGCCCGCCATGGTCAGCGGTGCCGGCAGTTTGTCCCGTGTGCTCGCCACTGTTGCTGCGGCGCGACCGAAGCCAGTCGCTTTCCTTTGCTCGCCGATCGTCGGCACATCCACGCGCCCCGATCGTCGAGCCGAAGCGACCAGGCCGGGTGTCGCGGATCTGGCCGCATCTGCCGGTGCGGACGTCGGTTTGGCGCCGGATGAGGCGCCTGCCTTGAACGGCACATGACATCCGCCGTAATACATGCCCAAATGACATGATTTTCCTGGAAATCAAGGAAATCCATGAACACGAATATTACCTTTATGCATCGAACATGACCCGCTCCCGCCGCTTTCTTCCCTCGATCAGCCTGCTCGCGGCCTTCGAGGCTGTCCTGCGTACGGGCTCGACGGCCGCCGCCGCCCGGGATCTCGATCTGTCGCAGGGAGCGGTCAGCCGCCTTGTGCAGAATCTGGAGCAGCAGCTGGGCCGACCGTTGTTCGATCGCCACCGCAAGCGGCTCGTGCCCACCCAGGCGGCGCGGATATATGGCCGGGACATCTCGCGCGCTCTGGATCTCGTTCAGCGCGCCAACATGGAGTTCGTCGCCAATCCCGGCGGGGGCGCCCTGTCGCTCGCCATCCTTCCGGCGTTCGGCACGCGCTGGCTCGCTCCCCGGCTCGGTCGCTTCGCGCTGCTGCATCCCGGCGTCACCATCAATCTCGCCACCCGGCTCAAGCGGTTCAATTTTGCTGCCGAAGGGTTCGATGCCGCCATCCATTTCGGCGTCGACGACTGGCGGGATGCCGGACATATCAAGCTGTTCGACGAACATCTGACGGCCTGCGTCGCGCCAGCCCTGCTCGCGCGCCATCCCGTCCACGGGGTGGCGGACATGGCCGGCCTGCCGCTGCTCCAACTCGAAACCCGGCCGAATGCCTGGCGTATCTGGTTCGAGGCGCAGGGAGGCAACCCGCCGCACGGCGGCGGCATGCTGTTCGACCAGTTCGCGCCCATGATGCAGTCGGCGATAGCCGGGCTGGGGGTGGCCCTGCTGCCTGACTATCTGGTCGAGCCGGAACTCGCGGAAGGACGGCTGGTCGCCCTGCTGCGACCTTCGGTGGAAGGAACCGGGGCCTACTGGCTGGTCTGGCCGACAGCCCGCGAGGACTATCCGCCCCTGCAGGCTTTTCGAACCTGGCTGATCAGCGATGCGAGGCCGCCGGGCGACGACGCGAGCTGATATCCCGCGGGGACCATGGGTGCGCTCGGACGAGTATCGTCGATCCTGATGCCGCCGGTCGGGTCGATCCGCAAGGCTCTCGGCGACATGATCGTGTCGCGAACGCTGTTTTCGGTTCTGGAGCGGCTTTACGGAGCGACGACCGTGCCCTGTCGGCAGCGATGGCGCCGCGGCGTCTCGACGAGGCGGCGCCGGAGCATCCATCCGTGCCCGCAGGAGCGGGCCGAACGCCATGCGGAGACACCGCCGCCAGATCCTTCAGGGGCAAGATCGGTGACGCAGAATGGCCTTGACGGCCGCCTTCCGGTCGAACGTTGCCGATCCGGCGGCCGGTCCGTACAGGAAAGCGTCGAGATCATCGGTTTCATGTCCGCTCACCGGCAGCCCCAGCGAGCGCCGGCGGGCGAGATAGGCCTCGCCCGCGCGGCGGAGCGCGAGCGGATCGCCGCTCCGGGCGAGCCGGACCAGCCGGCGGCGGGTCGGGTCGAGCGGCGAGAGCCGCTGCAAGGCCCGCAGGAGGTCGCGTCGGCGGCGCGGTGCCAGCCCGGCGATGGCGAGGCCGAGCCCTGCGAGCACGCCCGCCGCCAGCGCCAACAGCCCCGTCCATGCCTGCGCCGCCGGAAGCCGCGCGGCACCGCTGCGATTGTCGCGGAAGCTGGCATAGCCGAAGGGGATGGCGGGGATTTCGGCAGTACGCATCCGGCGCGACGCAGTGTCGAACCAGGGAATGGCGACGGGCGGCAGCACGCCCGGCTCGCCGGTCTTCGGGCGCAGGTGCCACTCCCAGGTCACCGTGGTGACCGGCCCGGCCGGGGTGGGGCGCATCTCGCGCCGTTCCGGGGCGGCGAAGCTGATGAGCCAGGGCTCGCGCATCGCCGGGCGCGGCGGCAGCATGTGCGGCAGCACCCCCTCCGCCGTGAGGGTGACGCGGCGGGTGAGCGTCGCGCCATCGCGCAGCGCGCCCGGCTCGGCCGACAGCCGGTCCTCGACGGCGAGGCGGCGGGCGGCGAGCGGCGCGCCCTCGCCGGGATAGGGCGCAGCGGCGAGCGTGACCGGCGGCGCCGTCACGTCGAGCGGCGCGCGCAGGCCCGCCGCGTCGACCACGGTGAGACGATGCGTGACCGGGCCGAGGGTCAACGCCCCGGCCTGGCGGGGGAACAGGGCGAGCCGCCGCTCGAACACCCGCACGGTGCGCCCGCCGATCTCCTCGTCCCGCCACTGGTCGCGCGCGAGCTGCATCCAGTCATAGGCGTCGGAGCCGGGAAAGATGAGCGTCTCCAGCGCGATACGGCTGGTGTATTCGCCGCGCAGCGTTACCGGGATCATCTCGCCGGCGACGGGGTTCGCGTCCGGCGGCAGCAGCAGGCGCAGGCTGTCGGCGCGCCCCCCGGTGGCGAAGGCGGGCACGAACAGGGCAGACAACAGCAGGGCGAGCAGGAACGGGGCGACCCATCTCACCATCGCTCGCCCTCCTCCGGCCGCAGCAGGCCGAGGCCAGCGCGCCGCTCATGTTCGCGCGCGAGGCGCAGGCGCAGGAATTCGCCGGGGTCATCGGCCAGCGTGGCGAGCCAGGCCTCCGAGGCGGCGAGGCCGCGCACCTCGATCGGCTTCTTCCAGGCGGGATCGGGCGTGCCGGCCAGTGGCGGGGTGCCCGCCGGCGGTGCCGGGCCGAGACCGCCGGCGCCGGGCAGCCGCCCCGGCACGCTTGATTCCCCAAGCGTCGGCGGGATCATGGCCGCCACCAGATCGCGCACCCGGCGCGCCTCGGCGTCGGAGGGGCTGGCGAACAGCACGGCGTCGGCATAGGCGACCGAGAGGGCATAGCGCCCGGTCGCGGCCAGCGTCAGCGCGCGGTTGAAGGTCTGGCTGCGCCCGGCCTGCGCGAAGGCGGCGTCGGCCGCCGCGGCGTCCCCGGCCCGGTAAAGCGCGAGGCCACGCGCGGCAGGATCCGCCAGCAGCCGGGCGGCGAGGCCGGGTGCGCCAGTCCGCAGCGCCAGGCGCCCCCACGCCGCAGGCCCTGCGAGCAGGATGCAGGCGAGGCCGGCGGCGGCGATGAGCGCCGGGCGGTTCACGCGCGCCTCCTGAACATCCCGAGCAGCGGGATGCCGGCCAGCGCGGCGATAACGGGGCCGAGATCGAGGAACGCCAACGCTGCCAGTGCCGGATCGCGATCGAGCCCGCCGCGCCGCGCCAGTTGCCGCAGCACCGGGCCGGGCGCGCGGGCGGGAGCGGCAATGCGCGCGACATCGGCCATCGCGGCGGCATCGGCGATGCCGCCGGCAGCCCCCGCCAGCGTCAGGACGGACAGGTCGATGCCATCGCCGGCCAGCCGCCCGGCCTCGGCCCGCGCGGCATCGTCGAAGCCGCCGCCGTCGGAAATCAGCACGAGGTCGGCCTCGCCGCCGCCGCTCAGCATCTGCCGCGCCAGCGCCAGCGCGCCGGCCGGCCGGCTGCCACCATTACCCGGCATGGTGTCGCGGGCGAGCACGGCGATCTGGCTCTCCAGCGTCGCCGGGTCGGCGGTGGGCGCGGCGACCTCGTAGGCTTCGCCGGCATAGAGCAGCAGGCCGACCGGCCGCCCCGCGACGGCAGCGATGAGGCTCGCCGCGGCGGCCTGCGCATCGGCCAGCGCCGGCCCCTCGGCCACCGAGGGCGACATGTCGATGGCGATCAGGATCGCGCCGCTGCCCGCGAGCAGGGGCGCATCCGCGCGCGGCACCGCCGGCCCGGCGAGGCCGAGGACGAGGCACAGCGCCGCCGCCAGCGCCGCGAGGCCGCGCCGCGGGACGCCGGCATCGAGATGGCCGAGCGCCCGCATCGCCGCGACCATGGCCGGGGGCATCACCCGCGCCCAGCCGCCGGCGGCGGCACCGCGCCGCCACTGCCATAGAGCGAGCGCCAGCAGCAGCGGCAGGGCGGCGAGCCACCACGGGCGCAGCAGCACGAGCGCGCTCATCGCCCCCTCCACGCCGCGACCAGCAGCACCAGCGCCAGCGCGGCGCCGCCGGGCCACATCCACAACGAGCGCCAGTAGCGCAGCGGCGGGCGCCGCATCGGGTTCGGCTCCAGCCGGTCGAGGCTCGCGGCCATCGCCTCGAGGTCGTCCATGGTGCGGACGCGGAAGCTGGTGCCCCCGCCGAGTTCGGCGATCTCGCGCAGCGTGGCGGCGTCGACGGCGTCGTTCGCGTCCGGCTGGTCGGCGCGGTCGTCCGGGCCGAGCGCGATGGTGTGGATCCGCACGCCATGGCCGGCGGCGAGCCGCGCCACGTCCGTCGCCTGCACCTTGCCGGATGTATCGACGCCGTCCGACAGCAGGACGACGACCTTGCTGGTGGCGTCGCTGCCCGCCAGCCGCCGCGTCGCCAGCCCGAGCCCGTCGGCAATGGCGGTGGACCGGCCGGATATGCCGACCTGCGCGATGTCGATGGCGCGGGCCACCGCGGCGACGTCGAAGGTCGGGGGCTGGGCGACATAGGCGCGGTCACCGAAGATCACCAGGCCGATCCGGTCGCCCCGCCGCGCCGCGACGAAACCGGCGGCGACGCGCTTGACCGCGTCGAGCCGGGAGAGCGGCCGGCCGTCGAGGACGAAATCCTCCTTCAGCATGCTGCCGGAAAGGTCGAGCGCCAGCAGGATCTCGCGCCCCGAGGCGGTGACGAGATCGCGCGTCGCCGCCACCTGCGGCCCGGCGAGCGCCACCACCAGCGCGATCCAGGCGGCGGAAAGCAGCACCATGCCGGCGCAGTCGCCGCCGCCGCCGGCCGGGACCGCCGCGGCGAAGGCGCCCGGCCCCACGCGCAGCGCGCCCGTCACCGCCGCCCGCCCCGCGCGCAGGCGGCGGATCAGCAGCGGCAGCGGGAGCAGCAGCAGCGCGAGAGGAAAGGCGAGGCCCGCGGTCACCGGCGCGCCCTCCGCCGTCCCGCCTTCAGCGCGATCCGCTCGATCGCCTCCGGCGGCAGCGGCGCGGTACCGCCATAGGCCATGGCCCGAAGCTCCGGCGGCAGATGCCCCAGCAGCCGGCCGATCGCCAGCGCCCGCTCCTGCGGCGGCAGATCGCGCGTGGCGCGGATGAGCGCCCGCCGCGACGGCCGGCGCGCGAGGAACGGGATCGCCAGCCACGCGAGCAGCGCCGCCAGCACGAAGCCGACGCCGAACAGCAGCAGCAGGTCGGCGGCGTCCACCTGCATCAGCGCCGGCGGCAGGCGCCCCTCCGGCAGGGCGGCGACGAGCTCAGCCGGCGTCATCGGCGACCACCTCGAGAGCCACGTTCATCGCCCGCAGCCGCTGCGCCAGCGCCGCCCGATCGAACGGGCGCAGCCGCGCGAGGCGGGCGCGCGCGCCGTCGCGGACCGGCAGCGGCGCGGCGGGTGGCGCGGTCTCGACCGGATCGAGCGGCAGCAGCACCGTCAGCCGGCGCCGGCGCGCCAGCCGGGCCAGCGCCGGCTCGTCCTCCCCGGCAAGGCCCTCCGGCCCGGTGGCGATCACGACGGCGCCGCCCGGCGGGGCGAGACGCTGCGCGCGGATCAGCGCCTCGACCAGCGAGGGGGCTTCGCCACCGGCGGCGAGCGCCCGGTCGTGGCCGTCGGCGAGCATGTGGCTGATGCGGACCATCTGCGCCGCCCCGCCGCCCGGCGGCACGCTCGCCACGCCCCCGGCGCCGACACTGATCGCCGCCACCGAGGCGCCGCGCGCGCTCGCCTCCCAGCCCCGGTGCGCGAGCAGCCGCGCGGCGCGGACCGAGCGCAGCGCCGCGCCCGTTCCCCACAGCATGGCCGGGCGGAAATCGGCGAGCAGCAGCAGCGTGTCGTCGCGATCCTCGTGGAACAGGCGGATGTGCGGGGCGCCGGTGCGGGCGGTGGCGGCCGGGTCGATGCGGCGCGCGTCGTCGCCCTCGGCGAAGGCGCGGATTTCGCGCAGGTCCATCCCCGCACCCGGCGGTCGCGCCGGCACGGCGCCGGGCCGGCGCGTGGCGGGCCGCGCCCGGCCGAGCCGCGGCAGGCCCTCGCGCAGCGCCAGCAATTCACTAACGCCGAGCCGGATGCCCGGCGCGTCGAGCGCGGCGCTCACCATGGCTCGACCAGGCGCAGGATGTCGGCGACGAGGCTGCGCCCGCTGCGGCCCTCGCCGATCGCCGTCCAGTTCGGCACGAGGCGATGGGCCAGCGCATCGGGCGCGAGGGCGATCACGTCCTCCGGCAGCACATAGTCGCGCGCCCGCAGCCACGCCCGAGCCTGCGCCGCGACCGCCAACGCCAGCGTGCCGCGCGGCGAGACGGGATGCTCCACCCAGGCCGCCACCGCGCCGCCCGGCCGGGAGGCCATGACCAGGCGGACGATGAAGTCCTTCAGCGCCGGCGCGAGGTGGACCCGCGCCACCTCGGCCTTCGCCAGCGCCAGCGCGTCGGCCGGCAGCGGGCGGGCGAGGATGTCGGGCGCCGCCATGCGCTCGGCGGCGACGAGGTCGAGGATGGCGCGCTCCTGCTCCGCGCCCGGCAGGGTCAGCGAAAGATGGAGCAGGAAGCGATCCATCTGCGCCTCGGGCAGCGGGAAGGTGCCCTCGTGCTCGATCGGGTTCTGCGTCGCCACCACCATGAAGGGATCGGGCAGCGGCCGGCTGACACCCGCACTGGTCACCTGCCCCTCGGCCATGGCCTCGAGCAGGGCCGACTGCACCTTGGGCGGGGCGCGGTTGATCTCGTCCACCAGCACCAGCGCGTGGAACAGCGGGCCGGGCACGAAATCGAAGCCGCCGCTCTCGGGGCGGAACACCTGCGTCCCGGTGAGGTCGGAGGGCAGCAGGTCCGGCGTGCACTGGATCCGCGCATGGCTGCCGGGCAGGTGCGCCGCGAGCCGCTTGACCGCGCGGGTCTTGGCGATGCCCGGCGGGCCCTCGATCAGCACGTGGCCGCCGGCCAGCAGCGCGATCAGCAGCCGCTCGACGAGGTCCTCGTGGCCGATCAGCCCGGCCGCCACCGCGGTGCCGAGCTGCGCGATCGGATGGCTCATGTCGTTCACGCCGCCCCTCCCGGATTCGAGCGCGGCGAGAGTGGGCGCGGCCGGCAATGGCCGCCAGAGACGGCTTCCCGGCCGACCCGGGAATTTCTCCCGGGTCAGAGCGGCAGGCGGGCGACGGCGCGCATGCCGCCCTCGACCTGCGCGAGCGTGAAGCTGCCGCCGAGCGCGTCGACCCTCTCGCGGATGCCGAGCAGGCCGAAGCCGTCGCCGATCTCCCCGTCATGGCGGGGCGAGCCGTCGTCGGTGGCGGTGAGCGTGATCGCCTCGCCGATCTCGAGCCGCAGCACGACGCTGGCCGGCGCGCCGTGGCGGATGGCGTTGGTGAGGCATTCCTGCGCGATGCGGTAGAGGCTGAGCGCCAGTTCGTCCGGCACCGCGTCGACGGCGCCGGCGAACTCCAGCCCGAAGCGCACCGCCGGCACGCGCGCGCGCCAGTTGGCGACGAGGCGCTCCAGCGCCGGGCGCAGGCCTAGGTCGTCGAGGTCCGGCGGGCGCAGCCGGGCGAGCTCCGCCCTGAGGCTGTCCATCATCTGGCCGCTGATCTCGGCGATGCGCGCCCCGTCCGGCGCGGTGCTCTCGCCCGACTGCGCGATCGCCGCCGCCATGGCGCGGGTGGCGGTGAGGCACTGGCCGAACTCGTCGTGCAGCTCGCGCGCCAGTGCCCGGCGCTCGCTTTCCTGCACGGCGAACAGCCGCCGCGTCAGCTCGGTGCGCTGGGCCTGCGCTTCCTTCAGCGCCGACGCCGTCTCGTTCACCGCCGTGCTCAGCCGGTCGAACTCGGCGACCCGCAGCGCCGGCAGGCGTCCCGCGAAATCGCCCTGCTGCAGCCGCTCGATGCCGCGCAGCAGCAGCCGGAACGGCGCCAGCAGGCGCATCAGCAGGAGGCCGGTCAGCAGCGCGCCGCCGACCGCCATCCCCACCGCCACGCGCATGAGGTCGCCGGTGCGGGCCCAGGCGCGGGTGATGATGACGCCGGGATCGGCGATGGCGGTCACATGGGCGTCCGAGACGTAGCGCGTGCGCACCGGCACGCTGACCGGCGCGGGGACGAGGCCGAGGCGCCGCGCTAGCCAGACGAACCAGTCCGGCGGCGCGGGCGCCGCCAGATAGGGGCCGCAGCGGCGCTGCACCGGCTGGTCGCGCGGGCCGAGCTCGACGCAGATGCCCGGCGCAATCAGGCTCCAGGCGGGGAATTCCTGCCAGTCGCGGAACACCGGGGTCGGCGCCACGCCCCCAAAAGCCAGCCCCTCGAAGCTCGGCCGGGCGGCGATGGCGTCGGAGACGCGGGTGGCGGTGGTGCGGGCATCGCGCTGCGCCGAGCTCGCCGTGTCCCACAGCACCCAGCCAGCGGCGAGGACGAGGGTGACGAGCCCGGCGGCCAGCACCCGCAGGACCAGCTGCGGCAGGAGCTCGCGCATCATAGCGCGGGCACGAGGCCGGCGCGCTGCGCCTTCAGCACGAGGTCGGCATCGCCGGACGCGCCGAGCTTGGCCCTGATCGCCGACAGGTTGTTCTGCACCGTCTTGGAGGAGAGGTTGAGGTCGCGGGCGATGGCCCGTCCGTTCATGCCGCGCATCAACCGCAGCAGTATGTCCCGCTCGCGCGGGGTGAGGATGGCGGCCGGGTCGGCCTCGACCACGGTGCGGGCGAAGTCCTGCGCCACGTCGGTCGACAGCGCCCGCCGCCCGCCCATCACGGTCGCGATAGCGCGCACCAGCTCGTCCGGCGGGCTCGCCTTGGAGACGAAGCCGCGCGCGCCGGCGGCCATCGATTTCTGCGCGAAGACCGCGCCCTGGTGCATCGACACGACAATGATGCGGGCGCCGGCATCGGCGGCGAGGATCGCCTCCACCGCCGCGAAGCCGCCGCCGCCAGGCATGGAGAGGTCCATCAGTACGATGTCGGGCCGGTGCGCGAGGAATGCCGCCAGCGCGGCTTCGCCGTCGCCGGCTTCGGCCACCACCGACAGGCCGGGCTGGCGCCCGAGCAGCCGCCGGTAGCCCTCCCGCACCACCGGGTGATCGTCGACGAGGAGAATTCGGATCAGGTCCATCGCGGGACGCACGATAGCGCGGTAGCGCCCTCGCACAACGCCTGTTCAGGAACACCGGTGCCCAGCGTGCGGGTTCCTCGTCAGCCTCGAGGCGGCCGTCATCGACGTGGATGCCCTCACTCGGCTGCGCCCCCCCGGACCATGTCGCATCCGCGGGGGTCGGGCGGGCTTCCGGCGCGGCAGCACAGCGGGCCGATACGGCGCGGATCGGAATCGCGCCATGTGCGCCCCAACGCCCGAGGCGGGTGCCGCATCGGGGGTGTCCGGCGTCGCCAACGCGAGGAGCAGCGCCTCCCAAACCACCCGTCGCGATATCGCTCCGCTGTGGCGGCGCGAACGAGGTCTTGCCCTTGCCGATCGAGAGTGCCTATTCCCGCCTTGATGGCTGCCACCGGGTTTCGGTCGAAGGCGCGGGGCTGATCGGTCAGGGCAGGTACATGCCGCCGTTCACATGGATCGCCTGCCCGGAGATGAAGTCGCCGGTCGGCAAGGCGAGGGTGCGCACAATCTCCGCGACGTTGCGGGGAGTGCCTTCATGCCCGACCGGCAGATAGCCACCGCCGGGAAAGGCGCCGCCCTTGCCGGAGGTCGTCGAGCGCGTGCCGCCGATGCTGCCCGGCACGACCAGGTTCGCCGTGATGCCGCGCTCGCCGAATTCGATCGCCAGCGCCTTGGTGAAACCGATGAGCGCCGCCTTGGCCGTGGCGACATGGACGCGGTGGAAAACCCCGGAATGGGCGCTCACGCCTCCGATCGAGATGATGCGGCCGAAACGCTCCCTCACCATCGCGGGTATGGCCGCGCGCGTTACCAGAAGCGCGCCTTCCACGATCACCGAGTGGACGGCGCGGTACGCCTCGAGGCTGAGAGCCTCGAACGGCGTCTCGCCGCGCACGGCCGCATTGTTCACGAGGATGTCGAGGCGTCCGTGCGTGTCGAGGATGGTATCCACGAGCCGCTGCGCCTCGGCTTCGTCCGTGATGTCCGCCAACAGCGCGGTCGCCTGCCCGCCTGCCGCGCGGATATCCGAGGCTACCGCCTCGATCTCGTCGCGCGAGGATCTGGCGTGGACGACCACATGCGCCCCTTCCTGCGCCAGGAGGAGGGCTGATTCGCGACCGATGCGCCGCGCGGAACCCGTGACGAGGGCGACGCGGCCCGCGAGCGGGCGGGTGTCGGGAGAGGTCATCGTTATTCTTCTCGCTGTAAGTGGGCGCGTAGGAGTGCCGTGACGGCGGGACGCGCGGCCGGCCCGGGCCGTGCAGGGAGGAATCAAGCGGGTGCCGCGCGCGACGGCGATCGGGCGGGCCCGCCTCGGGGCCGGGTTCAGCGAGTTGCCGTGAGGCGATACCCCGCGCCGCCATCCGCCTCGATCTGCGCCGGGAGTTGCTGCTCCCATTCCAGATAGGCGCGCGAATGCGCCCCGTTGCCGGTGTGGCGCTCGTGATTCCAGAACAGGAAGTCGATACGCGCCGCGTCGGTGGGGGAGTCCGGGGAGGCTTCGAGCGGCAGTCCGGCCGCCTTCCAGGCGTCCAGCCCGCCGCCGAGCACCGCGATCTCCGCCGGGGTAATCGCGGCGAGATCCGCCGCCGCCAGCGCAGCAACGCCGTCATCCTCGCCGATGACGAGAAGGCGCGACGGGGTTCCGAGCCGGCTGATCGTTGCCGCCAGCCGGGGCCGTATCGACCAGACGGAGCCGGCGGGGTGCCCGGCGCTATAGGTCGCGCTCGACGTGACGGCGATGAGGCGCGCCGAGCCGATCCATGCGGCGGCTTGCGCGGCATCGATGACGGGCACGGCCGGAAGGGGCGGCGGCGCGGGCGGCGCCCGCCGCGCGGTTCGCGGGGTCGCCGGGTCGAGGATGGCGACCTCCCAGCCGAGCTGCTTCAGCCAATAGGCGGTGACGGCGGCGCGTACGCCGTCATCATCCGCGAGCACGAGATGCGCGCCGCGGACGGCAACCTCGGTGTCCAGCTTCTGGAGCAACTGCCCGCCGGGCGCCGACCGGGCGCCATCGACATGAGCCTCGGCATATTCGATCGGCGAGCGGACATCGAAGAGATAGGTCGTTCGAGACTCGTCGGCGCGCCAGGCGGCAAGTTCATGCGCGCCGATCACCGGCAGGTCGTGCTGCGCGATCAGCGCCGCCGCGCGCAGGGCGCCCGCCTGCCGGGCCGACGCGCTCGGCGGCTCGCTCGCGCGGCTTCCCCGTTCGAGCTCCAGTCCGGCAAGACGCCAGCCCTGCGTGCCGCCTTCCAGCGCGGCGATCCGATTGGGGACCCCCGCGGCTATCAGGCTCTGCGCCCCCATGATGCCCCGGGTGCGACCGGCACAGGACACCACGACGAACGTATCGTCGGAGGGAACGAGATCGGCAATCCGATGCACCAGGTCGACGCCGGGGGCATTGATCGCGCCGGGCACGTGGAAGCGCTCGAATTCCTCCGCGGTGCGATTGTCGATCACCACGATGCGGTCGCCGCGGTCGAGCCGCTCCTTCAGCTCGGGGGCGCCGATATGCGGGGTGCCGAACACGTGTTCCACCACCTCGGCAAAGGCCTTGCTCGGCACGTTCTCGCCTTCGAACAGCGGTCGCTGCGTCTCGCTCCAGGCCGCAATGCCGCCTTCGAGCACGCGGACGTCGGTGTAGCCGATCGCCGTGAGCTGCTGCTGCGCGCGGGCGGCCACGCCGTCGCCGTCGTCGACCAGAACGACCGGGACATGAAGGCGCGGCACGAGCCGGGTGATGTCGCGTTCGAGCCGGCTATAGGGGATATTGACGGCGAGAAGCGGGTGGAGAAGGCCGTACTGACCTTCCTCGCGAACATCGATGAAGGCGATTTCACCGCCGCCGTCGAGCAGCGCGGCGACGGCCTGCGCCCGGATCGTGCGGGCCGGCGGCTGGACATGCGTGTTCATGTCGATTCCTGACAAGTCGGCGGGACGGGTTGGGGGCACGGGCGGCCGGCGCGCGCAGGCGCGTCACTCGACCTTGATGTTCGAGGCCTTCACCACCTCGCCGTATTTCCTGAAATCGTCGCGCACCAGCCTGTCGCCTTCCTCCGGCGTGCCGGCGACCACGACATAGCCCTGCCCTTCGAGGAAGCTCTTGACCTCCTTGTCCTGCAGCGCGGTGCGGACATCGGCGCTGATCTTCTCGACGAGTGCGCGGGGCGTCTTGGAATTGACGAAGAAGCCCTGCCAGCTGGCGAGGGCATAGTCCTTGACGCCCTGCTCCTGGAACGTCGCCACGTCCGGCAGCGCGGAGGAGCGCTCGGCCGTGGTGACGCCGACCCCGACCAGCCGGCCGGCGCGCACATGCTCGGTCACCGCGGCGAGGGTGATGATCACCGCGTCGACATGCCCGCCGAGGAGGTCCGTGGTCGCCGGGGCGCCGCCCTTATAGGGCACGTAGGTGTATTTGGTGCCGGTTGCCTGGGCGAGAACCTCATGCGCCAGATGGCCGACGCCGCCCGTGCCGGGCGTTCCCACGACCAGCTTGCCGTCCTTCGCCCGGGCGAGCTTCAGATAGTCGTTGAGCGTCTTTACGTTGAGTTCGGGACGCACGACGAGGATCTGCGGGTTGGCCACGGCCTGGGTGACGGCGGCGAAATCCTTGATCGGATCGTAACCGAGTTCCGCCCCGAAGAAGAGAGCGCTGAGCGGAACCTTGTCGCCGCCGACGACGATGGTCAGCCCGTCCGCCGGCGCGCGGGCCGCCTTCTCGAAGCCGAGCGAGCCGCCCGCGCCGCCGATGTTCTCCACGATCGGCTCGACGCCCCAGATCGCGCCCAGCTTGCGGGCGACCGTGCGGGTCAGCGTGTCGGAGCTGGCGCCCGCCGAGGCCGTCACGATGATCGTCGGCGCCTTGGCGGGGTATTTGGCCGCGTCCTGCGCGAAGGCGGCGGAGCCGGAGGCAAGGGCGGCCAGGGCAGCGGCGGCGAGAGCTTGAAAGCGGCGCTTCATTGTCGGCGATCCTGATTGAAATCGCCGCGATAGTAGATTTGACAAATCGAATGTCTAGTATTTTTATATGGTATATCGGTTATAAAAATTCGGATGTCTCATGTCTCCCTCGGTCCGCCGCGATCTGCTCACGGCGTCGCTCGCCGCTTCCTTCGCACTCGTGATGCTCTATGCCGGCTGGGCGCTGCCGCTCGGCACGGCGCTGCGCATGGGCCCCGGCTATGTCCCCCGCCTCGTCGGGGTCGCGCTGCTGGCGGTCGCGCTGATCATCGCGGCGCGGGCGCTGGTGAAGGTACGCTTCGGCCGCGGTGACGAGCCCGCGGCCCTGGCGATCAACTGGAAGAGCGTGGTCACCATCGCAGCGGGGCCGGTCGCCTTCGCGCTCCTCATCCAGCCCTACGGGCTGCTGGCCAGCGCCATGGTGGCCGTCGTCATTACCTCGCTGGCGCAGGCGGCCGACAGCCTGCGCGAACGGCTGGTGCTGGCCGGGGGGCTGGCCGGCTTCTCCAGCCTCGTCTTCGTCGTCGGGCTCGAGCTGCCCCTGCCGATCCTGCCGTCCTTTTTCTGATGGAACTTCTGTCCAATCTCGGTTTCGGGTTCGGCGTCGCCGCCACCTGGGACAACATCCTCTATTGTTTCATCGGTGTCGTTCTGGGCACGCTGGTCGGCGTGCTGCCCGGCATCGGCCCGGCGACGACCATCGCCATCCTGCTGCCGGTGACCTTCGACCTGTCGCCGGTCGGCTCGCTGATCATGCTCGCGGGCATCTACTACGGCGCGCAATATGGCGGGTCGACCACGGCGATCCTCGTCAACATGCCGGGTGAGAGCTCCGGCGTCATCACGGCACTGGACGGCCACCAGATGGCGCGGCAGGGGCGGGCGGGCGTCGCACTGGCGATCGCGGCGATCGGCTCGCTGTTCGCCGGCACCGTCTCCACCATGTTCATCGCGGCATCGGCGAGTTCGCTAACCGAGCTCGGCCTCATGTTCGGGCCGGTGGAGAATGTCGCGCTGATGGTGCTCGCCATCGTCGCCGTGGTGGTCATGGGGCGCGGCTCGGTCATCAACGCGCTGCTGATGGTGCTGATCGGCTTCGCGCTCGGCATGGTGGGAACCGACGTGAACACCGGACGGGCCCGCTTCACCTTCGGCATTCCCGAGCTGCGCGACGGAATCGACTTCATCCCGCTCGCCATGGGGTTGTTCGGCGTCGCCGAGATCCTGCGCACGCTGGAAGCGCCGATGCATCGCGACGTGCTCATGCGCAAGATCGATGGTCTGTGGCCAAAATGGGCGGACCTCAAGGCCTCGTTCATGCCCATCCTGCGCGGGACGGGTGTAGGCACCCTCATCGGCATCCTGCCCGGCGCCGGTACACTGCTCGCCGCCTTCGTCTCCTATATGCTGGAAAAGAAGATCTCGAAGACGCCCGAACGCTTCGGCAAGGGCGCGATCGAGGGCGTCGCGGCCCCTGAGAGCGCGAACAATGCGGCGGCGCAGACCAGCTTCATTCCCATGCTGACGCTCGGCCTGCCGTCGGGTTCGGTAACGGCGCTGATGATCGGGGCAATGACCATCCACGGCATCTCGCCCGGTCCGCAGGTGATGACCCAGCGGCCGGAGCTGTTCTGGGGGCTCATCGCCAGCATGTGGATCGGCAACGCGCTGCTGGTTCTCATCAACCTACCGCTGATCGGCATCTGGGTGGCGGTGCTGCGCATCCCCTATCGCCACCTCGTTCCGGCGATCATCCTGTTCTGCTGCATCGGCGCCTATGCCGTGAACAACAGCCCGGTCGACGTCGTCATCCTCGCGCTCGCGGGAGCCTTCGGCTACCTGCTCTCGCGCCTCGACTGCGATCCGACCCCACTCCTGCTCAGCTTCATCCTGGGGCCGATGCTGGAAGAGAATTTCCGGCGCGCCATGATCATCAGCCACGGCGATCCTTCGATCTTCGTCGCGCACCCGATCAGCGCGACCCTGCTCACCCTCGCCGCGCTCATCCTGATCGTCAGCGCGCTGCCGATGATCCGGCGCAAGCGCGACGAGGTGTTCGTCGAGTAGGCGAGCGGGGTTCAGGCTGTCCGGTGCCGGGCGACGGTACGGAAGAACAGGCGCCCCGCCCCCGCGGATGCGGTCGACAGAGGAAGGTCCGATGGTCGCCCACCGGATCGGTCAGGTCGCCCCGGCGCCTCTCCAAGGCTCCCGGTTCGGGAGCCCGGCATGCGACCTGCTCGGGCGCGCATATTCCGGAGGATCGCGGCCGAGAACGTCGAGGCCAATGCCAGCTCGATACCGTGGCGATCGCGGCATCGATGCGCCCGCTCGGGCCGATCTGCGCGGCGGGCGTCGTCCTCTGCTCCGCGCTGTCGTGTAACGACTTTCCGATCGGTCCTACTCGCCCGCCGGGCTGAACGACGCTGCCGGTCGAGCTCTTTACCTGGCCATGCTCGCCAAGGGCCGATTGCACCTCAGATCGGCGTGGCACGCGATTGCGTGGATACACCGTCAGAGCGAGCCCTCCGCGCGCGGGGCGACGTCCGCGGCACCCTGCCGTCGGCGCCAGGCGAGCACATTCTGGATCAGCGGCGCCGCGAAGATCACCACGGCCAGCACGAGGCAGATGGCGGCGATCGGATTGCGCAGGAAGATCGTCATGTCGTCGCCCGACATCACGAGGCTGCGGCGGAAATTCGATTCCATCATATATCCAAGTACCAGCGCGAGGACGATCGGTGCCGGCTCGATTTCCACCTTGGACAGCAGGTAGCCGACGATCCCGAAGGCGACCGCCACACCGATGGCGAAGATCTCGTTCGATTCCGAATAGGTGCCGAGCAGGCAGGTCGCCGCGACGATGGCGGTCACAACCGATGCCGGGATTGTCGTGAGACGCACCCAGAGCCGCGAGCCGAACAGCCCGAGCACCACCATGAAGGGCATGCCGACGAGCAGGGCGATGTAGATCGAATAGGGGATCTCGGGATGCTGGGTAAAGATCAGCGGTCCCGGCCGCACACCCTGGATGGCGAGCGCGCCAACCAGCACCGCCGTACTCGCCTTGCCGGGAATACCGAGCGCCAGCATGGGCGCCAGCGCGCCCGGCATGCAGGCGTTGTTGGCGGTCTCGGCGGCAACGACGCCTTCTGGATTGCCCTTGCCGAAGGTCTCCGGCGACTTCGAGAAGCGCTTCTGGACAGAATAAGCGGTGATCGCGGCGATGGTGGCGCCCGCGCCCGGAATCACGCCGAGGATGTAGCCGATCAGGGTCGAGCGCAGCATGTTTCCGGTATGCGGCTTCAGCAGGCTGAACTGCGCCGAGAGGCCCGGCAGGTCCTTCAGCGGCGTCGTGCGGTCGCCCGGCGATTCCAGCATGCGGAGCACCTCGGACAGGGCGAACAATCCGATCAAGGCGGCAATGAAGGGGAAGCCGCCGAGGAGGCCGTCGGTGAAGACGTAGCGCATCACGCCGTCCACCGGATCCGTGCCGACCGTGGTCAGCAGAAGCCCGAACAGCAGGGCGATGAAGCCGCGCAGCACGGAGTGGCCCGCCAGCGTCGAGATCAGGCTGAGGCCGAGGACGGCAAGCGCGAAATACTCGGCCGGCCCGAAGGCCAGCGCGATCTTGGTCATCCACATCACGGTGAAAATCAGCAGGATCGTGCTGATCACCGAACCGACCGCGGAACCGAGGATGGAGAGGGTGAGAGCCTGCCCAGCCTCACCACGCTCGCGCATCGGATAGCCGTCGAGCGCGGTAATGGCGGACGAGGGCTCGCCCGGCGTGTTCATCAGGATCGCCGGAATGGCGCCGGAATATTCGGAAGCCATATAGAGCGTGACGAGCATCACTACCGACACGACCGGATCGAGCCCGAAGGTGAAGGGGATGAGCAGCGCCATGCCGACGCCGGCGGAAAGCCCGGGAAGCGCGCCGACGATGTAGCCGATGACGACGCCGCCCAAGAGGCCGGCGATGACCTGCCAGGAGGAGAAGGCCGAAAGCCCGGCGAGAAAACCGTCAATCATGGCGCACCTCAGGGCAGCGGGATCGAGAGGAGCATCTCGAAGACCAGCTTGCTGAACAGCAGGAAGCCCGCGACATAGGCGAGGACAGGCAGCGGCCGGCGGCAGTCGGCGACCCAGAGCATGGCGGCGAGGAACAGCGCCATGGTCGGGTAGTAGCCGAAGGCCCGCATGGCGGGCGCGAAGGCGAGCATCAGCGCCATGCCCGCCACGACCCGCAGCGGCCGACCCGTGCTCACCAGATGCCCGGTCGGAGTTCCGATCAGATGGCGGATGCCGTTCGCCGTCAGCACCAGAGCGCCGATGCCGAGCAGCAGCGCAATGCCGCGCGGAAAAGTGGCCGCACCGACACCCGAGCCGCCACCATCATCGATATCCGCACCAAGCAGCCAGAAAGTGCCGGCCATCGCCAACAGGGCGGCCCCCGCCAGGGTGTCGCCCAGTTCCAGCCGAAAGGTGAGTTCGTCGCGCCCCGCGGGAGCCGCCACGATCTGCTCGTTGTGTCGGGTTACCATGGTCACAGTCGGGCTCTCTCGGTGGATGGCCGGAAGGAGCGGATCGCGGGGCGGTCAGCGGGTCAACTCGAGGGTCGTCATCCATTCCTTGGTGACGTCGTTTTCCCGCTTTGCTGTCGCGGTGAAGTCGGAGGGCCCCTGGAAGGAGGGAACGAGCGCCGATTCGTTCATGTACGCCTTGAGTTCGGGTGTCTCGAGCGCCTGCTTCACCGCCTCCGCGAGCTTGGCCTTGACCGGCTCCGGAATCCCCTTCGGCCCGATGATGCCGCGCATCTGCTGCCAGGAGGTATCGGCGGCGTAGCCCTGCTCCTTCAGGGTCGGGACGTCCGGGAACTGCGGTACACGCTTGTCGGACATGACGCCGATGACGCGCAGGCCGCCGGATTCGACATGGGTTTTGACGAGATCGACATAGGCAATGGCAGCTTCGGCATGGCCGCCGAGGGCGGCGGTGACGGCATCGCCGACGCTGTCGAAAGGCACCCATCGCACCTTCTTGCTGTCGAGCCCGGCGGACTTCGCCATGATTTCCCAGGCGAAATGACCGCCCGATCCGCGTACGAAGCCGGCCATGACGACGCTGCCGGGCTTGGCATTGGCGGCATCGACCAGATCCTTCATGGACTTGATCTGGCTCTCCTTGTTGACGACGATCAGATAGGGCTCGTTCACCAGCCGGGCTATCCAGTCGAAGCTGTCGACATTGTACTGCTTCAGCGTCTGGTTGAACGCACCGATATGGGTCGAGGTCACGGCACCGATGGTGTAGCCGTCGGGCTTGGCGGCGGCGAGTTCGGCGAGCTGTGTGGCGCCGCGTCCGCCGGGCTTGTTCTCGACGACCAGCGGGACGCCGAGGATTTTCTCCATGGCAATGGCAAGCTTGCGGGCCATCACATCGGTTGCGCCACCGGGCGAGACATGGAGCAGGTAGCGGATGGGCTTGTCCGGATAATCGGCGCGCGCGCCGGCCGGCATCATAGCAAGAGCAGCCGCAACGGCGGCGGTTCGAAGCAGCAGCTTCAGCATGGTCGTTCTCCCTAGTTCCGGAAGCCCTTATGGCGGGCCTTGTCCGTGTCTTGCGCGAACCCTTCCCCAGTAAATCTCCGGCCACTCGCCCGCTGTCTGGCGTTTCTCGCGTGTCGATGTGCCGGCATCACTCTCCGTGACGCAGCGCGCGGCGACAATACAGGTATAAATTGCGCGACACTTTCCGTAACAACGCGCAGTCGTCGCCCGTATGGCCGGCTCGTCGCTGAATTCCTCCGTCGAACTTCTTGGCCTCGACCGGATCCGCTGCGGGATCGACCGATCCACATTGCAGAGCTTAAAAGTTCGTAGTAGCAATAGCAACAACTAATCGGCAGACCCAAGCGCCTTGGCAGCCAGGCGTCGCGCCGCAAGGCGCGGCCGTGCACGCGCCGTATCGAGGAAACGCCCCATGTCCCGCCTGCGACAGATCCGTCTCACCCGCCTCTGCCTGCCGTTGATACGGCCCTACCGGCTGTCCTATCGCACCTTCGACGAGTTCGAGCCCTATCTTGTCGAGGTCGAGGATAGCGACGGGCGAACCGGCTTTGCCGACGCACACATCTCGCCGGGATCGAGCTCCGAGACGCGCGACGGCGGCTGGACGTTCTGCCTCGCCAAGATGGATGCGATCCTCGGCAAGACGCCGGAGGAGGCGAAGGCGATCATTCTCGCCGATTTCGCCCAGAGCAAAGTTGCGGCGACGGCGCTCGCCACCGCCATCGAAGTTCTCGAGGGCAGCGCATTCCTCGACGTCGCCGAGCCGCGCCGGCAGCCTCTCCTCACCCCGATCAACTCGACGGAGCTCGACGCGATCGGACCGGAGGTGGACGGCTGGATCGCCGAGGGATTTCGTACCTTCAAGGTGAAGGTCGGCAAGGATGTGGAGGCCGATCTTCGGCGCGTGGCGCGCATACAAGAGGTGGTCGACGGGCGGGCGACGCTGCGCCTCGACGCCAATCGCGGTTTCAGCCGCGAGGACGGCGTCGCCTTTGCCTCACGGCTCGATCCCACCAGCATCGATCTGTTCGAGCAGCCCTGCGATTCCGACGACTGGGAGGCCAACGCAGCCGTCGCGCACGCCTCGACCGTACCGCTGATGCTCGACGAGCCCATCTGCACGCTCGAGGATATCGAGCGTGCCGGTGCGATCGAAGGCGTCGGCTTCTGCAAGTTGAAGCTGAAACGGTTCGGCAGCCTCGAGCGCTTGGCCAAGGGGCTGAACGCCGTTCGGGCTCGGGGGATGAGCCCGGTCCTCGGGGACGGGCTGGGCAGTGAGATCCAGGGGTGGCTGGAGGCCTGCGTGGCCCTCGACACCGTCGACAATGCCGGCGAATTCAACGGTTTCCTGAAGGCCAAGACCGGACTCTTCGAGAACCCGCTGCCCTTCGAGGACGGCGAGGTGCGCATGCCCGCCGGCTATCGACCGCGGCTCGACCGCGCGGCGGTCGAGCGCGCCACCATCGCCACCCACCAGGTCGCCGTCTGACGCGCGCACCGACGCCCCCGGTCCGGCGCGCCATTCGCCACGAAGCAGGATTCCACGATGCCTCACGACGCAATGCTTGAGAAACTTGACCAGCGCCGTACGCAGGCGCAGCGCATGGGCGGGCCGGACAAGCTGGCCAAGCGCACCGAGCGCGGCCAGCTCAACGCGCAGGAGCGGCTCGACGCTCTCGTGGATCCCGGCAGTTTCTTCGAGGTCGGCCTGCTCGGCGCCTCCGGCGTCTTCGACGCGGATGTCGATGCCACCCCGCGCGACGGCAAGATCACCGGGTTCGGCCGGGTGGAGGGACGCGACGTCGGCGTAGTGGTGAACGACTTCACCACCAAGGGCGCCTCCACGAGCGCCACCAACTCCAAGAAGATGGGCTATATCCGCCGCACCTGCACCGAGCGGGGGTTGCCTTTCCTCCATATCGGCGAATCCACCGGCGCGCGGCTTCCCGACGCGATGGGCTCCAAGGGGATGGGCGCGCTGCTCGGCAACGACACCACCCAGTTCAAGCGTATGCGGGAGACCCCCTGGGTGGCGGCGGCGCTCGACACCTCCTTCGGCTCTTCCGCTTGGCTGTGTTGCTGCGCCGACTTCGCGGTGATGAAGAAGGGCTCGATCATGTCGGTGTCGAGCCCGCGGCTCGTCTCCATGGCGATCGGCGAGAAGGTCGATCTGGAAGAGCTCGGCGGCTGGCGGCTGCATGCCGAGCAGACCGGCCTGATCGACTATTTCGTCGACACCGACGCGGAGGCGATGTCCGCGATCCGCCGGTTCCTCTCCTATATGCCCAGCCACAATGGCGAGTTGGCGCCCGGTGCGGCGATCCCCGATGGTTCGGGCGACGACCAGGAGCGTATCCTCGACGTGCTGCCGGAGAAGCGCACGCAGGTCTACAACATGAAGAAGATCATTGAGGTGATCTTCGATCGCGACAGCTTCTTCGAGATCAAGGCCCGCTTCGGCAGGTCGGCCGTGGTCGGCCTCGCCCGGCTCGACGGCAAAGCGGTCGGCGTCGTCGCCAACAACCCGCAGGTCGGCGGCGGGGCGCTCTCGGCGGAAGCCTGCCGCAAGATCATCGATCTCACCGTCCTGTGCGACAGCTTCAACCTGCCCATCGTGCGCCTGGTCGACACGCCCGGCTTCGTCGTCGGCACCGAGGCGGAACGACGTGGCGCGCCAGGGCACATCATGAACTTCATGAATGCCACATGCCTGACGACGGTGCCGTCAGTGACGGTGCTGTGCCGCAAGGCGTATGGGCGCGCCTATGTCGCGATGGGCGGGGGCGCCCACAACGACGCGATGATCGCCTGGCCGACTGCCGAGGTGAGCTTCATGGACCCGGTCTTCGCCACCAGCATCGTCCATAACCTCTCCGCGGGACAGGAGGGCTTCGAGGATGCGTTGGCGCATATCCAGAAGGATCTCGAGATCTGGGACATGGCGCGCATCTTCTCGGCGCAGGAAGTGGTGAAGCCGCAGGAGACCCGTGCCTGGGTCATCCGCATGCTGGACATCCAGCGCCGACGGCGCTCGGGCGGCGTCGGCCAGCACCTCATGCGCACCTGGCCGACCAGCTACTGACGGGAGAGTAATCATGACCGTTCAGGATACCCACGCGCGGCGCGGAGCGCATGGCGAGGTGCTGATCGCCGAGGCCCGGGCCGCGGGTCGCGCCAGCCTCGACGAGGCGGCAGGCAAGGTGCTGCTCGCCGATTTCGGAATCCGCGTGCCGCGCTCGCGGGTCGCGGCCGATGCGGAACATGCGGCGCAGATCGCCGACGAGCTCGACGGGCCCTTCGTGGTGAAGGTCGTCTCGCCGGACATTCTCCACAAGTCCGATGCCGGCGGCGTCGCGCTGCGACTCGCCGGCGCGGACGCCGTGCGGGCGGCGGTAAGGGCGATGGCGGAAAAGCCGCGGATCGCCGCCGCCCGGATCGACGGCTGGCTGGTCGAGGAGATGGCCCCGGCCGGACGTGAGATGGTGATCGGCGGCTATCGCGATCCCCAGTTCGGTCCGATGATCATGGTCGGGCTCGGCGGCATCTTCGTCGAGGTGCTGCGCGACGTCGCCTTCCGCATCTGCCCGATCGACGCGGGAGACGCCGAAAGCATGCTCGCGGAACTGAGCGGACGCGCACTGCTGCAGGGCGCGCGCGGGGAGGCCGGCGTCGACGAAGCGGCTCTCATCGACGTGATGCTGCGCATCGGTGGTGCGGGCGGGCTGCTGATGCGCCACGCCCAGGACATCGCCGAACTGGACATTAATCCGGTGATCGTGAGCGCGACGGGCGCGGTGGCGGTGGACGCCCGCGTCATCCTCGGGGCCGCCGACGACCTCGGAACGAGTGAGGCGATGATGGAGGCCGCGCCGCTCGACGCCTTCGAGCCCCTGTTCGAGCCGAAGACGGTAGCCGTGCTCGGGGCGTCGACGAAGGATGTCGCCATCGCTAACACGTTCATTCGCCGGATGAAGGCGTTCGGCTATAGCGGCGCGATCTACCCGATCCATCCGGCCGCCGACGAGGTCGAAGGCCTCAAGGCCTATCAGAGCTTCGCCGCGACACCGGAACCGGTCGACTACGCCTACATCGCGATTGGCAGCGAGCGCATACCGGACATCCTCGCCGCCGCCGGCGGGCGCTGCCGGATCGCACAGGTCATCTCCTCCGGGTTCGGGGAAGTGGAGGAGGGCAAGGCCCTCCAGGACGCGCTGGTCGAGGGCGCGCGCACCGGCGGGGTGCGGGTCCTGGGAC
This sequence comes from Ancylobacter terrae, assembly GCF_045108345.1. Taxonomy (NCBI): domain Bacteria; kingdom Pseudomonadati; phylum Pseudomonadota; class Alphaproteobacteria; order Hyphomicrobiales; family Xanthobacteraceae; genus Ancylobacter; species Ancylobacter terrae. The sequence continues at coordinate 299,552 of NZ_JBJGXH010000003.1, forward strand.
CGAACTGCCTCGGCACCTATTCGCCGCGCGGCGGCCTGACCTTTCCGGCCGATGCGCCGAAGGAAATCGGCACGATCGGCATCGTCTCGCAGTCGGGCGGGCTCACGACGGACATCATCAAGCGCGGCGAGTGGCGGGGCCTGCGCTTCAGTGGCGCCGTCACCATCGGCAACAGCGCCGACGTGGAGCCGCATGAACTGCTCGCCTATTATCTCGCCGACCCCCAGACGCGCGCGATCGGCGTCTATCTCGAGGACGTGAAGCGCGGCCGCGCTTTCTATGAACAGCTCACCAAGGCCAGCAAGCCCGTGGTCATCCTGAAGGGCGGGCGCTCGGCGCTCGGCCGACTGGCCGCCGCCTCACATACCGGCGCCCTGGCAGGTGACGAGAAGGCGTGGGACTCGCTGCAGAAGCAGACCCCTGCCGTGCTCGTCGCAACGGTCGACGAGTTCATCGACCTGCTTCTGGCGCTCCAGCATTTCGACCTGCATCCCGACCACCCGACCCGCAACGTCACGCTGTTCGGCAATGGCGGCGGATCGAGCGTGCTAGGTACCGACGCCTTCGCCGCCGTGGGCCTTGAAGTGGCTCCCTATCAGGGCGAGGCCCGCCGCCTGCTCGAGGCGATGAAACTGCCGCCCGGCACCAGCGTGGCCAATCCTATCGACACGCCGGTGCGCACGCTGCAGGAGAAAGACGGTTTCGTGGCCGGCGAGATTCTCGACATCGTCTACGGGCACGCCCATCCAGACGCGGTGCTGCTGCATCTCAACCTGTCGGCCTTCGTCGGGCGTGGTTCGGTCGATCCGATCGACAATCTGTTTGCCGTGGTCGAACAAACGAAAGCCAAATGGCCGGGAGCGGCGCATTTCGCGCTCGCCCTGCGGACCGACGGGTCGGCCGCTCTCGACGACCGCCGCCGCCATTATCGCGCCAAGGCGCGCCTCATCGGCGTGCCGGTATTCGACGAGATCGCGCCGGCGGCGAAGGCCCTCGCCGGCATCGGCCATCTGGAGCGGCAGCTGCGCCGGGGTTAGCCCGGCAGAAGGGCGGGCGGGGGTCAGCTCAAGCCCGTCCGCAGCTTGAACGAGGCGGCCTGTTCGGGGGAAAAGCAGGCGAGGCGCAGGTCGCGCAGATACGGCCCGAACGCTTCGTCGATCTGCGGGCCCAGCCGGGCGAAGATCTCGGCCATGTAATAGTCGTGACGCACCAGCGATTCCGCGAGGTTCACGATCGGCGGGTTGCGCGTGTAAGCGGCGATGACCTCGCCTTCGACCATGGCGGTGAGGACCTCGACGTGGTCGATCGACAGGGTGAAGAGGTTGTCGGTCGTGCCCATGCGCACACCGTTGCCTTCGTGGATATAGACGCGACAGGTGGGGCCGAAGCGGAACTCCTCCGCATCCGGCCCGAACAGGACGATGAAGATCTCCAGCCCACGCGCTGCGGCCCGGCGCAGCGCCTCGGTATGGCGGCGCAGCACCGTGTCGCTGGCCTTGACCCAGATCGAGACCGCGCTCTCCTCGATCAGCGTGTCGATCTTGGCATGGACGCTGCCCTCGCCCCTGAGCATCCAGACATACTGGTCGTCCGGCGAGGGCGCGATCGCGGACAGGCGCTCGGAAAGGTCGGAACACAAGGCACGGGTCTGGCTGGACAGCGCCGCCAGGAAATCCTTGGGCGGCGCCGCCACGTAGCGCACCGGATTCTCGCTCACCGGCAGCACGGCACCGCGCTGCGCAAGGGCTTCCAGCGAGTGGTAGGTGTTGGGACGCGGAACGCTGGCACCCTTCGAGATCTCGTAGGCGGTCGAGGGCGGCATGCGCAGCAGCTGGATGTAGATCTTCGCCTCGTACTCGGTGAAGCCGAGCCGCTTCAGATCGGCGAGGAGATCGCCCGATTCATGTGCCGCGATGGCCAGCTTGCCTGCCAAGGTCGTCTCCGATGACGCTGCCGCCCGGTGCCGTCAGGCCGCCAGCAGCCGCGTGCGATGGGCATCGATGAAGCCGGTATGCACGTCGCCGCCGGCAAAATCCTCATCGCCGAGACATGCCAACAGGAAATGGCGGTTGCAGCGAATACCGTCAATGGCAAAGGCTCTCAGCGCCTCGATCGCGCGTTGCCGCGCCGCCTCGCGGCTCTCGCCCCAGGCCACCACCTTGGCCACCATCGGGTCATAGAACGGCGTGACGACGTCGCCCTCGCGATAGCCGCTGTCGACACGCAGATGCGCCATGCCTGTCGGCGCACGGAAAGTAGCGAGCGGCCCGGGCGAAGGCATGAACATCTTCGCCGGATCCTCGGCGTACAGCCGGCATTCGATGGCATGACCCCGCGCGGTGATCGCGTCCTGCGGGATGAAGGCGAGCGAGCCACGCGCGAGCTCGATCTGCATAGCGACGAGATCACGACCGGTGATCATTTCGGTGACCGGATGCTCGACCTGGATGCGGGTGTTCATCTCGAGGAAGAAGAACTCGAAGCTCTGCGCATCCACGATGAACTCGACCGTGCCGGCTCCGCTGTAGCTCGTCGCTTCGCTGAGGCGGATGGCCGCCTCCGCCATGGCCCCGGCCACGTCGGCGGGCAGGCCAGGGGCACGGGCCTCCTCGATCACCTTCTGGAACCGGCGCTGCAACGAGCAGTCCCGCTCGAACAGGTGGATGGCGCGGCCGTCGCCGAAGCCGAACACCTGTATCTCCACATGGCGAGCCTTCGGCACGAAGCGCTCGAGGAAGATCGCGCCGTTGCCGAAGGATTTCTGCGCCATGGACTGCGTCGCCACGACGGTGTCGACCAGTTTGTCGGGTTTATCGACGCGCCGCATGCCGATGCCTCCGCCACCCCCCGCCGCCTTGACCAGCAGCGGATAGCCCACGAATTCAGCCGCCTGCTCCAGTCCATCGAGCGCACCGGGCTCGAACCGGGCGCTGCCGGGCACGATCGGTACCCCTGCAGCCTCGGCGATCTGCCGGGCCCGCTGCTTGTCGCCCATCTGGCGGATCGTTTCGGGCGACGGACCGATCCAGGTCAGCCCGGCATCAATGACGCTCTGGGCGAATTCCGCGTTTTCCGACAGAAAGCCGTAGCCCGGATGGATCGCGTCGGCGCCGGACATGCGCGCCGCCTCGAGCACCTTCTCGGCCCGCAGATAACTGTCGCGCGCCGGGGCGGGGCCGACGCCGATCGCCTGGTCGGCAGCCTCGACATGGGCGCTGGCCGCGTCCGCTTCGGAAAACACCGCGACGCTCGACAGGCCCAGTGCGCGGGCGGAGCGGAAAACCCGGCAGGCGATCTCACCCCGGTTGGCAACGAGAATTCTCTTCATCGCTCAGGCCTCGATGCGGGCGACGACCGTGCCCTCGGTCACAACGTCGCCTTCGGCCACGAGAATTTCGACGATCACCCCATCCTCTGGGGCCGAAACGGGAATTTCCATCTTCATGGACTCGAGGATGAGGATCACCTCCTCCTCGCCGATCCTGTCGCCGACCGCCTTCTCGATCTTCCAGACATTGCCCGTGATTTCCGTCTTGATGCTGACCTTGGCCATCGCTTCCTCCGTGATGCCGCGTCGGGCATTGACCTTCATCCTACGGTGCCGCATTAGTTGTTGCAATAACAACTACGATTAGGGAGAGCGTCGATGGCGGGCCTCGATGCCTGGATAGGTCGGATGGAGACGTCCACGGCACGGCTCGACGGCTGGCCGCTGGCGGGGCTGCGCGCAGCCTTGAATCAGGACGGTGCCGTTCATGACGGCACGCCTCTGCCGCCCACAGGCCAGTGGCTCTATTTCCAGCCGCTCGCGCCGCAGACGCAACTCGGTGACGACGGACATCCCGAGCGCGGTGGCTTCCTGCCGCCGATCGAGCTGCCACGGCGGATGTGGGCGGCAAGCGAGATCACCTATCATCGTCCGATCGGCGTCGGCGACGTGATCGAGAAGCGCTCGCGGATCGCCAAGGTGTCGTCGAAGCATGGCCGAACCGGCGCGCTGGCGTTCGTGACGGTGGAGCATTCCTATGTCCGGAACGGCGCGCTCATGCTGTCGGAGACGCAGACACTGGTCTACCGCGATGCGCCCACGCCCGGCGATCCGGCACCCGCGCCGCAGCCGGCTCCAGCCGGGGCGCTCTGGTCACACCCGGTGACGCCCGATTCCCGCCTGCTGTTCCGCTATTCCGCGGCGACCTTCAATGCCCACCGCATCCATTACGACGCGCCCTATGCACGCGAGGTTGAAGGTTATCCGGGACTGGTGGTGCACGGCCAGCTGACGGCGACGCTGCTGGTCGAGGCCTTCCGCACCGAACGGCCCGATTTCGCCATCGGCCAGTTCACATTCCGTGCGATGCGGCCAGCCTTCGCCGGAAGAGCCATCCACCTGGAAGGCAGCGGTGACCGCAGGGGCTACGACCTCTGGGCCCGCGACGCGAAGGGCGCGGTCGTCGTCGAAGCCACGATCCGCCCGTGACCCCGGACGAAGCCATCCGCTTCATCGAGACCGCCGATGGCCGGGCGGTTCATGTCCGCACGGGTTCCGCGGGCGCGCACGTGGCATGGCGTCGCTTCGGTTCGGGTACGCCGTTGGTCCTGCTGCATGGCGGCTTCGGCAGCTGGCTGCATTGGCTTCCGGTCATCGGGGCAATCGAGAGGCACTTCGAACTCCTAGTGCCCGACCTGCCGGGCTTCAGCGAATCGGACCCCATCCCTGTCGACGCCACTCCCGATCTGCTCGCCAAACGCCTCGCGGGCGGGCTCGAGGAGTTGCTGCCTGAGACTACGGGCCTGAGCGTGGCCGGTTTCTCGTTCGGCGGCTTGGTCGCCTTGCATCTCGCGCAGGAGCTGGGGCCGCGCCTTGCCGGCCTTGTCCTCATTGCCGGCGGCGGGCTCGGCGAGGAACGCGATCCCGTCGACCTGCGCAGCCGGCACCCGGACATGACGGCGGAGGAGAAACGCGCGGTCTCCACCCATAATCTGCAGGCGTTCATGATCGCCGACCCCGTCCGCGTCGACGAGCTGGCGGTGGAGATCCAGCAGCGCAACACGGCGCGCCGCCCGGGCCTCAACAGCCGCATCTTCTCCCGCACCCGCCATGCCCTCGAGATCCTGCCGGCGATCGCGGCGCCGGTGGCGGCGATCTGGGGCACGCGCGACCCCACGGTCGGCGAGCACCTTGCCGCACGGCGCCGCGCGGTCGTGGCGGCCGCGCCGCACGCGACCACCGCTGTCCTGCCGGGGTGCGGCCACTGGATCATGCAAGAGCGGCCGGCCGAGCTGGCGGCTTTTCTCATCGAAACACTCACAGACAAAACGCCAAGCTGACGAAAGGCGACGATATGACGGAGAACAGGGAACTCGCCGGCCGCACCGCGCTGGTGACCGGAGCAGCCCGCAATATCGGTCGGGCCATTGCGTTGGCCCTGGCGCAGGCCGGCGCGAGGGTGGTTGTGCATGCCCGCTCCTCGGTAAACGCTGCGAACGAGACGGTGGCGCAGTGCCAGCAGGCGTTCGGCGGCGATGCAGGCGCCTTCGCTCATTTCGCCGACCTCACCGATCCCGACGCGGTGCGCGCCCTGTACGCCAAAATCGAGGAACGCTTCGGGAGCCTCGATATTCTAGTCCACAACGCGGCCGAACGCGCGGACGGCCCGTTCGACGGGATCAGCTATGCCGAATGGCGCGCCATCCTCGGCAGCATCCTCGACAGCGCGTTCCTGTGCGACCAGGCGGCGATACCGCTGCTGAGGCGCAGCGATGCCGCCAGCATCATCCACATCGGCGGTGTCGCTGCGCATGTCGGGGTGGGCCAGCGCGCCCATGTCTCGGCCGCCAAGGCCGGGGTCGTAGGGTTGACGCGGGCGCTCGCCGCCGAACTCGCGCCGGAGAGGATCACCGTGAACTGCATCTCCCCGGCGCAGATGGAAACCGCGCGCAAGGGCCCTCTGCCCGAGCATTTCCGCCAACGGCCGGTGCCACTCGGCCGGCCGGGAGAGCCCGCCGAACTCGCCAGCCTGGTGCGCTATCTCGCCGGCCCGTCGGCCCGCTTCATCACCGGCCAGACGATCCACCTCAACGGCGGCTGGCACATGGGGTGAGCCTGCCGGGCCCTCCTATCGTCCGATCAGGAAATTCGATCGTCTCGATCTGACACCAGCATTAGACGCTTTTCAACCTGCCCCGCACACTCCACCCATGAATGCCAGTCATCGCCGAGGGGCGAATTCGGCCCCGTCCCAGCAGTCCTTGCGCTCACCCCACCCTCCCGCGGAAGGGGACGGCGTCGACACCTCCCCGCGGATCGGCGACGCCGTCGCGAAGACGACCTGCTACATGTGCGCCTGCCGCTGCGGCATCGAGGTGCATCTGCGTGACGGCGAGGTCCGGTACATCAACGGCAACAAGGATCACCCGGTCAATCGCGGGGTGCTGTGCGGCAAGGGCAGCGCCGGCATCATGCAGCACTACAGCCCGGCACGGTTGCGCAAGCCGCTGCTGCGCTCGGGGCCGCGCGGGTCCGGTCGGTTCCGCGAGATCGAGTGGGACGAAGCGCTTGCCATCGTCACCGAGCGTCTCGGCCGCATCCGCGCCACCGACCCCAAGAAGCTCGCCTTCTTCACCGGCCGCGACCAGTCGCAATCGCTGACCGGCTGGTGGGCCTCGAAATTCGGTACGCCGAACTTCGCCGCCCATGGCGGCTTCTGCTCGGTCAACATGGCCACCGCCGGCCTCTACACGGTCGGCGGCGCGTTCTGGGAGTTCGGCGAGCCGGACTGGGATCGCGCCAAATATTTCATGCTGTTCGGCGTCGCCGAGGACCATGATTCCAACCCGATCAAGATCGGGCTCGGCAAGCTGAAGGCGCGGGGCGGCAAGTTCGTTTCGATCAACCCGTGCCGCACCGGCTACAACGCGATCGCCGACGAGTGGATCGCCATTCGTCCGGGCACCGATGGCATCTTCGTCCTCGCCATCATTCATGAACTGCTGCGGGCCGGGCGGGTCGATGTCGACTACCTCGCCCGCTACACCAATGCCGCCGTGCTCGTGATGCGCGCGCCGGGGGCGGCGGAGGACGGGTTGTTCGCCCGCGACGCGGAGGGCCGCGTTCTCGCCTGGGATCGGGTGCGCCAGACGGCGGTGCCGCTGGACGATCCCGAACTCGCCCCGGCGATGACGGGGGCGTTCGACATCGATGGGCGCGACTGCGTCCCGGTGTTCCAGCTCCTCGCCGAGCGTTACCTCGATGCGAGCTACGCCCCCGAGGCGGCGGCGGAAGGCTGCGGCGTGCCAGCGGAGACGATCCGGCGCGTCGCCGCCGAACTCGCCCATGTCGCCTTCGAGGAGAGCATCGAGCTCGACGTGCCGTGGACCGACATGAACGGGCGCCGGCACGCAACGATGCGGGGCCGTCCGGTGGCGATGCACGCCATGCGCGGCATCTCGGCCCATTCCAACGGGTTCCAGACCTGCCGGGCGATCCATCTGCTTCAGGTTCTGCTCGGCACCGTCGACGTGCCCGGCGGCTGGCGCTTCAAGCCGCCTTTCCCGAAGCCGCCCCCGCCCGGCCCCAAGCCGGCCGGAAAGGACGGCGGCAAGCCGAACACGCCGCTTTCGGGCATGCCGCTCGGCTTCGTGCATGCGCCCGAGGACCTTCTGGTCGATGCCGAGGGCCGGCCGATCCGCATCGACAAGGCCTATTCGTGGGAAGCGCCGCTCGCCTCCCACGGCATGATGCACACCGTCATCCGCAATGCCTGGGCGGGCGATCCCTACCCGATCGACACGCTGATGATGTACATGGCCAACATGGCCTGGAACTCGTCGATGAACACCGACGAGACCATGAAGATGCTGACCGACACGGATGCGGACGGCAATTACCGCATCCCCTTCTTCATCTACGCCGATGCCTATTATTCGGAGACGGTGGCCTTCGCCGATCTGGTGCTTCCCGACACGACCTATCTCGAGCGCCACGACTGCATCAGCCTGCTCGACCGCCCGATCAGCCATGCGGACGGGCCGGGCGATGCGATCCGCCACCCGGTCGTCGCGCCCGATCGCGATGTGCGCCCCTTCCAGAGTGTGCTGATCGAACTCGGCGCGCGGCTCGGCCTGCCCGGCTTCGTCAATGACGATGGCAGCGCCAAGTATCGCGACTATGCCGACTACATCGTCAACCACGAGCGCATGCCGGGCATCGGCCCGCTGGCCGGCTGGCGCGGCGAGGCCGGCGATGCGATCGGCCGGGGAGCGCCCAACACGTCCCAACTCGACCGCTACATCGCCAATGGCGGCTTCTGGCATCACGAACTCGATCAGGACCAGCGCTTCTACAAGATGGCGAACCGATCCTATCTGGAGTTCGCCCAGCAGATGGGGTTCGTTCCGAAGGTCGAGCCAGTGGTGTTCCAGCTCTATTCGGAGCCGCTGCAACGCTTTCGGCTCGCCGCGCGCGGGCACGGCGCGGTGCAGCCGCCCGAGGCCGAGCGGGCGCGCATCGAAGCACATATGGACCCGCTGCCGATCTGGTACACGCCGTTCGAGCAGGCCCTGGTCGATCCGGCCGCCTATCCGCTGGCGGCGATCACCCAGCGTCCCATGCACATGTACCACTCCTGGGGATCGCAGAACGCCTGGCTGCGGCAGATCACCAGCCAGAACCGGCTGTTCGTCCATCACGATCTCGCGGCCGAGCTTGGTATCGCCGACGACGAGTGGGTGTGGATCGAAAGCGTCAATGGCAGCGTGAAGGGGCAGGTCCGCCTCGTGGACGGCGTCGAGCGCAACACCGTCTGGACCTGGAACGCCATCGGCAAGCGCCGCGGCGCCTGGGCGCTGAAGGACGACGCCGCCGAAAGCAACCGCGGCTTCCTGCTCAACCATGCGATCGGCGACCTGTTGCCGGCGGACGGCAACGGCAAGCGCTACTCGAACTCGGACCCGATCACCGGGCAGGCCGCATGGTTCGATCTCCGGGTGCGATTGCGCCGGTGCGAAACCCAGGAGTGCGTCACGGAACCGCGCTTCGATGCCCTGCCGCTGCCGCCCTCGATCCCTCCGGCGCCGGAAAGGCTCAGCTTCGGCGCCCAGTTCAAGAAGGCGTTCGCACGATGACCTGCATCCCCGCCACCACCGAGACGAGCCTCGGGCTGGTCATCGATCTCGATACCTGCGTCGGCTGCCAGGCCTGCGTCACCTCCTGCAAGGAGTGGAACGCGGGCGGCCACATGGCGCCGCTCACGGACATGAAGCCGTATGGCGGGGGCGTCGACGGCGTGTGGTTCAACCGCGTCCACACCTTCGAGCACGTGACGGAGGCCGGCGGGCGGACGGTCCATTTCCCGCGCTCGTGCCTCCACTGCGCGCAGCCGGCCTGTGTCAGCGTGTGCCCCACCGGCGCCTCCTACAAGCGCAGCTCCGACGGCATCGTTCTGGTGGACGAGGCCAAGTGCATCGGTTGCAAGCTGTGCAGCTGGGCCTGTCCCTATGGCGCGCGCGAATTCGATGTCGATGTCGGCGTGATGAAGAAGTGCACGCTGTGCGTCGACCGCATCTACAACGACAATCTGCGCGCCGAAGACCGGGTGCCGGCCTGCGTGGCGGCCTGCCCCACCGGGGCGCGCCATTTCGGCGATCTGGGCGATCCCGATTCGGCGGTGTCGACGCTCGTGCGCGAGCGCGGCGGCGTGGCGCTGATGGACGAGCTCGGCTACGCGCCGACCAACCGCTACCTGCCCCCGCGCGCGCATTCGGACCGCGCGCCAAAGGTGGCCGCCGCGGCCCTCGAGGATGCGGCGCCGCAGGGCGGGTTCCTCGGCTGGGTCGACCGCCTGCTGGCGAGGTAGGCGCATGCACCCCGCCTATTCCGTCATCTTCTTCACCACCAGCACCGGCGCAGGCTACGGCCTGCTGGCTCTGCTCGGGCTGATGGCGATCCTCGGCGTGCTCCCGATGGGGCTGGGACCGTCTCTCGTCGCCCCGGGGCTGGCATTCGGGCTGATCGGGGCGGGGCTTCTGTCCTCGACCGGCCATCTCGGCCGGCCCGAACGCGCCTGGCGCGCCTTTTCCCAATGGCGCTCGTCCTGGCTGTCGCGGGAAGGCGTCTGCGCGATCGCCACCTTCGTGCCCGGCGCGGCGTTCGGGCTCGGCTGGGTCCTCACCCAGCGCACGGACGGCTGGGTGGCGGCGGCCGGCGGGCTGGCGGCCCTCGGCGCGGTGGTGACCGTCTATTGCACCGCGATGATCTATGCCTCCCTGAAGCCGGTGGCGCAGTGGCACAGCCGCTTCACCCTGCCCGGCTATCTCCTCTTCGCCGGGATGAGCGGGCTGACGCTGCTCAACGCCCTGTTGCTCGCCTTCGGCCACGGGGCGGGCCTCCCCAGCATCGCCGCGGCGGGGCTAACCCTCGTCGGCTGGTACTGGAAGCGCGCAACGTGGCGGCACGACGATGCGATCGGCCTGCCCGCGACGGCGAATTCGGCGACCGGTCTCGCCGGGGGGCGGGTGGTGAGCGTCGAGTGGCCGCATTCGGAGGAGAACTATCTCCTGAAGGAGATGGGCTTCCGGGTGGCGCGCAAGCACCGCGACCGGCTTCGCCTCATCGCCCAGATGCTCGCCTTCGCCGTACCGGCCGCCCTGCTGATTCTCGCCGCGCTGCTCCCGGGTCCGGTCGCGGTCACCACCGCCGCGCTCGCGGCCGCGGCCCAGATCGCCGGGCTGCTGGTCGAGCGCTGGCTGTTCTTCGCCGACGCGAAGCACACCGTCATGCTCTATTACGGGCGGACATGATCGGCCCGCACATCGCCGGCCTCGTCTCGCCGCGCACGCTCCCGGCCGACGCGCTGGCCGGCTTTCTGGGCGCGGTTCTGGCCCTGCCGCAGGGCATCGCGTTTGCGGCGCTGGCGGGGATGCCACCGGAATACGGCATCTACACCGCCATCGTGCCCTGCATCGTGGCGGCCCTGTTCGGCTCGAGCCGCTATGTCGTCTCGGGACCGACCAACGCGAATTCCCTCGCCCTGATGTCCGCGCTGGTTCCGCTCGCGATACCGGGCAGCCCCGCCTTCATCGCGATCGCCCTCGCCGTCACGCTGCTCGTCGGCGCGATGCAGCTGGCGCTCGGGCTATTCCGGCTGGGCTGGCTCACCGACTTCATCTCACCGTCGGTACTTGCCGGCTTCATGAGTGGCGCCGCGCTGCTGATCGGTCTCTACGCCCTCCCGGACATTCTCGGGCTGCATCTCGACGGCATCCACGGCGCCGCCCGGACGATCGCGGCCCTTGCCGCCCACATCGGCCACATCAATCCCAGCGCCGTCCTCGTCGCGGCGACCACTCTGGTCGTCACCGCGGGATGTGCGCGCATCTCCCGGCGTCTGCCCTACATGCTTCTGGGCGTGAGCGTGGGCTATGGCATGAGCGAGTTCCTCGTCCGCACGCTGGGCCTGCCCGAGATGGCGCGCGTCGGCGCGATTCCGAGCGCGCTGCCGCCGTTTTCGCTTCCGCTCGTCCCCCTCGACCGGTTGCCCGATCTGGTGGCGATCGCGGCCGCCCTGTCGATCGTGGCGCTCGGGCAGTCGGTGTCGATCGCCAAGGCACTGGCGCGCCGGTCGGGCGAATATGTCGATGTCGACAGGGAGTTCGTCGGCCAGGGTCTGTCGAATATCGCCGGTGCCTTCTTCTCCTCCTATGTCTCCTGCGGCTCGCTGAACCGGTCGCTGCCCAACTACCTCGCCGGCGCCCGCACGCCGATGGCAGCGGTGCTGTCGGCGGTGTTCCTGGTGGTGCTCGTCATTGTCTGCCGTCCGCTGCTGGAACGCCTGCCGCTGCCTTCCATCGGGGCGCTGCTGCTCTACATCGCCTTCGGCCTGCTCGACCTGCAGCGCTTCCGCTGGCTATGGCGGGCGGGGCGCGCTGATTTCATCGTGGCCCTGGTGACGTTCGTCGCCATGCTGACCCTGCCGTTCCAGCAGGCCATCCTGCTCGGCTGCGGGCTGGCGCTGGTTGCCTATCTCCATCGCACCGCCCACCCCGCGGTGCGCACGCTGACCCCCGACGGGCGCCTGGCCGACCGGCCGTTCACGCCGCTGGAGGATTTGCCCGGGCCCGTGGTGGAATGCCCGCAGCTCAAGCTCATACGCGTCGAGGGATCGCTCTATTTCGGCGCGGCCGGCCATGTCGGCAAGCATCTCCAGCAGATCCGTTCGCACCGCGGCCAGAAGCATCTGCTGGTCATGGTGAAGAGCATGAACTTCATCGACGTCGCAGGCCTCGAACTGTGGACCCACGAACTCGCCCAGCGGCGCGCCGAGGGCGGGGATCTCTACTTTCATCGGCCGCGCTCGGCCGTCCGGGAAGCGTGGGCGCGTACGGGTTTCATCACGCAGCTCGGGGCCGATCATATTTTTGGCTCGAAGCGCGAGGCCCTGGCCGACATCTATGCGCGTCTCGACCAAAACATCTGTGCGACTTGCACCGCGCGTATCTTCCGCGAATGTGGGGGAATGGCGCCGGTCGGACAGGATACCCCTGCACGTTCCGGGATGGCGCCGGGGAAGTCCGCATGACGCTCGACCAGCTCCGCATCTTCGTCGCCGTGGCGGAGCGCCAGCATGTCACCAAGGCGGCGCAGGCGCTCAATCTCGCGCAGTCGGCGGCCAGCCACGCCATCGCGGCGCTCGAGGCACGCCATGACACCAAGCTGTTCAACCGCGTGGGTCGGCATATCGAGCTGACCGAGGCGGGAAACGCCTTCCTCATGGAGGCACGGGCCGTGCTGGCGCGGGTGGAGAGAGCCGAGCTGATGCTGACCGAATTCGGCACGCTGATGCGCGGCACGCTTGCCGTTCAGGCCAGCCAGACGATCGCTAGCTACTGGCTGCCGCGTCATCTCGTGGCGTTCCGGCGGGCCTATCCGCGCATCGACATCCATCTCGCCGTCGGCAACACCACGGAGGTGGCGGCGGCGGTCGACAGCGGCGCCGCCGATATCGGCTTCGTCGAGGCCGAGGTGGTGCACGACCACTTCCACGTCGTCCCGGTGGCGCGGGACCAGCTCATCGTGCTCGTCGCTCCCGGCCACCCCTGGGCCGGTCGAACCGACCTCGGTGTCGCGGAGATGCTGGCCGGCGAGTGGGTCCTGCGGGAGCCGGGATCGGGCACGCGCTCCGTATTCGAGGAGGCGATGCGCCCGCATTTGACCGATGGCTCGGCGTTGCGCATCGTGCTGGAATTGCCGTCGAACGAAGCGGTGCGCGCGGCGGTCGAGGCCGGGATGGGCGCTACCGCGCTATCCGCCTCGGTAGCGGCGCCGAGTCTTGAAGCGGGCTTGCTCCGCCACGTGCCGTTTCGACTGCCGGAACGCCCGTTCCACCTGCTCCAGCACCGCGAGCGCGCCCCGAGCCGGGCCGCCACAGCCTTGACGGACATCATCACGGGACGGAATGCGGTCTGAGGCGCCCCCGCCCCGTCTTCCGGATTCGGGAACCTTCGTTGCCGTCTGCTCGTTGCGTCGGATAGGATGGTCAGCAGAGGGTGTAGACCGATGCGCGACACCGACAACTCGATGGACGATTTCCTGCAGGACGAGGACGATTACGTCACGCCGACTGGAAACCATGTGAGCGGCGCCTGGCCCGCGCTCGCAATCGGCGCGGTGGCGCTGGGGATGGCCGCGATCATGGCAGCGTGGAGTTATCTGTAGAGGAGGACGGGAGCGGACGCGGACCGGCGCGTCACACGCGCTCGTCGTTCGTCGCCATCGCGGCCTGCCTCCGGCGCTGATCGCCGTAATCGCGCGCCGTCCGCGCATCGCAGCCGGCCTGCATCTGCTGGCCGTGGCTGGAGGGATGACGAAGGTCGTCGTCGCCGGCCTGAAGCGGAGACCGATCCTCACGCCGGTTGGCGTCGGCAAGAGCCTTGATCGGCAGCGGAGGGAGAGACAATACGCGCGCGGGGATCATCGGGCGAAACCTTTCCGCCGCGATAACGCCGGTGCGAGGAGGGCGTTCCAACCGCCGCGGATCACGCTATCGTGCGCAGCCTTTCCCGCCAGAGCCGGATTTCCGCGTGCGCCTTCACATCGTCAATCCCAACACTACCCGCTCGATGACCGACAAGGTTGCGGCAGCCGCGCGCGCGGTCGCCCGGCCCGATACCACGATCATCGCCGCCACCTCGCAGATGGGTCCGGCATCGATCGAGGGTTATTACGACGGTGCTCTCGCCCTGCCCGGCCTGCTCGCGGCCATCGCGTCTGCCGAAGCGGAAGGCGCCGACGCCCATGTCATCGCCTGCTTCGACGATACCGGTCTCGAGGCCGCCCGAAGTCTTGCAAGGGCGCCGGTAATCGGGATCGGCGAGGCCGGTTTTCATCTCGCCAGCCTGATCGCGCACCGTTTCTCGGTAGTGACGACGCTGGCGCGTTCGATCCCGGTGATCGAGACCAATCTCGCGAACTACGGCCTCGACCGGCGCTGCGCCAGCGTCAGGGCCTCGGATGTGGCGGTGCTGGAGCTCGAGGAGCCGGGCTCGAACGCGCGCGAGCGCATTTCCGCGGAGATCGGCCGGGCCATTGCCGAGGACAGGGCCGAAGCGATCGTGCTGGGCTGCGCGGGCATGGCCGATCTGGCGAGGAGCCTTTCGCTGGAGCACGGCGTGCCGGTCGTCGACGGTGTCGCCAGCGCCGTCGCGCTCTGCGAGGGGTTGACCGGCATCGGCCTGCGGACCGCCAAGCGCGGTGCCTATGCCTCCCCGGGCAGCAAGGCCTATGTCGGCAGGCTGGCCGACTTCGCACCTGATTCCATAGTTAACTCACCAGATTGATCGTTTTATCGCGGCTGCATGACCGGGGGCGGTTCGATGTCGTTTGAGAAGGACGCGGGCAGCGGCGTGCCGCAGGCGCCCGGCCAATCGCATTATGTGCTTGATGATCAAATCGGATTTCTGCTGCGGGTGGCGACCCAGCGGCATGCGGCGATCTTCGCCGCGCGCATGGTCGAGGGGCTGACGGCGCCCCAGTTCGCCGCGCTCGCCAAGCTGCGGGAGGTGGGTCCGTGCTCGCAGAACCGGCTCGGCCGGCTGGTCCATCTGGACGCAGCAACCATAAAGGGCGTCGTAGACCGCCTCGCCGCCCGCGGATTCGTCGTGGCGGCGGATGATCCGGCCGATCGGCGGCGGCGCGCGGTGGCGCTTACGGCGCGGGGCGGGGCGGTGGCGACGGTGGCGGTGGGTGTCGCGGCCGAAATCACCGAGGCGACGCTGGCGCCGCTGCTCGCCCAGGATCGCCGCGAGGTGTTGCGGCTGCTCCGCCTGCTCGGATGAGCCCGCCCCGGGCCGTACGACGGCGCGCCGGCCATTGCGGAGCCGCCCGATAAGCCGCAATCTCGCCATGATTCGCCCGCTTGCGCCGCCCCCCGGTCCC
Organism: Ancylobacter terrae; assembly: GCF_045108345.1. Classification (NCBI taxonomy): domain Bacteria; kingdom Pseudomonadati; phylum Pseudomonadota; class Alphaproteobacteria; order Hyphomicrobiales; family Xanthobacteraceae; genus Ancylobacter; species Ancylobacter terrae. The sequence goes on from NZ_JBJGXH010000003.1 coordinate 314,982, forward strand.
GAGGCGCGCCCGTCCCAGGAGGCATACCCATGGCCATGTCGCTCGACGCCGCCGCCGAGGTCTTCCGCGAAGCGATGCGGGAGGCGGTGAAGCGGCATTCGATCTGGTACCTGATCCAGGGCGTGCTGCTGATGCTGGCCGGGCTCGCCGCCATCATCTTCCCGCTGATCTCCTCGCTGACGGTGATCCTGACGCTGGGCTGGCTGCTGATCCTCAGCGGCGTCGTGCAGGGGTTCAGCCTGATCGGCGCGCGGCACGTGCCGCATTTCTGGCTTCAGCTGATCTCGGTGATCCTCGCCATCCTCGTCGGCGTGCTGTTCCTGCGCGATCCCGGGCAGGCGTTGCTGACCACGACGCTGCTGCTGATCGTGTTCTTCATGATCGAGGGCATCTCGAAGGTGGTGTTCTCGCTGACCATCCGCCCCTTCCCCAACTGGGGCTGGGTGTGCGCCAGCGGCCTCGTCGGCATCGTGCTGTCGCTGGTGCTGTGGGCGAGCCTGCCGGTGACGGCGGTGTGGCTGATCGGGGTGATGCTCGGCATCCAGCTGATCAGCGTCGGCGCGGCGGTGTTCTATCTCGCCTGGCAGGTGCGCCAGAACGGCTGAGAGCCTGTCTGGGCACTCCTGCTTCCCGGACAAGCTGCACGCGGTGCAGCGCCGATCCGGGACCCAGGGGAGAAGTGGCGAAGCCTCGAAATCCTTTATCGAAGCGCCTTCGGCAGTCTCTCTCCTGGGTCCCGGCGCTGCGCTCCGGCTGCGCCTCCGCTGGTCCGTGACGCGGCGGTCGCGCCGCCGGCCCCGTCTGGCCGGCCTACTCGCCGAAGAGCTTGTCGGTGGCGGTGATGAGGCCGATGGTGGGGTTGGCGGCGCAGTATTCGCCCAGCTTCTGGGCGTTGGCGACCAGCTTGTCGGTGTCGATCACCGGCGGGGCGTCCTCGTCCTTGTAATAGGCATCGAGCCAGGCGAGGGTCAGCATGATCTCGGTCTTGTCGCTCGACTGGAACTGCTGGCAGGTGCTGGTCGACAGATCGATCTGGGTCGCGGCGGCGGGCAGCGGCGCGAGCAGCGCAGCGGCCAGGAACAGAAGGCGTTTCATGCAAGCCTCTCCTCGGTGATTGGCCGATCGCGGCGATAGAGGTGCGCCGCGTCGGCGGCGCGAAATTACCATGCCGCGCGCGCCCCCGCCACGCACCGCGCAGCCCCCCGGGATGACGTTCGGGCAGGCTCGGCACCGGTCAATTTATTCGAATTCCGGGGTAATTTAGTCCCAACAAGTCAAATTGCCGACGCCCCCCCATGCTAGCTTCCGGCACCCTTGGAGGGGGAAGCGATGCTCGACTTTCTGACGAAACCAACGAACGAACGGACATGGCGGGGCCTGTCGCTGGCCATGGTGCTGGGCGCCGGCCTTGCCGCGGGCGCCGCGCCCGTACAGGCCGCGCCGGCCCTAACGCCGGATGAAGCCCGCGATATCGGCGTGCAGGCCTATACCTATCTCTACTCGCTGGTCACCATGGACCTGACGCGGCAGCAGCTGACCCATCTGCCGCCCAGCTCGGGCCTCGGCGGGCCGATGAACAGCTTCGTCAATGTGCGGGCGTTCCCGAGCGCCGACATGCGCAGCGTGGTGCGGCCCAATTTCGACACGCTCTATTCCAGCGCCTGGCTCGACCTGACCAAGGAGCCGGTGGTGGTGAGCGTGCCCGACACCGGCGGGCGCTACTACCTGCTGCCGATGCTCGACATGTGGACCGACGTCTTCGCCTCGCCCGGCTGGCGGACCACCGGCACCGGCGCGGGCCAGTTCCTCATCACCCCGCCCGGCTGGCGTCCGGACCTGAAGGACCGCTTCGTGGAGGAGTTCAAGCTCCCGGCCTCGACGCAGCGCATCGAGGCGCCGACCCCCTATGTGTGGGTCATCGGCCGCACCCAGACCAACGGTCCCTCGGACTACGCCGCCGTCAACAAGATCCAGGACGGCTTCACCGTCACCCCGCTCTCGAAGTGGGGCCAGGCCTATACCGCGCCGCCGACCCCGGCCGACCCCTCGGTCGACGTCAAGACGCCGCCCAAGGAGGCGGTGGACAAGATGCCGGCGGACAAGTTCTTCGCCTATGGCGCGGAGCTTCTGAAGCTGCATCCCCCGCACATCACCGACCAGCCGATCGTCGCGCTGATGAAGAAGATCGGCCTCGAGGTCGGCAAGAGCTTCGACATGAGCAAGCTCGACCCGGCGATCGCCGCGGCGCTGAAGGACGTGCCCGGCCACGCCCAGCAGCTGATGAAGTGGAAGGTCGCCTCGCTCGCCCGCGTCGCCAATGGCTGGTCGATGAACACCGACACGATGGGCGTCTACGGCAATTTCTACCTGAAGCGGGCGATCGTCACCCAGCTCGGCCTCGGCGCCAACCTGGTCGAGGACGCGATCTACCCGATGAACCTGTTCGACCGCAGCGGCAAGCCGCTCGACGGCTCCTCGGGCTACACGATCCATTTCGACAAGGCCAACCTGCCGCCGGTCGACGCCTTCTGGTCGGTCACGCTCTACGATTCGCAGGGCTTCCAGGTGGCGAACCCGCTCAACCGCTTCGCGGTCTCGAGCTGGATGCCGTTCGTCTACAACGCCGACGGCTCGCTGGACCTCTACTTCCAGAACGAATCGCCCGGCGCGGACAAGGAGGCCAACTGGCTTCCCGCGCCGAAGGGAGCGTTCAACCTGACGATGCGACTCTACGCGCCCCGCTCGCCCGCGCTGACGGGCAAGTGGAACCCGCCCTCGGTGATCCGCGACGTCGGCGTGCCGAGCCTCGTCGCGCAGTGACGCGCCCCCCGCAGGATGCTCCGCCGGGCTCGCACCGGACGGAACATCCTGAGCGCCGGACCGCCGGGGGTTTAAGCAACCCCCGGCGTGCTTCCGATCAGGCCGCCGCCTCGACCGCCCGCTCGGCGCCCGAAGGCTCCAGCGCTGCGGCGATGGCCTCGTCGACCTTCTCCAGCCAGACGAATTCCAGCCGGTCGCGGACATCCTGCGGGATGTCCTCATAGTCGCGCCGGTTGCGCGCGGGCAGCATGACCCGCGTCAGCCCGGCGCGGGCCGCGGCGACCACCTTTTCCTTGATGCCACCGACCGGCAGCACCAGACCGCGCAGCGAGATCTCGCCGGTCATCGCCGTGTCCTTGCGCACCGTGCGACCGGTGAGCAGCGAAACCAGCGCCGTGAACATGGCGACGCCGGCGCTCGGGCCGTCCTTCGGCGTGGCGCCGGCCGGCACGTGGACGTGCACGTCGAGCTTGCCGAACAGCTCGGGATCGATGCCGAGCTCGCTGGCGCGGCTCTTGACGAGACTCCAGGCCGCCTGCGCGCTCTCCTTCATCACGTCGCCGAGCTGGCCGGTGAGGATCAGCCCGCCGCGGCCCGGGATGCGGGTCGCCTCGATGAACAGGATGTCACCGCCGACCGGGGTCCAGGCGAGGCCGGTGGCCACGCCGGGCACCGAGACGCGCAGGGCGACCTCGTCCTCGAAGATCGGCGGCCCCAGCAGCTCGGGCAGGTCCGTCACGCCGATGCGGGCATGGGCGACGCTGCCCTCGGCGATGCCGACCGCGACATGGCGCACGGCGCGGCCGACCTCGCGCTCGAGATTGCGCACGCCGGCTTCCCGCGTATAGGCGCGGATCATGCCCTTGAGCGCCTCGTCGTCGAACTCGACCTGCTCCGGGTTCACCCCGTTCGCCTCGAGCTGGCGGCGCACGAGATAGCGGCGGGCGATCTGCAGCTTCTCCTGGTCGGTGTAGCCCGACAGGGTGATGATCTCCATGCGGTCGCGCAACGGGCCGGGGATGGTGTCGAGCATGTTGGCGGTGGCGATGAAGACGACGCGCGAGAGGTCGAACGGCAGGCCGAGGTAATTGTCCCGGAACGTGCCGTTCTGCTCGGGGTCGAGCACCTCCAGCATGGCGGCCGAGGGGTCGCCCTGGATGCCCGAGCCCATCTTGTCGATCTCGTCGAGCATCATCACGCAGTCGCGCGATCCGGCCTTGCGCAGGCCCTGGATGATGTTGCCGGGCAGCGCGCCGACATAGGTGCGCCGGTGGCCGCGGATCTCTGCCTCGTCATGGACGCCGCCGAGCGAGACGCGCACGAACTTGCGGCCCATGGCGCGGGCGATCGATTGGCCGAGCGAGGTCTTGCCGACGCCGGGAGGGCCGGCGAAGCACAGGATCGGCGCTTTCCCGTTGGGTGCCAGCTTGCGCACGGCGAGATATTCGACGATGCGGCGCTTGATCTTGTCGAGGCCGAAATGGTCCTCGTCGAGGATCCTGCGCGCCTCGGCGATGTCGATCGGCGCGGTGTCGGGCAGCTTCCAGGGCAGCGCGATCAGCCAGTCGAGATAGGTGCGGACCATGCCGTATTCGGTGCTGGCGTCCTGCATGCGGCGCAGCCGGCCGAGCTCCTTGCGGGCCATCTGCTCGACGTCCTGGGGCATGCCGGCCTCGGCGATGGCCTTGTCGAGCTCGGCGATCTCCTCGGAATTGCCGCCGTCCTCGCCGAGCTGCTTCTGGATCGCCGCCATCTGCTCGCGCAGCAGCACCTCGCGCTGGCGCTCGTCCAGCGAGGCCTTGGTCTGGCGGCCGATCTCCTGCGACAGGCGCAGCACCTCGATGCGCTGGGCGAGCAGGCGCGCAACCTTGTTCACCCGGGCGGGGACGTCGATGGTCTCCAGCAGCTCCTGCTTCTCATCGGTGCCGACGTCGATGTAGGCGCCGACGAGGTCCGCGAGCGCGCCCGGCGCCGTGGTGCCGCGCACCGCGCCGACCAGCTCGGGCGGGGTCTGCGGCAACAGCTCCAGCGCCTCCAGGGCGAGGCCCTGCAGGTTGACGAAGCGCGCCTCCATGTCCGGCGTGCGCGGCGCCTCGTCCTCGATGCGGCGCACCTGCGCGGTGATGAACGGCTTCTCCCGCGCGAAGGTCTCGACGTGGAAGCGCTGCTCGCCCTGCACGACGATGTGGTGCGAGCCGTCCGGCGCGGTGACGAAGCGCAAAATATTGGCGACGACGCCCATGCGGTGCAGGTCGGTGGCGGCGGGCTCGTCCTGCGCGGGATCGCGCTGGCCGAGTATGCCGATCGGCCGACCCTCGCGGATCGCCTGCTGGGCGGCGGCGACCGAGCCCGGGCGCGAGACCGCGAGCGGCATGACGACGCCGGGGAACAGCACCAGCCCGCGCACCGGCAGGATGATCAGCTGGTCGGCCGGCACGGTGGTGCCGTTGGCGCCGTTCGCCCCGGCGGGCGCCATGGAAAGGCCGCCGTCATCGGCGGCATGGGCGGGTATGGACCGTGTGAAGACGGGGTAATGCATCAAATCCCCCTCAAACCTTGCGCAGAACGATGGCGAGGCACCCGTTGACCACGCTCGGGCGGTTGACCTCATAGCGGCCGGGCGGCAGCGGCACCTGCCGCTCGAACCGACCCTGCGGCAGCTCCATCCGGTGAATGGAGGCGGTGCGCAGCTGCGGCGGCAGCACGCGCTCGCCGGAAATCGACAAAGTGCCGTTGTTGATGGCGACCTGCATGCGCTCGGGATCCACCCCCGGCAGCGCGGCGAGCACCAGCACCTCGCGCTCGGTCTCCAATACGTCGACCGGCGGCTCCCAGCAGGGCGCCCGCGTTCGCGAGGCCGCCGGGCGGAACATCTGCCCGTGCAGGCGCTCGGCGCGTGCCGCCAGCGCTAGCGCTTCCGACCACATCCACAATCTGGGATCCGAACCCGACATGTTGTTCTCCCCGGCGTGCCCCGACGCCTTGATGATGCCGCATATGGGGGGTCGCCGCCGCTTTGCCAGCCGGCCACCGGGCGGATCCGCAAGGGCGCCATGATCGGGATCAAGGACGCGGCGCGCGCGATCGGCTCCAAGACGGCCGGGGCATGATCCTCACACGGGCGGCGGGCGGCATCGCCCGCTTTGCCGGAGCCGCGCGGCGTGGAACTATCCCCGGAGCGCCGCGCCGGCGGCGCGGCTGCCCTGCGCGTTCCGCCTGACTTCGCCCTTCCCCCCGGCCCCTGCGCCTCAACCGGAGACCGGCACGATGACCGATGCCATCCTCGTCGTGAACGCCGGCTCGTCCAGCATCAAGTTCAAGCTCTACCGGATCGAGGGCGCGGGGCTCGGCCTCGAGCTCGGCGGCGCGCTCGACGGCATCGGCAGCCGGCCGTGCCTCAAGGTCAGCGGCGGCGACGGCGCCGTGCTGATCGAGCGCCGCTTCACGCAGGCCGAGATCCCCAACGCCACCGCCGCGCAGAAGGCGATCGGCGACTGGCTGCTCGCCCATATGCGGGTCGCCATCGTCGCGGTCGGCCACCGTGTGGTGCATGGCGGCATGACCTTCGCCGAGCCCGTGCGGATCGACGACGCGGTGATGGCCGAGCTGACCAGCTTCATCCCGCTGGCGCCGCTGCACCAGCTCAGCAATCTGGAGCCGATCCGCGTGCTGCGCGAGCGCCGGCCGGACCTGCCGCAGGTCGCCTGCTTCGACACCGCCTTCCACCGCGGCCACCCCGAACTCTCCGACCGCTTCGCGCTGCCGCGCGTGCTCTATGACGAGGGGGTGCGGCGCTACGGCTTCCACGGGCTGTCCTACGAATATGTCGCCGGGGCGCTTCGGACGATCGCCCCCGAGATCGCCAATGGCCGGGTGATCATCGCCCATCTCGGCTCGGGCGCCTCAGTCTGTGCGATCCGCGCGGGCAAGAGCATCGAATCGACGCTCGGCTTCACCGCGCTCGACGGGCTGCCGATGGGCACGCGTTCGGGCTCGCTCGATCCGGGCGTGGTGCTGCACCTGATCGAGCAGAAGGGCATGAGCGCGCATCAGGTCGGCGAGATGCTCTATCGCGAAAGCGGGCTGCTCGGCCTCTCCGGCATCAGCAACGACGTGCGCGAACTCGAGGCGAGCGGCGATCCGCGCGCGCGCATGGCGCTCGATTTCTTCGGCCAGCGCGTGGCGCAGGCGGTCGCCAGCCTCGCGGTGACGCTGGGCGGGATCGACGCGCTGGTGTTCACAGCCGGAATCGGCGAACATTCGGCCTCGGTGCGGGCCGATGTCGTCGCCCGGCTCGGCTGGTGCGGCCTCGCCCTCGACGAAGAGGCCAATGCCCGGCATGCCGGGAACGTCGGAGCCGCGGCGAGCCGTGCCGCCATCCTCGTCGTGCCGACCGACGAGGAACTCATGATCGCCCGGCACACGCTGCGCCTGCTCGGGCGCGTGCCCGCCACATCCTGACGGAGACCCGCCGCACGATGCGCTCTTCGCTCGCCCTGCCGACGCTGATCCTCGCCACCCTCGCCGGCGCCGCCGCCCCGGTGCGCGCGCAGGCCCCGGCCGCCGCGCCCCCGGCGCAGGCGCAGATGCAGATGCCGGCCCTGGTGCAGTCGCTGCTCGACCGGCTGCGCGGGCGCACCCTGCCGGACGGAATCGTCTCGTCCAACGGGCGCATCGAGGCGACGCAGGTCGACATCGCCGCCAAATATGCCGGCCGGCTGGAGATCGTCACCGTGAAGGAAGGCGACGAGGTGACCGCCGGGCAGGTGCTCGCCCGCATCACCTCGCCGGAATACGAGGCGCAGCTGCGCGGGGCGCAGGCGCAGGTGCTCAAGGCCAAGCAGGCGCTCGCCGAGGCGGAGGCGCTGATCGCCCAGCGCGCCAGCGACCTCGCCTATGCCAAGGCCGATCTCGATCGCGGCCAGGAGCTGGTCGACAAGGGCTATCTGTCGAAGCAGGTGTTCGACCAGCGCCGCAACAAGCTGGATTCGGCCGAAGCCGCGAGCCGGGCGGCGCAGGCCCAGCGCGACCAGGCCGAATTCGCCATCCGCGCCTCCGAGGCCGATGTCGAGCAGGTCGAGGCGATCCTGGTCGACCTGACGCTGGTCGCCCCGCGCTCGGGGCGGGTGCAGTACAAGCTGGCCGAGGCCGGCGAGGTGGTCGGGGCGGGCACCCGCATCCTCACCCTGCTCGACCTCAACGACGTCTACATGACCCTCTACCTGCCCGCCGCTCAGGCCGGCAAGCTGGTGCTGGGCGACGAGGCGCGCATCATCCTCGATCCGGTGCCGCAATATGTGGTGCCGGCGACGATCAGCTTCGTGGCGGCCGACGCCCAGTTCACGCCGAAGAGCGTCGAGACCCGCGAGGAGCGCGAGAAGCTGATGTTCCGCGTGAAGCTGCAGGTCGACCCCAAGGTGCTCGCCACCTATCACCGGCAGGTCAAGACCGGCGTGCGCGGCATGGGCTTCGTGCGCACGCGGGCCGACGCCGACTGGCCGGCGGACCTCGCGGTGAAGCTGCCCTGATGGGCGGGGCGCCGGTCGCCCGGCTGAGGGACCTCACCCATCATTACGGCGCGCGGGCGGCGCTCGAGGGCGTCAGCCTCGACATACCCGCGGGCGGCATGGCCGGGGTGATCGGGCCGGACGGGGTCGGCAAGTCGACGCTGCTGGCCATCATCGCCGGGGTGCGGAAGATCCAGGCCGGCAGCGCCGAGGTGCTGGGCGGGCCGATGACCAGCCACGCCCACCGCGAGGCCCAGCGCGCGCACATCGCCTACATGCCGCAGGGGCTGGGGCGCAACCTCTACCCGACGCTCAGCGTGTTCGAGAATCTCGACTTCTTCGGCCGGCTGTTCGGGCAGGGCGCGGGGGAGCGGGCGCGGCGGATCCAGGAGCTCGTCACCGCGACCGGGCTCGACCCGTTCCTCGCCCGGCCGGCGGGCAAGCTCTCGGGCGGCATGAAGCAGAAGCTCGGCCTGTGCTGCGCGCTGATCCACGATCCCGATCTCCTGATCCTCGACGAGCCGACAACGGGCGTCGATCCGCTCTCGCGCGGGCAGTTCTGGGAGTTGATCGACACCATCCGCCTGCGCCGGCCGCAGATGAGCGTGATCGTCGCCACCGCCTATATGGACGAGGCGGCGCGGTTCGACTGGCTCGCGGCGATGGATGACGGCCGGGTGATCGCGCACGGCGCACCGGCCGACATCCTCGCCACGGCGGGCGAGCCGACGCTGGAAGCCGCCTTCATCGCACTGCTGCCGCCTTTGAAGCGGGCGCTGCACCAGCCGGTGATCGTGCGCCCGCGCGCGGCGGACGGTGACGAGCCGCCGGCGATCGAGGCGGTGGGGCTGACGCGGCGCTTCGGCGATTTCGTCGCGGTGGACCATGTCAGCTTCCGCATCGCGCGCGGCGAGATCTTCGGCTTCCTCGGCTCGAACGGCTGCGGCAAGTCGACCACGATGAAGATGCTCACCGGCCTTCTGCCGGCGAGCGAGGGCACCGCCACGCTGTTCGGCAAGCCGATGGGTGCCGACGACATGGCGATGCGCGCCCAGGTCGGCTACATGAGCCAGGCCTTCTCGCTCTATGGCGAGCTCACCGTCCGGCAGAATCTCGACCTGCACGCCCATCTCTACCACCTGCCCGCCGATGAGCGCGGGCCGCGCGTGGCGGAGATGCTGGCGCGGTTCGACCTCGCCGAGGTCGCCGATGCGCGGCCCGAGAGCCTGCCGCTCGGCCAGCGCCAGCGCCTCCAGCTCGCGGTGGCGGTGCTGCACCGCCCCCGCATGCTGATCCTCGACGAGCCGACCTCCGGCGTCGACCCGATCGCCCGCGACGCCTTCTGGCGCACGCTGATCGACCTGTCGCGCGACGACGGCGTCACCATCTTCCTCTCCACCCATTTCATGAACGAGGCGGAGCGCTGCGACCGCATCTCGCTGATGCATGCGGGCCGGGTGCTGGCGGTGGGGGCGCCGGACGAGCTCGTGCGCGAGCGCGGCAGCGCCAACCTCGAAGACGCCTTCATCGGCTATCTGGCGGATGCCGCCGGCATCGTCTGGCCGCCGCCCAAGGCCGAGGCGGCCGAAGCCGCCGCCCTCGCGGCGGAAGCGCCGCCCCCGCACCGCGCCTTCGATCAGCGCCGGCTCTGGGCCTATGCAAGGCGCGAGGCGATGGAGCTGCTGCGCGACCCGATCCGCCTCACCTTCGCGCTGCTGGGGCCGATGATCCTGATGATCGCCTTCGGCTTCGGCATCTCCTTCGACGTCGAGAACCTGAAATACGCCGCCTTCGACCAGGACGACACGCCGCAGAGCCGGGCGCTGCTCGACCAGTTCGCCGGCTCGCGCTACTTCGCCGAGCAACCGCCCATCCGCACCAGCGCCGAGATGGACGCGCGGCTGCGCAGCGGCGAGCTGCAGCTCGCCATCGAGATCCCGCCGAGCTTCGGGCGCGACCTGATGGCGAACCGCACGCCGGAGGTGGCGGTGTGGATCGACGGCGCCATGCCGTTCCGCGGCGAGACCGCCAAGAGCTACGTGACCGGCCTCGCGGCGCAATACGCGCGCGAGCTGGCCCTCCAAAGCCGGGGCCGCAACGCGGCGGTGAGCGCGATCAGCATCGAGACGCGCTTCCGCTACAATCAGGCGTTCAAGAGCGTGAACGCCATGGTGCCCAGCGTCGTCATGCTGATGCTGGTGCTGATCCCGGCGGTGATGTCGGCGGTGGCGGTGGTGCGCGAGAAGGAAACCGGCTCCATCGCCAATTTCCGCTCGACCCCGATCAGCAAGTTCGAATTCCTGGTCGGCAAGCAGCTGCCCTATGTCGCCGTCGCCATGGCCAGCTTCGCGATGCTGGTGCTGCTGGCGACCACGCTCTTCGCCGTGCCGGTGAAGGGCTCGCTCGGCACGCTGGCGCTCGGCACGCTCGCCTATGTCTGCGCCACCACCGGCTTCGGCCAGCTGGTCTCCGCCTTCACCCGCACGCAGGTGGCGGCGGTGTTCGCCACCTCGATCCTCTCCATCGTGCCGGCGGTGAACTTCTCCGGCCTGCTGGTGCCGGTCTCCTCGCTCTCGGGCGGGGCGCGCATCCTCGGCCTCGGCTTTCCGCCGGCCTGGTACCAGCCGGTCAGCGTCGGCACCTTCACCAAGTCGCTCGGCCTCGACGAGCTCTGGCCGAACATCCTCGTCCTCGCCGGCTTCGCCCTGCTGTTCCTCGTCGTGGCGCAGCTTCTGCTGCGCAAGCAGGAGGCGTGAGCGATGGAGACCGTAACGCGATCCCGCCGCACCCGCCTCGCCGAGCATCTCGCCACGCTGTGGCAGCTGATGGTGAAGGAGTTGCGCTCCTTCCGCGCCGATCCGGTGATGATGGTGCTGGTGGTCTACACCTTCAGCGTCGCCGTGGTGACGGTGGCCAGCGGCGCCTCGACGGAGGCGACCAACCTCGCGGTCGGCGTCGTCGACGAGGACCAGTCGGTGCTCTCCCGCCGCATCCGCGACGCCATGGGCCCGCCGCTGTTCCGCGAGACCCGGGCGATCGAGGCGACGGCGATCGACGCCGAGATGGACAAGGGCGGCCTCGTCTTCGTGGTCGAGATCCCGCCGAAATTCGAGGCGGACCTGCTCGCCGGCCGCACCCCCTCGGTGCAGGTGAATGTCGACGCCACCGCCATGACCCAGGCCGGCAACGGCGCGGTCTATATCCAGAGCATCATCACCAGCGAGGTGAACGCCTTCCTGGCCGGACGCGAGGGGCTCGCCAGCCCGCCGATCAATGTCGTGGTGCGGGTGAAGTTCAACCCGAACCTGCTGTCGAGCTGGTTCACCTCGGTGATGCAGGTGATCAACTCCATCACCATACTCGGGCTCATCCTCACCGGCGCCGCGCTGATCCGCGAGCGCGAGCAGGGCACGGTCGAGCATCTCCTCGTCATGCCGGTGGTGCCGGCCGAGATCATGCTGGCGAAGATCGCCGCCAACGGCCTCGTGGTGCTGGGGGCCTCGGCGCTGTCGCTGACCTTCGTGGTGGGCTGGTGGCTCGGCGTGCCGACCGGAGGGCCCCGCGCCATCGCGCTGTTCCTCGCCGGCGCGGCGCTCTATTCGCTCGCGATCGGGGCGCTCGGCATCCTGCTCGGCACCATCGCCCAGTCGATGGGCCAGTTCGGCCTGCTGGCGATCCCGGTGATGGTGGTGCTGCAGCTGCTGTCGGGCAGCACCACGCCGATGGAAAGCATGCCCGCCTGGCTGCGCTACACCATGCTGGCGGGCACGCCGACGCCGCACTTCGTCGCCTTCGCGCAGGGCGTGCTCTACCGCGGCGCCGGGCTCGACGTGGTGTGGCGGGACGTGGCGGCGCTCAGCGCGATCGGCGCGGTCTATTTCGCGCTCGCGCTGCGCCGCTTCCGGCGGGTCATCTTCGGGAGCTGAGGGGGGCTCAGCTGGACGGGGTGATCACCGTCAGCAGCGCCTTGGCCACCTCGCGCGTCACCCGACGGCGGTACTTGCGGTGGACCAGCTGGCCATTGTGGTAGATGTCGTGCTCGACATAGAGCATCGTCCCGTCCCAGCGCAGGACATTGTCGGTCTCGGTGGTCTCGATCACGCCCAGGCCACGAATCAGCTGGCCTTCCGCGGGTTCCTTCAGCATTCGCAAAACTCCTCCACGCATGACCGCCTTCATCCGGACGGCTGGCGGGCAGTGTAGAATCGTTTGCGCCGGCGCGAAATCACCAACACGCGGACGCCGGCGCGGGCGATGGCGTCACGCCGGAGCGAAGGTCCCGTCGGATTTGAGCCGCTCCAGCAGGCCGGTGGCCACGGCGAAATAGGCGCCGTGCAAGGTCAGGTGGCCGCCCTCGAGCCGCTCGCGGATCCACGGGAAGGTCTCGAGGTTGCGCAGCGAGAGCTTGACGCAGGCATATTCGGCGATGCGGCGGCGTTCCTCGGGGTCGGTGCTCAGGTTCAGCGCGACGGTGACAGCCGGCTCGGCGATGCGGATCCAGTCCGGCAGAAAGTCCTGCGCCTCCGGCGGGGCGCCCTCCAGCGCCGCGCGGGCGCCGCCGCACAGCGCGTGGCCGAGCACGACGATGTGGCGGACGGCGAGGACCCGCACGGCGAATTCGAGCGCGGCGCTGGTGCCGTGATGGCCGTGGTCGGGCGTGCCGTAGGCCGGCACGAGATTGGCGACGTTGCGCACCACGAAGAGCTCGCCCGGGCCGGCATCGAAGATCATGGAGGGGTCGACGCGGCTGTCCGAACAGGCGATGACCATGGTCTGCGGGCTCTGGCCGCGGGAGGCGAGCTTTTCGAACAGTGCCCGGCGTTCGGGCCAGGAAGCCTCGCGGAAGCGCTTGTAGCCGTCGACCAGTTCGTCCATGCGTCCCTCATCCCTCTGCGGCGCCCCGGTCCGCCGCGTGCCGTGTTCACAACGGCGCACCATCCTTCGCGGATCACTCCGCGGCAAGCCCCCGCGCCCCTCGTCCGGCCGGCCGGGGCGCGTCGGCTGGCCGCAGGCGGGAGCGGAGGCGGGTGCAACGCGGGAATCGACGCGCGCGCCGCGACCGGCTATGCCGCCGTCAGGAGCCGGGGCGGGCCGCGGCGGACGGGCAGCGCAAGCGGGTAACGATGGCCGACGACATCCCCTTCGACCGCCGCTTCGACGCGGTTCCGGGCGTTGCCGAGGTGGTCACGCCGGGCGTGCGCCGGGTGCTGGCGCCCAATCCGGGGCCGTTCACCTTCACCGGCACCTGCAGCTACATCGTCGGCACCGGCGAGGTCGCCATCATCGATCCGGGGCCGGACGACGCCGGCCATGTCGCTGCGCTGCTGGCGGCGGTGACGGGCGAGCGGGTGAGCCATATCCTCATCACCCACACCCATCGCGACCATTCCGGCGCGCTGGCGGCGGTGCAGGCGGCGACCGGGGCGCCGAGCTATGCCGAGGGCCCGCACCGGCCGGCGCGGGCGCTGCACCTAGGCGAGGTCAATCCGCTCGACGCCGCCGCCGACACCGGCTTCCGCCCCGACGTCACGCTCGCCGACGGTGACGCCGTCACCGGCCCGGGCTGGACGCTGACGGCGGTGGCGACGCCGGGGCACACCGCAAACCACCTCGCCTTCGCCCATGCCGAAGGCGAGCTCCTGTTCGCCGGCGACCATGTGATGGCGTGGGCGACCAGCATCGTCGCCCCGCCGGACGGCGCCATGGGCGACTACATGGCCTCGCTGCGCAGGCTCGCCGCCCGACCCGAGCGGCTCTATCTGCCCGGCCATGGCGGGCCGGTGCGCGACGCGCCCGCCTTCGTGCGGCGCTACATCAACCACCGCGAGGCGCGCGAGGGCGCCATCCTGCGGGCGCTGGCGCGCGGGGCGACGACCATCCCGGAGATGGTGCGGGCAATCTATATCGGGCTCGACCCCCGGCTCGCCGGGGCGGCGGGGCTGTCGACGCTCGCCCATCTCGAGGAGCTGGTGGCGCGCGGCGCGGTGCGCGCCGACGGCCCGCCCGCCCTCGACGGGCGCTTCCGGCCGGCCTGATCAGCGCCGGCGCCGGCCGCGCTCGTCGGCGAGATCGGCCAGCAGCCCGTCGATGCGGCTGGCATTGGAGCCGAAATCGCGCGGGGCGTAGCGCGAGGTTGAGCGGATGTCGACGCGGGCGCCCTCGAGGGTCGGGCGCACGCGGATCACCACATCCTCGCGCAGGCCGAGCAGGAGGCTGCGGGCGACCGCCTCGATGCGTCCCTCGCGCAGGCCGCCGCGCGGCGGGGTGGCGTCGACCAGCTGCCATTTGCGGCGGGTGACCAGCGCCATCAGCGAGTTGTAGGCCTCGTCGGGAGTGGCGTCGAGATCGACCGGCTTCACCTGCGGATAGGCCTCGCGCTGCGCCTGCGCCGCGTCCTCGCCGGCATAGTCGAGAGGATTGGCCGCGCGCGGGCGGGCGAAGGCCAGCACATGGAAATCGGGCGGGTCGTCGGTGTCGGTGGTGATGTCGTGGATCGCCGGCAGGCGCGAGCCGTAAGCGACCACCGCCGCCGGCGGGCCGAGCAGGATGAGCGCCAGGATCCCCGCCCCGGCGACCCGGCCGAGACCCTTCAACCCCTCGCTCCAGATCACCGCGAAGGCGGCGATGGCAACGACGAGCGCCAGCGCGGCGATGCCGAACCCGGCCAGCATGGTGATGAAGCCGGAATAGATGTCGAGCGTCTCGGTCAGCTGCAGCACGATGCCGAGCAGCGTGACGGGAATCGCGAACACGGCGAGGCGCAGGCTCCAGACCGCGAGCTTCGACATGCGCTCGTCGATGTAGAGGCGGCGGCGGATCATGCCGGCACCGCCTCCCGGCCGAGCAGGCGGTCGACCAGCTCGGCGACGTCGTCGACCACGAGATCCGCCTGGTCGGCGAAGGCGTCGATACGCTCCGGGCCCGAGCGCACCAGCACGAACAGAGCGCCCGCGGCGCGCGCCGTGGCAAAGTCGTGATGGGTGTCGCCGACGAGAGCGACGGTTTCCACCGGCACGCCCGCCTGCCGCGCGAAGGCCTCGACCATGCCCGGCTGCGGCTTGGGGCCGTGGCCGGAATCATAGCCGTATATGCCGGCCATCAGCGGCAATATGCCGAGATGCTCGGCCTGGAGCCGGGCATTGGCCTCATTGTCGTTGGTGGCGATGCCGAGCGGGAAGCCGGCGCCGGCGAGGCGCGCGAGGCTCTCGCTCGGACGGCCGATGGCGGTGAGCGAGCGCAGCCCCTCCTCGCCGAAGAGGGAATCCACCTCGGCGAAGAAGTCGGGCGTCGAGGGCCGCGCCAGCACCTGCGCCCAGAGCGGGCCATATTGGGCGGAGGAGCCGGCGACGAGCGGCGAGGTGCCGCGGAAGCGATCCTCCTCCGGCACGAAATGGCTCACCTCGTGCAGCCGGGCGAGCGTGGCCGCATCGCCCGCGGCGAGCCGGCGCATCACTTCGCGGGCGGCGGGACCCCAGGTGCGGTCGAAGTCGACCAACGTACCGTCCTTGTCGAACAAAAACGCGCGAACCGCATTCACTGTGGACTGTTTCCAATCGGTATGAGAGCCGCCAAGGCGCTGATATCATAAAATTTCGACGGCTCACACCGGGCGAGGCGGGGCAATGGCGGGCGCAGCAGCGAGACACCGGACGGGCGCGGGCGGCGCGAGGCCGGGCCGGCGGGTGCGCCGGCACGGGCGGACGGTTCTCGCCGCGCTCGGCATCCCGCTGCTGCTGGCGCTCGCACCGCTTCCGGCGGCGGCGCAGTCCGACAGCGTCACCGAGAGCTTCTCGCGGGTCGGCAAGGCGCTGAACGGCGCGATCGAGCGCATCACCGGCAAGAAGCGGCAGCCCGCCGCCACGAACCCGACACCGGTGGCGGCGGCTCCCGCGCGGGTGCCGCGCCCGCTGCCGCGGCCGGCCTCGGCCCCGAAGCCGGGAGCGCCGGAAACGACGATAGCCGCCACACCGCCGGCCCTCGCCCCCCGGCCGCTGCCCCGCCCCTCTCCGGCGGCAACCGCCGCTGCGGCCCCGGCGCAGCCAACCCCGGTCCCGCCGGGCGCTCCGCCGGCGTCGGAACCCGGCCCCTTCGCGGCGGCGCCTGCCGCGCCGGCCGTGGACATGCCCTCCCCCGGCGCGGCCGCGCCAGCCCCGGCGCCGCCCGTGGCGGCGAGCCGTCAGGACAACGCGCCCGGAGCCGCGCCGCCCGCCGCCGCGGCTCCCCTACCATCGACGCCGCCGATGACGGCGACCGTGCCGGCCCCACCCGCCCCGCCGCCGGCGACTCCGGGCGAAGGGGCCGGTCGCCCGGCACCGACAACGGTGGTTACCGCGCCGGCGACCGCCCCCGATCCGTCGGTGCCCTCGCTGACCCCCTACGCCGCGCCGCCGACCTCCACCTTCGGTCCCGCCGCCACCGCGCCGGCGCGGCTCGCCGGCCGGCCGGTGCCGCTGCCCGTTCCCCGTCCCGCCCGGCCGGGCGAGCCGGCGCGCCCGACGCTCGCCGCACGGCCGCCCACCACGGCGCCGACGACTCCCGCGCCGGCAGTTCCGGCGCAGCAGGTGCTCGCGCCGAACCCGGCCGACACGCCGGAGACGCTGGCCGCCGCCTGCACCACGCTGGCGCAGGCCAATATCGCCATCGCCGCGCCGGGCGACCCAGTTACGGGCGAGAACGGCTGCGGCATCCCCCGGCCGGTGCGCCTCGCGGCGGTGCGCCTCGCCAACGGCGCGCTGGTGGCGCTGGAGCCGGTGGCGCTGCTGCGCTGCGACATGGCGCTGGCGGTGGCGCAGTGGATCCGCGAATCGGTGGCGCCGGACCTCGCGCGCACCGCCGGGACGGCGCTGGAGACGGTCAAGGTAGCCGGCTCCTACGAATGCCGCGGCCGCAACCGGCAGGAGAACGCCAAGATCAGCGAGCACGGGCGCGGCAACGCCCTCGACACCGGCGGCTATGTGCTGATCGACGGGCGCGAGCTGGACATCGGCTCGGCCGACATGCCCGCCGCCTTCCGCACCGCGCTGCGCGAGAGCGCCTGCGCCCGCTTCAAGACGGTGCTCGGCCCCGGCTCGGACGGCTTCCACGAGACCCACCTGCATGTCGACCTCGCCCCCCGCCGCAACGGCGCGGCGATCTGCGACTGGCAGACGGACCGCACCGCCGGGCCATAGGGACGGGCGGCCGGATCGGGCGGCCGGGTACGGAAAACCCCGCGCAAGTGAGACCAAGGGCCGGCTTCCGGCGCGCCGTCCGGCGCTCTACTGTGCCGCTCGACGCACCGATCACGGCCGGAGACCAACCATGCTCACCAACCTGCAGACTCGCGACGTCGAGACGCTGGTCCACCCCTACACCAACCTCGCCGCCTTCCGCGACAACGGGCCGCTGATCATCGAGCGCGGCCAGGGCGTGTGGGTGCACGATGTCGACGGTAAGGCCTATCTCGAGGGCATGGCCGGGCTGTGGTGCGCCTCGCTCGGCTATGGCAACGAGGAGCTGGTCGAGACGGCGGCGGCGCAGATGCGCAAGCTGCCCTTCACGCACCTGTTCGGCGGCAAGAGCCACGACCCCGCGATCGAGCTCGCCGACAAGCTCAAGGAGATGGCACCGGTGCCGATCTCCAAGGTGTTCTTCACCAATTCCGGCTCGGAAGCCAACGACACCCAGATGAAGCTCGTCTGGTACATGAACAACGCGCTCGGCCGGCCGAACAAGAAGAAGATCATCTCGCGCCAGCGCGCCTATCACGGCGTCACCATCGCCTCGGCCTCGCTGACCGGGCTGCCGGGCAACCACACCGATTTCGACCTGCCGATCGCCGGCGTGCGCCACACCACCTGCCCGCACCATTACCGCCTCGCCGAGCCCGGCGAGAGCGAGGAGGATTTCGCCACCCGCCTCGCCGCCGACCTGGAGGCGCTGATCCTGAAGGAGGGCCCGGAGACGGTGGCCGCCTTCATCGGCGAGCCGGTGCTCGGCGCGGGCGGGGTGATCGTGCCGCCGAAGACCTATTATCCGAAGATCGAGGCGGTGCTGAAGAAGTACGACGTGTTCTTCATCGGCGACGAGGTGATCACCGGCTTCGGCCGGCTCGGCACCGCCTTCGGCGCCACGGCCATGGACATGAAGCCGGATTCGATCTCGGTGGCGAAGGCGCTCTCCTCCGCCTACCAGCCGATCGGCGCGGTGATGATCCCCGAGAGCATGTACCAGGCCCTGCTGGAGGAGAGCCGCAAGCTCGGCTCGTTCGGCCACGGCTTCACCTATTCCGGCCATCCGGTCGCCGCCGCGGTGGCGCTGAAGACGCTGGAGATCTACGAGCGCGACAACGTGTTCGAGCGGGTGAAGGCGAAGATCCCGCATTTCGTCGCCCGCCGCGCGGCGCTGGAGGACCATCCGCTGGTGGGCGAGGCGCGCGGGGCGGGCCTCGTTGCCGGCATCGAGATCGTCGCCGACAAGCGCAGCAAGGCGCAGTTCGACCCCAAGCGCGGCGTCGCCGCCAAGGTGGTCGCCTTCGCCCAGGAGGAAGGGCTGATCGTGCGCAACGTGTTCGGCGACGCGGTGACCATCTGCCCGCCGCTGGTGATCTCGCCGGCCGAGATCGACGAGCTGTTCGATCGCCTCACGCGCGCGCTCGACCGCACGCTCGACTGGGTGACGCGCGAGAATCTCAAGGCCGCGTGATCCCGGGGCCTTGCCCCGGCCCGCGCCTTGAGAAAGTCGCAACTCTCGGCTGATAGGCTCCGGTCCTTTGCCCGCGACCGGAGCCGCCATGACGCGCCTTCTCAGCCGGCGCGCCGTGCTCGCCGGCAGCGTCACCTTCTTCGGCAGCGGCGCAGCGATGGCGGGATATGCCGGCTATGTCGAGCCGACGGTGCGGCTGGTGGTCACCACCTACCGGCCGCGTCCGGCGAATTGGCCCGCCGACTTCCCGCTCACCATCGCCGTCATCACCGACCTGCATGTCGGCGCGCCGATCATGGGGGTGGACCGCATCGAGGAGATCGTCGCGCGCACCAATGCACTGGGGGCCGATCTCATCGTGCTGCTCGGCGACTACACGCCGACCCCGCGCATCGTCACCACGCCGGTGCCGCTCGACGTCGCGGCGCGCGAACTCGCCAGGCTGAAGGCGCCGCTCGGGGTCTATTCGATCCTCGGCAATCACGACTGGTGGGACGACCCGCAAGCGCAATTGCTGCGGCGGGGGCCGACCCCCTCGGAACTGGCGCTCAAGGGCGCGGGCATTCCGGTGATGCAGAACGATGTGGTGCGCCTCATCCATAACGGGCGCCCGTTCTGGCTAGCGGGGCTGGGCGACACCATCGCCTTCCGCCTGCCCGGCCACAGCAACTTCCTCGGCGTCGACGACCTGCCGGGCACGCTGGCCCAGATCACCGACGACGCTCCGGTGGTGATGCTGGTGCATGAGCCGGACATCTTCGTGGACATGCCGGACCGGGTGGCGCTGACCCTGTGCGGGCACACCCATGGCGGGCAGGTCCGGATCGCCGGCTGGTCGCCGATCGTGCCGTCCGAATTCGGCAACCGCTTCGCCTACGGCCACATCGTCGAGGATGGGCGCCACCTCATCGTTTCCGGCGGGCTCGGCTGCACCAGCCTGCCGGTGCGGATCGGCGTGCCGCCGGAAATCGTGCTGGTGGAACTGGGCGCGCCCCGCCCCGCCTGAGCGGGCTCAGTTGCCCCAGCGCTCCATCCACATGCGCTCGCCGATGGAGCAGGAGATGCGCGGCGGGCTGGCGGCGTAGCGCACCGCGACCTCGGGCGGGGGCTTCACGCCCGCCACCTCCAGCACCAGCTTGGTCTTGATGGCATCGGCGAATTCGTGCTTCGCCCGGATCGGGATGACGAAGGCGCCGGGGCCGCCGATGACGCAGTCCTCGTAGTAGACGTCGAGCTGGTCGATATCGAGCATGGAGCCGGCCGGCACCTTCAGCAGCAGCGGCAGGCCGTTGATGGTGATGCCGCGGCCGACGATGTCGTCGCGGGTCGGCTCGACCAGCGGCCCCTGATTGTTGGTGCCGTCGCCGGAGATGTCGATCACCCGGCGCAGGCCGCGCAGCCCATTGCCCTCGAACAGGCCGGCGGAGAACTCCATCGCGCCGGAGATCGAGGTCCGGTAGACGCGGCGCAGCGGCGCGCGGGCGATCGCCGCGGCAAAGGCCCGCGCGGTGTCGGGACCGTCGACCACGGTCCAGCCAACCACCTGCTTCTGCTCCTCGACGCCCGCCCATTCGACATAGGTGAGCGCCACCCGGCCGTTCGGGCCGAGCCTGAGCGCGTTGAGGAATTCTGGGGAGGTAACCGCCTGGGTATAGCCCTCGCGCTGAAGGGCGAGTTCGTCGAGGTCCATCGAGTAGGAGACGTCGACCGCCAGCACCAGTTCGACGTCGACCGGTTCGTCGGCCGCCTTCGCGGACGTGACCGCCGCTAGCTGGCCCAGCAGCACGGCGCCGGCCAGAAGCACCAGGACCCGCCAGAGGACGACGGCGGCGAGGGCCGGCCGCCTCCCGCTTCGCCTGCTGCGTATGCGCACCGCTTGCACCATCGCGTCCCCCGTTCGAGAGGCACATCGACGTGTCCATGACGCGTCAACGACATGGTGCCATGCGAGGCGGGTCCGCACGAGCCGAAATTGGCGGCAGCGGGCGCTGTGCCGCTACCCGTTTTCGTGATCGCCGGCCCTGCGGGGGCCGGCTCCACCGATACCGTCAGCCATCCAGCGGTTCCGTCCCGACAATCTCGATCCCGAAGCCGGCGATGCCGACATAGGTGCGAGTGCGCGAGGCGAGCAGGCGGATGGAGGAGATGCCGAGATCCTTCAGGATCTGGGCACCGAGCCCGACCTCGCGCCAGTTCTGGTCGCGCAGGGCCTGCGAATCGCTCTTGCCGTCCTCGGGGCCCATGGCGGTGGGCGGCACGCCGGCGGTGCCGTCGCGCAGATAGACCAACACGCCGCGGCCCTCGGCCCGGATCCGCTCCAGCGAGGAGAGGATGGCGCGCCCGCCGGTGAAGACGTCGCCGATCGGGTCGGCGCGGTGGAGCCGCACCAGCACGTCGCGGCCATCGCCGATACGGCCATGGACGAGGGCGAGGTGGTTCACCGATTCGAACGGGGTGACGTAGGAGATGGCGTGCATGTCGCCCACCACGGTCGGCGTGGTGAACTCGGCCATGCGGGTGACGAGACGCTCGCGCGCCTGCCGGTAGGCGATGAGATCGGCCACCGAGATGCGCAGCAGCTTGTGGGCGGCGGCGAAGTCGGCGACGCGGGTGCCTCGCATCACCGAGCCGTCGTCGTTGACGAGTTCGCAGATGACCCCGACCGGCTCCAGATTGGCCAGCTTGCACAGGTCGACCGCCGCCTCGGTATGGCCGGAGCGCATCAGCACGCCGCCTTCCTTGGCGATCAGCGGGAAGATATGGCCGGGACGCACGAAATCGGCGGCGCCGGCATTGGGATTGGCGAGGCCGCGCACCGTGGCGGTGCGGTCGTCGGCGGAGATGCCGGTGGTGGTGCCGTGGCGGTAGTCCACCGAGATGGTGAAGGCGGTGGCGTGGGGGGCGTCGTTGTCGCTCACCATCGGGCTGAGGCGCAGCCGCTTGGCGTGCTCGGCGGTGAGCGGCGTGCAGACGATGCCGGAGGTGTGGCGGACGATGAAGGCGAGCTTCTCGGGGGTGGCGAACTGGGCGGCGACGATGAGGTCGCCCTCGTTCTCGCGGTCGTCGTCGTCGGTCACCACCAGCATCTCGCCGCGGGCAAAGGCCTCGATCGCCGCCTCGACGCGGGCCTGCATGGTATCGGTCATCTGCACCACCTTCTGGATATCGATCCCGAGGAAGTCGTTCGGCGTCACCGCGCCGCCGGTCGCCGCGGCGATGCGCCCGGCCGTGTCGCGGGAGATCCACGCGCCCTCGTCCTTGCACAGGGCCGTGACGCTCGCCGGCGACAGGCCGGCCGCGCGAGCAAAGGCGCTGCGCGAGGTTCCGGTCATCTCCAGCCAGGCGTCGAGCTTCATGACGGTGTTATAGGGCGCCGACCCTTCGTCCGCAATGAAGAGCGGGCGAACTTTCAGTAATACTGAAAGATCAGCGCGGGAACGGCCAGACGGGCGGCGTGCCGACCTGGCCGCGATGGCGCAGGAAATGATCGGCGACGACGCAGGCGACCATCGCCTCGCCGACCGGCACCGCGCGGATGCCGACGCAGGGGTCGTGCCGGCCCTTGGTGCGCACTTCCGCATCATCGCCATAGCGCGTCACGGTGCGGCGCGGAGTGAGGATGGAGGAGGTCGGCTTCACCGCGAAGCGCGCGACCACCGGCTGGCCGGTCGAGATGCCGCCGAGGATGCCGCCGGCATGGTTCGACAGGAAGATCGGGCGCCCGTCATTGCCCATGCGCATCTCGTCGGCATTAGCCTCGCCGGTGAGGCCTGCGCTGGCGAAGCCCTCGCCGATCTCGACGCCCTTCACCGCGTTGATGCCCATCAGCGCGCCGGCCAGATCCGCGTCGAGCTTGCCGTAGAGCGGGGCGCCGAGGCCGGGCGGCACGCCCTCGGCGACGATCTCGATCACCGCGCCGACCGAGGAGCCGGCCTTGCGCAGCCCGTCGAGATAATCCTCCATCGCCGTCGCCGCCGCGGCATCGGGGCAGAAGAAGGGGTTGCGGTCGATCTCGTTCCAGTCCCAGCGGGCTCGGTCGACGGCGATCTCGCCCATCTGCACCAGCGCGCCGCGCACCACGAGGCCGGGCACCACCTTCCGCGCGATGGCGCCGGCGGCGACACGGATCGCCGTCTCGCGCGCGGAGGAGCGCCCGCCGCCGCGGTGGTCGCGCAGGCCGTACTTCACGTCATAGGCGTAGTCGGCGTGGCCGGGGCGGTAGCTCGCCTCGATCTCGGAATAGTCCTTCGAGCGCTGGTCGACATTGTCGATCAGGAAGGCGATCGGCGTGCCGGTCGACACCAGCCCGCCCGCCTCCTCCAGCGTGCCGGAGAGGATGCGCACCGTGTCGGGCTCCCGCCGCTGGGTGGTGAAGCGCGACTGGCCGGGGCGGCGGCGGTCGAGCGCCTCCTGCACCTCGGCCAGCGTGAAGCGCAGGCCGGGCGGGCAGCCGTCGATCACCCCGCCGATCGCCGGGCCGTGGCTCTCGCCGAAGCTGGTGACGCGGAAAAGCTGGCCGAAGCTGTTGTAGGACATGGGCGATCCGCCGGCGCGAAGGGAACAACCGAGCCGCTTCTAGAGCACGCCGCGGCAAAGCGCGAGGCGTTTGTGACCGGGCCGTGCGGCGCGCTGCGGGCCCGATCCCGGCCATGCGGCGCGGTTGCCGGATCGCCAAACGGGCGATCCGTGCTACATGTGGGGGCATCGTCATTCATTTCGCACCCCCTGATGCCGCTGTTCGAAATCGCTGTCGTCGTCTTCCTCGTGCTCGTCAACGGCGTGCTCGCCATGGCGGAACTGTCCGTCGTCTCCTCGCGCCCGGCACGTCTGCGCTCCATGGCCGAACGCGGCTCCGCCGGTGCCCGCGCGGCGCTGTCGCTGGCCGCCGATCCCGGCCGCTTTCTCTCCACCGTGCAGATCGGCATTACGCTGATCGGCATCCTGGCCGGCGCCTTCTCGGGCGCCACGCTCGGCGACATGCTCGGCGACTGGCTGGAGGTTCAGGGCGTCTCGCCGCGCTTCGCCGAGGGGCTCGGCTACGGCCTCGTCGTCGCCGCCATCACCTATGTCTCGCTGATCCTCGGCGAGCTCATCCCCAAGCGCCTCGCGCTGCAGAGCCCCGAGAAGCTCGCCTCGCTGGTGGCGCCGGCGATGGTGGTGCTGTCGAAGATCTCGGCACCGGCGGTGTGGCTGCTCGACGCCTCCTCGCGCGTGGTGCTGCGGCTGCTCGGCGACCAGAAATCGGCGGAGGCCAACGTCACCGACGAGGAAATCCGCGCCATCGTCGCCGAGGCGGAATCGGCCGGCGTCATCGATCCCGACGAGCGGCGGATGATCGCCGGCGTGATGCGCCTCGCCGACCGGCCGGTGCGGGCGGTGATGACGCCGCGCACCGATGTCGATTGGATCGACCTCACCGACGACCCCGAGGCGGTGCGGGCGACGATCCGCGAGACCAAGCACACCCGGCTTCCCGCCTGCGAAGGCACGCCGGAGGAGGCGGTCGGGGTGATCGACATCACCGACCTCATCGCCGCCTACCTCGACGGCCAGACGCCCGATCCGCGCCAGTTCGTACGCGAGGGCCCGGTGCTGGTGGAGACGGCCGGCGCGCTCGACGCGATGAAGATGCTGCGCCACGCCAATTCCCCGCTCGCCCTGGTGGTGGACGAATACGGCTCCATGGTCGGCGTGCTGACGCCGGCGGACCTGCTCGACGCCATTGCCGGCACGGTGATCCTCGACGACCAGGGCCGGCCCGGCCCGCATGTGGTGGAGCGCACCGACGGCTCCTATCTCGTCGCCGGCAACACGCCGGTGGACGAACTCGCCGACCTGCTCGGCATCAAGGTGCCCGACGACGCCGGCTTCCACACCGCCGCCGGCTATGCGCTGCACGAGCTCAAGGCGCTGCCGCAGGAAGGCACCGCCTTCGAGCGGCACGGCTGGCGCTTCGAGGTGGTGGACATGGACGGGCGGCGTATCGACAAGTTGCTGGTCACCCGTGCCGTCGCGGCCCGCCGGCTGGCGACCGCGCGGGCGGGGTGAGGACGGGCACGCCCACCTCCCGGCGCCGTCGAAACCCTGCCGGCTTCAGGGTCCCGGAACGGCCCTCGCGCCGTATCCCGGATGGCGCGGGCATGCGGGGAACGATCCAGGTTCCGCACTCGGCTCCGGCCTCGACGACGGTCGGTGCCCGGGCCGGCAGACGAGGGGATGACGGGATGACGGACCGCGCTCAGCGGATCGCCATCACCTTCATCGCCGCCGGGCCGAGGATCACCACGAACAGCACCGGCAGGAAGAACAGGATCATCGGCACGGTGAGCTGGGGCGGCAGCGCCGCCGCCTTCTTCTCCGCCGCCGCCATGCGCATGTCGCGGTTCTCCTGCGCCAGCACGCGCAGGGTCTGGCCGAGCGGGGTGCCGTAGCGCTCGGCCTGGATCAGCGCGGTGGTGACCGCCTTCACGCCTTCCAGATCGGTGCGGGTGGCGAGGTTCTCATAGGCCTGGCGGCGCTCGGGCAGGTAGGAGAGCTCGGCGGTGGCCAGCGTCAGCTCCTCGGCGAGCTCGACCGACTGGGCGCCGATCTCCTGGCTCACGCGGCGGAACGCGGTCTCGATCGACATGCCGGATTCGACGCAGATCAGCAGCAGGTCGAGCGCGTCGGGGAAGGCGCGGCGGATCGATTCCTGCCGCTTCTGGATCCGGTTGGCGAGGTAGATGTCCGGCGCCTTGATGCCGAGATAGGCGGCCAGCACCACGCCGCCGAAGCGCACCGGCGCTGAATAGTCCGGCGGCGAGATCACGAAGAGATAGGCGACCGCGGTGACGACGAGGGCGATCGGCATCACCATGCGGAAGAAGAGATAGGCGACATAGGGGCCGTGGCCGCGATAGCCGGCCTTCACCAGCGTCTCGCGGACATGCTCCTCGCCCAGCCATTTGCGCAGGTTCAGCTGCTCGACGGCGCGGGCCATGTAGGCCTTCGGCGCGCGTCGCAGCTCGATCTTGTCCCGCCCCTGGGCAAGACGCTCGCGCTCGCGGGCGCGGATGCGGTCGCGCTCGAAGGCGACGGCGCGCATGCGCTTCTCGAGGCTGTCGCCGGCGAGATAGGGCATGGCCAGGGTGAAGACGGTGGCGATCGCCGCGATCATGGTGAACAGCGTCACCATGAGCTGCGTGTCGTGGAACTTCTCGATGATGAGATCGACCATCGCCGCGCCCTGCCCCTTTGCGTCCGCCGGCCCGACCGGCCCCGCGCGTGCTGAAATCCTTGCCGATAGGCGCCGCCGGCGCCCTCAGAAGTCGAAATTGATCATCTTCCGCATCACCATCACGCCGCAGAACATCCAGAACGCGCAGCCGGCAAGCATCACGCGGCCGAGCGGCTCGGTCCACATCAGCGAGATGTAGTCCGGCGTGGACAGGTAGATCAGGACCATGACGGCGACCGGGAGCGAGGCGATGATGGCGGCGGATGCCTTCGCCTCCATGCTCATCGCCTGGATCTTCTCGCGCATGCGGCGACGGTCGCGCAGCACGCGCGAGAGGTTGCCGAGCGCCTCCGAGAGATTGCCGCCGGCCTTGGTCTGGATCGCCACGACGATGGCGAAGAAGCTGGTCTCCGCCAGCGGCACCCGCTCGTAGAGGCGGGCGCAGGCGTCCGGCAGGGGGATGCCGAGCGTTTGGGTTTCCACCACGCGGCGGAACTCCGAGCGCACCGGCTCCTGCGCCTCGGCGGCGATGATGCGCAGGCAGTCGCCGAGCGGCAGGCCCGACTTGATGCCGCGCACGATGACGTCCACGGCGTTGGGCAGTTCGCGCAGGAAGGCGGCGTCGCGCCGACGCTTGCGGAAGCCGAGCCACCAGCGCGGCAGGCCGAAGCCGGCGACGAAGCCGAAGCCGGCGGCGATGTAGAGCGGCCAGCCGAACAGCGTGCCGAGCAGGAAGGCGACGAACCCCAGCACGGCGCTGCCGACGATGAACTGGCGCTTGGTCCACTCGACGCCGGCCTGGGTGATGCGGGTCTGCAGCGGCGGGTTGCGCGCATTGCGCTGGCGCGCCTCGAGGTCCTTGAGCGATTCCTCGACCTGCTGGCGGCGCGAGGAGCCGATGTCGGTGCCGCGGGTGGCGCGGCGCATGGAGGTCTCCGCGAGGGCGAGGTCGCGCTTGCGCCGCTCCGCCGTCCGCTCGCCGGAGAGCAGCGGGAAGATGAAGACATAGGCGAGCCCGCCGGCGGCGAGCATGGCGAGGACGGGGATCAGCAGCGTTTCGGCCATAGCCTCATCCCCTCAGCGGCTCGCCGGCCACCTCGGCGGCGTCGAGCGCCCGCGCGAGCCGGACCTCCTCGCCGTAATAGCGGGCGCGGTCCCAGAAGCGCGGCCGGCCGATGCCGGTGGAGCGGTGACGGCCGATGACGCGGCCATTGGCGTCCTCGCCGAGGATCTCGTAGACGAACAGGTCCTGGGTGATGATGACGTCGCCCTCCATGCCGACCACCTCGGTGACGTGGGTGATGCGGCGCGAGCCGTCGCGCAGGCGGGCGGCCTGCACGATGACGTCGATGGACGAGCAGATCATCTCGCGTAGCGTGCGCGAGGGCAGCGAGAACCCGCCCATGGTGATCATCGATTCGAGGCGGGAGAGCGCCTCGCGCGGGGAGTTCGCATGCAGCGTGCCCATCGAGCCATCATGGCCGGTGTTCATCGCCTGCAACAGGTCGAACGCCTCGGGTCCGCGCACCTCGCCGACGATGATGCGCTCGGGACGCATGCGCAGGCAGTTGCGGACCAGGTCGCGCATGGTGACCTGCCCCTCGCCCTCTAGATTGGGCGGGCGGGTCTCGAGGCGCACCACATGCGGCTGCTGCAGCTGCAGCTCGGCGGCGTCCTCGCAGGTGATGATACGCTCGTCGGTGTCGATGTAGCGGGTCAGGCAGTTGAGCAGCGTGGTCTTGCCCGAGCCGGTGCCCCCCGAGATCAGCGTGTTGACCCGGCAGCGGCCGATCACCTTCAGCACCTCGGCGCCTTCCGGCGTGATCGAGCCGAAGCGCTCGAGCTGGTCGAGGGTCAGCTTGTCGCGCTTGAACTTGCGGATGGTGAGGGTGGGGCCGTCGATCGCCAGCGGCGGGGCGATGACGTTGACACGCGAGCCGTCCGGCAGGCGGGCGTCGCAGATCGGTGAGCTCTCATCCACGCGGCGGCCGACCTGGCTGACGATGCGCTGGCAGATGTTGAGGAGCTGCTGGTTGTCGCGGAAATGGATGGAGCTGCGCTCGATCTTGCCGGCGACCTCGATATAGACCGTCTCGGCGCCGTTCACCATGATGTCGGCGATGTCGTCGCGGGCCAGCAGCGGCTCCAGCGGGCCGTAGCCGAGCACGTCGTTGCAGATGTCCTCGAGCAGTTCCTCCTGCTCGGCGATCGACATCACGATGTTCTTGATCGCGATGATCTCGTTGATGACGTCGCGGATCTCCTCGCGGGCGGAGACGCCGTCGAGGCGGGCGAGCTGGGAGAGGTCGATGGCCTCGATCAGCGCGCCGAAGATCTGGCTCTTGGTCTCGTAGAAGCTCTCCGAGCGGCGCGGCGCCAGCGGCGGCGGGCTCGCCGGTGCGGGACCGGCGCCGACCGGGACGACGACCGCCGGGGCGGGCGGGGGGGCGGCACGCGGGCTCGCCGCGGGCGCCGGGGTGACGCCGGCCGCTCCCGATCCGCCAGTGCCTCGCTTTCCAAACATGACGATGCCTATCCGTTCAGCGCTTGCGGAGCTTGGCGAAGAGCGGCCCGATCACGGAGCGCGCCGGGCGCTTCGCCTCGACCCGGCCGGTGATCGTCTGGGCGATGAAGCGGAAGGCCTCGGTGGCCTTGTGGGTGCCGTTCACCTCCGCGACCATCTGGCCGTTATTGGCGGCGGTGCCGAACAGCGCCGCGTCGAAGGGGATGGCGGCGAGCGGCTCGGCGCCCAGCGCCTTGGCGAAATCCGCCGCCCGGATCTCGGGGCGCTTGGGCACGCCGACCTGGTTCAGCACGTAGCGCGGCGGGCGGTCATTGGGGCGGGCGGCGCGGACCAGGTCGAACAGGTTCTTGGCGTTGCGCAGATTGGCGAGGTCCGGCGCGGCGACGATGACCACCTCGTCGGCGCCCAGCACGGCGTGCCGCGCCCAGGTGGTCCACAGGTGCGGCACGTCGAGCACGATCATCGGGGCGGTGTTGCGCAGCGTGTCGAACAGCGGCTCGAAGGATTCGGCGGTGAGGTCGTAGGTGCGCTCCAGCGTCGCCGGGGCGGCGAGCAGGCTGAGGCGTTCGGCGCATTTCGACAGCAGACGGTCGATGAAGGCGGCGTCGACGCGTTCGGGAGCCAGCACGGCGTCGGCGGTGCCCTGCGGAGGATCCTGGTTGAAGTCGAGCCCGGCGGTGCCGAAGGGCAGGTCGAGATCGGCGATCACCGCATCGAGCGCGAAGTCCCGGGCGATGGCGAAGGCGAGGTTGTGGGCGACGGTCGAGGCGCCCACCCCGCCCTTGGCACCGAGCACGGCGAGGGTGCGGCCGAGCGGGCGCGCATCCGGCACGGTGAACAGGCCGGACAGCGCGGCGATGATGTCGAGGGTCTCGACCGGCTCGATCAGATAGTCGGAGATGCCGCGGCGGATCAGGTCGCGATAGAGGGTGATGTCGTTCAGCCGGCCGATGACCACGACCCGGGTGTCGGCATCGCAGTAGTTAGACAGGCGGTCGAGCCCCTCGAACAGCGCCTCGCGGGTCGCCGGGCTCTCGACCACGATGACGTTGGGGGTCGGCGCGTCGCGATAGGCCTCCTCGGCGGCGGCGAGGCCGCCCATCTGGAGGCGGAAATGCACGCGCGCCATGCGGCGGTCGGCAGCGGCGGCCTGCAGCTGGCCGGCGAGCGCCGCGCCCTCGCAGAAGGCCTGCACCGAGACGCGCGGCAGCGGCGGCACGGTGAGGTCGCGCGCGGGGACGCGGGCGAGACCGTCGTGGAGATCGGATGCGGCGGCGGAAGCGAGCGTGGCCATGGCGTCCCTCCTCACTGGGTTCCGACGGCGTTCGACACGTTGGCCGCCGCGTTGGTGGCGGAGTCGACATAGACCGTCGAGGGGTCCTGGCCCTTGGTGTAGGCCTCGATGACAGTCTGGCGCCGCGCGGCCCAGGGCGGGGTCTCGGGGCGCGGCTGCACGAGGTCCTCGGGATTGGCGACCATCGCCGCGAGGTTCTTCTGGGTCGAGCAGCCGAAATTGTAGTAGGGCCGATTCTCGAAGCTGGAACGGGCCATGGTCGGGCCGAGATCGTCGGGCCACAGGCCGCAGCCGTCGACCTCCGCCTGCACCCGCGAATAGACCAGGCGGATCGGGGCGAGGTCGCCCGGCTGGGCGAGCTGGGGCCGGATGGCGCGGGTGTGGATGGCCCCCGCCGGCACGCCATAGGCCGTCAGCATGCTGCGGACCTCGCGCGCGGTGCCGCTGGAGGTCCGCTCATTGGGGGTGCCGCTGGGCACGAAGATGGTCAGCGCGCCCGAACTCTCGCGCCGCCACATGCCGGCGAGCTGGGCGACCTGCGCGCGCTGGTCGGGCGTGAGCCCGCCGCGGCCGGCGCCGACGAAGAGATCGATGCTGTACTGGCCGTCGACCATCCGGATCGGGTGGTTGACGCGGTAGTCGGAGGAGATCGACCCGGTGATCTCACGGTCGGCGAGTTGCGGCGTGCAGGCCCCGGCGAGGGTGGCGAGCAGCGCCATGGCAGCGATGGGACGTGTCATGTCGAGCCACCCTCAGTCGATGATGAAGCCGTAGCGGCCTTCGAAGCGTTGCGGATCGGCCGCCGTGCCCGGCACGCCGTAGATGCGGTTCAGCCGGCTCAGCAGCACGGTGGACGGGTCGGACGGATCGGCGAAGCCGTCGTCGGGGCGGGCGAGGTTGCTGTTGGCGACGGGCTTGGCGAGATAGGGCGTCACCAGGATCACGAGCTCGGTCTCGCCGCGCTGGTAGTCGCGGCTCTTGAACAGCGTGCCGAGCACCGGCAGGCTGAGCAAGCCCGGCAGGCCGGAGATGGCCTGGCGCGTCTTCTGCTGGATCAGGCCGGCCATGGCCGCCGAGCCGCCCGAGGGCAGCTCCACGGTGGAGGTGGCGCGGCGGATGGAGAAGCCCGGCGTGGTATTCTCGATCGAGGAGAAGGTGCCGAGGATCAGGCGGTTGGTGGTCGAGAGCGTCGGGTCGATCTCGCTCACCTCGGTCGAGACGCGCAGCGAGATGCGCCCCGAGGCCAGCACCACCGGCGTGAACTTGAGCTGCACGCCGAACGGCTTGAACTCCGTCGTCCAGGTGCAGGAGCCGTTGGAGATGGTGCAGGTCTGGTAGGGCAGCTCGCCGCCGGCGAGGAAGTCGGCGGATTCGCCGGAGATGGCGGTCAGCGTCGGTTCGGCGAGGGTGCGGAACACCCGGGCCTGTTCCAGCGCCTTCACCGTGGCGTTGATGCTGCCGCCGCCGCTCTGGGTGTAGGTGCCGCCGAGATTGTTGCCGGGACCGCCGTTCACCGGGAAGGGGAAGCCGGTGGCGCCGTTTAGCACGATGCTGCCCACGCTGAGATTGTTGATGTCCCAGTCGACGCCGAGCTGCTTGATGACGCTGCGCTGGACCTCGGCGACCGTTACCTTGAGCAGCACCTGCTCCTTGTCCTTGATGGTGAGGCCGTTCACCACCTTGTTCGGGTCGCCGACCAGCTTGGCGGCGGCCTCGACGATGATCTGGGCCTCCCCGGCATTGGCGACCTGGCCCGAGAGCACGACGCTGTCGTTAACGATGTCGACGTTCACCGACGCGTTCGGGAGGAGGCGCTGCAGCGCCGCCTTCATGCCGGTGCCGTCGCGGCCGACCTCGACGTCGTAGGCGGCGATCTGCCGGCCCTCGCCGTCGAAGAAGACGATGCTGGTCTGGCCCGGCGTGACGCCGATCAGATAGGCCCGGCGCGAGGAGCGCACCACCGCGTTGGCGATGGCGGGATTCGCCACCAGCACGTCGTTGGTGTCGCGCGGCAGGTCGATCACCACCGACTTGCCGACGCCGAGGGCGAGCACCTGGGCCCGCACGGCGTTGACGGCATAGCCGGACGGATCGGCTGCCCGGGCGGCCGGCGCGGTGGCGAGCACCAGCCCGGCCATGCACGCGGCAGCAAGAAGGCGGAAGGGGCGAAGCTGCGTGGACATGGGGATCGACCTCACCGGGTGGTCGCGATCGAGGGGATGCCGAAGCGCACGATGCTCATCGAGCTCGCCTCGCGCTTGGGCTGATGGTCACTGGCGGAGGGGGAGGAATCCGCGAGGCTGCGCAGGGCGAGGGCGAGCGTGCCCGCCTCGCTGGCTTGGGCGAGGATCTCGGCCTGCTGCGGCGTCAGCTCCAGCGTCGCCGAGGCCTTGCCGGCCACCGAGCGCTGCCCCTCCTTGTCCTCGATGGTCTGGCCGATCGCCAGCACGCGGACATTGGTCAGTACGGTCTCGGTGATGAAGGCGTCGACATTGCGCTTCTGCGCCTCGGGGTCCTTCCGGGTCAGCATGACGTCGACCCGGTCGTTCGGCAGGATGAAACCGCCGGCGCGCTTGTCTTCCTGCACTTCGGTGGAGACGGCGCGCATGCCGCTCGGCAGGATAGCGGACATGAAGCCCGAGCCGCCCGCCCGGATCAGCTTCTGCTCGCGGATCGGCTCGCCGGTGACGAAGGTGCCCCGGGCCACCGCGCCCTTGAGCTCGTCCACTGCGCCGGGGCGGGCGGACTGGCGGATCATCACGTCGCCGACGGCGTTCTTCGGCCACTGCTCCCAAACGAGGTCATCGGCGACGAGGTTCTGGCCGACGCCGATGTCGCGCCGGGCGACCAGCACGCCCTCCATGGTAACGTTGGTGGCGACAGGGGCCTGCACCGCCGTCGAGCGCCCGCGCGAGAGCATGAAGGCCAGCCCGCCCGCAGCGACGGCGACGACAAGAACAACGATACGCGCGGCTTTCATCGATGGCTCCCCGGCGATCGGCTTCCGATCTGTTGGGAGTCATTCGACCATGCAAACGTCAATTCATGGTTAATGAGGCGTATCTATTTCGAATCTCGCGGTAAGAATGCGTTAGACATGGGCGCGCCCGGTCCCATCGCCGGTTGCAGCGCCACCAGGGGCCGGAACGGCGCGCCGCCTCGGTTTTTCGGGGGACGACGGGGCATGCTGCACGCGGAAATCGTACCGCCGGCGGTGCCGAATCACCTCCGCAACGGTAAACGCAGAGGTCGGGCGCACGGGCAAGGCGACCTACGGGGTCGGCCCGCCGCCGCCGTGCTGGTCCGCGAAGGCGATGCCCTCCTGCACCTGCGCGATCGCCTGCCGGATGAGGTTGATCGCCTCCTCGCGGTGACCGCCCTTGTTCGGCGTGGCCTCGCGCAGCGAGGCCAGCGCGTCGTAGAGGGCGGAAAGAGCGCGCTCCATATTGCCCTGATAGGCCTCAGCCGATCCCGCCGGCAGCGTGGCGAGGAGCGCGGCGGCGAGCCCGCCCATGGCAAGCGCCGCAACATCGCGGCGGGAGGTTTCCGGCTGGTCCATGACGAGGCTCCGCATCAAGGGGATGCGGCCAGTCTCGCCCGACGGGTGCCGCCCAGGCAACTCCCGCCCGCTACCGCCGCTCAGTCGGCCGAGCGGTGGATCGCCTCCTCCGCTTCGACGACGGAGCCGGGCGTGCCGACATGCATCCACACGCCCTCGAGCCGCAGCCCAAACAGGCGCCCCGCCGCACCGGCCCGGTCGAACAGGCGGTTCAGCGAGAAGGCGCCCGCGGGAAGCGGGGCGCGGGTGAAGAGATCGGGTGTCAGGACGGCGGCACCGGCATAGACGAAGGGAGCGATGCCGCGCTCGCCGCGCCGCTCGAGCCGGCCGTCCGCGTCCATGAGGAAATCGCCCGGCCCGTCATAGCCGATCGAGGCGGAGGTCGCCGCCAGCAGGAGCAGCGCATCCATCCGCCCGGGATCGAACTGCGCGGCGAGGCGGCGCAGATTGGGCCGGATGCCCTCGATCCAGATCGTGTCGGAATTGATGGTGAAGAACGGCGCCGTGCCGAGCAGCGGCAGCGCCTTCAGCACGCCGCCGCCAGTTTCCAGCAGCACGCCGCGCTCGTCGGAGATGGTGATCGCCGGGCGGGCGCGGCGCGCCAGATGCGCCTCCAGCAGATCGGCATGATGGTGGATGTTCACCACCGCCCGCTCGACTCCCGCCGCGTCCAGCCGGTCGAGCACGCGGTCGACCAGCATGCGGCCAGCCACCTCCACCATCGGCTTTGGCCGCGTGTCGGTCAGGGGCCGCATGCGCTTGCCGATGCCGGCCGCCAGCACCATCGCCGTCGTCACACGGCTCACCGCGCCGCCTCCGCCAGCGCCTCGGGCACGGCCTCCGCCTCGGGCGGGGGCACATGGGCGGCGTACCAGTCCTTCAGCGGGTCGAGGTCGGGGAAGGCGAGGCAGCGGTCGAGGTAGCGCCAGATGCGGGGAATGTGGCGCAGGTAGTGCGGCTTGCCGTCGCGATGCTTCAGCCGGGCGAAGATGCCCAATATCTTGGTCGCCCGCTGGGCGCCGAGGATGGCGTAGGTGGCGGCGAAGCTGCGCACGTCGAAAGCGGGCTCGGCGGCGCGGCGCGCCTTCGCATAGCGGCTCACCAGCGCGAGTTCGAGTTCCTCGGGCACGTCGAGGCGCGCGTCCTGCGCCAGCGAGGCGAGATCGTAGGCGGGCGGACCCATCACCGCGTCCTGGAAATCGAGCAGGCCGATGCGCTCCAGCCCCTTGCGCTGGGGCAGCCACATCAGGTTCGGCGAATGATAGTCGCGCAGCACCCAGGTCGGCTTCTGCGCCAGCGGCAAGGTAAGCACGCGCGACCAGAGCTGGCGGAACACCTCGCGATCGGCCGCCGACGGGGCCGGGCGGCCGCGATGGGGCAGGTACCAGTCGAGGAGGAGCTCCACCTCGATCAGGAAGGCCTCGAGGTCGTAGGCGGGGATGACGTGATCGATCCCCGAGCCGACCGGCAGCCTCGCGGGCAGCTCGAAGCCGTGCAGCGCCGCCAGCACGTCGGCGGCGGCCTCGTAGCGCTCGACGATGGGCGCGGTCGGCGCGCCCGAGACGACGCCCTCGGTGCCGAGATCCTCCAGCACGAGCAGGCCGTTGTCGAGGTCGGCGGCATAGATCTGCGGGGCAGAGAAGCCGCGCGCCTTGAGCCCGCGCGCGAGCGCGATGAAGGGCTTCACGTCCTCGGCGAGATGGGCGATGGCGCTGTAGGGCAGCCCGTTGCGCACGGGGGGGCCGTCCGGCCGGCGCGGAGCGATCATCAGGATGGCGTCGCGCTTGGCACCGTAGAGGCGCTCATAGGCGCGGGTCGAGGCATCGCCGAGCAGATGGCGCCGGCGGGACGGACCGAAACCGGCGAGGTCGATCAACGCCCGCGTCGCCCGCACCCGGCGCAGCAGCGCGGCGAAGCGGCCATGGCCGGACAGCCGGGCCCGCCGCACATTGGGCCCCATGTCGGAGGCGAGGGCGAGCTGCACGTCGAGCCGCTCCACCGGCAGCGCCGCACCGGCATGCTCGGGCCATTCCACGAGGACGATGGCGCCCTCGGTCATCTCGTACCAGCCGATCTCGTCGAGCTCGGCCTCGTCGGCGACGCGGTAGAGATCGGCATGGACCACCGCCGCGCGGGCGAGATCATAGGACTGGACCAGGGTGAAGGTCGGGCTCGGCACGTCGAGCCGGTCGTCGGCGGCGAGTTCGCGGACGAGGGCGCGCGCCAGCGTGGTCTTGCCGGCACCGAGATCGCCCGACAGCGCGAGGGTGTCGCCGGGCGCCAGCAGCGCGGCGAGGTCCATGGCGAGGCGGCGCGTGGCGCCCTCGTCGGGCAGCACGACATCCCAGTGAGTCGTATCGAGAATGTGGTCGGCCATGGCGATGCTACTCCGCGGCGGCCCGGCCGGCGCCGCTGTCGAGCGGGAAGGTGCAGGTGACGAGCGTGCCGCCGCCCGGCCCGGCGCCGATCGCGACCGAGCCGCCGTGCAGCGCGGTCAGCGAGCGCACCAGCGAGAGGCCCAGCCCGACGCCGCGGTGGCGGGTGCCGGTGGTGTGGCTCTCGAAGCGGTCGAACACGCGGGCGCCGATCTCCGCCGGAATGCCCGGACCCTGGTCATGGACGCGGAACCGGATCGCCCCGTCCCGCCGCTCGGCGGCGAGCGTGACGGTCGCGCCCGGGGGCGAGAAGCCGACCGCATTGGACAGGAGGTTGTAGAGGATCTGCCGCACGCGCTTGGCATCGGCGCGGAAGCGGCCGATGCCGTCGGGCGCCTCGATGACGAGATGGACGCCGCCCTCGGCGAGGCGGTCGCGCAGGCCCTCGGCGGAACCTTCCATCACCGCGCGCACATCGACCTCGGCGAGGTCGAGCACCATGGCGCCGGCGTCGATAGTGGCGAGGTCGAGAATGTCGTTGATGATGGCGAGCAGCGCCGCGCTCGATTCGGTGATGTGGCTGACATAGGCGCGCTGCTTGTCGTTGAGCGGGCCGATGACGGTGTCGTCGAGCAGCTGGGCGAAGCCGATGATGGTGGTGAGCGGCGAGCGCAGCTCGTAGGACACCTTGCTGACGAAGGCGCTCTTGAGATTGTCGGCGGTGACGAGGGCCTCGTTGCGCTCGACCAGCGCGCGCTCGACATTGGCGCTGTCGGTGACATCGCGGAAGGTGACCAGCGTGCCGCCATCGGGCAGCGGCTGGGTGGAGCCGTCGAGGATCACGCCGTCGACGCGTTCCATGCGGAAGTCGGCGGGGGCGCGCTCCTCGATGGCGGTGACGGCGGCGCGCAGGGTTTCCCAGGCGGCGGCGCCGGGATCGAGCGGGCGGCACAGCGCCACCACGGCGTCGACATGGGGGTGCTCGGCGAGCGCGGCGGGCAGCAGCCGCCACAGCCGCAGGAAGGCGGAATTGTGCAGGCCGAGCCGGCCGTCGCTGCCGAACACCGCCACCGCCTCGGCGAGGGCGTCGAGCGTCTCGCTCTGGATGCGGATCAGCGCGTTGTAGCGGCTCTCCAGCGCGAGGCGTTCGGTCACCTCGTCGCACAGATAGGTGACGCCGCCCTCGGCGTTGGGGGCGACAACGACGCGCAGCGTGCGCCCGCCGGGCAGGTGCCACCAGTGCTCGCGCGGCTCGAGCGCCCGATAGGCCTCGTGCAGCTGCGCCCGCCAGGCGCGGAAGTCGGCCTGCTCGGGCAGCCGGCGGCTGGCGCGCAGCCGGTCCAGCACCGCGAGGTCGGTCGGGCGCTCCTCGAGAAAGGCCGGCTCCAGCTCGAACAGGCTGGCATAGGCGGCATTGTGGAACACGAGCCGCTGCTCGCCGTCGAAGATGGCGACGGCGGTCGAGAGCTGGTCGAGCGTGCGGCGGTGCGAATTGATGATGTGTTCGCGCTCGGCCCGGGCGCTCTCCACCGCGGTGGCGTCGAGCGCGATGCCGGCGACACTGTCGCCGGACGCCACCTCGAGCACGTCGAGCACGCGCCGGGCGCCGGCCACCACCACCGGCAGCCGCGCCGAGAAGCGGCCGGATTCGCGGGCATCGGCGGCGGCCCGCAGCGCATCGTTGCCGAGCAGGTTGAGGTTGCGCGCGGCCGCATCGGCCGCGTCCTTCGCCTCCACCGCATGGGCGTAGGCGGGATTGCTCCAGCTCAGCCGGCCGCCCGCATCGCGCACCCAGACCGGCGCGGGCAGGTCGGCCAGCAGCCGGCGCAGCGCCGACACCGATTCGTCGAGCGCGCGGTGGCTTTCGGCGAGACGGGCGAGGTCGAGCTTGAGACCGCTGACGTCGCGCAGGCGCAGCACCACCGCGCTGCCGACCGGGCGGCCGTCCGCCTCGACATGCCGGCCATCCTGGGCGATCAGCCCGAGCGCCAGCGAGGTGCCGCGCTTGCGCAGCGCATCGAGCGCCTGCTCGATGGCGTAAGCCGAGGCGGGGGAGAGCCAGGTCCCGAAGGCCAGCAGCCGCGACGGGGCGACGCCGCCGGTAAGGGCGCCGGCGTTGCCGATGATCTCGGGAGGATGCGCGGGATCGCGCCAGACCACCACGACCTGCGGCTCGGCGAGGAGCAGGGCGCGTCCCTCCTCGATCTGCGCCTCCAGCCGGGACAGCTCGCTCTGCGCCTGCGCCTCGCGGCGGATGGCGGCGAGGCGGAAACGGACATGGACGATCGCCGTGGTGGTGGCGAAGGCAATGAGGCCGGTGAACAGGGCGAAGCCGATCAGCGCGCCACGGTCGAGCTGGCCGAGCGTCAGCGCGACGGCCGAGACCGCACCGGCGATATCGGCGCGCGCGGGCACCGCCGCGGTGGCGATGATCGCGCCCGCCGCCAGCGCCGGGCGCGTGGCGTGCACCAGCCCCCGCCGCAGGCCTTTCCGGCATGCGTCAGCGCGCCGCCTCGCCGTCCTTCCGGCCGGTTGCGCCATCCCGAATTCATCCCCCAATCCGCGACACGCGCGACCGCGCATCCCCGACGCGTCCGCCCGAATCATCACGACTGTAGCGAAGCGGGAGTCGCGCTAGAAGGGGCGCGAGGGTCCCGCGCACCGGGATGACGCGTCGCAAGGGCGATCGCTGCCCAGGCGGCGTGCAAACGCAACGGCGCGGGGCACGCCCGGGCCGGTGACGCGATCGATGCGGACGGAGCGTGTGGACCCGGTCCGCTCAGAGCCCTTCGAACAGGGCGGTGGAGAGGTAGCGCTCGGCGAAGGAGGGGATGATCACGACGATGGTCTTGCCGGCCATCTCCGGCCTCGCGCCCACTTCCAGCGCCGCGGCGACCGCCGCGCCGGACGAAATACCGACCGGGATGCCCTCCAGCCGGGCGACGGCGCGGGCGGTCTCGAAGGCGGTCTGGTTGCCGACCGTCACCACCTCGTCGATCACCGAGCGATCCAGCACTTCGGGCACGAAACCGGCGCCGATGCCCTGGATCTTGTGCGGGCCGGGCTGGCCGCCGGAGAGCACCGGGCTGTCCTCCGGCTCGACCGCGACCATGCGCAGGCCCGGCTTGCGCGGCTTGAGCACCTGGCCGAGGCCGGTGATGGTGCCGCCGGTGCCGACGCCCGAAACGACCACGTCGACCCCGCCGGCCGTGTCGTTCCAGATCTCCTCGGCGGTGGTGCGCCGGTGGACCGCCGGGTTGGCCGGATTGCGGAACTGCTGCGGGATGACCGCGTCGGGCAGTTCCTTGATCAGTTCCTCGGCCTTCGCCACGGCACCGCGCATGCCCTGCGCCGCCGGGGTGAGGACCAGCTCGGCGCCCAGCAGCGCCAGCATCTTGCGGCGCTCGACCGACATCGATTCCGGCATCACCAGTATGAGGCGATAGCCGCGCGCGGCGGCCACGAAGGCGAGCGCGATGCCGGTATTGCCGGAGGTCGGCTCGACCAGCACGGTACCCGGCTTGATGACGCCCGCCTCTTCAAGCGCATCGATCATCGATACGCCGATGCGGTCCTTAACGCTCGCAAGCGGGTTGAAGAATTCGAGCTTGAGCAGGATGCGAGCCTCGACGCCGCGGGTGCCGGGCAGGCGCTGGAGCTCGACCAGCGGGGTATCGCCGACCGTGTCGGTGATCGACGCATAGACCTTGCCGCGGCCGGGAACAGAGGAGGGGGTGGTCTTGCCGGCGGAATCGGCCATGGCTGTCTCCGGTTCGTTTCCTGATGATGCAGGCGGCTTGGACCGCCTTGTCCGGCGCCTGCCTAGCATATTCACGTATAACGGTCGACCAATTAAAAATTGGACATAACTATATAGTGAAATCGATGCCTTCTGGCATGCCGCGATTGCCCTGGGCGGCGCGGCGGCAGAGCGCCTCGATCGTCACCGCCTCCAGCGCCGTCTCAAAGGTACGCTCGGCCTCGGCGACGGCGGGCTGCACCACGTCTCGGACGATACCCGGAAACCCTTCCAGCGCGGCCTCGTCCTCGGCCTCCACCACGCGGACCACCTCGGCGACGGTGATGCGGCGGCGCTCGCGGGCGAGTTCGTAGCCGCCGCGCGGACCACGCACCCCCTTCAGCACGCCGGCATGCACCAGCGCCTGCAGCACGGGCTCCAGATGGCGCGGAGGCAGCTGATGCCGGGCGGCGAGCGCCTTGGCGGCCACCGGCGTGCCGCGCGCGTGCAGCGCGACGTCGACGACGGCGGCGAGGGCGAGCAGGCTCTTGTCCGATAAGCGCGGCATGCCCTGTGGCTAGCGCGATAAGGGCGCGCCGTCGAGCCCCGTCGACCCGAATCCACCGCTTCCCCGTGTTGTTTTTTCCAAATCACTGCCCTCCACGAGACGAATGCGCGTGACCGGTGCGACGACGAGCTGGGCGATGCGCTGGCCGCGCTCGAGGGTGACGGCAGAGTCGCCGAGATTGACCAGGATCACCTTCACCTCGCCGCGATAGTCCCAGTCGATGGTGCCGGGCGCGTTGAGAACGGTGAGCCCCTGCTTCAGCGCGAGCCCGGAGCGGGGACGCACCTGCCCCTCATAGCCAGCGGGCAGGGCGATCTCGAGCCCCGTCGGCACCGCGGCGCGGGCGCCCGGCGACAGCACCAGCGGCTCGCCTTCCGGCAGCGCGGCGACGAGGTCGAGACCGGCCGCGCCCTCGGTGGCATAGGCCGGCAGGGGCAGCCCGCCATGATGGGGCAGGCGGCGGAAGGCGACATCCAGCCGGGTCATCGGGCGAGGTCCTCGTCCTTTCCGGCAAGCGTGGCGGCGATGCGCTCGGCCAGCCGGCGCGCCACCTCGGCCTTGCTGGCCAGCGGCCAGTGCTCGACTCCGGCCGCGCTGACCAGATGCACGATGTTGCTGTCGGCGCCCATCACCCCTCCCGGTATTCCCGCGGCCTGCCCGCCATCCTGCGACACGTCATTGGCGAGGATCCAGTCGCAGCCCTTACGCGCCCGCTTCGCCTGCGCGTGGGCGACGACATCCTGCGTCTCCGCCGCGAAGCCGACGACGAGGCGCGGGCGCAGGGCGGTGCGATGGGCGATGGTGGCGAGGATGTCGGGATTCTCGACCAGCGCCAGCGCCGCCGGCCCGCCGCCGCGCTCCTTCTTCATCTTCTGGCCCGATTCGCTCGCGGTCCGCCAGTCGGCGACCGCGGCGGCGAAGATGGCGGCATCCACCGGCAGCGCCGCCTCGACCGCCGCGAGCATCTGCCGCGCGGTCTCGACGTGATGGACGGAGACGCCCGCCGGATCGGGCAGGCTGACCGGGCCCGATACCAGGATCACCTCGGCGCCCAGCGCGGCGGCGGCGGCGGCGATGGCGTGGCCCTGCTTGCCGGAGGACCGGTTGGCGATGTAGCGCACCGGGTCGATCGGCTCATGGGTCGGCCCGGAGGTGACGAGGACGCGCTTGCCGGCCAGCGGCTTTTCCACACCGCCCGTCTGCGCCGCGCCGAGCCGGGCGGCCGCGGCTTCGGCGATGGCGACCGGCTCGGCCATGCGGCCCGCCCCCGCCTCGCCGCGCTCGGCCATGGCGCCGGCTTCCGGGCCGACGAAGGCGACGCCATCGGCCTTGAGCTGCGCGACATTGCGCCGGGTCGCCGGGTGCGCCCACATCGCCGGGTTCATCGCCGGCGCCACCAGCACCGGCGCGGTCGCCGCCAGCAGCACGGCGGTGGCGAGATCATCGGCGAGGCCGTTGGCCATCTTCGCCATGAGGTCGGCGGTGGCGGGGGCGACGAGGATGAGGTCGGCCTCCCGCGCCAGCCGGATATGGCCGATGTCCTGCTCGGCGGCGCGGTCGAACAGCTCGGTGAACACCGGCTCATGGCTGAGCGCCCCGGCCGCGAGCGGGGTAACGAAATGCTGCGCTGCCGCCGTCATCACCACGCGCACGCGTGCGCCGCGCTCCTTCAGCCGGCGGATCAGGTCGAGGCTCTTATAGGCGGCGATGCCACCGCCGATGATGAGAAGGATCGTCCGGCCTTCGAGCATGCGCAGTTCCCGTGCGGAGCGGATCGCCTCCGCTTCTTAGCGGCAAATCGGCGCCCTGCCGAGCCGGGCGACCGGATCAGAAGACGAAATGCGCCGCCAGCAGGCCGGCGATCACCCACAGCGCGATCGTCACCCAGCGATTGCCGCGCCCTTCCGCCCGGCCGATCGCTTCGACCGTATCAGGCGACAAGGCGAGGCCGTCCCGCGTCGCGGCGTCGAGCTGGGCGGCGATGGCCTGGCCGTGCTCGATCAGCGCCGGGAGCGAGGCGAAGCCGCGCGCCATCGCACCGAAGCCGGAGGCGGCGTCCTCGATCCGCCCGGCCGGGCCGAGATTGCGCTCGATCCACACCCGCACCACCGGCTCGGAGGTCTTCCACATGTCGAGATGGGGATCGAGCGAGCGGGCAACGCCCTCGACCACTACCATGGTCTTCTGG
The DNA here is from genome assembly GCF_045108345.1 of Ancylobacter terrae. Lineage (NCBI taxonomy): Bacteria > Pseudomonadati > Pseudomonadota > Alphaproteobacteria > Hyphomicrobiales > Xanthobacteraceae > Ancylobacter > Ancylobacter terrae. Next base: position 357,455 of record NZ_JBJGXH010000003.1, read on the forward strand.
AGCAAGAGCAACTCCGGCCGCGTCTTCATGTCGAACAGGCTGGTGACCTCGAACAGCAGCGTCAGCAGCTTCGCCATCGAGATCTGGTCGGCGCGGCGGGAATGGATCGGCTCGCCGATGGCGCGGATGGCCTGCGCGAAATCATCGACAGAATGGTGCGAGGGCACGTAGCCGGCCTCGAAATGCACCTCGGCGACGCGGCGCCAGTTGCGGGTGATGAAGCCGAACAGGATCTCGGCGAGGAAGCGCCGCTCCTTGGCGCCGATGCGGCCCATGATGCCGCAATCGACCGCCACCAGACGGCCCTCGCCGTCGACGAACAGGTTGCCCGGGTGCATGTCGGCGTGGAAGAAGCCGTCGCGCAGCGCGTGGCGGAGGAAGGACTGCATCAGCGCCGCGCCGAGCTTCGGCAGGTCGTGGCCGGCGGCGCGCAGCCCGTCGAGATCGTTCAGCTTGATGCCGTCGATCCATTCGGTGGTCAGCACCTCGCGCCCGGTGCGGTCCCAGTCGACTGCCGGCACGCGGAAATCGGCTTCCTCGGCGGTGTTCTGCGCGAGCTCCGACAGGGCGGCTGCCTCCAGCCGCAGGTCCATCTCCATGGTCGCCGAGCGCGCCAGCGTGTCGACGATGGCGACGAGGCGCAGGCGCCGGCCTTCCGGCGACATCCGCTCGCCGAGCCGGGCGGCGCGGTAGAAGGAGGAGAGATCGGCGCGAAAGCGCTGGGCGACGTCGGGCCGCAGCACTTTCACGGCAACCGCGCGGCGCGTGCCGTCGACGTCCAGCACCTCGCCCTTATGGACCTGCGCGATGGAGGCGGCGGCAATCGGCGCCGACAGGCTGGCATAGGCGAGGCTCGCCGGGCGCTCCAGCGTATGGGCGATGGTCGCCTCGGCCACCGCCTGCGGGAACGGGCCCATGCGGTCCTGCAGGTTCTCGAGGTCCTTCGCCAGAACGGGGCCGACCACGTCCGGCCGCGTCGCCAGGAACTGGCCGAGCTTCACATAGGAGGGGCCGAGCCGGGTGAGCGCCGCCGACAGCCGCACCGAACCGGGACCGGCGTCGCGACGCTCGATCAGCCGGGCCAGGCGCAGCAGCGGCGCGAGCCCCGGCGGCATGCCGGCCGGATCGAAGCGCGTGACGACGCCTTCGCGGGCAAACACATAGCCCGCGCGCATCAGGCGCAGACCGTCTCCCAGTGCGGTACCCACGTGACGCCTCTCCCCGGCTCAGAGCCGGACGCCGGCATGCAGCGCCACGACGCCGCCGGTCATCGCCGTCCAGCCGACCCGCGAGAAGCCGGCAGCCTTCATCATCTCGCCGAAGGCCTCGGGGCTCGGGAAGCGGCGGATCGATTCGACAAGGTAGCGATAGGACTCCGCATCGCCGGTGACCATCCGGCCGAGGCCGGGGATGACCCGGAATGAATAGGCGTCATAGATCGCATCGAGCCCCGGCACGTCGACGCGCGAGAATTCCAGCACGAAGCAACGCCCGCCCGGCTTCAGCACGCGACGCATGCCGGCGAGCGCCTTGTCCATGCGGGGCACGTTGCGGATGCCGAAGGCGATGGTGGCGGCGTCGAAGGAGCGGTCCGGAAAGGGCAGGTCCTCGGCATTGGCCTCGACGAAAGCGACGCGATCCGACAGGCCGCGCGCCTCGGCCCGCTCGCGGCCGACCTCGAGCATGCCGGCATTGATGTCGGCGACGGTGGCGGTGACGTTCGGCCCACCCGCCTCGACGGTGCGGAACGAAACGTCGCCGGTGCCGCCGGCGACGTCGAGCAGGGCGAAGGGGCGGTCGGACCGCGGCGGGCGGAGCTTGGAGACCAGTGCGTCCTTCCAGGCCCGGTGCAGGCCGAGCGACATCAGGTCGTTCATCAGGTCGTAGCGGCGCGCGACGGAATGGAACACTTCGTCGACCATGCGCTGCTTGTCGCCCAGCGGCACGGTACGGAAGCCGAAATGGGTGTCGTCGGCGTGGCTGTCGGCCATCGCGTCCTCTCGCTGAAAATCGCGCCGGACCATAGCGGAGGTGACGCGCCGACGCCAACTCCCCCGCATCGGGATGCCGACCGGCGTGCCCTTACGAAAATTTCACCGAGGGCGCCCCTTCTCCGCCACCGACGCGTCTTCATATCAAGGGCATCGACGCCATGGAGTGGAACGATGAACAGCGAAGAACGTGCCCTCATCGACGGCCTGTTTGAGCGGCTGCGCCAGGTCGCCGACGCGCCCCGCGACACTGAGGCCGAAGCGCTGATCGCGCAGCGCGTGCGCGAGGCGCCGCATGCGCCCTATGCGCTGGCGCAATCGGTGCTGGTGCAGGAGCATGCGCTGCGAGCAGCCAATGCACGTCTTGAGGAGCTGCAGGCGCAGGTCGACCAGCTCCAGGCGCGGCTCGATACCGCGCCGCCCACCCGGCAGACGCCCGACGCGGCCCAGGGCTCGTTCCTCGGCGGGCTGTTCGGGGCCGGGCGCGGCACCTCGGTGCCGAGCGCCGGCGGCCGCGAGGGCTTTCCCGTCCCACCGTCCCCGTCCGCCGGCTATGGCGATCCGCGTCTCGCGCCGGCGGCACCGCCGCAATCGCCTTTCGCACGGCCCGGCTTCGGCGCGGGTGGCGGCGGCTTTCTCTCATCGGCGCTGACCACGGCGGCGGGCGTCGCCGGCGGCGCGCTGCTGTATGACGGCATCCGCTCGATGATGGGCGGCTCGGGCAGCCCGTTCGGCGGCGGCGAGGCCAAGGCCGCCGAGGCGCCGGCCGGCGCGGGCGACACGACCGCGAACACCGGCGGCGATGCTGGGAGCTTCTGGAACCCGTGGGGCGATTCCGGCAAGGACGGCGGCAAGGATGCCGCGGATGCCAAGCCGGACGGCACGCAGGAGGCTGCCGACGCGTCCACGGCGTCCGGCGATCTCAGCGATCCCTTCGGCCTCGACGACCATCTCGCCTCGACCGACGATACCGGCTTCGACGGCGGGCTGGACGGGGGCTATGACGACACCGGCTGGGCCTGAGCCGCCGCGACCGGAACGCTCAACGCAAAAAGGCCGGGGTTGAACCCGGCCTTTTCCATCAGACGAGGCTGATCGGGTGCGCGGTCAGAGCACCACGACATTGGTGCCCTGCGGCACGCGGTTGTAGAGATCGATGACGTCCTCGTTCAGCATGCGGATGCAGCCCGAGGAGATCGCCTGGCCGATATATTCGGGCTGGTTGGTGCCGTGGATGCGGAACAGCGTGTCCTTGTTGCCCTGATAGAGATAGAGGGCGCGGGCACCCATCGGGTTGTGCGGGCCGGGGCCGACGAAGTCCGGGATGCCCGACAGGCGCTGCTTGATCTCGGGGGTCGGCGTCCAGGTCGGCCATTCCGTCTTGCGGCCGACCTTCGCCTCGCCGCGGAAGGCCAGGCCTTCCTCGCCGACGGTGACGCCGTAGCGGATCGCCTTGCCGCCGTCCTCGACATAGTAGAGGTACTTCTTGTCGGTATCGACGACGATGGTGCCCGGCTTCTGCGAGCCGGAATAGTCGACGATCGACCGCTGGTACTGATCCGGCGGCAGCACCTTCTTGTAAGGCGCGTTGGCAAGAAGCTGCTTGTCCCGCGGCTTCATCGCCGTTTCCGGGGCTGCCTGGCGCGTTACCTGGGTACAGGCACCTGCGGTCAGCACCAGGAGCGCCACCACGACCCTACGCAACGTCATGTTATGCCTCTTTAAAACGACGATTCGCCGGACGCCGGGCCAGCGAATGCTCTCCCTTGTCCATTAGCCGAAGTCCGGTTTGCCTTGAAGAGGCCATGAAGCCCGGCCATGCGTCTGGCCGCTGCATGTTGCGGAAATGTCGCAGTTTTACCACAACGCAGCCGAGCAGGCTTCACGGTCGAGATTGGCCTTATCAACGACGCCGGGAATGCTTATTTTTGACGCAGTCGCTGCCCATTCAGTATGCAGGTCGTCCCTGCACAGGGCGGCGGCGATGGAGGAAGTCATGTCGACCGACGAGTCCCGGGAAGTTCAGCCCGGAAGCGAACGTTGGGATCGTTCGCAGCAAAGCGTTCACTGGCGTGAAATCGGCATCTCTGCCGTCGCCGCGGCCGCCCGCTACGCCGCTGCCACGGAAAAGGCCCCCGCTGCCGCCAAGACGGAGGCGCAGCCCGAGGCCGAGAAGGTAATCACCCTTCGCGACATCGAGCACTTCGCGGCCTGACGCCCGGGCCTCGGAGGCCCTGACGGCGCGCCCGCCCCCCGCTCGCGCAGCACCTCACATCGGACGGACAGTCCCGCGCGCACCGGCCCGGTGCGTGCATGCGCTTTGCCGCGCCACCTCGGCCGCCCGCCCCCGGAGGATCCATGCTGCACGCCTATTGTCCGCGCGCCGGTGTGCTGGATAAGCATGTCGTGGCGGCCGGGGGGCCGTTGCCACCGGATGCGCTGTGGCTCGACCTGATCAGCCCGACGCCGGACGAGGAAGCCCTCGTCGAACTCGGCCTCAATCTCGGCGTGCCTACGCGCGAGGAGATGGTCGAGATCGAGCCGTCGAGCCGGCTCTATGTCGAGAACGGCGCCCGCGTGATGACCGGCAGCGTGGTCTGCGCGGCCGATACCGAGCACCCCAAGCTCGCCGCCGTGAGCTTCATCCTGCGGGCCGGACGGCTGGTGACGGTGCGCTACGACCAGCCCACGCCCTTCAACATCCTGCAGTCCCGCCTCGGCCGCTCCTGCCCCGCCAAGCCGGGCGGCGAGCAGATCCTGCTCGATCTCCTCGACGCCATCGTCGACCGCGCGGCCGACATCCTCGAGCGGCTGGGCGCCGAGATCGACCTGGTCTCCAACCGCGTCTTCGAGCGGAACGGCGCCCGCGACGACGCCAGCCAGCGTTACCGCGCCATATTGCGCGTGCTGGGGCGCAAGGCCGACCTCGCCTCGAAGGTGCGCGAGAGCCTCGTCTCGATCGCCCGGCTGGTCACCTTCCTCGCCGCCGACACCGACGGGCAGGCGCCCTCGCTCTCCAAGGAACAGCGGGCGACGCTCAAGAGCATGCACCGCGACGCCACGTCGCTCACCGACCATGTGAGCTATCTCGGCGACAAGATCACCTTCCTGCTCGATGCGACACTCGGCATGGTCTCGATCGAGCAGAACAACATCATCAAGATCTTCGCGGTGCTCTCGGTGGTGCTGATGCCGCCGACGCTGATCGCCTCGGTCTACGGCATGAACTTCACCCACATGCCGGAGCTGACGGAAACCTGGGGCTACCCGATCGCGCTCTTCGCCATGCTGGTGGCCGCGGTGCTGCCCTACGCCTTCTTCAAGTGGAAGCGCTGGCTGTAGGGCGGAACTCGCGGCGGAGTTGCTGCCCTCGCGCTCATCATCCGGGAACGGCTGTCGGCCGTATCCGGGATCGTCCGGGAGCCTTGCACGGATGACGATCCCGGCTCTGCGCTCCGCTTCGTCCGGGATTACGGCACGCAGCGATGGCGTGCCCGGAGCGTCCGCTCACACGTGCTGGCCGCCATTGATGTGGATCTCGGCGCCGTTCAGGTAGGACGAGGTCTCGGTGCACAGCACATAGATGATCTTCGCCACCTCGTCGGGCGTGCCGAGCCGGTGCATCGGGATCTGCTCGACGATCTTGTCGGTGCCCGGGGAGAGGATCGAGGTGTCGATCTCGCCCGGGGCGATGGCGTTCACCCGGACGCCGAGCGGGCCGAAATCCGCCGCCATCTCGCGCGTCAGTCCCGCCAGCGCCGACTTCGAGGTGCCGTAGGCGGCCCCCGCAAAGGGATGCACCCGCGAGCCGGCGATGGAGGTAACGTTCACCACCGCGCCATGGGTGCGCTTCAGTTCCTCGAGCAGGCCGCGCGCCAGCAGCACGGGGGCAAAGAAATTCACCTGAAACACCCGGTGCCAGTCCTCTTCCGGGGTGTTGATGGTGTTAAGCCGCGCGCCGCCCGCTCCCTTGGGCGAGATGCCGGCATTGTTGACGAGGGCGTGCAGCTCGCCGTCCGGCAGGCGCTGCTTCACCTCCTCGATGGCCCGAAGGGTGTCGGCCGAATCCGCGAGGTCGACCTGGAGGTGGTCCTCCGGGCCCATCTCCCACGGGCAGTTCTCCGGGAACGGGTGGCGCGAGCAGGTGATGACCCGCCAGCCGGCCGCGGAAAACCGCTTCACCGTGGCGTGGCCGATGCCACGCGAGGCGCCGGTCAGCAGCAGGATGCGGCGGGGCTGGTTGGTCTGGGACGCGGTGTTGGGTGCCATCGCTGTTTCTTAGCTCACGGATAGTGCCGTGTCTTGCTCCACTGCGCCGCATCGAGGCCCTCCTCGCCGGTGCCGGCGCGGCGGAAGATGATGCGGTCGTGCAGCCGGAACGGCCGGTCGTGCCAGAACTCGATCTGCAGCGGGCGGATGCGGAATCCGGTCCAGTGGGGGGGACGCGGCACGCTGCCGAGCGCGTATTGCGCCGTCACCTTCGCCACCGCCGCCTCCAGCGCGAAGCGCCCCTCCAGCGGGCGCGACTGCCGGCTGGCCCAGGCGCCGATCTGCGACAGCCGCGGGCGGGAGGCGAAATAGGCGTCCGCCTCGGCGTCGGTGACACGCTCGACCGGGCCGCGAACCCGCACCTGACGGCGCAGCGACTTCCAGTGAAACACCACGGCCGCGCGCGGGTTGGCCGCGAGTTCCTCGCCCTTGGCGCTCTCGGTGTTGGTGTAGAAGACGAAGCCGCGGGCATCGCGCCCGTTCAGCAGCACCATGCGCACATCCGGCAGGCCGCTCGCGTCGACGGTCGCCAGCGCCATGGCGTTGGGATCGTTCGGCTCGCTCCGGGTCGCTTCCGCAAGCCATTCCTCGAAAAGGCGAAATGGCTCCGTAGCGGCGGTGAAATCACCAGAAATTAACTCTTCGCGCTGTTCCATGTGCCGATCAGTCGTGCGTGACCAGAGGCGGGGGCCGTGGTGTTTGTGTATCGTGGGACGCGGGAATCCGGCGGGCCAACCGGCCGCCGCAGTCCCTATAGCCGACCTGCGCCCGGCCGCCCACATGAAACCCGCGCGGGGGGCCTGCGCGCGATCGGTCTGCCGGCCATGCCAGCGCTCTGCTGCGCCGGGATCGCCCTGCTGCTGGGCGGCTGTGCGGGCATGGGCATCGCCACCGACCCGATTGTCACCGGCTCGACGGCACCCCGCCCCGTCGCCATGGCGCCGGGCGAAGCGGTTCCCGCGGGCGTGGGCGTCGACGACTGGGTGAGCGCGCGGCGGGCGCTCGCCGAGGCGCTGGCGACCCGGAGCGGGGCGCCGAGCGTGCCGTGGGAGAACCCGGCGAGCGGATGGCGCGGCACCGCCACGCCGCTCGGCGAGGCCAGTGCCCCATCCGCGTGCCGGGGCTTCCTCGTCAGTCTCGTACGCGAGGGCGACGAGCGCTGGCTCGAAGGCGAGGCGTGCCGCAAGGGCCGCAGCGAATGGGCGATCAGCAATGCGCGGCTGCTGGAACGCAGCTGAGCGGGAAGCAGCCTGCGCGGCACGACGCGACCGTTGCGCAACGGCAACACAGATCCCACATGAGCGGTGCCGGTGCATTTTCAGGCGACGTGCGTTGCGCGCCGCTCTACGAGAATGCGACGAGCATGACGGCGTCCGGTTTCCCGGGCGCCAGCCGGAACCTCCGGGCGAGATGAGAATCCATGCGCGACCCCTATGACGTGCTCGGCGTGGCCCGCAACGCCGACCAGAATGAGATCAAGCGCGCCTTCCGGCGCCTGGCGAAGAAGCTGCACCCCGACGCCAACACGTCGGACCCCAAGGCGCAGGACAAGTTCGCCGAGCTGAACAGCGCCCACGAGATCCTCTCGGACCCCGAGACGCGGGGCAAGTTCGACCGCGGCGAGATCGACGCCGAAGGCAAGCCGCGCGGCTTCGAGGGCTTCCCGGGCGGCGGCGGTGGCTTCCGGCGCGGTCCGCGCCCCGACATGGGCGGGGAATCGCCGTTCGAGAGCTTTCATTTCAGCACCGACGGCATGCGGCGCGGCCGCCCCCAGGGCGGCGGCTTCGGTGCCGGCGGCTTCGACGACGTCATCTCGGACATCCTCGGCGGCTTCTCCCGTGGCGGCGGTGGCGGGCGCGCGGCCGGTGGGGAGCCGGGCCGGGGCAACGACATCGAGATCACCGTGCCGCTGCCGCTCGAACGAATCATGGAGGGTGGCCCGACCAAGGTGCGCCTGCCCGACGGCCGCACGGTCGAAGTCAAGATTCCGCCGCGCGCGCAGGAAGGCTACCGGCTGCGGCTGAAGGGCCAGGGCGAGCCGAGCCCGCTCGGCGGTCCGCCCGGCGACGCCTTCGTCGTCGTCACCTATGCGCCTCATCCGGTGTTCCGTGTCGATGGCGCAGACCTCAAGACCGACCAGGCCCTGCCGCTCGCCGACGCCGTGCTCGGCACCAAGCTGCGGGTGCCGACGCTGACCGGCTCGGTCGAACTGTCGATCCCGGCCTGGACCAGTTCGGGGCGCACCTTCCGCCTGCGCGGCAAGGGGCTGCCGAAGAGCGAGGACGTCACCGGCGATCTGCTGATCACCGTGCGGATCGCGCTACCGGAGACGCCCGATGCCGAGCTGGAGGCGCTGATGCGACGCCGGCGCGAGGAGCAGGGCTGAGCCACCGGCCCCGCAGAGGGGCGGCTTGAGCCGCTCCCGCTGCTGTGCAATAGGATCGGCAGGCGACCCCGTCCGGGTTGCCGTGGACAGGCATGCCCTTGCGGCATGCGGCGACGGAGCAGGGTATGGCATCGGGCGGTCTCATGAGCGGCAAGCGCGGCCTCGTCATGGGGGTGGCGAACAACCGCTCGATCGCCTGGGGGATCGCCAAGGCCGCGGCGGCGCAGGGCGCTCGTCTCGCCCTCACCTATCAGGGCGAGCCGCTGAGGAAGCGCGTCGAACCGCTCGCCGCCGAACTCGACGCCGCCGTCGTCGGCCATTGCGACGTGACCGATCCCGCCACCATCGATGCCGTCTTCGCCGAGACCGAGCGGGTGCTGGGCGGTCTGGACTTCGTGGTCCACGCCATCGCCTTCTCCGACAAGAACGAGCTCGACGGCCGCTATGTCGACACCACGGCGGAGAATTTCAGCAAGACCATGCTGATCTCCTGCTACAGCTTCACCGCCGTTGCCCAGCGCGCCGAGAAGCTGATGACAAATGGCGGCTCGCTGCTGACGCTGACCTATTACGGCGCCGAGAAATGGATGCCGCACTACAACGTCATGGGCGTCGCCAAGGCGGCGCTGGAGGCGAGCGTGCGCTATCTCGCCGCCGACCTCGGCCCCAAGAACATCCGCGTCAACGCCATCTCGGCCGGCCCGATCAAGACGCTCGCGGCGTCGGGCATCGGCGATTTCCGCTATATCCTCAAGTGGAACGAGCTGAACGCGCCGCTGCGCCGCACCGTCACCATCGACGAGGTCGGCGATACCGGCATGTATCTGCTGTCCGATCTCGGCCGGGCCGTGACCGGGGAGATCCACCATGTCGATGCCGGCTATCACATCGTCGGCATGAAGAACCCGGAAGCGCCCGACCTGACGCTGGAGCGCGACTGAACCTCTTTCCCTGCCGGGCGCGATGCGCCGCCGATGGAGACGATTGCGATGCCCGTGCACTCCAACCGGATCGTCCGCCGCGCCGCGCTGGCGGTCCTGGCCGCCGCAACAGTCCTCGGCACCCTCGCCGGTTCGGCACAGGCGCAGGGCGTCGCGCCGATCATCGTGCGTCCGCCGCCGGGCGTCCCGGACAACGGCGTGCCGCCGACCTTCCAGGAATACCCGCTCTGGGACCGCATCTTCGGGTCGGGCGGCGCGGTGTTCCCCGGCTATCGCATGCCTCCGACCGATCGGAGGGGCCGCACGCCGGTCTCTCTGCTCACGGGCAGCGGCGCCGGGCGCACGCTCTTCGCCGCGGGCACCGCCGACAATCTGTGCCAGTGGCAGCAGGTGCCCACCATCACCGTGCTGACGCCCCCCGCCACCGGCCGGCTGTCGACCGACATCGGCCCCTTCATCGTGACCGGGGTCGACGGCGGCAACACGCTCTGCCTCGGGCGGCAGGTGCGCGGCACCCGGCTCAACTATGCCGGCCCGCTGCCGCTGCGCCCGCAGCAGATCACCGTGCGCGTCGCCTACCCGTTCCGCAGTTCCTATACCCACGTCGTCACCATTCCCGCGCGATGACCAAGCCGCGGATATTCCTGATCCGCCATGGCGAGACCGACTGGAATCTGGCCGGCCGGCTGCAGGGTGGCCACGATATCCCGCTGAACGATCTCGGCCGCGAGCAGGCGGCCGGCGCGGCGCGCGTCATCGGCCAGCTCAGCCTCGACCGGCCGAGCTGCTATGTGGCGAGCCCGCTGAGCCGGGCTGCGCAGACCATGGCCATATTGCGGGCCGGGCTCGGCCTGCCACCCGACGAGTTCCGCCGCGACGACCGGCTGAAGGAACTTTCCTTCGGCCGCTGGGAGGGCTCGACCTGGCTCGACCTGCGCCGGCGCGATCCGATCGCCGTCGCCGCGCGTGACGCCGATCCCTGGCATTTCGTGCCGCCGGGCGGGGAGAGCTATGCGGCATTGACGCAGCGGGCCCAGGCCGCCATCGCCGAGATCACCGAGGACGCGGTGATCGTGACGCATGGCGGCGTCATCCGCGCACTGCTGCACGCGCTCACGGGAATGCCGGTGGAAACGGCCGCCGATCTGCCCGTGCGGCAGGGAGCCGTCTATGCGGTCGGAGACGGCACCTTCAACGTCACCGTGCCGGACGGCTATCGCCGACGGGTAAAGGGGTAGATCCCCATCGTTCCGATCACTCGCCCAGCAGGTTACGGCGCACCCGCGCGAGGTGGCCGGTGAGGGCCGCCTCGGCCGTACGCCCGTCGCGGGCGCGCAGGGCGGCGACGATCTCCCGGTGTTCCTGCCGATAGGCGTCGCGGCGCTCGGCGGTGATGCTGAGGCGTTTCAGTTCGCCCCATTCGGCGAGTTCGCGGGCCCCGGTTATGGTGGCGTAGATCGCGACGATGAGCGGGTTGTGCGTCGCCTCGGCGATGGCCTGGTGCAGCGCGGCGTCCCACGTCTCGAACTCCACGAAATCGTCCGCCGCCTCGCCGCGCCGGTTGCACTCCTCCATACGCTCGAAATCGGCGGCCTTCGCGTTCATCACGACGAGCTGCGCCAGGCGCGGCTCGACGATGAGGCGCGCCGCCATGATCTCGGTCGGGCTGGCATCGTGGAGGCGGGCCGAGGGAACCTCGACCGGCGTTTCCGCGGGCTTGGCGACATAAGTGCCGCTGCCGATGATGCGGACGACGCGCCCCTGCGCCTCCATCACCGACAGAGCGTCGCGGACCGCCGAGCGCGGCACGCGGAGCTGCTCGGCCAGCGCCCGCTCGGTGGGAAGCTTGGCGCCGACGTCGTACCGCCCCGAGCCGATGGCGGAGGCGAGGAAGTCATGCACTTGCACGGTCGGCTTCGGCTCGGCGAGGTCGCGATCCATATTCCGCTTCCGCTGTTGGGCTCATGTTCGTCGTATTTGGTATACCAATAAAGACGACCTGCACCAGTCATTTCCGAAGAATTTCATGTTCGCGTGCCGGTTTTGACTTGACCTGGTTGACCTATTTTGGACCAATAACGCCATAACACGGCAAATTGGTCAACCAATCAAGGGCAAAACATGAAGTTCGCCACCTTCCTCCACGCCGGGCGCGAGCAGATCGGCCTCGTCGATGCCGAGGCGGAACGCGTCTGTCCGATGGAGGCGCAAGACATGATCGACCTCATCCGCCGGTTCGACGAGATCGCCCCGCGGATCAAGATGAACGGCAACGGCATGGACCTGTCCGAGGTTCGCCTGCTGGCCCCCATCCCCCGCCCCAGCCGCAACATCTTCTGCGTCGGCAAGAACTACCGCGACCATGCCCGCGAATTCGCCAATTCCGGCTATGAGGCGGGGGCGGTGAAGGGGGCGGAGATCGACGACTACCCGGCCGTGTTCACCAAGCCGGGCACCTGCGTCGTCGGCCCGGGCGAGCCGGTCGATACCCATCCGCGTGTCACCAGTGCCGTCGACTACGAGGTCGAACTCACCATCGTCATCGGCAAGGGCGGCCGGGACATCCGCCGGGACGACGCGCTCAAGCACATCTTCGGCTACACCATCATCAACGACGTGACCGCCCGCGACCGCCAGAAGAACCACCGCCAATGGTTCCTCGGTAAGGCGCTCGACAGCTTCTGCCCCATGGGCCCGTGGATCACCACCGCCGACGAGGTGGATATCGACAATCTCGAGGTCCGCACCTGGGTGAACGGCGAACTGCGCCAGAACGCCAACACCCGCGATCTCATCTTCGACATCCCCGGCCTCATCGAGACCCTTTCCGCCGGGGCGACGCTGATGCCCGGCGACCTGATCGCCACCGGCACGCCGGCCGGCGTCGGCCTGGGCTTCAACCCGCCGAAATTCCTCAAGGCCGGCGACAACGTCACCATGTCGATCACCGGCCTCGGGACGCTGAGCAACCCGTTTGCCTGACGCCGCGCCACGCCCCAGCTGACACCCCAGCCGGCGCGGCGCCCCTCGAGCCTGAACGTCCATGCCGAAGCGCAGCCCCGACAACGTGCGCCGGCTCCGGGAGGAAAAATGGCTTCACTCGCCCTCGCGACGGCGTCGCGACCTGGTGGCCTGCCGCGATGGCTGCGCCTCGAAAACATCGTCATCGGCGCCGCGATCATCGCGCTGACCGTCCTCGTCATCCTGCCCGTCCTCTCGCTCATCCTCGCGAGCGTGTGGCGGGACGGGCACCTGACCGGGGAATTCTTCGCCGAAGCGCTGACCGGCCGCTCCTATCTGCGGGCGCTCGGCAATTCGCTCGTCCTCGGCGCGTGGACCGGGTTGCTCAGCGTCGTCATCGGCGTGCCGCTGGCCTGGGCGGTGAGCCGGACCAACGTGCCGGGCAAGGGGCTGATCCAGGTCACGGCGACGCTCTCCTATCTGTCGCCGCCCTTCCTGACCGCCATCGCCTTCGTGAACCTGTTCAGCCCGAATGCGGGCATCGTGAACGTGTTCCTGCGCGAGGTGATGGGGCTGAACATCGGCTTCAACATCTTCACGATGAGCGGCCTCGTCTTCGTCACGGTGCTGCACACCTTCCCCTTCGTCTATCTGCTGGCGTCCTCGGCGCTGCAATCGGTGGACGCGTCCTATGAGGAGGCGGCGCAGATCCTCGGCGCGAGCAAGCTGCGCACGGCGCTCACCATCACCCTGCCGCTGGTGGCGCCGGCGGTGCTGTCGGGCACGCTGCTCGCCTTCGTCAACGCCATCGCCCTGTTCGGCAGCCAGGCGATCATCGGCCTGCCGGGCCGCATCGTGACACTGCCGACCCGCATCTATTCGCTGTTCGACTATCCCCCGCAGCTCGGCACCGCCTCGGCGCTGTCGCTGCTCTTCATCGCCATCACCGTGGCGGCGCTGTATCTGCAGCGCGCCTTCCTGGCGCGACGCTCCTATGTGACGCTGGCGGGCAAGGGTGCGCGGCCTCAATTGATGGATCTGGGCGGCTGGCGCTGGGTGCTGTTCGGCGCCTGCGTGGTCACCTTCCTTGTCGCCATCGTGCTGCCCTACGGCACGCTGATCGCGGTGTCCTTCTCCAAGTCCTGGGGCCTCAATTTCTGGCAGAACCTCACGCTGGAGAACTACCGCTTCGTGCTCGTCGACTACGACGTCACGCGGCGGGCCATCACCAACAGCCTGCTGCTCGCCACCGTGGCGGCCACCGCCTGCGTCTTCCTCGGCGCGGCGATCAGCTGGATCGACGTGCGCACCAAGCTGCCGGGTCGACGCCTGCTGGACTATGCCTCGCTCATCCCGCTCGGCCTGCCGGGCATCGTGATGGCGGTGGCGCTGTTGCAGTTCTGGCTGGCGATGCCGGTCGCGCTCTACGGCACCTTCGCCATCCTGCTGCTCGCCTATGTCGGGCGCTACGTGCCGCTCGGCGTGCGGGCGGCGAACGCCTCGCTCCGGCAGATCGATCCCTCGCTGGAAGAGAGCGCCCGCATCCTCGGCGCCTCCTGGGGCACGACGATGCGGGAGATCACCCTGCCGCTCATCAAGCCGGGCCTGTTCGCCGGCTGGCTGCTGGTGTTCGTGCCGGTGATCCAGGAACTCTCCGCCTCGATCCTGCTGTTCTCCTCGACCTCCATCACCCTGGCGGTTGCGGTCTACAACCTCTACGAGACCGGCTACACGGAACCCGTCGCCGCTCTCGCCATGGTCAACATGGTCATCATCGCGCTCGCCATCGGCATCGCCCGCCATTTCGGCGGCAGCCGGCTCGGCATGAAGACGGGCGCTTCAGGCAATTCGCGACCGGGAGTGATGGGCTGATGGCTGGCATCCGCATCAACGGCCTCTCGAAATTCTATGGTGGCAAGGACAGCGGCATGGCCGCGCTGCGCGACCTCGATCTCGAGATCAAGGACAACCAGTTCGTGACCCTGCTCGGCCCGTCCGGCTGCGGCAAGACCACCACGCTGCGGCTCATCGCCGGCTACCTCACGCCCGATGCCGGCACCATCCGGGTGGACAACACGGTGGTGTCGTCGCCCGACGGGGTGGCCCCGCCGGACCGGCGCGGCATGGGCATGGTGTTCCAAAACTATGCGGTTTGGCCGCACAAGACGGTGTTCGAGAACGTCGTCTTCGGCCTCAAGCTGCGCAAGATCCCGACCGATCAGGCGCGGCGCAAGGTGCTCGACGCCCTCGCGCTGGTCAATCTGAACGGCCTCGAAGGCCGCTTCCCGAACGAACTCTCGGGCGGGCAGCAGCAGCGCGTCGCGCTCGCCCGCAGCCTCGTCGTCGAGCCGGGGATCCTCCTGCTCGACGAGCCGCTGTCCAATCTCGACGCCAAGCTGCGCGAGAAGATGCGGGTCGAGCTGAAGCAGCTGCAGCGCCGCACCGGCATCACCTTCGTCTATGTGACGCATGACCAGTCCGAAGCGCTCGCGCTCTCCGACCAGATCGCGGTGATGCATGGCGGCGCGCTCCAGCAATACGGCACGCCGGACGAGGTCTACCGCCGCCCGGCCAACAAGATCGTCGCCGACTTCATGGGCATCGTGAACTTCCTGCCGGGCGAGGTGCGCGCCGGCACCGGTGGCGCGCCGGCCGTGGTGGTGGAGGGGATGGAGGTCACCGGCCTCCGCCAGGCCGACCGGCTCCGGGCTGGCGATGGCGTCGACATCGCGGTGCGGCCCGAGAGCATCCGCATGGCGCGCGCCCGCAGCGAGACCCACCGCCTCGCCGCCCGCGTGACCGAGCACACTTATCTCGGCAACCTCTCCGAATACTGGACCCAGCTCCCCTCGGGCGCCGTGCTGCGGGTCCAGACCCATCCGCTCGAGCCGTTCGCCGTCGGCGACGAGGTCTTCCTCGCCATCGATACCTCGGAATGCAGCGTCTTCCCGCGCACGTCCGAACCGGCCCGGCTCGCCGCCTAGATTCGTTGACCAAGGAGTTGATCATGCAGGGCGCATCCGCGCTGAAGCCGGCCGTCACGGGCCGCGAGCACTGGACCCGCAACGGCGATGCCGAGCTCTTCCTGTGGCAGAAGACCCCGGAAGGGCGCGACAAGGCCGGCACCGTGCTGTTCGTGCACGGCTCGTCGATGGCCTCGCAGCCGACATTCGACCTCCAGATCCCAGGGCGGCCCTTCTCCTCGGCGATGGACTATTTCGTCGACAAGGGGTTCGAGACCTGGACCGTCGACATGCGCGGCTATGGCCGCTCCGACAAGCGCCCCGGCACGCAGGCGACGATCGCGGAAGGGGGCGCCGACGTCGCCGCCGCCACCGACTACATCATGGGCGAGACCGGGGCGAAGGACTTCCTCGTCTACGGCATCTCCTCCGGCGCGCTGCGCGCGGCCACCTTCGCGCAGGCGCATCCGGAACGGGTGAGGCGTCTTGCGCTCGATGCCTTCGTGTGGACCGGCGAGGGCAGCCATACGCTGGAGAACCGGCGCAAGAAGCTGCCGGACTTCCCCGCGGGCGGCCGGCGGCCCATCGACAAGGCCTTCGTCTACTCGATCTTCAACCGCGACCATCCCGGCACGGCGGAGGACCGGGTGATCGAGGCCTTCGCCGACGCCATCCTGGCGCTCGACGATTCCATGCCGAACGGCACCTATATCGACATGTGCACCAACCTGCCGGTGATCGATCCGACCAGGATCACCGTGCCGACCATCGTGATGCGCGGCGAGTATGACGGCATCGCCGGCTTCGACGACCTGGTCGAGTTCTTCAAGCGCCTGCCCAACTCCGACAAGCAGTTCGCGGTGATGCCAGGCATCTCGCACGCCTCGTTCCAGCAGAAGAACTACATGCTGGTGCTGCACATCCTGCACGCCTTCTTCACCCAGCCGGAGCCGCTCTATCGCGGCTGAACCGGCAGGGCCACGACACAACAAAATCAACGCTACGGGAGGACATCATGACTCAGCAAACGGGCGCCGCGTCGCGGCGGTGCGTCGTCGCCGCCCTGGGGCTCATCCTGGGCGGCGCGGTCGTCGGCATGGCCGGCGCTGCGGCGGCCGACGAGGTCGATCTCGCCAAGGCCAAGAGCGAGGGCAAGGTGGTGTGGTACACCTCCACCCCCATCGAGCAGGCCAACAAGCTGGCGCGCCTGTTCGAGGAGCAGACCGGGATCAAGGTGGAGCTGTTCCGCTCGGGCGGCTCGGCCATCCTGCGCCGCTTCAACCAGGAGGTCTCGGCCGGCCGGGTCGCCGCCGACGTGCTGACGACGTCGGACCCCGCGGCCTCGAACGTGATGGCCGAGCAGGGGCTGTTCATCCCGTTCAAGCCCAAGGACTTTGAAAAGGTGCCCGCCGAGGCGAAGGACCCGAACGGCGCCTGGATCGGTCAACGCCTCAACCTCATCACCATCTACATGCGCGGCGACAAGATCGCGGCCGGCGAGCGCCCGGCCAAATGGACCGATCTGACCAACGCGAAATATGACGGCAAGCTGGTGATGACCGACCCGTCCTTCACCTCGCTGCAGCTGTCGGTGGTCGGCACGCTGTCGCAGAAGCTGGGCTGGGGCTACTACAAGAAGCTGGCAGACAACAATGTGATGGTCGTGCAGGGCAACCAGCAGGTATCGGACAATCTCAAGCGCGGCGAGCGGCTGATCGCGGTCGGCGCGCTCGATTCCTACGCCGCCGAGGACCGCAAGGACGGCCACGAGATCATCACCGTCTATCCGGCCGACGGCACCTTCGTGATCCCCTCCCCGACCGCCGTGGTGAAGGGCAGCCCGAACCCGAATGCGGCCAAGGCCTTCGCCGAGTTCATGATCAGCCCGGCGGCGCAGAACATCTTCCCGGCGGATGGCGGCTATTCGGCCCGCTCTGACATCGCCCCGCCCGAGGGAGGCCCCAAGCTGACGGAACTGACCGTCCTGCCGGTCGACTATGCCGCGCTCGAAAAGAACGCCGGCAAGATCAAGGACGAGTTCAACAACATCTTCCGCTGATGCCGCCCGCGCAAGCGGGGGCTCGTTACTGCGCGGTGCCCCAGGCGGCGACCTTGGCCGGCTGGGGTGCGAGCGACAGCGGCGCGGAGGCATCGTCGGGGGCAGCGGGCGTGCTGCGCAGCTGCGGTGCGCCCGAGGCCACCGCGCCGCGGGCCGCCGGCCGCGTGGTGGCCACGGTGCTGCCGCCCTGGGGCTTGGCGCCGCCCGCGGCCGCCAGGCGGCGCATCGCGGCCACGCTCGCCTGCGCCTCCTCCGGCGACAGATCGGCACGCGCCAGCTGCTCCGCTTCGCCCATCCGCCCCTGGAGGCTGAGGACGAGGGCGAGGTTCTGCCGCACGCGCAGGTCCGCCTTCGGGCTGGCGGCGGCCTGGCGCAGCGTCGCCTCGGCCTGTGGCAGGTTCTTCGACAATGCGTAGGAAAGGCCGAGATTGGCGAGGATGGTCGGCTCGTCCGGGGCGATCTTCAACGCCGTCTCGTAATATTTGCGCGCTTCCTCGGGCCGGCCCATCTGGTCGAGCACGGCGCCCTGCACGTTGAGGATGCGCCAGTCCGGCCGGTCCGGCGTGTGGGCGCGGGCGAGCACGTCGAGCGACTGCTGGAGCTGTCCGTTCTCGGCGAGCGCGCGCCCGTAGGCGCCGAGCACCCGGGTATCGCGCGGGTTCTTGATGGCGGTCTGCTGCAGCACGGCGGTCGCCTGCGCGCGCTGACCGGTCGCCCGCAGCGCGTTGCCATAGGCGAGGCCTGCCGCGGCATCGGCCGGATCGGCAGCATAGCGCTGCTCGAGTTCGGCGAGCTGGGCCGGGCGGCCAGCGGACGGGGCCGATTGCGAAATGGAACCGGTAGCGTTGGCGGTCAGCGAGCGCGAACTGGTCTGGCAGCCGCCAAGCAGGAGGGCCGCGCTGCCCGCAAGCGCCAGTGCCACCAGCGCACGGCGCGGCGCGCGAACGGGTTGCGCGCGGGTGACCAGAAGCGAACGCATGACCATCTCCGGCGGGCGGCATGCCCTTGCCTCTTCATGGAGCATTAACCCTAACAAGCGGTTAAGGGGTGCCGTCTTCCGCCCCGGCCGGCGCCATGTTAGGCCGAGCCACCCGTCCCCGGAGTGCCTGCCATGAGCGACCGCCTGATCGCCGCCTCGCCCGACGCCCTGCCGGTCTGGTGCCTTACCGCACGCGACTGGAAGGACGGGAGCTGGACCGGGGGAGCCGGACCCGAGGCGCCGCCGCCGGCCGCGCTCACCTATGCCCGCGCCGCTGGATTCAGGGCCGATGCCGGCGCGCATGTGCTGTTGCCGGGTGCGGATGGCGGGCTCGCCGGCGCGCTGTTCGCGTTCTCCGACGCGGCGGGCGCGGACCCGCTCGCCTTCGGCAAGCTCGCCACCGTGTTGCCGACCGGCGACTGGCGCCTCGCACTGGCGCCGCCGGATGCGCGCCTCGCCGTGCTCGGCTTCGCGCTCGGCGGCTACCGTTTCGAGCGCTACCGCAAGCGGCCGGGCGGCACGGCGCGCCTCGTGGTGCCCGACGGCGTGGATGCCGGCATGCTGGCGCGCACGGCAGCGGCGGTGGCGCTGGCGCGGGACCTGGTCAACACGCCCGCCAACGACCTCGGCCCCGCCGAGATCGAGGACGCCGCCCGCGCCCTCGCCAGCCGCCACGGCGCCGCCATCACGGTGACGCGCGGCGCGGAGCTGCTTGCCGCCAACCTGCCGATGATCCACGCGGTCGGTCGCGCCAGCCCGCGCGCACCGCGCCTCATCGACCTCGTCTGGGGCGATCCGGATGCGCCGAAGGTGACCATCGTCGGCAAGGGCGTCGCCTTCGATACCGGCGGGCTCGACATCAAGCCGTCGAGCGGCATGCTCTTGATGAAGAAGGACATGGGCGGGGCCGCGAACGCGCTCGGCCTCGCCGCCATGATCATGGGTCGTGGCCTGAAGATACGGCTGCGGGTGCTGATCCCGGCGGTGGAGAACGCCATCGACGGCTCCGCCTTCCGCCCCGGCGATATTCTCGCCAGCCGCAAGGGTCTCTCGGTCGAGATCGGCAACACCGATGCGGAAGGGCGCCTGATCCTCGCCGACGCGCTGACCCTCGCCGATGAGGAGGCGCCGGAGCTGCTGATCGACCTCGCCACCCTGACGGGGGCCGCGCGCGTGGCGCTCGGCCCGCAACTGCCGCCGGCCTATACGGATGACGAGACGCTCGCCGCCGACCTCGCCCGCCATGCCGTTGCGGAAGCCGATCCGCTCTGGCGGCTGCCGCTGTGGCCGGGTTACGCCGCGATGCTGGACAGCCCGATCGCCGATCTCAACAACGCCCCCGGCTCGGGTTTTGCCGGTTCCATCACCGCCGCGCTGTTCCTCAAGCGCTTCGTGGGGCAGGCGAAATCCTGGCTGCACCTCGACATCTACGCCTGGAACCCCTCATCCCGACCGGGCCGGCCGGAGGGCGGCGAGGCGCAGACCATCCGCGCCCTCGACGCGCTGATCGCCGAGCGATTCGGCGCCTGAGGCGGGTGTTCGATCCCGTCATGCAGGCCGAAGAGCCGGTGTAGCGTGTCGGAGCCACCGTGCCGGCGATCCCGGACACGACCTGCCGGCCGTTCTGGGATGACGGACCCGCGTTGCCGCAACCATTTCCCGCGCCCACGTCCCGCAGGCGACCCGCCGCCTCAGTCGATGTAGCGGCTTTCCTCGATGATGGTCTGGGCGCCGAGCGCGTTGAGCCGCTCGCCGACGCGGGCGCCGAGATCGGCGGGGGCGGCGTTGGGCGTCGAATCGATCACCTCGACGAGGCTGCGCCCGTCCGCCGAGACCACGACGCCACGCAGATGCAGCCGCCCGCCCTCGATCGTTGCATAGCCGCCGATGGAGGAATCGCAGTGGCCGTTGAGCTCGCGCAGCATGGCGCGCTCGGCCTGGTAGAGGAAGGTGGTGGCGCGGTGGTTGATCGCGGCCAGCAGCCGACCGATCTCGTCATTGCCGCTCTGGTACTCGACGATGACGACGCCCTGCCCCACTGCCGGGCACATCTCCTCGACCTCCAGCACGCGCGAGATTCGGTGGCCGAGGTCGATCCGCTGCAGGCCCGCCTTGGCCAGCACCACGGCTTCCACCGGCGGCGTCGAGCCGCCATAGTTGAACTCCATCGGCGTGCCGCGATCGAGCCGGTCGAGCCGCAGATCGGCCGAGCCGCGAAAGGCCACCACCTCGGCGTCCGGAAAAAGCCGGCGCAGGAAGGCCCGGCGGCGGATGGAGGAGGTGCCGATCACCGCCGGCGCGGTCACGCTCTCGCGCAGCACCAGCGCGTCGCGCGCGTCGTCGCGGGGCAGGCAGGCGCCGATGGCGAAGCCGGTCTCGGCGTAATACTCGTCATTGCCGGGCAGATCCTTCAGCGAGTGCATCGCCATGTCCGCCTCGCCGGCGGTCATCATGTCGCGCATCGCCTGGATGAAGGCGCCGCCCTTGCCGCCCAGCGCCCCGAGCCGGCTCTTGTGGTCGCGATCGGCCGGAGCCGGGCGGGTGACGAGTTCGAAGCGGTGCTCGGGAAAGGCGGCCTGCAGCGCGGCCCGGACCGCCTCGCTCTGCGCGAGCGCCATCTTGCTGGCGCGGGTCCCGATCCTGAAGACTTTCGACATCGCCTCACATCCCGTCTCGCCGCGCCTGCGCCCCTTGGACGGGGCCGCAGGTCTATAGTCGCTCCCTCGCGGGTTTGACAAATGGCGATGAGGAACGGGCCCGGCGACAGGACGCCGCCGGGCCGCAGCGACATCAGTGCGTGCGCGTCTTGGCCCGGCGCGCGAGCATGTTGAGCGCCTCGACCGCCGTCGAGAAGGCCATCGCGGTGTAGACATAGCCCTTGGGCACGTGCGCCCCGAAACCTTCCGCGATCAGCGTCATGCCGATCATGATCAGGAAGCCCAGCGCCAGCATGACGATGGTCGGGTTCGCGGCGATGAAGCGGGCGAGCGGGTCGGCCGCCAGCAGCATCACCAGCACCGCGACGATGACGGCGATGACCATGATCGGGATGTGCTCGGTCATGCCGACGGCGGTGATGATGCTGTCGATCGAAAAGACGAGATCCAGCATGATGATCTGGACGATCGCCGCGCCGAAGCTGATGGTCACCGCCTGGCTCATGGTCTGCTCGGCATGGGCGCGCGGATCGACGCTCTCATGGATCTCGCGCGTCGCCTTCCACACGAGGAACAGGCCGCCGAGGATCAGGATGATGTCGCGCCACGAGAAATCGTGGCCGAACACCGAAAAGATCGGCTGGGTGAGGCGCACGATGAGGGCCACCGTGCCGAGCAAAGCGAGGCGCATGATCAGCGCGAGGCCGATGCCGATCCGCCGGCCCTTGGTGCGCTGGTGCTCGGGCAGCTTGTTGGTGAGAATGGAAATGAAGATCAGGTTGTCGATGCCGAGCACCACTTCCATGGCGATCAGCGTCGCGAGCGCCGCCCAGGCGGCCGGGCTGGCGGCAAGTTCGATGAGTTGTTCCATGGCTCAGCGCCCGGTCAGGTCGTGATCGAGGGTAGGGAGATAAGCGACAGCGGCCGCCAGCAGGGCGGCAGGCATGGGTAGGGGATGCGATAAGCGACGCATTGATTCTCTCGGCCGGCGGACATCGGGAAGGATCCGACATCACGCGAGCGCCGGCAGGGCTAGCGTCAGAGGGGCCCGGATCGGGTTGCAGGGACTGTAGCGTGACGCCACGCGGCCGACAAGACGGTGCCTGAAACCTCCTGACGCGCTGCTTCACGGGCCTGCGCGACAGCTTGAACGCGGATCGGCGGAAAGCGTTCCGCTACCGTCCGTGAGGGCGCGCCTTCAGCGGAACAGGTCTTCCCCCGCCGGGCGGATGAGCGCCCGCGCCGGCGCCTCCGGTCCCGCCGAAGCGAGGCCGCGCACCACCACCGCCGGGCGTCCCTCGTCGGCCTGCCCCATCAGCAGCGACGCCGCGGCGGCGATCTCGTCGGCATGAGCGATGACGGTGACACGCAGCGTGCGGCCGAACAGGTCCGGATCGCCGCGCCGGTCGACGAGTGCCGCAAGGCCGGCCGCGCCGATGGCGACGCCGACGGTGCCCTGCCGCCACGGGCGCCCGAAGCTGTCATTGATCACGACGCCGACCCGCACGCCCGCGCGCCCCGAAAAGCCCTCGGCGAGACGAGCCGCGCTGGCATCGGGGTCGAGCGGGAGCAGCAGCGCGGCGGGATCGGATTCCGCGCCGCCGATGTTCGACTGGTCGATGCCGGCATTGGCCATGACGAGGCCGAGCCGGTGCTCGACGATCAGCACGCCCGGGCGCTTGCGGACGATGCGGCGGCTCTCGGTGAGGATCAGTTCGATGAGTCTCGGATCCTTGCCGACCTCGCCGGCCAGCGCCAGAGCCTCGGCGGACGGCTCGACATCGGCGAGGCGGATGCGGCGGCCTTCCGCCTTGGAGACGATCTTCTGGGCGATGACAACGATATCCCCCTCGACGAGGGGTTGGCCGGCGGCCGACAGCGCGTCGTGGATCAGGCGGGGGAGGTCATCGCCCGCGGCGATCAGCGGCAGACCGGGGACGGCGATCAGCTCCAGCCGGGCGGGCGGGATCACCGCGACCTCGCGCGCGTCGTCTCCGCGCCGGGTTCGTCCTGCTCCAGCAGTTCCGCGAGCGGGTAGCCCTCGAAGCGCTTGATGGTCTTGGTCACGACATAGGTGAAATAAACCGATATGCCGATCTCGCGCGTCAGCAGATCGTCGATGATCTCCTGGTAGTGTCCGATGTTTCGGGCGATGATCTGCAGGATATAATCGATACCACCCCCCACGGCGTGGCAGGACAATACTTCCGGGACATTCCGGACAACCTGCTCGAAGCGGGAGAAATGCGCGCCGGTGTGGTGCTGAAGCGTCAGAGTGGTGAAAATAAGCTCGGTCTTGACGAGGCGCGCCAGGTCGATCTCGCCGCGATAGCCGCGCACATAGCCGGCCTGCTCCATCTTCTGCAGGCGGTCCCAGCAGGAGGAAAGCGACAAGCCGATCGCCGAGGCGAGGTCGACTTTCTTGATGCGGCCGTTCTTCTGGAGCAGCGCCAGGATCCGCACATCCACCGGGTCCAGCCTGTCCGCCGCCATCTCACCGCTCCCGAAGCCCGTCCTGCGGGCCAAAATTGCTGCTCAGCCAGTCTTTTGGCAAAGCCGGGACGAAATTGCCATCGCGACCTGTCATGTCGCCGTTGGAGACCAGCGAATTCAGGATGGCTTCCTCGACGCTCTGCACCACGGCGTCAAAGAACGGGTCGATATCGGCCTCCGGCACGAACGCCGCCTGCGACAGGCGCCCACCGGCACCGCCCGCGGCCGGTCCATTAGCCGTTGAAAAAGCAAGGAAAATATCGCCGGACGAGTGATAGCCATAGCCCCCCGTGGCCGCGACGCCGAGCGGGATGCGGCGGGCGAGGCGCTTGAGCTGGTGGGGCAGGAAGGGCGCGTCGGTCGCGACGATGGCAATGATGGAGCCCTTCTCCGCGCGCGGCGTGCGCTCGATCATCGCCGGCTCGCCGAGTTCGCGACCGGCCCGGCGGCCCCGGATCAAGAGATTGATCCGCTTACCGAAATTCGCCTGGACGAAGGCGCCGACGGTATAGGTCTCGCCCGCGAAGGCGACGCGGCGCGAGGCGGTGCCCGAGCCGGCCTTGAACTGGAAGGCGATCATCCCGGTGCCGCCGCCGACGCTGCCCTCGGCGATCGGCCCGTCCGTCGCGCCCTCGATGGCGGCGACGACGTGTTCCTCGCGCACATGGAAACCGTTGATATCGTTCAGGAAGCCGTCATAGGTCTCGGCCGCCACCGGCAATCCCCAGGCGTCTTCCAGCGCGTCCGGCCGGGCCTTCGCCACCCAGCGCAGGGTGGCGTCGCGGGTAAGGCCGCAGGCGTGGGTGTTGGTGATGGTGATGGGGAAATTGAACGCGCCGATCTCCTCGATCAGGTGCGAGCCGCTCATCTCGCCATTGCCGTTCATGCTGTAAAGCCCTGCGAATACAGGCACTTCCAACTGCCCGGGCGGGCGCGGCAGGATGGCGGTGACGCCGGTGCGGACGGGTCCCTCGCCCACCTTCAGCGGCCCCTCGCCGGAAATCAGCGTCGAATATCCGACGCTTACGCCGGGCACGTCGGTGATGGCGTTGTTCGGCCCCGGCACCCCGTCGAAGGGGATGGCAAAGGCCCGCGCGCGGGGGTGACCGGTCGGTGCAGTGAGGTGGACGATCGGTGCGGTCGGTGCAGTCAGTGTCATCGCTTTCATCCGCGGTTCAGAACACCGGATCACGGTAAAATGGAACCGTCTCGACGCGCGGGCGCCACGTCCCCGCCGCCATCAGCGCGCGCACATGATCGGCGATCTCGGACAGGGTGGCGAACCACACGTCGCCGGTCGCCCGCATGTGCTCGATCAGCTCGGCGATGGCGAGCGCCTGCGCCGGGCGCCCGCTGACCGCCGGGTGCCAGACCGAGACCCACAGCCCGCCGAACTGCCAGAGCGCGTTGAACTCCTCGCGGAACACCGCCAGCGCCTGCGAGGGCGCCGACACCTTCATCAGGTAATCGAAGGCGCGGCTGGAGACATACTGGTTGTAGTCGTCCACCGAGGCGGGCACCGGCAGCTCGACCAGCGTGCCCCGGCCATTGTCGAGCAGGATCGGCACGTCGTCGGCGAAAAGCGAGGAATCGTAGGCGAAGCCGGCTTCGATCAGCAGGTCGAAAGTCGCGCGCGACAGCGCGTAATAGGGCGCGCGGTAGCCGCGCGGGCGCCGGCCGCAGAAGCGCTCGATGATCGCGCTGCCGTGCGCCAGCGTCTCGCGCTCGGCCTCCTCGCCCTGATCGCTCGGCCGCTCGTGGAAATGGCCGTGATGGCCGATCTCGCCGCCGTGCTTCAGGATCGCCTCGATCGCCTGCGGGTAGGTCTCGATCACCCAGCCGGGGGCGAAGGCGGTGATCGGCACGCCGCGCTCGCCGAACAGCCGCGCCAGCCGGGGCGTCCCGACGAAGGGATCGTAGCGCATATGGGCGAGCGCCTGCGGCAGGTCGGGCGCGCGGGCGCGGTGGGCGGCGTGCACCACGCTGTCGGCGTCGATATCGAAGGAGAAGGCGACGGCGCAGCGCGCGCCGTTCGGCCAGGGCGGGGGATTGTCGATCATGAAGCCCGGTCCCTCCGCACCCGTTCAAGGGCGGTCTGAAAATCGGCTCTGCCCGCAGCGCACCGGACATCCTGCGAGGCCCGCGCGGCGCCCGGGCACCTCAGGATGACGGCGCATCGCGCCTTCGCACAAGCGCTCGTCATGCGGCGCGCCTTTTGAACGTCCTGTTTCCCGGACAAGCGGCACGCCGTGCAGCGCCGATCCGGGACGCGGCGGCGGCATCCCCCGGGATTCCCAGCCCGCCTCCAAGGTGCCGGCCGGAGGAAGGCCTTCCGGCACCTACACCGTCCCACAGCGGGCGGAACCTGCCAGATGGTCACTCAGGCGCCACCCGAGGTGCGCACGCCGCCGTCGAGGAACAGCGCGTGCAGGTGCGAGGTGTCGATCGCGGAGGCCGGCGCGTCCAGCGCCTCGCGCCCGCGCACCAGCACGCAGACGCGGTGGGCGATGGACAGCGCCTTGGTCACGTTCTGCTCGACCAGCAGGATCGGGATGGCGAGGCGGGCATGGATGTCGAGGATGGCGGCGAAGACGAGGTCGACGGTGGCCGGGGCGAGGTCGCTGGACGGCTCGTCCAGCAGCAGCACCTTCGGATCGAGCAGCAGCGCCATGCCGATGGAGAGCATGCGCCGCTCGCCGCCCGAGAGGTTGCCGGCCAGCTCGCGCCGGCGCTCCTTCAGGCGCGGGAACAGCGCGAACACCTTCTCGCTGCCGCGCTCCAGCTCCTTCGGGCGCAGATAGGCGCCCATGCGCAGGTTATCGGCGACGCTCATGTCGGCGAAGACGTTGC
Source organism: Ancylobacter terrae (assembly GCF_045108345.1). Classification (NCBI taxonomy): domain Bacteria; kingdom Pseudomonadati; phylum Pseudomonadota; class Alphaproteobacteria; order Hyphomicrobiales; family Xanthobacteraceae; genus Ancylobacter; species Ancylobacter terrae. The sequence continues at coordinate 384,004 of NZ_JBJGXH010000003.1, forward strand.
GCACCTGCGGCACGTAGCCGAGGCCGAGCGCGGCCCGCTCATGCGCCGGCAGGCGGGTGAACGGCTCGCCGGCGAGCGCGATGGTGCCGGCGCTCACCCGCGTCAGGCCCATCGCGGTCTTGAGCACGGTCGACTTGCCCGAGCCGTTGGCGCCGAGCACGGCGAGGATCTCGCCGGGATTGAGCGCCAGCGAGAGCCCGTCCAGCACGGTGACGGGGCCATAGCCGGCAGTGACGGTGTCGAGGGCGAGGATGGCGTTCATCGCCCACCCCCCGCGGGCTGGCCGAGATAGGAGCGGATCACGGTCTCGTCGGCGCGGATCTCGCCCGGCGTGCCGGCGGCGATCACCGCGCCGGCATCGAGCACGAACACCGTGTCGCAGATGTCGGCGACCATCTCCATGTTGTGCTCGACCAGCATGACGATGCGCCCTTCCGCGCGCAGCTCGCGCAGCAGCGCCACCTGCTGCTCGATCAGCACCGGATTGACGCCGGCGGCGGGCTCGTCGAGCAGCAGCACGGCGGGATCGGCCATCAGCAGCATGCCCATGGTGAGCAGCTTCTGCTGGCCGCCGGAGAGGCCGCCGGCGGGGTCGTCGCTCTTGTGGGCGAGGCCGAGCCGGGTCAGCATCGCCTCGGCGCGCGCCGCGATCTCCTGCTCCCGCGCCCGCACCCGGCCGGGCCGCAGGAACAGGTCTTTGAGCCGCTCGCCCGGCTGGTCGCGATCGCCCGCCAGCATGTTCTGGAACACGGTGAGGCGGCGGGCGAGGCGCGGGGTCTGGAAGGTGCGCCCGATGCCGGCCTGCGCGACCCGTTCCGGCCGGCCATAGGGCAGGGCGGCGCCGTTCAGCGTCACCGTGCCGGCTTTCGGCGCGTGCACGCCGGCGACGACGTTGAGCAGGGTCGACTTGCCGGAGCCGTTCGGCCCGATGATGCCGGTGACGCGCCCGGGCGCCGCCTCGAGCGTCACGCCGCGCAGCACCTGGAGGCCGCCGAAGGCGAGGGTGAGGTCACGGACGGCGAGCACGGCGCGCCTCCCGCGTCTCGGGCACCAGCCCCTGCGGCCGGTAGAGGAACATCAGCACCAGCACCAGCCCGAAGCCGGCGAGGCGCAGATTGGCCAGCACGTCCGCCGGCAGGCTCAGCCAGGCGGCGACGAAGCGCGAGGACACGGCGGTGAGCTGGACGATGGCGGTGCCGAGGATGACGCCGAGATTGTTGCCGGGCCCGCCGAGGATCACCGCTGTCCAGACGATGAAGGTCTCGGCGACGGTGAAGCTGTTCGGGGCGACATAGCCGATGACATGGGCGTAGAGCACGCCGGCCGCCGCCGCCATCATCCAGCCGACCAGCGAGGCCCGCAGCTGGTAACTGACCGGATCGCGCCCCAGCGTCGCCACCAGCACCTCGTCCTCGCGCATCACCCGCAGCAGGCGGCCGAAGGGCGAGGTCCCGATGCGGGTGGCGATGAGGTAGGCGATCGCCAGCAGGGCGAGCGACAGGCCGAGCGCGACGAGCGGATCGTTGACGCGCGGCACGTTCAGCCCGTCGGCACCGCCGGTGAGGCCCGGGGTGTTGAGGGCGAGGAGGCGGAACATCTCGGCCACCGCCAGCGTCACCAGCGCCCAGTAATCCTGCGCGAGGCGCCGGGCCGGCAGGATCACCAGAACCGCCCCGAGGGCGGCGGCGGCGAGGCCGGCGATCGCACCCACCGGCCAGGGCAGGCCGAAAGCGGCGGCGATGGCGGCGGCATAGGCGCCGAGGCCGAACGGCAGGATCTGGCCGAAATTGACCAGGCCCGCCATGCCGAACTGGATGTTCAGGCTGAGCGAGAGGACCGACCAGATGGCGATGATGGTGAGGCAGTAGATCGCGAAATCGAGCACCCGCTCACCTCCCCGCCAGCGGCGCCGTGCGCGGGCGCAGCAGCAGCACGAGGAGAAGGGCCGCCACCGCGATGAAGTCGCGGTATTGCGTCGGGATGTGCCAGCTGTCCCCGGTCGCGAAGCCGCCGAGCAGCCAGCCGACATCGACATAGATCAGCAGGTTCTGCGCCAGCGACAGCACCAGCGCGCCGATCAGCGCGCCCGAGACGCTGGAGAGGTTGCCGATGGTCACCGCGGCGAAGACCGGGAGCAGGATCAAGAGGTCCATGTTCGGCTGCAGCCGCGTCTCCAGCGCCAGCAGCGCGCCGCCGATGGCGGCGAGGCCGCCGGAGATGAACCACATCAGCGCGATCAGCCGCTCGCCGGGGATGCCGCGGGTCACGGCGAGTTCCGGGTTCGAGGCGAGCGCGCGCAGGGCGGAGCCGACGCGGGTGCCGCGCAGGAACAGCTGCAGCAGGATCATCAGCGCGAAGGCGGCGGCGACGACGATGGCGTCGAGCGTGGTGAACACCGCGTCGCCCACCACCATCACCCCGGTCGGCAGGTCGAACACCCGGGCCGAGCCGCCATAGATCACCGCGAGGATCGAGCGGATGAACAGGGCGACGCCCCAGGAGACGATCATCTTGCCCTCGGGCGCGATGTCGCGCAGCCGGGCGAAGACCAGCCAGTCGACCAGAACGGCGATCGCCCCCGTCGCCACCGCGCTGGCCAGCACGGCGAGCGGGATCGGCAGGCCCACGAGCCCGTGGAATGAGTAGGCGAGATAGCCGCCGAGCACCGCGAACTGGATATGGGCGAAGTTGGCGAAGCGCAGGATCGAGTAGCAGAGCGCCACGCCGACCGCGATCACCGCGATCATGCTGGCATAGACGAGGGTGTTGACGAGGACCTGGAGCAAGGCGGGTTCCGGCGCGGCGCGGGGAGGCGGCAGAAGCACCGGCAGCCGGGGGCGCGGGGCGCCCGGCTGCCGGCGGTCGAACGCAGATGTCAGTTCCGGGTGCCGGTGGTGACGAAGGCGCCGTCCTTATAGACGATGATGTCGAGCGGGGGGTCGACGCGCTGGTTGCGGGCGTCCCACACGATCTTGCCGGTGGCGCCCTCATAGGACTTCACCGCCTCCGGCATCGCCTTGGCGATGGCGGCGGGATCGGCCGAGCCGGCGGCGGCGATCGCCTTGGCGAGCACGGTCAGCGCGTCATAGCCGTAATAGACATGGGCGAGCATGGAGGCCGGGTCGCCATATTTGGCGGCGTATTTGTCGGCCACGCCCTTGCCGGTCGGCTGGCCGTAGCCGCCATTGTCGACGCCCATCAGCTTGCCACTCATCCAGTCCTTGTTCTCGATCTCGAGGATCGAGGGATAGGCGGCGTACCACGGCGCGGCGAGGCCGAGCTCACGGGCGTTGCGCAGCACGGTGCGGGTGTCGTCGCCATAGCCGGCGGTGATGATCGCCTCGGGCTTGGCGGCGATGAGCGGCTGGATGTCGGCGCGGTAGTCGGGCTGGCCCTCGGTGTAGGCCACCTTCTTGACGATCTTGCCGCCCTTCGATTCGAAGGCCGCGGCGGCCGCATCGGCGACGCCGAGGCCGAAGGTGTTGTTCGGCACCACCACGGCGGCGGTCTTGGCGCCGGAATCGGCGAGGTAGAGGCCGAGTTCCTTGCCGACGATGTCGTCGAGCGGGAGGATCGAGAACAGCGTACCCGGGTAGTTGCCGAGCTTGGGCGAGGAGGAGGAGGTGTTGATCAGCACCGTGCCCTTCTGCTTGGCGAGCTCGGCGACCGGGATCATCAGGCTGGAGCCGCCGAACATGATGGCGGCCGGCACCTTGTCGACGTTGTAGAGCTTGTTGGCCGCATCGAGCGCCGCCTGGGCGCGGCTCTCGGAATCCTCGACGATCAGCTTGACCGGGCGGCCGTTGATGCCCCCCGCCGCGTTAATCGCCTCCGCCGCCAGTTCGACGCCGCGGGTCATCTGGATCGAGGTGTTGACCGACGAGCCGGTCAGATTGGCGATCACGCCGATCTGGATCGGGTCCGCGGCATAAGCCGCGTTTTGCACCGCGCCCAGGGCGAGTGCACTGCAAAAGATCACCGGCAGCCATCTGTTCATCGTCGTGCCTCTCTCTGGACGGAATTATGCTTGTTTTTCCGATGCGTGGCGCCGCCGCGGCGGTCGCGCGCCCGTGGCGTCCAGACTAAGGTCGGGGGCCGGGAAGAAACAACCCGCAAGGGGACGGCGGGGCCGAAGGATTTTCGGCGCAAGGCGCGCATCGCGGCCGGCTTTTCTTCGGAACGGCGCGGCTATGGTGGGCGCGCAACAGGAGGCCGGCACGCCATGATGCGGCGCAAGATCATCATCGACACCGATCCCGGCCAGGACGACGCCTTCGCGCTGCTGCTGGCGCTGGGCTCGCCGGAAGAACTCGACATCGTCGGCGTCACCTCGGTGCACGGCAACGTGCCGCTCGCGCGCACCAGCGAGAACGCCCAGAAGGTGCTGGAACTGGCCGGCCGCGCCGATATCCTCGTCCATCCCGGTTGCCCGCGGCCGATGGTGAAGCCCGGCTTCACGGCCGAATATGTCCATGGCGAGAGCGGGCTGGACGGCTGCGACCTGCCCGTCCCCTCCGCGCCGCTCGGTACCCAGCACGGCGTCGACTTCATCATCGAGCAGGTGATGTCGGCTGCGCCCGGCGCGATCACCGTCTGCACGCTGGGGCCGATGACCAACCTCGCCGTGGCGATGATCAAGCAGCCGGCCATCATTCCGCGCCTCGCGGAAGTGGTGATGATGGGCGGCGGCTTCTTCGAGGGTGGCAACACCACCCCGGCCGCCGAGTTCAACATCTTCGTCGACCCGCACGCCGCCCATGTCGTGTTCGCCTCCGGCGCGCCGGTGACGATGGTGCCGATCGACTGCACCTACAAGGCGGTGATGACGCCGGACTGGCTGCGCCGCCTGCGCGCGGTCGGCACGCGCACGGCGGTGGAGGCGGCCGGCATGGCCGAGTTCTACCAGGTCTTCGGCAACAAGAAGTTCGGCACCGACAGCTACCCGCTGCACGACCCCTGCGTCATCGGCTACCTGCTGCGGCCCGAGCTGTTCTCCGGACGCCGCTGCCATGTCGAGATCGAGATCCACTCGCCGGTGACCTCGGGCATGACGGTGGTCGACTGGTGGAACGTCACCAAGAAGCCCGCCAACGCGCTGGTGCTGCGCGAACTCGACAACCCGCCCTTCTACGAACTCATGCTGGAGCGCATCGCCCGGCTGCCGTGAGGGCGGTTCGACGCGCGCAACCCAGGGTCGGAATGCGTCATCCCCGGGCTCGTCCCGGGGATCCACGACGTCCTTCGCCGTCACAAAGACGGGGATGGCCGGGACAAGCCCGGCCATGACGACCGCCGATGAGCCATCCCCGGCCCGAAACGGGAGCCGGCGCGCCCGCTCACGGGTGCTTGCGCAGGGCGGCGGCGAAGTCGAGCACGGAGCGGGCGAGGCGGTCGCGGTCTTCCAGCGTCTCCATCAGCGTGCGGGTCACCGCCACCGGCAGGCCGAGATGGGGGCCGTCGGCGGCATCGAGATCGTCGATGACCAATCCGTCGATCAGGCCGCGATAATGCTCGGCCACGGCGCGCACGCTCACCGGCAGTCCGAGTTCCTCCATGATCTTGGCGGTCGGCCCCTTCACCGCCTTGCCGCCGATGATCGGCGAGACGGCGATGACCGGCGCCGGCGCAGCGGCGATCGCGGCGCGCAGACCCGGCACGGCGAGCAGCGGGTCGACGCTGAGATACGGGTTCGACGGGCAGATCACGATGGCGGCGAGGCGCGGATCGGCGAGGCGGGCGAGAAGCTCGGGCTGCGGGCGCGCACGCGCCGCGCCCTCGAAGCGGATAGCGGTGACGCGCGGGGCGCAGCGGCGCTCGACGAAATAGCGCTGGAAGGCGAGCACGCCCTCGTCCGTCTCGACCATCGTGCGGACGGGGTCGTCGCTCATCGGCAGCAGCGACGCGCCGATGCCGAGCCGGGCGGCGAGATCGGCGGTGACCTGCGACAGGCTGGCGCCGGCGCGCAGCATCTCGCTGCGCAGCACATGGGTGGCGAGGTCGCGGTCGCCGAGCAGGAACCAGTCCTCGCCCCGCAGCGCGCGGAGCTGCTCCATGAAGGCCCAGCTCTCGCCCTCGAGCCCCCAGCCGCGCACGGGATCGCTGATGCCGGCCAGCGTGTAGGCGACGGTGTCGATGTCGGGGGCGATGTGCAGGCCGAGATGCTCGAAATCATCGCCGGTGTTGATCGCGACCGTCAGCCGGCCCGGGCCGAGCGTGCGGTAGAGGCCGAGCGCCAGCTTGGCACCGCCGATGCCGCCGGAGAGGGCGACGACGCCGGCATCGGGGGTTTCCGCATGGGTCATGGCGCGCGCTCCCTCACGGCTTGACGACGAGATCGCGCGGGAAGGAGGTCAGCACCTCCGGCGCGCCCGCGGCGGTGACGCGGAAGGTCTCGCTCAGCTCATAGCCCCAGTCGTCCATCCACATGCCCAGGATCATGTGGAAGCACATGTTCTCCTCCAGCACGCGGTGCTCGCCCTCGCGCAGCGACAGCGAGCGCTCGCCCCAGTCGGGCGGGTAGTTGAGGCCGATCGCGTAGCCGATGCGCGAGGGCTTGGCGTAGCCCGCGCGGGCGATGACGGCGTTCCACGCCGCCGCGACGTCATGGGCGGTGGCGCCGGCGCGGGCGGTGTCGAGCGCGATGTCGAGCCCTTCGGCGACCACCTTCGCGATGTCGCGCAGGCCGGCGGGCGGGGTGCCCATATAGAGCGTGCGGGCGAGCGCGGCGTGGTAGCGGGCATGGCAGCCGCCGAGTTCGAGATAGGCGACGTTGCCGTGGGCGTAGCGTTCCCCGGACCAGGTGAGGTGCGGCGCGGCGGTCTTGGCCCCGCTCGGCACGTTGGCCAGCGCCGCCGGGTAGTCGCCCCAGAAGCCGGGCACGCCGCGGAACTGGGCGGCGGTGATCTGCGCCACCACGTCGCATTCGCGCGCGCCCGGCGCCACCGCCTCCATGCCGACCGCCATGGCGTTCGAGACGATGGCGGCGGCGCCGCGCATCAAGGCCACCTCGTCGTCGGATTTCACGAGGCGGACCCAGTTGACCAGCCCCTTTGCGTCGACGATGCGCGCCTGCGGCAGGGCCTTGCCGAGTTCGAGGAAGGCGCGGGCGGTGAAATAGAAGGCGTCGAGATCGACGCCGAGGGTGGCGGCGCCGTAGCCGGCCTCGGCCAGCACTTGGCCGAGAAACTGCGCGGGGTGGAGATCGTCCGAATCGACGTGGGTCTCGGGATAGGGACGGATATTCGCGTCCGCCAGGAAGCTGGTGATCCGCGCGCCGGGCGCGTCCATGGCGCGCCCGATCCACAACGGCTCGTCCGCGTCGAGGCCGAGCGCGACGTACTGGTGGACGTAGAACGACCAGCCGTCATAGCCGGTGAGGTAGTTCATGTTGGCCGGATCGGCGCAGACCAGCACATCGATGCCGACCGCCCGCATCGCCGCCTTCACGCGGGTGATGCGGGCACGATATTCGGCGCGTTCGAACACTGGCATGCTCATCCTCTGACTGGCGTGCCCCTCGCCCTTACCCTCTCCCCGGCGGGGAGAGGGAATGCCCCGCCGTCTCGGAGTCGGTTTGGAAAAGGGCGACACCGTCATCCTGAGGAGCCATTCCGTTCAGGAATGGCGTCTCGAAGGAGGGTCCAGGAGGCTCGGAAGCTCTCTGGACCTCCTTCGAGACGCGCCTGCGGCGCTCCTCAGGATGACGGCCTGAGTTTCCGGACAGGCTCTCAGAACAATTCCGGCAGGGCGTGGCGGAAGGCGTGCAGCGCCTCGACATGGGCCGCCGGGTTCTCCAGCTTGCCGATATCGGCCTTGTTCCAGCGCTTTTCTTCCTCGACCCAGCGCTCCGGCATGGTGTTGACGGTGATGTGGGTGGCGCCGATGGCGCGCCAGGCCTCGACCTCCTCGCGCAGCTCCGCGGGGGAGCGGTCGATGATGGTCATGGTCGCCTCGATGCCGATGGCGTCGGGGTCGCGGCCGAAGCTCTTCGCCTGCGCCTTCATCTCGTCGATGCCGCGCTTGCCGGTGTCGTCCGCCTGGAAGTTCGGCAGCCAGCCGTCGCCGAGCTTGGCGACGCGGCGGATGGCGGCATCGGAGACGCCGCCGATCCAGATCGGGATCGGGCGCTGGACGGGCAACGGGTTGATGCCGCCGTCGCGGACGCGGTGGAACTGGCCCTCATAGCTGATGAGGTCGGCGCACCAGAGCTTGCGCAGCAGGTCGATCTGCTCGTCCATGCGCTTGCCGCGATTCTTGAACTCCTCGCCGCAGGCCTCGAACTCGTCCGGCTTCACGCCGACGCCGACGCCGAGCCGCAGCCGCCCGCCCGAGAGCAAATCGACTTCCGCCGCCTGCTTGGCGACGAGCGCCGTGCCGCGCATCGGCAGCACCAGCACGCCGGTGACGAAGTCGATCTTGCGGGTCAGCGCGGCGAGATAGCCGAACAGCACGAACAGCTCGTGGAACATGTCCTCGGCATCGTGGACATAGGTCCAGTCCGGCCGGCTCGCCTTGTTCAGCCCGATGATCTGGTCGAAGGCGGTCAGGTGCGTGTAGTCGAGCGCCTCGGCGGTCTCGGCAAAGGCGCGGATGGCGGCGGGGTCGCGGCCGATCTCGAACTGGGGAAACAGGGCGCCGATCTTCATGCAACCTCCGGGGTCAGGCACCGCGCCGTGGCGGCAGGCGTGCGCCGCGCCAGAGTAGAGCCCGGCGCGGGCGGGGGCGAGACTGCGCTCACAGCGTCGCGGCGACTTCCTCGATCGCACTTTTCGTCGCGTCGATGACGATGTCCGCTTCTTCCCGGGTGAGGCAGAGCGGGGGCGCGAAGCCGATGATGTCGGAATGCGGCATGGCCCGGCCGATGACGCCGCGCGCGCCGAGCGTGGCCGCCGCGCGCATGCCGACCTTGGCCGAGGGATCGAAGAACACCCGGTCGTCGCGGTCCTGCACCAGTTCCACCGCCGCCAGCATGCCCTCGCCGCGCACCTCGCCGACGTGGCGATGGTCGCCCACCGCCGCGGCGAGCCCGGCCCTGAAATAGGCGCCGACCTCGCGGGCATTGGTGACGAGGTCGAGCTCGTCGATCAGCTTCAGGTTGGCGACGCCCGCCGCCGCGCAGAGCGGGTGCGAGGAATAGGTCCAGCCATGGCCGATGGCGCCGAGCTTGTCGGAGCCTTCCTCAAGGAGGCGCCAGACCCTCTCCGAGACGATGACGCCGGAGAGCGGGGCATAGGCGGAGGTGAGCCCCTTGGCGATGGTGATCAGATCCGGCTCGATGCCGTAATGGTCGGAGCCGAACATGGTGCCGAGCCGGCCGAAGCCGGTGATGACCTCGTCGACCACCAGCAGGATGTCGTATTTGCGCAGAACCGCCTGGATCTTCGCCCAGTAGCCGGCGGGCGGGGGCACGATGCCGCCCGTTCCGAGCACCGGCTCGCCGATGAAGGCGGCGATGGTGTCCGGCCCCTCGGCGAGGATCATCTCCTCCAGCCGCGCGGCGCAGTAGTCGGAGAACTGTTCCTCCGACAGCGCGCGGTCGGCGCGACGGTAGTAATAGGGCGACTCGGTGTGCAGCACCCCGGCCAGCGGCAGGTCGAAGGCGTTGTGGAAGATGGCGAGGCCGGTGAGGCTGCCGGTCATCAGCCCGGAGCCGTGATAGCCGCGCCAGCGCGAGATGATCTTCTTCTTCTCCGGCCGGCCGAGCACGTTGTTGACGTACCAGATCAGCTTGACGTTGGTCTCGTTGGCATCCGAGCCGGACAGGCCGAAGAACACCCGGCTCATATTCGCCGGGGCGCGGTCGATCACCATGCGGGCCAGCGTGATCGCCGGCTCCGAACCGTGGCCGGCATAGGCGTGGTAATAGGGCAGCGCCTGCGCCTGCGCGGCGATGGCATCGGCGATCTGGGTCCGGCCATAGCCGACATTCACGCAATAAAGCCCGGCGAAGGCGTCCAGCGAGCGGCGCCCCTCGGCGTCGACGATGTAGACGCCCTCGGCGCCGGTGACGATCCGGTTCGGCGTCTCGCCGCGCGCGTGCTGCGCCATGTGGGTGGAGGGGTGGAAGAAGTGGTCCCGGTCCCAGGCATGAAGCTCGTTGGTCGAGGGGCCGGCAGGGCTCAGCATGGCATGTCTCCCGATCCGCGCGCGGACGGGCAGGGCCAGCCGCGCGGCGCAGCGGGGATGATAGCGGGCGCGAACGCGCGACTGTCGCGGGAGCGCACGGCAATCGCGCGACACCTTTTCGGGGAAAGACCGCCCTGGCCGGGATTTTTTCCGGCCGGCCGGCTCAGCCGCCCGCCGCGGAGGAGGCCTCCGGCAGGATCCGGGCGCGCAGGCACGCCTTCTCGAAATCGCCGATACGCCGCTTGACGCTGGCGAGCGGGATCAGCACGACGGCGCCGGGCACGGTGACGCGCAGCTGCTCGCCGTCCTTGAACAGCTCGACCAGCCGGGGCTCCAGCTTCACCTGCGCCTCCATGGCGACGCGGCCCTCGGTCACCGAGGGGAAGGCGCTGGCGGCGAACTCGACCGAGGTCTTGCCGTTGCCGATGAGGAGCCGCACCGCGTCGCCCGAACGGATCTTGGGCGGGGAGACTTCGGCCAGCACCTGGAACAGGCCCGCCCCCGGCCAGCAGGTGGCGAGCAGGCTCGGCGCCTGTGCGCCCGGCGTGCCGAATTGGAGCAGGAAGGCGTCGCCGTCGCGGCTGTAGCTCCACGTCCCCGCCAGCACCACCGGGCGGTTGTCGCCGGGCTTGGCCTTCGGGTCGGGCTTGGCGTCGGTCTTCGCGGCAGCGGCGGCCTTGGCCTTGGCATCCGCCTTCGATTTCGCCGTCGCCGGCTTGCGCGGCGTCTCCGCCGCCGCGGCCAATTGCGGGCCGACGGCAAGGCACAAGGCGAGCCACGCGCCCGCCATCACGGCAGCGAGGCGCGCGAAGCTGGACATCGGACGCATGTCTTCCCCATGGTTGCGGCCGGCGATCACATCCGCCGGCATCGCCGTCGCCATTCGACATTATATGATGCGAACGCGCGAAAGCCGTTCGAGTTTTGTCCTATATGCACTTTGCGGCATGAATTGTGGGTGACCGGTGACCACGGACGGGAATCCGACAGGGCGCGAGCGCGCCGATCGGCTGCTGGTCGAGCGCGGGCTCTACGAGAGCCGCGCCCGGGCGCAGGCGGCGATCGCCGCCGGGCTGGTGCGGGCGGACGGGCGGACGGTGCTGCGGCCCTCCGACATGCTGGCGCGCGCGGCGGCGCTGGAGGCGCAGGAGCCCTGGCCCTGGGTCTCGCGCGGCGGGCTCAAGCTGGTCCACGCGCTGGAGGCGGGGGCGATCGATGTCGCCGGCGCCGGCGCGCTCGATGTCGGCGCCTCGACCGGCGGCTTCACCGACGTGCTGCTGGCGCGCGGGGCGCGGCGGGTCTACGCGGTCGATGTCGGGCGCGGGCAGCTCCACCCGCGGCTGCGCGAGCGGGCGGAGGTGGTCTCGCTGGAGGCGACCGACATCCGCACCCTGCCCCGCGCGGCGATCCCCGAGCCGATCGATCTCGTCACCATCGATGTCAGCTTCATCGGCCTCGCCCAGGTGCTGGCGCCGGCGCTCGCCTTCGCCGGACCGGGCGCCACGCTGGTGGCGCTGGTGAAGCCGCAATTCGAGGTGGGCCGGCGGCACCTCGCGAAGGGCGGCATCGTCAAGGATGCGCAGGCGCGGGCCGAGGCGCTCGCGCAGGTCGAGCACCATCTCGCCGGGCTCGGCTGGCAGACGCGGCTGCGGCTCGATTCGCCCATAACGGGGGGCGACGGCAATGCCGAGTTCCTGCTGGTCGCCGGCCGCGCGCGCGGCTGATCGTGTGCGGGAACCTGCCCATGCTATGAGAGCCCGCGACGGCGGGCGCCCGACCCGCGCGAGGAGCCGGCAGCGCCGATGCAGCATTTGACCATCACCCGGCTCGGCCACCGCGGCGACGGCATCGCCGAGACGCCCGACGGCCCCGTCTTCGTGCCGCTCGCCCTGCCCGGCGAGCGCGTCGAGGTCGCGCGCATGGGCGAGCGGGCGCAGCTCGTCGCGGTGCTGGAGCCGAGCCCGGAGCGGATCGAGCCGTTCTGCCCGCATGTCGGCCCGTGCGGGGGCTGCGCCTTCCAGCACTGGGCGCGCACGCCCTACCGCGCCTGGAAGCGGGCGCAGGTGGTGGAGGCGCTGGAGCGCGCCGGCCTCGACGCGCCGGTCGCCGATCTCGTCGACGCGCATGGCGCGGGGCGGCGGCGCGCGGTGTTCCACGCCCGCGGCAATGGCCGGAAAGGCGGCAGCGGGACCGGAGGGCGCGACACGCTGGCGGTGGGCTTCGCCGGCCGGCGCAGCCACGCCATCGTGCCGATCGACCGCTGCCCGATCCTCGACCCGGCGCTGGACGGGGCGCTGCCCGCCGCCTGGGCGGTGGCCGAGGTGCTGGCGCCGCTCGGCAAGCCGCTCGACCTGCAGGCGACCGCCACCGATGCCGGCATCGACATGGAGGTGCGCGGCTGCGGGCCGCTCAAGCCCGCGCTGCTGCCCGCGCTCGCCGACGTCGCCATCCGCCACAAGCTGGCGCGCCTCACCAATCACGGCGAGCTCCTGTTCCAGCGCGAGCCGCCGAGCCTGATGATGGGCCGCGCCCGCGTGCCCTTGCCGCCCGGCGGGTTCCTGCAGGCGACCGCGGCGGGCGAGGCGGCGCTGGTGGCCGAGGTGCTGGCGATTGCCGGCACGGCGGGCCGGGTGGCGGACCTGTTCGCCGGGGTCGGCACCTTCGCGCTCCGCCTCGCCGAACGCGCGCGCGTCACCGCCCTCGAGGCGAGCGAGCCGGCGGTCGCGGCGCTGAAGGGGGCGCTGCGCACCGCTTCGGGGCTGAAGCCGGTGAGCGCGGAGGCGCGCGACCTGTTCCGCCGGCCGCTGATGGCGGTGGAGATGAAGGGCTTCGACGCCGTGGTGTTCGATCCGCCCCGGCAGGGCGCGCAGGCGCAGGCGGCCCAGATCGCCGCGAGCACCGTGCCGGTGGTGGCGGGCGTCTCCTGCGATCCCTCCAGCTTCGCGCGCGACGCGCGGGCGCTGGTCGATGGCGGCTACCGGCTGGAGCGGGTCGTGCCGGTCGACCAGTTCCGCTATTCCGCCCATGTCGAGATGGTCGGTCTGTTCCGGCGCTGAGGTTCAGCGGTCGGTGATCTCGCCGGCGAGGTTCATGCCGATCCGCTGACGGATCGCCGGCGGCGGCAGGCCGAGCGCGATCAGGTGGTGCAGCTTGGCGAAGGTGGCCTCGAAGGTCATGTCGCCGGCCCCGACCACGCCGGCGTCGAGCAGCGCCGAACCGGCCGCATAGGTTTCCAGCCGCACGCCGCCATGCAGCGCCTGGCTGGTGGCGACGACGACGCAGCCGGCATCCCCCGCCGCGCGCAGCAGCCGCGCCAGCGCGCCGTCGAGCGCGGGCACGGTGCCGGAGGCGTAGCATTCGAGGATCAGCGCCCGGGGGGCCGTCGCCAGCACCGCCTCGACCATGCCGGCGGCAAGGCCCGGCACGGCGCGCAGCACCGCGACCTTCCCCGCCGCCGCGTCGTAGTCGAGGATTTCGGGGCCGGCGGCGCGCACGGGCAGGGCCGGCACCGGCACCCCGGCGCCCGCGCCCGCGCCCGCCAGCGGCGGACAATCCGGGCTGTCGAAGGCGGCGAGCCGGCGCGACGACACCTTGGTGGCGCGGTTGCCGCGATAGAGCGTGCCGGCGAAGGCAAGACCCACCTCACAAGGACCGCCCACCTCACAAGGACCGCCCACCTCACAAGGACCGCCCACCTCGCAAGGACCGCCGACCTCGCGGGGCCCGCTCGCGGCGAAGCGCAGCGCCGCCACGACATTGCCGAGCGCATCCGAGCCGGGGGCGCCGAGCGGGATCTGCGCGCCGGTGACGACGACGGGTCGCTCGACCGGCCCGAGCAGGAAGGAGAGCGCCGAGGCGGTGAAGGCCATGGTGTCGGTGCCGTGTAGCACGACGAGGCCGTCATGCTCCCGGCTGTCATGCTCCCGGCCGTCATGCTCCCGCCCGCGCGCGGCGAGGAGGCGGGCGATCGCCACCCAGTCGGCGGGCCGCGCCTCGGCGCTGTCGATCGGCGCGACCGGCGCCTCGATGGCGATCTCGGGCAGGCCGTCGACGCCGGCCAGCGCCGCGCCGAGGCGGCCGGGCAGGTCGCGGCTGGGCACGAGGCCGGCCGGCCCCGGCTCCATGCCGATGGTGCCGCCGACATAGACAACGCCGATTCGCGGGCGATGCGCGCTCATGGGACGACGCTCATGGGGGTGCGGCGGGCGCGGTTCAGAGCGTGCTGGCGGCGGTCGAGGCGATGCGGCAGGCGGCGGACTGGGCGGTGACGCCCATCATGTGCACCTGGTCGGTGCCGTTGCCGCCGGGCAGGATGTTGTAGATCGTCGTGCTGGCCGAGCCCGCCACCTTGCCGCCGGCGGTGAAGTCGCAGGTGACCACCGCCGAGCCCACCGGGGCGGTGCCGTTGTTCTGGATGGTCACCTCGATCACCGTGCCGACCGGATCGGAATGGACGCCGCCCTGGCTGAGCACGAGCGTCGCATCGGCGGTGAGCGCCGGGCCGGCATACAGGAGCGTGGTGACGAGGCAGAGAACGGACGGCTTCATGATGATCCCCGGGGCCGGCGCCCGGATTCCCGGCCGCCACGGGGCTATGATAGCGCCCGCCGGCGCGCCGCGCGAGCCGGCGCTGGCCGCCGACGGCGGTTTTGCGGGTGTGGCCGAAAAGGCTGATTCTTCAAGAAAACAAGCCCTTTACTTGGCCGATACTGGACATTTCCGCGAAGCCGCGTGTAGGTGGTGGGCTGACGCTCGGGTCCATGCGTGGGGGAAGATATGCGGTGGAGTGCGCTTCGTCCGTCCGGCGGGCACCGCCGCAGGGGAACCGCCGCGGCCGGCGCCGCCGGCCTTGCCCTGCTGGTCGCCGGCTGCCAGGAACAGAATGCCTATGTGCCGCCGCCGCCGCCCAAGGTGACGGTCGCCGCGCCGCTGAAGCAGCCGGTGACGCGCTACATGGAGCTGACCGGCAACACCGCCTCGATCAACACGGTCGACCTCGTCGCCCGCGTCGAGGGCTTCCTGATGTCGATCGACTACAAGGACGGCGCGCAGGTGAAGAAGGGCGACCGGCTCTTCCTGATCCAGCAGGACACCTACCAGGCCGATCTCGACGGCGCCAAGGCGGCGCAGGCCTCGGCGGAAGCCAACTACACCAACGCCCAGACCGAATACGGGCGGCAGGCGACGCTCGGCAAGCAGGACTTCTCCTCGCAGGCGGTGGTCGACAAGGCCAAGGCCAACATGGACATGGCCGCCGCCTCGGTGCTCTCGGCCAAGGCCAATGTCGAGCTCGCCCAGATCAATCTCGGCTACACCACGGTGACCGCGCCGTTCGACGGCGTCGTCACCCGCCATCTCGCCGATGTCGGCCAGCTGGTCGGGCACGGCGAGGTTACCAAGCTCGCCACCATCGTGCAGACGGCGCCGATCTACGTCTATTTCAACGTCAGCGAGAATCAGGTCCTGCGAGTGAAGGAAGCGCTGGCCAAGCGCGGCAAGACCCTGCGCGACGTGAAGGAGGTCGAGATCGACATCGGCCTGCAGACCGAGCAGGGCTACCCGCACAAGGGCCAGCTCGACTACATCTCGCCCGAGGTCGATCCCTCCACCGGCACGCTGCTGGTGCGGGCGATCTTCGAGAACACCGACTACTCCCTCATCCCCGGCCTGTTCGTGCGCGTGCGGGTGCCGGTGCAGGAGATCCCCGACGCGCTGCTGGTGGACGACACCGCGATCGGCTCCAGCCAGCAGGGCAAATACGTGCTGGTGGTCGGCGCCGACAATGTGGTGCAGCAGGTGGTGGTCACGGAAGGCCAGCTCGACGGCCAGTACCGGGTCATCGAGAAGGGGCTTACGGCGGACGACAAGGTCATCATCGGTAATGTCCAGCGGGCCATTCCGGGCGCCAAGGTGGTGCCCGAGCAAGGCTCGATGAAGGTCTCGTCCAATTAGGGCACGCCGCCGGCTCCCGACCCATGCCCGCCGCGCGACGGCGGCCTCCCCGTCCGCGACGGTCCGATCGAACCCCCAGGGCGCGCTCCATGATCTCCCGCTTTTTCATCGAACGGCCGGTCCTGTCGAACGTGCTGGCGTTCGTCATCGTGCTGATCGGCACCGTCGCGCTGATCAACCTGCCGGTGGCGCAATATCCCAACGTCGTGCCGCCCACGGTGCAGGTGACGACGCTCTATCCGGGCGCCAGCGCCCGCACCCTGGTCGACACCGTGGCGCTGCCGATCGAGCAGCAGGTGAACGGCGTCGAGGGCATGCTCTACATGCAGTCGACCAGCGCCTCGGACGGCAGCTACACGCTCACCGTGACCTTCGCCATCGGCACCGACCCGAACATGGCGCAGGTGCTGGTGCAGAACCGCGTCGCCATCGCGCTGGCCTCGCTGCCGCAGACGGTGCAGGTGCAGGGCGTGACGACGCAGATCAAGTCGACCGCGATCCTGCAGTTCGTCACGCTCTATTCGCCGGACGGGCGCTATGACAGCCTTTTCCTCGCCAATTACGGCATCATCAACCTGCAGAACGAGATCGCCCGCCTGAACGGCGTCGGCAACGTCAACGTGTTCGGCGCCGGCCAGTACGCCATGCGGGTCTGGCTGAACGCCGACCAGCTGCAGGCGCGCGGCCTCACCCCCGACCAGGTGATCTCGGCGATCCAGCAGCAGAGCCAGGAAGTGGCGGCCGGCGTGGTCGGCATGCCGCCGACGCCCAAGGGCCAGAACTTCCAGTACACGCTCAACATCGCCGGCCGGCTCAACGACGCCGCCGACTACGAGAACATCATCGTCAAGGTCGACAACGCCAATGGCGGGCAGATCACCCGGCTGCGCGACGTCGCTCGGGTCGAGCTCGGCGCCCAGACGTACAGCCAGTTCTTCACCTTCAACGGCAAGCCGGCCGCCGCGCTCGGCATCTACCAGCTGCCCGAGGCCAACTCGCTGCAGGTGGCCGAGGAGGTGCGGGCGAAGATGGCGGTGCTCGCCAAGGACTTCCCGCAGGGCCTGTCCTA
This sequence comes from Ancylobacter terrae, assembly GCF_045108345.1. Lineage (NCBI taxonomy): Bacteria > Pseudomonadati > Pseudomonadota > Alphaproteobacteria > Hyphomicrobiales > Xanthobacteraceae > Ancylobacter > Ancylobacter terrae. Next base: position 401,150 of record NZ_JBJGXH010000003.1, read on the forward strand.
CGCCGTGCCGTTCGACACCACGGTGTTCGTCAACGCCTCGATCAACGAGGTCTACAAGACGCTGTTCGAGGCGGGCCTGCTCGTCCTCATCGTCATCCTCGTCTTCCTGCAGGACTGGCGGGCCATGCTGGTGCCGGCCACCACGGTGCCGGTGACCATCATCGGCGCCTTCGCGGCGATGGCAGCGCTGGGCTTCTCGGTCAACCTGTCGACGCTGTTCGCCATCGTGCTGGCCATCGGCATCGTGGTCGACGACGCCATCGTCATCGTCGAGGGCGTCTCGCGCCACATCGAGGCGGGGATGCCGGGCCGGCAGGCGGCCGAGAAGGCGATGGACGAGCTGCTCGGGCCGATCATCGGCATCACGCTGGTGCTGATGAGCGTGTTCGTGCCCGCCGCCTTCCTGCCGGGCCTGACCGGCCAGCTCTACCAGCAGTTCGCCCTCGTCATCGCCGCCACGGCGCTGATCTCGGCGATCAACGCGATGACGCTGAAGCCGACGCAGTGCGCGCTGTGGCTGCGCAAGCCGGTGCCGCCGGAGAAGCGCAACATCTTCTACCGCGGCTTCAACGCGGTCTACGACAAGTGCGAGCACTGGTATGCCGGGCTGATCCACCACATGGTCAAGGTGAGCTACCTCACCGTGACGGTGGCGCTGGTGCTGATCGGCGTCGCCATCTGGGGCCTCACCCGGGTGCCGACCGGCTTCCTGCCGACCGAGGACCAGGGCTACATGATCATCGGCGCGCAGTTGCCGGACGGCGCCTCGCTGGAGCGCACCAACGAGGTGATGCTGCAGATCGCCGATCTGGCCGGCAAGACGCCGGGCGTGCGGGACGTCATCGGCATTTCCGGCATCTCGGTGCTCGACAACAACGCGACGCTGCCCAATGCCGGCGTCGCCTATGTGATGCTGAAGAGCTGGGACGAGCGCGACAAGGTCGGCCAGGGCCTGCTGGAGATGTTCACCTCGCTCAGCAAGGCGATGGAGCAGGTCACGCGGGCGACCACCTTCGTGCTGCCGCCCCCGCCGATCCAGGGCATCGGCAACGCCGCCGGCTTCAACATGATGGTGGAATCGCGCGACGGCAGCTTCGACTTCCCGCAATTGCAGGCGGTGACCGGCCAGATCGCCGAGAATGCCGGCACCCAGTCGGCGCTGCAGCACCTCACCACCACCTTCCGCGCCAACGTCCCGCAGCTCTTCATCTCGATCGACCGCATCAAGGCGGAGACGCTGGGGCTCACCGTCGGCCAGGTGTTCGCGACCATCCAGGGCTATGTCGGCTCGAGCTACGTCACCCAGTTCAACCTGTTCGGCCAGACCTTCCAGGCCTATGTGCAGGCGGAGCCGCAGTTCCGCGTCACGCCGGCGCAGATCCTCGACCTGAAGGTGCGCACCCCGGCGGGGCAGATGGTGCCGATCGGCACGCTGGCCGAGATCAAGCCGGTGCTCGGGCCCTCGCTGATCACCCTCTACAACCTCTATCCGGCCGCGACCGTGATCGGCACGCCGGCGCCCGGCTTCTCCTCCGGCCAGTCGCTCGCGATCATGGAGCAGGTGGCGGCGCAGACGCTGCCGCCGGGCATGGGCTACAACTGGACCGCCATGTCCTACCAGGAGAAGGTGGTCGGCAACGAGATGTACTACGTCTTCGGCCTCGCCATCCTGCTGGTCTATTTCGTGCTCGCCGGCCAGTACGAAAGCTGGATCCAGCCGCTGTCGGTGCTGCTGGCGGTGCCGCTCGCCCTGCTCGGCACGGTGGGGGCGCTGACCGGGCTCGGCGTCGCCAACAACCTCTACACCCAGATCGGCCTGATCCTCCTGATCGCGCTTTCGGCCAAGAACGCCATCCTGATCGTCGAGTTCGCCCGCGAGAAACGGGCGGAGGGCATGGAGATCATGGAGGCGGCGACCGAGGCGGCGCGGCTGCGCTTCCGGCCGATCCTGATGACCTCCTTCGCCTTCCTGCTCGGCGTGCTGCCGCTGGTGCTGGCCACCGGCGCCGGCGCCAATTCGCGCAAGTCGATCGGCATCGCGGTGTTCTCCGGCATGCTCGCCTCGACCTGCCTCGCCGTGCTGTTCGTGCCGTCCTTCTACACGGTGCTGCAGCGCTTCGAGGAATGGCGCGTCGCGCGCAAGACGCCGCCGCGGGCGAGCGAGCCGTCCAACCCCGCCGCCGCCTCATAAAGCGGCAGCGGCCGTCGCTTCGATAGGCGGGCGGAGGGCGCGGGTCCCCGCGCCCGGCCGATGGTGGCGGGAGGCCGGCGGCACGAATCCTGCGTGCACCGGGGACGGTGCCGGAAACCGTTTGGGTTTCCCGGCACCGCGCGCGTAACCTGTCGCGCGCGTCCCGTTGCAGCATTGTCGGTACCCATGACCATTCTCGCCAGCCTTCACCACGTCACCAGCTACAGCTACGACAAGCCGGTCTCGCTCGGCCCCCAGATCATCCGCCTGCGGCCGGCGCCGCACTGCCGGACGCCGGTGAAGAGCTATGCGCTGAAGGTGACGCCGGCCAACCACTTCGTGAACTGGCAGCAGGATCCGTTCGGCAACTGGATGGCGCGCTACGTCTTCCCCGAGCCGGCGACCGAGTTCCGCGTCGAGGTCGACCTGATCGCCGACATGACGGTCTACAATCCGTTCGACTTCTTCGTCGAGGAATATGCAGAGACGCTGCCCTTCGCCTACACCGCCGACCTCGCCAAGGAGCTGATCCCCTATCTCGAGGCGGAGGAGGGCGGCCCGCTGCTCGACGCCTATGTCGAGAAATGGCGGCCCAAGGCCGGCACGCCCACGGTGAATTTCCTCGTCGAGCTGAACCAGAGCCTGCAGCACGACGTCAAATACCTGATCCGCATGGAACCGGGCGTGCAGACGCCCGACCAGACGCTCAGCCTCGCCGCCGGCTCCTGCCGCGATTCCGGCTGGCTGCTGGTGCAGATCCTGCGCCGGCTCGGCCTCGCCGCGCGCTTCGTCTCCGGCTACCTGATCCAGCTGCGCCCCGACGTGAAGGCGCTCGACGGCCCCACCGGCACGGAGGTCGACTTCACCGACCTGCACGCCTGGTGCGAGGTCTACCTGCCGGGCGCGGGGTGGATCGGCTTCGACCCGACCTCGGGCCTCTTGTGCGGGGAGAGCCACCTGCCGCTCTGCGCGACGCCGAACTACGCCTCGGCGGCGCCGATCACCGGCGGCTACACCGCCGCGCCCGACACGAAGACGGAATTCGACTTCGTGATGGAGGTCGACCGCGTCGCCGAGAATCCGCGCGTCACCCTGCCCTTCTCGGACGAGGCGTGGGCGGCGCTCGACGCGCTGGGCGACCGGGTCGACGCCGACCTCGCCAAGCAGGACGTGCGCCTCACCATGGGCGGCGAGCCGACCTTCATCTCGATCGACGACTACCAGGCAGCCGAGTGGAACACCTCCGCCGTCGGTCCCACCAAGCGCATGCGCGCCGACGACCTGATCCGCCGACTCCGGCGGCGCTTCGCGCCCGGCGGCATGCTGCATTACGGCCAGGGCAAGTGGTATCCGGGCGAGAGCCTGCCGCGCTGGACCTTCTCGCTCTACTGGCGCAAGGACGGCAAGCCGATCTGGCGCGACCCCGCCCTCATCGCCGCCGAGAGCCAGAGCGGCGCGCAGATCGAGCAGGCCGAGGCCTTCGCCGACAACCTCGCCGAGCGGCTGGGCGTCGGCGAGGAATTCGTCACCGCCGCCTATGAGGATCCCGGCCACTGGATCCTCAAGGAAGCCGAGCTGCCGGAGAATGTCGACGCGCTCGATTCCAAGATCGAGGACCCCGAGGCGCGGGCGCGCCTCGCCCGGGTGTTCGAGCGCGGGCTCGCCCGCCCGAGCGGCTATGTGCTCCCGGTCCAGCGCTGGCAGGCGCGCTCCAAGCGCGGCTGGGTCTCCGAGAAATGGAGCTTCCGGCGCGGCAAGCTGTTTCTGGTGCCGGGCGATTCGCCGGTCGGCTACCGGCTGCCGCTGGCGACGCTGCCCTGGGTGCCGCCGGCGGCCTATCCGTACGTCAATCCGGCCGACCCGATGGCCATTTCCGGCGAGCTGCCGGATGCCGAGGCGCTGCACCAGCTCTACCGCCGCACCAATAGCGACGAGCCGACGCAGGAGCAGGTCGACCAGATCCTCACCGGCACGGGGGCGGTGCGCACCGCGCTCTCGATCGAGCCGCGCGACGGGCGGCTGTGCGTGTTCATGCCGCCGACCGAGCGGCTGGAGGATTACCTCGAACTGCTCGCGGCCATCGAGGTGACGGCGGCCGAGCTCGGCCTGCCGGTGCATATCGAGGGCTACACGCCCCCGGTCGATCCGCGCCTCAACGTCATCCGCGTCGCGCCCGATCCCGGCGTGATCGAGGTCAACGTGCACCCGGCCTCGAACTGGAAGACCTGCGTCGAGATCACCCGCGATCTCTACGAGGAGGCGCGCCTCACCCGGCTCGGCACCGAGAAGTTCATGGTGGACGGGCGCCACACCGGCACCGGCGGGGGCAACCACGTGGTGGTCGGCGGCGCCACCCCGGCGGACAGCCCGTTCCTGCGCCGGCCGGACCTGTTGAAGAGCCTCGTCACCTACTGGCAGCGCCACCCGTCGCTGTCCTACCTGTTCTCCGGCCTGTTCATCGGCCCGACCTCGCAGGCGCCGCGCATCGACGAGGCGCGGCACGACGCGCTCTACGAGCTCGAGATCGCCATGGCCAACGTGCCCCCGCCCGGCGTCGGGCAGGCGCCGCCGCCCTGGCTGGTCGACCGGCTGTTCCGCAACCTGCTCACCGACGTCACCGGCAACACCCACCGCTCCGAGATCTGCATCGACAAGCTGTTCTCGCCGGACGGGCCGACCGGGCGGCTCGGCCTCGTCGAGTTCCGCTCCTTCGAGATGCCGCCGGACTGGCGCATGTCGCTCGCCCAGCAATTGCTGCTGCGCGCGCTCATCGCCTGGTTCTGGCGCGAGCCGCAGCAGGGCAAGCTGACGCGCTGGGGCACGGCGCTGGCGGACCGCTTCATGCTGCCGCATTTCGTCTGGGCCGACTTCATGGACGTGCTGCACGATCTCGGCCGCGCCGGCTACCGCATCGACCCCGCCTGGTTCGAGGCGCAGCGCGAGTTCCGCTTCCCCTATTACGGGCAGGTGGAGCATGGCGGCGTGACGCTGGAGATCCGGCAGGCGCTGGAGCCGTGGCACGTGCTGGGCGAGGAAGGGGCGGTCGGGGGCACGGTGCGCTTCGTCGACTCCTCGGTCGAGCGGCTGCAGGTGCGGGCGGACGGGCTCAACCCGACCCGCCACGTCATCGCCTGCAACGGGCGTCGCCTGCCGCTGCACCCGACCGGGCGGTTCGGCGAGTATGTCGCGGGCGTACGCTACAAGGCCTGGCAGCCGGCCTCGGGCCTGCACCCGACCATCCCGGTACACGTGCCGCTCACCTTCGACATCGTCGACCTCTGGTCGAACCGGTCACTCGGCGGCTGCGTCTACCATGTCGCCCATCCGGGCGGGCGCAACTACGAGACCTTCCCGGTGAACTCCTACGAGGCGCAGGCGCGCCGGCTCGCCCGCTTCCAGAACCACGGCCACACGCCGGGCTACCTGCACGTGCCGCCGGAGGAACCCTCCACCGAATTCCCGGCGACGCTCGACCTGCGCCGCCCGCCGGGGCTCTGACCGGCCCGCGCCGGATCGGTCCGCCCGATCCGGCGCCCGGTACAGTTTTTCGCCGCAACGGGGTTGTGCGGCCGGCGGCTATGCGAAACGCTGGGGGTTCGACCGCGACGGGGACGCGGACGACAGGGGACGCGCCGTCGGCGTGCTGAGAAAAAGAACGATGCTCAAGGGGAGCGACCCGCAGGCGCTGACGCGCCGCTTCGAAGCCGACGCCGTGGAGGCCCTGCTGGCCGGCTACCGGCCGTTGCCCGGCACCCATGACGAGATGCTCGACGCCGACGGGCGGCCCCGGCCGCACTGGGTGCCGCTGCTCGCCGCCCTGGCCGAGATGGGGCACGAAGAGGTGGAGCGGCGCTTCCGGGCCGCCGACCGGCACCTGCACCGCTCCGGCGTGTTCTACCGCGTCTATGACGACCCCACCGGCGGCGAGCGGCCCTGGCCGCTCTCGCACCTGCCGCTCGTCATCGACGCCGAGGAATGGCGCGGCCTCGCCCGCGGCCTGATCCAGCGGGCGCAGATGCTGGAGGGCGTGCTGGCCGACCTCTACGGCGCCGCCAACCTCGTCGCCTCCGGCGGCCTGCCCGCCGCGGTGGTGGCCGGCAGCCCGGAATTCCTGCGCCCGCTCGTCGGCGTCGATCCGCACGGCGGCAGTTTCCTCAAGCTCTACGCGGCGGATCTCGGGCGCGGGCCGGACGGGCGCTGGTGGGTGCTCTCCGACCGCACCCAGTCGCCGTCGGGCGCCGGCTACGCGCTCGAGAACCGCCTCGCCATGAGCCGGGCGCTGCCCGATCTCACCCGCTCGCTCAACGTGGTGCGGCTCGCCGGCTTCTTCCACGAGATGCGCGCCAGCCTGACCAAGCTCGACCGCTCGGGCGAGGGCCGGGTCGGCCTGCTCACCCCCGGTCCGCTCAACGAGACCTATTTCGAGCACGCCTATCTCTCGCGCTATCTCGGCTTCGTGCTGGTCGAGGGCGAGGACCTCACCGTGCGCGACAACACGGTCTATGTCCGCACCATCGCCGGGCTGAAGCGGGCGGACGTGCTGCTGCGACGGCTCGATTCCAACTTCGCCGATCCGCTCGAACTGAACGGGCGCTCGCGGCTCGGCGTGCCCGGCCTCGTCCAGGCGGTGCGGGCGGGCGGCGTCGCGGTGGTCAACGCGCTCGGCTCCGGCGTGGTCGAGGCGCCCGCCCTGCTCGGCTTCCTGCCGCGCATCGGCCGGCAGGTGCTGGGCGTGGAGCCAATGCTGCCGAACATCGCGACCTGGTGGTGCGGGCAGGCGGCGGAGCGCGAGCAGGTGCTGGCCTCGCTCGACGACCTCGTGCTGTCCTCCGCCTTCCGGCGCAGCCTGCCGGGGCTGATGGAGGACGGCCCGCTGATCGGTGCCGACCTCGAACCGGCGCAGCGGGCGCTGCTGGAGGCGACCATCCGCACCCGCGGCGTCGACATCATCGGGCAGGAGGCGGTGAAGCTCTCCACCATGCCGGTCTGGCGCGACGGCCGGCTGGAGGCACGCCCCTTCATCCTGCGCATCTTCCTCGCCGCCACCGAGGAGGGCTGGAAGGTGATGCCCGGCGGCTTCTGCCGGGTCTCCGACAGCCTCGACGCCCGGGCGGTGACCATGCAGGACGGCGGCCGCTCCGCCGATGTCTGGGTGCTCGGCGAGGGCCCGGTCGAGCAGACCTCGCTGCTGCCGGCGCCGGGGCGGGTGGATGTGCGGCGCCAGACCGGGCCGCTGCCGAGCCGGGCGGCGGACAACTTCTTCTGGCTCGGGCGCTATGTGGAGCGGGCGGAGGCGACGGCGCGGCTCACCCGCACGCTGGTCGGGCGCCTGTCCGCCTCGCAGGCGGGTGGCGGCAGCACGGTGCACCAGCTGTTCTCGCTGCTCGATTCCTGGGGCGCGGTGCCGACGACCCAGGGCGGGCGCCCGCATCCCCCGCGCCATGTCGTCGCCGCGCTGACCCGGCGCGACCTGCCGGGCTCGCTGCCGCACCTCATGGACGCCGCCCAGCGCACCGCCTCGGTGATCCGCGACCGGCTGGCGCCCGACGCCTGGCGCACGCTCGCCGACATCCTCGTGCTGATGGACGAGCCGCTCTCCTCGGCCAGCGCCGAGCCCGACGCCTATGAGCGCGCCGACCGGCTGCTGCGGGCGCTCGCCGCCTTCTCCGGCCTCGCCTCCGAGAACATGAACCGGCTGTCCGGCTGGCGCTTCCTCGATCTCGGCCGGCGCATCGAGCGCGGCATCGCCACCTGCCGCTTCGCCGGGCTGCTCGGCAGGGGCGAGGCGAGCGCGGGCGCGCTCGACGTGCTGCTGGAGCTGTGCGACAGCCAGATCACCTACCGCTCGCGCTATGTGATGGTGGAAAGCCGCGCGCCGGTGCTCGACCTCGTGCTGCTCGACCCGGTCAACCCGCGCTCGCTCGCCTTCCAGATCGACCGCATCATGGAGCATCTCGACGCGCTGCCGGGCCATCACGGCGACGAGCCGCCCCCGCCCGAGGAGCGCCTCGCCGCCCGCCTCGCCGCCGGCATGAAGGCGTTCGAGGCCAACGAATTCGACGACGAGCGGCTGCGCAAGATCGCCGCCCAGCTGATGGAACTCTCCAACGACATCGCCGAGCGCTACTTCATCCACCGCCTGCCGGTCGAGACGCCGTGGGAGCAACTGGCATGATCTACGAGATCCACCAGACCACGGCCTACAGCTACGCCTATCCGGTGCCGGTGGCGCGCCATGTGGTGCGGATGATCCCGGTCGACCGCCCCGGCCAGCGGGTGATCGCCAGCCATTTCGCGGTGACGCCGGAGCCGGTCGAGTGGTCGGAGGCGAGCGACTTCTTCGGCAACCGGGTGGTGAACCTCAAGATCGAGACGCCGCACACCCGCTTCACCCTGCGCACCAATGCCCGCGTGCAGGTCGAGCCGGTGCCGCCGCCGGAGGCCGCCCTCACCCCGCCCTGGGAGGTGGTGCGCGAGGCGGCGGCGGGCTCGATGGATCCGGGACCGCTGTCGCCGGTCCACCACCTGTTCCCGAGCCCGGCGGTCGATCTCACCGACGCGATCACCGCGTGGGCGCAGGCGAGCTTCCCGCCCGGTCGCCCGGTGCTCGCCGGGGCCATCGACCTGATGCAGCGCCTGCACGACGACTTCGCCTATGACCCCAAGGCGACCGACGTCTCCACCCCGCCCGCGAGGGCGTTCGAGCTCAAGCGCGGGGTGTGCCAGGACTTCGCCCACATCATGATCGCCGGCCTGCGCGGTCTCGGCCTGCCGGCGGCCTATGTCAGCGGTTTCCTGCGCACCGAGCCGCCGCCGGGCAAGGAGCGGCTGCAGGGCGCCGACGCCACCCATGCCTGGGTGAGCGTCTGGTGCGGCGCGGAGAACGGCTGGCAGGGGCTCGACCCGACCAATGCGCTGATCGTCGGCGCCGACCATGTCGTGCTGGCGGTGGGGCGCGACTATTCCGACGTCGCGCCGGTGGGCGGCGTGCTGTTCGGCTCGGGACGGCAGGGGCTTTCCGTGGAAGTCGACGTGGTGCCGCTGGCCGAGCGCGGGCGCGGCCGAGCGCCCGCCGAGGACGGCCGCCGCTGAGCGGCCTCGTTCCCTGCCGGAGATCCGCCCATGCTGAAGCCGGTGCTCATCTTCGCCGCCCTGGTGCTGGTGGCGGCCCTGGCGGTGCCCGATCTCGTCGCACGCTTCGGCCCGCCCACCACCGCGCCGGCCCGCCCCGCGCCGTCGGCGGCCGAGACCTCCGGCAGCTACCGGATCGCCGCCGACCGGTCCGGCCATTTCCTGGTGCAGGCGCGGATCGACGGGCGCGACGTCGAGGCGCTGGTCGATACCGGCGCGACGGTGGTGGCGCTGACCTATGAGGATGCCCGCCGCATCGGCGCCATCGGGCCGGCCGACCGCTTCGACGACCGTGTGGCCACCGCCAACGGCATCGCGCGGGCGCGGCGGGTGCGGCTCGCCTCGGTGCGGGTCGGGCCGATCACGGTCAGCAACATCGACGCGCTGGTGGCGGAACCGGGCGCGCTCGGGGTCAACCTGCTCGGCATGAGCTTCCTGCGCCGGCTGCAGCGCTTCGAGGTGAGCGGCGGCCTGCTGCTGCTGGAGCGCTGACCGCCGCTCGCCTCAGCAGGAGACGAGGTAGCAGACGCGCGAGAGGTTGCGCGGGCGCATGTAGGAGGATTCGGACAGGTCCAGCGTGCCGCTCTTGATCACCAGATCGAACAGGGCGGGATAGGCATAGCTGGCCTCGGCCCAGATCAGCGAGGAACTGTTCACGGCGATGCCCGCCGGCAGGGTGACGGCGGTGCCCTTGGTGCGGGCCTTGCCGTTGCGGCTGACGCTCCAGCTCACCGTCGCCTTGCCCTTGTCGTCGATGACGATGCTGGAAACCACGAGGCCGAGCGGCCCGGTGCCAAAGGGCGCCAGCATGGCGCTCGCCCCGTCGAGGGCGGTGGTGAGCTCGGCGGCGCTCATCACCGAATTGGTCTGCCGGGCGACGAGGTCGGAGGCGACGCGGGCCGCCATGCTGACCTTGCGGTCGACGCTCAGCACGCGGGTGAGCTCGGTGCCGCCGAGATAGAGCAGCACCATGACCGGCGCGATCAGGGCGAACTCGACCGCGGCGACGCCGCGCCGGTCGCGGCCAAGCCGCAGGAAGGGCAGCCGCGTGAAAGGCGTGAAAGACGTCCAGCGGGACAGGGCGGGGGTCATTTGTAGGGCTCGTTGCGGAAGACGGAGGTCGCCACGATCAGCGTGGAACCGTCCGGCTGGTTGCTGAAATCGAGGCCGAACTTGCGCGCCACCGACGCGATGATGCCGGACCAGCGGTAATAGGCCCGCACCATCACGATGTCCTCGGCGGTGCTGGCCTGGTAGCCGACCTTGGAGGGATCGAAATTGCCGGCCTTGTCGGTCGGGATCGCGGGCGACGCCCCATAGCCGCTGAGCACCTTCACGTCGGTGTAGACCTTGCCCTTGCAGTCGATGAAGGAGGGCACGTTGGCGCAGACCGTCGCCTTGAACTTGGCGGCGTCGAATTTCTGGGTCTCGGCCTGGCCGGTCATCACCAGCCGGCTGGCATCGATCACCGCGGTGTCGACCAGTTGGCCCGCGAGCATGGTGAAGCTGGTCTCGATGATCGCGAACATCAGGCCGAAGAACGGGATCGCCACTAGCGCGAACTCGACCGCCGTCGCGCCCTCCTGGTCGCGGCGGAAACGGCGGCGCAGCAGGGCGGCGGGCGACAGGGCGGCTGACCGCCGCACCGGCCTCGGCGGCGTTCGGCTCGGCAGATCGCGGCTCGGCAGCTCGCGGCTCGAAACGACAGGGCTCATGGCGGCGGCGCTCGCATCGGGGGCGGCGTGCCGGCCGGGACGACCGGAGTACCGCATGACCCGTTTATACGGCACGCGGCTTGCGAATCGGTTTCGCCCTATAGGGAGAATGCGACCGGCGACGTTCACGCTTCCTTAAGCATGATCGGCCGCCCGCCCGCTCAGTTGCTGGTGCGGCCGGTGGAGAGGTTGGAGCGTTCGGTGAACTGCTTGGAGTTCAGGTCGAACATGTCCTTGTTGTCGCCGAGCGTGACGGTCGGCTCGCAATTGGGCGCGCAGCTCAGCGTCTCGCGCGCGCCCCCGCGATAGACAGTGACCGTATCGCCGCGCACGCGGCCGACGGTGATGTCGTGCTCGGCGAGCACCTTGCCCTTGGGGTCGAGGGCGATGAGGTTGGTGCGGCCGTAGCTCTTGCCGGTGACGATGAGCAGGCCGCCGGGCTGGAGCGTGCCGTCGGCGACCATCGGGTTGCCGATGACCAGCGTCGCGACGCCGTCCGGCAGGTGCAGCAGGCGCGCCTGGTCGAGCTCGACCGAGACGTCGTCGGCATGGGCGGCCCCGCCGAGCGCGGCGAGGGCGGCGGCAACGGCCAGCGGACGGCGCAGGCGACGGGAAAAGCGCGGCATCGGGGCACCTGTCAGCGCGGAAATCCAAACGGTTCGCCGGTATTTGGCACCGGGAATGGTGAATATCTCGCTAACGGCAGGGCCGGGTTAACCATGCCCGGCAAGCCATACGGCGCGTGGCGGGCGGCATCGAGCGAGCGGGGAGGTGCCGGGATAGGCGCAAGACCCTGTGTCTGCGCGGAAAGCGGCAATTGCAAGTCTTCGCGTTAAGCAGGCGCTAACCAATCGCCGCCGCTCGTCCGTGTTTACGACTAAATTCGAAGCAATTTAACGCGAATGTAAGAAGTGACGGGTAGGTTGTTGCCATCAACCGAGCGGGAGCCGAAACGAGCCCCGACGGGAGAGCGCAGAAACAGTGGATCCCAGGAGAATTACCATGAAGAACCTCGTTGCTCGCTTCGTCAAGAATGAGTCCGGCGCCACCGCGATCGAGTACGGCCTGATCGCCGCCGGCATCGCCGTCGTGATCGTCGCCATGGTCAACCTGACCGGCAGCAACCTCAACGACACCTTCACGAACATCTCCGGCGCGGTTGCTCCCCGCTGAGTCAAACAGCTAGGAGGCAAATACCTTGCCTCCTTTGACCGCAGATCTGGAGAGGCCCCGCCCGCGGGGCCTTTTCTGTTTGACTAGGGCAGAAGGCCTCCGCTTCCACCAGCGGGCGCCGGAAGGAGACTGACACATGCTCGCGCAGATGCTGGTTCTCGGGGTGTTCCCCGCCCTCATGGCCTATGCCGCCGCGAGCGACCTCCTGACCATGACCATCGCCAACTGGATCTCGCTGGCGCTGGTGGCCGGCTTCTTCGCCGTCGCCCTGCTGGTCGGCATGCCGATCGCCGAAATCGGGCTGCATCTCGCCGCCGGCCTCGTGGTGCTCGCGGTGACCTTCTCGATGTTCGCGGCCGGCTGGATCGGCGGCGGCGACGCCAAGCTCGCGGCGGCCACCGCGCTGTGGCTCGGCTTCGGCCAGCTCGCCGACTACCTGCTGATCGCCGCCATCCTCGGCGGTGCGCTCACCCTCGCCCTCCTCATGGTGCGCCGCTATGCGCTGCCGCTGACGCTGGCGAAGCAGGAATGGGCCGCGCGCCTGCACGCGCCGACCACCGGCATCCCCTACGGCATCGCGCTCGCCGCCGCCGCCCTGCTGGTCTATCCGCACGGCGCGGTGATGCACGCGCTGGCCGGCTGAGGATTGTTCGAGGATCAACCTCGTCATCCCGGCCCCAGAGCCGGGATCGCTGTCCACTCCCCTCCGATCCCGGATACGGCCGACGGCCGTTCCGGGATGACGCGTTTCAGGACGTGAGGTTGCGTCCGCCAACGCCCGGCGTGGCAAAGCATTAACCACGGATCGCGACGGCGTCTTGCCTTAACCCGCAGTCAAGGTCTGCAGCCTAGCCTGTGCTCATAAGAAGACAGCGCCGGCGCGGTGTGTATCGCCTGGCGAATACAACAAAATACAGCGCAAGCAGAGACGATATGATGAGAAACCTCGCCCATCGGCGCCGGGGTGCGCTCGCCGCGCGCCCGCACGCCACCGGCCTCGAATACGGCCTGATCGCCGCGGCGATCACCATCGCCATCGTTACCGTGCTGGCCGGCCTCGGCGCCCGCTACAGCGCGGACGCCCCCGCCGCGCAGGTCTCGACCATGCAGGCCCCGGCGCGCTGACGCGCCTCAGGCGATGCGCTGGGCCTCGCCGCTGCGCCCGAGGCTCGCCATCACCCCCGCCACGATGCCGTCGGCGTCGAGCCCGGATTCGGCGAGCTGCGCCGCCGGGCTGTCGTGATCGAGGAAACGATCCGGCAGCACCAGCGTGCGGACCTTGAGGCCGCCGGCCAGCGCACCTTCCTCGGCCAGAAGCTGCAGCACATGGGCGCCGAAGCCGCCGGCGGCGCCCTCCTCCACCGTCACCAGCACCTCGTGGTGCCGCGCCAGCGACAGGATCAGCTCGCGATCGAGCGGCTTGGCGAAACGCGCATCCGCCACCGTGGCCGACAGGCCGAGACCCGCCAGCGTCTCGGCCGCGACAAGGCTCGGGGCGAGCCTCGTGCCGAGCGAGAGCAGCGCCACGGTCGAGCCCTCGCGCACGATGCGGCCCTTGCCGATCGGCAGCACCTGCCCGCGCGCCGGCCGCTCGACGCCGACGCCCTCGCCGCGCGGGTAGCGGAAGGCGATGGGGCCCTCGTCATAGGCCGCGGCGGTGGCCACCATGTGGGTCAGCTCGGCCTCGTCCGACGGCGCCATGATCACCATCCCGGGCAGGCAGGCGAGCATGGGGATGTCGTAGGCGCCGGCATGGGTCGCGCCATCGGCGCCGACCGGGCCGGCGCGGTCCAGCGCGAAGCGCACCGGCAGGCGCTGGATGGCGACGTCGTGGACGATCTGGTCGTAGGCGCGCTGGAGGAAGGTCGAGTAGAGCGCGCAGAACGGCTTGAAGCCCTCGGTCGCCAGCCCCGCCGCGAAGGTCACCGCGTGCTGCTCGGCGATGCCGACGTCGAAGGTGCGGCCGGGGAATTCCTGCGCGAACAGGTCGAGCCCGGTGCCCGAGGGCATGGCAGCGGTGATGGCGACGATCTTGTCGTCGTGCCGGGCCTCGGTGATCAGGCTGTCGGCGAAGACGCGGGTATAGCTCGGCGCGTTGGAGATCGCCTTCTTCTGCGTGCCGGTGGCGACGTCGAAGCGCATCACGCCGTGATACTTGTCGGCGGAGGCCTCGGCGGGCGCGTAGCCCTTGCCCTTCTGGGTCACGACATGGACGAGGATCGGCCCCTCGGTCGTGTCGCGGGCGTTGCGCAGCACCGGGAGCAGGTGGTCGAGATTGTGCCCGTCGATCGGGCCGACATAGTAGAAGCCGAGCTCCTCGAACAGCGTGCCGCCGGTCCAGAAGCCGCGGGCGAATTCCTCGGCGCGCGCCGCCTTCTGGCCGAAGAACTTCGGCAGGCGCTGGGCGAGCTGCTTGGCCGTCTCGCGCAGCGAGCGGTAGGTGCGCCCCGAGATCAGCCGCGCCAGATAGGCCGACATGGCGCCCACCGGCGGGGCGATCGACATGTCGTTGTCGTTGAGGATGACGATGAGGCGCGAATCCATCGCCCCGGCATTGTTCATCGCCTCATAGGCCATGCCGGCCGACATGGCGCCGTCGCCGATCACGCAGACGACGTTGCGCTTGGCGCCGTCGAGGTCGCGCGCCACCGCCATGCCGAGGCCGGCGGAGATCGAGGTCGAGGAATGGCCGGTGCCGAACGGGTCGTAGTCGCTCTCCGCCCGGTTGGTGAAGCCGGAGAGGCCGCCGCCCTGGCGCAGCGTGCGGATGCGGTCGCGCCGGCCGGTGAGAATCTTGTGCGGATAGGCCTGGTGGCCGACGTCCCAGATCAGCCGGTCGTCCGGCGTGTCGAACACGTAATGCAGGGCGACGGTGAGCTCGACCACGCCGAGGCCGGCGCCCAGATGCCCGCCCGTCACCGAGACGGCGTCGATCGTCTCCGCGCGCAGTTCGGCGGCGAGGTCGGCAAGCTGCGATTCGGGCAGCCGGCGCAGATCGGCCGGAATCCGGATGGTATCCAGGAGAGGAGTCGACGGTCGCGTCACGTATATCTCCGATGCGTCGTCACTTTGACGCGGCGGAATGATCCATCCGTGGCATACACAATGGCGATCCGCCACGCAATGTGCAGCCTTTTCGCCCCCGCCGCGCCTCGTGCGTCGGCGAAGGCCATTGGCGTCCCGCTCACCCTCCGTTAGAACCGCGGCATGGCGGGCGGTGTCTCAGCGAACGGACTGGCGGAGGACGCGCGCACCGCGAGCGCGGACGACCCTGCCGCCATGTCCCCGGAAACCCCCGTCATGCGGCGCTACGTGCTGCTGCTGCCGGGCCATGACCCGACCGACATGGCCTATCATCACGGCCGTTTCGTGAACCAGGCGGGGCGCTTCGCGGAACTGTGGGGCGCGCGGACGCAGGTTTCGGCCCTCGGCGAGGGCGGCGAGGCCCATGCCGCGCAGTGGTCGGCGGCGACCGCCGGCCCCAACTGGCGCACCGAAACCCGCTACGAGATCCTGCGCTGGGACGACATCGTGCGCCATCTCGATGCGCGCCCCGACCGGGTGCGGCTCGCGCGCGGCTTCTCGGCGCTGTGGGATTTCCTGAAAGCGGGCGCCGCCTGGCGCTATCTGCGCACCAATCTGCGCTACGGGCTGTTCTTCTTCTATCCCTTCGCCTGCGTCGCCCTGTTCCTCGCCGCCGCGGGCGTCGCCGGCTGGGCCGGCTTCCGCCTCGCCGCTCCCCTGCTGACCGCGCTGCCGGCCGCCCTGCTGGGCGTCGCCATCGCGGTGGCGGCCTTTTTCGTCCTGTTCCGGTGGCCGGGCCGGCGCTGGCACCTGCACCAGGCGCTCGACGACTGGGATCTCGCTCGCGACTATCTCTACGGGCGCGCCGGTGCGGTCGAGGCCCGCATCGAGGCGCTGGCGGAGCGGCTGGTGCGGCGCATGCGGGAGGCGCGCGAAGAGGGCGTCGACGAGGTGGTGCTGGTCGGGCACAGCCTCGGCGCGACCTTCGCCGTCGCGCTGCTGTGCCGGGCGCTCGCCATCGACCCCGCGCTGGCGCAGGGACCGGTGCGGCTGCGCTTCCTCACCTGCGGGGCGACGCTGCCCAAGCTCGCCTTCCACCCCGCGGGGAGCCGCGTGCGCGAGGAGACCGCCCGCGTCGCGGCGATGCCGGGCCTGCTGTGGGCGGAGTTCCAGGCGCGGCACGACGCCATCAACTTCTACAAGGTGCACCCGGTCCGGCTGACCATGATCGCCAAGGGGCAGGACGGCTGGGGCCCCGACCGCGGCTCGCCGGTGATCCGCATCGTCTCCTTCAAGCAGATGCTGACGCCGCGCAAGTTCCGCCGGATCCGCTGGCGGATGATGCGGATCCACTACCAGTTCCTGCTCGCGAACGAGCGGCGGGCCAATTACGACTACTTCATGTTCGTGCTCGGCCCGGTCCCGTTCGACGACCTCGTCATCGCCCGCGACGGGCCGCTGCGCCGCTTCGCGCCGGACGGGGCGCTGCTGCCCCCGCCCGCCCCGGACGGGCCAGCCAACCCGCCCACCCACGCATTGCCGACGGACCCGACATGAACCTCATCCTCATCGCCAAGATCGTCTGGGGCATCGGCGTCCTCGGCTGGTACGCCATCCGCTTCCCGTTCGAGCGGCGGGTGAAGCGGGTGAAGGTGGTCGACAAGCGCGACCGGCTGCGCGAGCGCATCCTGCTCACCTGCTCGACCACCGGGCTCGGCATCATTCCGGGCATCTGGGTCTTCACCGGCGCGCCGAAATTCGCCGACTATCCCTTCACGGTCGTGCAGCTCGTGCTGGGCACCCTCGTGTTCGGCTTCTCGCTCTGGCTGTTCCGGCGCACGCACAAGGACCTCGGCAAGAACTGGTCGGTGACGCTGGAGATCAAGGACACCCACAAGCTGATCACCGGCGGCGTCTACCGCCATGTGCGCCATCCGATGTACTCCGCCTTCTTCCTGTGGGCGCTGGCGCAGCTCATCCTGATCCCGAACCTCATCGCCGGGCCGGCGGGCTTCATCGGCTTCGGCATCCTGTTCGCGTTCCGGGTGGGGCGCGAGGAAGCGATGATGCTCGACACCTTCGGCGAGGAATACCGCGCCTACAGCGCCCGCACCGCGCGGATCGTGCCGGGCGTGTTCTGACACGGGACTCGCCCGCGGACACCCGCCGTGCTCTGATCCGGCCGTCATATCCGCTCCGCCCAACCTGCCGGAGGCGTCATGCTGGAACTGCGTCCGAACTGCGAGTGCTGCGATCGCGACCTGCCGCCCGCGAGCCGCGAGGCGATGATCTGCACCTTCGAATGCACGTTCTGCATCGATTGCGCGACCGGCGTCCTCGGCGGAACCTGTCCGAACTGCGCCGGCGAGCTGGTGCGCCGGCCGGTGCGGCCCGCGGCGGCGCTTGACCGCCACCCGGCCTCGACGACGCGGGTGCTGAAGCCGGAGGGCTGCGGCACGCGCAGCGCCGCCTAGCGAGGCCGGGCCATGCTGTTCATGGTGATCGAGACGTTCCGCGACCAGGACATGATCCCGGTCTACCAGCGCCTGCGCGACGCCGGGCGCGGCCTGCCCGAGGGGCTGGTCTACCGCGACAGCTGGATCGAGGCGAATTTCGGCCGCTGCTTCCAGCTCATGGAATGCGACGACGCGCGGCTGCTGCAGCAATGGGTGCTGCACTGGCGCGGCAGCGGCGTCAGCCTCGAGATCGTGCCGGTGGTGCCGAGCGCCGAGACTCGGGCGCTCGTCGCGCCCCATCTCGACGGCGATTGAGCCGGCTAGAGCATGTCCGGCGAACCCCGGTTCACCGGACATGCTCTAGCTCTTTGATTTTACGCAATTCCTTTCGCAGAACCGCTGCACACTTGTGCGGAAATTGCTCTATTCGCCGTCGAGCGGCGCCAGCGCGGCCGGCTTGCCGTCGGCGCCCAGCGTGATCTTCTCGACCCGCGCCTCGGCGTCCTTCAGCAGCGCGTCGCAGCGCGCCTTGAGCGCCTCGCCGCGGGCATAGAGCGCGATCGATTCCTCGAGCGGCACGTTGCCGCCCTCGAGCTTGCCGACGATGGCCTCGAGCTCGGCGAGCGCCTTCTCGAAGCTCAGCGCCGCCACATCCGCATTGGTCTCGGCCATGTCGTGCCTCCCTCGCGTGAGCGGTCTCTATAGCCGATCGCCGGCGATTCGCCTGCCCCGGAGCGCGCGCCTCAGCAGCCCATCAGCGCGGTGACATGGGCGGAGGCCGACTTGGCGAGGCCCTCGAGGTCGTAGCCGCCCTCCAGCACCGAGACGATGCGCCCGCCGCTGTGGCGCTCGGCGACGTCCATCAGCTTGCGCGTCACCCAGGTGAAGTCGCCCTCCAGCAGGTTGATGTTGGCCAGCGGGTCGCGCACATGCGCGTCGAAGCCGGCGGAGATGATGAGGAGCTCCGGGCCGAAGGTTTCGAGGCGGGGCAGGATGCGGCTCTCGAACGCCTCGCGGAAGCGCTCGCCGCCGTCGCCCGCGCGCAGCGGCGCGTTGACGATGTTGTCGTAGACGCCGCGCTCGCTCAAGGCGCCGGTGCCCGGGAACAGCGGCATCTCGTGGGTGGAGGCGTACATAACGCTCTCGTCCGACCAGAAGATCTCCTGCGAACCGTTGCCGTGGTGCACGTCGAAATCGACGATGGCGACGCGGCCGATGCCGTGCACCTTCTGCGCATGGCGGGCGGCGACGGCGACATTGTTGAAGAAGCAGAAGCCCATCGGCGTGCGCGTCTCGGCATGGTGGCCGGGCGGGCGCATGGCGACGAAGGCGTTGCGGGCGCGCCCGGCGAGCACCTCGTCGACCGCCAGCACCGAACCGCCCACCCCGCGCCAGATCGCCTCGCCGGTGCCGGGCGACATCACCGTGTCACCGTCGATCCGCACCAGACCCTCGCGCGGCATCGCCTCTTCGAGCGCGGCGATGAGGTCCTCGGGATGGCAGCGCAGAATGTCCTCGCGCGCGCCCAGCGGCGCCTGCTCGCGCGCCAGCAGCGCGAACTGCTCCTGCTCGAAGACGCGCGCCAGCGCCCGCACGCGGTCCGGCCGCTCGGGGTGGCCGGGCGGGGTGAGGTGATCGAGGCAGGCGTCGTGCGTGACGAGCAAGGTGGACATGGCGCTCCCTGGGGCATTGCGGCGCGTTGCGACAGCGCCTCGTGTTCGAGGTGGACGATATGCCACCGATCGGCCGCAGGCCAGCGCGCCGCGCCGCCCGGGGCCGGTTTTCGGCCCGGCCGGGCGGCCCACGCGCTTGACCGGCATGCCTCCCGCGCCTATCACGCCGCGCTTCGACCGGCCTTGAGGAAAATCACGTGAGCGCTGGAGTCCGCCCTGCCGAGACGGCGCGTGTCGCGACGCGCGTGCTGCCGGCGGACGCACACGGGATCGCCGCCGCCGCGGAGGCGATCCGGGCGGGCGGGCTGGTCGCGATGCCGACCGAGACGGTATACGGGCTCGCGGCGGACGCCACCGATCCCGCCGCCATCGCCCGGCTCTACGCGGTGAAGGGGCGGCCCTCCTTCAACCCGCTGATCGCGCATGTGCCCGATCTCGACGCCGCGCGCCGCATCGGCCGGTTCGGCGCCGTCGCCGAGCGGCTCGCCGCGGCGTTCTGGCCGGGACCGCTGACGCTCGTCGTGCCGGCGGTCGAGGGCGCCGTGTGCGATCTCGCCCGCGCCGGACTGCCGACGCTGGCCATTCGCCTGCCGGCGCATCCGGCGGCGCGGGCGCTCATCGCCGCGGTCGGGCGGCCGCTGGCCGCGCCGAGCGCCAACCGCTCCGGCCATGTCTCGCCGACCAGCGCGGCGCATGTGCTCGCCGATCTCGACGGCGCGGTCGACGTCGTGCTCGATGCCGGCCCCTGCCCGGTCGGCGTCGAATCGACGATTGTCGACGCCACCGGCGACACGGCGGTGCTGCTGCGCCCCGGCGGGCTCGACCGGGCGCGGATCGAGGCGCTGCTGGGCGCACGACTGCCGCGCCGCCGGGCGTCGAGCGGCTCCGCGCCGCTGGCGCCGGGAATGCTCGCCTCGCATTATGCGCCGCGCGCCGGCGTGCGGCTCGATGCCACCGAGGTGAAGCCGGGCGAGGCGCTGCTCGCCTTCGGCGGGGCGCGGCCGCCCGGCAGCGACACGGCCGTCGCGGTGCTGGACCTCAGCCCGGCCGGCGACACGGTGGAGGCGGCGGCGAACCTGTTCGCCCATCTGCGCGCGCTCGACGCCAGCGGCGCCGCCGGCATCGCCGTGACGCCCATCCCCGCCGAGGGGCTGGGAGAGGCCATCCGCGACCGGCTGGCCCGCGCCGCCGCCCCGCGCTGACAAGCGCCCCGCCCGATCGGGCGATCATCGTCGCGGCGTTAACCCCGCCTCAACGTTAATGCGCGACAACCATGATGCTTCGCATTCGAGGCATTCCCTGTGCCCCGGATGTCACGGCGGGTCGTGGCGAAGCAGACGTTCCTAGACCATGCGTTCCTGTTGCGTAGGCGTTGCGTCATGCGTGTCTCACGTCGGCGTCGGCGACTCGGCGTCCTTCTCAGCTTCACCGGGTTGCTGATCGCCGGCGGGAGTACGACCATCGGCCGGCAGGATATTGCCGGCTACCTGGCGCGCCAGCCGGGGATCGCCGAGCGCGCCCGCGTGCTGTCGGTGACCGGCTCCGCCAAGGCGCTCAAGATGGCGACCTTCGCCTGGCCGAGCCCGCTGGGCGCGGCCCTGCCGCCGCCCCCGTCCCGCATTCTCCTCGCCACCGACGTCAACCGCGCGGCCAAGGCCGACCGCCTGCCGCTCCCGGTCGCGGGCGACCGGCAGCGCACCTTCGCCGGGCCGGCCTCGACCGCCGCCGCTTCAGGCCCGGCCGGCACGGGAACGGACGATGCCGTCATCGAGACCGAAACGCAGGCGCAGGCGCTCCTCGCCGAGGTTTCCGCCGGCGATCCCACCGGCGATCCCGCCGAGATCGAGGCGGGCGACGAGGCGGTGGCCATGGTCGAGGGCGCGCGCGACGCCGCGCCGGAGGGGGCGATGATCCTCGCGGAGGCCGCGGAACCCGACATCGGTCCGGCCGGGCAGGCGACGCCCGGCGACCTCGCCATCGGCCCGTCGAACCGGGCGGACGCGGCGACCGCAGCGCCGGTCATCCTCGCCTCCGCGCCGGTATCGGGGCCGATCTACCATGATCCGGCCTTCATCTTCGGCACCGGCGCCGCCGAATTGCCGCCGCAGCGCTTCGAGCATCTCGACGCCGACAGCAGCAGCGTCGCGGCGAAGGGCGAGGTGACGGGAGCCGACGCCACGCCGCTGAGCCCGGCCCAGCGCCTCGGCCTCGACGGCCGCCGGCGCGAGCGCGCCGAGAAGTGCCTCGCCGAGGCGGTGTATTTCGAGAGCCGCGGGGAGCCGGAACGGGGGCAGGTCGGCGTCGCGCAGGTGGTGCTGAACCGGGTGTTCTCGGGCTACTACCCCGCCGATATCTGCCGCGCGGTCTACCAGAACGCCAACCGCAAGCTCGCCTGCCAGTTCACCTTCGCCTGCGACAACATCCGCGACGTGGTCACCGAGCCGGAGATGTGGAAGCAGGCGCAGCGCATCGCCGCCGACATGCTGGACGGGCACGTCTGGGACAACGGCATCGGCAAGGCGACGCATTACCACGCCATGTCGGTGCGCCCGAACTGGATCCGCGAGATGCGCAAACTCGATCGGGTCGGCGACCACACCTTCTACCGCCCGCGCCGCTGGGAGGGATGACGGGCGAGCCCTCGCGACGGACCGGCGCGCCTCGTCAGGCTACGCCGGCGTGAGCGCGGGCGGCCGCCTCGATATCGGCGGCGAGCCGCGCGACACGCTGGGGATCGGCATCCCAGGCGAACATGAAGCGGGCACCACCGCCGATGAAGGTGTAGAAGCGCCAGCCGCGCGCCCGCAGTTCCTCCAGCACCTCGGCCGGAGCCTTGACGAAGACCGCGTTGGCCTCGACCGGAAACAGCAGTTCCACCCCCGGCAGCCCGGACAGCTGCGCGGCGAGCCAGGTGGCGCAGTCATTGGCGTGGCGGGCATTGGCGAGCCAGGCGCCGGTTTCCAGAAGCCCGACCCAGGGCGCCGAGAGGAAGCGCATCTTGGAGGCGAGCTGGCCCGCCTGCTTGCAGCGATAGTCGAAATCGGCGGCCAGCGCGGTGTCGAAGAAGATCACCGCCTCGCCCACCGCCATGCCGTTCTTGGTGCCGCCGAAGCACAGCACGTCGAC
>NZ_JBJGXH010000004.1:0-418296 GCF_045108345.1 Ancylobacter terrae
TCTCTTCACGCCACAGCAGTGCCAGAACTTCTTCGAAGCCGCTGGATATGATCCAATATGATCGGCTTCCGCTCTAGGTTGCACACGAGACTAAATTGGAACATCTCGCCCCGGCCCATGACCTCCCCCAATTTCCACGCCTACATCGCCTTGGCGGTCCCGCCCGGCCTCTCCGGCCCCAGCGGCTGGGCCGCCTCCATCGTGTCCGCTGACGGCTCCCGCCAGCGCCTTGCCGGTGGCGAAGGCCGCTCCAGTGCCAATGTCATGGCGCTTCGGGCAGTCCTCGCCACCGTCTCTGCCCTTCCCGCCGACAGTGCTGCGACGGTCTTCCTGGACAGCGCCTATGTCGTCCGGGGCGTCTACGACTGGCGCCCCGCCTGGGAAGCTCGCAATTGGCGCAGTGCGGACGGCCCCATCATCGCGAACTATCAGCTCTGGCGGTCCCTGTTCGCCCAGCTCGACGCTCGCCCTCTCGTCCGACTGGAGCGCTGCCGGGGCGCCGATCATTTCGAGGAAATGGAGCCGTTGCGCCTCGTGGCCCGTGACGAGGCCCGGAAGGCCGCTGGACTGGCCCAGGCGGCATAGCAATTTCGCGCTCACCCGTTGTCGCCGTGGACGGCCGATTGCCTCCGCCGCTACCGATGTAGCTCCCGGCCCCGAAACGGGCGTCCACGGTCGACACCGTGACACGGCAAACGGTATCCTGTCCGGCGACCTACCCCGATCCCTGACCACGGAACCCGCCGGGACGGACGACAAAGAATTTCCGACCCTCCCGTTGCGATCCCGGAAGTCGTCCTTACGCGGGCGCTACGCACGGGTGCGTCTAATGCAATCAAACAAAGACCCTTTAAGAGAGCTTATAGGGACGCTTAGCAGCCGTAAGGATAAGAACCTATAGAAACCCTCATATGTCGCTCTACGGCTGTCCACATCCCACTGGTTCGGGGCTCTCGCCCCTCTTCGGCTACGATGTCGCTCTCATAGCCATGTCGTCCCCGTCGTGCGGCCCACGGCCGCCATAGGCCACCGTCGTCCCGCTTGACCTTCCGCCCTCAGCCCAGCGTCAAGCGCCTCCCCCATTCCCATGTCGTGCTGTTGTCTCGCCCGTCGCCGGTCTTGTCCGGTGCGGCAGCGGGCTTGAGGCACCGCGCATGGGAATGTCGCCGGCCCTCCAGCCGGCTCCGGGGAGGCGTTTGGCCCTGTGCTGAGAGCCGCTCTGCGCGGCCTCTGATCGTCGGCACAGGTTCACCCTCAAACCCACCGGACCATTTGAACCCCGAACTTCACCCCTCGCCTACGCCCGCTCCCGGTCCCTCTCTGGCCGCCATTGAACTGATCGTCTCGCCCACCGGCCACGGCCGCTATGCTGCCACCCTGCCGGATGGAGACCACATCGTCACCAGCCACCAGCCCTTGTTCGCAGGCGCCCGTGTCCTCGCGGCTCGTGGTGTCGACCCGGCCACCCCGCTCACCATGCGCCATGTCGGACAGAACAAGCCGGCCATGTGGTCGACCGTGGGCAGGGCCGCCCGCTTCTCAGTGGAGGAGCGTGACCGTGGTGGTCTTTCTGTCCGGGTCTATCGCCCGCGACCGATCATCGCCGCCAGATAGCCTCTCCACTCCCGGCGGTGTCGACCGAGGACGCCCGTTCCGATGCGCCCGGCTACCCATACAGCCGCGACCACAGATCGGCCGTCCTGCGCAGCGCCGCGTGCATTCCCGTCACCCTCAAGCCCCCGGACAGACTTGAACACTGACAGCACTTCTCCCACCATCGCCTCCCCGAGCTGGTGGAACGCCGTCGTCCAGCGCCGATACGCCGCCCTCGTGGCGGACGGTATCGCCGAAGACCCCGCCACGGCCGATGATGTCCGCGTCCTGGTGACGCCGGGCATCTTCAAACAGGACGACTCCTTTCTTCGCCTGCCGGGCGAGACGATCATCTTCGCCCAGACACGCGCGTCACCGCTCGCCGTCGCCGGCTATCTCCTCCACCGCGTTCGCGTCTATCGGCGCGATGCGACCTTGATCATCTTCCGCCCGGATCGCCCGGTTGCGGATGTGCTGGTCAACGGCCGGCCGTTCTCCCATAGCCGCGCAACCGACTGGTGGGGCGAGCCGGAAGAGTTTGAGCGATCCACCATCGGCAAAGCCTGTGACCGTGCCGAAGCCATGATCGCGGCCGGCGAGATGGAAGTTCCCGAAGCTCGGGGCACTTCGACCGCCTTCCTATTCCCCTCGACCTGCCTCCTGGGCCGGTGGGGAACCCCGGACGTGAAGCTCCTCAGCGCGGCGAGCGAGCGGGTGCGGCAGGAAATCGCCGCAGCGGGTGGCATCGACCTGTGCTTTGGCAGGCCAGTCGTCGACACCCGTAAACAGGATCGTCTTCGTGAGCTTGCTTGGAACGACGACCAATGAACGTCACAGCCTCCTCTCCCTCTCAAACCGGACCCACTCCCATTCCTGACACCCTTACCTCCGTCTGCGACAACGCGGACCCCATCGACAGCTTCAACGAGATCGCCCGCAAGCGGTATGGCATCGCCCTATCGGCTGGGCACGTCTCGCCGCACTGGCATTCGGCAATCATTATCGTCACGCCGATAGCGGGCACCGACAGTTGCGTCGTCCGTGTCGACGGCGAGGCCGATCCCCTCACCATCTCCAGGCACCCCGTACAGGCGGCCGGCTATATCCTGCGCCATATTCGCGGGTCCATCGAAGCTACGGACCTTCACGTTCGCGGCCCGGATGGCGGGGCATTCCTCCTTTCCACATCGGTAGGTGATGTCGACCGCTTGGCCGGTTCCCTCATCCGCGACGGCGAGATGGAAAAGCCTCTCGCGCTCCAGCACCACGCCAGCTCCAACTTCCTCACTTTCGAGACCGCTGAATGAGCGCCGATATCGTCGCTTACGCCGATGGTTCCTCGCTCGGCAATCCC
This sequence comes from Ancylobacter terrae, assembly GCF_045108345.1. NCBI lineage: Bacteria > Pseudomonadati > Pseudomonadota > Alphaproteobacteria > Hyphomicrobiales > Xanthobacteraceae > Ancylobacter > Ancylobacter terrae. The sequence goes on from NZ_JBJGXH010000004.1 coordinate 2,948, forward strand.
GGCCCTGGCGGCTGGGCCGTTATCGTCCAATATCCCGATGGCTCCCGACGTACCTTCTCCGGGGGCGAGTCCCACTCGACCAACAACAGACAAGAGATTACGGCCGCGACGCAGGCGTTGCTTGCGCTGCCGGCCGGCATCCCTGCGCTGGTGTTCTGCGACAGTGAGATAGTCGTCAAGGGTGTCAACGACTGGCGCCCGAGCTGGGAGGCACGGGGCTGGAAGAACGCCCAGCGCAAGCCCGTGGTGAACCGTGACCTGTGGGAGAAGCTGTTCGCCGCGAAGGACAGCAAGCCGCTGGCGGCGCTCCGGTGGACCCGTGGTCACGCCGGCAACGAGATGAACGAGGCCGTCGACAAGCTCGCCCGCGCCGAGGCCGAACGCCGCCGCTGGGGTGTCGCTGATGAGGAGAATGCCCGATGACCCGCAACCGCCTCGTCATCCCCGACCTCCCGTCCCCCGACCGCATCCGCGTCCCCTCCTTCGGGGGAGACACCTACGCCCGCCCGGAAGTCCCCCCGGACCTCGCCCTGGCCCAGGCTCTCCAGGGCTTCTCCGGGACCCTTGCGGCCTACGCGAACCGGGAGCAGGCGGACGACAGGGACGCCGCCCGAGCGGAGGCGGAGCGCTATCTGGCGACCTCTACCAACAAGCAGCTCTGGGACGCCTACCATGCCGGTGCGCTCCCCCGACAGGGCAACAAGGTCGCCAATGGCCTCTATGAGCGAGCCCTCGGGACCAACGCCGGCACCGACCTCCTCACCAAGGTCAAGACCTTCTATGGCCCCGGCGGGGGTGGCACCCTCCTGAACCCTGACGGCTCCTTCGTGGACCCCCGGAAGGCCATCGCCGACATGGCGAAGGAGGGCATGACCGGCCTACCGCAGGGCTCCCCGCATGCCATGGCGGCCTTCAACAACTCCGTCGAGAACGCCGTCTCCTGGGCCACCGGAACCCAGCAGCAGTACGCTGCCGCCCGCGCCAAGCAGGACACGGCGGTCACCCTACAGACCACGCTCCGCACCCTCGTAGGCGATGACGGGCTCTCCGCCCGCACCCCGGAGGAAGTCGGGGCGTCCATCGGCACCTACACCAAGGCCGCTGCCGACGCCCTACACATCCCCTACCGGGACGTTGATGACCAGCTCGTGGGCCAGCTCAAGCTCGCCATGGACCCGCAGACGGCCACCCCTGGCCTCGCCCGGAATGTCCTGGCGATCCTCGACGCGCCCCGTAAGGCGGTCGACAGTGGGCAGGCCATCGGCGCTCTCGCCTCCAATCCCCGCTTCGCCGACGATGTCTCGAACCTCCGGGCAGCGGCCACCCGCGTCCTCGAGAAGGACTGGCAGAACGGCCAGAAGAAGGAGCTTGCCCAGGCGGCTCTGGCGGCTTGGCAGCGGGGCGATGGGTCCTTCGACCTCATCCAGGACACCGTGCGGACCTAACCCTTCTCAGGGCAGGACTTCAAGGTGTCGGGTGAGGAGACCCGTAAGGAGGCCGTGGCGCTGTACAGCACGACTGTCAGGGACAACGTGGGCAAGCAGCTCAACGGCCAGCCCCGCGACGTTCAGGAGCGCATCGTCTTCAACACGACCGCCGACAAGTTCATCCCGGCCGGGGTTCCGAACCCGGAGTGGAAGGATGCGCTGGAGGCGGTGCCGAAGGCGGTAGGCGACACCACGTCGCTGACTGATCCGGCGATGGCCAACAGGGCGAAGGCGGCCGTGAACCTGTACAACCAGCTCCGTGAGCGGAACCCGGCCTATGTCGAAGGGATGCTTTCCGAGAAGCCGCGACGGTTCTACGAGGCGTACACCCTGTTCCGCCAGCTTGGGCAGGGGGATGATGTAGCGCTGCGTAATGCGGCCGTGGTGCAGCAGCCGGAGAACCAGAACGATCCGGCCGTCCGGGCTCGCTGGCAGGAACTGGAGTCCGCCGTCCGGGACCAGGGCATCGACCGTCTCTTGGGATCGAACACCCTGTACAACGGCGGAGCTGCCTACAGCCGCATCCTTGAGGCCGCAATGATGATCACCCGAGCCCAGGGTTTGGACGCCAAGACGGCCATTGAGGCCGTCCGAGACAAGCTCCAGGCCGACACCCCAGTCGTCCACGGCCAAGCCCTGTTCACGCGCTCCGCCTTCCTCACCAAGGACAAGGTGCCAGTGGTCGAGACCATGCTCCAGGCCGCCTACGACCAGCACAAGGACATCCTTGGCGCCTTCGGCATCGACGGCCCCGAGGGTCTCTCCGTCCGCTACACGGGCGGCATGTACCAGATCGTCTCGGCCAAGGACGGCGCCCCGGTCCCGGTGCGTCTCCCGAACGGCAAGGCGTCCTTCATGACCGTCACCGACCGCCAGCTCCAGGACATGGAGAAGTCGATAGGCGACGCCAAGGCGCAGAAGATCATCGACGACTACAACAACCCGACCGTCACCCAGACCCGTAAGGGGCCTGTGGTGCAACCTTCGCCCCGTGAGCAGGCCGTAGCGGACCAGCAGCGGCTCCGTGAGCTTTCCGACGAGCAGCGCAAGCTGAACGCCCCGCCGGAGTGGCTCAAGGATTTCGGCGCGTGGCTGTTCCGGCCGACTGCCGGACGCTTGGGCGTCGGGAAGTAATCTCGGCACGGTGCCGTCGCCCTCTCACCGGGGCGGCGGTGCCGGCTGGGCTGTCATCGCCATGCACTCATTCGACTATGATGACCTCGACGGGTTCACGGTTCGCCCGCCCGCCGAGCTGTTGAACCCCTCCCCGGAAGAACGCCTCCGCCGGGCGGAAAGTGGCCGATTGCACGCGGAAATCTGTGAGGGTCTCGATAGACGACGCGCTGCCAGAAATCCCCCCAGGGCACCCTTCGCGGCCAATAGGTCAGGCCATGAGGCGCCCGAGCAGCCCAGCGGCTTCCCCGATGCCCGCCCGGTGACGATCCCGGCGGTGCGCAAGGTCCGTCGTCGCGTCGTCTCCACTCACGCGGTGACGATGGAAGCTGGCGATTGGGCCGCGTTGCAATCCATGGGCTATCACCGTCTCCACGTCGCCGATAATGGCGTCTCGGTCGGGACCGGCAGTCGCAGTGTCGCCAAGCTGATCGCCAACGCCGGCAACGGGGAGGTGGTCGTCTTCCGCGACGGCGACCGCTTCAACCTCCGTCGAGAGAACCTTGTCGTCATTCCCTGGAGCCTGCACTACCGGGCCACGGGGCATTACCCGCCGCTCCTCAGCGACGGCCGCATGACGCACCGCCAGAACGACCGGACCAAGACCAAGCGCAAGGCATGGGGCCTCAGCCCGCAGCATCGCCTTGCCGCGATCCTGTTCCCGGCACAGCCCATTCTGGGGGTGAAGGTGGGACCCGACAGCCCACGGAAGGAGCGTTAGACCGTCGCCGTGGCGCCGTAGGCGGCTGTTTGGGGATCGGGCTGGGGTAGGCGCCCCAGGCCCCTTCCCGGCCGTTCTAGGCGAGGCGGTGGCGGGCTGTAGCGGGCTGTAGCGGGTGCAAGGGGATTACCGGATTTGGCGGAAATTTCTGAGAGCCCCTTCAATGGAATAGTCCGCGCGGCGATCCCCCCGTGCCGGCTCGTCGAGCCGTTGAAGCGACCTCCGAAGCATGCCGCCGGCCGGTGGGGCATGGAGAAGCCGGTGTGTGTGTTGGTAAGGGTGCGAGGCCGATCAGGGGACACTCGCGCTTTGCCCTACGGACTTTAACCGTGGCGTCTGACCGCAACGCCTGCCTTTACTGCCACACGTCTATGGTCGCTTGCCCCTCCTGTCAGGAGCCCGGGGACCTGTGGTTTTTACCCGATGGGTTTTCCGGTACGACTTAGACGAAGCCGAAACTTCATCCTGACCTCCTTTCTCCAAGGGGACGGCTGGAGCATCCCGACCGCGCTGGGCATTTCTGTGGCGGTCGGTCGAGCCCAGCGTTCACTGTCGTCCAATAGACCCTGCCCATGTGGACGTGTCCGCTTCTGTCGCCAATCGCGTCCATTAGCATGGGCATTGACATTGTGGACGCTTGCGACTCTCATGCCCAGGACTTATGGACACTCCGGGGCATTGGAACATGGACACGAACACAACCTCTAACGGCCACCTCATCGGCTACGGCCGCACCTCCACCGCCGAACAGGAAGCAGGGCTTGAAGCCCAGCGCCGCGACCTCCAGGCGGCCGGGTGCGCCAAGGTCTTCACCGAACAGGCATCATCGGTCGGTGACCGCCCGGTGCTCACTCGTGCCCTCGAATACGTCCGCGAGGGCGACACGCTGGTGGTGACCAAGATCGACCGCTTGGCCCGCTCCACCATCAACCTGTGGGAGTTGGTGAAGGAGCTGGACGGCAACGGCGTCAGCCTGCGGGTGCTGAACCTTGGCGGGGAGATGGTCGACACCCGCAGCGCCACGGGGCGTTTGATACTCAACATCTTCGCCGGGTTCGCCCAGTTTGAACGGGAGATGATGCTGGAGCGGCAGAAGGAGGGGATCGCGAAGGCGAAGGCGGAAGGCCGCTACCTGGGCAGGAAACCCACGGCCAGGCTCAAGGCCGATGATGCCCGCAGACTGCATGCCGAGGGCAAGACACCCACCGAGATTGCCAAGGCGCTCGGAATCGGCCGGGGGAGCGTGTACCGGGCGCTGGGGAAGTGAGGATGGGGGAGAGCCCCTCTGTCCTTTTGCGGATCGGAGAGAGGGTAGCTGTTGGTTTCGATGTGTGCGACGGGCGTGGGAAAGCGCGAATTTATATGTATTTAGATTGACATTCGAACAATGCCCCAGCCAACTCCTTGTACGGCATTTCGTAGGGGCATGTATGTCAGTTCGAGATATTCCGCTTCGCAAGGCTTTGCAGTTATTCTATGCGGCCGAGCCGCTTCGACGCAAAATCCTTAAAGAAGACATACGGCTTGATCGCCGTAAAGAGGAGGGCGGTAATAGGAGTCGAGGGGGTGATTTCTATCTCCCGTTTTGGACCGATGTGAAAAAACACGTCGCTGGCATTGGAGACCTTCGAGAGCTAACCGAGCAGCGCATACAGTCGAATAAAGCTTATGCACGGCTATACCCCGCATTGAGAGATGGGGTTCTTGATTTGCTCAACGCAAAACTACGATGGACAAATCAGCCCGTTGAAATTGTTCCCAAGAGTGTTCACGGCATCTTATTGCCTCACGGAATAGAGGCGACCGTGCGGATCAGGGATGCTCTCCACGCACGCGTCCGAGGCGAATATACACGCGTTGTATATCCATATTTCAGTGAGGAACCGCCTCTCCCGGAAGAAGGGGGGCGATTGGGCATATGGGCGATGCAGCAGGCATTGCCTACACATGACCCCAACGACATGCGAATCATAGACATTCTACGGCGAACATTTTTCTCGCCGCAAACAACTCCATTGAAGGGGGATGAGGAGACAGTGTTCAGACGGCGATACGTTACCTTGATTGACGAATGGGAGCGCCTCAAGAGGGAGTGACCTGCAATTACACACGACTGAGATCGATGGCGATGCCCTTAGCGTTGATTTCCTTTGCCAATTGAAGCGCCGTCTCGTTTACGTCGTCTATGAAAGGTATGTATATCAGCCCCTGAATGTCACTTGGGCGCTCCATGTTGGTCTGAGTTTTCAGCAAGATAGCTACTCGGTCTCGCCCCAGCTTTACCAGCATCATGCCAAGCTCAAGAACCACGTTTTGGCGAGCACGATAGGCATTTTCCTCATCATGCCCCGCCCTATGGCCTTCGTCGTCCGGGGTAGCAAGGATGACAGCAAAATTCGCCTTGCTCGCGGTACTCTCCAATTTTTCGATAATTGTTTGGCCGCCTGAAGTTAGCTGATCCAGGATTAGAGGATTAAGACCCCAGCGTCTTAGCATTGCCTCTAGCTGCGTTCGAGCAGTTATGTCGTGGCCATACACGACGAACACATCGCGTGGTCCGGCATTCCCGTTCCCACTTGGTTGTAAAATAGCGTGATTGCCGGCAGCAGGCGCCGGCTGACCAAGAAGCGCCTTAACGGCGTTTTGATTTTTTCCCTGCGGTACGACCTTCCCGCTATCATAGACCATAATAGCTTCGCCGCCAGTACACCGAATGTCCCAGCCGACGTCGTTGCTCATGCGCACAACGTTTGAAATCTCGAAGCCGTTTGTTTGCAGAAGGGCGATGACTTCTTCTCTGTTCATGGCGCTGCCCAGGTTTCCTCAGGTTATAGCCTACCGCGCGGAATAAGGTGAAGGCACCAAGGAAGTACGTGCTTCCACAAAATAGGCGACCGCACACACGAGGCTGCTACACAGCGCTTGCCGGAGGATCGGAAATATCGTTGTATTTCAATACAGAATGATCGCGTCCGCCGTCTTCAATCCTCTCTCGCAGCACCAGTTAACCCATTGAAACTATTGAATAATGGGTGATGTCAAAAACTTGCTAAAGGGCTTGCTGCAGTCGCCTGCTACAGTCGAGGGCGAGATGGCAGGCATGTGAGGCTCGTCCAGCGCTCCGGGAAATGAACCTCTTGGGTCGCGGTGCCCGAAGAACCCGTCCGATCATCGGCGAGGCGGAAAGATGGGAATCGTTCGGTTCGGTGCCGCGTAGTGAGGGCGAGCGCCTCTCCAACTTCGAGCCCGTAACGAATCGATGGCCTCTTGACTGCCGCCCGTGAACACCTCGCCCCTGCGGCACCAGCCGACGACATAAACGACATCGATCTCCAGTTCATGGCCCGAGCGCACTTTCACCAGCCTGAAGCGCAGGTGATGCCGGTGCCGTTCCGCAAGAGTGAAGGGCCTACCGGGAGGGGCAGCTTTGCGTCATATGTCGAGCACGAACCAGGCGCGGAATACTGCAAAATTCGGCATTTGAATAAGCTGCACGATCACTCGGCCCGCTCGATATCAACGAGTCGCGCCTGATAAAAAATGGAGTGGTCCAAGGCCGGATGACGGAGGAAGCACGCCGCCGGCGCCCACGGCAATCCACGCCGGACTACCCCTCGTCGCCGAATTGCGGCGGCAGCCGGCCGGCCTTGAACAGGATCTTCGGCTCGTCGTCGAACTCGCCCGAGTCGACGTCGCCGGAAGTCGCGAAAGCGACGACTCCGGTCTTGGCGAGGGCCAGGCGCTCGGCCGTGCGGACGGCCATCGCCTCGTTGCGGGCGCGGCTCGCCGGCTCGGCCCTCAGCCCGCCGCGCGGGCCTGCCTTGAACGTCTGCACCACATAGACCGTCTCGATCGCCATGCCATCGCTCCCGTCACGCTCGCGAGATCGGGAGCGGATTGACTCGTCGGGAGCAACGAGAACAGATAAGGAACCTTCAGGCAAGATCGAAGATCGGGATGGTCACCACGATGTGGGGGCGGGCCGACCGAGCGCGAGCGAGTGGCGAGCCTCGAAGGCGGCGGCGCGCCATCGCGCGACGGCAAGGCCCGGGCGGGAGCGCCGCCCGGGCCGGGCTGATCGTCAGCTCATCCGGCCGGCGAAGATGTCCTTGCGGATGACGCCGTGGCAGCCCCAGTTGCCATCCACGACCTGCGTCACGCCGAAATCGACGCCGACCGACATCAGTGCGATCGCCTCGTCCTCGGTCAGCCCCTGCGTGGTCATCAGGAATCTGCGCATCTTGCGGAAGGCGTCGCGGAGGGCGAGGTCGACTGAACTCTTGCCGAAAATCTCGCTCTGCGCGTTCGGCCCGAGCTCCGCGAGATAGTTCGCGTAGCTGTACCCGTGCACCAGCCATTCCGTCGGCGTTTCGAGCATCGGGTATTCCAGCCCCTCGAGCGCCGTGCCACCGAGGTCCTTCTTCTTGTGCAGGATCAGCTGGAAGGTGCCGGTGATCGAGCATTCGATGGCCGTGCCGCACAACTCCGAATCGCCCTGCGAGGCGTGGGGGTCGCCGACGGACATCAGGCCGCCCTCGACCGCGACGGGGTAGTACATCGTCGCGCCCTTGCCGATGCGCCAGTTGTCGATGTTACCGCCAGTCGCCATGGGCGGAATGGAGTTGACGTAGTCGGCTTCGTTCGGCGCGAGCGCGATCACCCCGAAATGCGGGCGGATCGGCACGCGCACGCCCTTCAATATGTCGGTGTTCTTCTTGATCGTGGCGTGGTTCACCGGCACGCCGGGATAGTCGATGGTCTTGTGCACGATCCCTTCGGGATCGGTCTGGGGCGTCCAGCGGAAATTGTAGGCGGCGCGGGCGAACGGGTTGCCGCCATTGGCGTCGACCTCGAACACGGTGACGACCTCGCGGTCCTTGGGCTCCTCGAGCTGATCCTTATAGTGGAAACCCCACCACGCGGCGGCGGTAACACCGAAGGCCTTGCCCTTCTGCTGCGGGTTGGCGGAGGGACGGAACTTGGTGTCGAGAATGCGCACCTCGAGCACATCGCCCGGCTCGGCGCCGCGCACCATCACCGGGCCGGTGCAGACGTGGACGCCCAGTCCGCCGCCGCCGCCGATCTTGGTGTCGTTCTCGTCGCCCGCGCCGCGGCGCTTGACGTTCTTTTTCTCCTTGGTCCAGGTGAAGACGCTTTCGGCGCCGGGATCGCCCTTCACCATGAGCTCGGCATCGTCATTGGCGTGATGCGTCAGGGCTTCGATGGTGATGATATCGCCACTGTCGATCTCGACCCGCGGCTTCAGCTTCTTGGAGAAATACCCCCAGTGGACGGTCTGGTCGTTGGCCGGAAGGTAGTGGAACCCCGGCTGGCCGGCGGTGCGCGCCGCCGACGCCTGGGCGAGAGCGGGCGAGACCAGCGACATGCCGCCGCCCGCGAGCGCTGCGGCTCCGCCGGTCGCGACGAACGCGCTCTTTAGGAAAGAGCGGCGCTCGACACCGAGCGCCTCCATCATTTTTGCCCGGTGCTTCTCGAATTGCGGGCAATTGCTGTCGTCACCTGCGCACATCTTCTGGCTCCTTTTGCCGTTCTCTGGAAGGGCGTGCGGAGGAAAGCGTGCGTCGGATCCCGGCTTGCGGGAATGACAGCAGGCGCCCAATCTCTTGCTTCGGGGCGAGAGCGCGCTGGATCAATTTTTTGTGCGCCCGCAGGCAAGGCGGCGCGACTGCCATGATGCATGATGCCTTCGTCGTACCGCCCGGACCGCGAGCGGTCCCGCGCGGCAAAGCGGGCGTCGTCGCGAGATTCGCCGTCTCTCGGGCCGCCACCGGGCTCAGGACGGTGCGCGGCACGAAACGCGGTTCGCGCTTCATGTCCGCCAGCAGGGGGAAGACATGCCCGTCGGGCCGACCGTGATCTCGATCGACGCCTTTCCGTTGGCTACCCAGTCCGATGCGTGGTCGCAGGCTCTCGGCTCGGCCGGCCTGGCGAGCCGACGGCCTGACGGCGGCGCGGCCACCGGCGAGGTCGGTCTGCTTCGTTCGCCGGACGGGACCCTGCTGATGCGGCTGCGCTCCTCACCGCAGGAGATCAGCGGTAGCGGGAGCGAGGGTGGGCCGCTAGTCGTGGCGTTCCATGTTCAGGGGCGCGGTGCCGTCCGGCGCGGCAAGCCGGTGCGCGACGTTGCCGAGGGCGACGTCTGCGTCATCGATCGCGCGCAGCCCTTTACCTACGAGATGCGCGAGGATTTCGAGCTACTGCTTCTGGAAATTCCACGCGAGCGCGTGCTCATGCGGCTCGGGCGCGGCCAGATACAACTGCCCAAGGTACTCGGCGCCACCGTCGCCGCCGCCGCCGCGCGCCCGGTGATGCGTACGCTCGCCTTGCATTTCGAGCAGGTCAACGTGGCGGATCTGACCTCGGCGCAGATGGCGGTGACCGAGCTCGTGGTGGGCGCACTGCTGGCCGAGGCTCGGCTGAAGGACGAGGGCGCGACGCAGACGCAGGCCGCGCATTTCCGGCGCGTCACCTCCGCCATCGAGCTGCGGCTCATGAGCTCCGACCTGTCGATGGCGGTGATCGCGGCGCAGGAGGTGTTGTCACAGCGCTACATCCAGAAGCTGTTCGAGATGCAGGAGACGACCTTCTCCGACTATGTGCGCCAGCGCCGGCTCGACCGGGCGCGGCTCGATCTCGCCGACCCCCGCCACGGCGCGGACGGGGTGGCGGAGATCGCGTTCCGATGGGGATTCCGCGATCCGGCGCATTTCAGCCGCGCGTTCAGCGCGGCATTCGGTGTCTCCCCGCGCGCATTCCGGGCAGCGACACCCGTCGAGCCGCGCAACCTGCTTCGGCGCGGGCGCCCGCTCGAACGGAGCGTGCCTCACAACGTCGTCACCGTTCCCGCAACCCACGAGAAACGGGTGGCGGAACTGCGCGCCCGCGCGGGTGCCTCGGTATGCCATGGCGACAACGAGCGGCGCATCGCCATCGGCAAGGACAGTCTGCATTGGGGCTATCTCAGCCGCTCCATCCCGCCGGTCATGCGCATCGATTCCGGCGCGGAGGTGGTGATCGAGACGCTGACCCAGCACGCCTATGACGATTACGACCGGATGATCAAAGGTGATCCGGCTGCCGAGAGCGTGTTCGCCTGGACCCGGGACGGCAAGACGATCGATCGACGCGGTGCCGGGCCGATGAACGCCAGCATCCTGGGACGCGGCGCGGGGGAAGGTTTCGGCGTGCACATTTTCACCGGGCCGGTCTTCGTGAACGGCGCCGAGCCGGGCGATGTGCTCGAGGTGCAGATCCTCGACATCGCCCCGCGGCCGAGTTCCAATCCCGCGTTCGAGGGGCGATGTTTCGCCTCCAACGTCTCGGCGTGGTGGGGCTATCAGTATTCCGATCTGCTCGGCGATCCGAAGCCGCGCGAGGTCATCACCATCTACGAGGTCGAGCCGGAGGGCGAGTTTGCGCGCGCCCTCTATTCCTATCGCTGGACGCCGCAGATCGATCCGTTCGGTGTGCGCCACGACACCATGGACTATCCCGGCGTGCCGGTGGACCACGCCAGCATCGAGAAGCGTCGGGGGGTGATGGCGAATATTCGCGTGCCCTTGCGGCCGCATTTCGGCTGCATGGCGGTGGCCCCCCGCGAGGCGGAACTGGTGGATTCCATTCCTCCCGGCTATTTCGGCGGCAACTTCGACAATTGGCGGGCGGGTAAGGGGTCGACGCTCTATCTGCCGGTGGCCGTTCCCGGCGCCCTGTTCTCAGTCGGGGACGGGCATCTCGCCCAGGGCGACGGCGAAATCAACGGCACGGCGCTCGAGGCCTCGCTGACCGGGCGCTTCCGTTTGATCGTCCACAAGCGCGGTCAGACGGATAAGAGTTACCTCGCCGGCCTCAACGCCCCGCTCCTGGAGACGAAGGACGAATTCGTCCTGCACGGCTTCAGCTACCCGAACTATCTGCGCGATCTCGGCCGCAACGCGCAGTCCGAGGTCTACAAGAAGTCGTCGCTGTCGAAGGCACTGCGCTCGGCCTTCCGCTCGACGCGTAAATTCCTGATGGATGCTTGGCGGCTCGACGAGGACGAGGCGCTTTCGCTGATCTCCGTCGGTGTCGATTTCGGCGTTACCCAGGTCGCGGACGGCAATTGGGGTGTTCACGCGGTGATCCGCAAGAAGATGTTCGACGGCGGGGAAGCGGCCGATTGACGGCGCGATCGCGCGGGAGAGACGCCGCGCGCCACGGCCGGGCCGCCGTGCCGATCCCTGCACGACATAGGGCGATGACCTGGGGCGCCCGATCGGGCGCCCCTCGCCCGTTCAGCGCGGCAGCAGGTTCTGCTTGGCGAGGTCCAGTACCTCGTCGCCACGCCCGCTCATCACCGCGCGGATCATCCACAGGCCGAAGCCCTTGGCCTGCTCGAGGCCGATGGTGGGCGGCATGGAGAGCTCCTGCTTGGCGGTGACGACATCGAGCACCGCCGGCCCGTCATGGGCGAGCACCTGCGCGACCGCACCGGGCAGGTCGCCGGGGTCTTCCACCCGCACGCCGAGGATGCCCATCGCCCGCGCCATGGCCGCGAAATCGGGATTCTCGAGGTCGGTGCCGAGCCCGACGAAGCCGGCTGCCTTCATTTCCAGCGCGACGAAGCCGAGCACGCCGTTGTTGAAGATCACCACCTTCACGGGCAGCTTTTCCTGCGTGAGGGTGATGAGGTCGCCCATCAGCATGGCGAAGCCGCCGTCGCCGGAGAGCGAGATAACCTGCCGCTTCGGCTGCGACGCCTGGATGCCGATCGCCTGCGGCATCGCGTTGGCCATCGAGCCGTGGGCGAGCGAGCCGACCAGCTGGCGCCTGCCGTTCATCGTCACATAGCGCGCCGCCCAGATGGTCGGGGTGCCGACGTCGAAGGTGAAGACGGCATCCTCGGCGGCGAGGTCGCTTACCACCTTGGCGAGGTATTGCGGGTGGATCGGCCTGCGGCCGGGCGTGCCGACGGCGAGATCGTCGAGGCCCTTCCGGGCGCTTTTGTAGCGCGAGAGGCTGTGGTCGAGATGGTGCCGGTCGGTCTTGGTGGTGAGCAGCGGCAGTACCGCCGCGAGGGTGGCGCGCACATCGCCGACAACGCCGAGATCGAGCTTGCAGCGCCGGCCGAGCTGGCTGGGGCGGATATCCACCTGCGCGATCCTGATCCCGGTCGGCAGGAACTGCTTGTAGGGGAAATCGGTGCCGAGCAGCACCAGCAGGTCGCAGGCGTGCATCGCCTCGTAGCCGGAGGCGAAGCCGATGAAGCCGGTCATGCCGACATCATAGGGATTGTCGTACTCGACATGCTCCTTGCCACCGAGCGCGTGCACGATCGGGCTCTTGAGCGCCTCGGCCAGCGCCATCAGCTCCGAATGCGCGCCCGCGCAGCCGCGCCCGCAGAACAGCGTCACCCGGCCGGCCCCGTTCATCAGGTCGGCCAGCGCCTCGATCTGGGTGACGGCCGGCGTCACCACCGCGGGCGCGGGCAGCAGGCCGGCGGCCGGCGAGACGGCGCGCTCGGGCGCGGGGCGCAGCGCCACGTCGCCGGGCACGACGATCACGGCGACGCCGCGCTCACCCACCGCCGCGCGGATGGCGTTCTCCAGCACGAAGGGCATCTGCGACGGATCGGAGACCATCTCGCAATAGACGCTGCATTCGCGGAACAGGTTCTGCGGATGGGTTTCCTGGAAATAGCCGCCGCCGATCTCGGAGGACGGAATCTGCGCGGCGATGGCCAGCACCGGGGTCCGGGTGCGCTGCGCGTCGAACAGGCCGTTGATCAGGTGCAGGTTGCCGGGCCCGCACGAGCCGGCGCAGACCGCGAGCCTGCCGGTGACCTGCGACTCACCGGCCGCTGCGAACGCCGCCGCCTCCTCATGGCGCACATGCACCCAGTCGATGCGGCTGCCGCGGAGCGCTTCGGTGAGGCCGTTCAGACTGTCGCCGACGACGCCATAGATGCGCGCGACGCCGGCGGCCTCGAGAGTGTCAACCATCAGCTTTGCGATATTTCCGGACATGGGGGTGGCTCGCTGTTGTTTGATCAATGCTTTCCGCGAAGGCAGAACGCGTTCTGCGATCGTCGCTTTGGGGTCGGCTACGCAAAGACGTTAGCGTACAACCAGAGACGAGCCACTTCGACCAACGTGTGCTGTGATCATATGTTGGGCTGATCGAGTTCAACGACGGCACGGCGGACCGGTGCTGCTCAGCCCGCGCCTGGGCGAAGACCCTTGCGCTTGTTGCCCCATTTGCATGCCGGCAGCGTCAGATCGTGTGCAAACTGTACAGCGTCACCAGGGGCCAGGTGGCGATCCTCGAACCCGCTGGAGCGATGCGCGATCGCGCCCGTAAGCCCCTCCTGCGCGCTGGAGCCGGGCGCGTTGTTAGCGCCTTGTAGGACGCCCGCGGGGCGCTCCTCGATACCTTCACGCCAGCCGAATGCACAACTACTTCAAAGCCGCGGCGGGCGAGGCGGATGGATACGGACGCTCTGCAGCACGGAGGGGAATACCGCGGTCGGAACCGTCCTCTTCGAGGCGAGTGAGAAGCGGGCTGCCAAGCTGGAGGCCGTAGGCGAGGTCGCGGACGCCGCCCAGCTGTTGCGGATGACAGATCGAAATTGCGCGTGCTGACGGTAGGCCAGCTGGACGCGGAAGCTCGGGCGGCTTTGGCAGCCGGCATAGCGAAGCGTTCGCCGTCCGGGCCACAGGTGAAGGCGGTGGTGACGTTGGAAGCCGCGATGGTCGCGGGCCGGTTCTCGCCGTCCCAGTTGTGGGTGCGCCCCCGGCCGGTCAGCCTGTTGTCGGCCGCGTCCCAGGTCAGCGCGACACCGCAGGGATCCCCGGTGCAGAAAAGGCACCTGCCACTTCGCAGATGCCCATACAAATTCTTGATATTCCTTAGGAAAATTGGTGGAGCCAGGCGGAATCGAACCGCCGACCTCTTGAATGCCATTCAAGCGCTCTCCCAACTGAGCTATGGCCCCACCGGGGGTTGCCAGACCGCGTGACGGGCACGCTTTGGGACTTTGGTCCGGCGGGTCGCTGCGGGTCACGCCCGCAGCGGAACGGTCGTAGAGCACATGGCGCCGACGACTGCAAGAGACTTTTTTCAGGTCTCCTCGTCGTCTTCGATTCCGTCGCCGATCAGATCGGTGACATCGTCCGCGCCATCTTCCTCTTCCTCAAGGAAGGTGTCGTCATCCGCCTCGACGTCGTCCTCGATCTCGATATCGTCGTCAGCCACGGCCGTCTTGGCGCTGCCGGCGGCCTCCTCGTCGGCATCCTCGAGCGACACCAGCTCGATATCGCCCGTATCCTCCGCCTCGGTATCGGCGGGGACCGGCGCCGTGCGGGCGATGGGCTCGGGGCGGCCGCGCACGGGGGCGACGATCGGGACGATCTGGCCGGTATAGGGCGAGACCACCGGATCCTTGTTCAGGTCGTAGAATTTGCGCCCGGTCACGGGACAGATGCGCTTGGTGCCAAGTTCGGGCTTCGCCACGGGACAGGCATCCTCAGTCGTTGGTGAATGAAGGGTGCTCCCATTGAACCGGGGCCGGGGCTCTGTCAAGCGGGGAATCGCAGTGCGGTGACGCCGCCACACCCGCCGTGCTAGAGAGCCGCGGTCTCGCCTGAGGAGTTGCTTCATGTCCAACGCCACGGCCCACGGGTCGTCCCCTGCCCCCGCCAGCGCCCGTGCCGGAGGCCCGCTGCGCGGCCGCCTGAACGTGCCGGGCGACAAGTCCGTCTCGCACCGCGCCCTCATCTTCGGCGCGCTGGCGACCGGCGAGACGGTGATCGAGGGCCTGCTGGAGGGCGAGGACGTGCTCAACACCGCCCGCGCCTGCGCGGCGCTCGGCGCCAGCGTCGAGCGCGTCGGCACGGGCTCCTGGCGGGTGCGCGGCGTCGGGGTCGGCGGCCTGCGCACCCCGGAGGCGCCGCTCGACTTCGGCAATTCGGGCACCGGCGCGCGACTGATGATGGGCGCCGTTGCCGGCCATCACATCACCGCGACCTTCGACGGCGATGCCAGCCTGCGCCGGCGGCCGATGAAGCGCATCCTCGACCCGCTGGCGCTGATGGGGGCGCAGGTGATCGCCGCCGCCGAGGGCGGACGCCTGCCGATCACGCTGAGCGGGCCGCGCGATGCGATTCCAATCACTTACGAGACGCCGGTAGCCTCGGCGCAGATCAAGTCCGCCGTGCTGCTGGCGGGGCTCGGCGCGCCCGGCAAGACCACGGTGATCGAGACCGAGGCGAGCCGCGACCATACCGAGCGGATGCTCGCCCATTTCGGCGCCGAGGTTCAGGTGGAGCCCCATGGCGCGGACGGGCGGCGCATCACCCTGACCGGCCGGCCGGAGCTGGTGCCGGCGCCGATCCGGGTGCCGGCCGACCCCTCATCCGCCGCCTTCCCGGTGGTCGCGGCGCTGATCGCGCAAGGGTCGGAGCTCGTCGTCGAGGGGGTGATGATCAACCCGCTGCGGACCGGATTGTTCACGACTCTCAAGGAGATGGGCGCCGACATCGAGATGCTCGACCCGCGTGTCGAGGGCGGCGAGAGCGTGGCGGACCTGCGCGTGCGCGCCTCATCCCTCACCGGCGTCGACGTGCCGGCGGCGCGGGCGCCCTCGATGATCGACGAATACCCGATCCTCGCCGTCGCCGCCTCTTTTGCCACCGGAATCACGCGGATGCGCGGGCTCTCCGAGCTGCGGGTGAAGGAATCCGACCGTCTCGCCGCCGTCGCGGCAGGGCTGAAGGCGGCGGGCGTCGCCCATTCCATCGAGGGCGACGACCTCATCGTCGAGGGTCGCGGGCGGGCGGAAGGGGGCGGAATCGTCGCCACCCACATGGACCACCGCATCGCCATGAGCTTCCTGGTGATGGGGCTCGGCTCGGTCAAGCCCATGAAAGTAGACGATATTTCCTTCGTCGCGACGAGCTTCCCCGGGTTCATCCCGCTGATGGTGCGGCTCGGGGCGGACATCGGATGACGCCGCCCCTGGTCATCGCCCTCGACGGGCCCGCCGCCTCCGGCAAGGGCACGCTGGCCCGCGCACTCGCCGCGCATTTCGGGCTGCCGCATCTCGACACCGGCCTGCTCTATCGCGCGGTGGGCGCCGCCGCGCTGGAAAAAGCCGTGTCTTTCGAGGATGTTGAGGCGCTGGCGGGGCTTGCCGCCAGGCTCGACATCGCCGGCCTCGACGCCGAGGCGCTGCGGGCGGGGCCGGTGGGGGAAGCGGCCTCGAAGGTGGCGGCGATCCCGCAGGTTCGCGCCAAGCTTTTGACGCTGCAACAGGATTTCGCGCGCCAGCCGGGCGGCGCGGTGCTCGACGGGCGCGACATCGGCACCGTCATCGCGCCCGAGGCGCCGGTGAAGTTCTTCGTCACCGCAACGCCGGAGGCGCGGGCCGCGCGGCGCCATGCCGAGCTGCGCGGCCGCGGCGAAACGATTGATTTCGCAGATGTTCTCGCCGACATCGAGCGCCGCGACGCGCGCGATTCGGGCCGCGCCAGCGCGCCGCTGAAGGCGGCGCCGGATGCCGTGACGCTCGACAACACCCATCTCGGACCGGAGCAATGCTTCTTCGCGGCACTGGCGATCCTGGCCGATCGGCTGCCCGATCCGGACTGACCAGTCAGTGCAGTGGGGTGGACGATGAGAGCGAAAAATGACCGATCCGACCGATGAGAACGACAGCCGTCTCGCCCGCGGGCGGGCCCGGCTGAAGGCGATCACCGGCCAGTCCGGCGAGGCGGTGATGGCCGCGCTCGAGGACGTGGCGCCGGACTTCGCGCGCTACATTTTCGAGTTCGGCTATGGCGACGTCTATTCGCGCGAGGGGCTCGACCTGCGCACGCGCATGCTGGCCACCGTCGCCGGCCTCGTCTGCCTCGGCCACGCCCAGCGCGAGCTGGAGGTGCATATCGGCTCGGCGCTGAACTGCGGCGCCACCCGCGATGAGGTGGTGGAGACCATCCTGCAGATGGCCCTCTACGCGGGATTTCCGGCGGCGCTCGACGCGCTGCTGGTGGCGAAGAAGGTGTTCGCGGCGCGCGGGGTGTGACGCTCACCCGCCGACCCGGCTGTCGGCCGCGCCGTGGAGGTGGCGGTTCGACCGGCAGAAAGCGATGAAGTCGTCCGCCGGCAGCGCCCGCGAGAACAGCCAGCCCTGCGCGAAGCGGACCCCCATCAGGCGCAGATAGGCGGCCTGCCGCTCGGTTTCCACGCCCTCCGCGATCACCGGCACGTCGAGCTCGTGGCTCATGGCGATGATGTGCGGGGTGACGTTGTGGGTGGGCGCCTCGGTGCCGATGACGTCGATGAAGGAGCGGTCGATCTTCAGCATGTCGACCGGCAGCTTCTGCAGGTAGCTCAGCCCGGAATAGCCGGTCCCGAAATCGTCGATCGCGGTCGCGTGGCCGCGCCGGCGCAGTTCCGCGAGCGTCTTGCGGGCGCCGTCGATGTCGATGAAGCCGCGCTCCGTGGCCTCCAGCCAGATCTGGCGGGGCAGGATGCCGGAGCCCTCCAGCGCCCCCTCCAGCACCGGCAGGATCCGCTCGGAGCTGATGTCGGCGGCGCTGAGATTGACGCTGACGTGAAGGTCCGGATCGCGCCGCAGCAGGTCGCCCAGGTCGTTCACCACGGCGGCGATCATCCGGTCGGTGATGCGCGAGATCAGGCCGGCGCTCTCGGCGAGGGGAATGAACACGTCCGGCAACACCATGCTGCCGTCGCGCCGCGGCCAGCGCGCCAGCGCCTCCGCCCCGCAGCAGCGCCCGGTGGCGAGCTCGATGATCGGCTGGTAGTAGGCGACGAGCTCGCCCTTGTTCACCGCCGCTTCCAGCTCGGCTCCGGGGGAGAGCTGCCGGCGCAGCACCAGCGTGACGGAGGCCCCGCACAGCAGGGCGATGGTGGCCGCGAGCGGCAGCAGGATGGCGCCCTCGTCGTGCAGATGCTCGGCGAAGGTGATGCGCGGCTCGCTCGCGGTGACGACCCAGTGGGCCGAACTGCGGCGGCTGGTGAGCGCATCGGCCGGCGCGGCGCGCCCGTCGCCATCGATATCGACCAGCGCGCGTCCGTCCGGCGCCTCCACCGTCATCGCGGCCTG
Source organism: Ancylobacter terrae (assembly GCF_045108345.1). NCBI lineage: Bacteria > Pseudomonadati > Pseudomonadota > Alphaproteobacteria > Hyphomicrobiales > Xanthobacteraceae > Ancylobacter > Ancylobacter terrae. Next base: position 21,453 of record NZ_JBJGXH010000004.1, read on the forward strand.
GTCGCTCGGCGCGTCCCATCCCCCGTAGAACCGCCGCTGGTCGACCAGCGCGCTGTAGGTCCCCAGCCGCAGGATCAGCATCCGGCGGTTGAGGCCGAAGGTGGGCGGCCGCCAGTTGAGGACGATGCCGATGCCGTCGGCGTTCACGAAGTCGATCGCCGCCTTCGGCAGATGGTATTTCAGCGGCCCCCAGGCATTGCACTCGACGATGTCGCCGGTGCCGAAGCCGATATTCACCACCGAGAGGGTGTCCTCGGTGATCTGCAGCATCTCACGGACATGCTCGGGGGAGCACGGCGTGGCGTCGCTCGCCGCGATGGTGCGCAGCGCGCGCGCCGCGTCCGCATAGACCGTGTCGGCATTGGCGAGCGCCCTCTGCGCGGCATGGTCGAGCATGCCCTGCTGGGCGGCGACGGCCCGGTGCCAGGAAATCCACAGCGTCGGAATCACCGGCACCGCCGTGCCGATCAGCGCACACAGCACGACGAATGCGACACGCCACCGACGAGACACGATCGATACCCACGTTGCGCAGCCCGGTCGGCCGGCCGGCGGCCGGCGCCATCCTTCGCGCAATTGTATGCAGATGCACGATCTTTAGGCGGCAGCTTACAACTTCATCGTTAATTGTACGAACGGAAATTGCAGTCGGGGGGTGGGGGTCGGGGGGCGACGAGGGTGGGAGGGGCGCCGGCGGGATGTGCCGGCTCAACCGGGCTTCAGCAGCGACCGCAGGATGACCGCGGCGTCGCCCGCCGGCGCCTTCAGCGCGGCCTCGACGAAGCCGATGACGGCGGTGCAGTAATTCGGGGCCTGCTCCTCGGTCAGGCGGTCCGCGACCAGCGTCGCGACCTGTTCATCCGACACGATGCCCTTGAGCCCCTCCCTGACCTGCCGGCTCAACTCCGAAATACGTCCCGGCTCCTCGGCGCGGCGTTCGGTCGACGTCTGCACGATGCGGGAGCCCACCTCCTGGTATTTGGCCAGCGTATCGCTGTCGAATGAGTACTGGAGCTCGAAGTCCCCGCCTCCCTGCAGCCCGAAAATCGCGCAGTCCACGGGGTCGCGCTCCTTGAGGCGGGTCAGTTCCTCCGCCAGCAGCGCCCCCCAGGCGACGACCGCCTCATCGTCGGCGCCGGGCAGGTGATCGACGACTGCCGCATAGGACGCATAGCGCAGGATATTGGCATTCTCGTCCTCGGTCTTTCCCTCCAGATACCCCGTGTAATACTCGTCGATGATCAGATCGAACGCCGTCGGGTCCTTCGCCTTCAATGCGCGCAGGATGGGAACGCCGTCCCCGACCGCATCGGCGAAGCCGGCCTTCGATGTCTCCCCGAATCCGGAGATGGCAAATCGGGTGCCATCGGCGACCCCGGTGATCACATGGGCGGCCAGCAGTTCCGACGCCGTGGGCTGCCACATGTCTTCGTTCGGAATGGCCAGCGCCTTCGTAACAAAGGCGGCATCGAAACCGGAGCTGACCATGACATCGTGCTGCCGGCGGTCGGCCTCACGGAGGTCCTGCGATGACACGCCGGGAAACGCCGATCCGTGAAACGCCAGCACGCCGTCGTCGCTCATCCAGCGCTCCACGCCCCCGGCGAAGGCTACCGTGCAGGCCGACGCGCAGACATTGCTGACATAGGTCTTCAACTTGGCGTTCCGGATGATCCGGTTCACCTTCACGGCCTCGCCGAGCCGGCCGCCGATGCTGTCCAGATGAACGACCTCCAGTTGCGGCGATTCCGCGAGCAGCCTCTCGAAGTCGGCGGCGATCCCGTATTTGAAGCCACCGATGATCTCGGCTTCCGTGCCCTCGCGCATCAGCCGCATCGTGTAAGCCGGAAGATCGGGATCGCCGCGGAACGCCATATCGTAGGTTTCCTTGAGCATCGGCGCGCCGCTGCGGACGAAGAGCGCGACGGACTGAAGCAACCCGACAACAACCATGAATTTGGCGACGACCGCCCATCGTGCTGTTCGCGACTGGGCCTTGCGCTGTTGTGTGAGGCGATCTGCCGAGCGCCAGATGCCGACGCACTGCCAGATCGTCAGGGCGGAAATGAATATCCAGCCGAGGAGAATACCAACGAATATGAGAACGGGCTGCCCCTCCTCAGCCACGTTCAGCGCTGACATGAGGGCATCCACACCGAGAGGCGACGCCGCCGAGACGAGAAAGCCGAACACCCAGTACGAAATGCCGAGCGTGTACAAACCATTCCAGTGGTTTGACAGGATATTCCACGGACGCTTCGGGGCAGCGCCGGAATTTTCTTCTATATTCTTGGGCCCTTTTACTATCAGCCACACAAGGGCCACGGCGCCGAACGCGGCATGGACAACATAGCGAACGGTCTCGGCGTCCATCTGGCTCCCCTATGGATGCCGTCAACATGCCATATGACACACCGGACCACCATCCACCCGACCCGTTTCGCTGCGCCCCGTGGTGTCGCCCGCGCGGCGTCGCCACCGGCCCGTGTGCTCACGGCTCTATCGGGCCGATGAGCGCCGCCTAACCAGGGATTGCGGCTGCCGCTCCGAACGCTTCACATCCCCCACCCCGCCCGCGCCGCCGCGCTGACGCCCGCCCTCTCCGCCGCGCCGAGCAATATCCCCCGCAGCGCGGGGTCGATGGGGATGCCGTGCGCGTCGTGCCGTTCGCGGAAACCGCGGGCGCGGTCGCCGGGGACGGGGATGGCGCCGGCGCCCGGGCGCGGGGTGCCGGTGCGCAGGCGCTCCAGGAAGGCCTCGAGCCGCGCGCCGTAGCGCTCGCCGTCGGTGAGGCGGGCGATATCGGCGTAGATGGAGAACATGTTGTTGACCGGCACCGCCTCGGTGCCCTGCGCCTCGCCGCCCGCGATGACGCCGGCGAAGATCTCCACCAGCACGGCGAGGCCGTAGCCCTTGAAGCCGCCGAAGGCGGTGAGCGCGGCGAGGCCGTCGATGACGTCGGCGGGGGCCTGCGTCGGCGTGCCGTCGCGGCGCACGGCGCTGCCGGCGGGCAGCAGGCCGCCGGTCTCGGCGAGGCGTTTCACCGTGTTCATCGAGAGCTCGGAACTGGCGAAGTCGAGGATCACGTGGCGCCCGTCCGGCGCGGGGATGCCGAAGGCGGCGGGGTTGGTGCCGAGCAGCGGCTCGATGCCGCCGAAGGGCACCACGGCGAGCGCGTTGGAGGAATTGGCGAAATGCAGCGAGGCGATGCCGGCCTCGGCCGCCATCTCCGGCCAGGCGCCGTTGCGGCCGAGATGGCCGGAATTCTCCACCATCACCGCCGCGATGCCGTGCCGCTTCGCCGCCGCGATGCCCGCCTCGGCGCTGAAGGCACCGACCACCTGACCGAAGGTGCGCCGGCCGTCGATGCGCAGGATCGGGCCGTCCGCGCGCAGGATCACCGGCTCGGCGGCGCCGTCCACCGCGCCCGCGCGCAGCCGGTCGACATAGACGTTCACCAGCCGGGCGCCGTGCGAGCCATGGCCGAGCACCTCGGCGCGGGCGAGATTGTCGGCGACGGTGCGGGCATGGCCGGCCGAGGCGCCGGCGGCGGCGAGGATGTCGGCGAGCAGATCGGCGAGCGCGCGCTCGGGCAGATGGAGGCTCATGGGCTGACCCGGCATGCGAGGTGGAGGGGGCGGCACGGAACGACGCGGCATCGGCCCGCGCGGCCACGCCGGACGCGCGGCAGCGGAGCGGGCCCCTTTGTCGCCCACGCCCGGACCCACCACAAGCGCCGCGGCACGCCCCGCGGCCGGAAAATCCGGCCGAGGCCGGCGCTTCCCGGCGCCGCGCGGCGCCGGCGGCCATCCGATACGACGGCGCGGGCGCGGCCGTGCCGTTCCCGGCCCTGCGCTGAGAGCGCGTCCGGAAAAAGTGTCGCCGTCCTGCGGCGGCCCTGATCGGCAACTCCCTCCCTCGCCAGAAGGAACCGGCCCGCCCCCGGGTCTCGTCTCCGGCGCGACCGCGGACAGGCGTCGCGGGCCGGCGAGGAGCGCACCCTCCGGAGATGGCGACACCCCCTCCCCGCCGGGAGCGGGTGTTCGCCCGCTCGGCCGGCGATCGCCCGTCAGGCGATCAGCACGACGGCGCGAGTGCCCGCCGGCCGCGGCGCCGCCTGCCGGGCCCGGCCCGGAGCCACCGCCGGCCCGGTCGGCCGGCGGGCGCCTTTCGGAGGCGCGTCAGTCCCAGATCTGGAACTGGTTGACGCCTTCGCTCTCGTTCTTCGGGTCGGGCATCATCACGCCGCCATGGCAGTTGCCCTTGGCATCCACCGCCAGCCAGGGGTGGGTCATGAAGGTCTTCTGCTCGACATGCGTGTTGGGCGCCAGCGTGTGGTACTTCTTCCAGGAGCCGTCATAGTCGACCCAGTAGATGGTCAGCGGCACCTTGCTGGCGTTGAAGAACGAGATTTCGAGCGGCCGGTTGCTGTTCTGCGAGCGCACCGCGCCGGGGGCGGGGCAGCCCTTGCCGCCGGCCGGCTTGGGCGGGGCGGCCGCGACTTGCTGGCCGCGGTTCTTGGCGCATTCGCGGGCCTTGTCGATGGCGCCGGCCGCGCCGCGCAGGTCGAACGTCTGCTCGCCGCGGTCGAGATCGATGGAGAAGGAGGGGTTGCCGCGGAAGGCGTTGACCTGATCGCCATTGATCGGCATCGAGGCCCAGCCATCGCCCTCGGAATTGAAGTTGCCAACCTCGGCGGCGGCGCCGAAGCCGTAATACCCCTCGACCTTGCCGCGCTTGCCGTAATAGGGCACGCCGATCTGCCAGGAGCGCCCGTCCGTGGCGATGCGGAACTGCACCTTTCCGTTGTCGACATCGGCGGCGCAATAGCCGAACTGGCCGCCGGCCTTCACCAGCGTGATCGACCAGCGCCCCAGTGTGGCGTAGCTGGTTTCCTCCTGCGCCGCCGCCGGCAGGGTGAGGCCGAGGCCGGTGACGAGCGCGAGCAGGCCCGCGCGCAGATACGAGGGGAGCGGCACGTGACGATTCCTTCCATTATGTTTGGAATTTAGCGCCATATTCACTATTTCGGGCCCGTCGCCTGTCAAGGCGGTATCGATGTCCGTCCCCTGACGCGAAGCGATCTCAATCGGCACGGACCGGCGGCGCCGCGGTTGCCCGACGTGCAGGGGCGCGTAGGCTGGGCGCCCGCGATCCCCCAAGGAGACCCGCCGCCATGGCGATCACACCCCTGCCCTCCCCACCGGCGGACCCCGAGCCGGCGCCCAGCCACCCCGAGGAGATGAAGGCGGTCTATGACGTGCGGGTCGGCTCGCTGATCCGGTTGCAGGGCTCGGCGCGCATCACCCCGGCGGGGGTGGTGACCACCGGCATCGCCGTCTCCGCCATCCTGCTCTCGGTCGCCGCGCTGGTGCGGGCGGTGCGGCTCCGGCGCTGAGCGAGCGATCCGGCCCGGCGCGGCGGCGCGGCTCCGCCGTTCAAACCCGCGTGCCCATGGTGCGGCGCGCCTTGCCCTGCGCGCCCCGTTGGGGTATGGCAACCGCCGATCGGATCACCATTTATTGGTCGGCGGTTTTCGGGAGAGCCGGAGGGGCGGGATGCGCGCCTCCGCTGCGGGAGGCACAGCTCTCCGACCCTGCCGGCCCCTGGTGACCTGCAATCCGCTTTCCGTCGCTCGCCCCTGCGCGGCCGACCCCGTCCGGGGCCGGGCTGCGCCGTTTCCGCCGCGGCGGGACAGGGACGGACGGCTCACCGCTACCGACTCTCGCGCCACGGCCATCGCGCCGGGCTTTTCGGGCCTCACCGCCCGACAGGCTGCGCCGGGACCGCCAGACCCGGCGTCCGTGACCCGAGAGCCGTTTCGCAACCGACAACCGGCGCAATCGACTGGCTCAGGGAGAACCAATGTCCGTCACTCAAACCGCCCGCGCCAACCCGAGCCGCGATGATTTCGCGGCCATGCTCGAAGAGAGCTTCGGCCAGAACGAGCTCGCCGAAGGGTCCGTCGTCAAGGGCATCGTCGTCGCCATCGAGAAGGACCTCGCCATCATCGACATCGGTCTGAAGACCGAGGGCCGGGTGGCTCTGAAGGAATTCGCCGGCCCCGGCCGCGACCAGACCATCAAGATCGGCGACGAGGTCGAGGTCTATCTCGACCGCATCGAGAATGCGCTCGGCGAAGCCGTGCTGTCGCGCGACAAGGCGCGCCGCGAAGAGAGCTGGGTCCGCCTCGAAAAGGCGTTCAACGACCAGCAGAAGGTCACCGGCGTGATCTTCAACCAGGTCAAGGGCGGCTTCACCGTCGATCTCGACGGCGCCGTGGCCTTCCTGCCGCGTTCGCAGGTCGACATCCGCCCGATCCGCGACGTCGGCCCGCTGATGCACAACCCGCAGCCCTTCCAGATCCTCAAGATGGACCGGCGCCGCGGCAACATCGTCGTCTCCCGCCGCACCGTGCTGGAAGAGACCCGCGCCGAGCAGCGCCACGAGCTGGTGCAGAATCTCGAAGAGGGTCAGGTCATCGACGGCGTGGTCAAGAACATCACCGATTACGGTGCGTTCGTGGACCTCGGCGGCATTGACGGCCTGCTGCACGTCACCGACATCGCCTGGCGCCGCGTGAACCACCCGACCGAAGTGCTGAACATCGGCCAGACGGTCAAGGTGAAGATCATCAAGATCAACCACGAGACCCACCGCATCTCGCTCGGCATGAAGCAGCTGCTCGGCGATCCGTGGGAGGGCATCGAGGCCAAGTACCCGGTGCACGCCCGCTTCAAGGGCCGCGTGACCAACATCACCGACTACGGCGCGTTCGTCGAGCTGGAGCCGGGGATCGAGGGCCTGATCCACGTCTCCGAGATGAGCTGGACCAAGAAGAACGTCCACCCCGGCAAGATCGTCGCCACCTCCCAGGAAGTGGAAGTCGCGATCCTCGAGGTGGATCCGGTCAAGCGCCGCATCTCGCTCGGCCTCAAGCAGACCCTGCAGAACCCGTGGGATGCCTTCGCCGAGAAGTATCCGGCCGGCTCCATCGTCGAAGGCGAAGTCAAGAACAAGACCGAGTTCGGCCTGTTCCTCGGCCTCGACGGCGACGTGGACGGCATGGTCCACCTCTCCGACCTCGACTGGAACCGCCCGGGCGAGCAGGTCATCGACGAGTTCAAGAAGGGCGACATCATCAAGGCCCAGGTGCTCGACGTCGACGTGGACAAGGAGCGCATCTCGCTCGGCGTCAAGCAGCTCGCCGGCGACCCCTTCGTCGATGCCGGCGAAGTGCGCAAGGGCTCGATCGTCACCTGTGAGGTGATCGACGTGAAGGATGGCGGCGTCGAGGTGAAGCTCACCGGCACCGACCTCACCACCTTCGTGAAGCGTTCCGAGCTCGCCCGCGACCGCGGCGACCAGCGCCCCGAGCGCTTCGCGGTCGGCGAGAAGTTCGACGCCCGCGTCATCCTGTTCGACCGCAAGGCCCGCAAGGTCCAGGTGTCGATCAAGGCGCTGGAGATCGCCGAGGAGAAGGAGGCCGTGGCCCAGTTCGGTTCGCAGGATTCGGGCGCTTCGCTCGGCGACATCCTCGGCGCCGCGCTGCGCAAGGCCAACGAGAAGGCGGACTGATCCCCGCCCCGGCGCGCTGTTACGGCGCGCCGGCTCGTCTAGCGATACGGAACCGGCCGGCGTGGCGACACGCCGGCCGTTTTCGTTGGGGGGCGCAGTTGCGATATGTGCAGATTTTCACATATTATGTGCAGACTATGAGGACGATCCCATGCGCAGCTATCCGCTGAACGAAGCACGAGCCCATTTCTCCCGCGTGATCGACCGCGCGCTCGCCGGCGAGCCGCAGCGGGTGACCCGGCACGGCCGCGAGGCGGTGGTGATCGTCTCGGAAGCCGAGTGGGAGGCCCGGGGCGGCAGCGCGGGTACGCTCGGCAGCCTGCTCGCCCGGCACGCGCGGCAGGCGCCGCCGGGCGCGGCGGGCGAGGCGATCGGGGGCGCCTTCCCGCAGCGCCGCCCGCTCGGCGCCGATATCGACTGAGCGATGTACCTGCTCGACACCAACATCGTCTCGCTGCTCGACGCCAGCCGGCACGCGGCGGCGCCCGGCCTCGTCGACTGGATCGAGCGCAACGGCGCCTTCCTGTTCCTCAGCGCGATGACCGTGGCCGAGATGGAAGCCGGCATCCTCAAGCTGCGCCGGGAGGGCAAGGCGGCGCGGGCGGCCGAGATCGAGGCGCTGCTCGAGGCGATCCTCGCCGATTTCGCCGATCGGGTGCTGCCGATGGACGCGGCGGCGGCGCGGCGGATCGCCCATCTGGCGGAGGCCGCCCGGCCGCAGGTGATTGAACTCGCCGATCTCGTCATCGCCGCGACGGCCGCCACGCATGGGCTCACCGTGCTGACCCGCAACACCCGCCACTTCGCCCCGACGGGGGTCGCCGCGCTCGATCCGACCGCCGCCTTGCCGCCCGACCCCTGATACGCCGACCGCGCCGGAGCGTGCTGCCGGAGGAGGCGGATCATCCCTCGTGTTCCGCGACGACGGAGCCGCCACCGCTCCTCCCCCAATGGACTTTCAACCCTTCCCCGCCATGCTGCGGCGGCATCGGGGCGATTCGCGCGGGGGGACGGAGGCGATCATGGAAAGCGACCTCTACCCGCCGGTGAAGCGGCATCTGGAGAGCCTCGGCCTCGAGGTGAAGGGCGAGGTGCGCGGCTGCGATCTCGTGGCGCTGTCCGCCGGCACGCCGGAACTCGTGGTGATCGGCGAGCTGAAGGCGGCCTTCACGCTCGAACTGGTGCTGCAGGGTGTCGACCGCACCGCCGCCTGCGACGAGGTCTGGCTCGCCGTCGCCGCCTCGAAGCGCGGGCGGGGGCGCGAGGGCGACCCGCGCGTGCGCAAGCTGTGCCGCTTCCTCGGCTTCGGACTGATGGCGGTGACGGAAGCAGGCGCGATCGAGGTGATCGTGGAACCCGCGCCGTGGAAGCCGCGCCGCGACGGCAAGCGCCGCTCGCGCATCGTCGAGGAATTCCGCCGCCGGCGGGGCGATCCGATCGCCGGCGGCTCGACCCGGCTGCCGCAGCTCACCGCCTATCGCCAGCAGGCGCTGGCCATCGCCGCCGCCCTCGCCGCGGCGCCGGCACGCCCGCGCGATCTGCGCGCCGCCGCACCCGACGCGACGAAGATCCTGCAGTCGAACGTCTATGGCTGGTTCACGCGGATCGAGCGCGGCGTGTACGGGCTGACCGAGGCCGGGCACGCCGCCCTCCCCGCCTGGGCGGGGGCGCTGGAGCGGACCGCGCCGGCCGTTCCGTCGCCGGTCGGCGGGGTCGACGATGAGCCGGCGATCTACGGTGCGACCGCCACCGTGGCGACGGCCGAACCCGTGGCCTGAGCGCCCTTCAGCGCACACGTGCCGGATTGCCCACCACGGTCGCGCCGGCGGGCACGTCGCGGGTGACGACGGCGCCGGCGCCGATCACCGCGTCGTCCCCCACGGTCAGCCCCGGCAGGACGAGCGCGTTGGCGCCGATCCACACATTGTCCCCGATCGTCACCGGGCGGGCGAATTCGAGCCCGCTGCGGCGCTCCCCGGCATCGCGCGGATGGTCGGCGGTGAGGATGCACACGCCCGGCGCGATCAGCGTCCTCGCGCCGATGGTCACCGCCGTGCCGTCGAGGATGATGCAGCCGTAATTGATGAACACGCCGTCGCCGAGGCGGATGTTGAAGCCGTAGTCGCAGTGGAAGGGCGGGCGCACCACCACGCCCTCGCCCACCGCCTTGAGCCGCTCGCGCAGCAGCGCCCGGCGCGCGTCGTGCGAGACGGCGAGCGCCGCGTTGTAGCGGGTCAGCCATTCATAGGTCGCCATCTCGGCGGCGAGGATCTCGGGATCGGCGGCGCTGTAGAGTTCGCCGGCCAGCATCTTCTGCATCTCGGTGCGGATCACGCATCGTCTCCCCGGTGATGACGCACGGGGAGATAGCCGAGCCGGATTCGCGCCGGTAGCCGGGCGCGCTTCACATTGTGCAACGCTCTGCTACCGGCCGCGCCGCCTCATCCGATCTCCGCCCAGCCGCGCAGTTCGCGGGCGACGACCGCCTCCAGCACCTTCATGCCGTCCGGCGTGTCGTTGAGGCATTTGATGAAGTGGAACTTCTCGCCGCCATTGTGGTGGAAGATCTCGGCGTTCTCGCCGCCGATCTCCTCCAGCGTCTCGAGGCAGTCGGCGACGAAGCCGGGGGTGATGACGGCGAGACGCTTCACGCCGGATTTCGCCAGCGCCTCCACCGTCTTGTCGGTGTAGGGCTGCAGCCATTCCGCCTTGCCGAAGCGCGACTGGAAGGTGAGCTTCAGCCGCTCCTCCGGCCAGCCGAGCTTCTCGCGCACGAGGCGGACGGTCTTGTAGCAGTAGCAGTGATAGGGATCGCCCTTCTCGAAATATTCCTTGGGAATGCCGTGGAAGGAGGCGAGCACCAGCTCCGGCTCCCAGTCGAGGCTCGCCAGCTCGCGGGTGATCGAATTGGCCAGCGCCTCGATATAGGCCGGCTCGTCCGGCCAGTGCGGGGCGACCCGCAGCACCGGCTGCCAGCGCATCTTCTTCAGCGCGTCGAAAGCGGCGTCGCATACGGTCGCCGAGGTGGCGGCGGCGTATTGCGGATAGAGCGGCACCAGCAGGACGCGCTCGCAGCCCTGGGCGTGGAGCGCCTCGATGCGCGAGGCGACGGAGGGGTTGCCGTAGCGCATCGCCCAGTCGATCACCAGGCGGCCATCCTTCGGCGCCAGCGCGCTGGCGAGCTTCTCGGACTGCGCGCGGGTGATGGTGCGCAGCGGGCCCTCGTTCAGCTCCCTGTTCCAGATCGTGTCGTAATCCTTGCCCTTGGCCTGCGGGCGCCGCGACAGGATCACGACGTTGAGCAGGAACCACCACAGCGCGCGGTTCACCTCGATCACGCGGCGGTCGGAGAGGAATTCCTTCAGGTAGCGGCGCATCGACCAGTAGTCGGTCGCGTCCGGCGTGCCGAGATTGACGATCAGCACGCCGATCCTGCCGAACGCGACCGGGGGATGGCCGGCGGGCAGGGATGCGCCTCGGGAAAGGCCGGACTTCGGCGCGGAATCGGCCGTCTTCATCGCGGATACCTCGTCTGTCATGGCCGCGCTTATAGGGCGGGAACGCCTTCTTTCCAACGCCGGGCGGCGGCCGCCGCCGCACCTTCGCGTGACGCGCCGGGCCGCCGGTGGCAGGCTGCGCGCGGCGCGGCGGCAAGCGGAGGCACGGGCATGGCGGACGGGCCGGGGATGTTCGGGCTGATCGGCTGCGGCCAGCTCGGCGGGGCGATCGGCCGGCGGCTGATCGAGAGCGGCACGATCGCCGCCAGCGACATGCGCATCTGCAACCGCTCCGGCCCCGTGGCGGCCTTCGCCGCATATCCCGGCATCGGCTGGGTGCGCGACCCGCAGGCGATCGCGGAAGGCTGCGACACGATCCTGCTCGCTTTGCCGCCGGCGAGCGCACGGGGGCTGCGCTTTTCCGCGCCGGGACGGCTGGTGCTCTCGGTCATGGCCGGGATTACGGTCGCGGAGCTCCGGCAGATCAGCGGTTCGGCGCGGGTGGCGCGGGGCATGTCGAACCCCGCCGCCGAAACCGGCATGGCCTATTCGCCCTGGTACGCGCCCGGGCTGGACGCGGCCGGCAAGGGGCTGGCGCGCACGGTCTTCAGCGCTTGCGGCGTCACCGACGAGGTGCCGGCGGAGAGCCAGATCGACGTCTTCACCGCCATCACCGGGCCGGTGCCGGGCTTCGTCGCCTATTTCGCGGCGGCGATGCAGGATTATGCGGAGGGCCAGGGCATCGCGCCGGAGACGGCGCGCCGCGCCGTCGCCCAGCTTTTCCGCGCGGCCGGGCCGATGCTGGCGGCCCCGGAGCGCCCGCCCGCCGCCTTCGTCAGGGAGATGGCGGATTATGCCGGCACCACCGCGGCGGGTCTCGCCGCCCTGGAGGCCAGGGGGGTCCGCGCCGCCATCGCCGAGGGGTTGGAGGCCGCGCGGCTGCGGTGCCTCACCATCGGCAAGGCGGAATAAGCGGATCGTGCACACCCGTTCGCCGCGTCATCCCGGACGGGCCGCAGGCCCGATCCGGGATCGCCCTGCCGAGAGGCAAACGACACGCGATCCCGGCGCGCCGCTCACGCGGCGTCCGGGATGACGTCAGTGCCGGCGCCAGGCTCGGGCGCGACGACCTCAGCGCACCAGCACGTTGCGGAACTGCCAGGGGTCGCTCTCGTCGATGTCCTCCGGGAACAGGCCCGGGCGGCCGGCGAGCGGGGTCCAGTCGGTGTAGTAGCCCTTCACCGGGCCGAGATAGGGCTTCTGCACCTGGAGGCAGCGCTGGAAGTCCAGCTCGTCCGCCTCGACGATGCCCGCTTCCGGGTTTTCCAGCGCCCACACCATGCCGGCCAGCACGGCGGAGGAGACCTGGAGGCCGGTGGCGTTCTGGTAGGGGGCGAGCTTGCGGGTCTCCTCGATGGAGAGCTGCGAACCGTACCAGTAGGCGTTCTTCGCGTGGCCGTAGACCAGCACGCCGAGCTCGTCGATGCCGTCGACGATCTCGTGCTCGTCGAGGATTTTCCAGTCGTCCTGGAACTTGCCCTCGGCGCCGAACATCTCGTGCAGCGACAGCACGGCGTCGTTGGCCGGGTGATATGCATAGTGGCAGGTGGGGCGGTAGACGACCTCGTCGCCCTCGCGGACGGTGAAGAAGTCGGCGATCGAGATCGACTCGTTGTGCGTCACCAGGAAGCCATATTGCGGGCCCGGCGTCGGGCACCAGGAGCGCACGCGGGTATTGGCGCCGGCCTGCAGCAGGTAGATCGCCGCGCCGCAGCCGCTCTCATGGGTGCGCCCGTTCGCCGGCATCCAGCGCTCATGCGTGCCCCAGCCGAGTTCGGCCGGCTGCAGGCCCTCGGAGACGAAGCCCTCGACCGACCAGGTGTTGACGAACACGTTCATGGGCTTGGGGTCGCGGGCGCGCTGGGTGTCGCGCTCGGCGATGTGGACGCCCTTGACGCCGAGCGTCTGCATCAGCTTGCCCCAGCCCGCGCGGCTGGTCGGCGCTTCGACGGGATGGCCGGTGTCGCGGGCGATGTCGAGCAGCGCCTGCTTGACGAACCACGAGACCATGCCGGGATTGGCGCCGCAGCAGGAGACCGCGGTCGGCCCGCCCGGCTTGCGGGCGCGCGCCGCCAGCACGCTCTCGCGCAGCGCGTAGTTGGAGCGCGAGGCGGTGGTGGCGTTCTTGTCGAAATAGAAGCCCAGCCACGGCTCGGCGACGGTGTCGATGTAGAGCGCGCCCAGCTCGCGGGCGAGCTCCATGATCGCCACCGAGGAGGTGTCGACGGAGAGGTTCACCACGAAGCCGCGCCCGCCGGCGGTCAGCAGCGGCGTGAGGATGTCGCGGTAGTTCTCCTTGGTGACGTGCTTCTGCACGAAGGTCACGCCGCGCTCGTCGAGCAGCGCCCGGTCGTCATCCACGGGATCGATGACCGTGAGGCGCTCCTTGTCGAAATCGAAGTGCCGCTCCAGCAGCGGCAGCGTGCCGCGACCGATCGAGCCGAAGCCGATCATCACGATGGGACCATCGATTTTTCCATAGACAGGCCAAACGGACATTCTTTCGCTACTCCTCCGGGAGACGTGGATTCAGGCGTTGAAATCAAGGCGCCGCACGGGCTGGCGGGCCGCCGGCACCATGCGGACCGGAAGGTGCGCCGTCAACCGTGACGGGGGCGTGACGTTCGATTCGGCCCGCCGGCGCGCGGCCGCGTCACTCGCTGGCGAGGATGTGGTTGCGCACCAGGGGGTAGACCTGCGTCTGCCAGCGCCGGCCGGAGAACACGCCGTAATGGCCGACGCCGGCCTGCATGTGGTGGCGGCGCTGGTGCGGGCGCAGGCCGGTGCAGATGTCCTGCGCCGCCACGGTCTGGCCGACCGCGCAGATGTCGTCGCGCTCGCCCTCGACGGTGAGCAGCGCGGTGCGGCGCACGGCGCGGAAGTCGATCGGCTCGCCGCGGAAGGTGAGCGCGCCGCGCGGCAGGTCGTGGTTCTGGAACACCTTGGCGATGGTCTCGAGGTAGAACTCGGCGGCGAGGTCGAGCACGGCGAAATACTCGTCGTAGAAGGTCTTGGTCTTCACCGCCTTACCGTGCTCGCCCATGGCGAGGTTCTCGAACAGCTCGACATGGGCCTTCACGTGCCGGTCCATGTTCATCGCCATGAAGGCGCCGACCTGCACGAAGCCGGGATAGACCCGCCGCCCGGCGCCGCGGAAGCCCGGCGGCACCACCTGGATCAGGTTCTGCTCGAACCAGTCGATCGGCTTCGAGGTGGCGAGCTCGTTGACCTTGGTCGGGCTGACGCGGCAGTCCACGGGACCCGCCATCAACGTCATGGAATGGGGCTGGGCGGGATTGCCCTGCTGGGCCATCACCGCGGCCGCGGCGAGCACCTGCACGCAGGGCTGGCACACCGCCAGCACATGCCCGCCGGGGCCGATCGCCTCGAGGAAGCGGATGACGTTCTCGACATAGTCGTCGAAGCCGAACGGGCCGGCGTCGAGGGGAATGTCGCGGGCATTATGCCAGTCGGTGACGAAGACGTCGTTGTCCGGCAGCAGCGTCTTCACCGTGTCGTGCAGCAGCGTCGCGAAATGGCCGGACAGCGGGGCGACCACCAGCACGCGCGGCTGCGGCTGCCCGATATCCTTGCGGAAATGCAGCAGCGAGCCGAAGGGCGTCGCGAAGGCCACCTCCTCGACCACCGGCACGAGCCGGTTGCCGACCTCGATCTGGTCGATGCCGAAGGCGGGGCGCCGGTGGCTGAGGCTGGCGCGCTCGATCATCTCGCAAGCGGCGGTGAGGTTGCGCAGCAGCGCCCCCGGGGCGACGCCACCGAGCGTCGTGTCGAGCATGCGGCGCGACAGGCGGGCCATCAGCCGCACCGGTTCCATCAGGTCGGCCTGCGCCTGGTACGCGGCGTAGATCATGCGGCAAGGCCCGGCAGGCGGAAGCGGAGACAGCACAACGTCACGCCGAGGAACCTCTTGGGCAAAGCCGCGCGGAAGGGGCCGGAACGGGTCGCAGACCTCGACGCTAGACGATTTACCGCAGCGCGGCGATCCGCCCCGGCGGCAAAAGGGCCGTGCAACGCGTGCGACCTTCGTCGCAGAAACGCGGCTCGCCCGCGCGTCGCATCGCCGCGATCCGGGATGGCACGAATAGTGATTGGCCGGCGGGTGCCGAACGTGTCCGTGACCGCCGAACCAGGATGTACCCGCATGGCCCCGCCGACCGCCGCCCCCAAGCCCGCCTCCCGCTCGGCCAGGGCGCGCGCTCCCGGCTCGCCCTCCGGCGCCAAGAACCCGACCGTCAAGAAATCCACCAAGACCGCGTCCTCCCCGAAGGACGAACCTGCCGCCCGCGCCAAGGCCGCGGCGACGCTGACGATCAGTAGCAAGAACTATTCCTCATGGTCGCTGCGCGGCTGGCTGCTGTGCCGCCTCGCCGGGCTCGACTTCGAGGAGGAGCGGCTTTCCGCCGACGACCCGACCATCCGGGCGGAGCTGCTGCTGCAATCCTCGTCTTTCCTCGTGCCGTTCCTGGTGCATGACGGGCTGAAGATCTGGGACACGCTCTCCATCGCCGAATACCTGCACGAGATCGCGCCAGAGGCCGGGCTTCTGCCCAAGGACAAGGCAGCGCGCGCCCATTGCCGCTCGATCGCGGGTGAGATGCATTCGGGCTTCGCCAATCTGCGCTCGGCGCTGCCGATGAACATCAAGGCGCACCATCCCGGCTTCAAGGTGTGGACCGGGGCGCAGGGCGACATCGCCCGCATCCTCGCCATCTGGGGCGAGTGCCTCGCGACCTATGGCGGGCCGTACCTGTTCGGCGGGGCGCCGACGCTGGCCGACGCGATGTACGCCCCGGTCTGCTCGCGCTTCACCACCTATGACGTGAAGCTCGATCCGGCGAGCAAGGCCTATTGCGAACTGATCCTCGCGCACCCCGCCATGGCGGAGTGGCGCGACGCCGCCCTCGCCGAGCCGGACGAGATGGAGGAGTTGGACGTCGAGTTCTGAGGGGGCTCAAGCGGCGGCGAGATAGGCCTTTACTCTCTGCCAGTCGCTGGCGACCGTCGGGCTGGCGTTTCGGGCCTGGGTGCCGCGGGCTCCGGTGTGTGCAACGCAACAGATCTGCGTCGAATCATGGCGAAAAGCCCCCCTCGTGATCGCGTCCTCAAGACTGGCGGATTTCGGCAGGCCGAGCGCCAGCCGCAGCGCATTGAAGGCCGCCGCTCCCAGGCACGCCGCCACCACGGGCCGAATCGTCTCGATCTCGACGACCGTATAGGCACGGGCGCACGCAACCATGTCGGCCTCGCGAATTGCGCTGCTCATCCCCTTCGGCTTGATGAACGGGAACAGGTTGGTCGCGTAGCACTGCGCGAACGACGGCAGGTCGTGATCTGCGAGAAGGCCAACGAGATTGCGGTTCGTTGGCAGGGTGGGGTCATGACCGAGGCGCCTCAGTTGCTCATCCGCCCCCCGGGTCTCGAAATAGTCCTCCGATGCCCAGTCCTGTCCGATCAGCATCAGGCGGGCATCGAGATTGCGCGCGGACAGGGTCCAGGGCGTGACGAAGTCACATTCATAGAACCCGCCGTGTATGTCCCCGAGCGTCCTGTAGCCGGCCAGCGGGTGATCGCGCCGCATGGCGACGAGTGCGGCCAGAGCCGCACTTTTCATGCCATCGGTATGCGTGAGTGCTGCACTTCCCTCGGAACGGCGAGGCACGATGGCGGGCGTCGACTCGACGTCGATAAATCCAGCCGGCATCGCATGCGGCTCGCACTTCCATCTCTGATGCGGCGTCGACGACGGGACGAAGCCGGGATTATGCCAGAACCCGCGCGAGCTATGGCAGATCGGCACGCCCCTCGCTCGAAGTCCATCGATTGCGTTGCGCACATCTTTGTCGCTGGCGAAACCAGTGACTAACCGTAGCTGACCGACTGTCACCGGGCCGATTGCACAAATCGAAGCGAATACCTCATCCACCTAAGCCTCCATCGCGCGATGTCCGAGACGCCGCGCGATGAAATCAGGGATCCACAAACCTGGAAAGCCGAGCGCGCGCTCACGCGATCCGCTTCATCCCGGCGCCGGCCTCTCGCGCCACGAGCTCCGCGAGGCTCGGGGCGGCGCTGAAATCGCCCGTCGGGCTGACGAGGCCGCGGGCGCCCGCGAGCGCGCCGGGGACCAGTTCGAGGCCGAGGAAGCGCGAACGGTCGAAGGCGCCGGGCAGCCACAGGCCCTGTGTCAGTGCCGCCGAAAAGCCGAAGCGCGCGTAATAGGGCGCATCGCCCACCAGCAGGATGGCGCCGTGGCCGAGGCGGGCGGCCTCGTTGATCGCCGTCGACATCAGCGCGCGGCCGAGGCCGCGGTCGCGGAACCAGGGATGCACGGCGAGCGGGCCGAGCAGCAGCGCCGGGCGCGACGGGCCGGCGCTGACATGCCAGAGCCGCAGCGTTCCGCTGAGGCGTCCGTCCGGGCCGTGCGCGGCGAAGGCGAGCCCGGCCGCCGGCTCGCGCCCCTCGCGCAGCCGCTCCGAGGTCTTGGCAAGGCGCGCGGCGCGGCCGAAGGCGAGATCCAGCAGGCTCTCGCGCTGGGCGAGGTCGGCCGCCGTCTCCAGCGTGATCACCGGCGCGGCGGGCAGGCGCACGGTCTCGGCCGCCGGCACGGGGGCGGCGTCGAAGGGGCGGATGTCGATCGTCTGGCTCATATCGGCCTCCAGAACCCGGACACGGGTAACAGAGTCGAGGGGGAATGGTTGCGTCGGCGCGGGGATCGGGGCCGGGCCGGCGCCTCCATCCCCCGCGCGCGGATCCGTGCCCCGGCCGCGAGGGTGCGGCCGGGTCGGGACCCGTGGCGGGTGGAGAGGTCAGGCCGGCCCGGAAAGCGGCTCCGGGTTCGGAGCACCCGCCGACCGGCGGGCCGGACGGCGGGAAAGCGCGCTCAGATCACGTAGGAGCGCAGCGGCTCGAAGCCGTTGAACGCCACCGCCGAATAGGTGGTGGTGTAGGCCCCGGTCGCCTCGATCAGCACCCGGTCGCCGATGGCGAGCGAGACGGGCAGCATCACCGGCACCTTCTCGTACATGACGTCGGCCGAATCGCAGGTCGGGCCGGCCAGCACGCAGGGCACGGTGTCGTCGCCGTCGCGCGGGGTGCGGATCGGGTAGCGGATCGCCTCGTCCATGGTCTCGGCGAGGCCGCCGAACTTGCCGATGTCGAGATAGACCCAGCGCACCGCGTCCTCCTCGGCCTTCTTCGAGATCAGCACCACCTCGGCCTCGATCATGCCGGCGGAGCCGACCATGCCGCGGCCCGGCTCGATGATGGTCTCCGGGATGCCGTTGCCGAAATGCTTTCGCAGGGCGCGGAAGATCGCCTCGCCATAGGCTTCCGCCGCCGGCACGTCCTTGAGGTAGCGGGTCGGGAAGCCGCCGCCGAGATTGACCAGGCTGAGCGAGATGCCGCGCTCGGCGCAGTCGCGGAAGATGGCGGAGGCCGAGGCGAGCGCCTGGTCCCACGCTTCCACGTTGTTCTGCTGCGAGCCGACATGGAACGACACGCCATAGGCCTCGAGGCCGAGGCGATGGCCGTGCTCCAGCACGTCCGCCGCCATCTCCGGCACGCAGCCGAACTTGCGGCTGAGCGGCCACTCGGCGCCGGCGCCGTCGCACAGGATGCGGCAGAAGATCTTCGCGCCGCGGGCGACGCGGGCGATCTTCTCGACCTCGGCCTTGCAGTCGACCGCGAACAGGCGCACGCCGAGCTTGAAGGCCGCCTCGATGTCGCGCTCCTTCTTGATCGTGTTGCCATAGGAGATGCGGTCCGCGGTCGCGCCGGCGGCCAGCGCCATCTCGACCTCCGCCACCGAGGCGGTGTCGAAGCACGAGCCGAGCGAGGCCAGCAGCGCCAGCACTTCCGGCGCCGGGTTGGCCTTCACGGCATAGAAGACGCGGGTGTCCGGCAGCGCATGCGCGAAGGCCGCGTAGTTGGAACGGACGACGTCCAGATCGACGACGACGCAGGGACCGTCCTCACGTCGGTTGCGCAGGAATTCGCGGATGCGGTCGGTCATGGCACTCTCCCCACTGACCCGAAGCTTCGACCCGTGGATGCGACTACCCGCCCGCGGCGACACCCGTCTGTCGGGTTCGACCGCGTTCATGGCGAGATGTCGCCTCCGCCCTGCCGATGCCGGCGGTTTCCCGCCTCATCGGCTGAATTGGAGCCGTGGCAGCGATGCGTCCGCGACCGCGTGTGGAGCGCGATCGACGTTCGACCGATGCCTTCGCTTGGATTGGGGTGACCCGCTCCGCACGCCCGGCAAGAAGTAGTGCCTCTTTAGTTTCCCGGCCTTTGGAGGGCCGACAGAGACCAAAAAAGCCCGCTACGTCGTTGCTTCAAGTCACGTTCCCCGCTGAGAGCGAGGTGCGCCGGTTTCGCCTCCGGCTACCGATCTTCTCTGGCGACTTTCCGGCCTCTTGTCCGGACTTCCGCCGATCGGCACGCGACCACAGGCACGTGCGAATGTTGGGCAGAACGCGATGTAGGGATGTTCGCCGTCATATGCAAGCGGCTTCTCAGGATTTTTGCGCACCCGCCCGGCGGCGTGGCGGCAGGGGCACAGACCCGCACGCCGGCTAAGCACCGCGCCGGCGCGGCCCCGCGTCGCCCGACTGCCGCCTGCTACCAATTTCCCGGCCTGCATCGCGGGATGAGGCTTGCCCGACGGAATGGGATATGTTCTCATTTTGTTCGCAAGAGAGGAGGAACGTCATGCGGATCGATCCCGCTCGTCACATCAGCGTCAGCATCGCGCGCCCCTTTGCCGATGTGCATGCCTTCCTCGCCCAGCCCGCCAATTTCCCGGCCTGGGCGGAAGGGCTCGGCGACGGGCTCGTGCCGCTCGCCGGGGGCTTCTGGCAGGTGGAGACCCCGACAGGCCCGATGCGGGTGCGGTTCACCCCGCCGAATCCGCACGGCGTGCTGGACCATACGCTCTACCCGCGCGACGGGGCGGCGATGGCCAATCCGATGCGGGTGATGGCCAATGGCGACGGCGCGGAGGTGGTGTTCACTTTGTTCCGCCGCCCGGCGATGAGCGCGGGGCAGTTCGAGGCGGATGCCGACTGGGTGGCGCGCGACCTCGCCTGGCTCAAGCTGATGCTGGAGGCGCAATCGCCTTAGAGCCGGCTAACCTTCGACGAAGGGCTCGACGTCCTTGGCCTTCTTCACGAAACGGTAGATGCCGTAGATGGCGAGCAGGGCGAAGACGCCCTCGAAGATAAGCTCCCAGTGCCAGCTCGCCTCGAACAGCGCGGCGAGCGCCCAGCCGGCGGCGAGGCCCGCCCCGATCAGCTCGGCCCCGAGCAGGATGGCGGCGCTCACCACCGTGCTGACGTGATCCCAGCGGACGCGCCGGGCGCCGCCGGGCGCGGCGGGCGCGGCGGGCGAGGAGGCAGGGCTGGCGTTCATCGTGTCGTCCCGGGGTTAAATGGCGGGGCGCAAACTGCTATGCCGGGGCGCGCGGGTCAAGCCGGCCCGCCACAATGAGAACGCGGCCCGGCCGGGGCCGCCGGAAAATCGCGAAGGGAGAGCGCCATGGCTTACGAGAGCGCGCATGCCGGCCGCGGCATGGTCGCCGCCCCGCACTGGCTGGCGGTCGAGGCCGGCCGGGCGGTGATCGCGGAGGGCGGCAACGCCGTCGAGGCGGCACTCGCCACGGCGGCGGCCATCGCCGTGGTCTACCCGCACATGAACCATCTCGGCGGTGACGGCTTCTGGCTGATCCGCTCACCCAACGGGCAGGTGCGCTACATCGAGGCCTGCGGCCCGGCCGGCGCTAGGGCGACGCGCGCGCTCTACCGCGAGCAGGGCTACGACGCGGTGCCCGCGCGCGGCCCGCTCGCAGCGCTCACCGTGCCCGGCCAGATCGGCGGCTGGATGCTGGCGCTGGAAGCGGCCGCCGCGCTCGGCGGGCGACTGCCGCTCACCCGCCTGCTGGAACCGGCCATCGCCCATGCGCGGAACGGCGCGCCGGTGCCGGCCTCGCAGACCGAGCTCACCGCCGAGAAGCAGGCCGGGCTCGATGGCGTGCCCGGCTTCGCCGCCACCTTCCTCGTCGAGGGCAAGCCGCCCGCACCGGGCACGATCCAGCGTTTCCCGCGCGTCGCCGACACGCTGGAGCACCTCGCCCGCGCGGGGCTCGACGACTATTACCGCGGCGATGTCGGGCGCGAGATCGCCGGCGATCTCGAACGCGCCGGCAGCCCGGTGACGCGGGCGGACCTCCAGGCCTTCCGCGCCGTGCTGCGGGCGCCGCTGCATGTGAAGCTCTCCGGCATGGAGCTGTGGGGCTCGCCGCCGCCGACGCAGGGGCTGGCGACGCTGATGATCCTCGCTTTGTTCGACCGGCTCGGGGTGACGCAGGCGGAAGGGTTCGAGCACCTGCACGGGCTGATCGAGGCGACCAAGCGCGCCTTCCTCGTGCGCGACCGGGTGGTGACGGACTTCGAGCGGCTGACGCACGACCCGGCGAGCTTCCTCACCCCGGAAGCGCTGGCCCGCGAAGCGGCGGCGATCGATCCCAAGCGCGCCGCGCCCTGGCCGCACAAGGCGCGGCCCGGCGACACGATCTGGCTCGGCGCGGCGGATGCGAGCGGCATCGTCGTCTCCTACATCCAGTCGATCTACTGGGAGTTCGGCTCGGGCCTGGTGCTGCCTTCGACCGGCGTGCTGATGCAGAATCGCGGCTCGAGCTTCTCGCTCGACCCGGCCTCGCCCAACCCACTGGAGCCGGGCCGGCGTCCCTTCCACACGCTGAACCCGGCCATGGCGGCGACGGCGGACGGGCGCGTGGTCGGTTTCGGCACCATGGGCGGGGAAGGCCAGCCGCAGACCAACGCCGCGGTGATGTCGCGCCATCTCATGTTCGGCCAGCCGCTCGGCACCGCCATCGAGGCGCCGCGCTGGGTGCTGGGCCGCACCTGGGGCTCGGAAACGATGAGCCTGCGCATGGAGCCGCGCGTCGATTCCGGCGTCGTCGAGCGGATGCTGCGGGCGGGGCACGAGGTCGAGTTGCTCGACACGCCGTTCTCCGGGGTGATGGGCCATGCCGGGGCGGTGGTGCTGCACCCGCGCGGCGGGCTGGAGGGCGGGCACGATCCGCGCTCGGACGGCGGCGCGGCGGGGGTCTGACCGCGCGGCGGGGAAGCCGCCGGATCCGGGTCTCGGCCGGCTCCGGCGCCGCGCCGCACCTCCGTCCCGGACGTGTTCGCGGCCTCGTCCCCTGGCCCAGCCAGCGCGGCTTCACGCAAAAGTCACAGGAACATGCGAGAGGCGCCGCCTCACGCGAGCCTCGGAAGCATGGAAACGATTCTCACCAATGCCCGCCTCGTGCTGGCCGACCGCCTCGTCGAGGGCACGCTGGTGCACGCCGGCGGCCATATCCGTGCGCTCGACGAGGGGCGCTCCCACCTCGCCGGCGCGATCGACTGCGCCGGCGCCTATCTGGCGCCCGGCCTGATCGACCTGCACACGGATGCGCTCGAAGGCCATTTCATGCCGCGTCCGAAGGTCTACTGGCCCGATGCACGCGCCGCCGCCCTCGCCCATGACGCCCAGATGGCCGCCTCCGGCGTCACCACCGTGTTCGACGCCATCTGCGCCGGCGGCTTCGACCAGACCAAGGCCGGGCGGCGCGAGCTCTACCGCACCATGCTCGACGCGGTGGAGGACGGCGACCGCGACGGGCTGTTCCGCGTCGATCACCGCATCCACCTGCGCTGCGAGATGACCGATCCGTCGCTGCCGGAGCTGGTGGAGGACGCGCTCGGCCGCCGCACCCTCGGCCTTGCCTCGCTGATGGACCACACGCCGGGCGCGCGGCAATGGCGCAATGTCGAGCACCTGCGCACCTATCTCTCCGGCATCGGCCGCACCGCCGGCGAGATGGAGGCCGAAATCGCCGAGCGCTCGGCGCGCGGGCGGGCGGCGGTGGCGGAAAATTTCCCGCGCATGGTCGCGACCTTCGCCGGCTCGGGGCTGGTGCTGGCGAGCCATGACGACACCACGCCCGACCATGTCGCGGAGGCGCGGGCGGCCGGCTGCACCATCAGCGAATTCCCCACCACGCCGGACGCGGCGCGGGCGGCGAAGGCGGCCGGGCTCGCCACCATCGGCGGCGCGCCGAACGTGGTGCGCGGCGGCTCGCATTCGGGCGGCGTCTCCATCCGCGACCTCGCCGCGGAAGGCCTCGTCGATGCGCTCGCCTCCGACTATGTGCCCGCGAGCCTGCTGCAGGCGGCGGTGGCGCTGACCCGCGCGCCGGGCCTGCCGCTGCCGGCGGCGATCGCGCTGGTGAGCGCGCGGCCGGCGGAACTGGCCGGCCTCGACGACCGCGGCCGGCTGGAGCCGGGACGGCGGGCGGATCTGCTGCTGTTCGACATCGCCGCCGGCACGCCGGTGGTGCGCGAGGTGCTGGCCGGTGGCCGGCGCGTGTTCTAGGGCCGCGCGATGAACGTGCCCCGCTACGCCATCTATCTCGCCCCGCCGGCGCAGAGCGCGCTGTGGCGCTTCGGCTCGGCGGTGATCGGCTACGACGCCGAGACCGGACTCGATGCCGGCCCGCCGCCGCTGAAGCGCTTTGCCCCCGCGGCCTGGCGCGAGGCCACCGCCGAGCCGCGCCGCTACGGCTTCCACGGCACGCTGAAGGCGCCGTTCCGGCTGGCGGAGGGCCGCGACGAGGCCGGGCTGCGCGCCGCCGCCCGCGACTTCGCCGCCCAGCGCGCGCGCTTCGCCTGCGCCGGCATGCAGGTGGTCTCGATCGGCCGCTTCATCGCGCTGAAGCCGGTGCATGCCTGCGCCGCGCTCGACCGGCTGGCGGCGGGAGCGGTCGAGGCGTTCGAGCCGTTCCGCGCCCCGCCGACGGCGCAAGAGCTGGAACGGCGGCGACGCGCCCCGCTCAGCGAGCGGCAGAAGGACCATCTGTCCCGCTGGGGCTATCCCTATGTGATGGAGGATTTCCGCTTCCACATGACGCTGACCGGGCCGATGGACGACGAGCCGCGCCGGCAGGCGGAAGCCGAACTCGCCGAGATCTTCACCGCCAGCCCCGCCGACGGCCCGCTCATCGTCAGCGAGATCGCGCTCTACCGCCAGCAGGACGGCGGCAGCTTCCGGCTGATCGAGCGCCTGCCGCTCGGCACCGCGACGATCGAGGGCGGGCGATGACCCGGCTCGGCCTCGCGCCGACCATCGACCCGAGCGCCGAGCTCACCGATTGCCGGCTCGGGCGCTACACCGAGGTCGGCGCGCGCACGCGCCTGCTCGAGGTCGAGATGGGCGACTATTCCTATGTCGTGAACGATGCCGACATCGCCTATGCGCGGATCGGCAAGTTCACCTCCATCGCGGCGATGACCCGGATCAACCCGGGCAACCACCCGATGGAGCGCGCCTCGCAGTCGCATTTCACCTATCGCGCCTCGGCCTATTTCGACGATGCCGCGGACGAGCCCGCCCTCTTCGCGCGGCGGCGCGCGGCTCGGGTTACGATCGGCCACGATGTGTGGATCGGGCACGGCGCCATCGTGCTGGCGGGCCGGGTCATCGGTGACGGCGCGGTGGTGGCGGCGGGCGCGGTGGTGACGAAGGACGTCGCCCCCTACACGCTCGTCGGCGGCGTGCCGGCCACACCGCTGCGCCCGCGCTTTGCCGCGCCGATCGCCGAACGCCTCGCCGCGCTCGGCTGGTGGGACTGGGAGCACGACCGGCTGCGGGCGGCGCTCGCGGATTTCCGCACGCTCGACGTCGCCGCCTTTCTGGAGCGCCACGGCGGCTGACGGCGCCGCCGCTTGCGTTTCCCATGCGGCATGGCGTCGCCGCCCGGCGCCGGCATCGGCGCAGCGCGCGCCGGGTGCGCTTGCGCCGCGCGGCGGGGGGCGATACGCCTGCCGGCGTCAGGGAGCCCGTGCGGGCTCGCGGCACCGCTTCCGGCGTCAACGGGAGGCGGCGCCGCCGTCCGGAGCCCGGGCGCCGCAACGCTCGGAGGCGCGCATGGCGTTCGGAACATCCTCGAGCGAGGTCGACCAGATCGTCGATCGTCGCCGCCTGCGGCGCCGGCTCGCCTTCTGGCGCGCGCTCGGCATCGTGCTGCTGGTCGGCGGCATCGTCGCGCTCGGCCTGTGGCGGGCCGACGTGGTGCCCTCGCGCTCGGCCCCGCATGTGGCGCGCCTCACCGTCGGCGGGCTGATCCGCAACGACCGCGAGCGCATCGAGCTGATCGAGCGCATCGGCAAGTCCGGCGCGCGGGCGCTGATCGTCTCGATCGACAGCCCCGGCGGCACGGTGGCGGGGTCGGAGGCGCTCTATGGCGCGCTGCGCCGGCTCAACGAGCGCATCCCCGTGGTCGCCGTCGTCAACGGCATGGCGGCCTCGGGCGCCTATATCGCGGCGATGGGCACCGAGCGGATCTTCGCCCAGCGCAACGCCATGGTCGGCTCGATCGGCGTGATCTTCCAGTATCCCAATGTCTACGAGCTGCTGAAGACGGTCGGCGTCTCGGTCGAGGAGATCAAGTCGAGCCCGCTGAAGGCGGCGCCGAACGGCTACGAGCCGACCAGCCCCGCCGCGCGGGCGGCGATCGAGGCGCTGGTCGCCGACAGCTACGACTGGTTCAAGGGGCTGGTGGCGGAACGGCGCGACCTCAGCGGCGCCATGCTCGACGACGCCTCGAACGGGCGGGTCTTCACCGGCCACATGGCGCTGCCCATGCACCTGATCGACCAGATCGGCGACGAGCGCGACGCCCGCGCCTGGCTCGCCAAGGAGAGGGACGTCCCGGCCGGCCTCACCATCCGCGACTGGCGCACCGATCGCGCCGGCGACGAGTTCGGCTGGCTGCGCGGGGCGGTGGCGGGCGCGCTGCAGGGGCTCGGCCTCGGCCCGCTCGCGCAGATGCTCGCCGGCGCGATCGGGGACGCGGCGACGCAGCAGCGCCTTGACGGGCTTTTGGCCCTCTGGCAGGCTCGGGACGGTGGCTGACGGGACAAAAAGTCTCGATAATATAAATAGTTCCTTTTGCGACGGTCAGTCGGCGGGGGAACGGGGGCGTCGATGATCAAGTCCGAACTGGTGCAACGGATCGCCGAGGCGAATCCGCATCTCTATCAACGCGACGTCGAGAACATCGTGAACGCGATTCTCGACGAGATCGTCACCGCCCTGGCGCGGGGCGACCGGGTCGAGCTGCGCGGCTTCGGCGCCTTCTCGGTGAAGGCGCGCCCCGCCCGCACCGGCCGCAACCCGCGCACCGGCGAGCATGTCGCGGTCGACGGCAAGGTCGTGCCCTATTTCAAGACGGGCAAGGAGATGCGCGAGCGTCTCAACGGCGGCGCGGACTGAACGGCACCGCGTCCGGACCACCCGCTCGAACCGCCCGGCCCGCATCGCCTGCGACCCTGCCGGCCTCTTCCGGCGCGGGCCGCCGGCATGCTATTGCCGCAAAGCCGCCCGAGGCTGGCGGCCGTCCGCGGGGCGATCCCCGCGGGTGACACCGCCGAAGACGAGGATTGCCCATGCTGCGCCGGCTGCTGCTCATCCTGATCGTGCTGCCGCTCTCGCTGCTCGTCGTCGCGCTCGCGGTGGCGAACCGGCATTCGGTGGCGCTGGTGCTCGATCCGTTCTCGGCGGCGCCGGAGGGCTTCGCCGTCCACGTGCCGCTGTTCCTGCTGCTGTTCGCGACGCTGATCCTCGGCGTGGTGCTGGGCGGCGTCGCCGCGTGGCTGCGGCAGGGCCGCTATCGCCGCGCCGCACGGGAATCGCGCCGCGAGGCCCGGCGCACGGCGGCGCAGGCGGAAGAGCTGCGCGCCCGCATCGGCACGCTGAACCGCGAGGCGGCGCAGGTGGCCACCACCGGTCTCACCACCCTCCCCGCCCCCGGCGCTCCGGCGGCGCTGCCGGACCGGCGCACCGCTGCCTGAGCGGCGGTTCCGCCGGCCGGGTCAGTCGCCCGGGCCGGACAGAGCGCGGGCGCGGGCCGCGTCGAGCCGCTCGATGATCGCCTTGGCGATGAGGGTGCCGATCGCCACCAGCGTGAGCAGGGTCGCCACCGCGAAGGCGCCGACGGCGTTGTTGTCCTGGTAGAGCAGTTCGATCTGCAGCGGGAGCGTGTTGGTCTGGCCGCGTATGTTGCCCGACACGATGGACACCGCGCCGAACTCGCCCATCACCCGCGCATTGCAGAGCGCGACGCCATAGACCAGCGCGAAGCGGATGTTGGGCAGCGTCACCAGCCGCAGGATGCGCCAGCCCCCCGCCCCCAGCGTCACCGCCGCCTCCTCCTCCTCGGTGCCCTGCGCGGTCATCAGCGGGATCAACTCGCGGGCGACGAAGGGCGCGGTGACGAACAGGCTCGCCAGCACGATGCCGGGCAGCGCGAACATGATCTTGATGTCGTGCGCCTCGAGGAACGGCCCCAGCAGGCCCTGCGCGCCATAGACGAAGAGATAGGCGACGCCGGCGATGATCGGCGAGATGGAGAAGGGCAGCTCGACCAGCGCCAGCAGCAGATTGCGGCCCGGGAAGCGGAACTTGGCGATGCACCAGGCCGCCGCGATGCCGAAGGCGACGTTGATCGGCACAACGATCAACGCGACGAGGAGGGTGAGGCCGATGGCGTGGCGGGTATCGGGCGCGGCGAAGCTGGCGATGTAGGCGCCCCAGCCGCGCCGGAACGCCTCCGCGAAGATCGCCGCCAGCGGCGCCACCAGCATGAGCGCGGTGAACAGAAGCACCGCCCCGATCAGCAGGCGCCGCGTCCGCGGGCCGTCGCCGACGCGCAGCCGGCCGTGGGAGGGACCCGCCATCGCTCAGCCCTCCGAACCGACGCGGCGCTGCTGCCACATCTGGATGGTGTTGACGAGGAGCAGCATCGCGAACGCGATGCCCAGCAGCGTCGCGGCGATCGCCGCCGCCGCCTGGTAGTCGTATTCCTCGATGCGGATGAAGGCGAGCAGCGAGACCACCTCGGTCTTCAGCGGCAGGTTGCCGGCGATGAAGATGACGGCGCCGAATTCGCCGAGCGAGCGGGCGAAGGAGAGCGCGCAGCCGGTGAGGAAGGCGGGAAACAGCGCCGGGAAGATCACGCGGGTGAAGATGCGCCGGTCCGAGGCGCCGAGCGTGGCGGCCGCCTCCTCGACGTCGGCGGCGAGATCCTCCAGCACGGGCTGGACGGTGCGCACCACGAAGGGGATGGAGGTGAAGGCCATCGCCACGGCAATGCCGATCGGCGTATAGGCCACCGCGATGCCGAGTTCCGCCAGCGGCGCGCCGAACCAGCCGTTCCGGGCGAACAGGGCGGAGAGGGCGATGCCGGCCACCGCGGTCGGCAGGGCGAAGGGCACGTCGACCAGCGCATCGAGCAGGCGCCGGCCGGGGAATTCGTAGCGCACCAGCACCCAGGCCAGCGCGAGGCCGTAGATGGCGTTGAAGACCGTGGCGAACGCCGCCGCGGTGAAGGTGACGCGGAAGGCGGCCTGCGTGCGCTCGCCCGAGAGGATGGCGATGTAGCGCTCCCAGCCGATGCCGAGCGCCTGCGCCATCAGCGCGCCCAGCGGCAGCAGCACGATCAGGCTCAGATAGAGCAGGGTCACGCCGATCGAGAGCGGATAGCCGGGGATGACGCGGTTCAAGGGCGGGTCTCCTCGCGCGGGGCGACGGCCGGCCCGGCGGCGATCGCACGGGACGCGACCGGCCATGCCGCAATCGGCCGGCGATGTCCAGTACGGGGGGTGCCCTTCACGCCGTTGTACCGTGAATTGCCGCGCGGGGCGGGACCTCCCGCCGCGCGTTGCATCTCTCTCCGACGGGGAAAGGTGAGTTCAGGCCTCGGCGCGACCACCTGCCAGGCCTCCCGCTCGGCGTCGTCCCCGGGCTTGTCCCGGGAATCCCCGCCTTTCACCACCCCCGCCAGGACGTGGATGGCCGGGACGAGCCCGGCCATGACGGCGGCTCGGCGGACAGGCAGCGCCCCGCCCGCCGCATCGCCTCACTTCGCGACGAACAGCTTGTCGAGCTTGCCGTCGGAGGCGAAGTGCTCCTTCTGCACCTTGTCCCAGCCGCCGAACACGTCCTCGACCTTGAGCAGCCGCACGGGGGCGAACTGCGCCTTGAACTTCTCGGCGACTTCCGGGTTCACGACGCGGTTATAGGCCTTGGCGGCGACGGTCTGGCCTTCGGGCGAGTAGAGGAAGGTCAGGTAGTCGGTGGCGATGGCGCGCGAGCCGCGCTTATCGACCACCTTGTCCACCACCGCGACGGGGAACTCGGCGAGCAGGCTCACCGGCGGCACCACCACCTGGAAGCCCTTGTCCTTGTAGGCCTCGCGCACGCCGATGGTCTCGGCCTCGAAGGTGATCAGCACGTCGCCCAGCTCGCGCTCGACGAAGGAGGTGGTGGCGCCGCGCCCGCCGGTGTCGAACACCACCACGTTGGACAGCAGCTTCTTCACGAAGGCGTCGGCCTTTGCGGTGTCGCCGTTGAACTTCTCCAGCGCATAGGCATAGGCGGCGAGATAGGTGTAGCGCGCATTGCCGGAGGTCTTCGGGTTGGGGAACACCAGCTTGACGTCGTCGCGGACGAGGTCGTCCCAGCTCTTCACGCCCTTGGGGTTGCCCTGCCGGACCAGGAAGGCGGGAAATGAATACCAGGGCGAGGAGGCGTTCGGCAGGCGGCCCTGCCAGTCCTTGGCGATGAAGCCCTTGTCGACCAGGAAGGTGATGTCGGTGATCTGGTTGAAGGTGACGACGTCGGCCTCGAGGCCCTCGGTGATGGAGCGGGCCTGCTTGGAGGTGCCGGCATGGCTCTGGTTGACCTTGATCTCCTTGCCGGTCTTGGCCTTCTCGGCCGGCTCGAACTCCTTGTTGATCGCCTCGAACAGCTCGCGGGCGATGTCGTAGGAGGCGTTGAGGATCGAGGTCGGCTCCTGCGCCCGGGCGGGCGGCGCGAACAGCGCGGACGCGGCCACGGCGGCGGCAAACGGAGCGACGAGGGCAAGGCGGCGCGTCAGGCGCATGCTTATTCTCCAAGTATTGTTAGTGAAATTTATCATTTCACGTTGCGTCCCGTTTAACACGGCTCCTGCCGTGGGGGAAGCGGAAACGCCCGCACCCCGCTCATGCCGCCGGCGTCGACGCGGGCCGCTCGCCTCGCGCCCCCGATCCGTGCTAGGTGCGGCGCGGAAGCGAGGCGCGACGTGCAGGGCGAGATCAAGATCTGCGGGCTGAAGACCCCCGAGACGCTGGAGGCGGCGCTGAGCGCCGGCGCCGATCTCGTCGGCATGGTGTTCTTCCCGAAGAGCCCCCGCCATATCGAGCCGTCCACCGCCCGCGAGCTGCTGGCCCAGGCGCGCGGGCGCGCACTCGCCACCGTGCTGCTGGTCGATCCCTCCGACGCGGAGGCGGCGGCCGCCGCCGCGCTCGGCTTCGACCTCGTGCAACTGCACGGAAGCGAGAGCCCGGAGCGGGTCGCGCGGATCCGCGCCCTCACCGGACTGCCGGTGATGAAGGCGGTGGGGATCGCGACGGCGGAGGATGTCGCGCGGGCGCGGACCTATCTCGGCGCCGCCGACCGGCTGCTGCTCGACGCCAAGGCGCCGCCCGGCGCGGCCCATCCCGGCGGCAACGGCCTCGCCTTCGACTGGAAGCTCGTCGCCGGGCTTGACCTTGGAAAGCCCTTCATGCTGTCGGGCGGGCTCGATCCGGGCAATGTCGGCACCGCGCTGCGACTGACCCGAGCGCCCGGCATCGACGTATCCTCCGGCGTGGAGAGCGCGCCCGGGGTGAAGGATCCGGCACGCATCGTCGCATTCGTGCAAGCCGCGCGCGAGGCTTTCCGCCACCTGTCCACCCATGACGCCGTCGCCGCCGCGCCGGCCGAGGAAAAGAGCCTGCTGCCGTGAACGCACCCAACTCCTTCCGCACCGGCCCTGACGAGAAGGGCCATTTCGGCATCTTCGGCGGACGCTTCGTCGCCGAGACGCTGATGCCGCTGATCCTCTCGCTCGAGGAGGCCTACAAGGACGCGAAGGCCGACCCCGCCTATCACGCGGAAATGGACGCGGGGCTGAAGCACTATGTCGGGCGGCCCTCGCCGCTCTATTTCGCCGAGCGGCTGACCGAGCACCTGCGCGGCGTGGCGGCCGCGAGCGGGCGTTCGGGCGGCGCCAAGATCTACCTGAAGCGCGAGGAGTTGAACCACACCGGCTCGCACAAGGTGAACAACGTGCTCGGCCAGATCCTGCTCGCCCGCCGCATGGGCAAGAAGCGGATCATCGCCGAGACCGGCGCCGGCCAGCACGGCGTCGCCACCGCCACGCTGTGCGCGCGCTACGGGCTCGAATGCGTCGTCTACATGGGCGCGGTCGACGTCGCCCGGCAGGCGCCGAACGTGTTCCGCATGCAGATGCTGGGCGCCACCGTCGTTCCCGTGCAGTCCGGCTCGAAGACGCTCAAGGACGCGATGAACGACGCGCTGCGCGACTGGGTAACCAACGTGCACGACACGTTCTACTGCATCGGCACGGTGGCGGGCCCCCACCCCTACCCGGCCATGGTGCGCGATTTCCAGTCGATCATCGGCAACGAGACCCGCGCGCAGATGCTGGAGGCGGAAGGGCGCCTGCCGGACAGCCTGATCGCCTGCATCGGCGGCGGCTCCAATGCCATGGGCCTGTTCCACCCCTTCCTCGACGATCCGGACGTCGCCATCTACGGCGTCGAGGCGGCCGGCCACGGCATCCCCTCCGGCCAGCACGCCGCCTCGCTCACCGGCGGGCGGCCGGGCGTGCTGCACGGCAACCGCACCTACCTGCTGATGGACGATGACGGGCAGATCGCCGAGGCGCATTCCATCTCGGCCGGCCTCGACTATCCCGGCATCGGGCCGGAGCATTCCTGGCTGAACGACATCGGCCGGGTGAAATACCTCTCGGCCACCGACGAGGAGGCGCTCAGCGCCTTCCAGCTGCTCTCCAAGCTCGAGGGCATCATCCCCGCGCTCGAGCCGGCCCACGCGCTGGCCCGCGTGATCGAGCTCGCCCCGGGCCTGCCGCAGGACCACCTGATGGTCGTGAACCTCTCGGGACGCGGGGACAAGGACATCCCCCAGGTCGCCGACATCCTCGGGAGCCGCGCATGACCACCCGCCTCGACACCCGCTTCCGCGCCGTCGCCGGCGAAGGCCGCGCCGCGCTGGTGACCTTCGTCACCGCCGGCGATCCCGACCACGACACCTCGCTCGCCATCCTCAAGGCGCTGCCGGGCGCGGGCGCCGACATCATCGAGCTCGGCGTGCCGTTCACCGACCCGATGGCCGACGGCCCGGCGATCCAGGCGGCGGGCCTGCGCGCGCTGAAAGCCGGCCAGACGCTGGCGAAGACGCTGGCCATGGTGGCGGCGTTCCGCGCCGGCGACGGCGACACGCCGATCGTGCTGATGGGCTATTACAACCCGATCTACATCTATGGCGTCGATCGCTTCCTGGTCGATGCCAAGGCGGCCGGCGTCGACGGCCTGATCGTGGTCGACCTGCCCCCCGAGGAGGACGAGGAACTCTGCCTGCCGGCGCTGAAGGCGGGCCTCGACTTCATCCGCCTCGCCACGCCGACCACGGACGACCACCGCCTGCCGGCGGTGCTCGCCCACACGGCGGGCTTCGTCTATTATGTCTCGATCACCGGCATCACCGGCTCGGCGACGCCCGACGCCTCCAAGGTCGCGACCGCGGTCGCCCGCATCAAGCGCCACACGGCGCTGCCGGTCGCGGTCGGCTTCGGCGTGCGCACGCCCGAGCAGGCGGCGGCGATCGCCGCGGGCGCCGACGGCGTCGTGGTCGGCTCGGCGCTGGTCGAGGCGGTCCGCACCAGCCTCGACGGCGAGGGCCGCGCCACCGCGGCGAGCGTGCCCGCCGTCACCGCGCTGGTGCGCTCGCTCGCCGATGCGGTGCGCACCGTGCCGCGCGCGGCGGCCGAGTGAGCGGACCTTTTCCTGACGTCTTTCGCCGCTTACATCAGCGGCAGCCGATCGCGGCCCTGAAGCGCGGAGCCTGAATTGAACTGGATCTCGAACGTCGTCCGCCCGAAGATCAACAGCTTCCTGCGCCGGGAAGTGCCGGAGAACCTCTGGGTGA
This sequence comes from Ancylobacter terrae, assembly GCF_045108345.1. Lineage (NCBI taxonomy): Bacteria > Pseudomonadati > Pseudomonadota > Alphaproteobacteria > Hyphomicrobiales > Xanthobacteraceae > Ancylobacter > Ancylobacter terrae. The sequence goes on from NZ_JBJGXH010000004.1 coordinate 54,731, forward strand.
AGTGCCCGGAGACCGGCCAGATGGTCTTCCACAAGGACCTCGAGGCGAATCTCCACGTCATCCCCGGCTCCGGCTTCCATATGCGCATGGATCCGATGGCCCGGCTGCGCGCGACCTTCGACGGCGGCCACTGGTATGACATCGCGCTGCCCGGCGCCGCCGCCGACCCGCTGCGCTTCCGCGACGAGAAGCGCTATGTCGACCGCCTGAAGGACGCCCGCACCAAGACCGGCCAGCAGGATGCGCTGAAGGTCGGCTACGGCAAGCTCGAAGGCCTTCCCGTGACCATCGCGGTGCAGGATTTCGGCTTCATGGGCGGTTCGCTCGGCATGGCCGCCGGCGAGGCGGTGGTGACGGGGCTGGAGACCGCCGTCTCGCGCAACACGCCCTTCATCATCTTCGCCTGCGGCGGCGGGATGCGCATGCAGGAGGGCATCCTCTCGCTGATGCAGATGCCGCGCACGACCTGCGCCGTGCAGGAACTGCGCGAGGCGAAACTCCCCTACATCGTCGTGCTGACCAACCCCACGACCGGCGGCATCACCGCCTCCTACGCCATGCTGGGCGACGTGCAGATCGCCGAGCCCGGCGCGCTGATCGGCTTCGCCGGCCCGCGGGTGATCGAGCAGACCATCCGCGAGAAGCTGCCGGACGGCTTCCAGCGCGCCGAATATCTGCGCGACCACGGCATGATCGACCTGGTGGTGCACCGGCACGAGATGCGGGCGACGCTGGCGCGGCTGTGCCGGCTGCTGACCCGCGCGCCGCAGCCGGCCAAGCCGGTCGAGCCGGCGGCGGAAGCGGACCCGGCGCCCGTTCCGGCCCCCGCCGCCGCGCCGGCGCCCGGCGCCGCCTGAGCGGGCGCGCGCCATGGCTTCGCCCGCGCGCGCCGGCGACGAACCGGTCGATGCCATACTGGCGCGGCTGCTGGCGCTGCATCCCAAGCTGATCGACCTGTCGCTCGACCGGATGTGGCGGCTGCTGGCGCGGCTCGACCATCCCGAGCGGCGGCTGCCGCCGGTGATCCATGTCGCCGGCACCAACGGCAAGGGCTCCACCGTCGCCTTCATGCGCGCGGTGCTGGAGGCCGCCGGCAAGCGCGTGCACGTCTACACCTCGCCCCATCTGGTGCGCTTCTCCGAGCGCATCCGGCTCGCCGGCCAGCTCGTCGACGAGGCGCGGCTCGGCGCCATGCTCGACCGTGCGGAGCGGGCGAATGGCGGCGCGCCGATCACCCTGTTCGAGATCACCACGGCGGCGGCGCTGCTGCTGTTCGCGGAGGAGCCGGCCGACATCCTGCTGCTCGAGGTCGGGCTCGGCGGGCGGCTCGACGCCACCAATGTCGTCGACCAGCCGCTCGCGACCGTGATCACGCCGGTCTCGATCGACCATGTCGAGTTCCTCGGCGGCACGCTGGAGCGCATCGCCGCCGAAAAGGCGGGCATCCTCAAGCGCCGCGTGCCCGCGATCATCGGCCGCCAGCCGCCGGAGGCGCTCAAGGTGATCGAGCGGCATGCGGCGCGGCTCGGCTCCCCTCTCCACATCATGGGCGAGCAGTTCCACGCCCATGAGGAGGGCGGGCGGCTCGTCGTGGCGGATGAGCTGGGGCTGCTCGACCTGCCGCGCCCGCGCCTGGTCGGGCCGCACCAGATCGAGAATGCCGGCCTTGCCGTGGCGGCGCTGCGGGCGGTGGCCCAGGCCGGCGCCGCGCGCGGGGAGGGCCGCTGGGCGCTGCCGGTCGCCGCCTTCGAGACCGGCATGCGCAGCGTCGAATGGCCGGCCCGCCTGCAGCGCCTGCCGCCCGGCCCGCTGACGGCGCGGGCGCCCGAGGGGGTCGAGGTCTGGCTCGACGGCGGTCACAACGCCGCCGGCGGGCAGGCGCTGGCCGCCGCCCTCGCCGACATCGAGGATCGGGTGCCGCGCCCGTTGGTGCTGGTGGTCGGCATGCTGGGCACGAAGGATTCGGGCGCATTCCTGGCCCCCTTCGCGGGGCTGGCGCGCGAGATCGTCGCGGTGCCGGTGCCCGGCGAGCACAAGGGCCAGCCGCCGGACGCGGTGGCGGCGGCCGCCGCCACGCATGGCATCCCCGCCTCGACGGCCGGCAGCGTCGCCGCCGCGCTGGACGGGCTGCGCGCCTATCCGCTCAGCCCGCCGCCGCGCGTGCTGGTCACCGGCTCGCTCTATCTGGCGGGAGCGGTGCTGGAGGAAAACGGCACGCTGCCGGTGTGAGGCGCCCCGGCGTGTGGCACGGCGTCAGGCGCAGCCCGGCGATCAAAGGGCGCCCGATCCGTCTTTCCGGAGGCCCTGCGCCCTGCGGGAACCGCCCGAAAGCGGCCGGAGGCGCGCCGTCGTGCGGCGCGCGATCCAGGGCGCACCTGCGCCCCCTGCCCCGCCCGGCAGGTGGGCCTATGTCGTCCGCGGCGCCAGGACCATGATCATCTGGCGGCCTTCGAGCTGCGGCTCCGATTCGACCTTGGCGATGGGCGCCAGCTCGTCGCGCAGCTTGTTCAGCAGCTTGTAGCCGAGCTCCTGGTGCGCCATCTCGCGGCCGCGGAAGCGCAGGGTGACCTTCACCTTGTCGCCTTCCTCGAAGAAGCGGTGGATCGACTTCATCTTCACGTCGTAATCGTGCGTGTCGATGCCCGGCCGCAGCTTGATCTCCTTGATCTCCACGACCTTCTGCTTCTTGCGGGCCTCGTTGGCCTTCTTCTGGTTCTGGTACTTGAACCGGCCGAAATCGAGGATCTTGCAGACCGGCGGCACCGAATTCGGTGAAATCTCGACGAGATCGAGCCCGGCGTCCTGAGCAATGGCGATCGCTTCGCGGGTCGGCACGACGCCGCGATTCTGACCGTCCTGGTCGATCAGCTGCACCTCGCGGATGCGGATGTCTTCATTGACGCGCGGGCCTTCCTTTTCCGGCGCGACGGGTCTCATGGGGCGGCGAATGGGGGTCCTCTCCTCTGCCGTTTCGCTGTGGTTCGTCTCACGGGCGGAAGCGGGTGCGCCGGAGCACGGGCGGGCCGGTGCAGGGGCGCCTTCGCGCGGATGTCCGCGCGTGAAACGGTTGCAGAACATCGTGACAAACCCCGCAGAAGTCAATTGCGGCGTCGACGGATTAGCGCCCGGCGGCGCGGAGAATGCGTTCGGGACGCCTCAGCTGCGCCAGGCGGGGACCATGGCGGGGGTGGGAACGGTGCCGGAGACGAGCCGCGCATAGGCGTCCACCGTCGCCATGACCTCCTGCTGGCGGGAGAAATGGCGGGCCACCAGATGCCGGGCGCGGCGGGCGAGCGCCGCCCGCGCGGCCTCGTCCAGAGCCAGCGCCGCGTCGAGCGCCTCGGCCAGCGCGCCGACATCGCCGGGCGGCACCAGCCAGCCGGTGCGCTCCGGGCCGTGATGGCGCACCGGCTCGGACTGCGCGCCGTGATCGGCGACGATCAGCGGCCGGCCGAGCGCCATCGCCTCCAGCGCACCGCGCGCAAACGCTTCCGGCTCGGTCGACGGCAGCACGACGATATCCGCCGCCATCAGCGCCACCGCCATGTCGCGGGGGACGTCGGCGACCACCACCTGCTCGCCGAGATCGTCCGATTCGATGCGGCGGGCGAGGCGCTTGAGATAGTCCGACCCCGCGGTCGCCTCGCCGGCGAGCACGAGGCGCAGCGGGCCGCCGCCCCGGGCGATGAGGCGCTTCACCGCCTCGATCAGCACCGCCTGCCCCTTCCACGGCACGAGGCGCCCCGGCAGCAGGATGACCCGTTCGTCGGCGGTCGCGTCCCAGTCCTCGCGCTGCCGGTCGACATGATAGAGCGGCACCGACTCGGGATCGAACGCCGCGAGATCGATGCCGCGCGGCACGATGGCGATGCGCTCGGCCGCGCGCGGATGCCGCCGGATCACCTGATCGCGGCCGAAGCGGGACGATACCAGCACGCTGTCGCCCTGCGCCATGATGCCGTTGTACAGCCGCGCCAGCACGCTGCGCCCGGCATAGGGGCCGGAATGGGTGGTCACCAGCGGCACGCCGATGAGCCGCGTGGCGAGGAAGGCGCTCCACGCCGGCGCCCGTGCGCGGGCGTGGACGATGCCGACCCGCTCCGCCCGGATGAGGCGGCGCAGGCGGCGCACATTGGCGAGCGTGCGGCCGATCTGCGGGCTCTCGGTCGGCAGCGGCAGCCATTCCGCCCCGCGCGCCTGCAATTCGCCGACCAGCGGCCCGTGCGGCCCCGCCACCAGCGCCCGCGCGCCCGCCTGCACCAGCGCGGCGGCGACATCCACCACCTCGCGCTCGGCACCGGAGGCGCCGGTGAGATCGGCCACGACCTGAAGCACGGTGCGCCCCGCCAGCACGCCGCTGAGCGATGGCTCGGGGCCACGCGCCGACACCGGCGCCGTCGGCGCGGGCATCGGCAGGTCGGCGGGCGCAGGGGTCATGTCGATCGTTTCGGTGCGGCTCTGGCGCCAGCGCCTGCTGGCTCTCGGAAAACGGACGCTGTAATCGAACACCCGGAACGCACGCCGCCGACGGCAGCGCGAATCACCGCCGATCAACGAGGACAACGCTAGGATGACGGCCGACTCCCTGCAATTCCTGACGGTCGGCGCGGATCGCCACCGCGTCGCCGTGCGGATCACCGAGGGTGCCGCCGGCGACACCCGCCCCGGCGTGATCTGGTGCGGGGGCTTCGCCTCCGACATGCAGGGCACCAAGGCGCAGGCGCTCGCCGACTGGGGCGCGCGCGCCGGCCGCCGGGTGGTGCGGTTCGACTATTCCGGCCACGGCGAATCGGACGGGCGCTTCGAGGACGGCACCATCTCGCTGTGGTTCGCCGACGCCCTCGCGGTGTTCGAGGCGGTCACCCGCGGCCCGCAGATCGTGGTGGGCTCGTCCATGGGCGGCTGGATGGCGCTGCTGCTCGCCCGCCACCTCGCCGCGACCGGCGCGTCGGGCCGGCTCAAGGCGCTGCTGCTGCTGGCGCCGGCACCGGACTTCACCGAGGAACTGATGTGGAAGGCGATGCCGGAGGAGGTGCGCCGGCAGATCATGGCCGAGGGCGTCTGGCACCGTCCGTCCGACTACGGCCCGCCGCTGACGGTGACGCGGGCGCTGATCGAGGACGGGCGGGCCAATCTCGTGCTCGGCACGCCCTTCGCGGTCGGCTGCCCGGTGCGCATCCTGCAGGGGGTCGCCGATCCGGACGTGCCGTGGCAGCACGCGATGCGGCTGACCTCTTGCCTCGCCGAGGACGACGTGGTGCTGACGCTGATCAAGGACGGCGACCATCGGCTGTCCCGGCCGGAAGACCTCGAGCGCATGCTGGCGGCGATCGAGGAACTGAGCTGAGCCGCCGCCTCAGCCCGGCGCCCGCAGGATGACGATCTCGGTGGCGTCGTAGCGCCGGCGCTCCTGTTCGGCGAAGCCCTCCGGCGGCAGGAATCCCGCCTGCGCCGCCTCTTCCACCACCACCAGCGCGCCGGGCGCCAGCCAGCCGCCGGCCTGAGCCGCCGCGAGCGCGCGGCCCGCGAGGTCGCGGCCATAGGGCGGATCGCAGAAGACGAGATCGAACGGCGCCTCCCCCGCCGCCGCGCCGAGCCGGGACGCGTCGCGCGGCAGGAGGCGCGCCTGGCCGCCAAGGCCCAGCGCCTCGATATTGGCGCGCACCAGCGCCCGCCCCTCGGCCGAATTGTCGACGAACAGCGCCGCCTGCGCCCCGCGCGACAGCGCCTCGAGGCCGAGCGCGCCGGTGCCGGCGAACAGGTCGAGCACGCTTGCACCGTCGGCGGGATCGCCATAGGCATGGGCGAGGACGTTGAACAGCGCCTCGCGCAAGCGGTCGCTGGTCGGGCGCACCGCCTGCGAGGACGGGCCGCGCAGCACCCGCCCGCGCAGCCGTCCGCCGACGATGCGCATGGCTCAGCCCCGCGGCGGGCGGCCGCGCGGTCCACCCGAGGGTTTGCCGCCCGGAGGTTTGCCGCCACCGGGACGGTCGCCGGGTTTTCCGCCGGAAGGCTTGCCACCACCGGGACGGCCGCCGGGCTTGCCGCCAAACGACTTGCCCCGCGCGGGGCGCTCGCCGCGCGGTTCGCCGGCGTCGCCCTTGGCGAAGGGCTTGCCGCCGGAGGGCCTGCTCGCGAAGGACTTGCCGGCGAAGGTCTTGCCGGCGGAGGACTTGCCCCGCGCGGGGCGCTCGTCGCCGGCTTCGGCGCCGAAGGAGCGCCCGGGCTTGCCGGAGCGGCGGGCGTCCTTGATGGCGCGCCCGGTCATCGGGCGATCGCCCCCGCTGCGGGAACGGTAGGGGCGCTCTCCCTCCGGCCGCTCGCGGCGCGGCGGGCGCTCGGAGGTCTCGCCTTCGGGACGCTCGCGGCGCGGGCGGAAGCTGCGCTCGCCCTCCCCGGCCTCGTCACGGCGGGGACGCTCGCGGAACGGGCGGTCGCCTTCCGGGCGGGACCGCGCGGGCCGGTCGCCGTCGGGGCGGGAACGGAACGGGCGGTCGCCGTCGGGGCGCGAACGAGCCGGACGGTCTCCCGCCGGACGCTCGCGGAACGGGCGATCCCCCTCCGTCCGCTCGCGGCGGGCGGGGCGCTCGGCGGTCTCGCCTTCAGGGCGCTCGCGCCGCGGGCGGAAGCTGCGCTCGCCCTCCCCGGCCTCGTCACGGCGGGGACGCTCGCGGAACGAACGCTCGCCTTCGGGACGGGACCGCGCGGGCCTGTCGCCCTCGCTGCGGGAGCGGAACGGGCGGTCACCGTCGGGGCGCGAAAGAGCCGGGCGGTCTCCCTCGGGGCGGGAGCGGAACGGGCGATCCCCCTCGGGGCGCTCGCGGCGGGCGGGGCGCTCGGCGCTCTCGCCTTCTGGACGCTCGCGGCGCGGGCGGAAGCTGCGCTCGCCCTCCCCGGCCTCGTCACGGCGGGGACGCTCGCGGAACGGGCGGTCGCCTTCCGGGCGGGACCGCGCGGGCCGGTCACCCTCGCTGCGGGAACGGAACGGGCGGTCGCCCTCGGGACGGGACCGCGCGGGCCGGTCACCGTCGGGGCGGGAACGAGCCGGACGATCGCCCTCCGGCCGCTCGCGGCGGGCGGGGCGCTCGGCGCTCTCGCCTTCGGGCCGCTCGCGGCGCGGGCGGAAGCTGCGCTCGCCTTCCCCGGCCTCGTCGCGGCGCGGGCGGGCGCGGTAGGTGCGCTCGCCGCCGCGTTCCTCGCGGGGCGGCGGCGTCTCGGATTCCTCGCTGCGCAGGCGCTGGACGAGGAACTTGCGGCCCTTGCGGTCGGTCAGGATGCCGGCGGAGAGCTTTTTCGCCGGCGCCTCGGCGGCTTCCGCGCGGGCGCCGCGCGCCGGCTTGCCGGCCGGGCGCTCCTCGGTGCCGCGACGGCCGCGGGCCGGAGCAGCCGAGCGCGCCGGGCGCTCCTCCTCCTCGGCGACGGCATGGTCGAACAGCGGACCGGCAAAATCGGCGCCGGCCGCCGCGGTGAGCTCGGGGCCGAGCTGGTCGGCGAGCACGCGGGTCGGCACCTCCTCGGCGGCGCCCTCGCCGATCTCGGCCAGCTGGAAGGGGCCGTAGGAGAGGCGGATCAGCCGGTTCACCTGCAGGCCGAGCTCGGCGAGGACGTTGCGGACCTCGCGGTTCTTGCCTTCGCGCAACGCCAGCGTCAGCCACACATTGGCGCCCTGCACGCGGTCGAGCAGCGCCTCGATCGGCCCATAATGGATGCCGTCGACGGTGACGCCCTTGATCAGGGCGTCGAGCTTGTCCTGGGTGATCTCGCCCTTGGCGCGCACGCGGTAGCGGCGCAGCCAGCCGGTCTCCGGCAGTTCCAGCACCCGCGCCAGCCCGCCATCATTGGTGAGCAGGATCAGCCCTTCGGTGTTGAGGTCGAGCCGCCCGACCGAGACGAGGCGCGGCAGCCCGCCCGGCAGGATCTCGAACAGGGTCGGCCGGCCCTCCGGGTCGTGGTTGGTGGTCACCACGCCCTTCGGCTTGTGGTAGAGGAACAGCCGCGTGCGCTCGCGCGCCGGCAGCGGAACGCCATCCACCATCACCGCATCCTCGGGCCCGACATTCCGCGCGGGGCTGTCGAGCACCTCGCCGTTCACCGCCACGCGGCCGGCCGCGATCCACTCCTCGATCTCGCGCCGCGAGCCGAGCCCGGCGCGGGCGATGACCTTGGCGATGCGCTCCACCTCCCGCTCGGGTATAGGGGTGAGCGCGCGCGGGGGGCGCGGCACACGGTTCTGGTCCTTGCGGGGCGGCGGCTTTTTGGGCATGGGATCGGTCTCAACGGATGGTGGCGGGTGCTAGCATGTCCTGCGCGGGGAAGCGAGGCGGGCGTTGAGCGGCGAGAGGCGCTCCGGCTTCATGGCGCTCGCGCTCGAGGAAGCGGCGCGGGCGGGCGAACGCGGCGAGGTGCCGGTGGGCGCGGTGCTGGTGCGCGCCGGCGCGGTGATCGCCGCCGACGGCAACCGCACGCGCGAACGGGCCGATCCCACCGCCCATGCCGAGATGCTGGCGATCCGGGCCGGCGCGGCCCGCCTGGGCAGCGACCGGCTCGGCGACTGCGATCTCTACGTGACGCTGGAGCCCTGCACCATGTGCGCGGGCGCCATCGCCTGGGCACGGCTGCGGCGGCTCTATTACGGCGCGGCCGACCCCAAGGGCGGGGCGGTGGAAAGCGGCGTGCGCTTCTTCGCGCAGCCCACCTGCCATCACCGCCCCGACATCTACGGTGGAATCGGCGAGAGTGAGGCCGCGGCGCTGCTGAAGGACTTTTTCAGCGAGCGGCGCGCACGCTAGCATCGCTTTGGAATCGCCATGGCAGCCCCCGTGACCGCGCTTTTCCCCACGACCCCTACAGCGGCGCAGCGAGGCCGGCCGTCATGACTCCGCTGGAACGCTACCGCGAGAAACTGGCGCGCGATGCCCGGCGCGAGGAACAGAAGCGGGGGCGGAGCTTCGTCGCCGAGTGGTTCAGCTCGCCCTTCATCAACTGGTTCCTCACGGTCGTCCTCATCGGCATCGTGAGCTTCTATTACGAGAATTACCGCCAGTGCATCGACCAGACCCAGCAGGTGATGACGAAGAGCTCGGCGCTCATCGAGGAGATCAAGGCCCGCCTGTCCGTCGACTATGTCTTCTACCAGAAGGCCCGCTCCATGGACGAGTTCGTGGAGCTGCGAAAGCAGGGCGCGGACGTGCAGAACGCCGTCTTGGGGACCTCCGATTTCTTCTACCTGTACCGGCAACTCCTGCGCGAGCAGCACGGCTTCGTGAACGGCGAGACGGTGGACGCCTATCTCGAGGCGGCGAGCGGGCTGATCTTTCCGGGCAAGCCGTTCCGGCAGGCCATGTCGGATTCGGCCATCCTGCTGTCGACGGACCTCCTGCCGACGGGCACCAATGAAGCCGCGGCGTTCGCCGAGATCCGGGACCTCGCCTTTCGCTCGATCCAACTGCTGCTGTTCCAGGCCAATTTCATCGAGACCCAGCTCACGAAGCCGTCCTGCACGCCGTCCTCGATCTTGTGGAACGCGTTTCTGGGCACGAAAGCCGATCCCACGATCCAGCCACCCGCTCAGCTGCCGCCCCCGGCTGCCCTGACGAAGGTGGATGTCTATGCCGTGGCCCCGATCCCCGAACTCGCCCCGCCCTTGTCCCCCGGCAGGTGAGGCCGATCGCCTTCCGGCCGGCGCATCCGCGTGCCCGCCCCGCGTCGCTAGGCCAGCACCGCCTCGAGCTGGCGCTTCACCTCTTCCTTGGCCGGCTCTGAGGCCTTCAGGATGGCGGTGGCGCGGAAGAAGTCGAGCACCCGGATATGGTCGACATTCGGCCGGATCAGCACATCCGGCGCGCCGGCCTTCAGCTTCTCGCCGACGATGCTGCCGGCCATGATCTGCAGCGTGGCGAACATCGCCTCGAACGGGCGCGGCACGAGCCGCGGCTCGCCGGAGGGCCCGCCGGTGATGTCGACGGCGAGCACGATGTCGGCCTTGGTCCGCAGCAGGTCGAACGGGAGCGGGTTGACCGCGCCGCCGTCGACGAGGACGCAGCCCTGGTGCGACACCGGGCGCATCAGGCCAGGAATGGCCATCGAGGCGGCGATGGCCGGGCGCAGCGCCCCCTGGTCGATCACGCACTCGCGGCGCTCCCAGTAGTCGGTCGCGACGATCTCGAGGGGGATGGCGAGGTCGGCGAAATCCTGCGGCACCGCCTCGGGCAGGAAGGCGTCGACGAAGCGCTCGGCATCGACCAGCACCGGATTGCCGAGGCCGCCGAACAGGTCGGTGATGCGCCCCACCCGCGCCGTGAGCAGGCGGCGCATCACCTCGCCCCGGTTGCGCAGCATGGCGCCGGCCATGGCGCGCAGCTCCTTCGCCGGCACGTTGGCGGCATAGAGCGCGCCGATCATGGCGCCGATCGAGGCGCCGGCGATGGCGACCGGGCGCACGCCGAGTTCGTCCAGCGCCTCCAGCACGGCGATATGGGCGAGACCGCGGGCGCCCCCCGAGCCGAGCGCAACCGCCACGGTGCGCCGGTGCGGCGCGTTGCGGGGACGGTGCGGGCGGGTCGCGTGGTGATCGGAATCGGGCGGCGCGTGCTGGTCCATGGCGCTCACTCAACCGCAAAGCGCGGCTTTTGTGGGGACGGCGGCGCCGCGAATCGCGCAATCGCCCGCGCTGGCCCCGATTTCGCCGGCTGGCCCGCCGCGGCCGGCCTGCCGGGCCGCAATCACTCCCGTGCCAACGCGCGCCAGGCGATGTCGCTGCGGCAGAACCCGTCCGGCCAGTCGATCCGGGCGATCGCCTCGTAGGCGCGGGCGCGGGCGGTGGCGACATCGCCGGCGTGGGCGGCGACGTTCAGCACGCGCCCGCCGGCGGCGACGAGGCGCTCGCCGTCCCGGCGCGTGCCGGCGTGGAAGATGCTGACACCCTCGACGGCGGCGGCGGCATCGAGGCCGCGGATTTCGGTGCCCTTTGCATAGTCGCCGGGATAGCCGCGCGCGGCCATGACCACCGTGAGCGCCGCCTCGTCGCGCAGCGCGACATGATGGCCCTTCAGCGTGCCGGTGGCGGTGGCGTGCAGCAGTTCCAGCAGATCGCCTTCCAGGCGCAGCATCAGCACCTGGCATTCGGGATCGCCGAAGCGGACATTGTATTCGATCAGCCGCGGCCCGGCGGCGGTGATCATCAGCCCGGCGAACAGCACGCCGCGATAGGGCGTGCCGGCGTCGGCGAGGGCGCGGGCGGTGGGCTTCACGATCTCGGAGAGCACCTGTCGCTCGAGTTCGGCGGTGAAGACCGGCGCCGGCGAATAGGCGCCCATGCCGCCGGTGTTCGGGCCCGCATCGCCGTCGAAGGCGCGCTTGTGGTCCTGCGCCGAGCCGAAGGACAGCACCGTCTCGCCATCGACCAGCGCGAAGAAGCTGACCTCCTCGCCGTCCAGAAATTCCTCGACGAGGATCTCGGTGCCGCCGCTGCCCATGGCGAAGACCTCGTCGACCGCGGCGAGCGCCTCGCCCAGCGTCATGGCGACGATGACGCCCTTGCCGGCCATCAGCCCGTCGGCCTTGAGCACGATCGGCGCGCCCTGCGCATCGATGAAGGCGCGGGCCGCGGCGGGATCGTCGAAACGGCCGAAGGCGGCGGTGGGGATGGCGTGCGCCTTGCACAATTCCTTGGTGAAGAGCTTCGAGCCCTCGAGCTGGGCGCCGACCCGGTCCGGCCCGAACACGGCGATGCCCTCCGCCCGCAGCCGGTCGGCGATGCCGGCCACCAGCGGCGCTTCGGGGCCGACCACCACGAGGCCGATCTTCAGCGCGCCGCACAGCGTGACGATGGAATCATGATCGTCGATGGCCACGTTGGGGACCAGCGTCGCCACCTCCGCGATGCCGGGATTGCCGGGCAGCGCATAGAGCGTGCCGAGGCCGCGGCTCTGCGCCAGCTTCCAGGCGAGCGCGTGCTCGCGGCCACCCGAGCCGAGCAGAAGGACATTCATGCGGCGTGTCTCCCCATCCGCCGTCTGGCTAACGGTTCCCGGCCGGAGGGGCAAGGGGTGCGGCGGCGGGCGCTATTCGTAGGAGAGCGCGACGACCGGATCGAGCGCGGCAGCCTTGCGGGCGGGCAGATAGCCGAAGACGAGGCCGGTGAGGAAGGAGCAGGCGAAGGCCAGCAGCGGCGGCAGCAGCGTCAGGGCGATGGTAACCCCCGCCGCCTCCAGCGCCAGCGCGGTGCCGAGCCCCAGCAGCACCCCGACCGCGCCGCCGACGCCGCACACCACCAGCGCCTCGGTGTTGAACTGCAGCAGGATGTTGCTCATCCGCGCGCCCGTGGCCATGCGGATGCCGATCTCGCGGGTGCGCTCGGTGACGCTGACCAGCATGATGTTCATCACCCCGATCCCGGCGACCAGCAGCGAGATGGCCGCCACGCAGCCGAGCACGAGGGTGAGCGTGTTCTGGGCGGCGGCGGCCGTCTCCATGATCTGGGTGGAGGCGCGGATCTGGAAATCCTCCGCCTGGTGGCGCCGCGTCAGCGTGCGGCGCACCGACTCCTGCACCGCCGGCACATTGGCCGCATCGTCGACCTTGACCATCACCAGGTGGAGATAGCGGCGTCCGAACAGCCGCATGAAGCCGGTGGTGACCGGCATGACAATGAGGTCGTCCTGATCGATGCCGAAGGCGTTGGAGCCCTTCGGGGCCAGCACGCCGACCACCTCATAGGGCACGTTCTTGATCAGTATGTAGCGCCCGATCGGGTCGGAGCCGTCGGGGAACAGCGCCTGCCGGACGGTCTCGCCCAGCACCACGACCGGCGCATAGGCGCCGACTTCCGCGGCCGTGAACATGCTGCCCCGCGCCAGCGGCCAGTCCCGCACCACCGCGTAGTCATGCGAGGTCGCCGAGACGAAGGCAAAGTAGTCGTTGGTTCCCTGGCGCGCGGTGAAGCGGCCGGTCCGCTCGGGCGCGATGCCGAGCACATGGGGAATCTCGCGCAGCGCCTGCGCGTCCTCGACCAGCAGCGTCGCGTTGTCGCCGAGCTTGCGCACCCCGGGCGCGCCCGGCCGCACCAGCAGCAGGTTGGTGCCGGTGACGGCGATGCGCTCCATCACCTCGCGCTTGCCGCCGTCGCCCACCGCCAGCATGGTGATGACCGAGGCGACCCCGATCACGATGCCGAGCAGGGTCAGTGCGGTGCGGAACAGGTTGGCCGCCATCGAGCCGAACGCCATCTTCACCGCTTCGGCGACGTCGGGCAGCAGCCGGCCGAAACCGGTGCGCGGCGGGAGGCCGGCCGGCAGTTCCGCCGGCGCCGGCGTATCGATCGCACGGCGCTCGTCCGACACGATCTCCCCGTCCTGGATGCGCACCACCCGGTGGGCATGGGCGGCCACCGCCGGATCGTGGGTGATGAGGATGACGGTGTGCCCCTCGCGGTTGAGCTCGCCGAGCAGCGCCAGCACCTCCTCGCCGCTATGGCTGTCGAGCGCGCCGGTGGGCTCGTCGGCGAGGATCACGGGTGCGGCGTTCATCAGCGCGCGGGCGATCGAGACGCGCTGCTGCTGGCCGCCGGAGAGCTGGCCCGGCCGATGGTCGGCGCGGTCGGCGAGGCCGAGGCGAGCGAGGAGCCGATGCGCGCGCGACGCCCGCTCCGCCTTCGGCAAGCCGGCATAGACGGCGGGAATCTCGACATTCTCCGCCGCGGTCAGGGTCGGCAGCAGGTTGTAGCGCTGGAACACGAAGCCGAAACAGCGCGAGCGCAGATCCGCCAGGGCGTCGGCATCGAGCTCCGCCACATCGATGCCGGCGACGCGGTAAGTGCCTCCGCTCGGGCGATCGAGGCAGCCGATGATGTTCATCAGCGTCGACTTGCCCGAGCCCGACTGCCCCATGATGGCAATGAACTCGCCGGACATGACGGTCAGCGACACCCGGTCGAGCGCGCGCACCACGCTCTCGCCATTGGGATAGAGCCGGCTGACGTCGACCAGTTCCACCACCGGCTGCAGGCCCCTCCCCGACGCCATCCCCGGCGGGACGGAGGTCGGCTGCGGCGGCGCCGCGGAAGCCCCGATGCGGATGGCCTCGTCCATGCCCGCCGCCTCAGCGCAAGCGCGGCATGAGGCCGGCGGGAGGGCCGGTGCGCGGCACGGACGGCGCGGTCTCGACGGTGACGACACGATCGCCGACGGCGAGGCCGTCGATCACCTGCGCCTTGGAACGGTCCGACAGGCCGATGCGCACCGTGCGGGTCTCGACGCTGCCGTCGGGTGCCACCACGCGCACGCTGCTGCCGCCGTCACGGCCCGCCCGCAGCGCCTCCACCGGCACCAGCGGCACGTCCTTGGCCTCGCCGAGGCGGAAGAACACCTGCGCCGTCATGTTGGTCATCAGCAGGAGGTCAGTGTTGGGCACGTCGATCAGCACGTTGTAGAGCACGACGTCGTTGACGATGGTCGGTGTCGGCTCGATCTGGCGGACCGTGCCTTCCCAGCGCCGCTCGGGCATGCCGAGCGTCTTGAACCAGGCCGAGGCCCCCACCTTGATGCGGGGAATGTCGCCCTCGGCGACCTGCGCGGTCACCGTCATGGTGGCGAGATCGGCGATGCGCAGGATGATCGGCGCCGCCTGATTGGCGTTCAGCGTCTGGCCCTCGCGGGCGGTGATGCTGACGACCGTGCCGTCCATCGGCGCGTAGATCTGGGTGTAGCCGAGATTGGCGAGGTCGCCGTCCAGCGTCGCCTGGGTCTGCTTGATCTGCGCCTTCAGCGCGTCGATCTTGGCGGCGCTGATGCGGGCGGTGGCGTCGGCGGCATCGGCGGCATCCTTGCTGCCGGTCTGGTTCTTCAGCAGCTGCTGCGCCCGGTCGTTGCGCAGCTTGTCGAGATCGAGCTGGGCTTCGGCCTGCGACAGCTGCGCGCGCAGGTTGTCCAGGCTGGCGCGGCCGGCATTGACCTTGGTCTGGTAGACGGTCGGGTCGATCTGGCCGAGCAGCTGCCCCTTCCGCACGAGATCGCCGACCTCGACCGGAATGCTGCGCAGCTGCCCCGACACCTGGGTGCCGACGTCGACATAGGTCTTCGGCTGGATATTGGCGATCGCGCTGACGCTCGATTCCACCGTGCCCAGCGCAATGGTGGCGGTCTCGAAGGCAGGGGCGGCCGGGGCGGCGGCAAAGTGCCGATAGGCATAGGCACCGCCGGCGGCGAGCAGCAGCACGAGCACGCCCCAGCGCCACGCGCGGCGGCGCGGACGCCGCGAGGCGGCAAGGCTATCCCACTTCCCCTCAGGGCGCTGCAGCATCCGCGCCGATCTCCCCTAGCGATGCGGCTTCATGCCCTTCATCGTTACGCCTCGATGCGCCGGTCCGAAAGTGAATTTATCGTAAGATTCAGGGTCTTGCCCGATCGTCCGCACGGGGCCGGAACGTGCCGGTCTGCGGATCGCGGTGCAGCGTGGGGCGCTCACCCTCGTCCTGAGCATCACGGCGCAGGGCGCCGAGTTCCTCGTTGACGCGGCGCGACTCCCGCGCCAGCAGCTTGACGAGCGCCGCCGCCCCCAACGCGCCAAGAGCCGCAATGATCACCGGCGGCATGCCGTCTCCCGCTCGTTCCTCACCACCGGACCGCCTCGCTGCACGCGTCAGAGGCCGAACCGGCTCCACAGGGCCCGCTCCTCGGCGCTCGCCAGCAGGCCGTCGGCGAGGCCGGCGCCGATGGCTTCCGGCGCCGCGCCGACCGCCACGCCCGGCACGCGCCGGCCGAACAGGCCGCCGCCCGCCACGACCAGCGGCGTCACCACGCCCTCGCCATAGCGCGCTCGCAAATGCGAACGCATGTCGCCGAGCGCATCGACCAGACCGAACTCCAGCGCCTGCGACGCCGCCCAGAATTCCCCGGAAAACAAGGCTTTCTCAGGGCCGGTGAGGACACTGCCGCGGCGCAGCCGCACCAGATCGACGAACCGGTCGTGAATCTCGCGCTGCAGCAGCTTCAGCCGCTTGATGTCCTCCGGTTTCTCCGGCTGGAACGGGTCAAGCATCACCTTGCGCTCGCCGGCGGTGTAGACCCGGCGCTCGACACCGAGCTTCTCGATCGCCTTGTCGAAGCCGAAGCCGGCGCTGACCACACCGATCGAGCCGACGATCGAGAACGGATCCGCCACGATCTCGTCCGCCGCGCAGGCCAGCATGTAGCCGCCCGAGGCGGCGACGTCCTCGATGAAAGCGAAGACCGGGATGTTCTTCTCCTCGGCCAGCGCGCGCACCCGGCGGTAGACGAGATGCGACTGCACCGGCGAACCGCCCGGCGAGTTGATGACGAGCGCGACCGCCTTCGCGCCCTTCACCGCGAAGGCGCGGTCGAGCGCCTTCGCGACGCCGGCGAAGGTGATGCCCTGCCGCAGCGGCGAGGGCATGCCGATGGCGCCGGTGAGGCGCACCACGGGGACGATCGCGACATCGGCGCGCAGGCGCTTCGGCAGGATCGGGGCGAGGCGACGGCGGAGGCTGTCGAGGAAGGTGCGTTCGGCCATGGGACCAGAAATAGGCGCAGGCGCAGCCGTGCTCAAGCGTTCCCGCCCGAGATCGCCTCGCCATCGCGCAGAATCCGGGCCGCCGCCGCGCTCTGCCGCCCCTCGGCATCCGCCAGAACCAGCGGCGGCAGGACGGCGGGCGGCGTCCGGCGCCCCTTCACCGCGCCGACCAGCAGGCGGATCGCGGCGGCGTCCGGGCGGGCATGGACGGGGCGGATCGTCACCGCGCCGAAGCGGCGGTCGAGCGCGGCGAGGAGGGCCGCCAGCGCTTCGGGCCGATGGATCAGCACGAGGCGCCCGGCCGGCTCCAGCAGCCGCTCGGCCGCCCGGATCCAGACATCCACCGCCTCGTCGGGCGCCATATGGGCGCCGGCGCGGACCGCATCCGGTGAGGTGCGGTGACGGGCGGGATCGTTGAACGGCGGATTCATCACGACGAGATCCGCGCTCCGCGCCGCCGGAGCGGGCGGACCGCCCGGCCGCGCCAGCGTCGCGACATCGGCGACGACGACCTCGACCCGCGCCTCGAGCCCCTGCCGGCGCGCATTTCCGGCGGCGATGGCGGCGATGACCGGATCGATCTCGACCAGGCTGACCGATACCGCCGGCACCCGCACGGCAAGGGCGAGCCCGGCGGCGCCGACCCCGGCGCCGAGATCCACCGCCCGGCGGGCATCGCCTGGCGCGGCGGCCGCCAGAAGCATGGCGTCATGGCCGGCCCGGTGGCCGCGCGCCGGCTGGTTCAGCCGCAGCCGGCCACCGAGGAAGGCGTCGTCGGTCAGATCGGGGCCGTTCGACGCGGGCAGGAGGGCCGAACCGTTGCCCCCCGTCGCGGCGTCAGTCGACGAGGACATGCCGCAACCCCGCCTCGGCCAGCAGCCGGCGGGCCCGGACATGCTCGTCGTCCTCCACCAGCAGCCGCCGCGGCAGGAGGCCGATCGAGCCTTCGAGGGCGCTCATGTGGCTGTCGGCGACATAATGGCCGATGCCGGCGGCCTGAAGCAGCGCCTCGACGGCGGAAATCAGCACCAGATCATTGGTCCGCATCAGTTCACGCATTTTTGCATCCTCGCACGGGTGCACGTGGCAGGCGAGACGAAAGGCGCACGTCTTGGACGCATCGTCGCGCGTGACCCTCTTGAAGTGGCGGCATCGTCCTTTCTATGGTGCGCCGGCAAGCGTTGGAAAATGTTCCGTGGCCGTCATCCTGCCTTTCGACCCGCTTCTCGAACCCTCGATCGAGGGCATCGTCGATCTCGTGAAGGCCGACATGGAGCGGGTGAACGCGCTCATCCTCAGCCGAACCGGCTCGGATGTGGCGATGATTCCGGAGGTGGCGACACACCTCATCTCCTCGGGCGGCAAGCGGCTGCGCCCGATGCTGACGCTCGCGACCGCGGCGTTGTCGGGCTATCGCGGCGACGGCCACATCCGGCTCGCCGCCTCGGTCGAGTTCATGCACACAGCGACGCTGCTGCATGACGACGTGGTGGATGCCAGCGAGATGCGCCGGGGCAAGCTCGCCGCCCGCATGCTGTGGGGCAACGAGGCGAGCGTGCTGGTGGGCGACTTCCTGCTCGGCCAGGCCTTCCGCATGATGGTCGAGGTCGGCAACATGCGCGCGCTCGACATCCTCTCGACCGCCGCGGTGGTGATCGCCGAGGGTGAAGTCGCCCAGCTCGCCGCCGCCAAGAACACCGCGACAACCGAGGACGAATATCTCGCCGTGATCCGCGGCAAGACGGCGGAGCTTTTCGCCGCCGCCTGCGAGGTCGGGCCGGTGATCGCCGAGCGCGACAAGGTCGCGCACACGGCCTGCCGCAGCTACGGCATGAATCTCGGCATCGCCTTCCAGCTGGTCGACGACGCGCTCGACTATGGCGGCTCGCGCGCCAAGCTTGGCAAGAATGTCGGCGACGATTTCCGCGAGGGCAAGATCACGCTGCCGATCGTGCTCGCCTTCCGGCGCGGCAACGAGGAGGAACGCGGCTTCTGGCGCCGCTGTCTCGAGAAGGGCGAGATCGGCGAGGGCGACCTCGAGCGCGCGATGGACCTGCTCGCCCATCACCGCGCGCTCGCCGACACGGTCGACCGCGCCCGCCACTACGGCGCCATCGCCAAGGACGCGCTCGGCCTGTTCGCCGACAGCCCCGCCAAGCAGGCGCTGCTGGACGTGGTCGATTTCTGCGTGGCGCGGGCGCGGTAAAGCCCTTTCGGGCGATCAGCCGGCGCGCGGCCCGAACACCACCACTGCGGCGCCGACGAGGCAGATGGCGCCGCCGGCGAGATCCCAGCGGTCGGGGCGGAAGCCCTCCACGGCCCACAGCCAGCACAGCGACGCCGCGACATAGACCCCGCCATAGGCGGCGAAGGCCCGCCCCGCCGCATCGGTCTCGACCAGCGTCAGCAGCGCGCCGAAGATGACGAGGCTGACCGCGCCGGGGGCGAGCCAGAGGGTCGATGCACCGTTGCGCACCACCATCCAGAAGGCGAAGCAGCCGGCGATCTCCGCGAGGGCGGCCATGATGAAGACGATCGGCGTTGTCATCTGAGAACCGTGGGGCGGACCCACCAATGGGGGTGGGCGTTGGCGAGCCATTTGGCAGCGCCAGCCGCGGCCCGGCAATCATCATAGAGGGCGAACATTGTCGCACCCGAGCCGGACATGCGCACCAGCCGCACGCCGGGGGTGACGGCCAGCGCGCGGGCAGCCTCCTCCAGCACCGGTGTCATGCGGCGGGCGACCGGCTCGAGATCGTTCGGCAGATGGCGCAGGAGATCGAGCAGCGCCGTGCGGTCGAGCGCCAGTTCCGTGTTCGCGGGGTGCGAGACGCCGGCGTGGAACTCGCCGGGCCGCAGCGCCAGGGCGTGGAAGACATGGGCGGTCGCCACGGGAATGCCGGGGTTGAGCAGCACCGCGGCGAGCGGCGCGATGCGGACGCCCTCCACCGCCTCCCCGCGTCCTGACATCAGGCAGGCCCGGCCGAACAGGCAGGCCGGCACATCCGAGCCGGTCTCCAGCGCCGCCGCCCCGAGGCGCGGATCATCGAGCGCAAGCCCGTTGAGCCGCGCCAGCAGGCGCAGCGCCGCCGCCGCATCCGACGAGCCGCCGCCAAGACCGGCGGAAACGGGCAAACGCTTGATCAGATGGAACCGCCCGCCTCTCAGGCCCGGCACCCTCGCGGCGAGAGCGGCCGCTGCGCGCAGCACGAGATTGGCCTCGGCCGGGCCGGCATCGGCCGCGCGGGCGCCCTCGATGTCGAGCCCCGGCGGGGCGTCGGGGAAGAGGTGCAGGCGATCGCCCGTGCCGGCGAAGGCGACGAGGCTGGCGAGCGCGTGGTAACCGTCGTCGCGGCGGCCGAGCACCCGCAGCGTGAGATTGACCTTGGCCGGCGCCCGCTCCGACAGGCGCCCGCGCGCGCCAGCCGGATCAACAATGCGGGAGCGCGGGTCGTTCTCTTGTGCTGGAGGCATGGAAGGTCTTATGCGGGGACCGGCCGCTGCTGGCAAGCCGCGACGAATCCGCCGCATCCTTGCCCTGCCGCGGCCCCGAAGCCGTGCAACAACACCCCGGATCGGCGCCGAGACGGCGGCGCGCCGGTCGCGGATGCGGGCAGGCGGGCCGTGGTCACCCGGGGCCGGCGGAACAATCAGCGGGCGCGTCCTTGCAGGCGCGAACAAAACGGATCAATCTGCCAGTCGGGCATGGGGGCCCGTTCGGCATTGCCGGTGGAGGTTTCCAACTTGACGTTCCGACGCATGTCGATCCGGCCCGCTGCGGCCCTGCTGGCCGCGGTTGTGGCGGTCACCGGCTCCGCGCCCGCCTTCGCCCAGCTGCCCTCCGCCGCCGCTCCCCCCTCGCCCGTTTCCGGCCGTCTGGCGACCGTCTCGCCCGCCGGCAACTATCTGGCGGCGCATTTCGCCACCTCCGAGCGCGACAATGTCGCCGCGGCGACCTACTACCGCGCGCTGGTGCGGATCTTCCCGCGCAACGGCGCCATTCTCGAACCGGCCTTCCTCACCGTGCTGTCGGAGGGCTCGGTGGACGAGGCCGCCGATCTCGCCGAGCGCATCGTCAAGATCGCGCCCGACCATCGGCTCGCCCGCCTGGTCCTGGGCGTCCAGGCTCTGCGGCAGAAGCAGTACGCCACGGCACGGCGCAACCTGCGCGTGGCCGGCCAGGGCGCGGTGGGCAATCTCGCCGCGGCGATCATGATCGGCTGGAGCCAGTTCGGCTCCGACAACACCAAAGGCGCGGTCGACGGCATCGATTCGCTGCAGGGCCCCGACTGGTACGCCGGCTTCAAGGACCTGCATGCGGGCCTGATCCTCGACGCCGCAGGCCAGCGTAAGGCCGCCGGCCGTCGGCTGGAAGAGGCGTTGAAGATCGATTCGCGCACGCTGCGGGTCGTCGATGCCTATGCCCGCTGGGCCTCGCGCAGCGGCGACAAGAAGCTCGCGCTGGCCACCTACGAGAGCTTCGACAAGGTCCTGCCGAACAATCCGCTGGTCGAGCAGTCGGTCGCGACGCTCGAATCGGGCGGGACGCTGCAGCCGCTGGTGCGGACCCCGGCGCAGGGCGCGGCGGAAATCCTCTATGGGCTCGGCGCCGAGCTCGGCCGCCAGGGCGGCGAGGATCTGGCGCTGATCTATCTCCAGCTCGCCCGCTGGCTCGACCCCTCGCACGCGCTGATCGACATCACGCTCGCCGACCTGCTCGAAAACATGAAGAAGCACGACGAGGCCATCGCCGTGCTCGTGCAGGTGCCGGATTCCTCGCCGCTCAAGTCGGCCGCCGACATCCAGCGGGCGATGAACCTCGATGCAGCCAGCCGGTCCGACGAGGCCAAGGCCGTGCTGAAGGCGGTCATCGAGAAGAACCCCAAGGATCTGCGGGCGATCACCGCGCTCGGCGACGTGCAGCGGTCCAAGCAGGAATATGCCGACGCCGCCGCCACCTATACCCGCGCCATCGACCAGCTTCAGGCGCCGACCGCGGCCAACTGGACGCTCTACTATTTCCGCGGCACCGCCTATGAGCGGACCAAGGAATGGGCGAAATCCGAGGCCGACCTCAAGAAGGCGCTCGAACTGAAGCCCGACCAGCCGCATGTGCTCAACTATCTCGGCTACAGCTGGATCGACCAGGGCATCAACCTCGACGACGGCATGGAGATGATCCGCAAGGCGGTCACCCTCCGGCCGGACGACGGCTATTTCATCGACAGCCTCGGCTGGGCCTATTACCGCACCGGCCATTATGACGATGCCGTGCGGGAGCTCGAGCGTGCGGTCGAGCTGAAACCCGAGGAATCGGTGATCAACGACCATCTCGGCGACGCCTACTGGAAGGTCGGGCGCAAGCTCGAGGCACAATTCCAGTGGAACCACGCCCGGGACCAGAATCCCGAGCCGGATGATCTGGCCAAGATCCAGCGCAAGATCGCCGTCGGCCTCGACGAGGCGCAGAAGGCGAGCGCGGAGATCACCCCCCCGGCCACCGGCAAGCCCGGTGGTGGCTGACCGCACGGGCTGACACCCGACGCGCCGGCCTGCTGCGCAGCAGGGGACCGGCGCGTTTTTCCCGGCGGATTGGCCGGCCGCGCCGGGTGCATTGGCCGCACGGGCGACCCGCCTGCCCGGATTTCTCCTGACGAGAAGCGGCGATCGCGTGCCTGGCGAGGGCCGATGAGGCCCGCGCCCGGCACCTACGCCGAACCGGCGTCGTGCATGTTCTCAACGACATATGCCGATGCCGGCGATGACGGGCGGGTGAAGCCCCTCCCACCGTTTCGATCGGTATCCAAGTGCTGAACGGTCACTTCATCAAGCGTTCAGACGCCGGCCGGCACAAGCCACACCCGCTCGCGTGCCGGCCGCCCGCCGAGTCCTCACCGCCGATCCGGCGTCAATTCCTGCCCGCGGCCCAAAGCGGTGTGTCATGGACGGACTGTCCGGTCTTCTGCTCCTCGTTGCCCTGATCCTCATCTTCCGGCTGCGTGGGCGCGTGAAGCGCCTCGAACTGCGGCTTGCGGCCCTGGAGACCGGCAGCCTCGTTCGCGCTCGCGGGGCAGAGGAAGCGCCCGCAACTCCCGTCGCGCCCGAATCGCGGATAGCGCCCGAAGCGGACGCGACCGCTGCCGCCTCCCCACCGGGCGAGGTCGTGCCGATGGCCGCGCGCAAGGCCGCCGAGCCGGATCCGGCGGCCAGTGCCACCGCCGGCCCTGCCGATTCCGCGCCGGAAACCGCAAAGGGTCGCGCCCGGCCGCTTGCGGGTTTCGAGGAACGCTTCGGCGCCTTGTGGACGGTCTGGCTCGGCGGGCTGGCGCTGGCGCTCGGCGGCATCTTCCTGGTGCGCTACGCCATCGAGGCCGACCTGATCGGACCGGGCGTGCGCCTCGCGCTCGGCGGCCTGCTGGCGCTGTTCCTGCTCGGCCTCGGCGAATGGCTGCGCCGGTCCGACCGGATGCGGGAGGAAGAGGGAATCACCCGTGTGCGGCTGCCCTTCGCCGACGTGCCGGCCATGCTGACCGCGGCGGGCACCAGCACGGCCTATGCGGTGGTCTATGCCGGCTATGAGCTCTACGGCATGCTGCCGCCGCCGCTGGCCTTCGGCCTGCTCGGGCTGGTCGCCGCCGGCTGCATGCTCGCCGCCCTGCTGCACGGTCCCATGCTCGCCGCACTCGGCCTGGTGGGCGCCGGCGTTGCGCCGTTGCTTGTCGCCAGCGCGGAGCCGAGCGCCTGGGGGCTCGCCGTTTATGTCGCCATGGTCGCGGCCGCCGCCTTCGCTCTCGCCCGCGTACGGCTCTGGGCGTGGCTCGCCGCCCTCGCCGCGGTCGGCGCGCTGTTGTGGGGGCTGGTGCTGATTGCCATGCCCGAGACCCCGGGCAGTTCGGCGGCGGCGGGCTTCCTGGCCGCGGCGCTGATGGCGTTGACCGGTGCGC
Source organism: Ancylobacter terrae (assembly GCF_045108345.1). NCBI lineage: Bacteria > Pseudomonadati > Pseudomonadota > Alphaproteobacteria > Hyphomicrobiales > Xanthobacteraceae > Ancylobacter > Ancylobacter terrae. The sequence goes on from NZ_JBJGXH010000004.1 coordinate 78,202, forward strand.
TGCTGGTGCCGGGCCTGCTGCGCGGACCGCCGGCCCCGCGCCGGGCGCGACCGGACTGGCTGTCGCTGATCGGCATCGCCGGTGCCCTCGTCCTCGGCGCGCTGCTGACGGCGAGGAGCGAGCAGGCGCCGGCGGCCCTCATCCTGTTCGCGGTGCTCGGCGTTGCAGCCGTGGCGATGGCGGCACGGGCGGAAGCGGCGATGGCCGGCCCGCTGATCGCCGGGCTCGGCGCCGCCTTCGTGCTGGCCGCCTGGGACGTGCTGCCGACGCCCGGCACCACCGTCGCGGCACCGGGCGCGATGGAGGGTGTCGTCGCCGGCCCGCCGACCCTGGCGATCGGCGGATTCGTCGGCTTCGGCCTCGGCTTTGGCGGGCTGCTCGCGCTCTCCGGCTTCATCGGCGCCCGCCGCTCGCGCCGCCTGCCGCCGGCACTCGCCTGGAGCGCGGCCGCGACCATCGGCCCGCTGCTCATGCTGATCGCGGGGTACTGGCGGCTGGCGGGGTTCGAGCGCAGCTTCGGCTTCGCCGCTCTCGCCCTGCTGCTCGCGCTGCTGGCGATGTGGGCGGTCGACCGGCTGTCGCGGCAGTCGATCGCGGGAATGTATTCGGGCGCGGCCTTCGCGGCCGGCGCGGTGGGCGCACTGGCGCTGGGGCTGACCATGGCGCTCGAGCGCGGCTGGCTCACCGTCGGCCTCGCGCTCGCCTCGCTCGGCATCGCCTGGGTGTGGAGCCTGCGGCCGCTGCCGGGCCTGCGCGCGCTGTCCGCTCTGGTCGGCGTCTCCGTGCTCGGGCGCATCGTCTGGGATCCCGCCATCGCCGGCGGCGATCCCGGGCCGGGGCTGGTGATCAACTGGCTGCTCTGGGGCTATGGCGTGCCGGCTGCCGCGTTCGCTCTCGCGGCGTGGAAGCTCGGCGGCGGCGACTGGGCGCGGCGGACCCATGACAGTCTCGCGCTGATGTTCGCAGTCCTGCTGGCGGTGACCGAAATCCGGCATTGGGTGCATGGCGACCTGCTGGCGCCGGCGGCCGACTTCGCGGAGATCGGCGGCTATCTGTGCGTCGCGCTGGCCTATGCGATCGGTCTCGAGCGGCTGCGGCGGGCGGGGGCAAGCCCGGTCCACCAGATCGGCTCGCTCGTCATGTTCGCGGCGGCCGGCGCTCTGGCGCTCGTGCTGCTCACCGCTCTCAACCCCGCCTTCACCGGCGATCCGGTCGGCGGGCGCCTCGTCAACCTGCTGCTGCTCGGCTATGGGCTGCCGGCGCTTCTCGCCTTCGGTCTCAACGTGACCACGGCGGGCCAGCGCGGCATCTGGCACCGGCGCCTGTCGGGCACGCTCGCGCTGGTGCTCGCGCTCGCCTATCTGACGCTTCAGGTCCGCCGCCTGTTCGTCGGCGAGTCCCTCGATGCCTTCACGCTCGGCGATACCGAACTCTATGCCTATTCGGCGGTGTGGCTGGGCTTCGGCATCGCGCTGCTGGTCGCCGGGCTGGTGATGCGCTCGGGAGACCTGCGGCTGGCCTCGGCGGTCATCGTGCTGCTGACCATCGCCAAGGTGTTTCTCTGGGACATGGCCGACCTGACGGGCGCGCTGCGCGCGCTCTCCTTCATCGGCCTCGGGCTGGTGCTGGTGGGGATCGGCTGGCTCTACCAGAACCTGCTGCTGCGCCGTCGCGAGGATGCGGCGGAACCGTCCTGAAACGGCGGAAGGGGCGGCCGCGAGCCGCCCCTCATCATGTCGACCGGGAACTTTTTCAGGCCGTCGCGGGCTTGCCGGCGAAGAGAAGCGGGCGGGAGCGCAGCGCGAAGGCACCGTCGCCGAGCAGCCAGAGGGCGAAGGACGCCACGATCAGGAACACCGGGTATTCCCAGCCGCCGCCGGCCGCCGAGAACAGCCAGCCGTTCGGGATGTGCACCGTCGTGGCCGCGGCCATCACCGGGATGAGCAGCAGCGCCACATGCCGAGCATAGACGCCGAGCACGATGAGGATGCCGCCGATGAGTTCGGCGAGGAAGACCGGCCAGGCCAGCGCTTCCGGCATGCCGATGCTGCCGAGGAAGCCGGCGAAGCCCGGAATGGTGAAGACGAGATATTTGAGCAGAGCGTGCGAGATCCACATCGCGCCCAGCGCGACGCGGAGGAGGAAGATGCCGTAGGGAGCGGTGCGGGTGTCGATCATGCGAGCCTCCGTGAGGGTCAGCCGTGGTTCAGGACTGGCGCGAAGCTAGCGTTGACAATAACGCAAAGCCATACTCTGATTTGCCGCTATTGATTTGCACGGATGCAACAACATGATCGCCTGGGACGACTTCCGGCTGGTGAAGGCCATCGCCGAGGCGCACTCGCTCGCGGGGGCGGCGGAAACGCTCGGCGTCAACCACTCCACCATCTTCCGGCGCCTCGGTTCTCTGGAAGAGGCGCTCGGCACCCGGCTGTTCGAGCGCGCCCGCACCGGCTACGCCCCGACCGCGGCCGGCGAGGAGATGGTGCGCGTCGCCGAGCGCATGGCGGAGGAGATCGTCACGCTGGAGCGGCGCATCACCGGGCAGGACCTGCGCCCCTCCGGCGACCTGAGGGTGACCACCAACGACACGCTGCTGATGCACCTGCTGACGCCGCTGCTGGTCGATTTCCGCAAGGCCTATCCCGACATCCGGCTGGAGATCATCGTCTCCAATGCCTCGCTCAACCTCTCGAAGCGCGATGCCGACGTCGCGGTCCGGGCGACGCAGCACCCGCCCGAGACGCTGATCGGACGGCGGACCGCGAGCATCCGCTGGGCGGTCTACAGCCGGCCGGAGATGGTTGGCCCCGACGGCTACGACCATGCCCGGGCGCGCGATTTCCATTGGGTGGGCTTTGCCGACAACCTCGCCAACCTGCCCCCGGCGGCGTGGCTGCACGACCATGTCGGCGAGGAGCGGATCATGTACCGCGTCGATACGGTGATGGGGCTGGCGGAAGCGGCCCAGGCGGGGGCGGGGCTGGCGCTGCTGCCGTGCTTCATCGGCAGCGCCACGCCGGGGCTGGTGCGCCTGACCGAGCCCGAGGAAGACATCAATGCCGGCCTCTGGCTGCTCACCCATCCCGACCTGCGCGGCACGGCGCGCGTGCGGGCGTTCATGGAGCATATCGGGCGCGAGCTGGCGAAGCGCCGCGACTTCATCGAGGGGCGCACGCTCGCCGCGTGAGCGCCCCCGCGGTCGATCAGTTGCGCGCCTGAACCTCGGCGGTGGCGCCGGTCTTGCGACGCGTCACCAGAGCGCTGCGGCCCGAACCGCCCCGGTTGAACTCGCACCACATGCGATCGAAGCCGGCGATATTGCCGCGGAAGCTGGTGTCGCTGATCTTGTCGAGCTCGAAACAGGGCTGGAAGGCAACGCCGCGGAGCTGGGCGCAGATGGAGGCGCCCTTCGCCTTCAGCGTGCCGGCCGGGAGCTCGACATAGCGGGCAGAGCCCTGGCCACGGACGCGGATGGTGCCGGCGACGGACCCGTCCGCCAGCACCCGCCCGGAACCGACGGTGCCTTCGTAGCAGCTGTAGGAAAAGGTGCGGCCGACCACGAAGCTGCGCGCGGCTTCGGCATCCATCGAATCCGCACTCGCCAGGGTCGGCGCGGCGGCGAAGGCGGCTACGAGAAGGGCAAAGCTACGGCGCATAGGCGCAATCCATCCGGAGCTGTAACAGAGCGTTCACGATGCGCTGCGAAACGGGGGCCTTGTCAAGGCGCGGGGCCGGTTGCGCCGGCCAAACGCCCGCGTTCCCCGCGCCCTGTGTCGCACCCGCAACGCCAATCCGGCCACAGCCCGGCAAATCTGCGGCATTTTTGGTTAACAGAGCGCAAAGGCCGGCAGGATCGTCACGCCGGCTGCGCCGCCGCCTCCGGCCGGGCGACCGGCCGCTCGACGATCGGCAGGTTGATCGCGGCCGAGGCGAAGGACAGCGCGACCGAGAACCACCAGACGAGGTCGTAGGAGCCGAGCCGCTCGTAGAGCAGCCCGCCCAGCCACACGCCCAGGAAGCCGCCGACCTGATGGCTGAAGAAGGCGAAACCGTAGAGCATGGCGAGGTAGCGCGTGCCGAACATCAGCATGACGAGGCCCGAGGTCGGGGGCACCGTGGACAGCCACAGCAGGCCGATGGCGACGCCGAAGCCGATGGCACTGGCGGGACTCGCCGGCAAAAGCACGAAGGCGGCGATCGCCACGCCGCGCGCGAAATAGATGATCGCCAGCAGCCAGCGCTTGGACATGCGGCTCGACAGCCAGCCCGAGGTGAGCGATCCGACCATGTTGGCGAGGCCGATGGTGGCCAGCGTCCAGCCGCCGATCGTCACCGACAGGCCCTTGTCGGCGAGATAGGCCGGCAGATGCGTGGTGACGAAGGCGAGCTGGAAGCCGCAGGTGAAGAAGCCCAGCACGAGAAAGACATAGCTCGGATGCCGGAAGGCCTCGCCCAGCGCCGCGCGGATGGACTGCTGCGGGCCGCCGGCATTCGCGCTGGCGGCGCCCGGCGTGGCCAGCGCGAACGCCACCGGCATGATCAGCAGCATGGTGACGGCAAAGATGACCAGCGTCTCCTGCCAGCCCACCGTCCCGATCAGCCCCGCCGCCAGCGGCGGGAACAGGAACTGGCCGAAGGAGCCGGCCGCGGTGCCGGCGCCGAAGGCCAGCGGGCGCCAGCGATCGGGCAGCAGCTTGCCGAAGGCGGCCAGCACGATGTTGAACGAGCAGCCGGACAGCCCGAAGCCGACCAGCACGCCGGCGCTCAGATGCAGCATCCCCGGCGTGGCGGCATAGGCCATCAGCGCGAGGCCGCCGGCATAAAGGGCCGCCCCGAACCACAGCACCCGCACCACGCCGAAGCGGTCCGCCACCGCGCCGGCAAAGGGCGTACCGAGGCCCCAGAGCAGGTTCTGGATGGCGATGGCGAGGCCGAACGTATCGCGTCCCCAGCCGAATTCATGCGTCATCGGCAGCAGGAAGATGCCGGTCGAGGCGCGCGGCCCGAAGGTGAGCATGGCGATGAGGCAGCCGCACAGCACCACGAAGAGGGGCGCGCGGGCGGCGAAGCTCGGGCGCGGGGAGGCAACGGGGCTCATCGAAACTCTCCAGACCCCGGCCTGCCGCGGCGGCGCGGGACTCGTACGCTAGCCGCCCGCGCATCGCATCGGAAATGAAATAGCATGACGGATATCATCACCAAATCCGATGCAGCGCGGATGCCGTGCCGCCGCCGGCCCGGCAGACCGCCCCGCGCTGCGGGGCGGTCGCGCGCTCATGGCGCGACGACGGTGAGGTAGGGCGCGCTGGCCTTGCCGCTCGGGCCCACCGGTGCCGGCACCTGATTGACGATCGGCTTGAGGCTCTTGAGATATCCGGCCAGCGCCTTGGCGTCGGCGGCGTTGAGGCTGGAATAGGCGTGGTAGGGCATCGCCGGGGCGAGGACCCGCCCGTCGGGGCGTTCGCCCTTGGTGACCGCCTTGACGATGTCGGCCTCGCTCCAGTTGCCGAGGCCGGTATCCTTGTCCGAGGTCAGGTTCGGCGGATAGAAGATGCCGAGACCGGGGATCTGGAAGCCGACTTCCGAGCCGGCGAACCGGCGCGCCATGTCGGGCTTGCCGAGAAACACGCCGGGCGTGTGGCAGCCGCCGCAGTCCATGATGCCGGCGAGGTATTCGCCGCGCTTGATCTGAGCGGAATTTTCCGCCGCCCCGGCGGAAGGGATGGTGGCGGCCAGCAGCAGGCCGCCGAGAGCCGAAATGGCGATGGTCTTGTGCATCGGAACACGCAGTGATCGCGGACGATCTTCCTCTGTGGCTGGGGGGCGGCGTGGACCTAGAAGAATGAAGATGTACGGAAGCTGTACGGGCGGTTCATCGCACCCGGCCCGCCACGTTCAGTCGATCGCCAGGGCGAAAGGCTCGCCCTCGAAGGCATCCGCCCCCCGGCCGATGGCGGCGATGGCCGCGCTCATGCGTCCGCCCCGGCCGAGCGCGGCATCGCCCAGCGCGACCAGCCGGGCATTGGGCGTCGCGCTCGGGGAGGCCGCGCGCAGCCGCGCGGCGATTTCCGTTTCATCGCGCCTCGGATCCAGCGCACAGGCGGCGATGAAGGCGCTCGCGGTGGAGCGGCTGATGCCGGCATAACAGTGCACGACGAGTGCCGCCTCGCGTGGCCAGCGCCGCACGAATTCGAGCAGCGCCCGCATATGCTCCTCGGCCGGGTGGATCAGGCCGGGCTGCGGCTCGACGATGTCGTTGAAGCCGAGGAACAGGTGGTCGCCGGGGGCGATTCCGGCCGGACGGACCACCGGCGTGCCGGCGTTGATCACGCTCAGCACATGGCGGGCGCCGGTCCGGGCGACCGTCTCGGAGAGGCGCGACAGCGGGCAGACATGGATCATGGCCGCACCAGTTCGTTGAAGCGCGCGAGGAAACGCGACGTCGCCTCATCGGCGCTCCACGGGACAAGATAATCCCGCTCGGCCGCCGGATCGAGCGGAAAGGGGCGTCCGAAAAAACGGCGCGCCTCGGCCAGTTCGAAACCGGCGAGCCGCGTCGCCTCGAGGAAGGCGCCGGCACGGTCGGCCGCCTTAACGATGCGGATGAGCACGTCCGGCCATTTCGCCGGCAGCCCGAAGCGGCGGCTGATGGCGGCGAGGAGACGCGCCTCCACCACCTTGTAGTCTCCCCCGAGAACCGCCTTGAACGGGCTGATCATGTCGCCGATGACATATTCGGGGGCATCGTGCAGCAGCACGGCGAGCCGCCATGTCGTGTCGATATTGGGCGCCTGCCGGCGCGCCAGCGCCTCGACCAGCACCGAATGCTGGGCCACCGAGAAGATGTTGGTGCCATGCGTCTGCCCGTTCCAGCGGGCGACGCGGGCGAGCCCGTGGGCGATGTCCTCGATCTCGATGTCGAGCGGGGACGGATCGAGCAGGTCGAGCCGGCGCCCGGACAGCATGCGCTGCCAGGCGCGCGGCGCTTTCGCCGTGCGGACGGTCGCCGCCGCGCCCGCGGGACCGGGGGCCTCGGGAGCGGGCGACATCATCCGTCCTTACGGCGCTCGCCGGCAAACAGCCCGTGGCGATGGCAGGCGACGCGATGGTCGTCGACCATGCCGACGGCCTGCATGAAGGCGTAGACGATGGTCGGGCCGACGAAATTGAAGCCGCGCTTCTTCAGCTCCTTCGACATCGCCATCGCTTCGGGCGAGGTCGTCGGCGACGGATCGCCCGGACCGAGGCGGTTGTCGCGCACGGCGCCGCCATTGATGCCCCATAGTAGCGCAGAAAAGCCCGGCCCCTTCTCCATGATGTCGAGATAGGCGCGCGCCGAGCGCACCGTCGCCTCGATCTTGGCGCGGTTGCGCACGATGCCGGCGTCCTGCATCAGCGCCTCGACCTTGGCGGGGCCGTATGACGCGATCACCTCCGGCTCGAAGCCGTCGAAAGCACGGCGGAAGTTCTCGCGCTTGCGCAAGATGGTGATCCAGGCGAGCCCCGCCTGGAAGCCGTCGAGGATCAGCTTCTCGAACAGCGCCCGGTCGTCAAACTCCGGCATGCCCCATTCGGTGTCGTGATAGGCGACGTAGAGCGGCTCGGTGCCGCACCAGGCGCAGCGGACCACGCCGTCCGGATGTTCGTGGTGCCTCATGACGCGCTTCCTTCGGAAAGGCCGGGGATGGGGAAGCGTGCCCAGGGCAAGGGCTCCACGCTCAGCTTCTCCTCACCCGCGGTGACCGCGTGGCCGGCGAGGCGCGCTTCCTCCAGCCGGTCGAGGCGGATGGTGGCGAGCAGCCGGCCGTCCACCCCCGAGCCGACCCGGCCGATGGTCTTGTCGCCGGCCAGGATCGGCGTGCCTTCCGGCGGCGGCGGGCCGCACACGGCGAAGGGGATGATCCGCGTGCGGGCCGTGCCGCGATGCTGCATGCGGCTGACGATCTCCTGCCCCACATAGCAGCCCTTGTCGAAATCGATGCCGCCGAGCTGGTCCATGTCGGCCTCGTGCGGGAAGGCGTCGCCATAGACGAAATCCGCCGCGCCCTCGGGGATGCCGAGCGCGATGCGGTGCGCCTGCCAGTCCGCCTCCGGCGCGGCGCCGAGCGCCGCGGCTTCCGCCGCCGGCAGCAGGAAGCGCCGCCCCAGCGCGGGCAGGCGCGGGTCGTCATAGGCGAGCGCGTCGACCACCGGGCTCGCGCCGCCCCACGCCACGGCGACGGCGAGGTCGTCCAGCGTGCCGATCTCGACCTTGGCGCGCAGGCGGTAGAGCGTCAGGCGCTTGATGAGGTCGGCGACGACCGCCTTCGGCGCATCGAGCCGGAAGCCGGCCTCGGTGGCGACGACGATCATGTCGGCGACGATCTTGCCCTGCGGCGTCAGCAGTGCCCCATAGCGTGCCGCGCCCGGCGCCGGGGTGCGCGCGGTCAACAGGTTGTCGAGGAAATGCGCCGCGTCCGCACCGGCGATGCGCACCACGGCGCGGCTTTCGAGAATCGCAATCGGCATCACGCGCGTCCTTGCCAGCCCGCGTGCCGAGACGTAAAGCGCCCATGGCCCGCCTGCAAGGCGCAGGCGGCCGGTGATCCGCCATTGCCCTCAGCTTTCAGCCGTCGCGAGGAACGCCATGACCGCCTCTCCCACTGAAACCTTCGACCTGATCCTCAAGGGCGGCACGGTGGTGAACCAGGATGGCGCCGGCGTGCGCGACATCGGCGTGCGCAACGGCAAGATCGCCGGGATCGGTTCGTTCTCGCCCGCGCAGGCCGGCGAGACCATCGACGCCGCCGGCCTCCACATCCTGCCCGGCGTGATCGACACGCAGGTGCATTTCCGCGAGCCGGGGCTGGAGCACAAGGAAGACCTCGAATCGGGCGCGCGCGCCGCCGTCATGGGCGGGGTGACGGCGGTGTTCGAGATGCCGAACACCAATCCGCTCACCACGTCCGAGGCGGCGCTGGCCGACAAGGTGGCCCGCGCTCGCAACCGGATGCATTGCGACTTCGCCTTCTTCGTCGGCGGCACCCATGAGAACGTCGCCGAGCTGCCGGAACTGGAGCGCCTGCCGGGCGCGGCCGGCATCAAGGTGTTCATCGGTTCCTCCACCGGCTCGCTGCTGGTGGCGGACGATCCGGGCGTGCGGGCGATCCTCAAGGTGATCTCCCGGCGCGCCGCCTTCCATTGCGAGGATGAGCCGCGCCTCAACGATCGCAAGGGCCTGCGCGTGCCGGGCGATGCGTCCTCGCACCCGGTGTGGCGCGACGAGATCGCCGCGCTGACCGCGACGCGCCGGCTGGTGTCGCTCGCCGAGGAAGAGGGCAAGCGCGTCCACGTGCTGCACGTCACCTCGGCCGAGGAGATGGAGTATCTGCGCCATCACAAGGACGTGGCGACGGTGGAGGTGACGCCGCATCACCTGACCCTGGATGCGAGCTGGTACGGCACGCACGGCTCGCTGGTGCAGATGAACCCGCCCGTGCGTGACGCCCGCCACAAGGCGGCGCTGTGGGCGGCTCTAGCCGAGGGCATCGTCGACGTGCTGGGCTCCGACCACGCCCCGCACACGCTGGCCGAGAAGCAGAAGCCCTATCCCGACAGCCCCTCCGGCATGACCGGCGTGCAGACGCTGGTGCCGATCATGCTCGACCATGTGGCGGCCGGCCGCCTGTCGCTGGCACGCTTCGTGGATCTCTCCAGCGCCGGCCCGGCGCGCATCTTCGACATCGCCGGCAAGGGCCGCATCGCGGTCGGCTATGACGCCGACTTCACCGTGGTCGACCTCAAGCGGCGCGAGACCATCCGCAACGAGTGGATCGCCTCCAAGGCCGGCTGGACGCCCTATGACGGCGTCGAGGTCAACGGCTGGCCGGTGGGAACGATCGTGCGCGGCAGCCGCGTGATGTGGGAAGGCGAACTCACCGGCCCGTCACGGGGCGAGCCGGTGCGGTTCCTCGAGGCGCTGGCGCGGGTGTGACTGTCGGGCCATGGCCAAGGTGCATGAATCCGCGGTCACCTTGCGTTTTTCGGGCGATGACCTCGACCCCGAGGCGGTATCGACCGCAATCGGCCTGCGGCCAACCAAGGGCGTCCGCAAAGGCGAAATCTGGTTCCTCCCCAACGGCACGGAGATGATCGCGCGTACCGGTATGTGGCACTTCCATATCGGCCGCAAAGTACCCGGTGATCTCGACAAGCCGATATCGTCGCTCTTTTCGCTTGCGAGTACCGATCTCGACGTCTGGAGGGACCTATCACGACGTTACCATGGGCATCTGTTCGTCGGCCTGATGCTGAAGCACGGCAATGAGGGCATCGCGATCGAGCCCGAGGTGCTCGCGGCGATCGGGGCACGGGGCTTGCGGCTGGATTTCGATATCTACACCTGCCACGACGCCATCGACGATCGGGACGCGCAAGCTGTTACATTGAAAGTGCCTCGCGCGCAGGGAGGATGACGCGGCTAGGGATAGCTTACCTCCGCGAGATACAGCCCCGCGGACGGCGCCATCGGGCCGCAGCGGGTGCGGTCCCTCGCCTCCAGCGCGGCGCGCACATCCTCCGGCTGCCACGCCCCCTGGCCGACCTTGACCAGCGAGCCGACCATCGAGCGCACCTGATGGTGCAGGAAGGAGCGCGCGGCGGCGTGCACGCGCACCTCGTCGCCAAGGGACTCGACGTCGAGCCGGTCCAGCGTCTTCACCGGTGAATTCGCCTGGCATTCGGCGGCGCGGAAGGTGGTGAAGTCGTGCCGCCCGACCAGATATTGCGCGCCACGGTGCATCGCCGCCGCATCAAGCGGCTTCGGCACCTTCCAGGCGCGGTCGCGGTCGAGCACGAGATCGGCGCGCCGGCCGATGATGCGGTAGAAATACCGCCGACCGGTCGCCGAGAAGCGGGCGTGGAAATCGTCCGCCACCCGCTCGGCCGCCAGCACGGCAACGGGATGGGGCCGAAGATGCGCGTTCAGCGCGTCGCGCACCGTGTCGGCCCGCCATTCCTTGGCCAGATCGACATGGCCGACCTGTCCGGTGGCGTGGACGCCGGCATCGGTGCGGCCGGCGCCCTGCACCTGCACCCGCTCGCCGGACAGCGCGAACACCGCATCCGAGAGCACGCCCTGCACGGACCGACCCTCGGCCTGGAACTGCCAGCCGACGAAGGGCGTGCCGTCATATTCGATGGTGAGCTTGTAGCGGGGCATCGCGATCTCGTGACCTCGGCAGCGCCGATGCAAGACGAGGTTTCGGCGATCGCGTCAAGGATCGGCTTACGCGACCATGGCATGCTGATTGCGGTGACCTTCGGTAAATACACCGCAACCGCCCCATTCCGGGACAGATATCGGGAAAGTCGACCATGCCGGCACCCCATGTCAGCACGCCTTCGGCCCCGCGCGTCGACTGGGTCGACATGGCCAAGGGCTTCTGCATCGTCTTCGTGGTGATGATGCACTCGACGCTCGGCACGCAGGAGGCGGCGGAGGCGACCGGCTTCATGGGCTATGTCGTCGAGTTCGCCCGCCCGTTCCGGATGCCGGACTTCTTCCTGATCTCGGGACTTTTCCTCTCGCGGGTGATCGACCGCGACTGGCGCACCTATCTCGACCGCAAGGTGGTGCATTTCGCCTATTTCTACGTGATCTGGGTGACGATCCAGTTCGCCTTCAAGGCGCCGGGGCTGGCCGCCGAACATGGCGTGCTCGGCGTCGTCGGGCAGTATTTCCTCGCCTATATCGAGCCGTTCGGGACGCTGTGGTTCATCTACCTGCTGCCGATCTTCTTCGTGGTGGTGAAGCTCACCCGCAATGTCCCGATCTGGGTCATGCTGGTGATCGGCGCCGGCCTCGAGATGGCGACCGTCGAGACCGGCTGGACGGTGATCGACGAATTCTGCGAGCGCTTCGTCTATTTCTACGCCGGCTACGCCTTCGCCCCCTTCGCCTTCCGCTTCGCGGCGCGGGCGCAGAACGCGCCGGTGCTGGGCCTCGCCTTTCTCGCGGTTTGGGGCGCGGTGAACGGCTGGCTGGTGTTCGAGGGTTATGCGCGGCTGCCGGGCATCGCGCTCGCGCTCGGCTTCATCGGTGCGGTAGCGGTGATCATCATCAGCGCGCTGCTGGCCCGTTCCGGCGCCTTCGGCTGGCTGGAATATGCCGGGCGGAACTCCATCGTGGTCTATCTCGCCTTCTTCCTGCCGATGGCGATCACCCGCACCGTGCTGCTGAAGACCGGGCTCATCGCGGACATCGGCGTCGTCTCGCTGATCGTGACGGTGGTCGCGGTGGTGACGCCTCTGATCTTCCACGCGCTGGTGCGCAACACCCGGCTGCGCTTCCTGTTCGAGCGGCCGGCGATGTTCCGGCTGGAAAACCGCAGCAAGCCCGCCCTGCAGCCGGCGGAATAGGCGCGGCAGAGACGGACGGCGGGCTTGCCGCCCGAATAGCAAACGCGTGACGGCGGGTTGCCGCCCGACATCTGACACGTGACGGCGGGCTTGCCGCCCGGATAGCGAACGCGTGACGGCGGGCTTGCCGCCCGCCTTGGGCTTCGGCATCGTGCGCGCCCGAACCGGAGCGAGCGATGCCCGTCACCACGCCTGAGGCCGACCCCGTTGATGCCGGCGACCACGTCGTCCTGATCGACGGCTCGGCCTATATCTTCCGCGCCTATCACGCCCTGCCGCCGCTCACGCGAACCTCCGACAAGCTGCCCATCGGCGCGGTCGCGGGCTTCTGCAACATGCTGTGGAAGCTGGTGCGGTCGAGCGCGGAGCATGTCGGCTTCCAGCCTGCGCCGACCCATCTCGCGGTGGTGTTCGACAAGAGCGAGCAGACCTTCCGCAAGGACATCTACCCGCTCTACAAGGCGCAGCGCCCGGACCTGCCGGAGGACCTGATCCCGCAGTTCCCGCTCATTCGGGAAGCGACCCGGGCCTTCGACCTCGCCTGCGTCGAGCAGGACAAGTACGAGGCCGACGATCTGATGGCGACCTATGCCGAAGAGGCCAAGGCGCGCGGCGCGCGGGTTACCATCATCTCCTCCGACAAGGACCTGATGCAGCTGGTCGACGAGCGGGTGCGGCTCTACGACCCGATGAAGGACAAGCCGATCGGCATCGACGAGGTGTTCGAGAAGTTCGGCGTCAGCCCGGACAAGGTGATCGACGTGCAATCGCTCGCCGGCGATTCGGTCGACAACGTGCCGGGCGTGCCGGGTATCGGCATCAAGACCGCCGCGCAGCTCCTCGCCGAATATGGCGACCTCGACACGCTGCTCGCCCGCGCGCCCGAGATCAAGCAGACCAAGCGGCGGGAAAACCTGATCGAATTCGCCGACCAAGCCCGGCTCTCGCGCGAGCTCGTCACGCTCAAGCGCGACGTCGCGCTCGACGTGCCGCTCGACGACATCGCGGTCGTCCAGCCCGAGGGCAAGCGTCTGATCGCCTTCCTGAAGGCGATGGAGTTCACCACGCTGACGCGCCGCGTCGCCGAGACTTATGCGGTCGAGGCCGCCGCGATCGAGGCCGATCGCCGGCTGAAGGCGGGCGGCAGCGCCGATCCCGCCGAGCTGATCGAGGACACGAATCCGGCCGCCGGCGCCGAGACTGAGACGAACGGATCCGCGCAGGCGCCCGGCCGTGGAGAGAGCGCGGGATATAGACCCGCGACCCATGCCGCCGCCCGTATCGCCGAGGCGACCGCCACCCCGGTCGACCGGACGACATATGAGACGGTGACGACCCTCGAGCGGCTGCGGGCGTGGGTCGCCCGTGCGACGGACGTCGGAATCGTGGCGATCGATACCGAAACCAATTCGCTCGACGCGATGCAGGCCGATCTGGTCGGGGCGTCGCTGGCGGTCGCGCCGAACGAGGCCTGCTACATCCCGCTCCAGCATGTCGGGGCCGGGGACGGGCTGTTCAGCGAGGGGCTGCTGCCGGGCCAGATCCCGCTCGAGGCGGCGATCGCCACGCTGAAGCCACTGCTGGAAGACCCGGCCGTGCTCAAGATCGGCCAGAACCTCAAATATGACTGGCTGGTGCTGAGCCGCCACGGCATCGATGTCGGGCCGTACGATGACACGATGCTGATTTCCTATGTGCTCGATGCCGGTGCTTCGCCGCACGGCATGGACCCGCTGTCGGTCCGCTGGCTCGGGCATACGCCGATCAAATACGAGGAGGTCGCCGGCAAGGGGAAGACCGCGGTGACCTTCGACCGCGTCGCCATCGACCGCGCGACCGCCTATGCCGCCGAGGATGCCGACGTCACGCTGCGGCTCTGGCGCGCGCTGCAGCCTCGCCTCGTGGCCGAGGGCAAGGCCACCGTCTACGAGACGCTGGAACGGCCGATGGTGACGACGCTGGGCCGCATGGAGCGCCACGGCATCTCCATCGACCGGCAGATGCTCTCGCGCCTCTCCGGCGAGTTCGCGCAAGGGATGGCGCGGCTGGAAGCCGAGATCGGCGAGATGGCCGGGGAAAGCTTCAATCCCGGCTCGCCGAAGCAGCTCGGCGACATCCTGTTCGGCAAGATGCAGATCCCGGGCGGCCGCAAGACGCCGACCGGCGCCTGGTCCACGGGTGCCGACGTGCTGGAGGAACTCGCCGAGCAGGGCCACGCATTGCCCCGCCGGATCCTCGACTGGCGCCAGCTGCAGAAGCTGAAATCGACCTATGCCGACGCCTTGCCGACCTTCGTGAACCCGCAGACGCATCGCGTCCACACCAGCTACGCGCTGGCGGCGACCACGACGGGGCGCCTCTCCTCCTCCGACCCGAACCTGCAGAACATCCCGGTGCGCACCGAGGAAGGGCGCAAGATCCGCAAGGCCTTCGTGGCGAGCCCCGGCCACAAGCTGGTCTCGGCCGACTATTCGCAGATCGAGCTGCGCCTGCTGGCCGAGATCGCCGACACCCCCTCGCTGCGCCAGGCCTTCCAGGACGGGCTCGACATCCACGCCATGACCGCCTCCGAGATGTTCGGCGTGCCGATCGTCGGCATGCCCGCGGAAGTGCGCCGGCGTGCCAAGGCGATCAATTTCGGCATCATCTACGGCATCTCCGCATTCGGCCTCGCCAACCAGCTCTCGATCCCGCGCGAGGAGGCGGGGGCCTACATCAAGCGCTATTTCGAGCGCTTCCCGGGCATCCGCGCCTATATGGACGAGACGCGGGCCTTTGCCCGCGAGCACGGCTATGTCGAGACATTGTTCGGTCGGCGCTGCCACTACCCGGACATCAACGCCAAGAACCCCTCGATCCGCGCCTTCAACGAGCGGGCGGCGATCAATGCGCGTCTTCAGGGCACGGCGGCCGACATCATCCGGCGGGCGATGGTGCGGATGGAGCCGGCGCTGGCCACGGCGACGCTCTCGGCCCGCATGCTGCTGCAGGTCCACGACGAACTGGTGTTCGAGGTGCCGGACGACGAGATCGAGGCCACCCTGCCCCTCGTGGCGGGTGTGATGGAGCACGCAGCCCTGCCGGCTGTGAACCTCAGCGTCCCGCTCAAGGTGGATGCCCGCGCGGCCGCGAACTGGGACGAGGCGCACTAGTCGCGGCTGCCGCGCCGGGGCGGCGCCGACCGCGAAAGGTCGGGAGATACCCCGCCCGTGGCCGCGCCCTCTCCCGTCGCCAGTGCAGGCCTTGTGCATCGCGGCAAGGCGTGGCAATTCGCGCGGATGGCCACATCCTCTCGCGTTCCCGAAGCCCTCGTCCCGGTCGCCTCCTTCGCGCGCCTCGCGCCGCGCTACGACGTCATCCTCTGCGATGTCTGGGGGGTGCTGCACAACGGCGCCGTTGCCTCGCAGGCGGCCGGGGAGGCGCTGACGCGGGCGCGGGAGGCGGGCGCCACGGTCGTGCTGGTTTCCAACGCGCCGCGGCCCAACGACGGCGTCGCAACGATACTCGACGGATTCGGCGTGCCGCGCACCGCGTGGGATGCGATCGTGACCTCCGGCGACGTCACGAAGTCCCTGCTGCGGGGGCGCACGGATGCCCGCGTCTACCATCTGGGACCGGATCGCGACCTCGGCATCTATGACGACCTTCCGGTCGCGCGCACCGGCCTCGAGGAGGCCGATCTCATCGTCTGCACCGGCCTGTTCGACGATACGGTCGAGACGCCGGACCATTACGCGGAAACCCTGGCGCAGGCGCGCGGGCGCGGGCTCGAATTCATCTGCGCGAATCCCGACATCGTCGTGGAGCGCGGCGGCGAGCTGATCTGGTGCGCCGGCGCCCTCGCGGAGGCCTATGAAGCGCTCGGCGGCGCGGTGGTCTATTGCGGCAAGCCGCACGCGCCGATCTACGACGCGGCGCTGGCAGCCTCCGAGCGGCTGCGCGGGGCGCCCGTCGCGCGCCAGCGGGTGATCGCCATCGGCGACGCGCTCCGCACGGACATCGCCGGCGCCCACGGCGCGGGGATCGACTGCCTGTTCGTCGCCGCGGGCATCCACGCTTTCGAACTGGGGCTCGACCACGGGCAGGAGGCCGATCCGGCCGCGCTCGTGCGTCTGTTCGAAGACGCCCCCGCGCTGCCGACGGCGGTGACGACGCGCCTTGCCTGGTAGCGGCGCGCCAGCGGGTCAGTCAGCATCACGGACCTTTTCTCGCACCTTTGTTGCATTGCGGCGGATACGGACGCATGAGCACACTCGCGCCCCTTGCGAGGTGTCACTGCCATGAACGCGCCGCTCAATCTGAAGGCCATCCGCGTCCTCTATTTCGAGGACCTCACCGTCGGCCAGCGCGAGACGCTGATGCGCACGGTGATGGACGAGGACGTGGTCGGATTCGCCAAGCTGTCCGGCGACGACAACCCGATCCATCTCAACGAGATGTACGCGGCGACGACGCGCTTCGGCCAGCGCATCGCCCACGGCCTCTATACGGCGAGCCTGATCTCGGCGGTTCTCGGCACCCGCCTGCCGGGGCCCGGCGCGGTCTACCGCTCGCAGACGCTGAACTTCCATGCCCCGGTCAAGATCGGGGACGTGGTCTCGATCATCGTCGAAGTGGTCGAGCTCAACCCGCAGGGCCGGCGCGTGCGGCTTTCCTGCGAGGCGCTGGTCGACGGCAAGGTGGTGCTGGACGGCGAGGCGGAGGTCTCCGTGCCGCCGCGTCCCAAGGAGACGCCCGCCGGCTGAGCGTGGCGGAGATGTCGGCGCGGTTGACGCGCCCCCGCCTCTGCGCGAGCTTGCCGACCCCGAATGACAGCACCTCGCATGACCAGCCGCTCCCGCTTTCCCTTCACCGTCCTTCGCGACGGCGATCCCCTTCCCCCCATCCTCGCCCATCCGGTCGTCGCGATCGGAAACTTCGACGGGGTGCATCGCGGCCACCGGGCGGTGATCGCCACCGCCGTCGAACAGGCGCGCTCGCTCGGGCGGCCGGCGCTGGCGCTGACCTTCGAGCCGCATCCGCGCGCCTTCTTCCGCCCCGGCGAAGCCCTGTTCCGCCTGACACCCGAACCGATCAAGCTGGCCCGCCTCGCGGAGACCGGTCTCGACGGCGCGGTGGTGCTCGCCTTTGATGCGGCTCTGGCGGCAAAGGACGCCGAGGGCTTCGTCGCCGACATCCTGGCCGGACAACTGGGTGCCGCAATGGTGGTGGCCGGCTTCGACTTTCATTTCGGCAAGGGACGCGGCGGTTCACCCTCCTTCCTGCGGGAAGCGGGGCCGCGCCACGGTTTCCGAGTGGAAATCGTACCGCCGCTGCTCGACGAGGGCGCGCAGATATCGTCCAGCGCCATCCGCGCCGCCCTGGCGCAGGGGCGCGTGGAGCAGGCTGCCCACATGCTCGGCAGCCCGTTCGAGGTCGAGGCGAAGGTGATCCACGGCGACAAGCGGGGGCGCGAGCTCGGCTATCCGACCGCCAATATGCGGCTCGATCCGACGATCGCGCTCGCCCACGGCATTTACGCCGTCACCGCCGAGATCGACGGTGTGCGCCATGCCGCCGTGGCGAGCTTCGGCCGGCGGCCAACCTTCGACGACGGCGCCCCGCGGCTCGAAGTGTTCGTGTTCGACTTCGCGGGCGACCTCTATGGCAAGAGACTGCGCGTCGCCTTTCACGCCTATCTCCGGCCGGAGCTCAAATTCGACAGCGTCGACGCGCTCATCGTCCAGATGGATGCGGACAGCGCCGCAGCGCGCCGTGTTCTCGGGGCCTGAACCGGCCGAACGCGCGCTTGCACCGCCCTGCCGCTGCGCTTAAACCTCGCGGCGAGCGAAGGAGCGCGTCATGACGAGCCGCAACAGCGATGGTCGAACCGTGGACGAGGCGGCGAGCCCGGCTGGCCACGACTATTCCTCGACCCTGTTCCTGCCGCAGACCGACTTTCCGATGCGGGCCGGGCTGCCCCAGAAGGAACCGGACCTGCTGGCGCGATGGGCGCGGATCGGGCTCTATGGCCGCCAGCGCCAGATGGCCGCAGGCCGTCCGCGCTTCGTGCTGCACGATGGCCCTCCCTACGCCAACGGCAACATCCATATCGGCCACGCGCTCAACAAGATCCTGAAGGACGTCGTGGTGCGCTCGCAGGGCGCGCTCGGCCATGACTCCAACTATGTCCCGGGCTGGGATTGCCACGGCCTGCCGATCGAATGGAAGATCGAGGAAGAGACCTACCGCAAGAAGGGCAAGGTGAAGCCCGACTTCGCGGATGCGCAGGCGATGGTCGCGTTCCGGCAGGAATGCCGCGCCTATGCCGAGCACTGGCTCGACGTGCAGCGCGAGGAATTCAAGCGGCTCGGCGTCGAGGGCGACTGGGCGCACCCCTATGCGACAATGAGCTTCGACGCCGAGGCGCAGATCGCGCGCGAGATCATGAAATTCGCTACCAACGGGCTGCTCTATCGCGGCTCGAAGCCGGTGATGTGGTCGGTGGTCGAGAAGACGGCGCTGGCCGAGGCCGAGGTCGAATATCACGACCACACCTCGACGACCATCTTCGTGAAGTTCCCGGTCACCGGCTATCGCGAGCGCAACTCGACGCATGGCGGCGACCCGGCCGGCCTGCAGGCGCCGGAGAAGGCCGACGACATCCACCTGTTCCCCTCCTATGAGGCTGCCGCGATCGTCATCTGGACGACCACGCCCTGGACCATCCCGGGCAACCGCGCCATCGCCTTCTCGAAGGACGTCACCTATGCCGTCTACGAGGTGACCGAGGCCCCGGCCGACAACTGGGCCAAGGTCGGCGAGCACTTCATCCTGGCCGACAAGCTCGCGCCCGAGGTGTTCAAGGCAGCCCGCGTGACCGGCTATGAGCGCCGCAAGGAGGTTGATCCCACCCATCTCGTCTGCGCCCATCCGCTGCGCGGCGTGGAGGGAGCGGGAAGCTATTTCGACTTCTGCGTGCCGGTGGTGGCGGGCGACTTCGTCACCGATGACACCGGCACCGGCTTCGTCCATATCGCGCCCGGCCACGGCGCCGACGACTTCAACCTCTACATCGCCGAGAAGCTCGGCGAGGTCCCGCATACGGTCGGCCCCGACGGGCGCTATTACGATCATGTCCCGCTCTTCGCCGGCCACCGGGTGATGGACGACAAGGGCAAGGACGGCGACGCCAACGACGTCGTCATCAAGGCGCTCGCCGGCGCCGGTGCGCTGATCGCGCGCGGCCGGCTGAAGCACCAATACCCCCATTCCTGGCGCTCGAAGGCGCCGATCATCTTCCGCAACACGCCGCAATGGTTCATCGCGATGGACAAGGACATCGCGGCGGCAGACGGCACGACGACGCCCGGCGACACGCTGCGGGCCCGGGCGCTCGGCGGCATCGCCGGCGTCGACTGGGTTCCCGAGACCGGCCGCAACCGCATCAACGGCATGATCGAGAACCGGCCCGACTGGGTGGTCTCGCGCCAGCGCGCCTGGGGCGTACCGATCGCCGTCTTCGTCAAGGACAAGGGCGACGGCACGGTCGAGATCCTGCGCGATGCGAAAGTCAATGCGCGCATCACTGAGGCCTTCGCCAGCGAAGGCGCCGACGCCTGGTACAAGGAAGGCGCGGCGCAACGCTTCCTCGGCAGCGACTACAGCTCCAATGAATGGAGCAAGGTCGACGACATCCTGGACGTCTGGTTCGATTCCGGCTCGACCCACGCCTTCACGCTGGAGGTGCGCGACGACCTCAAGGTGGATCGCGCCTTCTCGGGCGGCCCCGACCGGGTGATGTATCTGGAAGGCTCGGACCAGCACCGCGGCTGGTTCCATTCCTCGCTGCTCGAGAGCTGCGGCACGCGCGGCCGCCCCCCTTACGATGTCGTGCTGACGCATGGCTTCGTGCTCGACGAGCAGGGGCGCAAGATGTCGAAATCGGTGGGCAACGTGGTCGCGCCGCAGGAGGTGATCAAGAACTCCGGCGCCGACATACTGCGCCTGTGGGTGTGCGCGTCCGACTATGCGGACGACCTGCGCATCGGCCCGGAGATCCTGAAGACCACGGTCGAGACCTACCGCAAGCTGCGCAACACGCTGCGCTGGCTGCTCGGCAGCCTGTGCCACTACCGCGAAAGCGAGCGCATCGCCTTCGCGCAGATGCCGGCGCTGGAACGCATGGTGCTGCATCGGCTGGTCGAGCTGGACGGCACGGTGCGCGAGGCCTACGCAGCGTTCGACTTCAAGCGCGTCCACGCCGTGCTGTCGTCGTTCATGACGACGGAGCTTTCAGCCTTCTATTTCGACGTGCGCAAGGACGCGCTCTACTGCGATCCGATCTCCTCGGTCACGCGGCGGGCCTGTCTCACCGTGCTGGACGAGGTGTTCCGGCGCCTTGTGGTCTGGCTCGCGCCGATCCTGCCGTTCACGGCGGAGGAAACCTGGCTCGCCCGCTATCCGTCGGAGGATGGTTCGGTGCATCTGGAGACCTTCCCCGAGACGCCCGCCAAATGGCGCGACGAGGTGTTGGCGGATGAATGGCGCCAGATCCGCCTGGTCCGCCGCGTCGTGCTCGGCGCCCTCGAGATCGAGCGCGCGGCGAAGCGCATCGGCTCGAGCCTCGAGGCCGCGCCGATCGTGCACGTCTCCGATCCCAACCTGTTCGCCGCCGTGAGCGCCGTCGACCTCGCCGAGGCCTGCATCACCTCCGACGCACATCTCATGCCGGACGAAGGACCGAAGGACGCCTTCCGGCTTCCGGACGTGCCCGGCGTCGCCGTGGTTCCCGTGAAAGCGGAAGGCCACAAATGCGCCCGGTCGTGGAAGATATCGCCGCTGGTCGGCACCGACCCGGATTATCCCGACGTGACGCCGCGGGACGCGCAGGCCCTGCGCGAACTGGCGACGGCACGGCGGGCCGCGGAATGACGCCATCGTGAGACTTCCTCTCACCGGACCGCTGACGCGCACCGGCGCCGTCTATGCCGTAGCGGCGCTGGCCATCGACCAGATCAGCAAGCTGGCGGTGCTGCACGGCGTCGATTTCGGCGAGAGCGGGATCGTGCATGTGCTGCCCTTCCTCGATATCGTGCGGGCCTGGAACACCGGCATCAGCTACGGCCTGTTCGAGCAGGGGATCGACGGCTGGTGGCTGCTCGGGGGCTTGAAGATCGTAGCGGCCGTCGTTTTCTGGATCTGGCTCGCCCGTGTCGAGCGCAGGACCGAGGCGGTGGCGCTCGGCCTGCTGATCGGTGGCGCGCTTGGCAATGCGATCGACCGCGTGGCCTATGGCGCGGTGTTCGACTTCGTGTCGCTGCACGCTTTCGGCTTCTACTGGTACGTGTTCAACCTGTCGGATGTCGCCATCGTTGCCGGCGTCGGCCTGCTCCTGTACGATTCCTTTTCCGGGCGCGCCGTAAATTCGCCGCCCTCCGATGAAACTCGTTGAACCTCGCTTCATCGACCCAAGGACTCCCTGCGGGGAGTTGCGTGCCGGGAGACAAGCTCATGCACGATGCCACGACGAGTGCGCACCATCCGGTTCGGGCCCGCGTCGGGACGTCTGCGCGTGGGGCCGTGATCGCCCTTGCCGGCGTTTCGCTCCTGATCTTCAGCGCCCCGCGCGCCTCGGCGCAGGAGGATCTCACCCAGACGATCCTGTCCAATATCGGCCTTGCCCCGCGCGATGCCCCCGATATCGACTATCGCGAGCGCGCGCCGCTGGTGGTGCCGCCTTCGCCCGACATGCTGCCGCCTCCGCGCGATGCGTCGACGGTCGCGTCCGATCCGGCCTGGCCGAAGGACGCCGACGTCAGCCGTCGCGAAAAGGAGCGGGCGGAGCAGAAGCGCAAGCCGCGCACGCAGATCGATGACGCCCGCGCCGATGCGAAGGCGCTCAGCCCGAGCGAGATGGCGCGGGGTCATGCCTCCCCCGGTGCGCGTCGAGCACCGGTGAAGCCTGCCGACGAGCAGAGAGACTGGCTGCACCCCAAGTTTCTCGACTTCACCGGGTGGGGCAACAAGAAGACCGAACAGCCGATGGTGTTCGCCGGCGAGCCCGACCGCGACAGCCTGACCCAGCCGCCGCCGGGCTACCAGACGCCGGCCACCAATGCGCCCTACGGCGTGGTCGAGGACCGCAAGGACAAGACCTGGTCGCCGTCGGACTGGTTCGATGCGAGCCAGAAGAACAAGACACGCAACTGATCGCGTGGCGTTCCTGATTGTGCGTCGCGTCGCCTCCTGAAGCGATATCGGAGGCGGCTTCCGGCATCGGCGTGCTTCGCCTACGTCGGGGGAACGGGATGTGCGCCCGTCCCTTCGCGATTGCCGCCCGAGCCGTTGCCGGCTCGCGTGACCGCGCCATGCCGGGTAACACGGGATTGATGCGGCTTCCGGACGATGATCCCCTATCTCTGATGATCATGGCCGCGGATCTCGTAAGTCCGCGCCGACGCTATCGCCCGCAATGTCCCGAATTCGGATAGGCTACGTGACCGGATCGACCACTGGAAAGCTGATGACCGCCCTGTTTATCGCCGCGGCCGGCGCCGCAACCGCGCTGGCCCCATCCGCGCTTGCCGCGCCCGCCGTCTCCGAATTCACGCTGCCGAACGGCCTGCAGGTCGTGGTCATCCCCGATCACCGTGCGCCCGTGGTCACGCACATGGTGTGGTATCGGGTCGGGTCGGCGGACGAGCAGCCGGGCAAGTCGGGCATCGCGCATTTCCTCGAACACCTCATGTTCAAGGGGACACAGAAGCACCCGGCGGGCGAGTTCTCGCAAGTCGTGGCGCAACTCGGCGGGCAGGAAAATGCCTTCACCTCGCAGGACTACACCGCCTATTTCCAACGCGTCGCGAAGGAGCATCTCGGCCAGGTGATGGCTTTCGAGGCCGATCGCATGACCGGCCTCGTGCTCACCGATGAGGTCGTGTTGCCCGAGCGCGACGTGGTTCTGGAAGAGCGGCGCATGCGCACGGATAACAATCCGGGCGCTCAGCTCGCCGAGGCCGCGCAGGCCGCGATGTACGCCAACCACCCCTACAGCCATCCGATCATCGGGTGGGAAGACGAGATCCGGAAGCTGAACCGCGAGGACGCGCTGTCGTTCTACAACCGGTTCTATACGCCGAATAACGCCGTTCTCGTCGTGGCCGGCGACGTGACCGCCGAGGATGTCCGCAAGCTGGCCGACCAGCACTACGGACCGGTTCCGCGGCGCTTCGAGGTGCCCGAACGTCAGCGGCCGACCGAACCGGAATCACGCGCCGAGCGGCGTGTCAGCCTCGCCGATGCCCGCGTCGCGCAGCCGAATTTCTCGCGTGCCTATCTGGTACCTTCCTACCGGACCGCCGACGGCAACGAGGCCGAGGCGCTCGACGTGCTGGCGCAGATTCTCGGCGGCGGCTCGACCGGCCGCCTCTATCGCAGCCTCGTCGCGGACCAGGGCCTCGCCGCCAATGCCGGCGCCTGGTATCAGGGGACATCTCTCGACGCCACGCGGTTCGGCGTCTCGGCCTCCCCGCGCCCCGGCGTCGAACTCGACAAGCTCGAGGCCGCAACGGACGCGGTGATCGCCGAGATTGCCGCAAAGGGCCCGGACGACGCCGAACTCGCCCGCGCCAAGACGCGGCTCGTGGCCGATGCGGTCTATTCGCAGGACAACCAGGCGACGCTGGCGCGCATTTACGGCGCCTCCCTGACGACCGGGACCGATATCGCGCATGTGCAGAACTGGCCCGAAGCCGTCAAGAGCGTGACCGCCGAGCAGGTCCGCAATGCCGCACAGCGCTTTCTTGTCGCGAACCGGGCGGTGACGAGCCTGCTGCTCAAGCCCGCGCCGGCCCCGGAGAAGCGCTCGTGAGATCGGCATCCAACCCCGCGCGGCTTCTTCTCATTCTTGCATCGGCCCTCTTCATGACCCTCGCATTGCTCTCGATCCCCAAGGCGCAGTCCCAGACCACCCGGATCCAGCGTGTCATCAGCCCCGGGGGTATCGAGGCTTGGCTCGTCCATGACACCACCCTGCCCCTCGTCGCCGTCGAGATCGCGTTCGTCGGCGGCGCGGCGCAAGATCCGGCGGACAAGCCGGGTGTCGCCAGCCTGGTGTCCTCCCTGCTGGACGAAGGGGCGGGCGAGTTCAATTCGCGCGACTTCCAGGACAAGCTCGCCGAAAAGGCGATCGAGCTGCGTTTTGACGCCTCGCGGGATACGCTGAGCGGCTCGGTGCGCACACTGTCCGAGAATCTCGATGCCGCGCTCGACATGCTGCGCCTGTCGCTGACCGCGCCGCGGTTCGACGCGGAAGCGATCGAGCGAATCCGGCAGGGGCAACTCGCCTCGCTGCGGCGGCGCTCCACGGATCCCTCGACGCTGGCGAACCTCGCCTGGTCGGCGCGGGCTTTCCCGAACCACGCCTATGGCCGCCCGGTGGACGGCACGCTGGAGAGCGTTCCCGCTATTGGCCGCGACGATCTCGTCGCCTATGCCCGCCGGGTCATCGCGCGCAGCAACCTGAAGATCGCCGTGGTCGGCGACGTCACGCCGGAGACGCTCGGCGCGGCTCTCGACCGCACCTTCGGGTCGCTGCCGGCAAAGGCCGATCTGGTCGCCGTGGCCGACATCCAGCCGCAAGGCCTCGGCGAGACGATCGTGACCGACATCGACGTGCCGCAGGCCTCGATCACGTTCGGAGGTCTCGGCCTGAAGCGCAACGACCCCGATTTCATTCCCGCCTTCGTGCTCAACCACATGCTGGGTGGCAGCGCCTTCTCCTCGCGCCTGTTCAAGGAGGTCCGCGAAAAGCGCGGGCTGGCCTACTCGGTCTACAGCCACCTCGCGCCGCTCGACCATACCGGCCTGGTCCTCGGCGGAACGGCCACGAAGAACGAGCGCGCGGGGGAATCGATCGATCTCATCAAGCAGGAATACCGCAAGCTGCTCGCCGAGGGGCCGACCGAGCAGGAACTCGCCGATGCGAAGAGCTACCTGATCGGCTCGTTCGCGCTGCGATTCGATTCGTCGTCGAAGGTCGCCTCGCAGCTGCTGCAGATCCAGATGGATGACCTAGGCATCGATTATATCGACCGCCGCAACGAGCTCGTCGCGGCCGTGACTCTCGACGACATACGCCGCGTTGCAGGCCGTCTCGCCGCCAACTCCGACCTGCTGGTCAGCATTGCGGGCCGGCCGACCGGGACGAACGCCAACGGCGGATGACAATTCCCGCCGCTTCTGCCACCCTGCCGCCCCTTTCGGCTGGCTGCCTTAGGGTGGAGTCGTGGGATCGCCGTCGAGGAGTGACCTGATGCATCGACCGGACGCGGGAATGCGCCTTCCCGCGCTTTTCGCCATAACCGCGACGCTGGCCGGGCTCTTGCTGGCTGGCTGTTCGGGTTCCGCACCGATCGGTCCGCTCGGCAGCACGAACACCAACCAGGGTTTCGCGGGCTCGACCATGGAAACCGTCACGGTCGCCGAAACGGCCCAGGCCGCGGGGGCCGGAGCGCCGGGCGATTCGGATTTCAACTGCCCGCCGGTCGAGGTCCGCTCGGGTGCGTCGGCCTGGCAGGTGAACGAGAAGCCCGATGGCGCGCTGCGCTATCAGGTCTCGCTGGGCCAGCGGGCCCGCGAGTGCAAGTTCACGACGCCGGACATGCGCGTCCGCGTCGGCATTCAGGGGCGCGTCCTCGCCGGCGCGGCGGCGGCGGGAACCGGGGGCTCGCTGACCGTTCCGATCCGGCTTGCCGTGGTCGAGGAAGGCCCCACGCCGAAGCCGGTGTGGACCAAGCTCTATACCGTGCCGGTCCAGATCGGCCCCGGTGTGACGCAGCTCGATTTCAGCTATGTGGCCGAGGACGTCACCTTCCCCCGACCGCAGCCGGCGATCCTCGACAAGTACGTCATCTATGTCGGCTTCGATCCGCAGGCCGGCGCGGTTGCGGAAACCCGGGCCAGGCCGAAGCCCGCCGCCCCGCGTGCGAGTGCGCCCGCCCAGCCCAAGCCGGTCGCGGCGCGGCCCAAGCCGGCGGCCAGCACCGCCTCCGCCGCGGCGGAATCGGCTCAGGCCGCACCGACCCAGGTGCGCGTCGCCCCTCCCGCCCCGGCTCCCGCTGCCAGCCACGAGAACACGCAATGGATCGGCGCTCCGGCGCCTTCCAGCGGCGGTTTTTCGCAGTAATCCGCCACACGGCGCCGCCCCTCGTTTCAGGCGGCGTCCGTCAATCGTCGCTGTGGCCGCGCCGGATGCGGCGAACGACCGACCAAATGATCAGCGCGACAAGAGGCACGGACAACGCCGTCGCGATACCGACATCGTAGTGGATGCCGGCCGCTTCGAGTTCGCCGTGGAACCCTTCCAGCACGTGGTGGATCAGGCTCACCACATAATAGGTGATGGCCGCGACCGAGAGGCCTTCCACCGTCTGCTGCAGGCGCAGCTGCATGCGGGCACGGGCGTTCATGCTGGTCAGCAGATCGCGGTTCTGCTGCTCGAGTTCGACATCGACCCGCGTGCGCAGCAGGTTGGCGGCGCTTGTCAGCTTCACCGACAGATTGGCCTGGCGGTGCTCGATGCCCTGGCAGGTGCGCATCGCCGGCTGCATGCGGCGCGCCAGGAACTGCTGCCAGGTGGGGAAGCCCGGCACCGGTCGCTCGCCGATCGTCTTCAGCCTCAGCTTGACGATCTCCTCATAGGCGCGCGTAGCCCCGAACCGGAACAGCGAGGCTGCCGCATCGGCCTCGAGCTCCGCCGCCAGCGAGGTCAGCTCGTCGAGCAGACCGTTGTTCGCGGCGAGTCCCTGCGAGCTCTTCATCGCCTCGGTGAGCGCGCTGAGCCGCCCTTCGATCCGGGCGACGGTCGGCGCCAGTGCCTGCGCCTCCGGTAGGCCGAGCAAGGCCAGGGTGCGATAGGTCTCGACCTCGAGGACGCGTTGTACCAACGCTCCGGCGGCGTCCGGGGTGAGCCCACGGTCGCGCACCAGAATGCGCACGAAGCCCGACGGGTCGGGCTGGAAGTCGGTGACGATCTCGGCGAGCCCGTCCTCGACATCGGACCGCGCGAGGCTTGAGCGGTCGAACAGCCGGTCGAGCGGCAGGGCGTCGGCCGTGTCGGTCACCAGATGCAGGTCGACGGCAACCAGCAGCGGGCCGGGCGGGGGCAGATCCGAAAAAACCGAGGCGAGGCTGCCGGCGGAGGGATGGAACGGCAGGCCGCCTTCAACCAGATCCTCGGACGGCAGCTCCCAGGTGTAGGTCGTGAACTCCGCGTGCCTCTCCCAGCGCAGCGTCGCGCCGCCGAAGGCGACGCGATGATGCTTGGCGCCGGATGGCGGCAGCGGCTGCCCGCGGGAGGCGCACAGCGCCTTGAAGGCGGCGCGATCGGCCAGAGCCTGTTCGCGATCGACGATGAAGGCCGCGTGCAGGATACGGGCCGGGGTCGGGATCGGGACAAAGGGCCGGGCGTGCAGTTCGCCCAGAACGGCCGAACGCAGGGGATGTGGGGCAAAGCCCGCAACCTGCAGCAACGACCGGTCTGTTCCGGTCGACTCGCTCTCGCCCGTCACGCCCACTGCTCCCTCGCCGGCCGGAACCTCCGGCTCCGAAGTGGGTTGCACGGCCGGGGGGCGTTTTCAAGCCTCGGCAGGCGTGGCCGATGACCTCGTGCCGGGGTCGCGGGGCCACCTGCCCGTAGGGCTGCTGTTGCGTGTCTGCATCACGATCGCGTCAACGGGGCGACGCTCGAAAAAGTCGATTGCCACGACGAACGGCGCAGGAGAAACAGGATGGCTGTGTTTGGTGAGGTGCCAAGATGATGCGGTTTGCGCGCGCGTTCCTGGTCGTTGTCTTCGGTGCAAGCTTGCTGGTTCTGGCAGGCCCCGCATCAGCGCAGACGAAGCCGCAGCCCCGCGTGGGACAGGTCTACCTGCTCCGGGGCCTCGCCAACATCTTCTCGCTCGGCATGGACGACCTCGCCCGCAAGCTCAATGAGCGCGGCATTCCGGCGGCGGTCTATCCTTATACGGAGTGGAAGACGCTGGCGGCCACCGCCGCCGCCCGCTCGCGGCAGGCCGGCGGCAAGGGCGCGCCCGTCATCATCATCGGCCACTCGCTCGGTGCCGACGCGGCGGTCTACATGGCCAACCGCGTGGTCGAGCTCGGTGCGCCCGTCCCTCTGGTCGTGACCTTCGACCCGGTAACGCCGACCGTGGCTTCTCCCGCGATCGGAAAGGTAGTTAACTACTATCAGGCCGGCGGCTCGGGAAAGCCGGTGAGCGGCGCTCGGGTCAGCAATATCGACCTGACCCGCACCGGCGGCCTCAGCCACTTCAACATCGAGAAGGCGGCCAACCTGCATGAACAGGTGATCGCCATGATCATGAAGCCGACGGCGCCGACGGCCCGCAAGCCGCGGCCGAAGCCGGCGACCCCTCCGGCTTCGGCGATAACGGGCACCGATACGCCGGCGGCAAGTCCGGTCTCAGCCAGCGCTCCGGCGCCGGCCGCCAGCACGGCAGCCGCGACGGGCGGAGCTGACAGCGCGCCCGTTGCCAGCCCCGCCGCCGCTTCGGCACCGGCATCGGCCGAGCCCAAGCCGGCGGCGCCGATGTGAATCGCGGCGGCCGCATCCGATCAGCCCGACGGCCCCCGGCTACGCCTTGTCGACCGTGACGACCTGGAAGGTGTGCAAAGCACCGTCGTCGTCGCGGATCGAGACATATTCCCCGGGTTGGAAAGCGTGGTCGGCGAACCGGAAGCCGGCCTCGTCATCGTCCGTATCCGCCGCGTTGTAGTCGAACACCCAGGTTGCCCCCTGGCTGCCGCCCGCGCGATGGACGAGGCGGCCGGTCTCGGGGGCTTCATCGCCCCAGAAGCGCCGCACCGTGCAGGCGCTACGGCTTTCCCGCCAGGCATCGAGGTCGATGCGACCGGCGGCGTCGAGCGGGGCGACGAACTCGTATCCATGGCGACTGCTGCCCTCGGGATGGTCTTTCGACCGGGCAAGGTTGAGCCGGATGCGCTTCAGTGCGCTGGTTCTGGCGTGGTCCATGGGACGGCTCTCCTGACTGCGGCTGCGGAATGGCGGCGTTGACCCATCGCTGCAAGACATGATCGCGGCATTGATCCTGCGCAAGACGGGACGAAACGAGGCGGACCGTGTTTCGGACCGATGGCAACGCGGTCGGTTTTCGCTTTAGAATGGCGCCAACAAACAGGAGGGACGCCATGTCCGGACTCGTCATGCCGGAACCGTACGCGAGCGTGCTCGCCCGGCGCGCCGAGATCGTCGGCGCCCTGCGCGCCATCGTCCCGGGCGAAGGTGTGATCGACACCGTCACCGAGATGCGGCCCTACGAGACCGACGGCCTGACGGCCTACCGCCAGCTGCCGCTCGCGGTCGTGCTGCCGTCGACCACCGATCAGGTGTCCCGCGTGCTGGCCTACTGCCACGAGAACGGCATCCGCGTGGTTCCGCGCGGGGCCGGGACGTCGCTTTCGGGCGGGGCGCTGCCGCTTGCCGACGCCATCCTGCTCGGCATGTCGAAGTTCAATCGCATCCTCGATATCGACTTCGCGAACCGGACGGTGACCGCCCAGCCGGGCGTCACCAATCTCGGCATCACCAATGCGGTGATCCATGAGGGGTTCTATTACGCCCCGGACCCCTCCTCCCAGATCGCCTGCACCATCGGCGGCAATGTGGCGGAGAATTCCGGCGGCGTGCACTGCCTGAAATATGGCCTCACCACCAACAACGTGCTCGGCGTCGAGATGGTGCTGATCACCGGCGAGGTGATCCGGATCGGCGGCAAGCACCTCGATTCCGGCGGGCTCGACCTGCTCGGGCTCATCGTCGGCTCGGAGGGCCTGCTCGGCGTGGTCACCGAGGTGACCGTGCGCATCCTCAGGAAGCCCGAGACCGCCCGGGCGGTCCTGGTCGGCTTTCCGACGTCGGAAGCGGCGGGCGCCTGCGTTGCCCGCATCATCGCCGCGGGGATCATCCCCGGCGGCATGGAGATGATGGACAAACCGGCCATTCACGCAACGGAAGCCTTCGTCAAGGTGGGCTATCCGCTCGATGTCGAGGCGCTGCTGATCGTCGAGCTCGACGGCCCCGAAGCCGAGGTCAACCACCTGATCGAGCGGGTGTCCGACATTGCCGGCCAGTGCGGCTGCGTGACGCTCAGGGCGTCCACCAGCGAGGAGGAGCGCCTCGCCTTCTGGGCCGGCCGCAAGGCCGCCTTCCCGGCCGCCGGGCGTATCTCGCCGGACTATCTCTGCATGGACGGGACCATTCCCCGGAGGGCGCTACCCGAGGTGCTGTCCGGCATGGCCGAACTCTCCGTGAAGCACGGACTTGACGTCGCCAACGTCTTCCACGCCGGCGACGGCAATCTGCACCCGCTCATTCTCTACGATGCCAACAAGCCGGGCCAGCTCGCCGCGGCGGAGGAGTTCGGCAACGACATCTTGCGCCTGTGCGTGAAGGTCGGGGGCGTGCTCACCGGCGAGCACGGCGTCGGCGTCGAGAAGCGCGATCTCATGCCGATCATGTTCAACGAGGTCGATCTCGCCCATCAGCAGCGGCTGAAATGCGCGTTTGATCCGCAGTCCCTGCTCAATCCCGGCAAGATGTTCCCGGTACTGCATCGCTGTGCCGAACTCGGCCGCATGCATGTGAGCCGCGGCCAGGTGCCATACCCCGACATTCCGAGGTTCTGAAGGGCGGCATGGCAACCCTGCTGGTGAAGAACGCCACGGTGCTTGTCACCATGGACGGGGCGCGTCGCGAGATCGCCGGCGGCGGCCTGTTCGCGCAGGACGGCATCATCGCGCAGGTCGGCCCGACAGCCGAGCTGCCGGCCACGGCCGATCGGGTGCTTGATCTCTCCGGCCATCTCGTGCTGCCCGGCCTGGTGAACACGCATCACCATCTCGACCAGACGCTGACGCGCAATCTGCCGGCGGCGCAGAACACCAACCTGTTCCGCTGGCTCAAGGCGCACTACCTGATCTGGGCGGCGCGCACGCCGGAAGCCTCGCGCACCGCCACGCTGGTCGGTCTGGCGGAGCTGGCGCTGTCCGGCTGCACGACAGTGTTCGACCATGCCTATGTGTTCCGCAACGGCTGCCGGGTCGACGACCAGATCGCCGCCGCGCGCGAGATCGGCCTGCGCTTCGTCGTCTCGCGCGGCTCGATGTCGCTCGGTCAGTCGCGGGGCGGGTTGCCGCCGGACGGTTGCGTCGAGGAGGAGGACGCCATCCTCGCCGACAGCGAGCGGGTGATCGGCGCCTATCATGATCCCCGCCCCGGCTCGATGCTGCAGATCGCGCTGGCGCCGTGCTCGCCCTTCTCGGTGTCACCCGAGCTGATGCGGGAATCCGCGGCGATGGCGCGCCGGCACGGGGTGCGCCTGCACACCCATCTCGCCGAGACCATCGACGAGGAGCGCTTCACGCTGGCGCGCTTCGGCAAGCGCCCGGTCGCCTATATGGAGGAACTCGGCTGGCTGGCCGACGACGTCTGGTTCGCCCACGCGGTTCACGTGAACGAACACGAGATCGGCTGCTTCGCCGGCGCCGGGGTCGGCGTCTGCCATTGCCCGTCCTCGAATATGCGCCTCGCCTCCGGCATCGCGCCGGTCCGGGCCTATCGCGATTCGGGGGTGAAGGTCGGGCTCGGCGTCGACGGCTCGGCCTCGAATGACGGCAACCACATGCTGGGCGAGGCCCGGCAGGCCATGCTGCTGGCGCGCCTCAGGATCGCGCTTCGGCCGCCCGAAGGGCCTGATACCACGCTGTCGACCTCCGATCCCGCGCGCGACCACGAATGGATGACCGCACGGGAGGCGCTCGAGATGGCGACGCTGGGCGGAGCGAGCGTGCTGGGGCGGACCGACATCGGCTCGTTGCAGCCCGGCAAATGCGCCGATTTCTTCGCGCTCGACCTCAACCGCGTCGGCTATGCGGGCGGCCTCGCCGATCCGGTCGCCGCCGCCCTCTTCTGTTCCCCGCAACCGGCAAGTTATACCGTCGTCGGAGGACGCGTCATCGTCGCCGGCGGCGAGGTCGTGACTATCGACCTTCCGGCGGTCGTCGCCGAGCATAACCGACATGCGGCCCATCTTGCCGCGAGCGTGAGTCCGTGATTGCCATGACCGACCGACTATGCCCGCGCGACGAAGCCGAGGTGAGCGATGCGATCCGCTGGGCAGCAGCGGAAGGGCGCACCTTCGAGCTCGTGGGCGGAGGATCGAAGCGGGCGCTCGGGCGCGCCGTCCAGACCGATGCGACACTCGACCTGTCGTCGCTCGCCGGTGTTGAACTCTACGAGCCCGAGGAACTGGTCCTGTCGGCCAAGGCCGCCACCCCGCTGCAGCAAATCGGGGAGCTGGTCGCCGCGCAGGGCCAGATGCTGGCATTCGAGCCGATGGACTATGGCCCCCTGCTCGGCGAGCCTCCCGGCGGCGGCACGCTCGGCGGACTGCTCGCCTGCAATCTCGCCGGACCTCGGCGGCTGAGCGCCGGCGCGGCCCGGGACCACGCGCTCGGCATCCGCGCCGTCTCGGGACGTGGCGAAGTGTTCAAGGCGGGCGGGCGCGTCGTGAAGAACGTCACCGGCTACGACCTGCCGCGCGGGCTGGCGGGCTCCTATGGCACGCTCGCGGCGTTCACCGAGATCACCATCAAGGTGCTGCCGCGTCCCGAAACGCAGGAGACGCTCCTCGTGCTCGGCCTTGACGACCGCACCGCAGCGAGGGCGATGAGCACTGCGGTCGGCTCGTATTACGACGTGTCGTCGGCCGCGCACCTGCCCGCACCCGTCGCGGCACTCGTCACCCCGACCGCGGCGGCGGGTACCGCGGTGACGGCACTCCGGCTGGAGGGCGTGCCGGCCTCGATCCGGCACCGCAGGTCCAAGCTCGAAGCGCTACTGGCTCCCTTCGGATCGCTGGAAGCGCTGGGCGAGGTCGCCTCTCAAGCGCTGTGGCGAGAGATCCGCGATGCCGTCCCCTTCGCGGACCGCACGGATCATGCCGTGTGGCGGGTATCGACCACCCCCTCCGACGGCGCCGTGATCGGCGAGGCCGCGCGCCGGTGCGGCGGGAGCTGCTTCTACGACTGGGCCGGGGGGCTCGTCTGGATGGCCATGCCGGCCGCCGAGCCGCATGCCGACGTCGTACGTGCGGCCGTGGCGCGAACCGGCGGCCACGCCACGCTGGTGCGCGCCACAGCCGCGCACCGGGCGGCCCTCGACGTGTTCCAGGCACCCGATACGGTCACGCGCGCGCTGTCCGGGCGGCTGAAAGCGAGCTTCGATCCCGCCGGGGTGCTCAATCCCGGCCGCATGCACGCGGGAATGTAAGGTCATGCAGACGAATTTCACCCTCGCGCAGCTGGCCGATCCGGGCATTGCGGAAGCCGACAAGATCCTGCGGACCTGCGTCCATTGCGGCTTCTGCACGGCAACCTGTCCGACCTACGTCCTGCTGGGCGACGAGCTCGATTCCCCGCGCGGCCGGATCTACCTCATCAAGGACATGCTGGAGAACGAGCGCCCGGCAACGGCCGAGGTCGTCAAGCATGTCGACCGTTGCCTGTCGTGCCTGTCCTGCATGACGACCTGCCCCTCGGGCGTGCATTATATGCATTTGGTCGACCATGCCCGGGCCCATATCGAGGAGACGTATCGGCGCCCGCTCAAGGACCGGCTGATGCGCGGCCTGCTGGCGGCGATCCTGCCTTATCGCGGTCGCTTCCGTCTCGCCATTGCCGGCGCCATGGTGGCACGCCCCTTTGCCGGGCTGATCGGCAGCGTCCCGGGGCTTGCTCCGGTCGCCGCCATGCTGAGGCTCGCACCGGCGCGGCCGGCGACGCGTTCGGCGGACGAAAGCACCCGGCATTTTCCCGCAAATGGCACGCGACGGGCGCGTGTCGCTCTTCTCGACGGCTGCGCCCAGCCGGTGCTGCGCCCGCAGATCGACGAGGCGGCGATCCGGCTGCTCACCCGGATGGGCGTGGAGGTGGTGCGGCCGAAGGGCGCCGGCTGCTGCGGCTCGCTCACCCATCACATGGGCCGCGAGGATGATGCCCTCGCCAGCGCACGGGCCAATGTCGACGCCTGGAGCCGCGAGATCGACGGCGAGGGGCTCGACGCCATCCTGATCACTACCTCGGGCTGCGGCACCACGATCAAGGATTACGGCTACATGCTGCGCACCGAGCCGGCCTATGCCGAGCGGGCGGCGCGGGTCTCGGCGCTCGCGAAGGACATCAGCGAATTCCTCGCCGAGCAGGAATTGCCCGTGCCGGTGATCGACGCGGGCCGCCGGGTCGCCTACCACGCCGCCTGTTCGCTCCAGCACGGCCAGAAGGTCAAGCTCGCGCCCAAGGCGCTGCTGGCCTCGGTCGGCTTCACCGTACTGGAGCCGTCGGAAGGGCATCTGTGCTGCGGCTCGGCCGGCACCTACAACATCCTGCAGCCGGAGATCGCCGGGCAGTTGCGCGCGCGCAAGGTCGCCAATATCGAGCGCACGCGGCCGGAGATCGTCGCGACCGGAAACATCGGCTGCATGACCCAGATCGGCGGGGGAACGCCCCTGCCCATCGCCCATACCGTCGAACTGCTCGACTGGGCGACCGGCGGGCCGGTGCCCGATGGCGTCGAGGCCTCCCCGCGCGCGGCGTGAGGCGCCCTACCCTCGTCATCCCGGACGGCCGAAGGCCGAGACCGCACGATGCAGTTCGGCGAGCGATCCCGGCTCTCGCTTTGCTCGGCCGGTATGACGGCGCCGGCGGCGACGTTCCGAACCGGCGCTACGAACTGCCGATGAAGATGCCGGTGAGCAGCACCAGCACGCCGCCGAGCATCACCTGGACGGCCGCGGAGTGGAACGGCGTCTCCATGTAGCGCCACCGGATCCAGGCGATGGCGACGAGTTCGATCGCGACGACCACGGCCGCCACCGCCGTCGCCGTCCAGAAATCGGGGATCAGGTAGGGCAGCGTATGGCCGAGCCCGCCCAGCGTGGTCATGATCCCGCAGGCGAGGCCACGCATCCACGGGCTGCCGCGTCCTGTAATGGCGCCGTCGTCCGACAGCGCCTCGGTGAACGCCATGCTGATGCCTGCGCCGATCGAGGCGGCGAGGCCGACGCGGAACGTGTCCCAGGAATTATGCGTGGCGAAGGCCGCGGCGAAGATCGGCGCCAGTGTGGAGACCGAGCCGTCGATCAGTCCGGCGAGGCCCGGCTGCACGATCTGGAGCACGAACAGGCGATGGGCGGTGGCGTCCTCCGCCGTCTTCGCCTCGCCGCTGACCAGGCTCGCCTCGAGCCGCGCGGCAAGGTCCTCGTGCTTCTGTTCCTCCTCGGCGAGATTGCCGAGCAGGCGGCGCACATCGGCGTCGCGCGCCCGCTCGGCAGCCTTGGCGTAGAAACTCGCCGCCTCCAGTTCCATCATCTCGGCCTGATGGCGGACCGCGTCGATGCGCAGGCTGTCGAGCAGCCAGACCGGGTTCCGCTTCAGGAAGCCCTTCACGTCCTGCCGGGTGATGTAAGGCAACCGCTCGCCGAACTTCGCCGTGTAGAGGTCGAGCAGGCGGTTGCGATGGCCGGCCTCCTCCGCCGCCATCCGCTCGAACACCTCCGCGGACGCGGGATAGTCGGGCTTCAGCCGCTGGGCAAACTGCAGATAGATGCGGCCGTCCTCCTCCTCGTTGGAGATGGCGAGAGCCAGGACTTCCGCCTCGGTGAGATCGGCGAAACGCTTCATCGGGAACACCCAATCAGATTGGAATCAATCTAATCTAATGGGTGAAACCTGTCGACGGCCTGTCGGAGAGGGGCGCCCTGCGCCGGGTGCATGGGTGGAAACGAAACGGGGCGCCCGAAGGCGCCCCGCTCATATCGTCCAGAGGTGGTCGCGGATCACTCCGCGGCGCCGATCTCGGTCGCCTCAGCCGACTTCGCCTTGGCCTCGAGGTCCTCGCCGGTCGCCTGGTCGACGACCTTCATCGACAGGCGGGTCTTGCCGCGCTCGTCGAAGCCGAGCAGCTTGACCTTGACCTTGTCGCCTTCCTTGATGACGTCGGAGGGCTTCGCGACCCGCTCCTTGGCGAGCTGCGAGACGTGGACAAGGCCGTCCTTGGCGCCGAAGAAGTTCACGAAGGCGCCGAAATCGACAACCTTCACGACGGTGCCTTCGTAGATCTGGCCGACTTCCGGTTCGGAAGCGATCGACTTGATCCAGTTCAGCGCGGCCTTGATCGACTCACCCGAGGCGGAAGCGACCTTCACGGTGCCGTCGTCCTCGATGTTGATCTTCGCGCCGGTCTTCTCGACGATCTCGCGGATCACCTTGCCGCCCGAACCGATCACTTCGCGGATCTTGTCGACCGGGATCTGGATCACCTCGATGCGCGGAGCATGCTCGCCGAGCTCGGCGCGGGCGCCGGAAAGTGCCTTGCCCATCTCGCCGAGGATGTGGAGACGGCCGTCTTTCGCCTGCGTCAGCGCGACCTTCATGATCTCCTCGGTGATGCCGGAGATCTTGATGTCCATCTGCAGGGCGGTGACGCCCTTGTCGGTGCCGGCAACCTTGAAGTCCATGTCGCCGAGGTGATCCTCGTCGCCGAGGATGTCCGAGAGCACCGCGAACTTCTCACCCTCGAGGATGAGACCCATGGCGATGCCCGCCACCGGGCGGCGCAGCGGCACGCCGGCATCCATCAGCGCCAGCGAGGTGCCGCAGACGGTGGCCATGGAGGAGGAGCCGTTCGACTCCAGGATCTCCGAGACGGCGCGCAGCGTGTAGGGGAACTCATGCTGGGGCGGCAGCACCGGGTGCACGGCGCGCCAGGCGAGCTTGCCGTGGCCGATCTCGCGGCGGCCCGGAGAACCCATGCGGCCGGTCTCGCCGACCGAGAAGGGGGGGAAGTTGTAGTGCAGCAGGAAGCGCTCCTTGTAGGTGCCTTCCAGGCTGTCGATGAACTGCTCGTCCTCGCCGGTGCCGAGCGTCGCGACCACGAGGGCCTGTGTCTCGCCGCGGGTGAACAGC
Organism: Ancylobacter terrae; assembly: GCF_045108345.1. NCBI lineage: Bacteria > Pseudomonadati > Pseudomonadota > Alphaproteobacteria > Hyphomicrobiales > Xanthobacteraceae > Ancylobacter > Ancylobacter terrae. The sequence continues at coordinate 115,648 of NZ_JBJGXH010000004.1, forward strand.
GCCGAGCCATGGGCGCGCGGCAGCACGCCGACATCGGACACGATCGGGCGCACGGTCTTGGTGTCGCGGCCGTCGATGCGGATGCCCTCATCGAGGATGGTCCAGCGGACGATCTTCGCCTCGAGTTCCTTGAGCACCTCGGCGACGACCTGCGGGCTCGGGGCCTCCTTGCCCTCGGCCGCCAGCGCCTCGAAATGCTTCTTCACCTTGGACTTGGCCGCGCCGACCGCCTCGTAGCGATCCTGCTTGCGGGCAATCTTGTAGGCGTCGCGCAGTTCGGCTTCGGCGAGGCCGCGAATCTCCGCCTCCAGCGCCGAATTGTCGGCCTGGGCGAAATCGCGCGGTTCCTTGGCCGCCTTCTCGGCGAGGCGGATGATCGCCTCGATCACCGGCTGGAAGTGGCGGTGGCCGAACATCACGGCACCCAGCATCACCTCTTCGGAGAGTTCCTTGGCCTCGGATTCGACCATCAGCACGGCATCGGCGGTGCCGGCGACCACGAGATCGAGGGCGCTTTCCTTGACCTCGTCGACGGTCGGGTTCAGCACGTACTCATTGTCGATGAAGCCGACGCGGGCGCCGCCGATCGGACCCATGAACGGCACGCCGGAGAGCGTCAGGGCGGCGGAGGCCGCGACCATGGACACCACGTCCGGATCATTCTCCAGATCGTGCGAGAGCACGGTGATGATCACCTGCGTCTCGTTGCGGTAGCCGTCGGCGAAGAGCGGACGGATCGGCCGATCGATGAGACGGGAGACCAGCGTCTCCTTTTCGGACGGACGGCCCTCGCGCTTGAAGTAGCCGCCCGGAATGCGGCCGGCCGCGTAGGCCTTTTCCTGGTAGTTCACGGTGAGGGGGAAGAAGTCGATCCCCGGCTTCGGCGACTTGGCCGAAACGACGGTGGCGAGAACGGTGGTGTCGCCGTAGGTCGCGAGCACAGCGCCATCGGCCTGGCGCGCCATCTTGCCGGTCTCGAGCGTGAGGGTGCGTCCACCCCAGTCGAGTTCCTCGCGGTGAATGTCGAACATATGTCTCTCTTGGCTTTCCGAAGGGGGAAAGCCATGAGCAAGACGGCCGGGGGCTCGCCGTAACGCGGGTTGCGGCACGGTCGCCGCGACGCGCGCTCAAGCCCCCGGCGATCCTGCCATGACTTCCGCCTCTTCTCATCGGTCGCGGCCGGCCCCATGCCCGCCGCCGGTCTATCGGGCGCGCCGGACCATTCCGCGCGCGCCTTGATGAGGCGGGCGACGCGCGCCCGCCATGCGGGTCAGCGGCGAATGCCGAGACGCTCGATCAGGCTCTTGTAGCGGGCTTCCTCGGTCTTCTTGAGATAGTCGAGAAGGCCGCGGCGCTGCGACACCAGCTTGAGAAGGCCGCGCCGGGAATGGTTGTCCTTGGCGTGGCTCTTGAAATGGCCGGTCAGGTTGCTGATCCGCTCGGTGAGGATCGCGACCTGCACTTCCGCCGAACCGGTATCGCCCGGCTTGGTGGCATATTCGTTGATGAGCGCCTGCTTGCGCTCCGCCGTGATCGACATCGGATATCCTTTCTGTTCATCAGTTTCGTAAGCGGCGAACGCCGAAACGGCGCCTTTCGCCTCCGCTGCTCGGCCGGGCCGGGATGTCGTCCAGCGCGGTCGGAAATGCCAGCGGGTCGCGCGGACGGATGTCCGCAACGCGCGCGCACCATACACCAAAACGCCAGCGAGGCTAGCGCCTTGTGTACCGGTTGCTCACCTCACGCGGCCGCATGGAAAATGCGACGCGGGTGGATCTCGCCGGCTTCAGCCTCGCCGAGGGCGACGAGCCGGCCCTGCGCGCTCACCGCGACGAAGCCCTCGATGATCGGCGCGTCGCGGCCCCGGACGAGGATGCTCTGACCGCGGGCGAGGCGCGCGGCATCGGCGGGGCTGACACGCAGTTGCGGGAGGGTATCGAGGCCAACCGCAACCGGACGCAACGCGAAGGCCGTGGCGGCGCTGCCATCGTCCGACGCCGCGCGCAACTCCTCGAGCGGAACGAGATCGACCTCCTCGAAGGTGCCGACGCAGGTCCGGCGCAACGCGGCGATATGGCCGCGCGTGCCGAGCGCCCGACCGAGATCGCGGGCGATCGAGCGCACATAGGTGCCCTTGCCGCATTCCGCCTCGAAGACGGCATGGTCGGGGTCGGGCATGTCCACCAGATCGAGACGGTGCACGACGACCGTGCGCGCGGCAAGCTCGACAGCGATGCCTTCGCGAGCGAGATCATAGGCGCGCTCGCCATTGATCTTCAGCGCCGAGAAGGCGGGGGGCACCTGCTGGATCTCGCCGCGAAAGCCTTCAAGCGCGGCGAGGATCCCTTCCCGCGAGGGCCGCAGGTCGGACGTGGTCACCGACTCGCCTTCCGAGTCGTCGGTGTTGGTCTCGATGCCCCAGCGCACCGTGAAACGATACACCTTGCGGCCGTCCATCACGAAGGGGACGGTCTTGGTGGCCTCGCCGAGCGCGATCGGCAGGCAGCCGGAGGCGAGCGGATCGAGCGTACCGGCATGGCCGGCCTTCTTCGCGGAGAACAGCCATTTCACGGCGCCGACCGCCTGGGTCGAGGTCATGCCAACGGGCTTGTCGAGCAGCACCCAGCCGTCGACATCGCGCTTGGGACGCCGCTTTTTCTCCGGCGCCGGTGTTGCAGCGGCCTCGACGGGTGCATTCATTCCTTGTCTCCTTGATCAGTGTCAGTGGGGCCGCCGAGATCGCGCTGCACATCCGGCGAGCGCAGCAGCGCATCGATCCGGGCGCCTTCCTCGAACGAGGTGTCGAGGCGGAAACGCAGATCCGGCACGAATTTGAGTTCGAGGCGGTGGCCGACCTCACCGCGCAGCGCCTTGCGATTGGCGTCGAGCGCCTCGAGCGTCGCCTTGGTATCCTTGCCGCCGAGCGGCATGACATAGCAGGTGGCCAGCTTGAGATCCGGGCTCATCCGCACCTCGGGCACGGTGATGAGCGTCTTGCCGAGCGCCGGATCGGGAACGTCGCCGCGGGCCAGCACCTCGGCAAGGGCATGGCGCACCAGTTCGCCGACCCGCAACTGCCGTTGCGAGGGACCGGCGCCGAAAGGATGGGAACCGCGTTTCATGGTCTGCGTCCTCTTGTTCTATCGTTTGCCGGCGCGCTGGACGACCGCAACACGGGCATCGGCGCGCGCGCTCGCGGCCTTCATGGCTTCATCCGCAAAAACGGCGAAGCGCAGCATGTGCTCATAATCCTCGAAGGCCGTCTCCGGCACGATGATCGCCGCCTTAGGGGCCGTGGCGAGAACGACATGGGCCTTGCCGAGGGTGACAGCCAGGATGTCGTCCCAGGTGTGCGCGATCGTGCGACCCGCATGCGTCACCCGCACCCCGGCGCGGGACGCCACAAGATGCACCTCGCCCGGGGGGACTGCCGCACGACGGGTCGCCCGCCTCCGCACGAGGCTCATGAAGACGATGGAGAAGCCGTAGAGCGCCACGACGGCCGCGAATACGATGGCGTAGCGCATCCACTCATTGTGGAGCCCGAGCGCAATGCCGGTCTCGGTATCCTCGAGATAGCCGATGCCGGCACCGAGGGCGATCAAGGGCGCGAAGAAGGCAAGCTTGGCAAAGCCCCGCAGTTCCGTGCGCAACGCCAGCCACGCGGCGATGTCCGCGCGCGTGAGGCGGTAGGTGAGGTCGTAGGGACCGTCCGCGACGGTGATCGTAGGCATCGGATCGCAGCTTCCTCGTCCCCGCGGAGATCGCCCACGGGGAACACGAATCCGAGCATGGATTCTCTCTTTCGAACCACAGACGGGTCCGTGGACGCACCACATGCGCCAAACCGGAACCACGGGTTCAACATGCGCGGGCTCGGACCACGCAAGGCAAGCAAGGGCTCACGGGTGATACCCGTGGACCCCACCTGACATACCGACCGCCGTCACAGCGTGCGCTGCACGACCTCGACGCGGTAGCACTCGATGACGTCGCCCGCCCGCATGTCCTGGTAGTTCTCGAAGGACATGCCGCATTCCTGGCCGGACTGCACCACGTTCACCGCATCCTTGAAGCGGTTGAGCGTGGCGAGCTTGCCCTCGTGGATCACGACATTGTCGCGGATCAGGCGCACATGCTGGCCGCGCTCCACCACACCGTCGGTGACGAGGCAACCGGCGACCTTGCCCACCTTGGAGACCGCGAAGATCTCCTTGATCACGGCGTTGCCGAGCATGGTCTCGCGCTTGACCGGCGCCAGCAGGCCGCCCATCGCCGCCTTCACGTCATCCACGAGATCGTAGATGATGTTGTACTGGCGGATTTCGATGCCGGCACGCTCGGCCGCATCGCGGGCTTCCTTGTTGGCGCGCACGTTGAACGCGATGATCGCCGCACCGGCCGTCTCGGCCAGCGTCACGTCGCTCTCGTTCACGCCGCCCGCACCGGAATGGATGATCCGGGCCTGGACCTCGTCGGTGCCGAGCTTCTCCAGCGAGGAGATGATCGCCTCGACCGAACCCGAGACATCGCCCTTGATGATGAGCGGGAATTCCTTCCGGCCGGCCGTCTTAGCCTGGCTCATCATCTGCTCCAGCGAACCGCGGACGGTGGCGGAGCGGGCCGCCGCCTTCTCGCGCTTCTGGCGCTGGCGGTAATCGGTGATCTCACGAGCGCGGGCTTCGCTGTCGACCACCGCGAGGCGGTCGCCCGCCTCCGGCGTGCCGTTGAAGCCGAGCACCTCGACCGGGAAGGACGGACCGGCCCCGGCGACATTCGCGCCCTTGTCGTCGATCAGCGCACGCACGCGGCCGAACTCGGCGCCCGCGACCACGATGTCGCCGACATGAAGCGTGCCGCGCTGCACCAGCACCGTCGCCACTGGGCCACGACCGCGGTCCAGCTTGGCCTCGATAACCGTGCCTTCCGCGTCGCGGTTCGGGTTGGCCTTGAGGTCGAGCACTTCCGCCTGAAGCGAGATAGCTTCCAGCAGCCTGTCGAGATTGGTCTGCGCCTTGGCCGACACCTCGACTTCGAGCGTATCGCCACCCAGGCTCTCGACCTGCACTTCGTACTGCAGCAGCTCGGTACGCACGCGCTCCGGCTTGGCATCGGGCTTGTCGATCTTGTTGATCGCCACGATCAGCGGCACCTTGGCGGCGCGCGCATGATTGATCGCCTCGATGGTCTGCGGCATCACGCCGTCATCGGCGGCCACGACCAGCACGACGATATCCGTCACCTTGGCGCCACGGGCGCGCATCGCCGTAAAGGCGGCGTGACCGGGCGTGTCGATGAAGGTGATCTTGCCGCCGAGCGGCGAGGTCACCTGATAGGCGCCGATGTGCTGGGTGATGCCACCGGCCTCGCCGGAGACGACGTTCGCCTTGCGGATGGCGTCGAGCAGCGAGGTCTTGCCGTGGTCGACATGGCCCATGATGGTCACGACCGGGGGACGCGAGACCAGATCCTCGTCGGTATCGGCCGTATCGAACAGGCCTTCCTCGACGTCGGACTCGGCGACGCGGCGGACCGAATGGCCGAGCTCTTCAGCGATGAGCTGGGCGGTATCGGCGTCGATCACGTCGGTGATCTTCACCATCTGCCCCTGCTTCATCAGCATGCGGATGACGTCCACGGCGCGCTCGGCCATGCGGTTGGCGAGCTCCTGGATGGAGATCGTCTCCGGGATCGTGACCTCGCGGGCGATCTTTTCCTTGGTCTCGACCTGACGGTGGCCGCTCATGCGCTGAGTGCGGCGGCGGAAGGAGGCGACCGAACGCTGGCGTTCGTCATCACCCGACTGGGCGGTGACGACGGTCAGGCGGCCACGGCTCTTGTCCGCGCTGGCGGGGCGGGTCGGCTTGTTCGCCGGCACTGCCGGGCGCGCCGGGCCGCCGCCGGGTCCACGGCGCACGGGACGACGCTCATCGTCCTCGCTCTCCATACCGCCGGGGCCGCGCGGCGTCGCAACCCGGGGCACGGCCGCGTTCGCAGCCGGCGTCGCGGCATTCGCAGCCGGACGGGAGCTGGGCGCGGCACTGCGCGCGGGCGCGGCTGCGGCGGGCGTAGCCGGGGCGGGATTGTCCTCGCCGAAACGCTTGCGCGCCTCCTGCTCGGACTTGCGCTTGGCTTCCTCGTCAAAGGCGCGGCGGGCCTCTTCCTCGCGCTTGCGCGCTTCGGCGGCCTCGCGCTCGATCTTTTCGCGGGCTTCGCGCTCGGCGCGGCGGCGGGCTTCTTCCTCCGCCTGGCGACGCTCCTCGACCTCGCGGACGCGCGCGTCCTGAAGGGCGGCGGCGCGGGCACGGGCCTCCTCCTCGGTGAGCGTGCGCAGCACGACACCGGACGGGCGCGAGCCGGCCGGCGCGGGGCGCGGGCCGGAGAGATTGGCATTCGGCGCCTGCTGGGTCCGGCTCGGCGGGGGCGCGCTCGGACGCGCCGCGGGCTGCGCGGGACGCGCGGCCGCCGCCGGCTGCGGTGCCGGGGCGGGCCGGGGCGCGGGCTGCGGGCTCGCCGCGCTGGGCGCTGCCGGCGCTGCGTGGCTGGGAGCCGCCTGACTGGGAGCGGGATGGCTCGGCGCATGCGGGGCCGGCGCGTGGCCCTCCGGCTTGCCCTCGCCCGGACCGATCACGCGACGCTTCACCTTCTCCACCACGACGGCCTTGGACCGCCCGTGGCTGAAGCTCTGGCGGACGACGCCCTGCTCGACGGGACGCTTGAGCGTCAGCGTCTTGCTGCCCTGGCCAAGTCCCTGGCCAACGCCCATCGTCTTCTCGCCGGGATTCTTCGTATCGGTCATCTAGTATCCGTATCCTGTGCACCCGCGCCCATCGCGGAATGCATCAAACCGTTGTGCAGGCTTGTCTATCCGGCACGCCAGCGTTCGAGCCTTCGGCACCGCGCGAGGAACCCCGCGGTCGTCGGATGCGCGAGCAGCGCAGCATGTACCACATTTGCCCTCCCCAGCGCCAAGTCCAATTGCACGCCCGGCAGGCAACTCACTACTGCAATTTCATCACTTTCGTCGCCGGCGAGCCGGCGCGCCAGCGAATCGAGCTTGCGGCAGCCATCAGGTGCCGCATCCGTGGCGTGGAGCAGCGCGGCGACGCCGCCCGCCCCCAGCGCCGACTCGACCTTCGCCGTGCCGGTGACGACCCTGCCCGCCTTGTTCGCCAGAGCGAGCGCGGCGAGCGCGTCGCGCACCAGCAGATCCTCGACAAGGGCCGGAAGCGCCGCATCGGCGCCTGCCTTCGCCTTGCCGCGGAAGGCGCGGCCGAACGCCTTCCGCTTGAGCGCACCGTCCAGCGCCGACCGGGTCGCGGTCACCCAGGCACCACGGCCCGGGAGCTTGCGCGCGATGTCGGGCACCAGCGTTCCGTCCGGCGCCACCACAAAGCGAAGCATGTCCACGACCGGCGTCACCTCGCGCGTGGCGAGGCACAGCCGCGCGGTATCGCCCCGAGCGGCCGCCGGGCCGGCATCGGTCTCCACCGCCACGTCATCCTCGTCACGCTCGACTGCCAGCAACGGCCCTGCCTCCTCAACCCTCGGCGGTTCCTTCGGCGCCGTCGTCTTCCGCATCTTCAGCGGTGGCGATGTCGGCCTCGGAAATCCAGCCGGCCTTCAGGCGCGCCTGAAGGACGAGCGCCTCGGCGTCCTCCTTGGACAGCTCGAAGCCCTCCAGCGCTCCGGCGACATGAACCGCCTCGCCATCCTTGCGCTCCGTCCAGCCCAGCAGGTCGTCGGTGGCGCAGCCGGCGAGATCCTCGACGGTCTTGATGTCGTTCTCGCCGAGAGCGACCAGCATCGGCGAGGTGATGCCCGGCACTTCGCGCAACGCATCCTCGACGCCCAATGCCCGGCGGCGCTCGTCGAGCTCCGCCTCGACGGCGGCGAGGTGCTGCTGCGCGCGGTTCTGCAGTTCCTGCGCCGTGTCCTCGTCGAAGCCCTCAATGCCGGCCAGTTCCCCGATCGGCACATAGGCGAGCTCTTCCACCGAGGTGAAGCCTTCGGAGGCGAGGAGCTGGCCCATCATCTCGTCGAGATCGAGCGCCTCGGCGAACATCTTGGTGCGCTCGGCGAATTCCTTCTGCCGCCGCTCGCTCTCCTCCGCCTCGGTCATGATGTCGATGTCCCAGCCGGTGAGCTGGGAGGCAAGCCGGACATTCTGGCCGCGGCGCCCGATCGCCAGGCTCAATTGGGCATCGGGAACCACAACTTCAATACGCTCGCGGTCCTCGTCGAGGACGACCTTGACCACTTCGGCCGGGGCCAGCGCATTGACGATGAAGGTCGCGACATCCTGCGACCACGGGATGATGTCGATCTTCTCGCCCTGCAGCTCGTTCACCACCGCCTGCACGCGCGAGCCGCGCATGCCGACGCAGGCGCCGACGGGATCAACCGAGGAATCACGCGAGGTGACGGCGATCTTCGCGCGCGAGCCGGGATCGCGGGCGACGGCGCGGATCTCGACGATGCCGTCGTAGATTTCCGGCACTTCCTGCGCGAACAGCTTGGCCATGAACTGGGGATGCGTGCGCGAGAGGAAGATCTGCGGGCCGCGCGGCTCGCGGCGCACGTCGTAGACATAGGCGCGGATGCGGTCGCCGACCTTGAACACCTCGCGCGGCAGCAGTTCGTCGCGGCGCAGCGAGCCTTCACCGCGGCCGAGATCGACGACGACGTTGCCATACTCGACGCGCTTCACCGCACCGTTCACGATCTCGCCGATGCGGTCCTTGTACTCGTCGTACTGACGGTCGCGCTCGGCCTCGCGCACCTTCTGCACGATGACCTGCTTGGCCGACTGCGCGGCGATGCGGCCGAAATCGAAGGGCGGCAGCGTGTCGGCAATTTGGTCGCCGATCTGCGCAGCCGGATTCAGACGACGGGCATCGGCGAGACGGATCTCCGTGGCGGAGTTCTCGACCTGATCGACGACGAGCAGATGCCGGGCAAGGCGCAGCTCGCCGGTGCGCGGATTGATCTCGGCGTGGATGTCGGTCTCGGCGCCGTAGCGCGAGCGCGCCGCCTTGGCGATCGCGTCTTCCATGGCGGCCAGAACGATGCTGCGGTCGATCGTCTTCTCACGGGCGACCGCATCGGCGATCTGGAGAAGCTCGAGTCGATTTGCGCTGACGACAGCCATCAGTGCGTCTCCTTCGCGGGGATGGACCGGCTGGATTCGCCGGGATGATTCTTGCCGGCCGAGCGCTTGGCGTTGTCCTTGCGCTTCTTCTTGCCGGGCGGCGTCTTCTGGAACTTCAGGGGCAGCTTCTTGCGGGGCAGCAGGCGGGGCGCAGGTGCCTCGGCGTCTGCCGCCTCGCGGGCGGCATCGGCGATGGCCTCGTCGTCGATCTCCTCGACGGTTTCGCCGCGCCCTTCGCGCAGTGCCTTGTCGCGGCGCAGCGCCTCGCGGATCAGCGCCTCGGTCAGGACAAGCCGCGCGTCGCCGATATCGGCGATCGGCAGGCGGACGGTATCGTCCGCGCCCGCCGGCGCATCGGGCAGCCGGACCACCGCGAGTTCACCCTCGGCCCCGAGCAGGAGGCCGCGGAACCGCTTGCGGCCGTCATGGGGCACCGCCATCTCGATCTTCAGCTCGTGGCCGGCCCAACGCTGGAAATCGCTGCGGCGGACCAGGGAGCGATCGATGCCCGGCGAGGACACTTCGAGGTGATAGGCGCCGGAGATCGGATCTTCGACATCGAGGACCGGCGATATGGCGCGGCTCGCCGCCTCGCATTCGTCGATGCCGAAGGTGCCATCGGCGCGCTCGGCCATCACCTGCACGGTGACGCCATCCCGGCCCGAGACCTTGACGCGCACCAGCCGGAAACCCAGCCCCGCCAGCACGGGCTCCACGATCCCGGCCACGCGGGCGGCCGGACCGGTCTCGATGATCAGCCGTGCCTCATCCAGGGCTCCGGCAGCTTCCGCTTCGATATCGCTCATCTTTCCGTGCGGGCACACCGCAATGCAAAAAGAGCGGGCTCCCGGAGGCGCCCACTCTCAACCGATCATAATCGATCGCTGTGAGATATTTGGATGAGCGGCTTATACAGCCAAAGCGGCACTCAGCGCAAGCGCGTGCCGCTCCTCTCGCTCAAAGCCGTCGTCCCAGCGCAACGCCCAGGATCGCCGCTATGGTCGCTACGCCGATAACCGTGCCGGCTCCGAACGGCGCCCGCTTCGCGACGGGCATGGCCCCGGCGATAGGCGAGGCCGGCGGCATCTGCCCGAGGGCGCCGAGGGGCAGGCTCGTGGCGCGGCGGGATGGTGACTTCAATCGTGCGTAGGCAACCGCCAGCACGATGGTGCCTCCGACGAAAGCGATGCCCGCCACAATTAGCGCGGCGACGATCGGGTCATACGCATTCGCCAGCGCCACGAAGGCCGCGACCAGCAGCCCGATCAGCGCGACCACCAGCAAGACACCGCCAATGGCGAAGAGAAGCGCGGTCGACGCCATGCGACGCGCCGCAAGGCGCATCTCGACGCCGGCGATACCGAGCAGGAACTGGAACATCAATCACGGCCCCGGGTCAGCAGGCCGAACACGAAGCCGACGCCGAGCGCGGCGATGACCGCACCGAAGGGGTTACGCTCGATGGCGGTGCCGACGTCGCTGGCAAGAGACTGGGCCCGGGCCTTGGCTTCGTCCACGGCGGCGCTTCCCTCTTCGAGAAGGCCGGCCGCGGTCGCCTCCGCCTTCGCGGCGCCCCGCTTCACCTGCTGCTTGACGGCGGCACTCACGGCCTCGCCTTCGTTGCGGACCAGCGCGGCGAGCGTGTCGGTGAGCTTCGAGACATCCCCCCGCAAGGTCGCGAGATCGGCAGACAGCTTGGCGAAATCGTCCTGCAGCTTCGGATCGTCCATGAAACCCTCCTCGACACCGGGAACACCATGATAGCGGCGAATAACGCCGGGGCATCCGGAGAGTTCCGCTTTTCCAGCGCTCAACGGCGCCGAAACTCGAAATAGCCCGGCGTTCGTCCCTCGCGCAGCGCCTTGGCCTCATAACGCGTGCCGGGCCAGCCCGGCCATGGCTCGCGCCAGTCGGAAGCGCGCCGCGCCGTCCAGTCGAAACGCTCGTCCGCCAGCATGTGCCGCAACGTCCAGGCGGCATAGTCCTCGACGTCCGTGGCGAAGCGGAAATGCCCGCCGGAAGCGATAATGCGCGCGAGACGATCGAGGTTCGCTGGCCGCACGAAGCGGCGCTTCCAGTGACGCCGCTTCGGCCAGGGATCGGGATAGAGGAGATCGACGCGATCGAGGCTCGCCGCCGGAAGCCGATCCAGCAGCGGCAGGACGTCGTCGCCATACAGGCGGACATTTTGCAAACCGCGGGCGGTAACCGCCGCGGTCGCTGTGGCGACCCCGTTCAGGAAGGCTTCGGCGCCGATATAGCCGATATCGGAATGGGCCTGCGCCTGTGCGACGAGATGCTCCCCGCTGCCGAAACCGATCTCCAGCCGGATAGCACGCACAGGGATCGCGAAGAGCGCGTCGAGCGGCGGCGCGAGGTCACGCTCGATATCGATGGCGAGCGCGGGCAGATCGCGCTCGATGTGATCGACCTGGAGTGCCCGCAGCGTCTTGCCCCGTCGGCGCCCGTAGAACCGTTCGGAGCTTGCGGAATGGTCGTCGGCCGCCATGGCAATCCCAATTCAATGCGATCGGCCGGATGAACTGGTTGACGTGGGGCCGCCGCGTGGTGGCTGCTCCCGACAGCAGCTTCCTTCGATCAACCGACCGCCGAGCGGATCGCCTCGACGAGGTCGGTCTTCTCCCACGAGAAACCGCCATCGGCTTCCGGCGCGCGGCCGAAATGACCATAGGCAGAGGTGCGGGCATAGATCGGCCTGTTCAGGTCCAGATGCTCACGGATACCCCGCGGCCGCAGGTTCATCACCTCGCGAAGGGTGACTTCGAGCTTGGCCGGATCGACCTGTCCCGTACCGTGCAGGTCGACATAGACGGCGAGCGGGTCCGAGACACCGATCGCGTAGGCGAGCTGGATGGTGCAGCGCTCGGCAAGTTCGGCGGCGACGACGTTCTTGGCGAGATAGCGCGCGGCGTAGGCCGCCGACCGGTCCACCTTGGTCGGATCCTTGCCGGAGAAGGCACCGCCGCCATGGGGCGCCGCTCCACCATAGGTGTCGACGATGATCTTGCGCCCGGTGAGACCGCAGTCGCCGTCGGGACCGCCAATGACGAACTTGCCGGTCGGATTGACGTGCCACACCGTCGCCGGCGTCACCCACCCCGCCGGCAGCGCCTCACGGATATAGGGTTCGACGATGTTGCGGACGTCGTGCGAGGACAGGTCGGCATCGAGATGCTGGGTCGACAGCACGATCTGCGTCACCTCGACCGGCTTGCCGCCGGCGTAGCGGACGGTCACCTGGCTCTTGGCGTCCGGCCCCAGCACGCGGCTTTCGCCCGAGTGGCGGGCGTCGGCGAGCAGTTTCAGAATGCGGTGGGCGTAGTAGATCGGCGCCGGCATGAGTTCGGGCGTCTCGCGGCAGGCATAGCCGAACATGATGCCCTGATCGCCGGCTCCCTCATCCTTGTTGCCGGCCGAATCCACGCCCTGGGCGATGTCGACGGACTGGGCGTGGAGGTGCACGGCGATATCGGCCGTCTCCCAGTGGAAGCCGTCCTGCTCGTAGCCGATATCCTTGATGGCGAGACGGGCGATGTGGGAGATGAAGTCGCGGGTAATCTCCGCCGGGCCGCGAGTCTCACCGGCGATCACCACACGGTTGGTGGTCGCGAGAGTCTCGGACGCCACGCGCAGCTGGCTCGGTTCCCAGCCATATTCCGGGCCGTGCCGGAAGAAGGCATCGACCACCTCGTCGGAGATGCGGTCGCAAACCTTGTCGGGATGACCCTCGGAAACGGACTCGCTGGTAAAAAGATAATCCTGGCGCGACACGTTGGCTCCACTCCTCGCCCTCGCGATGCAAGGCAACACCCGCATCCGACTTCCAGCCGTTTAAGCGGGAGGTGGATACAGGGTCAAGGATGGAATCGCGAACTCGTTCGTTGAAACGAACAGCGCGTCGGACCCAGAGCCGGCCGACGCGCTTGCCGTTCGATCAGACTTTGGCCTCTTCGCCGGCGATGGCCTCGACCAGATCCACCACGCGGCGGCGCACCTTGCCGTCCGCAATTCGCGTAAAAGCGCGGGTCAAGGCCAGTCCTTCGGAAGTCGCAAGAAAGTCGGACACGTAAGCCGGGGAAACACCTTCCGCAAAGCCGCCCCCACCCCCGGACGTCGACGGAGCCCCCTCGAAGAAAAACGAGACGGGAACGCCGAGGATATTGGCGATATGCTGCAAACGGCTGGCGCCGATACGGTTCGTACCCTTTTCGTATTTCTGGATCTGCTGGAAGGTGATCCCCAAGTTTTCCCCCAGCTTCTCCTGACTCATGCCGACCATCATCCGTCGCATGCGCACCCGACTACCGACGTGCTTGTCGACCGGATTTGGGGACTTCTTGGTCATCGACTTCCTCGCTTATACGCAATTGCCCTACTCCCCAGCCATGATTGCAAAAGCAGGGCACGCCCACCCCGGGCGGCAGTCTAGGCAAAGGGGTCGAGACCGTCGATCAACTTTTGGTTGCCGATTTGCGTTGCACCATAATAACCAGCGCCAAGGCAAGAACACCGAATGAAAGCAATATCCAATTACCTTTAGATGCATAGGTCGTCGCGGAAAGAGCTGTCGGCAGTGCCGTGTCGAGGACCCCGGATACACCCAGCGGTAGAATTCCCCCGATTCGCCCCAGCGGGTCGATCACGGCGGAGATACCGTTATTGGTCACCCGCACGAGAGGAAGCCCCTCCTCCACGGCTCGCAGGCGCGCTTGGGAGAAGTGCTGAAAGGGTCCGGGCGTTATTCCGAACCACGCATCATTGCTGACGTTCAGCAACAGCCCCGGGCGGGCGCCCACGGGGGTCACGGCCCCCGGGAAGATGGCCTCATAGCAGATCAACGGGCCGATGGACGGCAAGCCGGGGACGGCGAAATCGCGGCGTTCGCGGCCGGCCAGGAAGCCGCCGCGCACGCGCGTGAGCTGCTCCAATCCCAGCGCCTCGAGCGTTTCCTGAAAAGGCAGATACTCGCCGAACGGAACGAGATGAACCTTGTCGGCGGTCGCGATGATGGCGCCGTTTGTGTCGATTGCCAGCAGGCTATTGAACACGCCGGGCCGCTCCTCCCCGGCACGACGGGGGCCGAGCCGGGCCGCACCGGTCACCAGCGTCGTCTGGGGCGGCAACATCGCCGCAAGGCGGAGCAGAACGGCCGGTTCGCGCTCCACGAAGAAGGGAAACGCCGATTCCGGCCAGAACAGATGCGTGGTCCGGCCAAGGCCGCCCTCGCTTTCACTGAGGGCGATATAGCGATCCACGATTGCGTCGCGCCGGTCGTATCGGAACTTCTGGTCCTGCGGCAGATCCGGTTGCATCAGCCGGAGGTAGACATCCGGCACGACCCCGACTTCGGTGGTCGCCAGCCGCCAGGCCCCCGCCCCCCAGAGAAGCCCGAGCGTGATCGCCGCCACCACCGCGGGGACGACGCGCGCCCGCCGAGGCGTTCCCACCGATGACAGCGCGGCCGGGGTCGAGAGCGCCGCCAGGGTTATGAAGCACAGCCCCCAGAGACCGACGACCGAGGCCGATTGCGCGAAATTCAGGTCGGAGGCGAGTGCGTATCCGAAATTGTTCCAGGGAAAGCCGGTGAGGACATGCCCCCGCAGCCACTCGGAAGCCGTCAGGCCGATCGCCAGGGATACGAAGCGCGCGGCGCCGTCGGTCCACAGCAGACGGGCAAGCGCGCAGCCCAGTCCGGTGAAGAGCGCCAGCCCCGCCGGCAGCAGCGTCACCGCCACCGGCAGCAGCCAGGCGAACACGTCGGCCTGTACCAGAAAGGCATTGCCGATCCACCACAGGCCGGCAAGGAAATAGCCGAAGCCGAACCACCAGCCGCTCGCGAAGGCCCCCCGCAAACCCCGTCCACCGCTCAAGGCGGCGCCGTCGAGCTGCCACACCAGCACCGGCAGGGTCAGCGCCAGGATCGGCCACAGATCGAACGGCGCCATCGCGAGCGCGGAAAACGCCCCGGCCCCCAGCGCAGTGAGCGCGCGCCTCCAGCCGGTCGCCAGCGTTATCGCCGCAGCCAGAGCTTCAAGGCGTCGCACGCTCATGCGCCGCTTCGCGGGATGGCAGAAGACAACACGCCGACCGCCGCCACCGAGCAGTGGCCGCGGTCATCGCGTATCCCATCCCGGTTTCCGGCCCGGTTCATGCCGCGTCCGGATCGCGCGGCGTCGGGGTCCGCTGGTCGGGCGACTGCTCGGCGGGAGGCGGAAGGCTCGCGGGCTCCGCCTCGCCCGAGGCGGTGCGCTCCCGCCGTCGCGCCGTGCGCCGCGCACCCGCCTCGCCAGCCGGAACGAGCCGCAGGCGCTTCACCCGGCGCGGATCGGCGTCCAGCACCTCGATCTCGAAGCCGCCGGGACCCGCGACAATCTCGCCGCGCACCGGCACCCGGCCGGCGAGCGTGACGAGCAGCCCGCCCAGCGTGTCGACCTCTTCGGCCTCCTCGCCGATGGCGAAGGCGGGATCGACGACCTCGGCGACCTCCTCGAGCCCCGCCCGCGCATCGGCAATGAAGCTGCCATCCGCTTGCCGGACGATGAGCGAGGCATCCTCGTCGTCGTGCTCGTCCTCGATGTCGCCGACGATTTCCTCGACAAGATCCTCCATCGAGACGATGCCGTCGGTACCGCCATACTCGTCGATGACCAGCGCCAGATGGATGCGGCTCGCCTGCATGCTGGCGAGGAGTTCGATGGAAGGCATCGAGGGCGGCACGAAGAGCAGGCGGCGCACAAGCTTCGCCGCGGTCAGCGACTGGCTGAGGTCGATCGCCTTGAGATTGAAGGCCGGCCTCGACTTGTCCGGCGCGACAGCAGCAGCGGCCTCGCGGGCGCCGGCCTTTCGCGGGCCGAGGATGGCGCGCTGCGTCAGGTAGGTGACAAGGTCGCGGATATGCACCATGCCAACCGGATCGTCGAGCGTGTCGTCATAGACCACCAGACGCGAATGGCCGGCGTCGGCGAAGACGGCGAGAAGCTCGCCGAGCGAGATGTCCTTCTGCACCGCGACGATGTCCGCGCGCGGCACCATCACATCGCCGATGCGCAGTTCGCGCAGCTCGAGGATGTTCCTGAGCATGGCGCGTTCGGTGACGGTGAGGTCGGCGGAATTCGCGCCGGTTTCGGGCGCGGCGAGAGCTTCGGCGAGCTCACTGCGGAGTGACCCGGAGGAGCGCCAGCCCCCGAGCAGAAGCCTCAGCCGATCGAACAGCCTGCGTTCGCGTGGTTCCGATGGTCGGGCCCCCGATAGCGGGCCCTCGGTACTCTGCGGATCGACGGGCGGGGGCGTCGCGTTCGAAGGGGAAGCGGGCATGGTCATGGGTGCTGTTCAACCAGTTCGGTGTCGAGATAAGGATCGGGCACGCCCAGCGACGCAAGGATTCGGCGCTCCAGCGCCTCCATCTCCTCGGCGTCCTCCCCGGTCTCATGATCGAAGCCGAGGAGATGGAGCGTGCCATGCACGGCGAGGTGGCTCAGGTGGTGGCCACGGGTTTTTCCCTCCGCCTCCGCCTCGCGGCAGAGCGTCTCGAAGGCGATGGCGATATCGCCCAGATGGGCCTCTCCCGCGTCGGGCGCCAGATCGGGGTCGGCGGGAAAGGACAGCACGTTGGTCGCCTTGTCCTTGCCGCGCCATTCCCTGTTGAGGGTGCGAACCGCCGCGTCGTCGGTGAGCATCACCGCGATGTCGGCCCCGGACGGCAGATCGTCCGTCGCCGCGACGCAGGCGGTGCGAACAGCGGCTTCGACGAGACCGGCAGCGTCCGGGAGGACGGACCAGCCGTCCGCCTCGACCAGCACGTCCACCGTGACGGTACTGTCGGGGCTCATCGCGAGCCCGACCCCGCCCGCCCGTCGGCCGGCTTGGCGTCATAGGCGGCAACGATGCGCCCGACGAGTTCGTGCCGAACCACGTCGGCGGCCTGGAAGTGGCACACTTCGACCCCCTCGACATCCTTGAGCAGCCCGACCGCTTCCGCGAGCCCGGACGTCTGTCCGGGCGGAAGGTCGATCTGGGAGGGATCACCGGTGACGATCATATGCGAGTTCTCGCCCAAGCGGGTCAGGAACATCTTCATCTGCATCGAGGTGGTGTTCTGCGCCTCGTCGAGGATCACGCAGGCATTGGCCAGCGTGCGCCCGCGCATGAAGGCGAGCGGGGCGATCTCGATCTCGCCGGAGGTAAGCGCACGCTCGACGAAAGCGCGGTCCATCAGGTCGTGCAGCGCGTCATAGATCGGGCGCAGATAGGGATCGACCTTCTCCTTCATATCGCCGGGCAGAAAGCCGAGGCGCTCGCCTGCCTCCACCGCCGGGCGCGAGAGGATAAGCCGGTCCACCGCCCGCCGCTCTAGCAGATGCACGGCATAGGCGACCGCCAGCCAGGTCTTGCCGGTACCGGCCGGCCCGACGCCGAAGACGAGGGTATGGCGCTTCAGCGCCCGGATATAGGCGTCCTGCGCGGCGGTGCGGGCCCGGACGGGGCGGCGCCGGAGCTGGATCTCGTCGAAGCTCTGCTTGCGCGTCGCCGGGTCGAAATCGAACAGGAAGCCCTGCGCCGCGGCCTCCCGGATCACCCCCTCGACATCGCCGGGGCCGATCTCGGCGCCCTGCTTGAGGCGGGCATAGAGCGTCTCCAGCACATGGCGCGCCTGGTCGCAGGCCTCGCGCGTGCCTTCGATGGTGACATGGTTGCCACGCTGCTCCGCGACGACCTCGAGCCGCCGCTCGACGAGCGCGAGGTTCTGGCCATAGTGGCCGAACAACAGGCTGGCGAGCCGGTTGTCGTCGAAGGCGAGCACGATCTGCGCGGGTGCGCCCGCAGCTGGCGCCAGCCACGGCGCGGTCCCGGCGGCGCCGGACTGGCCGGCACGGCTGGAGGCATGCGCCGCCGCAAGCGGGCGACCATAGGAAGGCCTGTCGGAATCCGAACCGGGTCGACGCACGCTCAAGCCTCCACCTGCTCCCTTGAAACCGACGCATGGGGACGATCGGGCGCACCGCCCGTGAAAACGCCACCCTCGAACAACTCGCCACCGACGATCGCGCCGGCCATGCTCTTGGTGCTGACGTCGCCGATGACAACGCGCGCCACCGAACCGATGGCGGCGCGCGGCGCCTCCACCACGACGGACTGGAGATAGGGGGAACGGCCGATGAGCTGGCCCGGAAAACGGCCCGGTTTCTCGAGCAGGATGTCGAAGCGGCGGCCGCGGCAGGCGGCGTCGAAGGCCTGCTTCTGCCGGTCGATCAGCGCCTGCAAGGCGTAAAGACGCTCGTTTTTCACCGCTTCCGGAATCTGGTCGTCCTGCGTCGCCGCCGGCGTTCCCGGACGAGGGCTGTACTTGAACGAGAACGCGCCGGCGAAGCCGACCCTTTCGACGAGATCCATCGTATCGGCGAAATCCGCGTCGCTCTCGCCCGGAAAGCCCACGATGAAGTCCGAGGAGAAGGCGATATCCGGTCGCGCCGCGCGCACGCGCGCCACGATGTCGAAATAGAGCGCGCGATCATGCTTGCGATTCATCGCCGCGAGGATGCGGTCGGAGCCCGACTGCACCGGCAGGTGCAGGTAAGGCATCAACGCCGGCAATTCGGCGTGGGCCGCAATCAGCTCGTCGTCCATATCGCGCGGGTGGCTGGTCGTGTAGCGCACCCGCACGATGCCCGGCACCCCGGCGACGCGCCGCACGAGCTCGGCGAGCCCGGCGGGGTGCCCGGAGGCGTCGAGGCCGTGATAGCCGTTGACGTTCTGGCCGATCAGGGTGACTTCGCGCACGCCGCCATCGGCGAGACGCTTGACCTCGTCGAGGATCTTGTCGACGGGGCGGGAAACCTCGGCGCCACGGGTATAGGGCACGACGCAGAAGGTGCAGAACTTGTCGCAGCCCTCCTGAACGGTGACGAAGGCGGCCGGGCCGCGCGCCGCGATGGCGGCGGGGGTCGGCGGGGCGAGGAAGTCGAACTTGTCCTCGACCGGGAACTCGGTCTCGACGATGCCAGCGCGGCGATTGCCGCCGCGCCGTTCGGCGTCGGCGATGAGTTCGGGCAGCTTGTGGTAGCTCTGCGGGCCGACGACGAGATCGACCACGCGGGCGCGCTTGACGATCTCGGCACCTTCCGCCTGGGCGACGCAGCCGGCGACCGCCACCATGGTCCGGCGGCCCTGCTCCTCCTGCTGCTGGCGAAGCCGGCCGAGCTCGGAATAGACCTTCTCGGCGGCCTTCTCGCGGATGTGGCAGGTGTTCAGGATGACGAGATCGGCATCGTCGGGCGTGTCGGTCTCGACATAGCCTTCGCGCGCCAGCGTGTCCGTCATGCGCTGGGCGTCATAGACGTTCATCTGGCAACCGAAGGACTTGACGTACAGCTTGCGGGCTTCGCTCATTGCGTTTCGATCGAGCGGTGCCCGTCGGTTCCGGGGCACGCCTTGGTGAGAATGGCGCGCGGATACGACGCCGTCGTGAAGGCGCCCGCGCACAGTGCCGTTCGTCCTCTCGTCGAGATCGCCACCGTCTCCGTGGTCCACGCTTGGCTCTATGTAGCGAGATTCCCGCCAAAAGGGAATGTGCCGCGGCAGGTCGCGTTGTCATCGTCGCGGAGCGGCCTGAAGCAGGTCCCGCACGGACTGCTCGGCCGCGACCGCGATTTCCTTGCGCGTCGCCCCTGCCAGCGGCGGGCCGACCCGCAACTCGACGTCGATCGCCCCGCGGCGCAGCAGCGCGGCGAGATGCGGCGCGAGCTCCATGTCGCCGAACCAGGCGATGCGGTGGCGCTCGCGACTGAGCAGCGGCAGGCCGTCCTGGCGGATATAGGCAATGGCGAGCGGTTGGACGGTCACCGGTGTGTCGCCCGCCACGGCCGCCTGCGTGGCGCCGAGCAGGGCGGAGCGGAACGGCAGCACGCGCACGCCCTCGCTCGAGGTCCCCTCCGCGAACAGCACGACGGGATCGCCCTCACCCATCCGCTCGGCCATGGCGCGGGTGACGCGGGCGGTGTCACTGCGCCGCTGGCGGTCGACGAAGACGGTGCGCGCCAGCCGCGCCAGCAGGCCGATGCCGGGCCAGGTGCCGACCTCGCTCTTCGCCACGAAGGCCAGCGGCATGCGCGCGCCCAGCACTGGGATGTCGAGCCAGGAGACGTGGTTCGCCACGATCAGCAGGGGCCGCCCCGCCGCAAACTCGCCGACCACCCGCACCCGGACCCCGATCAGCGCCAGCACGATGCGGTAATAGAGGCGCGGAATGGCGCGCCGCGCCGGCAGCCGCAGCGCGAGCGCCAAGGCCTGCATCGGGATGCCGACGAGCGTCACCGCCGCCACCGGCAGCAGGATCGCCCAGAGGCGCATGGGCTCAGTCCTTGGCCTTCGGCTTCGCGCCCAGCGGCACGCCATAAAGCTCCAGGCGATGGCCCACGAGCCGGAATCCCAACTTGCGGGCGATCTCTTCCTGCAGCTGCTCGATCTCCTCGGAGCGGAACTCGACGACATGACCGGACCGCAGGTCGATCAGGTGATCATGATGCTCGTCCGGCACCGGCTCGTAGCGCGAGCGGCCGTCGCGGAAATCATGCCGCTCGATGATGCCGGCATCCTCGAAGAGCTTCACCGTCCGGTAGACCGTGGAGATGGAGATGCGGTCGTCGACCGCGGCGGCGCGCCGGTGCAGTTCCTCGACGTCCGGATGGTCCTGCGCATCGGCGATCACGCGGGCGATGACGCGACGCTGGTCGGTCATGCGCAGCCCAAGGGTCACGCAGGCATCCTCGATCGCGGTCGTCTTCTCGTTCATGCCGGGCTCGTCCTTTCCACCGAGGAGCCTTATGACGCAAGCGGGCGGTCGACGGCAACCTCCTTGCGCGGGACGGCTCAGGCGATATCCCGTCGCATTACGATGGCGGCGACCGGGGAGCCGTCGGCGTTGCGATAATAGGCGGCGCGGCGACCGACCTCCTGGAATCCGGCACGGTCGTAAAGCCGAAGCGCAGGCCCGTTTCCTTCCTCGACTTCGAGGAAGATCATGGTGAAGCCCTCCGCCGCGAGCTCGCCGAAGGCCCGCTCCATGAGGCCCCGTGCAACGCCGCTACCGCGCCAGCGCGGCGCCAGCGCGATCGACAGGACCTCGGTCTCGGGGGACACGCCGCGCAGCAGCACGAAGCCGACCACCGGCCCGCGGGGGCCATCCGTCGCGACCCAGCCACGGCTCAGCGGATCGACGAGCATCCGCTCGAATTCCTGAGTCTCCCACGGCAGGCGAAATCCCGTGGCATGGACGGCGGCAAGCGCCGCGGCATCCGCGGGAGCGGCGCGGCGAAACGCGGCCGGCCGGTGCCGCCACGGCCACCAGCCCGCACTCATGAGACGCCGCCCGGGACCGGCATCGCTCACCGCCGCGCGATGCGCGCGCCGTCCTGCGGGCGGGCGTCGGGACCGCGCAGATAGAGGGGGCGGGGCTTGGCGCTGGCAGGATCGGCGACCGAAGCGAGCCGCGCCAGCCAGACCGGATCGGGGGTGGCGCGGGAATCGACGCTCAAGGGTTCCGCCTCTCCCCCCGGCCAGTTCTCGGCCAGCGCCGTGGCGCCCGAGCCGACGAGGCGCACGGCGCCGATGGCGACGGCACGGGCGCCTTCCTTGGCGCCGACCGCGCGGGCGCCCACCAGCACGCGGCCGCCGGCACCGAACATCTGAAGATAGACATTGCCGTGGCGCGCATCGAGCGCGGCCACAACCGGCACCGCATCGTCGCCGGCCAGAAGCGGTGCGGCGAGGGTTGCCAGCGTGGTAAGGCCGATCACCGGGCGACCGGTCGCGAGGCCGAAACCGCGCGCTGCGGACAGCCCAACCCGGAGCCCGGTGAAGCTGCCGGGACCCACCGTCACCGCGAACGCGGCGATATCCGGGAAACCGCAGCCGGCGCGGTCCATCACGCGCGCAACGAGCGGCACGAGTTCCTCGGCATGGCCGCGTTCCATGGCGAGCGTCTCGGCCGCCAGCGTCTCATCCGTCTCGACGTCATGCAGCGCCGCCGAGCAGGCCTCGAGCGCGGTATCGATGGCAAGAATCAGCATGGCTTCGCGGGCCTCCCCGGCGACGATGCACCCGGCGGTGCCGGAGAGGAAGCCGCGCGCGAGGTCCGTCCACCGCCGCGGGGAGGCGGCGGCGCCCGGGCGACGCGTTCAGACCGGGCGAACCTCGACCACGTCCGGCACGAAATGGCGGAGCAGGTTCTCGATGCCGTTCTTCAGCGTGGCGGTCGAGGACGGGCAACCCGAGCAGGAGCCCTTCATGGCGAGGAAGACGATGCCGTCCTTGTAGCCGCGGAAGGTGATGTCGCCGCCGTCATTGGCCACGGCCGGGCGCACGCGGGTGTCGATGAGCTCGCGGATCGTATCGACGACGCCGGCATCCTTGCTCTCGAAGAAGGCGTCATCCTCGCCGGGCAGGTCCTCGTCGGCCAGCACCGGCCGACCGGAGACGAAATGCTCCATGATCGCGCCGAGAATCGCCGGCTTGAGATGCGCCCAGTCGGCCGAAGCCTTGGTCACCGTCACGAAGTCGCCGCCGAAGAACACGCCGGTGACGCCGGGAATCTCGAACAGACGCGCGGCGAGCGGCGACCGCGCGGCCTCGGCCGCGTTGCGCGCTTCCAGCGTTCCCTGGGCGAGAACGGTGCGGCCGGGCAGGAATTTCAGCGTGGCGGGATTGGGGGTGGCTTCTGTCTGGATGAACATGGCTCGCTCCGTCCGTACGGGTTCAAGGCCCGGCGGCATGGGTGTCATCTCTACATAAGGGCTGGCGGGCACGAACGAAAGTGCCTCACGCGAGCGCGTCGATCTCGGCGTCCGTCAGCATGCCGGGAACGATCGTTACCGGAATGGGGAAAGCCGCGAGATTGCCCGAAAGCAGGCCGTGGACCAGCGGCCCGGCGCCCTCGCCGGCCGCCGACGAGGCCAGCACCAATATGCCGATATCCTCGTCCGTCTCGACCTGGTGGGCGATGGCGGCAGCCAGCACGCCCTCCCGCACCACGACCTCGGCCTCGATACCCGACAAGGCGCGCGCCCGGGCGGCATAGTGGCCGAGCCGGGCGGTGGCGTGGTCGGTCGCCTCGGCCCGCATCAGGTCGGCCACCCCGAGCCACTGGCCGCCCGCCTCGTCGAGCTCAAAAGTCGCCAGCATGACGAGGCCGCCGGCGGTACGGGCGGCGCGGCGGGCGGCGTAATAGACCGCCCTGTCGCATTCGGGCGTGTCATCGACGACCACGAGGAACTTGCGGCGATGGCCTTCCTCGTGACTGCGGCGCGTGCGCGGCATGGATCGCTCCGGCGATGGCACCCCCGGGAGGGTGTGGCTCGCAGCCTAGCGCACGAAGCCGACGATGTCCTTCACATGGCCCATGGTTTCCGCCGCGAGAACGCGCGCGCGGGCGGAACCGTCGGCAAGAACGGCGTCGATATGGGCAGGGTCGTCGACAAGGCGCTTCATCTCGCCGCCGATCGGGCCCAGCTTCGACACGGCGAGATCGACCAGCGCCGCCTTGAAGGTGGAGAACTGGCCACCGCCGAAATCCTTCAGCACATCGGCGCGGGTGGTGCCGGCGAGCGCGGCGTAGATGCCGACGAGGTTATCCGCCTCGGGGCGCGTCTTCAGCCCCTCGGTCTCCGTCGGCAGCGGCTCCGGATCGGTCTTGGCCTTGCGGACCTTGGAGGCGATGGCGTCGGCGTCGTCGGTGAGGTTGATGCGGGAGAGGTCGGAGGGATCCGACTTCGACATCTTCTTGGTGCCGTCGCGCAGGCTCATCACCCGCGCCGCCTCGCCGCCGATCAACGGCTCCGTGAGCGGGAAGAACGTCGGGCCGAGGCCGAGACGCTCGATCGAGGCGTTGTAATCATTGTTGAATTTCTGCGCGATGTCGCGCGTGAGCTCGAGGTGCTGCTTCTGGTCCTCGCCCACGGGAACGTGGGTGGCGCGGTAGAGCAGGATGTCGGCGGCCATCAGGCTCGGATAGGCGTAGAGGCCGACCGAGGCGTTCTCGCGGTCCTTGCCGGCCTTTTCCTTGAACTGGGTCATGCGGTTCAGCCAGCCGAGGCGGGCGACGCAGTTGAACACCCAGGCGAGCTCGGCATGGCCGGGCACCTGACTCTGGTTGAAGACGATATGGCGCGTCGGGTCGATGCCGCAGGCGAGGTAGGCGGCGGTCACCTCGCGGATGGCGCGCTTGAGGTCGACCGGGTCCTGCCAGACGGTGATGGCGTGCATGTCGACGACGCAATAGATGCAGTCGTAGCTGTCCTGCAATTCCACGAAGCGCTTGATCGCGCCAAGATAATTGCCGAGGTGCAGGTTTCCGGTCGGCTGGACGCCGGAGAAGACGCGCTGCGCAAACGCCATGTCGTTGGGTCCTTCGATCCGCGTGTCCGGAAGGGGCGGACATCGCGCACGGCCTCATGGCATGGGCGGGCAGGCGGGGCAAGATCGCTACCCCTTCAACGCCGCCTTCAGCGCGGCGATGTCGAGGCCGCCGGCGAGGCGGGCGACGGCGAGATAGACGCCGACGCCGAACAGCACCGCCGCACCGAGCGCCGCCCAGGCGCCGATCCCCCCCGCGCCGACCATCGCCGCGACCGGGGCGCGGAGCGGCAGCAAAGCGAGGCTCATGGCGAGCGCCGCCACGGCGATGCCCCCGAGCCGGCGCCAGGCGGCCCGATCGAGCCGGATCAGGCGGTGACCGATCAGTGCAGTGAGGAGGATGGTCAGACCGATCAGACTGGACAGAACGAGCCCGAGCGCCGGCCCGGCGATGCCGAGCGAACCGACCGTCGCGAAACCCGTGATCCCCCCCGCGAGGAGGGCGAGCAGCGCCGCGCGGGTGGCGAGGCGGGCATGGCCGTGGGCGAAGGCGATGGCCGCGAGGATCTTCTCCGCCGCCTGCAGCGGCACACCCGCCGCCAGCGTCACCAGCGCCAGCGTCGTCGCCTCGGCGGCACCGGCATCGAAGGCGCCGCGCCGGAACAGCACGCCGACCACCGGGCCGGCGAGCAATGCGAGGCCGCAGGCGGCGGGCAGCGTCAAGGCGAGCGCCGCCTCGATGCCGCGCGCGCCCGCCCCGCCCGAGGCATCGCGCTCGCCGCGCGCCTCGCCGGCCAGCGCCGGCAGCAGCACGGCGCCGGCGCTGGCACCGACCAGGCCGAGCGGCAATTCGATCAGCCGCCCGGCATAGAACAGCGCGGCGACGCCGCCGACGACGCCCGAAGCGGCAGCCCCGGCGATGATGAAGCGCAGTTGCGGCAGCGCCGTCGTCAACAGCGCGGGCGCGGTGGCGCCGAGGATCGGCAGGGCGGCGCGCAGGCTCGCCGGGGCAAGGGCCGCCCGCCAGCGCCGCGGGCTCGTCAGCCCCGGCGACAGCCGGCCGCCCCGCACGGCGAGCAGGGCGACACCGAGCTGGCCGAGCGCGCCGGCGATGGTGGCGAGGCCGAGCCAGACCAGCGCGGCGCGATCCCCCGCCCCGCCCGCATGCAGCGCCAGCAGCAGGCCGCCGAGCACGGCCAGCACGGCGACGTTGCCGACCAGCGGCGAGGCGGCCGGCAGCGCCACCCGTCCGCTGGCATTGGCCAGCGCCGAGAGCACGCCCGCGGCCGCCATCAGCGGCAGGCAGACGATGGCGAGGCGGCCGATGAAGCTCGCCCCCTCCGCGCGCGAGCCGTCCATGTCGAAGCCGGGCGCGACCAGCGCCACCACCCCGGGCATGAACAGCGCCGCCAGCAGCGCGAGCAGCGCGGCGGCCAGCACCAGCGCCACCAGCGCGGAACCCGCCAGCGCCCGCGCGGCGGCCTCGCCCGCCTGCGCCTCGGCGGCCCGCACCGGCGGCACGACGGCGCCGTTCACCGCGCCCTCCCCCAGCAGCCGTCGGGCGAGCTGGGGCAGGGCGAGGCCGGCGACGGAGGCATCCGCCACCGCGCCGGTGCCGAACAGCGCCGCGACGGCGGCATCGCGCGCCACGCCGAGCAGGCGCGAGGCGAGCGTGATGGCGGTGACGGTGGAGGAACGGCGCAGCAGGCTCATGGGATCCCTGTCGCTCTCCCCTTAGAGCGCTTCCCGTTCGGATGGAACATCCGACCGATCAGGAAACGCTCCGGATTCAAACAGCGGGTCCATCGACACGGGGGATGGCGGGGGGCGGCTCTC
Source organism: Ancylobacter terrae (assembly GCF_045108345.1). NCBI lineage: Bacteria > Pseudomonadati > Pseudomonadota > Alphaproteobacteria > Hyphomicrobiales > Xanthobacteraceae > Ancylobacter > Ancylobacter terrae. Next base: position 142,001 of record NZ_JBJGXH010000004.1, read on the forward strand.
CGCGGCAAGGTTCGCGGGTCGACACACCGACCGGAGCCGTGCCATGCGCATTCACCTCGTCGACATTCCGGCCAGTCTGATCACGGATTGGGCCAGCTTTCACGCGGTCTTCCAGCAGACCTTCGGTTTTCCGGGCTTCTACGGCCGGAACCTCGACGCCTGGATCGACTGCATGGGCTGTATCGACGAGCCCGGCAGCGGCCTGACGGGCTGGACCATCCCGAGGGGCGACATGCTCGGCCTGCGGATCGCCGGCGCCGCCGACTTCATGGTGCGATGCCCCGAACACCACGCGGCGCTCGTCATCGGCGTCGCATGCGTCAACGACCGTTTAGCCGAACGTGGCGCCCCTCCGCTTCTCGCCCTGATTCCCGTGAGTACCTGACGCGCCAGCGACGGTGGACGGCTCCCGGCTTGAGGTCGGCGCCGTGGCTGCCGCCGGCCAGCCGAGGACCAGGCGAAGCCGCAGGCAACAGGCCCGTCATGGCCGCCATGGCCGCGGCCGAGGCGCCGGCCTCATAGCCGCTCCCACCCTGGAGCGTTTTCGCGGGAACGTGGAATTCCGGTTCGTATGAAGACTGAAACAATGAACTGGAGCCATTCCGGTGAACTCACGTTCGCCGGAAAGACCCTACCGCAGCGCGATCAAAATGACGCCCAGCGCCACGAGGGCGCAGGCGAGGAGACGGCGGAGCGTCAGGCGCTCGCCGAGAAAGACATGCCCGAGCAGGGCGGCGAAGACGACATTGGTCTCGCGCAGCGCCGTCACCGGGCCGGCCGGGGCGATGGCGAAGGCGGCGAGCACCAGCCCGTAGCCGAGCAGCGCCACCAGGCCCCCGCCCACCGCGCGGGCGGTCTCGGCCGAGCGGAGCGGCTGGGCGGGCCGGCCGCGCCAGAGCAGGAACACCGCCGGCAGGGCGATGCCATAGAGCAGCAGCACCCATGACACATAGGCCGCGACATAGGGCGCGCCGGCGCCGGCCGCGCGCACGCCGGCGGCGTCGACCACGGCATAGGTGGCTATCAGCATCCCCGCCGTGATCGCCAGCATCAGCGTCGCCACGGTGGCGCGGCCGCGGCCGAGGGCGAGGCTGGCGATACCCGCCGCGATGAGCGCGACGCCGAGTAGCCGCAGGCCGCCGGGATGCTCCCCGGCGAACAGCACGCCGCCGGCGGTGACGAGGATCGGCACCGAGCCGCGCACGATCGGATAGACCTGGCCCAGCTCGCCGCGCCCATAGGTCGCCGCCAGCAGGAAGCCGTAGCCGACCTGGATCGTGACGGAGAGGGCGAGGAACGGCCAGGCGGCGGGCGCCGGCAGCGGCAGCGCCAGCACCGCCGGCAGCGCCACGGCGGCGCCGGTGAGGCCCATCACGGTGAGGGTCCAGAAGCGGTCGGCGCCGCCGCGCAGGAAGGCGTTCCAGCCGGCATGGAGCATCGCCGCCGACAGGGCGAGCGCGATGGCGGCGGGGCTCATGGCTGCGCCTGCGCTGCAGCGAGGAGGTCCGGCACGGCCGCCCGCGCTGCGGCGATCGCCGCCGCGCCCATGCCGGTCTCGGCGAGCAAGGTGGCGCCCTCGATCAGCAGGACGACCGTCGTCGCGAGCCGCTCGGCACGGGCGGGCGGGTGTTCGGCGGCGAGAATGCCGGCGAGGCGGGCGCGCAGCGCGGTCTTCTGCGCGGCGGCGGCCGCATGGACCGGATGGGCAGGATCGGGGAATTCGGCGAGGGCGTGGGCGAAGAGGCAGCCATGGAAATCGGGGCTGTCGAACCAGCGCGCATAGAGGTCCAGCACGGCGTCGATCCGGCCGCCCACCCCGTGCGCCCCCGCCAGCGCACCGTCGAGCCGGCGCTCGAAGCGGTCGGCCCGTCCCGCCAGCACGGCGACGATCAGTTCGTCCTTGGCGGGGAAGTGCCGGTACATGGTCATCTTGGCCACGCCGGCCTCGGCGATGATCCGGTCGATCCCGGTGGCGCGGAATCCCTCCCGCCGGAACAGGCGATAGGCCACGCCGAGAATGTGCGCGCGCCGGCCACGCGGCGGGGACGGCTCGGGCGGCTCCATGCCGAACGCTCCCAGAGATGAGACAGGTCTGTCCCATATGCCGGAACCGCATGGCCGGCAAGCGCCTTCCCCGCCCCGCCGACGCGTCGGGCGCGCAGGGTCGGGAAGGCAAGGCAAGGCAAGGCAAGGCAAGGCAAGGAGGGCACCAGGAAGGAGCAGGATGACGCAAGCGGCAAGGCACGCAACGGCACCCATCCGCGGCGACCTGCCGACCGCTGCGCCCAGGCAACGGACCGCCCACCCTCGCCAAGCGGATGCCATAGGCCTTGGCCGCACCACCGCGCGACGGAACCCGTCCACGGCGACCTGCCGACCGCTGCGGCCAGGCGACAGCCCTTCCACCCCGGCCAAGCGGCTGGATAGGCCTTCGCCGCAACACCGCGCGACGGAACGGCGCGCCGCGGCGTACAGCCCGACGCGCTTTCACGTCGATCGCCGGCGCCACACCCCCGCGACGGCGCGAAGGGAAGAGGCGGCAGAGCACACTCCGGCTCGCCCGGCGCATCGAGCCGTCCACGGGACGGCGTATGAGCCTTCAGAAGCCGGATGCACGAGTTGCGCCCGTGACCGCGTATGAGCCATGGCATTTCGAATGCTCGTGCGCTCCCCACGCGTGGAGCCCCCCGGCAGTCCGCCTACCTCGGCCATGGAGCGCCGCGGCGGCAGAACGCCCTCAGCTCCCCTGCGCATAGAGCCGTCTCCGGGACGAGGTATAAGCCACGGAACCTCGGATGCCCGCCCGTTCCTCGCGCCTAGGCGCTCCCCCGACAGTCCGCCGGCTAGGACCACGGAGCGCCGCGGCGGCAGAGCACACTCCGGCTCGCCCGGCGCATCCAGCCGTCCCGAGACGCGGTATGAGCCTTTTCGACGCCGGATGCCCGCGCGTTTCTCACGCGTGGAGCCCCCTCCCCCGGCGGCGCGGACGCCCTCGTCTCACACCGCCGCGGCCGGCGCGTCATCCTTCGCGGCGGCGCGGCGGGAGGCCTCGCGTCCCGTCATGCGGGCGGCATAGGCCTCGAAGGCCGCGCGCTTCTCGACCATGCCGAACCGCATGCCGAAATCGAGCAGCGCGCCGGCGAACAGGTCGACCGCGGTAAAGCTCGACGCCGCCAGATAGTCGGATCGGCTTACCGCCTGCTCCAGCGTGTCGAGCGCCCGCTCGCAGGTGCCGTAGCCGATCGCGACCTGCTTGTCGGCCGGCACGTCGAGACCCAGCGCGCGGTTGAAGATCGCCGCCTCGAACGGGCCGGCCAGGAAGAAGAACCAGCGGTAATAGGCGCCGCGCTCGGCCGGGGGCGGGGCGAGGCCGGCCGCGGGGAAGGCGTCGGCGAGATAGGCGCAGATGGCGGCGTTCTCGGTCACCACCGTCGCGCCGTGGACGAGGGCGGGAACCTTGCCCATCGGGTTGATGGCGAGATAGTCGGGCGTCTTCATCGGCGGCCCATAGCCGAGGACCTCGGCGCGGTAGGGCACGCCGACCTCCTCCAGCATCCAGCGGGCGACGCGCCCACGCGACTGCGGGTTGGTGTAGAGCACGATATCCGGGGACATGGCTTCTTGTTCCTGCTATGTTCCATAGGTAGCGCAAGCGTGCGGCGCTGGCAATGGCCCGCCGCCGGCGCGTGCGTTGCGCCCCGGCGGCCCGTCTGCTAACCGGCGGGGAGCCTCCCCGTCCCCGATCCGGAACCACGCCCGTGCCCGACACAAGGCTCGACGTCCTCGCCTTCGGCAATGCCATCGTCGACGTGCTCGCGCGCGCGGATGACGACTTCCTCGCCGGCCACGCCATGCCTAAGGGCAGCATGACGCTGATCGACGAGGCGCGAGCGGAAGGCGTCTACGCGGCGATGGGGCCGGGCGTCGAGATTTCGGGGGGCTCGGCGGCCAACACCGCCGCCGGGGTGGCCTCGCTCGGCGGGCGGGCGGGCTTCGTGGGCAAGGTGAAGGACGACACGCTCGGCGCCATCTTCGGCCACGACATCCGCGCCGCCGGGGTCGCCTTCGACACGCCGGCCGCCTCCACCGGCCCCGCCACGGCGCGCTGCCTGATCCTCGTCACGCCGGACGGCGAGCGCACCATGAACACCTATCTCGGCGCGGCGCAGGACCTCTCGCCCGAGGACGTCGACCCGGCGGTGGTGGCCGGCGCGGCGGTCACCTATCTCGAAGGGTATCTGTGGGATCCGCCGGCGGCGAAGCGCGCCTTCCTCAAGGCCGCCGACATCGCCCGCGCCGCCGGGCGCACGGTGGCGCTGACGCTGTCCGACGCGTTCTGCGTCGACCGCTACCGCGCCGAGTTCCTGGCGCTGATGCGCAACGGCACGGTCGACCTCGTCTTCGCCAACGAGGCGGAGCTGAAGTCGCTCTACGAGACCGGGGATTTCGACACCGCGCTGGCGGCGCTGCGCCGCGACGTGGCGCGGGCGGTGGTGACGCGCTCGGAGAAGGGGGCGCTGTCGGTGGCGGGCAACGCGCTGGTCGAGGTGCCGGCCTTCCCGGTCGAGCGGGTGGTGGACACCACCGGCGCCGGCGACCTGTTCGCCGCCGGCTACCTGCACGGCCACGCCCGCGGGCTCTCCCCGGAGGACTCGCTGCGCCTCGGCGCCCTCGCGGCGGCCGAGATCATCTCCCATATGGGCGCGCGGCCGGAGCGGGAATTGAAGGCGCTGGCGCAGGAGAACGGGCTGCGGGTGTGAGAGGTGACGACAACCAAAGATTTATGTTGAAACCATAATGCGACCTTAGATAGCATTACCGTTGCGATACCACGTGGGGCAGCGGGGCGCATGCCGTGCTTTTCAGAGTCATTTACCCGGGCGTGCCGGACCGCATTCCGTTATCTTTGCTTCATCACCGGCGCAGCGATCATGCTGGGCGCATTCGCCATGCTGCTGGCCTATCCCGCCCCGCGCGCGATCCCTGAGATCGTCCCGGCGGATTCGGTGATGAAGAACATGGATGCACGCATCGCCGCGGCGGGATTGTTCAAGGACCTCGTCTCCTTCCTCGTCTCGGTGTCCTTCGCCCTGACCGCCGTGCTCGGTCTCGCCTTGGGCCGAAGCGGCCTTAACAGCATCGCGCGGCCGTTCAACGCGGTTCTGGTCGCAGTATTCATCCTGCTGCTCGCCCGCTGCATGCAGCAGGCCTATCACGCCTACTCCACGATGGCGCTGCAGATCGAGGCGGGCCTGCTGTATTCGACAAGCATTGGCGAACAGATCCAGCATCAGGCGCTTTCCGTCATCGCGTCCGCCTTCGTCGTTTTCGTCACCGTCGCTGCAAACGTCAAGTTCAACCATTGATCCCGGCGCCGGCCAGCGAGGCCGCTCACCGGAAAGGCCCTGCGCCCGATCTCGCAGGCAGGGCCGCACTTCACCCCTGCCGGGATGGTCTTAGGAGACAGGGAATGAACAGGTTCGTCGGCACGCTGCTGCCTGCATGGCTCCTCGGCCTGCTCACCGCGGCGTACTCGCCCCCCCTCTTGGCGCAGGACGCGACGACCCGCACCCGCATCCTCACCGTTGAACTCTCCGGCGAAACGGCGTTCGCGCCACCCTATCTCCTCGCCTATGTCCGCGGAGAACGCGCCGGAACAGTGCCCGGCACTTTCGAGATTCCGGCGGACGGTGCGCCTGTCACCATCAGCATCGGCTTCGACCCGTTCACGCCGGCCCCGCTGTACCGCCTTTCGCTTGATGAGCGCGAACTGGCGCTGCAGATGGCGATGACCAACGTCCAGACCTTTTTCGTCCGTCAGCACTCGGGCGGATCGTTCTGGGACCAGTTCTACTGGGCAGGCGATTTCGACCTTTACTCACGGATTGAGAAGGTCGCCGCCGATCGCTACCGCCTGATCCTGCCCGCCAATCCCTACGACCTCATCGCGACGCGCTGGCGCGAGCAGAAGGCCGACATCCGCAGCGCGGGCGGATGGGATCAAGAAAAGATCGACAGCCTGCGCACGCCGGTCGATGGCCAGCCGCCGCAGGTCAAATGGCTGGCTTCCTCGCGCGACACCATCCCGGCGGTCACCAGCACCGCACCAGCAGGCACCAAGAGCCAACCAAGCGACTGGCACATCTCCCGAACGACGGACGGCGTCACCTTTGTTCGGAAAGGGGCATGGCTGATCGGGTCGACCCCCGCCGGGGCGGCGATCTACACCGAGAACGGCCCGCTCGGATCGACCGTCTGGCAGGACGAACTGCCGCAGGGGGCAAGTTCCTTCGTCGCGCTCAAGCTCGATGGCTATATCGACGTCATGTATAATTGCATTGCCTCGCCGGCCACCTGCTCGAAGCACAAATATTGCTCGGTAGTGCAGACACCGCAGCAAAACAAACTGATCTGCAAGCTGAAGAAGCTCTGAGCAGGGCGGACGCATCCCCGCATTCCGCCGGCCAACGCGACTTCGCCTCCGCGGCCTTTCATTGCGGCGGCAGAGCCCGCCCGCCCCCGCCCTACCGCGGCGCGCGTTTGGCCAGGATCCGCTGGAGGGTGCGGCGGTGCATGGAGAGGCGGCGGGCGGTTTCGGAGACGTTGCGGCCGCACAATTCGTAGACGCGCTGGATGTGCTCCCAGCGCACCCGGTCGGCGGACATCGGGTTCTCGGGCAGGGCCGGCTTGATGTCGCCGGGCGCGTTCAGCGCGGCGCAGATGTCGTCGGCGTCGGCGGGCTTGGCGAGGTAGTCGACCGCGCCCATCTTCACCGCGTTCACCGCGGTGGCGATGTTGCCGTAGCCGGTGAGGATGATGCCGCGCGCGTCCGGCCGGCAGCGCTTCAAAGCCGAGATCACGTCGAGCCCGTTGCCGTCGGCGAGCCGCATGTCCACCACCGCATAGGCCGGCGCGCCGCCTTCGACACGGGCGAGGCCGTCCGCCACCGTCTCGGCGGTGGTCACGGTGAAGCCGCGCGCCTCCATGGCGCGGGCGAGGCGCTGCAGGAAGGCGCGGTCGTCGTCGACGATGAGCAGTGAGCGGTCGCCGCGCGGTTCGGTGGTATCGAGCATGGGCATTTCCTCGGGTCGTGGCCGGTCGGCGCGCAACCTCCTTGCGTCGTGCCTAACCTACACGGTGCGGCAAATTGCGCAAAGCCGGCCGGCGTCGGCCGGGGGTCAGGCGGCGCGTCCCGGCGCGGCATCCTCGCGCTCGCCGGAGATGTCGAGCAGGTGGCGCGGCCAGCGCACGCGGATGCGGGCGCCATGGTCGGGCGCGGCGCGGTTGGCGAAGGTGAGTTCGGCGCCGGAGCGCTCCAGCAGCGTCTTGGCGATGAAGAAGCCGAGGCCGAGGCCGCTGCCGTCGCCCTCGCCCTCGCCGCCCTCCCCCTCGCCCTCGTCGCGGCGCCAGCGCCGGCGGCCGCGGCTGGTCACATAGGGCTCGCCGAGATGATCGAGCAGTTCCGGCGTGAAGCCGGCGCCGTCGTCGGTGACGGTGATGGTGACCTCGCGCGGCGACCACTCGGCGACGATCTCGACCCGCGCATTGGCGAAGTCGACGGCGTTCTCGACGATGTTGCCGAGCCCGTAGAGCAGCCCCGGATTGCGCGCGGCGACCGGCTCCTCGCCCGCCTCGGCCGGCAGGGCGACATTGATGGTGATGCCGAAATTGCGGTGGGGGGCGACCACGTCCTCGATCAGATGCGAGATCGGCATGCGGTCGAAGGGGGCATCGCCCGAGCCGAGCGAGGTGAGCGTGCGCAGGATGGCGCGGCAGCGCTCCACCTGCTCGCCTAGCAGGCGGATGTCGTCGGCCATCAGCCCCTCCGGCGGGGTGGCGCGGGCGAGTTCCTTCACCACCAGCGCGATGGTGGCGAGCGGGGTGCCGAGCTCGTGCGCGGCGGCGGCGGCGAGGCCGTCCAGCGCGGAGAGGTGCTGCTCGCGGGCCAGCACCAGCTCGGTGGCGGCGAGCGCGTCGGAAAGTTCGCGCGTCTCCTCCGCCACCCGCCACGCATGCACGCCGATGAAGGCGATGGCCAGCACCAGCGACAGCCAGATGCCGAGCAGGTAGAGCGGAGGCAGCACCGGCCCCTCCCCCGCCGCCCAGGGCAGCGGCATCTGCCAGAGCCCGACGGTGGCGGCGCAGCCGGCGGCGAGCGCGCCCAGCAGCACGGTCGAGCGCGGGGACAGCGCGGTCGCCGAGATCAGCACCGGGGCGAGGAACAGCAGCGCGAAGGGGTTGGCGAGACCGCCGGTGAGGAACAGCAGCGCGGCGAGCTGGAGGATGTCATAGGCCAGCAGCCAGGCCGCCTCGCCGTCGCCGAGCCGGCGCGCGCCGGGATTGCGCACGCGCAGCGCCATGTTGAGCCAGGCCGAAAGCGCCACCACGGCGAGGCAGGCGCCGAGGGGGAGCGAATAGCCCAGCACCCATTCGACCACCACCAGCGCCAGCGTCTGGCCCGACACGGCCAGCCAGCGCAGGCGAATCAGCGTCTCCAGCCGCAGGCCGAAATTGCGTTCCCCGGTAGGGCGGTCGAGCGAAAGCGTCATGCGGATGTCCGGCTGGTCTGCGCGCCGCCCCTCGGGTGACCGCAAAGCCACTCTATACGCCGAACCATCCGTCTTTAGTTCGAGATCAGGTCGGACGCGTTGACGCGGGCACCGAAGTGCCTCTTCATGTTGCACAGCAGAAGCGCAATCGCAGCATTTTTGGGCAGCGCAACCCAGCACAGGTGACCGCGTTAGTTAACGAAACAAGACTCGGGAGTTCCGCATGGCCATCGGTGTATTCGGCGACGCTCCGGATTCGGGCGATATCCCCTCCCAGGCGGTCGAGGCCGTCTCGGCGCTCTCGCGCCCCCTCTACTGGATGTTCGAGATGGGGCAGGCGGCGCTGAACCCCTACCGGGCGCTGGCCGATGTCGGCAAGCTCTACTACCGCAACCCGGTCAACCCGCTGACCCACACCGAATTCGGCAAGTCCGTCGCCGCCGCCTGCGAGGTGTTCGAGCGGGCGACCCGGCGCTACGGCAAGCCGGAATGGGGCATCTCCTCGACGCTGGTCGGGGCGACGCGCGTGCCGGTGCACATCGAGACGGTGTGGGAGCGCCCGTTCTGCCGGCTGCTGCACTTCGCCCGCAGCTTCGAGCATGCCCCGCGCCGGCCGCAGCCCAAGCTGCTGATCGTGGCGCCGATGTCCGGCCATTACGCGACGCTGCTGCGCGGCACGGTCGAGACCATGCTCCCGAACCACGACGTCTATGTGACGGACTGGGCGGACGCCAAGCTGGTGCCGATCGCCGAGGGGCGGTTCGATCTCGACGACTATATCGACTACGTCATCAGCATCTTCCATTTCCTCGGCGGCGGCGCCCATGTCATGGCGGTGTGCCAGCCGGCGGTGCCGGTGCTGGCGGCGGTCGCGCGCATGGAGGCGGAGGACGATCCGCACGTGCCCGCCTCGATGACGCTGATGGGCGGGCCGATCGACACGCGCGAGAGCCCGACGGCGGTGAACGACGTCGCCCATGGGCGCGGGCTCGACTGGTTCCGCCGCAACGTCATCACCACCGTGCCGTTCCCGCATCCGGGGTGCATGCGGCAGGTCTATCCCGGCTTCCTGCAGCTGCACGGCTTCGTCAGCATGAATCTGGAGCGCCATGTGCAGGCGCATCACGACATGTTCCGCCATCTGGTGAAGGGCGACGGCGATTCGGCGGAGAAGCACCGCGCCTTCTACGACGAGTATCTGGCGGTGATGGACCTCTCCGCCGAGTTCTACCTGCAGACCATCGAGACGGTGTTCATCGAGCACGCGTTGCCGCTGGGGCGGATGACGCACCGGGGCAAGCCCGTCGACCTCGCCGCCATCCGCCGCGTCGCGCTGCTCACCGTCGAGGGGGAGAACGACGATATCTCCGGCGTCGGCCAGACCGAGGCGGCGCAGCGGCTCTGCGTGAACCTGCCGGAGGACAAGAAGGCGCATTACCTCCAGCTCGGCGTCGGCCATTACGGCGTGTTCAACGGCTCGCGCTTCCGCTCCGAGATCGCCCCGCGCATCGCCGACTTCATCCTGTCGCACAATTGGGACCGCAAGGCGCGCGGGCCGGCCCCCGCGGCAGCCACCGCCGCCTCCCGCCCCGAGCCGGACGCCAAGCCGGCGCTGAAGCTGGTGAAGCCGGGCGCGACGGGCTGACGCCGCACCCGGCCCACCGCGGCGGGCGCGCCGGAGGGGCTGGACCCCGGCCGCCCTTCCGCCGGTTCCGCAGCGTTCCCCCGTCAGGGCTCGATGAGCGGGCTGGGCAGCAGGTTGGCCAGCCGGTCGGCGAAGGGGCGCACCGCCTCGGCATCCGCCTCCCCGGCCCGGCGCAACCGGTCGAGCCGCACGCGTTCCTCGCGGACAAACTCCTCGATCGAATCGCGCTGGGCCGCGGTGAGGCGCGGGCTGTGGGCGAGCCGGTTCCTCAATTCGGCGAAGAGGGCGTCGATCGCGCTCTCCGGCACGGTAGCGAGGTAGCCGCAGACGGTGGCATCGAACGCCGCCCGCCAGCTCGCCTGGGTGAACCCCGCCCGGACGATGAGCCCGCGCTCCTCCGCATCGCGGGCGAACCAGTCGTCCGCCAGCGTCTCGTCATAGGCGAGCGGCCCGAAATGCGGGCGCAGCTTCTCCATCACCTCCACCACGCGGCCGACCTCGCGCACGGTGAGCGCGGCGGCCGGGCCGGCCGGGACGACAAGGAGGAGAAGCAGAACGGCGAAGCGGCACCATCCCGCGGCTCCCCGATCGACCGGACGAGGGCCTGTCACATAACGGATCATCAGAACTCCTGCTCCCGGGGCGCCCCGCGCGGGGGCGCCTCTCCGACACCATCGGCTCCCTCGCGGCGAATGCCGGAGGGGTCGCCTCGCGCGCCGCGCCGAACGCCGAAGGGCGCGGGCCTGGCGCGGCGGAACGGGGCGACGGGCAGGGTTGCGGCGCCGGACACCCGCCGCCGCGGGGATAGGAATGCCCGCCGCCCCTTGCGGCGTTCACGCCGCGGCATGTTGCTACGCCGGCTCGGTATCGGCGTCTCGGCGCGGAGCGAACGGATCGGGCATGGCGCGAACTCGGCTCAGACCGGCCGGCGGCGCAGCGCCTCGCCGCGCACCTCGGAGGGGGTGCGGCCATAGCGGCGGCGGAAGGCGCGGTTGAAGCTCGACAGGTCGCCGAAGCCGGCATCGAAGGCGATGGCGGCGATGGAGGGGCCGCCACCCGCGCGCGCCAGGGCACGAAAGGCGCAGTCGAGCCGCGCTTCCCGCAGGAAATCCGAGAAGGTGGTGCCCTCCGCCCCGAACAGGCGCTGGATGTAGCGCGGCGTCACCCGCTGGCGGCGCGCCACCGCGGCAATGTCGAGCTCGGGGTCGCGCAGCCGGGACAGGATATCCTGCTTGACCAGCGCGAGACGGCTCGCACCCACGCCGCGACGGATCGAGATGGCGTCCGGGCATTCGCCGAGCACCAGCGCGGCGAGCTGGTAGAGATGGTCCGAGGCGGCGCGGGCCGACGCCTCGTCGGCCGGCGGGTTGCCACACACCAGATTCGCATAGCCGGCGAACAGCGCGACGTTCGGCGCGCTTCGGGGAATCACCCGCAGCGGCCGCGCGGCGATGCGCGGCACCATCGCGTCGAGGCGGGCCCGATCGAGATTGACGCAGAGGAGATCCGTCGCCGGCAGGCGGCAGCGCATGGCGACGCCCTGGTCGATCAGCATCAGGTCGCCGGCACCGACCTCGACCGGCTCGCCACCGTCCACCGCGACCTGATGGGCGGCGGCATGGATCATCAGCTGGTAGTCGGCGCGCCCGTCGCCGAGCAGGTCGCGGCCGCGATCGCCGCTCACGCCGGTGTAGCGGGCGGCGCCCACCATCACGTTGCCGGGCAGCGGCAGCACGGCGAGATCGGCCCGGAAGCGCGCGGAATCATCCGGCACGAAACGCATCCCGGCCGCGTGCTTGCCGACGAAATCATGGAGAAAGGCAAGCCGCTCACGCGGCGGCACGTCCTCCGTCGACAGTCGTTTCATCACATACCCCCCGGTATCGACGGCCCGATGCCGCCGGGCGGGGAGTGTGCCGACGCGCCTGAACCCCGGATGAATGCGGGGTGACGGGGCGGGAGGCCCGCCGGACAGCGCCCGCCCGGGTCGCCCTATCCGTCCCAGTAAGGCGGCTCGCCGAAGGCCTCGCGCAGGCAATCGGCGAAGGCGCGCAGCTTGGCGGAGGGGCGGCGCCCCTCGGGATGCGCGACATAGACGTGCTCGGGCTCGGGCGCGACGCCGACATCGATCACCCGCAGATCGCCCGCGCGGATCGCCGAGCCGGCTATGAACATCGGCAGCAGCACGATGCCGAGACCGGCGATGGCGGCATCTCGCATCAGATCGCCATTGTTCAGGCGAAGCGCCGCCCGGCCGCGCACCAGAACCGTGCGGCCCGGCCCGCCGAGCCGCCAGTCGGCGACGCCGCGATTGGTGTAGAAGATGCCGGCATGCGTCTCCAACTCAGCGACGCTGCGCGGCACGCCGTGGCGGGACAGATAGTCCGGGGCGGCCACCAGCACGCGCCGGCTGGAGGCGAGGCGCCAGGCGACCAGCCGGCTGTCCTCGATCGGCCCGTGCCGGACCACCGCGTCATACCCTTCGGACATCACGTCGACCCGGCGGTCGTCGAGTTCGAGCGTCAGCTCGATGAGCGGGTGGCGGGCCAGGAACGGATAAAGCGCGGGGCCCAGATGCAGGCGCCCGAACGTCACCGGCGCCGAAATGCGCAGCGGTCCCGCCAGTTCGCCGCGGCGCTCCGCGAGTTCCGCCGCCGCCTCGTCGAGATCGCGCAGGATGCGGGCGGCTCTCTCCTGGAAGGTGGCGCCATCCTCGGTGAGCGCCAGCTTGCGGGTGGAGCGGTGCACCAGCACGCAGCCGAGGCTGCGCTCCAGCTCGGCGAGACGCTCGCTGACGACGGACTTCGACAGACGCAGCCGGCGCGCCGCCTCGCTGATCGATCCCGCCTCGGCCACGGTGACGAAGGCCTTGATGCCGTCGAGCTTCATCGTTCGGTTTTTCCGGAAACCTGTTCCCCTATTCGAGGTCTATCGCGAACTGAACCGCAGCGCCATTCTCTGCCCCGACATGACGGGCGCTGACCCGCGAAACTCTCGCGCGGCCGCCCATTGAGGACAGCAACATGGACCGTCTGAAGGGAAAGACCGCGATCATCACCGGCGCCAGCTCAGGGATAGGCCGGGCTGCCGCCAAGCTGTTCGCGGGGGAAGGCGCCCGGCTCGTCGTCGGCGCGCGGCGCAAGGATGAGCTCGACGCGCTGGTCGCCGAGATCGCCGCCGCGGGCGGCACCGCCGCGGCGCTCGCCGGCGACGTGCGCTCGGAGGAGTATGCGGCCGCGCTGGTGGCGCTGGCGGTGGAGCGCTACGGCCGGCTCGACATCGCCTACAACAATGCCGGCACGCTCGGCGAGGGCGGCGACAGCACCGGCGTCTCGGCGGCGGGCTGGAACGACACGCTGGCGATCAACCTCACCGGCGCCTTCTTCGGCGCCAAGCACCAGATCGCGCAGATGCTGACGAACGGCGGCGGCTCGGTGGTGTTCACCTCCACCTTCGTCGGCTACACGGTCGGCTTTCCCGGCACCGCCGCCTACGCCGCCTCGAAATCCGGCCTGATCGGGCTGACGCAGGTGCTCGCCGCCGAATACGGGCCGCGCGGCGTGCGGGTGAACGCGGTGCTGCCCGGCGCGGTCGATACCGCCATGTTCCGCGAGCGCAGCCCCGATCTCGCCGAGCAGGCCTACCTCGCCGGCCTGCACGCGCTGAAGCGGGTCGGCCAGCCGGAAGAGATCGCCCGAGCCGCGCTCTACCTCGCCTCGGACGAGGCCTCCTTCGTCTCCGGCACCGCGCAGCTGGTGGATGGCGGCCTGTCGATCACCCGGACGTGAGGGGCGCCGCCACCGCGATGGGGGTGGTGCGGGCGACGTGGTGATGATCGGAGTTGCGATAGCGCACCACGGCGCGCGCCTGCGCCAGCAGCGCCGCCTCGTCGACCAATCCATGGTCGGCGAGCAGGGTGGCCGCCGCCTCGAACCAGCTCTGGTAATAAGGCTCGTCCGCGTGGGCATGGATCCGGGTGCTGAGCCGCGCGGCGAAGTCGGCCCACTCGAACAGGCCGCGCTCGTGCAGCATGACCACGATGGCGAAGATCTGCGCTTCCCAGGGGGCCGCGAACGCCTCGGGACGGTCGAGGTCGGGCAGAGGCGCGCGCACGCTCATGGTTCGCCGGCCGCATCCGGCAGGAGGTAGCTGTCCCACAGGTCGATCAGCAGGCTGTCGACCGGCGAGGCATCCTCGCCCCAGAGTTCGCGCATGGTGAAGCGCACGCTGTAGCAATATTCGCGCGTAGTCTCGTCGCCCAGCGCGCGTAGGTCTGGCAATGCGTAGAGTCCGTGCACGCGGTCGATCACGCCCCGCCGCCCGCGGCAGTAGCGCGGCAGGCGGGTGTGGGTGAGCGGGTTGATCTTGCGTGTCAGCACGCGCTGGCCCGGGAGGAAGAGCGGGCGGCGCGCGGCATCCTCCACCCGCGTGGTCGCCCCGATCCTGAGCAGGTCGAGTATCTCGCCCGGGCCGAGCATCAGGCGCCTCCCCCGAGCCGCGCGACGCACGAGCGATACTCGGCCTCGTCGATGATGCCCTTCTGGAGCAGCACGCGGGACACGGCGAACCACCATTGCTCGTAATAGGGTCGCGTCAGGTACTTGACCGGCTCCAGCCGCTCGCGCGACTGGCGAAACTCGTCGTCCGAATACATGGCGCCGATGGTCACCATGAACAGCGCGCACATGCGCCGTTCCCACTCGGTCTTGAAGACCGGCTCGCGCCCGTCATAGCCCTCCGGGACGACGCGGCCGAAGCCGTCGAAGCCGCCGCAATCATGCATCGAGTTCATCGTGCGCCCTCCGGCGGGAGCGCCTCGGTGACGCCGATCATGCTGTCGCGGGTGACGAGCGCGGCCAGCGTCGCCTCGTCCATCCCCTCCGTCCCCGCCGGCCGGCGCGGCAGGACGAGGTAGCGGATCTCGGAATTGCTGTCCCAGACGCGGATCTCGGTGCTGTCCGGCAGGCGTGTGCCGAACTCCTCGAGCACGGAGCGCGGATCGCGGACGACGCGGGTCCGGTACGGCATGCTCTTGTACCAGACCGGCGGCAGGCCGAGCACCGGCCACGGATAGCAGGAGCACAGCGTGCAAACGACGATGTTGTGGACCGTCTCCGTGTTCTCGACCACCACCATGTTCTCGCCCTGGGCGCCGGAATAGCCGAGCTCGGCGATAGCCGGATTGGGGTCGGCGAGCAGTCGGCGCCGATAGTCCGGGTCGCTCCACGCGCGCGCGATAACGCGGGCGCCATTGCGCGGGCCGATCTGGTTCTCATAGAGGTCGACCACGGCATCGAGCGCGGCCGGATCGACAAGGCCCTTCGCCGACAGCAGTTCTTCCAGCGCCTTGACCCGGGCGCTGATCTCGATGTCCGCCATCGCGTTCAGCAGGGTGTCGGCGGAATCCTGATGGTCGTGATGATGGTGGTGGTCGTCGTCGTGATGGCCTGCCATGGCTGCCCGTCGTCGCTGCGCTGCCCAGCATCATTATGCGAGAGCTTATCGCAGCCGTCGACGTCGCGATGCGCGAAACCGCCAGAAATCGCGCACGCCATTTTGTTGGGCAGAAACGCCTCGCCTCAATGCGTGCGGGCGAACATTTCGTTGAAGGAATAGCCCGAGCCCCGCACGGTGCGGATCGGGTCGGGCTGGCGGGCGCGGTTGAGCGCCTTGCGCAGGCGCCCGACATGCACGTCCACCGTGCGCTCGTCGATGTAGACGTCCTGGCCCCAGACGCCGTCGAGCAGTTGCTCGCGCGAGAAGACGCGGCCGGGCGACTGCATCAGGAACTCCAGCAGGCGAAACTCGGTCGGGCCGAGATGCAGCTCGCGGCCGGCGCGGTGCACGCGCTTGGTCTCGCGGTCGAGCTCGATGTCGCCGGCGCGCAGGAGGGTGGCGATGTGGTCGGGCTTGGCCCGGCGCAGCAGCGCCCGCACCCGGGCGACCAGCTCGGGCACCGAGAACGGCTTCACCACATAGTCGTCGGCGCCGGTGGCGAGGCCGCGCACGCGCTCGGATTCCTCGCCCCGCGCGGTGAGCATCAGCACCGGCATGCGCTCGGTCTCGGGGCGCGCGCGCAGGCGCCGGCACAATTCGATGCCGGAGAGGCCGGGGAGCATCCAGTCGAGGATGACGAGATCGGGCACGCTCTCGCGCAGCCGGGTCTCGGCCTCGTCGCCGCGCCCGACGCTCTCCACCGCGTAGCCTTCGGATTCGAGGTTGTAGCGCAGCAGCAGGCTGAGCGGCTCCTCGTCCTCGACGATCAGGATATTGGTCGGCATGGGATGCCCTGCCTTACGCCGGGAACGCCACCGAGGTGATGCTGGTCGTGTCCTGCTTGGGGCGCTCGTCGGCGAGCACCTGGCCGGTCACGAGGTAATGCACCGTCTCGGCGACATTGGTGGCGTGGTCGCCGATCCGCTCGATATTCTTGGCGCAGAACAGCAGATGCGTGCACAGCGAGATGTTGCGCGGGTCTTCCATCATGTAGGTGAGCAGTTCGCGGAACAGCGAGGTGTAGAGGATGTCGACCTCGCCGTCGCGCCGCCAGACCGCGATCGCCGCGTCGCGGTCGCGGGTGGCATAGGCGTCCAGCACCTCTTTCAGCTGCTCCAGCACGATGCCGGACATATGCTCGACGCCGCGCACCAGCTTCTGCGGGTGGAACTCGCCGGTCAGCGCCAGCACGCGCTTGGCGGTGTTCTTGGCGAGATCGCCGATGCGCTCGAGATCATTGGCGATGCGCATGGCCGCCACGATCTCGCGCAGGTCGCCGGCCAGCGGCTGGCGGCGGGCGATGGTGAGCACCGCCTTTTCCTCGATCTCGCGCTGGAGCAGGTCGACCGGGCCGTCGAGGACGATGACCTTCTGGGCGAGATCGGCGTCGCGCTTCACCAGCGCCTGCACCGAATCGGCGACGAGCCGCTCGGCCTGGCCGCCCATCTCGACCACCTTGCGGCTGAGGTCCTTCAGGTCGGTGTCGAAGGAGGAGACGATGTGCTCCGTCATGGCGTGATCCTCTGCCGGCTCAGCCGAAGCGGCCGGTGATGTAGTCGCGGGTGCGCACTTCGCGCGGATTGGTGAAGATGTCCGAGGAGACGCCCACCTCGATCAGCTCGCCCAGATAGAAGAAGGCGGTGAGGTCGGCGCAGCGGGCGGCCTGCTGCATGTTGTGGGTGACGATGACGATGGTGAAGTCCTGCTTCAGCTCGTCGATCAGGTCCTCGATCTTGGAGGTGGAGATCGGGTCGAGCGCCGAGGTCGGCTCGTCGAGCAGGATCACCTCCGGCTTCACCGCGATGGTGCGGGCGATGCACAGGCGCTGCTGCTGGCCGCCGGACATGCCGAGCGCCGAGGTGTGCAGGCGGTCCTTGGTCTCCTCCCAGATCGCCGCCTTGCGCAGGCACCACTCCACGCGCTCGTCCATCTGCGCCTTGGAGAGGCTCTCGTGCAGCTTCACGCCGAAGGCGATGTTGTCGTAGATCGACATCGGGAACGGCGTCGGCTTCTGGAACACCATGCCGATGCGCGAGCGCACCACGGTGGAATCGAGCCCCTTGCCGAGCAGGTCGACGCCGTCGAACAGGATCTTCCCTTCCGCGCGCTGGCCCGGATAGAGCTGGTACATCCGGTTGAAGATGCGCAGCAGCGTGGACTTGCCGCAGCCCGACGGCCCGATCATCGCGGTGACGCGCTTTTCGGGGATGTCGAAGTTGATGTTCTTCAGCGCGTGGTTGTCGCCGTAGTAGAAGTTCAGCTTCTCGACCTTGAGCTTGGGGGCGCCGGGCGTGCCGGTGGCGCGGTTCACCGCGGTGGCGATGTCGATGGCGGTGTCGGGTGCGAAGTTCATGGCCGTCTCACTTCATCTTCGCCAGGACGAGGCGGGAGAGGATGTTGAGGGTCAGCACCCCAACGGTGATCAGCAGGGCGCCGGCCCAGGCCAGCGCCACCCAGTCCTCGAAAGGGCTGGCCGCGTATTGATAGATGGCGATCGGCAGCGAGGCCATCGGCTTGGACATGTCGAGCGACCAGCCATTGTTGCCGAGCGAGGTGAACAGCAGCGGCGCGGTCTCGCCGGCGGCGCGCGCCACCGCCAGCAGCACGCCGGTGACGATGCCGGCGCGGGCGGCGCGCCAGGTGACCAGCGTGACCACCTTCCACTGCGGCGCGCCGAGCGCGAAGGCCGCCTCGCGCAGGCCGATCGGCACCAGGTTCAGCATGTCCTCGGTGGTGCGCACCACCACGGGGATGACGAGGATGGCGAGCGCGATGGCCCCGGCCCAGCCGGAGAAGCCGCCGAGCGGCACCACCAGCAGGGTGTAGACGAACAGGCCGATCAGGATCGAGGGCGCCGAGAGCAGCACGTCGTTCACGAAGCGTGCGCAGGCGCCGAGCTTGGTCAGCTTGCCGTTCTCGGCGAGGAAGGTGCCGCACATCAGGCCGATCGGGGTGCCGATGATCAGCGCGACGGCGATCTGGATCAGCGAGCCGACGATGGCGTTGAGCAGGCCGCCATTCTGGCCGGGAGGGGCGGTGATGTTGGTGAACACCTGCGGGCCGAGCGCGGGCAGGCCGCGCTCGATCAGCGTCCACAGGATCCAGGCGAGCAGCAGCAGCGACAGGCCGGCGAAAGCGGTGGAGATCGCCTTCACGGCATAGTCGGTGGCGCGGCGGCGGGCGAGCGAAGCCATGGGTGCGCCTCTCTCAGTTCTTCAGCTTGGAGCGGACGAGATAGCGCGAGAGCGCCAGCACGATGAACGAGATCACGAACAGCACGAAGCCGAGTTGCAGCAGCGCGTGCAGCTTGAGCGAGCCTATCGAGGCCTCGGGGAACTCGTTGGCGATGGTGGAGGCGATGGTGGCGCCCGGCGCGAACAGCGAGGCCGACATGCGCGTCGCGTTGCCGATCACGAAGGTCACCGCCATGGTCTCGCCCAGCGCGCGGCCGAGGCCCAGCATCACCGCGCCGACCATGGCGGTGCGGCCATAGGGCACCGAGACGTTGCGGTAGACCTCATAGGTGGTGGCGCCGACGCCATAGGCGGATTCCTTGATCATCGGCGGCACCGATTCCAGCACCTCGACGAACATCGCGGTGATGAAGGGCAGGATCATGATGGCGAGGATAATGCCGGCGGTCAGCATGCCGGCGCCGAGCGGGGGGCCCTGGAACAGCGCGCCGATGACCGGGATCGGGCCGAGCCAGTCGATCAGCGGGGGCTGCACATAGGTGGCGATGAGCGGCACGACGATGAAGAAGCCCCACATGCCGTAGATGATGGAGGGCACGGCGGCGAGCAGCTGGATGGCGACGCCGATCGGGCGGCGCAGCTTTTCGGGGGCGATCTCGGTGAGGAAGAAGGCGATGCCGAAGGACAGCGGCAGCGCGACGATGACCGCGATCACGGCGCTGAACAGCGTGCCGTAGATCATCACGCCGGCGCCGAAGCGCTCGGTGACCGGGTTCCACGTCGTCGACCACAGGAAGCCGACGCCGAATTCGCGCATCGCCGGCAGGCCGCCCTCGAACAGCATGGCGATGATCAGGCCGAGCAGAACCAGCACGAAGATGCCGCTCGCCCACAGCAGGCCGACGAAGATCGGGTCGCTGACGCGGCCGGTCGGCTTGTGCGCGGCGAGAGCCGGGCCGGCGGCGGCGCCGTCGAGTGTGGCGGTCATGAGACTGTCCCTGGGCGCAGGCCGTGGCGCGCCGCTTCACATGCACAATGTTTGCGCCCGCGACCGTGCGGGCGCCGGGGTTCCGTCAGCCGGGCAGGCGTGCGCCCGACGCGAGAGCAGCCGGCCGGGCGCCACGGGGCGTCCGGCCGGGAGAGCGGAAGAACTCAGTTCGTCCAGACCGGCTTGCCGTCGGCCTTCACCTCGGAAGCCCAGGCCTTCTTGATCTCGGCGACGACCGCGTCCGGCAGCGCGATGTAGTGCAGCTTCTCGGCGATCGCGTCGCCTTCCGCACCGTAGGCCCAATCGAAGAACTTGATGACCTCGGCCGACTGCGCCGCATTGGTCGGGTTCTTCGGCAGCAGGATGAAGGTCGCCGAGGTGATCGGCCAGGAGGTGTCGCCGGCGGTGTTGATCATCGAGGCGGCGAAGTTCTTGGCACCGGCCCAGTCGGCATTGGCGGCGGCGGCGACGAAGGCCTCGGTCGAGGGCTTCACGACCTTGCCGGCCTTGTTGACGAGGTTGGCGGTGGCGAGCTTGTTCGCCGCGGCATAGACGAACTCGACATAGCCGATGGCGCCCTTGGTGTTCTTCACGGTGCCGGCAATGCCTTCATTGCCCTTGGCGCCCGCGCCGGCCGGCCACTGCACGGAGGTGGCGGCGCCGATGTTCGACTTCCAGTCGGCCGAGACGTCGGCGAGGTAGGAGGTGAACACGAAGGAGGTGCCCGAGCTATCCGAACGGTAGACCGGCACGATGGCGATCGCGGGGAGCGTCACGCCCGGGTTCAGCGCGGCGATCTTCGGATCGTTCCACTTGGTGATCTTGCCCTGATAGATGTCGGCGAGCACCGGGCCGTCGAGCGTGAGCTGGCCGTCGGCGACGCCTTCGAGATTGACGATGCTCACCACCGAGCCGATCACGGTCGGGAACTGCAGCAGGTTGGCGCTGGTCAGCTTGTCATTGGCCATCGGCGCGTCGGAGGCGCCGAAATCGACGGTGCGGTTGGTGATCTGGTTCTGGCCGCCGCCCGAGCCGATCGACTGGTAGTTGAGGCCGGTGCCGGTCTTGGCCTTATAGGCAGCCGCCCAGGCCTGGTAGACGGGCGCGGGGAACGAGGCGCCCGCGCCGTTGATGTCGGCGGCATGGGCGCCGCTGGACAGCGCGCCGAGGGCCACCGCAGCGGCGGCGAGGATGGTGGTGAATTTCACGGGGTCTTCTCCTTAGCTCGTGAGTCCGGTTGCGTTCCGGGCTTAGCCGGAGGCGACGGAAGGCCTCGCGCTTGGTCAGCCTTGCACCGGGACTCGTATCGGCCCGACGCCACCGTTCTATGACGCCGGGGTGACACTTGAATGACAGGTCAAGCCACTGATTTAATTTCTTTTTTTTCCTTGGAGCCGGCGAGTGCCGCCAGCCGCACCACGAATGTCGCGCCCTCGCCCGGCGTGCTGTCCACCGACAGCCGGCCGCGGTGGCGCGCGACGATGTGCTTGACGATGGCGAGGCCGAGGCCGGTGCCGCCCTGCTCGCGCGAATGGGCGGTGTCCACCCGGTAGAACCGCTCGGTGAGGCGCGGCAGGTGCTCGGGCGCGATGCCGGGGCCGAAATCGCGCACGCTGGCGACCGCGACGTCGCCCTGCCCCTCGCCCGTCTCGCGGGCCAGGGTGATCGCCACCCGTCCGCCGACGCCGCCATATTTCAGCGCGTTCTCGACGAGGTTCTCGAAGACGCGGATCAGCTCGTCGCGATCGCCGCGCACCAGCACCGGTTCCGTCGGCGGCTCGAAGGTGACGGCGACGCCGCGCTCCAGCGCCAGCGGGCCGAGCGTGTCGCGCACATGGCCGATGATGACGCCGAGATCCACCTCGCCCTCGGGGCGCTGGTGGGCGTTGAGCTCGATGCGCGACAGCGACAGAAGGTCGTCGATCAAGCGCGACATGCGCCGCGCCTGCTCGCCCATGATCTTCAGGAAGCGCTCGCGGGCGGGGGCGTCGTTCTTCGCGGGGCCCTGCAGCGTCTCGATGAAGCCGGACAGCGAGGCGAGCGGGGTGCGCAGCTCGTGGCTGGCATTGGCGATGAAGTCGACCCGCATCTGCTCGACGCGGCGCTGCTGGCTGAGATCGCGGAAGGTGAGCAGCGTCGCGGCCGGTTCCGCCTCGCCGGGCGCGAAGCGGATCGGCACGATATTGGCCTCCAGCCAGCGCTCCACCGGCACGCGCTCGGTGAACTCGATGCGGCGGGCCGCGCCGTCCGCCCCCGCCGCGCGCAGGGCTTCCAGCACCTCGGGCACGCGGACGGCGAAGGAGACGGGATCGCCGACGCGGACATTGCCGACGGTGCGGGCGGCGCGCTCGTTGACGACCAGCACGGAACCGCGGCGGTCGAGCAGGAGAGCGGGCTCGGGCAGCGCGCCGATCAGGGCCCCGAGCCGCGCCTCGACCGGCACCGGCGCGGTGAGCTTCGCCGCCGGCCCGATGCCGCCCGGCACCGCGGCGCGACGGCGCGACGGCACGAGGGCGCCGAGCAGCACGACCACGGCGAGCAGGACAGCGGCCCAGACGCCGAGGGCGTCCGTCATCACGAGAAGCGCGAGCCCTGCCGCGCCGGCGACCAGCATCCAGCGCGCGGCCGCGAGGCGTCGCAGCAGCCCGTCGTCCTGCGATGCCGACTCGCGCTCGTCCATGGCGCTTCCCCGCGTGTCTTCCTGATATCGTGCCCGACGATTGCGGGCCAGCCCCGCGCTTCCGTCGCGACCGGTCGGCTGATAGCCTGTCTATATGCGCAGCATGGGAGGCTTCCATATGACGAAGAAGCCAGGCAAGAAAAACCCCGCGACGACCGATCCCGGCGAGGCCGGGCCGCCTTCCGGAAAGATCCGCCGTTCCCGCGCCGGTGGCACGGCGGGGAAGGAGACGGCGCGCAAGGCCGAGGCGCGGGCCGACGAGGCGCTCGCCCGGGCGCTGGCCGATTTCTCGTTCGAGGCGGAGCAGCTCGACCCGGTGATCGACGCCCGCGCCTATGGCAGCGGCGGCTATCCCTATGCTGAGCGCCCCAAGCGCAAGCGCTACGCCAAGGAGCTGCTGCTGCTCCAGATCGAGCTGCTGAAGCTGCAGAGCTGGGTGAAGGCGAACGGCGAGCGGATCGCCATCGTGTTCGAGGGACGCGACGCCGCCGGCAAGGGCGGAACGATCGCGCGCATCATCCAGCACCTCAACCCGCGCTCGGTGCGGATCGTGGCGCTGGCGAAGCCCAACGAGACCGAGGCGGGCGAATGGTATTTCCAGCGCTATGCCCGCCACCTGCCGACCAGGGGCGAGATCGCGATCTTCGACCGCTCCTGGTACAACCGCGCCGTCGTCGAACCGGTCATGGGGTTCTGCACGCCGCAGCAGACCGCCCATTTCCTCGAGCAGGCGCCGACCTTCGAACGGATGCTGGCCGATGACGGCGTGCGGCTGTTCAAGTTCTGGCTCGACATCGGCCGCGAGATGCAGCTCAAGCGCCTGTTCGCCCGCCAGAAAGACCCGCTGAAGCGCTGGAAGCTCTCGCCCATCGATTTCGCCGCGCCGGCGCGCTGGGACGCCATCTCCCGCGCCCGCGACGCCATGATCGACGCGACCGACACGCCCGAGGCGCCGTGGACCGTGGTGCTGGCCAATGACAAGATGCGCACGCGGCTCGGCACCATCCGCCACCTGCTCGCCCACCTGCCCTATGAGGGACGCGACGACCGGGTGATCGGCGTGCCGGATCCCGCCATCATACTGGACGGGCGGGCCGCGCTCACCCGCGAGGGAGCGACATGACGCGAACCGACCAACCTGCCGTCGCGTCCTATTCCCGTGCGCTGATCGCCTCCGGCCTCGCCTGCGTGAGCCTCGCCGGAGCCGGCGCGGCCGGAGCCGACACGCTGCCTTTGCCGAAGATCGACTTCGCGCTCGCGGGCCGGACCCTCGGCGACAACGCCACGGTGAAGATGGCCCATCGCGAGGGCCGCATCCGGCTCGAGATCGACGTCGCCGGCATGCCGGGCGGCATGACCGCCTTCATCAACCCGCAGCGGCGCCGGATGATCATGCTGTCCGACGTTCCGGGCATGCAGAACATGGCGGTAGAGGTCGAGCTGCCGGAGCAGTACGCCTTCGCCGGGATGCCCATCAGCGGCACGCGGCTCGGCACCGATACGGTCGCCGGCGAGGCCTGCGAGGTGTGGCGTGCCGCCGAGAAGTCGGAAGCCGGGCCGGTCGATGCCTGCATCACCGCCGACGGCATCGTGCTGCGCACCCAGGCCACCGTGCGCGGCAAGCCGCAGGTGGTGTTCGAGGCGACGGAGATCAGCCGGGCCCCGCAGGATCCCAAGCGCTTCGAGCTGCCACCGGGCGTGAAGGTGACGCGGATGCCGAAGGGCATGCAGAGCCTGCTGCCGGGCCTCGGCCTCGGGCGCTGAAGGTGTCGCCGTCCGGCGCGCGATGATTGGCCGACCGCGCCGCCCGTGATCCGGGAAGCGTCCTAGCGAGCGCTGCCGGAGGCCCGCCGCGCCGGTGCCGGCTCGGTGCCGGCCTCGCAGGGAGCGGGCGCCACCTCGCCGCCGATTTCGGCCAGCCGCGTCTCGGCGGCGGCCACCGCCGCCTTGCGGCGCCGGCTCATCAGCACTTCGCGCGCGCCCATGATGGTGAGCGCCAGCGCGAAGGGCACGATGTAGTACAGCAGCCGCAGCAGCAGCAGCGCGCCGAGCAGCGGCTCCTTCTCGAACTCCGGCAGGGCGAGCAGCATCGCCGCATCGAACACGCCGAGCCCGCCGGGCGAATGGCTGGCGAAGCCGAGCAGGGTCGCCGAGATGAAGACGACGCCGAGCGCGATCGGGTCGATATAGGGTTCCGCCGGCATCAGCACATACATGGCGGCGGCGCAGAAGCTGAGATCGACGATGCCGATGCCGATCTGGAGCAGGGTCAGCTTCCAGCCCGGCAGCGTCACCGCCCACTGGCCGTGGCCGATGCCGATGCGCCGCGGCCGCAGCGCCACCCACACCACATAGGCGGTCAGGCCCAGCAGCAGGGCGATGCCGATCAGCCGGTTCACCTCGACCGGCAGGCGATCGACCTTCGAGGCCGCCCAGGGCTCGATGGTGACGCCGAGGCCGAGGATGGCGATGTTGCCCAGCCAGAAGGTCAGCCCGGTGATGAAGCAGAGCTTCGCCACATCCACCGCCCCGAGCCCGTGCGCGGAATAGATGCGGTAGCGCACCGTGCCACCGGTGAAGGCGGAGAAGCCGATATTGTGGCCGATGGAATAGGAGGTGAAGGAGGCGAGCGCGGCGACGCGATACGGCACATGCGGCTTGCCGACGGTGCGCAGGGCGAACCAGTCGTAGAAGGTCAGCGTGAAATAGGCGCCGGCGACGAACAGCCCGGCGAGCGCCACCCGCTCCGGCGGGGTATCCGCCAGCGCGGCGAAGACCTCGCCCGGATTGATGTTCCGCAGCATGTTGTAGAGGACGACGATCGCCGTACCGATGATCGCGAGGCTCGCCACCACGCCGAGCGTGTGCCAGCCGATGCGCTCGCGCAGAAAGCCGCCGATCCGCCTCAGGCTACCCATTCACCGCATCCACTTCCTGCGCCGCCGCCAGAACCGCGGCGCCGCTCCGTGCGCCGAAATGCCTGCCGCCCGCTTCTGCTGTAGAGCCCTTTGGCCCCGGATGGAACCACACGACGCCGAAGAAATCCTTGCCGTTGCGTCACCTGCGGCAATTGGCGTCCGGCGGGGGTGATGTCGCCCCGCCGGCCGGCAAACGCAAGCAAACCCGCGCGCACGATTTGGCGAGGCGCCGACGCCGGCGTCACAGCCGGACGGGATACCCGATCTCGATCGTGCGCGGGCGCGGCAGGCCGAAGCGGTCCACCGAGCGCTCGGCGTTGCGGGCGAGGAAGGCGAAGAGGTGGGCGAGCACGTCGCGGATGCTGCGCACCTCGTCGGGCGGCACCACGCGCTCGTGGCCGATGAGGTAGACCGCCTGGTCGGGGTCGACCCCTTGCGCGTGCAGGGCGGGGCCGAGCACGGCGGGCACGTCGATCTGCTGCATGTAGCCGAAGCGCAGGTCGACCCGCACATGGGTGGAATCGAGCGGGGTGATGCGGACCCGGTCGTCGAGCTGGACGCGCGGGCGCGAGGCGATCCACACCGAGACGATCACCACCTTGGCGAAACGCATGTTGGCGAGATCGGCGAGGCGGCTGAGCGCCACCGGCGTCACCGCGCCGGCGCGGGAGAGGAAGATGGCGGTGCGCGGGCTCTGGGCGCAGTTGACCGGCGCGCCGCGCTCGATGAAGTCGTCGAGCGGCTCGGTGAAGCGGCGCTGCTGGATACCGAGCGCCTCCATGCCGCGCCGCCAGCTGACCATCACCAGCAGCACGATGCTGGCGATCATCACCGGGAGCCAGCCGCCATCGTGCAGCTTGGTGAGATTGGCGAGCGCGAAGGAGACGTCGATGGTGGCGAGCCCGCCGGCCAGCCCGATCAGCGCCGGCAGCGGCCAGTTCCAGCTCCGGCGGATATAGGCGACCAGCAGGACCGTGGTCGACACCATCGCCATCGCCACCGCGATGCCGTAGGCCGAGGCCAGCCGGTCGGACGAGCCGAAGGAGACGACGACCGCGATGCAGGCCAGCATCAGCATCCAGTTGAGCCGGCCGACATAGATGTGCTGCTCGTTCTCCTCGCTGGTGTAGCGGATGCGCATCGGCGGCAGGTAGCCGAGCTCGATCGCCTGCTTGGCCAGCGAGAACACGCCGGTGATGATCGCCTGCGAGGCGATGATCGTGGCCATCGCCGCGAGGAACAGCAGCGGCAGGTCGAAAAAGTCCGGCGAGAGGTCGTAGAACGGGTTGCGCACCGCGGCGCGGTCGACCAGCACGGTGGCGCCCTGGCCGTAATAGTTCAGCAGGAGCGCGGGCATCGCCACCATCAGCCAGGCGCGGGTGATGACCGGCCGGCCGAAATGGCCGAGATCGGCATAGAGCGCCTCGCCGCCGGTGATGGCGAGGAAGGCCGCGCCGAGAATGGCGCCGGCGATGAGGGGATGGTCGGCCAAGAGGGCGATGCCGTGGCGGGGATCGACCGCCAGCAGCACCTGCGGCGCCTGGATGATGCCGTGCACGCCGATGGCGCCGAGCGAGGTGAACCACACCAGCATGATCGGCCCGTACAACGCGCCGATCTTCGCCGTGCCGGCCTGCTGCGACAGGAAGACGGCGATGATCACCACCACGGTGACCGCGACGATCCAGTGATCGAGCGCGGGGGCCACCACCTCCAGTCCCTCGATCGCCGAGAGCACCGAGATCGCCGGGGTCAGCACGCCGTCGCCGATCAGCATGGCGGCGCCGACGAGGCCGACAATGAGCAGGATGAGCCGCCCGCCGGCCGCGCTGCGGTGGAGGTCGAGCAGCGTGACCAGCGCGAGGATGCCGCCTTCGCCGTCATTGTCGGCGCGCAGCACCAGCATGACGTATTTGATGGTCACCGACAGGATGATGGCCCAGGTGATGATCGACAGCAGGCCCAGCACGTCGGCATGGGTGAAGCCCTCGGCCCCGCCGGTGGCGAGCAGGCCCTGCCGGAAGGCATAGAGCGGACTGGTGCCGATATCGCCGAACACGACGCCGAGCGCCGCGATCTCCGCCTTGAACGGAAAGGCACGGCCGCCGCCGTGTGAAATCAGCTTGGACATGAGAGTCTCGGGACGCCGCCCAAGGATGGGGCGCGCCCATCATGCGGCGCAAGACCGAAAAAGAGGTTATCCATGCGCTGCCTGCAGCCGCCGCCCATCCGGCCGCGGAGAGATACAGCCGCGCCTGCGCTTCGCCAAGAGGCGGCGTGCGCCGCCGCAACCCTGCCATGCGCACGAAGGCGCCGCCGCAGGTAGCGGGAGGCGGATGAGGGAGGAGAGTTGGGGGGCGGTTAACTCTCCTCCCTCGACCATCGACCGAAAGGCACGAAGGCTTGCGGGAACCTCCGAATTCCAGTCGAACGGTTGACAGGCAGATTAAGAGTTTCTCTACTCGGTTTCAATAGGTGACCGAACGGTTCGGTCACATTCATACCTCCGGACGCCGGTGTCAGGGAGGCGGGACCGCAACCATGAACACGCTCCATGCCGACGCCGCGCCGGCCAGCGCCGCCGGACAGGACACGGAAAAACGCCGGCAGATCCTGGCGGGGGCCCGCGACATCTTCCTCGCCCACGGCTTCGACGGCGCCAGCATGGGCGAGATCGCGCGCAGCGCGGGCGTGTCCAAGGGCACGCTCTACGTCTATTTCGGCTCCAAGCAGGAGCTTTTCGCGGCGCTGGTCGGCGAGGAGTGCAGCCAGACCGCCGAACTGACCTTCGAGATGGACGAGAACGGCACCGACCTGCGCTCCACGCTGATGCGCATGGGCGTGACCTATGTCCACGCGATGATCCGGCCGGAGCACATCGCCACGGTGCGCACCGTGATCGCGGTGGCGGAGAAGTTCCCGGAGGTCGGCCATGCCTTCCTGAAGGCGGGGCCGCGGGCGGGGGTGGCGCGCCTGTCCGCCTGGCTGCGGGGCAAAGAGTCACAGGGCCTGCTGCGCATCGGCGACACCGATCTCGCCGCCTGGCAGTTCCTGATGGGCTGCCACGCCTCGATCGCCATGCCGATGCTGTTCGCCAGCGAGCCGGCCCCGAGCGACGGGCGGATCGAGGAGGTGGTCACGCAGATGGTGGAGATGTTCCTGCGCGCCTATGCGCGGGAGCGCTGAGCGCGGCGTAGGTCGTCAGCTCCCTTCGCCGGCGGCGTGGAGCGCGTCGAGACCGGCGCGATAATCGGGATAGCGCAGTTCCACGCCGAGCCTCTCGCGCAGGACGCCGTTGCGGACGCGGCGGTTGTCGGCCCAGAAGCTGCGCGCCATCGCCGACATCAGCGGGCCCGCGGCATCGAAGTCGAGCGCGGGCGGCGGCTCGCGGCCGAGCAGCGCCGCGGCGTGGAGGATCGGCGCTTCGGCCGGCGCGGGCACGTCGTCGACGACGTTCACCCGCCCCTCGAAGCCGAGCACGATCGCGGCCCGGATGGCGGCGGCGATATCGTCGACATGGATGCGGTTGAACACCTGTCCCGGCTTGACGATGCGCCGGGCGCTGCCGTCGGCGACATCCCGCAGCGCGTTGCGGCCGGGACCGTAGATGCCGCCGAGCCGCAGCAGCGCCACCGGCCGACCGAGGCGGCGGCCGAGCGCCTGCCAGCCTGCCTCCGCCTCGATGCGCCGCCGCGCGCGGTCGAGATGGCCGGCGAGCGGGGCGCTCTCGTCGATCCAGGTGCCGCCGCTGTCGCCATAGACGCCGATGGTGGAGAGATAGACGATGGGGCCTCTGCGTCCGCCGGTGGCGATGTCGTCCGCGAGCGCGGCCAGCACCGGATCGCCCCCCTCCCCCGGCGCCGCAGAGATGAGGAGGACGTCGGCCTCCGCCACGGTGGCGCGCAGCGCGGCTGACGGCGCCCCGTCGAAGGCGAGGGTCTCGACGCCGGGCTCCGCCTCCGCCTCCGCCGGCCGGCGATGGGTGCCGACGACGCGGCTGAAATCGTCGCGATGGAGGGCCGCGAAGCGGCGCGCGCAATAGCCCAGACCGAGGGCGGCAAGCAGGGTCATGGCGGTTCCTTCAGTCTGACGGGGCGGGATCGAGCGCCCGCCGCCATTCGCCGCGCACGTCGTCGTCATTCTCGCCGGCAAGCCGGGCCTCGGCCTCCCGCGCGAGGGCGGCGGGGCCGAGCAGTCGCGACAACGCCCACACCGCCGCCCCGCGCACCAGCGGCGCGGCGTCGTCGAGGGCGCGGACCGCGGCGGGCGCGAGCGTCGCATCGTCCGAATTGCCGATGGCGATCATCACGTTGCGCCGGAAACGCGCCAGCCCCGTGCGCTTGATCGGGCTTTTCGCGAAGCGTGCGCGGAACGCGGCATCGTCGAGGAGGGCGAGTTCGTCGAGGCGCGGGGCGCGGTTGGCCTCGCGGGCGGCGAGGCGGGCTTCGCGGCCGAGGCTCGCGAACTTGTTCCACGGGCAGGCGGCGAGGCAGTCGTCGCAGCCATAGATTCGGTTGCCGACAGCCGCGCGCAGTTCGTGCGGGATCGGTCCCCTGTGCTCGATGGTGAGGTAGGAGATGCAGCGGCGGGCATCGAGCCGGTAGGGCGCGGGGAAGGCCGCGGTCGGGCAGGCATCGAGGCAGGCGCGGCAGGAGCCGCAATGGTCGCGCTCGGGCACGTCGGGCGGCAGGTCGAGCGTGGTGGCGATGGCGCCGAGCAGCAGCCAGGAGCCGCGCTCGCGCGAGACCAGGTTGGTGTGCTTGCCCTGCCAGCCGAGCCCGGCCGCCTGCGCCAGCGGCTTCTCCATCAGCGGCGCGGTGTCGACGAACACCTTCACCTCGACGTTTTCCGGACCGCCCGCGCGCGGCACGAAGCGCGAGCAGATGCGCTTCAGCTTGCCCTTGATGAGGTCGTGATAATCGTCGCCGCGGGCATAGACCGAGATGGCCCCGCAACTTCGGCGGGACAGCACCTCGCGCGGGTCCTCGTCCGGGCCGTAATTGAGGCCGAGCATGACGACGGCGCCGACCTCGCCCCACAGCGCGCGCGGCGCCCCCCGGCGTCCGGCGGTGTCCGCCATCCAGTCCATGTCGCCATGGGCGCCCTCCGCCAGCCAGGCGGCGAGGCGCGGGGCGGCATGGGGGATCGAATCGGGCGCGGCGACGCCGATCGCGTCGAAGCCCTCGGCGCGGGCGAGGTCGTCCAGCAGCCGGCGGGCCGCGGCAGGCGAAAGCGGGCGCGGCGGCGAGGTCAGAAGTCGAGATCGGCGTAGCACGCCGCCGGTGCCATCCCGGCCATGGTGATCGCCAGCAGCGGACGGAAGGACGGGCGCGACTTGATCCGCGCGTACCAGTTCCTCGCCATCTCGTCCTCGTCCCACGGCACATCGCCCAGATAGTCAACGCTGGAGATATGGGCCGCGGCGGCGAGATCGGCATAGGTGAGCCGGTCGCCGGCGATCCAGTTCCGCGCCTTCAGCAGCCACCCGATATAGTGGAGATGATAGCGGATGTTGTTGCGGGCGGCGCGGATCACCGTCATTTCCGGCGGACCGCCGCCCTGCTGGCGGGTCATGTAGCGCTTGTAGACCTTCTCGCGCACCAGCGGCTCGGAGACCTCGGCGAAGAACTTGTCGTTGAACCACGCCATCAGGCGGCGCACCTCGACGCGCTCGGCCAGCGTCTCGGGCAGCAGGCGCCGTTCGCCCAGCGCAAGGCCGCGGGTCTCGTCCAGATATTCGGCGATCACCCCGGCGCCGGGGATGGCGAGGCCGTGATCCTCCACCGCCACCGGCGTGGCGCCGGCCGGATCGAGCAGCAGGAATTCCTCCCGCCGCTCCCACGGCCGCTCCTCGACGAGTTCCGGCTCCATGCCGAACTCGCTGCAGGCGAGGCGCACGAAACGCGAATGGGGACAGAAGGGATGATGATGAAGACGCATCGCTCAGGGGGCTGCGGTGCCGCGCGATCGGGCCCGTCGCCTAACGGTCTAGAGAGGTTCGCCCGACATCGCAAGCCTTGGCCGCATCACGCTTCATGACCGCCCGCGGACGGCCCGAGGCGACGCTGCGTAAGGTCCGGGGGTGCGGAGGTAAGGGACTGTCATGGCCATGCCGTCACGTCCTGCCTATGATCCGCGCCCTGTCATCCGGGGGCCACAACATGAGCACGCACGGCACGTTCTTCTGGAACGAACTCAACACCCGCGACGTCGAGGGCGCCAAGGCGTTCTACGCCGCCACGCTCGGCTGGAGCTACGAGGCGATGCCGATGCCGGGCTTCACCTACACGGTGGTGAAGGCGGGCGACACGACCGTCGGCGGCATCTTCGACATCACCGGCGCCGAGTTCGAGGGCATCCCGAGCCACTGGTTCGCCTATATCGCCGTCGACGACGTCGATGCGCGCATCGCCAAGGTCGCGGGCGCCGGCGGCGCGGTGCTCAAGGCGCCGTTCGACGTGCCCGAGGTCGGCCGCATGGGCGTGGTCAAGGACCCGACCGGCGCCGTCGTCGGCTGGATCACGCCGGTGCCGATGCCGGCCGGCTGACCGCCGTCGCACGGCCATCACTGCTGCTGTGCCACTATCCTGTCCCGGGCGGCCGTGATTCGCCGCCCGGTCATCGGCCGGTCATTGCGTTCTGTCCCGGCCCTGCGGCGTCGACCGCTTTTCATTTGTCCCGATTTCACGGGCCGCGATTTCACCCGGCCACCATTCACCCGGCCCCGGCCACCTGCTTCCGAAGGAGCCCGCTCATGCACGCACGCATCGACCGCCCCACCCTCCCCGCCGCCGGCTACTCGCTCCGCGAAGGTTCGCCCGAGTTCGACGATCTCGGTGCGAGCCTCGACGAGGCCGAAGCGCTCGGCGTCGACGTGGTCGAACTGCCGCTCTATGCGTGGCACCTGATCGTCGACGGGCGGGTGCTGACGGAGCGGGTCGCCGACCTCGCACAGGCGCTGTCCGGCCGCGCCCTGCGCTACAGCGTCCACGGCCCGCTCGCGACCAACCTGATGGATACTCCCGATCGGCTGCCCCGCCACGAGGCGGTATTGGCGGCGAGCATCGAGATCACCGGGGCCATCGGCGCCCGGCACCTCGTCGTGCACAGCGGCATGGTGCGCGATCCGGCCGACGACATCGAGGTCGCCTATTCCCGCCAGCGCGACGCGCTCGCCCGGGCCGGCGACATCGCGGCGAGCGCAGGGGTTACGCTGTGCGTGGAAAACATCTTCCGCTTCGGCGACGCCCGCGAGACGGCGAGCCCGGCGCGGCTCGCCGGCGAACTCGACGCCATCGCCCATCCGGCGGTGAAGGCGACGCTCGACGTCAGCCACGCCTTCATCCGCTGCACCGACGCCCGGCTCGACCCGATCGCGGAGATCGCGGAGCTGGCCCGGCACGCGGCGCATCTCCATCTGCACGATTCCTTCGGCCGGCCGACCGAGCTCTGGACCTATGATCCGGCCGAGGCGGTGGCGTTCGGGGAAGGCGACCTGCACCTGCCGATCGGCTGGGGCGGGCTCGACTGGGAGGCGGTTATCGGCGCCGCCCGGCTGCCGCAGGCGGCCACCGCGATCCTCGAGCTCAATCCGCGCCACTGGCGCGAGCTCGGTGCCCAGATCCCGGTGCTGAAGGCGCTCGCCGCCCGTTTCGCGACGGTGGAGGCCTGAGGCGGCCGGCCGCTCCGAGCGCCGGAGCGGCCGTATCCGGTTCCGCCTGAATGCCGGGTGTCGCCCGCCCGCGGAGCGCGCGGCGGGCCTCGCACCGATGCCCGAAACTCCCTCCACATGCCGCCTTGCGGCCGTTTCGGCGCCTTCTTATATACGCCCCGGAACGCGCCGCTTCGGATAGAAGCGCGCCGGATTTCAATGGGGGCCGTCCGGGCATGTCCCGTATGGCGGAGGCCTCTGAGAGGGTTCGCACGGCCCGCCGAAAGGAGAGAAAGCATGTCCAAAGTCATCGGCATCGACCTCGGCACGACAAACAGCTGCGTCGCGGTGATGGAAGGCTCGACGCCCAAGGTGATCGAGAACGCGGAGGGCGCGCGCACCACCCCGTCCATCGTCGCCTTCACGGAAGACGGCGAGCGTCTCGTCGGCCAGCCGGCCAAGCGCCAGGCGGTGACCAATCCCGAGCGCACCTTCTTCGCGGTGAAGCGCCTGATCGGCCGCCGCTACGACGACCCGACCGTCGAGAAGGACAAGAAGCTGGTCCCCTACAAGATCGTCAAGGGTGACAACGGCGACGCCTGGCTCGAGTCGGACGGCAAGAAGTATTCGCCCTCGCAGATCTCCGCCTTCACCCTGCAGAAGATGAAGGAGACCGCGGAGGCCTATCTCGGCGCCAAGGTGACCCAGGCGGTCATCACCGTGCCGGCCTATTTCAACGACGCCCAGCGCCAGGCCACCAAGGACGCCGGCAAGATTGCCGGCCTCGACGTGCTGCGCATCATCAACGAGCCGACCGCGGCCGCGCTCGCCTATGGCCTCGACAAGAAGTCGGCCGGCGTCATCGCGGTCTATGACCTCGGCGGCGGCACCTTCGACGTGTCGATCCTCGAGATCGGCGACGGCGTGTTCGAGGTGAAGTCGACCAATGGCGACACCTTCCTCGGCGGTGAAGACTTCGACATGCGGCTCGTCAACTACCTCGCGGACGAGTTCAAGAAGGAGCAGGGCATCGACCTGCGCAACGACAAGCTCGCCCTGCAGCGGCTGAAGGAAGCCGCCGAGAAGGCCAAGATCGAGCTGTCGTCGGCGACGCAGACCGAGATCAACCTGCCCTTCATCACCGCCGACGCGTCCGGCCCGAAGCACCTGACGATGAAGCTCACCCGCGCCAAGTTCGAGGCGCTGGTCGACGACCTCATCCAGCGCACGGTCGAGCCGTGCCGCAAGGCGCTGAAGGATGCCGGCCTGACCGCCGGGCAGATCGACGAGGTCGTGCTCGTCGGCGGCATGACCCGCATGCCCAAGGTGCAGGAAGTGGTGAAGCAGTTCTTCGGCAAGGAGCCCCACAAGGGCGTCAACCCGGATGAAGTGGTCGCCATCGGCGCCGCGATCCAGGCCGGCGTGCTGGCCGGCGACGTCAAGGACGTGCTGCTGCTCGACGTGACCCCGCTTTCGCTCGGCATCGAGACGCTGGGCGGCGTGTTCACCCGGCTGATCGACCGCAACACCACCATCCCGACCAAGAAGAGCCAGGTGTTCTCCACGGCCGAGGACGGGCAGACCGCGGTCACCATCCGCGTGTTCCAGGGTGAGCGCGAAATGGCGGCGGACAACAAGATCCTCGGCCAGTTCGACCTCGTCGGCATCCCGCCGGCGCCGCGCGGCATGCCGAAGATCGAGGTCGCCTTCGACATCGACGCCAACGGCATCGTCAACGTCTCGGCCAAGGATCAGGGCACCGGCAAGGAGCAGCAGATCCGCATCCAGGCCTCGGGCGGCCTCTCGGACTCCGACATCGACAAGATGGTGAAGGACGCCGAGGCCCACGCCGAGGAAGACAAGAAGCGCCGCGCCGCGGTCGAAGCCAAGAACCACGGCGAAGCGCTGGTCCACTCCACCGAGAAGGCGCTCGGCGAGCACGGCGCCAAGATCGCGGCGAACGACAAAACGGCCATCGAGACGGCCATCACCGATCTCAAGGGCGTGCTGGAGAGCGGCGACGCCGACGAGATCACGGCCAAGACCAACGCCCTCGCCCAGGCCTCCCTCAAGCTCGGCGAGGCGGCCTACGCCGCCCAGCAGGAGCCGCCGGCCGGCGAGGCGCCGAAGGACGACGTGGTCGACGCCGAGTTCACCGAGGTGGACGACGACAAGAAGAAGTCGGCCTGATCTGCTCCCGATGAATGGCCCCCGGACCTGCTCCGGGGGTCGTTTTCTGTATGACAGGGAGAGGCACGGCAGGGTTCCTGCATGCCGCGTCTCCTGACTAGCGCGTCTGCCGAGTCCCGTGGGGACCGGGTGTGACCGATCGAAATCCGGAACGGCTCATCCAGCATGTCCAAGCGCGACTATTACGAAATCCTCGAGGTCTCCCGCACCGTCACCGACGGCGAGCTCAAGAGTTCCTACCGCAAGCTGGCCATGAAGTGGCACCCGGACAAGAACCCCGGCGATGCCGCGGCCGAGCAGCGCTTCAAGGAACTCAGCGAGGCTTACGAGGTCCTGAAGGACGGGCAGAAGCGCGCCGCCTATGATCGCTTCGGCCACGCCGCGTTCGAGAACGGCATGGGCTCCAGCGCCGCGGGCGGAGCCGGCTTCGGCGCCGATTTCGCCTCGACCTTCTCGGACATCTTCGAGGACCTGTTCGGCATGAGCGGGGGAGGCCGGCGCGGCCAGGGCCGGGGCCAGGGCCGCGAGCGCGGGGCGGACCTGCGCTACAATATGGAGATCACCCTCGAGGAAGCCTTCACCGGCAAGAACGCCACGCTGAAGCTGCCGACCTCGGTCACCTGCGAGACCTGCTCGGGCACCGGCGCGAAAGCGGGCACCCAGCCCTCCTCCTGCCGCCATTGCGGCGGCTCGGGCCGCATCCGACAGGCGCAAGGCTTCTTCACGCTGGAGCGCACCTGCCCGGTCTGCCAGGGCCGCGGTCAGGTCATCGAAGACCCCTGCCCGACCTGCGCCGGCGCCGGCCGCGTCACCCACGAGCGCACGCTGCAGGTGGCGATCCCCGCCGGCGTCGAGGACGGCACCCGCATCCGGCTCGGCAACGAGGGCGAGGCGGGGGTGCGCGGCGGGCCGCCGGGCGACCTCTACATCTTCCTGTCCATCGCCGCGCACGAATTCTTCCAGCGCGACGGGGCGGACCTGTTCTGCCGCGTGCCGATCTCGATGGTGACCGCCGCCCTCGGCGGCAGCGTCGAGGTGCCGGGCATCGACGGTGCCAAGAACAAGGTGAAGATCCCCGAGGGGACGCAGTCCGGCAAGCGCTTCCGCCTCACCGGCAAGGGCATGCCGGTCCTGCGCACCCGCAACCATGGCGACATGCATGTGCAAGTGGTGGTGGAGACGCCACAGAACCTCACCCGCCGCCAACGCGAGCTGCTCGCCGAATTCGACCGCGAATGCTCGGGCGAGACCCACCCCGAATCGCACGGCTTTTTCGCCAAGGTTAAGGATTTCTTTGCCGGCGAGGCGGAATAGCCGGGACGCTGCGTCATCGCCGCGCGGCTCTCGCGTTCGGCTTGACCCCTGTTTTGATCCCGTCTAATCGCCGGGATACGGTGCCCTCGGACAACTGGAATCGGATCGTATGCTGCATCGTTCCAAGACGGGTTGCGCGCCGACGAAACCGCGTCTCGAC
This sequence comes from Ancylobacter terrae, assembly GCF_045108345.1. NCBI lineage: Bacteria > Pseudomonadati > Pseudomonadota > Alphaproteobacteria > Hyphomicrobiales > Xanthobacteraceae > Ancylobacter > Ancylobacter terrae. The sequence goes on from NZ_JBJGXH010000004.1 coordinate 178,786, forward strand.
GACGAGGTCCGCTTCCTCCAGTCCTGGTTCCAGAACCCGCTGCGCACCGGCGCGGTCTCGCCCTCCGGCCGGGCGCTCGCCCGCACCATGGCGGGCTATGTCGACCCGACCGATACCGGCCCGGTGATCGAGCTCGGCCCCGGCACCGGCCCGGTGACCAGCGCGCTGATCGCCCGCGGCGTGGCGCAGGAACGGCTGGTCCTGATCGAATACAATCCCGATTTCTGCCGCATGCTGAAGAGCCGCTTCCCGGCGGCCACCATCATCCGCGGCGACGCCTACGACATAGCCCGCACGCTCGGCGACACGCTGGCGAGTCCCGCCACCGCCATCGTCTCCAGCCTGCCGCTCTTCACCCGGCCGCCGCGCGAGCGGGAGAACCTGCTCGCCCAGGCCTTCGGCCTGGCGCAGGCCGGCGCGCCGTTCATCCAGTTCACCTATGCGACGGTATCGCCGATGCCGCTCGCGCCCGCCCGCTTCACCGCCCACCGCTCGCCGCGCGTGTGGCTGAACCTGCCGCCGGCACGGGTGTGGGTCTACCGCGCCGCGCAGGCGCAGAGTTGAGGAGCCACGATGGCCGGTCCCCGCATCGTCACCTTCGCCGGCTCGATCCGGACTGGCTCCTTCTCGGCGAAGCTCTCGGCGCTCGCCGCCCGCGAACTGCCCACGCTCGGCGCCGAGGCGGTGCACCTGACCCTCGCCGACTATGCGATGCCGATCTATGACGGCGACCTCGAGGCGGCCGAAGGCGTGCCGGAGGCGGCCAAGCGCCTGCACGGCGTGCTGGCGGGCGCCGCCGGCGTCTTCATCGTGACCCCCGAATACAATGCCGGCGTGCCGCCGCTGCTGAAGAACGCCATCGACTGGGTGAGCCGCGTGCGCGACGGTGCGGGCGATCCGTACAAGGGGCCGGTCTGGGCGATCGGCGCGACCTCGCCCGGCGCGCTGGGCGGCTACCGCGCCTCGATCATGCTGCGGCAGACCCTGGCGCTCGGCCTCTCCTGCCTCGTGCTCGGCGAGCAGATGGTGGTGAGCGGCGCGGCAAAGGCCTTCACGGAGGAGGGCGGCCTCGCCGAGGAACGCGCCCAGACGCAGCTGCGCGGCGTGCTCTCCGTGCTGGTCGCGCAGGCGAAGCTCCGCGCCGCCGCGCGCGGCTGATATCGACGGCTTCATCGGCCGGAACGACGAGGACAGGATGGCGACGCCCCCGACCGACCCGCGCGACCGGCTGATCGTCGCGCTCGACCTGCCCTCGGTGCGGGCCGCAGAACCCATCGTCGCCCGGCTCGGCGACACGGTGAGCTTCTACAAGATCGGCTACGAGCTCGGCTTCTCCGGCGGCCTCGGCTTCGCCCGCGATCTCATCGCCGACGGCAAGAAGGTGTTCATCGACTTCAAGCTGCACGACATCGGCAATACGGTCGCGCACGGCGTCGCTTCGATCGCCTCCTTGGGCGCGACCTTCCTCACCGTGCACGCCTATCCCCAGACCATGCGGGCGGCGATGGAGGGCAAGGGCGCGAGCCCGCTGCGCATCCTCGCCGTCACCGTGCTGACCTCCTATGACGAGGCGGACCTCGCCGAGGCGAGCTACGGGCTCGGCGTCGAGGAGACGATCCGGCGCCGTGCCGCGCAGGCGCGCGAGATCGGCGTCGACGGCCTCGTCTGCGCGCCGACCGACGCCGCGATGGTGCGCTCGATCCTCGGGCCGCGGCCGGCTGTCGTCACGCCGGGTGTGCGCCCGACCGGGAGCGCGACCGGCGACCAGAAGCGGATCGCGACGCCGACCTTCGCGATCCGCGCCGGCGCCGACCATCTCGTCGTCGGCCGGCCGGTCGTCGCTTCGCCCGACCCGGCAGCCGCCGCCCGCGCCATCCAGGCCGAGATCGCCGCCGCGGTGGCGGGCGTCTGAGGAGAGCCGCGATGCCTAAGGGCTACTGGATCGCCCGCGTCGATGTCGATGACCTCGAGGCCTACAAGGCCTATGTCGTGGCCAATGCCGCGCCCTTTGCGGCCTACGGCGCGCGCTTCCTCGTGCGCGGTGGCCCGTTCGAGGCCGTCGAAGGCACGCCCCGCGCGCGCAACGTGGTGATCGAGTTCGCCGACTACGCCACCGCGCTCGCCTGCTACCGCTCGCCGGAATACCAGCACGCGCTGGCCTTCCGGACGGCGGCCTCGCGGGCCGAGGTGATCATCGTCGAGGGATACGACGGGCCTCAGCCGGGCGAGTGAACCGGGCCACCGAGTGTTGATATCGGCGGGCTGGACAGGACAGGCGGGTTCTGCTAATTCCCCACGCCTCGACGGGCATATGCGCGGCGTTCGATCGCCCCGTGTCCGTCCCCAGGAACAACGCCGGCGCTATCGCGAAAGCTCGAAGAGGAACACACGTGCAGGTTCTCGTCCGCGACAACAATGTCGACCAGGCCCTCAAGGCGCTCAAGAAGAAGATGCAGCGTGAAGGCATCTTCCGCGAGATGAAGCTGCGCGGCCATTACGAGAAGCCCTCCGAGAAGCGCGCCCGCGAGCAGGCCGAGGCCGTGCGCCGCGCCCGCAAGCTCGCTCGCAAGCGCGCTCAGCGCGAGGGTCTGCTTCCCTCCAAGCCGAAGCCCGTCACGGCCGGCCCGCGCTGATCTCGGCGGCGGCCTCCGGGCCGCGCTGTTCCGCTGACGCAATCACAAAAGGCGCGCCCCGGCCGGGTCGCGCCTTTTGGCGTTTACGGCGCCGCTACAGGCTGCGGCGGCCGGAGAGCTGATGGTAGAGCCAGAGCACGACCACCGAGCCGATGACGGCGACGATCAGGCTCCAGATATTGAAGCCGGTCACCCCCGCCGCGCCGAAGAAGTTGAAGATGACGCCGCCGACCACGGCGCCGACGATGCCGAGGACGATGTCCAGCAGCATCCCCTGCCCCGATTTGTTGACGAGCTTGCTGCCGAGCCAGCCCGCGATCAGGCCGAGCAGGATCCAGCCCAGAACCGACATGGGTATTCCCCTTCCGCCGCCCCGCGGCTACCGGCGCCGGAGCGTGCCGCCGGCGCCCGCACCCCCACGGGGGCGACGGACGCGCGCTGAGGATAGGCGGGGCTTCGGCCGCTGCCAATTGTGTCGTAGGCTCGCCACCTTCGGAGCGCCAGATAAGGCGTCCGATCAGTCAGGGAGGCCACCATGGGTCTGTTCGACGACGCCGTTCCCGGCGGCAATATCGCCAAGCCGATCATGATCGCCCTCGGCGCGCTGCTCGTCAGCAAGATGCTGGCGGGCAAGAGCGAGCCGGAGGCGCAACCTCAGGCGCCGGCCGAGCCGGCGCCGCGCGCGCCGCTGCCACAGACCGCCGACGCCGATGGCGGCCTGCTGGGCGGGCTCGGCGGCCTGCTCGATAAGCTTCGCACCGGCGGGCTCGCCGACGCGGCCGATTCGTGGGTGGGAACCGGCCAGAACAAGCCGGTGCAGCCGGGCCAGCTCGGCTCGGCGATCGGCCAGCAAACCATCTCGGAGCTGGCCCGCAAGGCTGGGGTCAGCGAACAGGAGCTGCTCGACCAGCTCGCCCGCGTGCTGCCGGGCCTCGTCGACAAGATGACGCCGGACGGGCGCGTGCCGGACCTGCGGCAGGTGGCGTCGCTGTTCCAGTCGCGCTGATGCGCGATCCTGCGGGCGGCCCGCGCCGCCCGCGCCTTGCGCGACCGGCCGGCGCTACTGCCGGTTCAACGGCACGGTGTATTCACCGCTGCGGATCCGCTCCGACAGGCGCTCGGCGAATCGGGCGGCCGCCTCTTCGCCATAGGTGGCGACCAGCGAGCGGATGGCGGTGAACAGGGCCGCCTGCGCCAGGCAATCCTCGTCCAGCCCGTCATAGACCGCCTCGTTCCAGGCCTCGTCGAGATAGGCGAGCGCCGCGTAGCGCTCGTCTTCCATGGCCTCGCTGGTTTCGCCGTCGAGGCGGTGCGGTTCGGGAACGTTCGACACGGCTCACCTCCGCGCGTCCCCCGCGACGCGCCGAATCGGACCATAGCACGATGGCCCGGCCGGTCGGCCCATGTTTTGAGAGAAGGTTAACCTGGGCGGACAAAATTGAGGCAAGGGTCGTTCAAATGCGCTGTTAATTGCTGCCATAGCGGGTGGCGATGTCGCGCGACAGCCGCGCCCCCTCGTCGAGATAGCGCCTGCCGGCGAGTTCGGCCGAGGGCGTGCACGTGCGGTAGACCTGCTGGTAGCTCGTATAGCCGCGGTTGAACGCCGCGATCAGGCGCGAACGGCGCGCCTCGGAGGGCTGCTCGGCGTCGATCAGCGCCTGCATCTCGTCGCGCCAGCGGTTGCCCTCCTTCGCCCCGCACAGCGGGCGCAGATAGTGCAAGGCCCCCATCAGCTCGGCGAGCTGGCTCATCTCGGCTTCATAGGGCGGGGGCGCCCCTTCGGTCTGCTGCGCCTGCGCCGCGTCCGCGAGCGGCACCAGGAACAGGACGGCGGCGAGGAGGATGGGGCGCATGGCGGTTACCTGCGCCGGGCGGCGCGGCCGGTCAAGAGGCGTGCCGCCCACTCACGCCTCCCCATCCGACGCGGCGACGAGCGCGTGGGCGGCGGCGACGATGCCGGCGAGGCCCTCGGTCGCCGGGGCGGGCAGCGCGTCGGGAGCGAACCAGCCCACCTCCGCGGCTTCCGGCCCGGTGGCCGGCTCGCCGGCCTGCCAGCGCGCGGCATGGGCGATGACGACAAAATGCGCCGTCAGACCGCCCGCAGGATCGTGGCGGATGATGTCGAGCGCGCCGGCGACGCCGATGACCCGGGCGGTGACGCCGACCTCCTCCATCACCTCGCGGGTGGCGGCGAGCGCCAGCGGCTCGCCCGGCTCGACCCGCCCGCCCGGCAGCGACCAGATGCCCGCCGCCGGCGCCTGCCCCCGGCGCGCGAGCAGGACGCGGCCGTCGCGAAACACCGCGGCGCTGGCGGCGAGGGTGGGACGGACGGGCGCGTCGGGCACGGCGGGCTCCGGAGGGGAATCACGGTGCGCCAGCCTAGAGCGTTTTCGAGCGCGGTGGATACCGGTTCACCGGCGACGCGTGAGAACGCTCTTTGCGAAACAGGCTCTGGCACAGCGCCCGGCCCCTGCGTCTATCATCCGCGCCCGGATGACGCCGCAATCCTGCCCGAGCCTGCGGACACCCGATCCCCCCGTTGCGAGACCCCGGCATGATCCTTCCCCGCGCCGCCGGCACTGCGCTGATCGCGATCCTTCTTGCCGGCGTCGCCGCGTCCGGTGCCCTTGCGCAGACGAAGACGCCTGCCGCGCCGGCCAAGAATACGGCACCGGAGCCGGTCGATCCGGCTAAGGATCCGTTCTGCCGCGCGATGGGCGCCGGCTTCCAGCGCCTCGCGGGCACGCAGACCTGCGTCAAGATCAGCGGCAATGTGCAGATGGAAGGCTACGCGCAGAGCTACGACGCCGCGCCCGGCAGCCTCACCGCCCCGGCGCTGCGCTCACGCTGAGCCTCAGCGGCCGAAGGCGGCGAAATAGCGGTCGATGATGCCGCGATAGACCCGCGTCAGCGCGCGCAGTTCGTCGACCGGGGTCGCCTCGTCGACGGCGTGCATCGACGTCCCCACCAGCCCGAACTCGACCACCGGGCAGTAATCCTTGATGAAGCGCGCATCCGAGGTACCGCCGGTGGTGGAGAGCTCGGGCGTACGCCCCGTGGTCTCGGCGATGGCGGCGACCACGAGATCGACGAACTCGCCGGGCGCGGTCAGGAAGCTGTCGCTGGAGCGCTCCTCGAAGGCGACCGACCAGCGCACCTCGTTGCCGGCCATGTGGTGCAGCCGCCGCTCGATCTCGGCGGCGAGCGTGTCGGGTTGCCAGAGCTCGTTGAAGCGCACGTTGAAGCGCGCCCGCGCCTGCGCCGGGATGACGTTGAAGGCGGGGTTGCCGACGTCGACCGAGACGACCTCGAGGTTCGACGCCTGGAAATGCGCCGTGCCGGCATCGAGCGGCTCGTCGAGCAGGATGCCGAGCAGGCGGTGCAGGCCGCGGATCGGGTTGTCGGCGAGGTGGGGATAGCCGACATGGCCTTGCCGGCCGTGCACCGTGAGCGTGCCCGACAGCGAGCCACGCCGGCCGATCTTCACCATGTCGCCCAGCACGGCGCGGCTGGAGGGCTCGCCCAGCACGCAATGGTCGAGCCGCTCGTCGCGGTCGGCCAGCCAGCGCAGCAGCTTCTCGGTGCCGTTGATGGCGGGGCCTTCCTCGTCACCGGTGATCAGCAGCGAGACCGAGCCTGGGGCGTTCTCCCCGTGCGCGGCCGCGAAGTCGAGCGCCGCGGCGATGAAGGCGCCGACGCCACCTTTCATGTCGACCGCGCCACGCCCGTAGAGCAGGCCGCCATGGATGGCGCCCTCAAAGGGGGGAAAAGTCCAGTCGGCGGGATCGCCCGGCGGCACCACGTCGGTATGGCCGGCAAAGCAGAGATTGGGCGTGCGCGTGCCGAAACGGGCGTAGAGGTTCTCGACGTCCGGCGTATCGGGACCCGACAGCCGGACGCGGTGCACGGTGAAGCCGGCACGGCCCAGCACCCCGGCGAGATAGTCGAGCGCGCCGCCCTCCTCGGGCGTCACGGAGGGGCAGCGGATCAGGCTGCGGGTGATCTCGACCGGATCGGCGGACGAGGCGGAAACGGTATCGGCCATGAGACAGCTCCCTGCGAACGCCATGTCGGACCGGCGCGCCCACGACCGGGCCCCCGTCATCCCGGACGGCCGGAAGCCGAGCCGGGATCGCGTGCCGAGACTGGCGCCACTTTCAGCCTCCGATCCCGGCTCTTCGCTACGCTCCGGCCGGGATGACGGTCAAGACGGAAGCGCCGCCAGCAGGCCCGCCGGTCAATCCCGCAGCAGGTCGTTGATCGAGGTCTTGGAGCGGGTCTGCTCGTCGACACGCTTGACGATCACCGCGCAGGCCAGCGAGGGGCCGGGCGTGCCGTCGGGCAGCGGGCGTCCCGGCAGCGCGCCGGGCACCACGACGGAATAGGCCGGCACCTCGCCGACGAACACTTCGCCGGTGGTGCGGTCGACGATCTTGGTGGTGGAGGAAATGAACACCCCCATCGAGAGCACGGCGCCGCGGCGCACGATGACGCCCTCGACAACCTCGGAGCGGGCGCCGATGAAGCAGTCGTCCTCGATGATCACCGGCCCGGCCTGCAAGGGCTCCAGCACGCCGCCGATGCCGACGCCGCCCGAGAGGTGCACGTTCTTGCCGATCTGCGCGCAGGAACCCACCGTCGCCCAGGTATCGACCATGGTGCCGCTGGCGACATGGGCGCCGAGATTGACGAAGGAGGGCATCAGCACGACGTTCGGCGCGATATAGGCCGAGCGGCGCACCACGCAGCCGGGCACGGCGCGGAAACCCGCCGAGCGGAACTCGGCCTCGCCCCAGCCGTCGAACTTCGAGGGCACCTTGTCCCACCACACCGCCTGGCCCGGGCCGCCGGGGATAATGGCCATGTCGTTGAGGCGGAAGGAGAGCAGCACCGCCTTCTTGAGCCACTGGTTGACGGTCCAGTCGCCATTGGCTGCCGGCTCGGCGACGCGCACCTTGCCGGCGTCGAGCAGCCCGAGCGCCTCGTTCACCGCCGCGCGGACGGGGCCGCCGGTGTCGAAGCCGATCTCCGCCCTCTTCTCGAAGGCATCCTCGATGATGGACTGAAGCTCGGTGGTCGACATGGCGCGTTCTCTCCGCATAAGGCGAGGCGTCTTCTCCCGGCGGGCGACGCCGATGTCAACGGCCGAAATCGCCGGCGCTCAACGGCGCAGGGGCGCGAGGAAGCCGGCGAGGTCCTCGGTGACATGGTCGATATGGGCGGCATCGCGCCCCTCATGCTCCCACGCCTCGCGGTCGGCCGGGCTCACGGCGAGGCCGGGCGGCACCACCAGCACCGTGCGCATGCCGAGCTGCGCCGGCACTTCGAGATTGCGGGCGAGGTCCTCGAACATGGCGGCGCGCGTCGGCTCCACCGCATAGGCGTCGAGGAAGCGGCGATAGGCCTCTTCGGTCGGCTTGGGGTGGAACTCGGCGGCGACGATGTCGTGTACGCCCTCGATGTGATCGAGGAAGCCGAGCTTGTCGAGGATGCGCTCGGCATGACGGCGCGAGCCGTTGGTGTAGACCAGCTTGCGGCCGGGCAGCGCGGCCAATGCCGCGCCCAGCGCGGGAGCGGGAGCGAGGCCGGTGAGGTCGATGGCGTGGACATGGGCGAGGAAGGCGTCCGGGTCCATGGCGTGCTCGATCATCAGCCCGCGCAGCGAGGTGCCGTAGCGCCGGTAATAGTCCTTCTGCCGGGCGAAGGCCTCGTCCAGCGAGACACCGAGGAAGTCGGCGATATAGGCGCGCATGCGCAGGTCGATCTGCCGCCACAGGTCGAGCCCCGGCGGGTAGAGCGTGTTGTCGAGGTCGAACACCCAGATATCGACGTGCCGGAAGCCGTCGACGTGGGAGTGATCGGGACGGATGGCATCGGGATGCGGCGGCACGGCGGGGCGGGGCTCGGACATGCCGCCCTTGTAGAGGCTCCGCGCGCTCATGGGAATGCGCGCGGCGCCGGTCAGTCGGGCGGCGCGCGGAAGCCCAGTATGGCGTCGACCCCGACGATCTCGGTGAAGGCACCGGACGGCGACAGCCGCTTCAGCTCCGCCCGCAACGCGATCTCGAAGGCGGGACGCAGCGTGCCGAGCGCCTCGGGCGAGGTGACCGAGCGCGAGAAGGCGCGGCCGACGATGGCGTCGGCATCGAGCGGGCGTTCGAGGATACGGCCGATCCGCTCGACATGGGCGAAGGGCGAGCGCACCAGCACGCCCTCATGCGGCATCCAGCCGGGCCCGCGCCGGATCTTCCGCTCGGCCATGCGGGAGGGGGAATAGGTCTCGCCCAGCGTCTGCAGGGCGCCGTGCCAGTCCGGGGCCGCGGCGATGCGCCGGTCGCCGAACAGCGCCACCGCGCCGCCGGGCGCGACCAGCCGGTCGAGCGAGCGCAGCGTCGCCGCACGATCCATCCAGTGGAAGGAGCGACCCATGACGACGAGGCGGAACGGGCCGGACAGCGCGTCGAGCTCATAGGACGAGCCCGGCTGCACGGTGATGTCGAGGCCCGCCGCCTCGGCCGCCGCCGCGGCGGCGTCCAGCATCTCGGGCTCGGGATCGAGCGCGGTCACCCGCGCGCCGAGGCGGGCGAAGGCGAGCGCCAGCACGCCCGGCCCGCAGCCGAGGTCGAGCACGCCCTCCCCCGGCGTGAGACCGGCGCGGCGGGCGACCAGGGCGATGAGATCGTCCGGATAGGGGACGCGGTAGCGCGCGTAGAAATCGGCGGTGGAGCGGAAACGGCGCGGCTCGAACGGTACGGTGGACATGAGGCTCACCCCGGGGCGCTGGCGCGGATCGCGGCGTCGCTATCGAGGGCCGGGATCGCGGCGAAACGGAGGTGCCCCGGCCGCGCGACCGATCGCTATTGCGTGAAGCGGACCTGCGCCGCGCCGCGCGCCGAACGCGTCACCGGCGCAAAGGGCGTCGGGTCGAGATTGCGGCCGGCACAGTCGTCGTGAGCGCGGATCTCAAACGGGCTGGCGCGGGTGCAGAGCGTGACGCCACCGCCCCAGTCGAGACGGCCGCCGTCGGGGCGCTTCAGCGGCGCACCGTCGGCATCGAGCGCGGTGGCGTAGCTGTAGAGCTTGCCGTCGGCGCTGCCATCCTCGCCCTCAGCGTCGGGCGCGCGCAGGCAGCGCCCGGGCGCGATGCGCCACCAGCCGCGGGCGACGACGTCGATGCGACCGTCCGCGCCCTTCTCCTCGCGGGCCATCGCGGTCATCACGGTGAAACGGGTGTCGTTGCACCAGACGAGGCCCGGCCCCTCGCCCTCGCGCACGGCCTGCAACAGCCGGTCGAGAAGGTCCGGCCGCGCCGCCGCACCCGCATCGAGCTTGCGGTCGGCGAGGAAGGCGGCGAGCGCGGTATCGGTCTTGGGGCCCGTGGTGCCGTCGACCGGGCCGGGGTCGTAGCCGAGCAGGGCGAGCAGGCGCTGGAGAGCGGCGAAGCGCGCCTGCTCGTCGCCATATTCGTCCGCCTCGGCGAGGTTGAGGGTGAGCGCGCCACCCTCCCCGGTCGGGCGCATCGGCGCGAAGGGGAGGAGCGTGCGGCCCTCGCCCGCGCAGGTGTCCGCATCGGCGATCAGGAAGTCGCCGGTGCCGGCGCAGAGCCGGGTGCCGTTCGCCGCGCTCATCGCCACCGGTCCGTAGAGCGGCAGGGCGCGGGCATGCAGGAAGAAGCGTTCGGCGGCGATCTCGCCGCGCATCACCGTCCGGCAGCGGCCGGGATCGAGGCGGAACCAGCCGCGGGTCACCCGCACCCCGCTCTGCTCGATGCCGAGCGCGGCCTCGGCGACGTAGCTCGTATGGTTGCACAGCGCGAGGTCGGCGCGGGCGGCGGCCGGCGCGGCGAGGAGAAGGGCGAGCCCGGCGGCGAGCCGCCATGCCAGCCGACGGGCACGGAGTCCGGCCTCATGGCCAAGCTCGGCCCGGTCATCCATCCAGTCGCGGCCGTCCCTGTCGTCAGCCGGCGTCACCTCCGGCACCATCGGCATGCGAAGCTCCCGTTCCGCTATACGCTTCCGGCGACGCTGACCGCGGTCATGGTCGGGCTGGTGCAGGCACTCCCGCCGATGTCGTGGATCCCCGGGACAAGCCCGGGGATGACGTGTCGTGTGTAGACGAGGCGCCGACCCCTCAGCGCCGGATCAGCGTGCCGGCGCCGTGGTCGGTCAGCAGTTCCAGCAGCACCGCATGCGGCACCTTGCCATCGAGGATCACCACGCCCTCGACGCCCTGCTCCAGCGCGTAGATGCAGGTCTCGACCTTCGGGATCATGCCGCCCGATATGGTGCCGTCGGCGATGAGCCGGCGCGCTTCCGCGATGTTGAGCTCCTTGATCAGCTCCTTGTTGCGGTCGAGCACGCCGGGCACGTCGGTGAGCAGCAGCAGGCGCTTGGCGCCCAGCGCACCGGCAATCGCCCCGGCGAAGGTGTCGGCGTTGACGTTGAAGGTGCCGCCGCCCTCGCCCGTCGCCACCGGCGCGAGCACCGGGATCAGCTCGCGGCCGAGGATCTGGTCGAGAACGGTGGTGTCGACGTGGCTCGGCTCGCCGACGAAGCCGAGGTCGACCTCGTGCTCGGTGTTGGAGGCCGGATCGATCACCGAGCGCGTGACCTTGGTCGCGCGCACCATGTTGCCGTCCTTGCCGGTGAGGCCCAGCGCCTTGCCGCCCGCCTCGTTGATGAAGCCGACCAGCGACTTGTTGATCGAGCCGGCCAGCACCATCTCGACGATCTCGACGGTGGCCTTGTCGGTGATGCGCAGGCCCGCCGCGAATTCGGACTTGATGCCGAGCTTGGCCAGCATGGCGCCGATCTGCGGGCCGCCGCCATGCACGACCACCGGATTCACCCCGGACTGCTCGAGCAGCACGATGTCCTGCGCGAAGTCGCGGGCCACCTGCTCGTCGCCCATGGCGTGGCCGCCATATTTCACCACGACGATGGCGTCGTCATAGCGCTGCATGTGCGGCAGCGCCTGCACCAGCACGCGCGCCTGGGCATGGACATCGGTGATGTCGTCGGGCGCGGCGGCGATCTTGTCGGGAGCGTTCATGGCGCCCTCATAGCTCGGGAGGAAAAACGGCCGGGCTCTTCTAAGCCAAGATCATGACAGGTGCGAAGCGCTTTTCGCGGATCGGCCGGATTTGACCGGCGGCGCCGCACGCCGGCCCATGAGAGGCAATGACAATCAGCCCATCGGCAATTCGCATCGGCGCGCGCCTTCTGATAGAAATGCGGTTTGCAAGCGTTCCAGGAAGATCCGCGTGCTCGATCGTTTCGAACTTCTCCTCGCCCTCGCCAAGGAACGCCATTTCGGCCGCGCGGCCGAGGCCTGCGGGGTGACGCAGCCGACGCTCTCGGCGGGTCTGAAGCAGCTGGAGGAAGCGCTCGGGGTGCGCCTCGTGGAGCGCGGCTCGCGCTTCATCGATTTCACGCCCGAGGGCGAGCGGGCGCTGGTCTGGGCGCGGCGCATCATCGGCGATGCGCGGGCGATGCGGCAGGAGATCACCGCGCTCAAGAAGGGGCTGACCGGGCACCTGCGCATCGCCGCGGTGCCGACCGCGATGCCGATGCTCTCCGAACTCACCACGCCCTACCGCCTGCGCCACGACAGCGTGCAGTTCACGCTGGTCTCGGCGACCTCGAAGGAGGTGCTGCGGCTGATCGAGAACCTCGAGGTCGACGCCGGCGTCACCTATCTCGACAACGAGCCGCTGGGTCGGGTCAAGACCGTGCCGCTCTACCGCGAGGGCTATCGCTTCCTCACCTCGCTCGGCGCGCCGCTCGGCGACCGCGACAGCGTCACCTGGAAGGAGATCGGCCAGGTGCCGCTGTGCCTGCTGACGCCCGACATGCAGAACCGGCGCATCGTCGAGGCGGAGCTCACCCGCGCCGGCCACACCGTGGCGCCGACGCTGGAATCGAACTCGACCATCGCCCTGCTGTCGCATGTGCGCACGGGGCAGTGGTCCAGCGTGGTGCCGACGACGCTGGCCGACGTGTTCTCCTTCCCCTCGACCATCCGCTCCCTTCCGATCGTCGATCCGGAAGTGGTGCACGAGATCGGCCTCGTCGTGCTCGATCGCGACCCGATGACCCCGATCACCGCGGCGCTGGTCGCCGAGGCGCGGCGGCTGGGTCCGGAGCTGATGAAGCGCTTCCGTCCTTAATCCGCCGACGACCGGGAACCGCGCACCATCGGGCTGGTTGTACAGCCACTGGCGGGCAGGCGCCCGCGTGGCTGGAGGATCAAAGACATGATGGGTTGGGCCCTGACCTTCCTGGTGATCGCGCTGATCGCCGCCGTGCTCGGCTTCGGCGGCATCGCCGGAACGGCCATCGAGATCGCCAAGATCATCTTCTTCGTCGCCATCGTGCTGTTCGCCATCTCGGCGATCATGGGGTTCATGCGCGGTCGGCGGGCCTAGACACCCGCCCCGGCGCCGCTGAAACGGCGCCGGGGTGGCCGCCCGTCGGGCCGAATCCGATGCGCGCGTCGACGCCATTGCGCGCAGACGCCCCGCCTTCTCTGATTTTCAGGATGGAATGCGCCTCACCGGCGCTCGCCGCCCACGGCCAGAACGGCGCGGGTCGCGATGTCGGGACCGAAATCCTCGCTCGTCTCGATGGCGAGCATCTCGCCGAGACGATTGCGGGCGCGGTTAACCCGGCTCTTGATGGTGCCGACGGCACAGCCGCAAATATCCGCGGCTTCCTCGTAGGAGAAGCCGGACGCGCCGACGAGCACGAGGGCCTCGCGCTGGTCGTTCGGCAGCCGGTCGAGGGCGGCGCGGAAATCCTCGAAGTCCAGATGCGAATTCTGGTCGGGGCTGGTCGCCAGCGTGGCCGCGAAGGCACCATCCGAATCGGGAACCTCGCGCCGGCGCTTGCGGTATTCCGACCGGAACAGGTTGCGCAGGATCGTGAACAGCCACGCCGACAGATTGGTGCCCGGGCGGAACGAGGAGATGTTCGCGAAGGCGCGCAGAAGCGTCTCCTGCACGAGGTCGTCCGCCCGATCCACGCTGCCGGTCAGCGAAATGCCGAACGCGCGCAGGTTGGGGATCGCGGCGATGATCTCGTCCCGCAGGGCCGGATCGAACTGGCTCACCGGCCCTTCTCCCGCTCATCGTGGCCGTCAAGCCGAGACAGAAGATCCATGAAGCGATCGGGCACCCCCTGCCGCACCACGTCATCATACATGGCGCGCAGATGCTGGCCGATCTTGGCCTGAATATCCCCGTCCAACCCCGTTTCCCGCCCGGCCGCCACGATACGCTTGGCCGCCGAACCTGAAGTGCCGGCCGCGACAGCTTCGGTCGAGCCGTCCGCGCCGACCTCCGACTGCTTGTCTTCCATCAGCTCTATTCCTGACATTCACACTTCCGATGGCACGGACACCACACGTCCCGAGCGCCGGATGCCACCGATAACAGCGGGCGGGGACGGCGGTTCCATCCGAAAAATGAAAATCACCACTTTTTTCGCTTCGGTCGGAACCGGTCACCATCGGCGGCGTTAAGGTGGGGTCCGGACCCGACTGCCGGAACGCCCGCTCTGGGTTGTTTCATGGGGAGAATTTCGTGAGCACGTCGCAAATCGTTGCGCAGCACCTGCCGTTCCTTCGCCGCTATGCACGGGCTCTCAGCGGCAGCCAATCGTCGGGCGATGCCTATGTGACGAGCCTGATCGAAACGCTGATCGCCGATCCGAAGATGCTCGACACCGGCGATCCGCGCGTCGCGCTCTACCGCATGCTCACGCGGTTGTGGAATTCCGTGCCGCTGAACGGCGAGGTCGAGCGCGGACCGGCGCCGATCCGCGGCGAGGAGCGGCTCGGCCATATCACCCCGCCGGTACGGCAGGCCTTCCTGCTGGTCTCCCTCGAAGGCTTCGACGAGGAGCACGCCGCCGCGATCCTCGACGTCGATGTGCCCCAGCTGCGTTCGCTGGTCGAGCAGGCGGGGCGCGAGCTCGCCGCCGAGATCGCCACCGACGTGCTGATCATCGAGGACGAGCCGTTCATCGCGCTCGACCTCGAGGGCCTGGTCGAGAGCCTCGGCCATCATGTCACCGGCATTGCCCGCACCCATTCGGAGGCCATGACCCTCGCCCGCCGCAAGACGCCGGGCCTCGTGCTGGCCGATATCCAGCTTGCCGACGGCAGTTCCGGCCTCGACGCGGTGAACGAGCTGATCCAGAGCGTCGAGGTGCCGGTGATCTTCATCACCGCCTATCCCGAACGCTTCCTTACCGGCGTGCGCCCGGAGCCGGCCTTCCTGATCGCCAAGCCGTTCCAGCCCGCCACGGTGGCGGCGGTGATCAGCCAGGCGCTGTTCTTCGAGCGCAAGGCCCGCCCGCGCGAGCAGCACGCCACCGCGTGATCGCGTGCCGGCGGCGAGCCCGTCGGGAAAAGCCGGCGGGGCTCCCGCCGGCTTTTCCGTCCTTCAAGGCCCCCGGCAGAATGCGTGACAGCGCCGCATGAATCCCGAGACGCTCGACCTCATCAACGACCTCGCTCGCTTCACCACGGCCCTGTCCTGCATCGCCATCAGCGCGGCCCTTTTCTGGCTGCTGCGGCGACGCTCGGACCTCTCCCCGCGCAGCTGGTGGCTGATGCTGCTGCTGGCCGCGCTGGTGCTGTCGGTCGGTCTGCTCTCGGTGCTCGCCGCCATCAATTTCGGCGCCGCCTGGCCGGTGGTGGAAAGCTCGGTGCGGCTCAGCGCGAGCCTGTTCGCGGTGACCATCGCGATCCTGCTCTGGCTCAATCTGGATTCGCTGCGGCAGATGCCGACGCCCGGCTACGCCGCCAGCGAACAGCGGCGTCTGACGCTCGAACTTGCCACCGCGCTGCAACGCTACGAACTCGCCCTGCGCGGCTCCAAGGTCGCGATCTTCACCCAGGACAGCGAGCAGCGCTACACCTCCATCAGCAAGCCCCTGTTCGGCCTGCCGCTGGAACGCGCCCTCGGCGCCAGCGATTCCGACCTGCTCGGCGACAAGGGCTGCACCGAGATCGTGCGGCTGAAGCGCGCCGCGCTGGAACGCCACGAGACCACCAAGGGCGAGATCGAGGTCGAGGAAGCCGAAGGCACGCACTGGTACGACCTTCACGTCGAGCCGCTGCGGGATATCGGCGGCCAGACGGTCGGGCTCACCGGCGCCATCGTCGACATCACCGAGCGCAAGGAGCAGGAGCGCCATCTGCGGCTGCTCATGCGCGAGCTCACGCACCGCTCCAAGAACCTGCTGGCCGTGATCCAGGCCATGGCGCGGCAGACCGCGCGCCATGCCGGCTCGATCGACGAGTTCGTGGAGCAGTTCAGCGCCCGGCTGCAGGCGCTCGCCCGCTCGCACGACCTCTTGGTGCAGGAGAGTTGGCATGGCGCCTCGCTCACCGACATGGTGCGCTCGCAGCTCGGCCATCACATCGATCGCGAGAACGCCCAGGTCCGGCTGAGCGGTCCCGACGTGATGCTGAAGCCGGAAGCCGCGCAGAACATCGGCCTGGCGCTGCACGAGCTCTCCACCAACGCCGCCAAATACGGCGCGCTGTCGGTGCCGGGCGGCCGGGTCGACATCGCCTGGTCGCGGCGCAACGCCGACGGCGACGACATCGAGCTGAGCTGGACCGAGAGGGGTGGCCCGCCCGTCCAGCCGCCCGAGGGACGGGGCTTCGGTTCGCTGGTGATCGAACGGAATCTATCGCGGGCGCTGGACGGCGAGGTCACGCTCACCTTCGCGCCCGAAGGTCTTTCCTGCCGGGTCCTTATACCGGCGCAGCATATCCTGGCACCACGCTGAGCGAGACCCGCATTCGCGCGTGGTAATATCATAGTTTTCACTATCCCTCTGCGTTAATTCGGCAATATTCCCTTACGTAATGGGAACAATAAAAGCCTCAGGGACGTTTCATCTTCAGACAGCCGGCAACGACATCAGTCGCTCGGCTGGACCGGATGATAACCGCTACTGGAGGACAGCATGACCCGCAAGATCGCGACGTTCGTCACCCTCGCCGCGCTTTCGGTGACCCCGGCGGTCGCCTTTGCCCAGACGGCGCCCAACCCGACCTCGCCCCCGCCCGCGGCCAACCCCAGCAGCCCGCTGCCGCCCGCGCCGGCCGAGAAGATGCCCGACAGCATGACGAGCCCGGCCCCGAACGCGGCGCCGGCCGTGCCGAACACCACCGCCACCACCGTGCCCGCGACGCCGCGCTTCGTCTCGGAGCAGAGCGCCGACCAGATTCTCGGCAGCGATCTCATCGGCACCGACGTGGTGACCGCCAATGACGAGAAGCTCGGTGCCATCAGCGATGTCGTCGTCAACAAGGACGGCAGCGTGGGCGGCGCGGTGATCGATGTCGGCGGCTTCCTGGGCATCGGTGCGAAGCCGGTCGCGGTCTCCTTCGAGTCGCTGACCATGGCGCCGACCGAGAACGGCACCAAGATCGTGGTCGCGATGACCAAGGAAGAGCTGAACGCCGCGCCGCAGTTCCGCACGCTGGACGAGGTCCGTCAGGCCTCGAACACCACGCGCACCCAGTAAAGGCGCCTCAATCGGTAGTGCGGCGGTCCCACACCGCCGCGGGCCCGCGGCCGGATTTTCCGGCGGCGGGCTCTCGCGCGTTTCAGCCCCGCGGTATGGCGCGGAAATGCTTGGAGAGCTTCAGGCCCTGCGCCTGGTAGTTCGAGCCGAGCCCTTCGCCATAGAGCGAACGCGGCCGCGCCAGCATCTTCTCATAGACCAGCCGCCCGACGATCTGCCCATCTTCGAGGATGAAGGGCACCTCGCGCGAGCGCACCTCCAGCACCGCCCGGGCGCCGCGCCCCCCGGCGGCCGCATGGCCGAAGCCGGGGTCGAAGAAGCCGGCATAGTGGACGCGGAACTCGCCGACCAGCGGGTCGAAGGGCACCATCTCCGCCGCATAGTCGGGCGGCACGTGCACCGCCTCCTTGGAGGCCAGGATGTAGAAGGCGTCGGGGTCGAGCACCAGTTCGCGACGCCCGCGCGTCGCCAGCGGCTCCCAGTAGTCGTCGACGTCGCAGGCCCCGCGCACGTCGACGTCGATCAGGCCGGTGTGCCGCTTGGCGCGGAAGCCGAGCAGGCCGCCGAAGCCCTCGCCCGAGAGGTCGACGCTCACCGCGATCCCGCCGCCGGCGACGTCCGGCGCCGGGGCGTCGACGAGGCGCTCCCGACGGTCCAGCGCGGCGAGCGCGGTCTCGTCGAGGCGCGCATCGCCGCGGCGGAACCGGATCTGCGACAGGCGCGAGCCCTGGCGGACGAGGATCGGGAAGGTGCGCGGGCTGATCTCCAGATAGAGCTTGCCGCGATAGCCGACCGGGATGGCGTCGAAGGAGCGGGCGCGATCGGCGATGACGCGGGTGAAGACGTCGAGCCGGCCGGTGGAGCTCTTCGGGTTGGTCGAGGCGGCGATGTCGGCGGGCAGCGCCAGCGCCTCCTGCAACTCGACCAGATAGACGCAGCCCGTTTCCAGCACCTCGCCGGTGGTGAGGTCCAGCGTGTGCAGCAGAAGCTGGCGCAGGCGATCCTCGACATCGGCCTCGGCGCCGGGCAGGAAGCTCGCCCGGATGCGCCAGGCGACTGGCCCGAGGCGCAGGTCGAGGCTCGCCGGCTGGATCTGGTCGGCGTCGAAGGGCGAGGCGGCGCGGATGGCGCCCGCCGCATGTAGCGCGGCGATGGCGCTGTCGGGCAGGATGCCGTCGCCGTGTCGCGGCAAGTCGAGTTCGGGCACGCTCACTCTCCCCTCGGGTCGCCCGGTGCCGGTGGACCCGCGCCCGTCGTTCGCTTTAACGGACGCGCCCCTTGACGCCAAGCCATGCATTGCTTTACGCCGCTCTCACCGTGGTTATTTGAGCCGGCCGGCTTGCCGCCACGTAAAACAAGGATGCTAAAAGGCCGGATGCGTGGCGATGCCTCCGCCTTGAGGTGCGCCTGTCTCCGGTCATGGCCCGAGGTCCGGAGAGCGCAGATGAACGACACGCCCAAGCTCACCCCCGCCGATGTCGCCGCCCTGCGGCCGGATACCCGCCTCGTGCATGGCGGCATCCTGCGCTCGCCCTATGGCGAGACGGCGGAGGCGATGTACCTCACGCAGGGCTATGTCTACGACACCGCCGAGCAGGCCGAGGCCCGCTTCAAGGGCGACGATCCCGGCTTCATCTACACGCGCTATTCCAACCCCACCGTCGCGATGTTCGAGACCCGCCTCGCGCTGCTCGAAGGGGCCGAGGTCGCCCGCGCCACCGCGTCCGGCATGGCGGCGGTCACGGCCGCGCTGCTCTGCCAGCTCAAGGCCGGCGACCATGTGGTGGCAGCGCGTGCGCTGTTCGGCTCCTGCCGCTATGTGATCGAGGAATTGCTGCCGCGCTTCGGCGTCGCCGCCACGCTGGTCGACGGCACCGACCTTGCCGCCTGGCAGGCGGCGGTGCGTCCGGAGACAAAGGTGTTCTTCCTCGAGAGCCCGACCAACCCGACGCTGGAGATCGTCGACATCGCCGGCGTCGCCGCCATCTCCAAGGCGGCGGGCGCCTGCCTCGTGGTCGACAACGTGTTCGCCACGCCGATGCTGCAGAGCCCGCTGGCGCTCGGGGCCGACGTCGTCGTCTATTCGGCGACCAAGCACATCGACGGGCAGGGCCGCTGCCTTGCCGGCGTGGTGCTGTGCTCGCAGAAGTTCCTCACCGACCATTTGCAGACGTTCCTGCGGCAGACCGGCCCGTCCGCCTCGCCGTTCAATGCCTGGGTGATGCTGAAGGGGCTGGAGACGCTGCCGCTGCGGGTCGAGCGCATGCAGGCGAGCGCGGCAACGCTGGCCGACCGGCTGGCGGAGGCCGCGAAGATCACCAAGGTGATCTATCCGTTCCGCGCCGACCATCCCCAGCATGATCTCGCCCGGCGGCAGATGCGCGGCGGCGGCACGCTGGTGACCTTCGAGGTCGCGGGCGGCAAGGCCGGCGCCTTTCGCTTCCTCAACGGCCTGCGGATCGCCCGCATCTCCAACAATCTCGGCGATGCCAAAAGCCTCGTCACCCATCCCGCGACGACGACCCACCAGCGCTTTTCGCCGGAGGCGCGGGCCGAGATGGGGATCTCGGACGGCATGGTGCGGCTCTCCGTCGGCCTGGAGCATGTCGACGACCTCTCCGAGGATATCGCCCAGGCGCTGGCGCGGGTCTGACCTATACGGATCGACGCCCGGTAATGGGTTGCTGAAATAGGTCAGCAATACGGGGGCGGAACCTCCGCTCTTCTACTGCGTTCATCTTTCCATAGAACAGTACGCATCCACGTACAGGGAGAGATTCATGCGCAAGACCTTGATGATCGGCGCCGTATCCATCGCGTTTCTGGCGCCGGGCCTCGCCGCCGCCCAGGAGGGGACGGCGGCCGGCGTGGCCGGCGGTGCCGTTACCGGCGCCGTGATCGGCGGCCCGGTGGGCGCGGTGGTCGGCGGTATTGCCGGCGGCGTGCTCGGCACCGCGATCGATCCGCCGCCGCCGGCGGTGCGCACCTATGTCGTCGAGGAGCGACGGCCCTCGGTGATCTACGAGGGACAGGTGGCGGTGGGCGAGCCGCTGCCCGAGCAGGTGGTGCTCTATGAGGTGCCGCGCTACGAGAAATACCGTTTCGCGGTGGTGAACGAGCGCCACGTCATCGTCGACCCGCGCACGCGCACGATCATCGAGGTGGTGAACTAGCATTCCAGCGTCGCCCCAAGCGCCGCCCGTCCAGAGAGGACGGGCGGCCTTTCGCATGGACGCGCGCGAGGCGCCGGCAAAGGACGGTGCTGGCTCAACGGCGCTGGCTCAACGGCGCTTGCCCGGCGGCGCCAAAAGCTCTTCACTGGTCGCGTCAGCCGGCAGAGGGCAGAATGTATCGGGCCACGACGAGAGACATACAGGTGACCGTGACGCCGCGCTTCGCGCCCGAGCGCTCCGACCCCGAGCGTAACCAGTATTTCTGGGCCTATACGGTGGAGATCGTGAATCTCGGTCCCGAAACGGTGCAGCTCAAGACGCGATACTGGTCGATCACCGATGCCTTCGGCCGCGTGCAGCAGGTGCGCGGCGCCGGTGTCGTCGGCGAACAGCCGGTGCTCGCGGCCGGCGCGCAGTTCGAATATACCAGCGGCGTTCCCCTCCCGACCCCGACCGGCATCATGGAAGGCAGCTACGAACTCGTCACCGCCGGCGGCGAGGTCTTCACTGCCGACATCCCGGCCTTCTCACTCGACCTGCCGGACGCGGCGCGCATCCTCAACTGATGCGGCGCGGCTGCCGGCGCTTCCGGCCGCGCCACGAAGCGGCTATGGTCGCGTTCCTGCTCGCGCGGTTCCTGCTCACGTGATCGACCTTCGCCCGATCGCCGCCGTTCTCGGCGTCCTCCTTGCCATCCTCGGCACCACGATGATGATCCCGGCGCTGGTGGACCTCGCCGCGGGTCAGTCGGATTTTCTCGTCTATATCGTCGCCTGCGCTGTTACCGTGTTCGTCGGCCTGTCGCTCTGGCTCGCCGGCCGTTCGGGCGGGGTGGAACGGCTGGACCTGCGGCAGACCTTCCTGCTAACCGCCGCGAGCTGGGTGGTGCTCTCGGCCTTCGCGGCGATCCCCTTCATGTGGGCGCAGACGCGGCTGTCCTTCGCCGACGCCTATTTCGAGGCGGTCTCGGGCCTCACCACGACGGGGGCCACGGTCATTTCCGGCCTCGATACCCGCCCGCCCGGCATCCTGATCTGGCGCGCCTTCCTGCACTGGTATGGCGGCATCGGCATCATCGTCTTCGCCATCGCCTTCCTGCCCATGCTGCAGATCGGCGGCATGCAGCTGTTCCGGGCGGAATCCTCGGACAAGTCGGAGAAGATGCTGCCCCGTGCCGCCCAGATGGCCAAGGGCATCCTCGGCACCTATCTGCTGCTCTCCTTCGCCTGCGCCATCACCTATGCGGCCTGCGGCATGAGCGTGTTCGACGCCGTGGCCCATGCCATGGCGACGATCTCGACCGGCGGCTTCTCGACGCACGACGCCTCGATCGGCTTCTTCAAGAGCGCGGCGATCGATTACGCCGCCATCGTCTTCATGCTCGCCGGCTCGCTGCCTTTCGTGCTCTATGTGCGCGTGCTGGCCGGCGATTTCAGCCGCCTGGTCGCCAATACCGAGGTGCGGCTGTTCCTCGGCCTCATCGCCCTGTTCACCTTCATCTCCTTCCTGCAGCAGGTGCTGGCCGGGATCGACCGCGGCGAGCCGGCGCTGCGCGACGCGCTGTTCAACGTCGTGTCGCTGATGTCGACAACGGGCTTCGTCGGCGACGACTATTCGAAATGGGGCGCCCCCACCGAGATGCTCTATTTCATGATCATGTTCCTCGGCGGCTGCACCGGCTCGACTTCGGGAGGCGCCAAGACCTTCCGCCTCGCCATCGTCGGCTCGGCGCTGGTGCAGCACCTCAAGCGACTGATCTACCCCAACGGCGTGTTCCCCGTGCGCTATGGCGGCTCGCCAGTGCCGAGCGAGGTGGTCGGCTCCGTGCTCTCCTTCGTGTTTCTCTATCTCGGCAGCTTCCTGGTGCTGGGTCTCGCCATCAACGCGCTCGGCTTCGATCTAGCCACCGCGCTGTCGGCGGCGGTGACGGCGATCGGCAATGTCGGACCCGGCCTCGGGCCGCTGGTGGGGCCGGCCTCCAACTTCGCCGGCATGCCGGACAGCGTCATCTGGCTGCTCTCCTTCGGCATGCTGCTGGGGCGGCTCGAGCTGTTCACCGTGCTGGTGCTGTTCCTGCCGCGGTTCTGGATGCGCTGAGACCGCCCGCGCTGAGATCGTCCTTGGAGCGGCGCGAGCGCGCCCTTATGCTGCGGCGCATTGCATCGGGGAGATCACATGCCGGCCGGCCGACCCACCACCGAGGAGCTTCTCGACCGCCTCGTCGGCTTCGACACCACCAGCAGCCGCTCCAATCTCGCCCTGATCGACTATGTGCGGGATTATCTCGCCGGGCTCGGCGTCGCCTCGACGCTGGTGCCGAACGAGACCGGCGACAAGGCCAGCCTGTTCGCCACGATCGGGCCGCCGGGGCGGGGCGGCATCTGCCTCTCCGGCCATTCCGACGTCGTTCCCGTGGAGGGGCAGTCGTGGAGCAGCGATCCCTTCGCCCTCGCGCTGCGCGGGGAGCGGCTCTACGGGCGCGGCAGCTGCGACATGAAGGGCTTCGTCGCCACCTGCCTCGCCATGGTGCCGGACATGCTCGCGGCGCGGCTGGCGACCCCCATCCACCTGATCATCTCCTATGACGAGGAGATCGGCTGCACCGGCGTCGTGCCCGCCGTGCGCCGACTCGGCGTCGACCTGCCCAAGCCGAGGGCCTGCATCGTCGGCGAGCCGACCTCGATGCGGGTGGTCGACGCGCACAAGTCCGGCATCGCCTATGTCACCACCGTGACCGGGCGGTCGGCACATTCCTCGATGCCCCATCTCGGCGCCAACGCCATCTTCGCCGCGGCCAGGCTGATCGGCGAGATCGACCGGCACCGCGCGGCGCTGGAGGCCGCGGGCGACCCCAGCGGGCGGTTCGACCCGCCGTCCTCCACCCTCCAGGTGACCATCGTCGAGGGCGGCACCGCCGGCAACATCGTGCCCGAGCGCTGCGCGCTGCGCTGGAACGTGCGCGGCCTGCCGGGCTTCGACGAGGAGGCACTGATCGCCGCCGTCATGGCCTATGCCGAGCGCGAGGTGCTGCCGGGGCTGCGCGCCACGGCGCCGGAATCCTCGATCGTCACCGATTTCATCTACAAGGTGCCCCCGCTGGCCCCCGAGCCGGGATCGGAGGCGGAGACGCTGGCGCTGCGCCTCGCCGGCCAGAACCGCACCTTCGCCGTCTCCTACGGCACGGAAGGCGGGCATTTCCAGGCGGCGGGCATTCCCACCGTCATCTGCGGCCCCGGCTCGATCGATCAGGCGCACAAGCCCGACGAATATATCGACGTCGCCCAGTTGCGCGCCTGCGAGCGGTTCCTGAAGGGGCTGATCGCGGAGTGCGCGGGGTAGGCGGGTCGTCCGTCGATCAGCGCTGTTTTCCTCGGCGGCACGTGTCCGGGACGGCCGAAAGCCGATCCGGGATCGCGTTCCGCCTTTGCTCACACGGTCCCCGCCGTCATGCCGTCATCCCCGGGCTCGGCCCGGGGATGACGGCATGACGGCGCGACGTGAGGAAGCCGCCCCGCCTCGCCCGTCAGTGCGCCGCCGGTGCCTCGCCCGCCTCGTCCGGCCCCACCACTTCCTCCGCCGCGAAGCCGTAGCTCCGCCCGCAGAACTCGCAGGTGACGGTGACCTTGCCGTCCTCGACGAGATCGGCGCGCTCCTCGCGGCCGAAGCTCGCCAGCACGTTCATCACCCGCTCGCGCGAGCAGGAGCAGCGGGCGACGATGCCTTCGGGATCGAACACGCGCACGCCGCGCTCGTGGAACAGGCGAAACAGGAGGCGCTCGCTCGACAGGCTCGCGTCGACCAGTTCGACATCCTCCAGCGTGCCGACCAGCGACTGCGCCTCGCGCCAGGCATCGTCCTCCGCCACCTCGTGCACCGGCGTCCCCTCCGGCGCGTCGCCGGGGGCGAGGTCGGCATGGGCGACGCGCCCGCCCTCGGTCGGCAGGAACTGCACCATCAGCCCGCCGACGCGCCAGGACGAGGCCGCCCCGCCGGCGCGCACTTCCTCGGCGACGGCGAGCCGCACGCGGGTCGGGATCTGCTCGGACTGCTGGAAATACTGGTGCGCGGCATCCTCGAGCCCACCGCCTTCCAGCGCGACGACGCCCTGGTAGCGGTTGAGCTGCACGCCCTGGTCGATGGTCATGGCGAGGTGGCCGCGCCCGAGCAGCGCGCCGCTGTCGCGCAGCGCCGCTGCATCGAGCGCGCCGAGGCGCTCGGCGTCGAAACGGGCATAGGCGCGCACGTTCGAGGGCGCGGTGAAGTCGACCACCAGCAGGTCGACCGGCCCGTCGGTGCGGGTTTGCAGGATGAAGCGGCCCTCGATCTTCAGCGTCGAGCCGAGCAGCACGGTGAGCGCCACCGCCTCGCCGAGCAGCCGCTTGACGGGCGCGGGATAGGCGTGGTGCGCCAGCACCGCGTCGAGGGTGGGACCGAGCCGCACGATGCGGCCGCGCACGTCGAGCCCGTCCACGTGGAACGGCAGGACGCGATCGTCGACGGCCTCGGCACTGGGCGAACGGGCGGTAAAGCTCTGTGATGTCATGGATGGCTCCGTCCGCGCCATATAGGTGCCCTCGTCCGGGAATGCGAGGGGTGAACCGCGATGGGGGACTGGCGAGCCCCCCCGCCATCGCGGGCCGCGTCTGCGGACCCTTCCGTCCCTCCTCTCCCGCTGGCGGGGAGCGGCGGATGTGGCCCCTCTGGGGCCGAACCATCGCGCGCGACGACGCTTCCCGCTCCGACCGGCGCCGCCGGCCACCTCCCCCGCGGGCGGGAGAGGATGAGGGGCGTGCCTTGCTGCTACGCCCCGGCGCCCTCGAGGCACCAGGCGAGGATGCCCTTCTGGGCGTGCAGGCGGTTCTCGGCCTCGTCGAACACCACCGATTGCGGGCCGTCCATAACCTCGTCGGTCACTTCCTCGCCGCGATGGGCCGGCAGGCAGTGCATGAACAGCGCATCGGGGTTGGCGCGCTTCATCAGCGCGCCATTGACCTGATAGGGCATCAGCAGGTTGTGCCGCCGTTCGGCCTCCTCGTCGCCCATCGACACCCAGGTGTCGGTGACGACGCAATCGGCCCCCTCGACGGCCCGCTCGGCGTCATGGCCGAACGTCACCTTCGCACCGGTCGCGCGCACCCAGTCGACCAGCGCCGGGCGCGGCGCCAGCTCCGGCGGCGTCGCCACGTTCAGCGCGAAGTCGAAGCGCTGGGCGGCGTGGATCCAGGAGGCGAGCACATTGTTGGCGTCGCCGGTCCAGGCCACGGTGCGCCCGCCGATCGGGCCGCGATGCTCCTCGAAGGTCATCACGTCGGCCATGATCTGGCAGGGATGCGAGGCCCGCGTCAGGCCGTTGATCACCGGCACGGTCGCGTTCGCCGCCAGTTCGGCGAGCGACTCCGGGTCGAGGATGCGGATCATGATGGCATCGACATAGCGCGAGAGCACCCGCGCCGTGTCGGCGATGGTCTCGCCGCGGCCGAGCTGCATCTCGGCGCCGGTCAGCATGATCGTTTCGCCGCCGAGCTGGCGCATGGCGACATCGAAGGAGATGCGCGTGCGCGTCGAGGGCTGCTCGAACACCATGGCCAGCACCTTGCCGGCAAAGGGCTTCTCCGCCGCCACATGCTTGCGCCGGCTCTTGAGGTCGCGCGACAGGTCGATCAGGTGGCGCAGTTCTCCCGCCGGCAGGGCGTCGAGATCGAGGAAATGGCGGATGCCGCCGCCTTGGAGGCCGTCCGTGTGGCTGCCGTTCGCGCTCATGCGGCGGCTCCCCGCGGCGCGCCGGCCGCCCTGAGGTTCGCTTCCAGCTTCGCGCAGGCCGCATCGATCCGCGTGAACGCCGCGTCGATCTCCGCCTCGCCGATGTTGAGCGGCGGCAGCAGGCGCACGACATTGTCGGCGGCGCCGACGCCGAGCATGCCCTCGGCGCGCAGCGCGTTGACCACCTCGCCATTCGGCACCAGCGTGCGCAGGCCGAGCAGCAGCCCTTCGCCGCGCACCTCGGCGATGATGGCGGGGTGGCGGTCCTTGAGCTCGGCAAGGCGCTGCTTCAGCCGCAGCGCGGTCGCCTGCACCTGGTCGAGGAACCCGTCCGCCAGCACGACGTCGAGCACGGCGTTGGCGACGCTCATGGCCAGCGGGTTGCCGCCATAGGTGGAGCCGTGGGTGCCGGCGGTCATGCCCTTGGCGGCCTCCTCCGTGGCGAGGCAGGCGCCGACCGGGAAGCCGCCGCCGATGCCCTTGGCCACCGCCATGATGTCCGGCGTGATGCCGGCCCATTCATGGGCGAAGAGCTTGCCGGTGCGCCCGACGCCGCACTGCACCTCGTCGAGGATCAGCAGCAGCCCGTGCTGGTCGCACAGCGCGCGCAGCTCGCGCAGGAACGGCCAGGGCGCGGCACGCACGCCGCCCTCGCCCTGCACCGGCTCGATCAGGATGGCGCCGGTCTCCGGCGTGATGGCGGCCTTCACCGCCGCCAGGTCGCCGAACGGCACCTGGTCGAAACCGGGCATGGCCGGGCCGAAGCCCTCCAGATACTTCGCGTTGCCGCCGGCGGCGATGGTCGCCAGCGTGCGCCCGTGGAAGGCGCCCTCGAAGGTGATGATGCGGGTGCGCTCGGGATGGCCGCTGGCGAAATGGTACCGGCGCGCCATCTTGATCGCGCATTCCAGCGCTTCCGCACCCGAATTGGTGAAGAACATGGTGTCCGCGAAGGTCGCGGCGATGAGGCGGTTGGCGAGCTTCTCGCCGCCTTCCATGCGGAACAGGTTCGAGGTGTGCCACAGCTTGCCGGCCTGCTCGGTGAGCGCCGCCACCAGATAAGGGTGCGCATGACCGAGGACATTGACCGCGATGCCGGCGGTGAAGTCGAGATATCGCTGCCCGTCTCGGGTGACGAGCCAGGCGCCTTCGCCGCGCTCGAAGACGAGGTCAACACGATTATAGGTCGGCAGGATGGGGTCGATCACGTATCCCCTCCCCTCTCTCTTCAGGCCAAAACCGGGGTCCAAAACGAAACGTGCCGCCCCGATGGGCGGCACCCGCAGGCCGGAATCTACATGAGCGCGGCAGCCGGTTCAACCGCTGCGCCGTGTCGCGGGGCCGCGCCGGCGGTGCAGTGTTGCAGCGCGGACTCTCAACTGGGGAAAACAATTGTTTCGGCTCGGCGACTCTTGTTCGGGAGTCAACGCATATTGTAGCCTCCCGATCGTCAGATACGACATCTCGTGCGGCGGTGAAATCCCATAGTGGCGTCGGCGGCGTAGGGTCGGTCGGGTTCGCTCGACCGGCGGGGTTGGGGATTCCGCTCTCGATGGACGAGCGCAAGGAGGAACAGCCGATGAACTGGACGGACGAGCGCGTCGAGCTCCTCAAGAAACTGTGGTCGGAAGGGCTTTCCGCCAGCCAGATCGCCGCCGAGCTCGGCGGCATCACCCGCAACGCGGTGATCGGCAAGGTCCACCGCCTCGGCCTCTCCGGCCGCGCCAAGACGGTGGCGGTCGCCACCCCGCCGCGGGCGCGCAAGCCGCGCCCGGCGGGAACCCCGGCTCCGGCCGCGCCGGCCATGCGGACGCGCCCGATGGTTCAGGGCAATACCGCGCTGGCGGCCTCGCTCCAGCCGATGGTGGAGATCGAGCCGGAAGATCTGCCGAACCCGGTGGCACAGGTGATCCCGCTGGCGGAGCGCTGCACCATTCTCGACCTCACCGAATTCACCTGCCGCTGGCCGGTGGGCGATCCGGGTACGGACAATTTCTACTATTGCGGCAGCCGTTCCAAGACCGGCCTGCCCTACTGCGCCTACCACGCCCGCATCGCCTACCAGCCGGTGCAGGACCGCCGTCGCGACCGGCGCATGGTCCGCCTCTGAGGACTGCCGCGCCGCGGCCATGGTTGGGTGGGATGCGAAGACGACCGCATCGCGAGCCATGCCCATGCTGCTTCGACTTCTGCGCCCGCGCCGTGCGCCGGCGGAACCCGAGCCCGACCGCCTGACCCTGCGCATCGGCGGCGAGGAGGTGAGCGTCGGCCTGCGCCGCAATCCGCGGGCGCGGCGCTACACGCTGCGGGTGCGCAATGCCGAACGCGACGTGATGCTCACCATCCCCGCGCGCGGCTCGCTGAAGGAGGCGCGGCTCTTCGCCGAACGCCACACCGACTGGATCGCCCAGCGCCTCGCCCGGCTGCCGCAGCTGGTCGCCTTCGCGCCGGGTGCGCTGGTGCCGCTGCGCGGCGAGCCGCACCGGATCGAGCACCGGCCGGGCGCGCGCGGCACGGTCTGGCGCGAGACCAGCGAGGCCGGTGCCCTTCTGTGCGTCGCCGGCGAGGCCGCCCATATCGCCCGGCGCATCAGCGACTATCTCCGGCGCGAGGCGCGAGCCGACCTCGTCGCCGCCACGCGCCGGCATGCCGGGGCGCTCGGCGTCACCGTCAGCCGCATCACGCTGCGCGATACGGCGAGCCGCTGGGGCTCGTGCTCGGCGACCGGCGCACTGTCCTATTCCTGGCGGCTGATCCTCGCCCCGCCCTTCGTGCTCGACTATCTCGCCGCCCATGAGGTGGCGCACCGGCGGGAGATGAACCACGGCCCGCGCTTCTGGCAGACGGTGGACCGGCTGTTTCCCGAGCGGCGGCGCGCTGAGGCCTGGCTGAAGGCCAATGGCGCCGGCCTGCACCGCTACGGCGCCTGACCCCCGACGCGCACCGCCTCGACAGCCGCCCGCGGCGGGTCTAAACCGGCGCCGCCCGCCATGATGCTTCGCCCCGATACGCTCGCCCTCACCGTGCTGCTCGCGCTGCTCACCGCGCTCGGGCCGCTCTCGACCGACATGTACCTGCCCTCGCTGCCGGCGCTCACCCGCGCGCTCGGGGCGAGCCCGGCCGGCGGACAGCTCACGCTCTCCGCCTTCCTGTTCGGCTTCGCGGCGGGGCAGATCGTCTATGGCCCGCTGGCCGATCGTTTCGGGCGCAAGCCGGTGCTGCTCGCCGGCCTCGTCATCTTCTGCGCGGCGAGCGCCGCCTGCGCGCTGGCGCCCTCGATCGAGGTGCTCTCCACCGCCCGCTTCGTGCAGGCCTTCGGCGCCTGCGGGCCGATCGTTCTCGCCCGCTCGATCGTGCGCGATCTCTATGAGGGCCCGCGCGCGGGGCGCGAACTCGCCCGCATGGCCTCGATCATGGCGGTGGTGCCGGCCGCCGCGCCGCTGCTCGGCGGCATGCTGGAAGTCGCCTTCGGCTGGCGCTCGAATTTCGCGCTGTCCTTCGCGATCGGCCTCGGCGCGACCTTCGTGGTGGCGAAGGCGCTGCCGGAGACGCTGCGGGCCGCGCGGCCGGAGGCGCTGTCGCCGCGCTCCATCCTGGCCAGCCTTTCGGCGGTGGCCCGCACGCCGGCGACGCGCGTCTATATCGGGCTGATGACGCTCGGCTATGCCGGCATCTTCGCCTGGATATCCTCGTCCTCCTTCGTGCTGCAGGGGCTCTACGGCCTCGGCGAGATCCCCTTCGCGCTGTGCTTCGGCATCAGCGTGTTCGGCTACATGGCCGGCACCTTCATCGGCCCGTTCCTGATCGACCGCCACCGCTTCACGGTCGACCGGGTGATCGGCGTCGGCTGCCTGCTCAAGGCGCTGGGCGGGGTGATGATGCTGACGGCGGTGCTGGCCGGCCTCGCGCCGGTGGCCGGGCTGGTCGCGGCGATGGCGCTCTACCTCGCCGGGGTCGGGTGCAGCTTCCCCAACAGCATCGCCGGCGCGCTGCAGCGCCACCCCGACCGCGCCGGCGCGGCCTCCTCGCTCGCCGGCTTCGTGCAGATGGGCTTCAGCGCGCTGGTCGGCATCGGGCTCGGGCAGATGCTGGGCGGCACGGCGCTGCCGCTCGCCGGGGCGGTGGCGGCGATGGGCATCGCCGCCTTCGTGCTGGAGCGGAGCACGCGGGCCATCCGCGCGGCGTGAGCGGGGCGCCCTTCGCTCAGTTTCGGCCGAACAGCTTGTCGAGCAGCCAGTTGTCGATGGTGCCGGTGCCCTGCGCGCCGCCGCCGACCACGGCCGAGGGACGCGGAATGCCGGCCGGGGCCGTCGCGCCGGTGGTCACCGGCTCGTCGATGATCTCCGTCCCCGACACCGCCTGCTCATACGGGCTCGGCGTGCGCATGCCGGGCAGCGCGGCGACCGGCACGCCCTCATGCGCCACCCGCATCGCCCGGCTCCAGATCTCGACCGGCAGGCCGGCGCCGGATGCCTTCTTCGTGGGCGAGGAGTCGTCGTTGCCGAGCCACACGCCGGTAACGTAGCGCGCGGTGTAGCCGACGAACCAGGCGTCGCGGAAATCCTGGCTGGTGCCGGTCTTGCCGGCCGCCGGCCACCCCGGCAGCTCCGCCTTGCGGGCGGTGCCGATGGCGATGGTCTGCTGCAGCATGCGGTTCATCATGGCGACGTGCGGGGGCGCCATCACCGCGCCGCGGCTCGCGCCCGGCGCCGAATAGATGACCCTGCCCTTGGCGTCGCGCACCCGCTCGATCACGTGCGGGGTGACGCCGATGCCGCCATTGGCGAAGGGGGCGTAGGCGCTGGTCAGTTCCAGCACCGAGACTTCGGAGGTGCCGAGCGCGATGGACGGATTGGGATCGAGCTTGGAGGCGATGCCGAGCCGCGTGGCCGTCTTCGCCACCGCCGCCGGGCCCACTTCCAGCGCGAGGCGCACCGCCACCGTGTTGAGCGAATAGGCGAGCGCGGTCTCCAGCGTCACCGGGCCGCGATATTCGTGGCTGTAGTTCTCCGGCTTCCAGCCCTTGAGCTGGAGCGGGGAATCCTCGCGCACCGTGTCGGGGGTCAGCCCGCGCTCCATGGCGGTGAGATAGACGAACGGCTTGAAGGCGGAGCCGGGCTGGCGCCGCGCCGTCACGGCGCGGTTGAACTGGCTGTCCTCGTAGGAACGCCCGCCGACCAACGCACGCACGGCGCCGTCGGTGTCCATCATCACCACCGCGCCCTGCTGCACGCCGAACTTGGCGCCGCTGCGGTTCAGCGTCTCGGTCAGCGCCTGCTCCGCCGCCGCCTGCAGCTTGGGGTCGATGCTGGTCTGGACGGTGATGTCGCCCTCGATCGGGCCGACCTTGTCCTCGAGCTGCTCCATCACCCAGTCGCCGACATAGCCGCTGGAATCCGGGCCCTGCTTCTTGGCCAGCGTCGCCGGATGGGCCAGCGCGACCTGCTCGGTGGCGTGGTCGATGAAGCCGGCCTCCTCCATCGCCGCCAGCACCAGCGCGGCGCGGTCCTGCGCCGCCTTCAGGTTGCGGGTGGGCGCGAGCGCGGAGGGCGACTTGACGAGACCCGCCAGCATCGCGGCTTCCGACAGCGTGACCTGCCGCGCCGGCTTGCCGAAATAGCGCTGGGCGGCGGCCTCGACGCCATAGGCGCCGGCGCCGAAATAGACCCGGTTCACATAGAGTTCGAGGATCTCGTCCTTGGAATATTTGCTCTCCAGCCAGATCGCTAGCACCACCTCCTGCACCTTGCGCGAGAGGGTGCGGTCCTGCGTCAGGAACAGGTTCTTGGCGAGCTGCTGGCTGAGCGTCGAGCCGCCCTCGCGCAGCCGTCCCGCGGTGAGGTTCACCACCACGGCGCGGGCGAGGCCGATCACGTCGAGGCCGAAATGATCGTAGAAGCGGCGGTCCTCGATGGCGACGAAGGCCTTGGGCAGGTAGGGCGGCAGCGCTTTCAGCGGGATCGCCGCGCCGCGCATGTCGCCGCGGGTGGCGATGGTCTTGCCGTCCTGGCCCTGGATGATCACCGTGGGCGGGCGCTCGGGAATGGCGAGGTTCTGGATCGCCGGCAGGTGGCTCGCCTCATAGGCGACGAAGCCGGCGACGCCGAGCACCACCCAGATGCCGGCGACGAGACTCCAGTAGAAGGCGCGCGCGAGGAAGCCGCGCCCGCCGCGCTTGCGGCGGGTGCCCGTGGTCGTTCCGCGTGTGCTCCGGGAGGCCTTGGGCACGCGCGTCAC
This sequence comes from Ancylobacter terrae, assembly GCF_045108345.1. Lineage (NCBI taxonomy): Bacteria > Pseudomonadati > Pseudomonadota > Alphaproteobacteria > Hyphomicrobiales > Xanthobacteraceae > Ancylobacter > Ancylobacter terrae. The sequence goes on from NZ_JBJGXH010000004.1 coordinate 211,135, forward strand.
CTCGGGCTCGAACTCGGGAAAGGACGTGCGGCGCGACGGGCGATCGGGCATCGTGGCGCGGAACGCGCCGGGGCGATCGTCCGGCCCGAGGCGCAGCTCGGCGACGGCGTCGGCCGAGCCCATCACCGGCTCGCGCCGCTCCCCGTTTCCGCCTCGTCTCGCCATCTAGTCCCCAACCCTTCGCCGACGCGGCATAGCAACCTTAAAACCGGCCGTTTAAGGGGGCGTTAAGGGGCCGTTTTGCGGCGGGAGGGTGGTTGCTTTCGCAGCGTCAGGCGGATGGCGACGCGGCGGGCGCCGGCTCGATCACCAGCGTCATGTCCCGGATCTTGCGGTAGAGCGCGATGTCGCGCGAGTAGGGCCACCATTCGTAGAGCAAGAGCTCGATCGGCCGCCACAGCCCGACCCAGCCGGCGATCAGCAGCCCTTCCGACAGCAATTGGCCGAGCAGCCCGGGAATGGCGAGGAGCGTGTCGACGCTGGCGGACGCCGCCATGCAGGCGGCAAGGAACAACGCGCCGACCCTCAGCCCGCGCCGCCCCTCGATCCGCACCTCGCGGATCTTGCGCTCGCAATACTGGATGTGCTTGTCGCAATAGGCCCGCAGCGCCTCGGGCATGCGCGCCTCGATCGAGGCCGTCTCGGCGGTGAAGGGCACCGACAGCCGGGTGCGCAGCCGGCACCTGCGCCAGCCCGGGCGGCTCTTCAGCGCATCCATTACCTGCTCGATGCCGGAGAGGTCGATGATCTCGCCCTCAAACGGATCGATATCCGGCTCGGTGAAGAAGTTGCGGATGTCCCGCAGCCTGATCTCCACGTCGATCGTGTCGCGGCCCATGTGCGGCGGCCTGTCCCGTGTTCCCTTTCCCGCACGGATGTCGCCCGTGCCCCGCCGGCTCACACCGCCTTCGCGGCCTCCGCCTCGTCGTCGGCGTCGAGCACGTGCAACAGCGCCCGGCGGATGCTGGAATGGCGGGCGGCGCCGACGATCTTGGCGCCCATGAGGTCGGTGACGTAGAACACGTCGACCGCGCGCTCGCCGAAGGTCGCCACATGGGCGGAGGCGATGTTGAGGTTCAGCCGCGAGAGCGTCTGCGTCAGGCCGTAGAGCAGGCCGGGCCGGTCGAGGCCGGAGACCTCGATGACGGTGTGCCGGTTCGACCAGGCGTTGTTCAGCGTCACCTCCGGCTCGACATGGAAGGCGCGCGGGCGCTTCGGCACGCGGCGCGCCACCACCTCGGGCAGGCGGATCTCGCCCGAGAGCGATTTCTCGATCGCCGCCGAGATGCGGTCGGCGCGGCGGATCTCGTCGGCGTCCTGCTCGAAGGCGCGGGTCAGCGCGATGGTGTCGAGCGCGCGCCCGTCGGTCGTGGTGTTGATCTGGGCGTCGACGATGTTGGCGCCGGAGGAGGCGCAGGCCCCGGCGATCACCGCCAGCAGCTTGGGATGGTCGGGCGCCAGCACGGTCAGTTCGGTGACGCCGCGCGCGGCATCGGTGTGCGCGGTGGTGGCGAGCGCGCGGCCGGCGGCCTCCGCCTCGGCGATGAAGCGGGCATGGCCCAGCTTGTGGGCGAGGTCCATGCGCAGCCAGTAGGTCGGGTAGTGCAGGCCGATGTAACGCTCCAGCGTCTCCGGGCTCCAGTCCGGCAGCGCCGCGCGGAATTCGCTCTGCGCCCGCGCCACCCGCTGCAGGCGGTTGCTCTCGGAGAAGCCGCCGGTGATGACCGGCTCGGTCTCGTGATAGAGGGTGCGCAGCAGCTGCGACTTCCAGTTGTTCCACACCCCCGGACCCACCGCGCGGATGTCGGCGGTGGTGAGGATCAGCAGCAGCTTCATCCGCTCCAGCGTCTGCACCACGCTGGCGAAGTTCTCGATGGTCTTGCGGTCGGAGAGGTCGCGCGACTGGGCGATGGTCGACATCGTCAGGTGCTGCTCGATGATCCACGCCACGGTGTCGGTGTCGGCCGCGTTGAGGCCGAAGCGCGGGCACAGCTTGCGTGCGACGCGCGCGCCGGCGATCGAGTGATCCTCCGGGCGGCCCTTGGCGATGTCGTGCAGGAACACGGCGACGTAGAGCAGCTGGCGGTTCTTGATCTGCCCCATCAGCTCGTTGGCGAGGCCGTATTCGGGCCGCTCGCCCTTCTCGATCTGGGTCAGCACGCCGATCGAGCGGATCAGGTGCTCGTCGACCGTGTAGGAGTGGTACATGTTGAACTGCATCATCGCGACGATGCGGCCGAACTCCGGCACGAAGCGGCCGAGCACGCCGGCCTCGTTCATGCGGCGCAGCACGATCTCCGGCGTCTTCTTCGAGCACAGCACCTCGAGGAACAGCCGGTTCGCCTCGGCATCCTCGCGCACGCGGGCGTCGATCAGCTTGAGCGAGCGGGTGGCGAGGCGCATCGCGTCCGGGTGGAACGACATCTCGTGCCGGTCGGCGATGTGGAACAGGCGGATCAGGTTGACCGGATCGCGCTCGAACACGCCGCCATCGGCGACATTGATGCGGTCATGGTCGACGATGAAGTCCGGGCTCTCCTTCAGCGCGCGGCGCGGCGAGCGGCGCAGCCGGGCGATCATGCGGTTCAGCCGCGGCACCGGCTTGTCGTTGCGCTCCTCGAGGGCCGCCGAGACGATGGCGGTGAGATCGCCGACGTCCTTGGCCACGAGGAAATAGTGCTTCATGAAGCGCTCGACATCCTTCAGCCCGGGATGCTCGGTGTAGCCGAGCCGCTCGGCCATCTCGCGCTGGAGATCGAAGGAAAGGCGCTCCTCGGCCTTGCCGGCGAGGAAATGCAGGTGGCAGCGTACCGACCAGAGAAAGTCCTCGCAGCGCCGGAACAGCGCCGCCTCCTCCGGCGTGAACACGCCCTTGGCGACGAGATCGCGGGTCTCGCGCACCCGGTAGACATATTTGGCGATCCAGAACAGCGTGTGCAGGTCGCGCAGGCCGCCCTTGCCGTCCTTCACGTTGGGCTCGACCAGGTAGCGCGACTGGCCCGCCCGCTTCAGCCGCTCCTCGCGCTCGGCGAGCTTGGCGGCGACGAACTCGGCGGCGGTGCCTTCCACCACCTCCTTGTCGAAGCGGCGCACCAGCTCGTCGAAGAGCGGGCGGTCGCCGAGCAGGAAGCGCGCCTCCAGCAGCGAGGTGCGGATGGTCATGTCGCCGCGCGCCTGGCGGATGCACTCGTCCACCGAGCGCGTCGCATGGCCGACCTTCAGCCCCATGTCCCAGAGCACGTAGAGGATCGCCTCGGCGACACTCTCGCCCCAGGCGGTCTGCTTGTAGGGCAGCAGGAACAGGATGTCGGTGTCCGAGCCCGGCGCCATCAGCCCGCGGCCATAGCCGCCGATGGCGACGATCGCCATGTGCTCGGCGGTGGAGGGGTTGTCGGAAGGGTAGAGGATGCCGACCGCGATCTCGTGCACCAGCCCGATGATCTCGTCCTGCAGCCGCGAGAGCCGCTCGGCGCAGCGCCGGCCGGAGCCGTCCTGCATCAGCCAGCGCTGCGCGGTCGCCTGTCCCTCGAGGAAGACGCGCTTGAGCAGCCGGGCGACGGCCGTGCGCAGTTCGGCGTCGTTGCGGGAATTCGGACCGCTGGAATGCTCGCGCGCCAGTTCGCGCAGCTGCCCGCGCACCTCGTCGACATCGAACAGCTCCTTGAAGGCGAAGTCGGAGCGGCGGCGGCGAATCTCGTTCATGGGCGGGTCCGGCGGCTGAGCCATCCGCTTTAGCCGATCCGCTCCGACCCGTCATCCTGCAGCGCGGGACGGAGGGGGCGTGTCAGAGCGGGGGCGGATCGCGGCCCTCGACGAAGGCGCGGATGAGATGATGGGCGATGGCCATGGCGGGCGGCGCCACGAGCCCGTCGGGATGGGTGCGGGCGAGAAGGCTCGCCGCCTCGGCGCGCGAGAACCAGCGCGCGCCTTCCAGCTCGTTGGCGTCGAGGGTGATCTCGCGCCCCAGCGCCTGCGCGTGGAAGCCGAGCATCAGCGACATCGGGAACGGCCAGGGCTGGGCGGCGACGTAGCGGACCGCGCCGGTGGCGATGCCCGCCTCCTCGCGCGTCTCGCGGCGCACCGCCGCCTCGGGCGTCTCGCCCGGCTCGACGAATCCGGCCAGCGCCGACCACATGTTCGGCGCGAAGCGGGGCGAGCGGCCGAGCAGGCAATCGTCGCCGTCGATGGCGAGCATGATCACCACCGGGTCGGTGCGGGGGAAATGCTGCGCTCCGCATTGGGCGCAGTCGCGCCGCCAGCCGCCCTCGGTCGCCTCCAGCCGGCCGCCGCAATTGGAGCAGAAGCTGCGCCGCGCGTGCCAGGCCAGCATCGCCTTGGCGCAGGCCAGCAGCCCGACCTGGCCCGCCGGCACCTTTTCCTCGACCGCGATGGAGCGCAGATCCGAGACGGCGAGATCGGCATGCCGATCCAGCGCCCCGAGCGCCGGGGCGGGCAGCGGCAGGGCGAAGCGCGGCGCCTCGCCGTCGAGCCCGAGCAGGCAGGCTTCGCTCAGGGTGCCGCCGAGCGCGCGTGCCCGCTCCAGCGTCATCAACGCATCGAAGGGAAACCCGCCGGCGCCGGGCGCCAGCACGATGGTCTCGCCGGCGATCAGGCAGGCCCGGGCCTCAGGGTGGGCGGCGAAGGCGGCCGCCTCGCCACGCCGTTCGCTGACCCTGTCCAGCGCGAAGCCGGCATAGCCGAGATGCGGCCAGCGGCCGAGCGCACCGATGCTGCTCGCGAGGCTGCCGCTCACCTGACGCCGAGCTCCGCCCGCAGCCGGGTCAGCAGCGCATCCGCCACCGCCTCGTCATAGAGCTCGCGCTTGCCATGGCCCCAGACCGGGCGCGGCCAGGCATCATCGGTCTGGAAGCGGGCGACGATGTGCACGTGAAGCTGCGGCACGACATTGCCCAGCGTGCCGACATTCAGCTTGTCGCACTGGGTCATGGCCTTGAGCACGCCGCTGATGCCGACGATCTCCTCCATCAGCACGGTGCGCTCCTGCGCGTCGAGATCGCGGAGATCGACCACGCCGGGCCGGCGCGGCACCAGCACGATCCAGGGGAAGCGGGAATCGTCCAGCAGGCGGATGGTGGAGAGCGGCGCCTCGCCGACATAGAGGGTGTCGGCCTCCAGACGCGGGTCGAGTTGGAAGGCGTCGTGCGGGGACATGCGGGCTCCGGGCCGGCCAGGGACCGCCCATATACGGCATTCGCCGGCTGGGCGCAGCATGCGACTTTGGTCGCGGGCGCCCCCCTTGCACCCGCCGCCGGTTCGGACGATATAGGGACCGGGAGGTTGGCGGTGGACGAGCCACTCGCCAACCGGGTCAGGTCCGGAAGGAAGCAGCCCCAACGAGCCCGTCTCGGGTCGCATGTCAGCCTCCCACCCTCTGCTCCGCGTGCGCAGCCCCTCCGGCGATCGAGACGGCCATGGCACGCGACGCTGATCCCGACATTGTCCCGTTCGAGACGCGTCACCGCGACGGCAGCCTGTGGGCGCGCGGCCAGACGCTGAACGAGCTGCCGACCGGCTTCTGGGAATGGTTCCGCCGCGACGGCACGCGGCTGCGTTCGGGCCATTTCGAGGCGGGCCGGCAGGTCGGCACGTGGACCACGTTCGATCGGCAGGGCGAGGTCTACAAGGTCACGCGAATGAAGGACGGCGGCTGACCGCCGCGGCATTTTTCGCCGGGCCCTCGCCTGCCGCATTGCACCCGCCCCCCGCCGCGATGCTATGAAGGGGTCCATGAGCGCGGACCATCCCGACCCCCCGACCGCCCTTTCTCCCGACGACGCGCCGGGTTTCGACCTCGGCGGGACGCCGGCCGCGCGCGGCGGCGCCACCCCCTATCGCGTACTCGCCCGCAAGTACCGGCCGCAGACCTTCGCCGACCTGATCGGCCAGGAGGCGATGGTGCGCACGCTGCGCAACGCCTTCGCCTCGGGGCGCATCGCGCAGGGCTACATGCTCACCGGCGTGCGCGGGGTGGGCAAGACCACCACCGCCCGCATCCTCGCCCGCGCCCTGAACTACGAGCCGTCGGAAGGGGGCGGCGGGCCGACACTCGACATGCCCGGCTTCGGCCGGCACTGCCGCGACATCATCGAATCGCGCCATGTCGACGTCATCGAGATGGACGCCGCCTCGAACAACAGCGTCGACAACATCCGCGAGATCATCGAGGCGGCGCGCTACCGGCCGGCGCTGGCGCGCTACAAGGTCTACATCATCGACGAAGTGCACATGCTCTCGACGTCGGCCTTCAACGCGCTGTTGAAGACGCTGGAGGAGCCGCCCGAGCATGTGAAGTTCATCTTCGCCACCACCGAGATCCGCAAGGTGCCGGTCACCGTGCTCTCGCGGTGCCAGCGCTTCGACCTGCGCCGCGTGGACGCCGGCGAGCTCGCCGCCCATCTCGCCCGCATCTGCACGGCGGAGCAGGTCGCGGTGGAGCCGGAAGGCCTCGCGCTGCTCGCCCGCGCGGCGGAAGGCTCGGTGCGCGACTCGCTCTCCCTGCTGGACCAGGCCATCGCCCATGCCGGCGCGGCGGGTGGCGGCATGGCGAGTGTGCCCGCCGAGGAAGTCCGCGGGCTGCTCGGCCTCGCCGACCGCGCCCGGGTCATCGACCTGTTCGAGGCGCTGATGAAGGGCGACATCGCCGCGGCGCTGGGCGAACTCCGGGCGCAGTACGATGCCGGCGGCGACCCGGCCGTGATCATCGCCGACCTCGCCGAGTTCACTCATTTCGTTACCCGGCTCAAGATCGTCCCGTCGAGCGGCGAGGACGCCTCGCTGGTGGAAGCGGAGCGCGTGCGCGGCACCGCCTTCGCGGGCGCGCTGTCGATCCGCGTGCTGTCGCGGGCCTGGCAGATGCTGACAAGGGGACTCGCCGAGGTGCAGTCCTCCGGCCGGCCGGTGCAGGCGGCGGAGATGGTGCTGGTGCGCCTCGCCTATGCCGCCGATCTGCCGACCCCGGACGAGGCGCTGCGCAAGCTGCGCGAGATCCCTTCGGGCGGGGGCGCGAGCCCGGCGCCGGCGGCGCCCTCCCCCTCCGGCGGGCCGTCGGCACGCGCCGCCTCGGGCGGTGCCGTCCTGAGCGCCGCGGCACCGGCCATGGCCGCGCCCTCCCCTGCGCCGCAGCCTGTTGCGCAGGCGACGCCCGCGCCCGCCGCCCGGCTCAGCCTCGCCGCGCAGTCGAGCGCGCCCCGGCCCGCCGCGGCGGCGAGCGCCCCCGCGCCCGGACCGCGCCTCGCGAGCCTCGCCGACGTCGTCGCCCTCGCTTCCGCCAAGCGCGACCTGCGCACCAAGTTCGCCGTCGAGACGCAGATGCGGCCGGTGAGCTTCGAGGAGGGGCGGATCGAGATCGCGCTGGTGTCGGGCGCCTCGCCGGTGCTGGTGCAGGAACTCCAGAACAAGCTGCAGGAATGGACCGGCCGTCGCTGGCTGGTCGCCCTTTCGCAGGACAGCGACGAGCCCACCCTCGCCGAACAGGCCGCCGCCGCACGCGACGAGCGCCTCACCGGCGTGCGGGCCGACCCGCTGGTGGCGGCGGTGCTGACGCGATTCCCGGGGGCGGCCATCGTCGACGTGCGCTCGCGCGAGAGCGCGCCGCCAGCCCCCGACGCCGACGCGCTCGACATGATCGACCCCTCCGCCGGCGACGGCCCGGGACCGGACGACGATATCGATTTCTGAAAGGAACGCCTGATGAAAGACCTGCTCGGCATGATGTCCAAGGTGCGGGAAATGCAGTCCCGCATGGAGGAGATGCAGAAGGAGCTGGAATCGGCCGAGGTCGAGGGTGCCTCCGGCGGTGGCCTGGTCCGCGTGACGATGAGCGCCAAGGGCACGCTGAAGACCATCGCCATCGATCCCAGCCTCATGGTGCCGGCCGAGGCGGAGATCCTCGAGGATCTCATCGTCGCCGCCCATGGCGATGCCCGCGCCAAGGCCGACCGTCTGGTGCAGGAGAAGACGCAGGCGCTCACCGCCGGCCTGCCGATACCGCCCGGCATGAAGCTGTTCTGAGCGGAAGCCACCCGCTCCCGATCGCCGCCCGGCGCGCGCCGGCCCTGCTGTCCTACCGTCGTTCCATGGGAGACGCCGAGATGAAGTTTCCGCTGCTCGCGGCCGGGCTGGCCGCCACACTCGCCCTCGCGGCGCCGCCCGCCTCGGCCGCGCCGATCGCCCCCGTCGCCACGCCGCCCTCGACGGTGGCCACCGTCGCCTGGCCGTGCCCGCCCGGCTATCATATCGGGCGCGGCGGCCAGCGGTGCTGGCCGAATGGCTGGGCGCCCGCCGAGGAAATCCCGCGGGGCTTCGTGCCGCCCGGTCCGCGCGTCGAGCCGATGCCGCCGGTGCTCGAATGCCCGCCCGGATACCACCTCGGACGCGGCCTCCAGCGCTGCTGGCCGAACTGACGCGCGCGGCGCCGCCGCCGGCCGGAGGGCGCTACGCCAATCATTAAGGATGCGAAGGGACGGCGCTTGCCGCGGGCAAGGCGCCGACGCAGTCTTTCGTGCGCTGATCGCCCTTCCGCTCACGAGGCTCCCTCCATGAAAGCGCCGTTCCGTCACTCGCTGTTCGCCGCCGCCTGCCTGGTCTCCGCCGCCGCGCTGTCCGGCGGTGCGCAGGCCGGCGTCGCGGCTCCCGCCGTCGGCCTGAGCGCGCCGGACGCGCCGGCCCTCACCGAAAACGTCCGCTGGGTCTGCGGCATCTGGCGCTGCGGCTGGCGGCCGAACTGGCGCTACTGGCCGGTGCCGCCCTATGCGCGCGGCTGGGGCCCGCCGGCGGACCCCGCCTGCGTCTGGCGTCGCGGCCCGCTGCCCGGCGGCGGCTGGGGCTGGCGGCAGATCTGCCCCTGATCCCGACGGCCTTTGCAGCAATCGACCGGCGGCCCCTCGGCCGCCGGTTTCGCGTGAGGCCCGGCTCGGCCGGCCAGCGTCAGCCGATCCCCGGCGCGCATCCCAGCATCCGGCCGATCGCCGCGGCGATGGCATCGGCCCGCGGGCTCAGCGGCGCCTCCAGTCGGCCGTACAGCGCGAAGACCGCCGGCTGCACCACCGCGCCGAGCGCCAGCGCCACCGCCAGCGCCACATCCTGCGGCGGTATCTCGCCGTCGCGGATCGCCTGCGTGAACAGCGCTTCCAGCGTGGCGACGAGGTTGCGCGCCGGCTCCGCCGGTACATGGGCGAGATGGTCGTGCTGGGTGATCAGCAGATAGGCGAACAGCGCGCGGTCTTCGTCGAACAGCGCGCAGGCGTGCCGCACCAGTGCCGCTAATTGCCGCCCGAAGCCCGCTTCCGCCGCCACGACCTGGCCGATCGCCGCCGCGAGTTCGGCGTAGCGGGTGAGGAAGAGGTCGCGCGCGAGCTCCTCCTTGGATGGGAAATGGCGGTAGAGCGCGCCTTCCGCGACACCCGCCGCCTGCGCGATGTCGCGCACCGAGGTGCCGGCGACGCCGCGCTGCGCGAACAGACGCAGGGCCTCGCCCTCGATGCGCGCGCGCGTCCCGGCGCCGTCGCGGCCCCGGCGGGGAGGCGCGGCGCGCGGCGCCGTCGCGCTGGTCGCGGCCCGGCTCACGCGGGCGCCTGCGCCGCCGTGCGGGCGGCGATGATCTCCAGCGCCAGCCGGCGCGCGGCCATGAAGTCGACCTTGCCGGAGCCGAGCAGCGGCAGCTTCTCCATCGGCAGCACCTCGGCGGGGATCATCAGTTCGGTGGCGCCGGCCTCGCGGCCCTGCTCCTGCAGCCCGGCGCGGGTCAGGTCGGTGGCGGTGGTCATCAGGATCAGCCGCTCGCCCTTGCGCGCATCCGGCACCGCGACGGTGACGTGCTCGGCGTCGGGCCGCAGCGTGGAGGCGAGCGCATCGACCGCCGCCAGCGAGACCATCTCGCCCGCCACCTTGGCGAAGCGTTTGACCCGGCCGCGTATGGCGACGAAGCCCTCGGCGTCGAGCGCGACGATGTCGCCGGTGTCGTGCCAGCCGCCTTCCGGCGGCTCCAGCACGCCCGGGGCCTCGGCGCGCAGATAGCCGAGCATGACGTTCGGCCCGCGCACCTTCAGCCGGCCGGCATTGTCGACGCCCGGCACCGGCTCGAGCTCGTGCGCGATGCCCGGCAGCAGCCGCCCCACCGTGCCGACGCGGTTGAACATCGGCGTGTTCACCGCCACCACCGGCGAGCATTCGGTGACGCCATAGCCCTCGAGGATGCGGTGGCCGAATTTCTCCATCCACACCCGCCGCGTCTCCGCCTTCACCGGCTCGGCGCCGGCGACGACGAAGCGCAGCGAGCGGAAGTCGTAAGGGTTCGCGGTGCGGGCATAGCCCATCAGGAAGGTGTCGGTGCCGACGATGGCGGTGGCGTTGGTGGCGTAGACCAGCTCCGGGATGATCCGGTAGTGCAGCGGCGAGGGGTAGAGATAGGTCTTCAGCCCCGAGACCAGCGGCAGCATCAGCCCGCCGGTGAGCCCGAAGGAATGGAAGATCGGCAGCACGTTGAACATGATGTCGGCGGCGGAGAAGTCGATCCGCGCCGCCACCTGGGCGACGTTGCACAAGATGTTCCGGTGGGAGAGCACGACGCCCTTCGGCGTGCCTTCCGACCCGGAGGTGAACAGGATGACGGCGGGCGCATCCGGCGAGACCGGCTTGGGCTCGCCCCGGCGCAGCAGCGCGCGCAGCTTGTCCTTGCCGGTGATGGTGGCGCGGATGTCCTCGACCATGAGCACGCGCAGCTCGGCCGAGAGCGCCGCCACCTCGTCCTCCAGCCGCGCCTTCTCGACGAAGGCGCGCGAGGCGACGATGGTCTTCACCTGCGCGGCCCGGCAGGCCGCCAGCAGGTTCGCCGCGCCGGCGGTGTAGTTCAGCATCGCCGGCACGCGGCCGTGATGGGAGAGGCCGAGCAGCACCGCGGCGATGCCGGCGGCGTTGGGCAGCAGCACGCCGACCGCCTCGCCGGGCGCGCTTTCCTGCGCGAGGCGGGCACCGATCACCCGGGCGCCGAGCAGCAGCTTGCGGTAGGTGAGCTGGCTGCCGAGCGGGTCTTCCAGCACCAGCCGGCCGGCGCCGACCCGCACCGCGGTCTCCGCCACCGCCTCGAACAGGGTGCGCCCGGTGCGGCTGGTGGTGAAGACGAGGTCGCTCATCACGTCATAGAGCGCCGCCCCCGCCGCCTGCCGGCGCTTGCGGCCGAACAGCTCCTGGTCGACCTCCAGCCGGGTCGGCGGCAGGATGGTGACGTAGACCTTCGGGAACAGGCGCTTGCGGGTCTGGTCCGGGGAAAGGCGGGAGAAATAGGTCTGCTCCAGCCCTTCGATCCGCACCGGGATGACCTGCGCCTCGCCCTTGTCGGCGATCAGCGCGGAGCCGTCATAGATTTTCATGATCGAGCCGGTGACGGTGATGCGCCCCTCGGGGAAGATCACCAGCGGCTCGCCCTCGCGCACCAGCTTGATCAGGTCGCGCGTCGCCATCGGCCGGGTCGGATCGAGCGGGAAGGCCCGCACCAGGCTGAGGAAGGGCTTCACCCACCATTTCTCGGCGATGCCGCTGTCGATGGCGAAGACCGGATCATTGTCGAGCAGCGCCATGATGAGCGGCGCGTCGAGGAAGCTGACATGGTTGATGGCGATGACGGTGCGCGTGCCGGGCGGCGCCTTGAGATGCTCGGCGCCCTTCACCTCGACCCGGAAGGCGACGCGGAAGACCAGGCGAATGAGGTCGCGCAGCACATGGCCGCGGAAGGCGCGGCCCACGAGGACCGCGACGACGAGCGAGCCTGCGCCGATGATCGCCACCAGCGCCGGCGCCTTCACGCCCGCGAACTGCAGCAGCGCCACCACCACCGCGCCGGCCACCATGAAGGCGGCGTTCAGCACGTTGTTGCCGGCGATGATGCGGGCGCGCTGGTCCTCGTCCGCCTCGCTCTGCACATAGGCGAAGGTCGGCACCACGAACATGCCACCGGCGGCGGCGAGGCCGACGAGCGCTATCGCCGCGTGGATGCCGAGGCCAGAGACGAGGAAGTCGTGCCAGCCGATCAGTTCCGGCCCGGGCGTCGCCGCCCAGACCACGAGGCCGAGATAGATGGCGAACAGGCCCATGAACAGGCCCGCGAAGGGCACCAGCGCGAGCAGGATGCGACCTTCGGAGAGCTTCGCCGCCACCGTCGAGCCCACCGCCACACCGATCGTGAACAAAGCGAGGAACAGCGTCACCACGCTCTCGGCGCCGCCGACATCCTCCTTCACCAGCGTCGGCAGCAGCGACAGGATCACCGCACCGACCAGCCAGAACCAGCTCACGATCAGCGCGCCGACCCAGGTCGAGCGCTTGGCGCGCAGGTCGGTCAGCAAAGCGCGGGTGCCGCGCCAGAGGTTGAAGTCGATCTTCAGTTCCGGCGCGCGCTCGCCGGTCGGCGGGATCTGCCGGGCCGAGATCCACGAGATGATGCCGAACACGAAGGTGAAGCCGGCCACCGCCCAGTGGCTGCCCTGCGCGATGGCGATGCCGCCGCCCACCGTGCCGGTGAGGATGGCGAGGAAGGTCGCCATCTCGATCAGCGCGTTGCCGGAGACGAGTTCGTCCTTGGCGAGGTGGTCGGGCAGGATGCCGTATTTCAGCGGCCCGAACAGCGCGCTCAGCGTGCCCATCAGGAACAGCGCGACGAAGAGGATGGTGAGGTTGTGGGTGGCGAAGCCGGCACTCGCCAGCAGGATCACCCAGATCTCGGTGAATTTCAGCCGCTTGGCGATCAGCGCCTTGTCGTAGCGGTCGGCGAGCTCGCCGCCCAGGCTGGAGAACAGGAAGAAGGGCAGGATGAACAGCCCGCCGGCCGCCGTGACCAGCGCGCCACCATTGGATTCGCCGAGCTTGTAGAGGATCAGCAGCGCGATCGCGTTCTTCACGAAATTGTCGTTGAAGGCGCTGAAGAACTGGCACCAGAACAGCGGCGCGAACCGGCGCGCCGACATCAACCGCGTGAACATCGCTATCCGCCCCGTCGCCGCCCTGCCGCGGCGCCTTTATGTAAGTGAACGATCACTCACATAAAGCGACCTGCGGAATCTGTCAATCAGCATGCATGGCGCTGGTTAAGGACATGGCGCTGGTTAAGGACATGGCGCTGGTTAAGGACATGGCGCTTGTTAGAGACAGGCCCTGATCGACGATCAGCGCAGCAGTGCGCCGCCGACCGCGCCGATCAGCAGCGCGACGTCATGCGCGGCGAGTTGCAGCCGCGACGGCGTACCGGCGCGGTGCAGCCACGCGGTCGCGCCCACCGTCGCCAACGGCCAGCCGGCGCCCACCGCGAGGAAGGCGGCGATCGTCCCGGCGGCGCTTCCCCCGGCATGGACGGCCAGCGAGGCGCCCGCGGCCAGCGCGAGCCCCGCCACGGCGAGAGCCGGCGCGCCGATCCACCCGGCGATGCGGCCGGCGACGAGGGCCGGCGCGTACATCGCCACCACGTGCCAGGCGACGAAGCCGGTGATGCCGCCCACCGCGATGCCGCACCCGGCCAGCGCCAGCGGCGCCGAGGCCATGGCCGAGCTCATCGCCGCCCAGGCCAGCGCGCCGACCAGCGTCGGCAGCAGCAGCCCGGAGGCGGCGAGCGGCGCGGGAGACGGGGCGGGCCCGTCGGCGACGATCGCACGCGCCTCCGGCATGGCGAGTGCCAGCACCAGCGTGCCGAGCTGGGCCAGCGCGGCCAGCGCCAGCGTGCCGACGAACAGATACGGCGCGAAGAACGCTTCCGCCGTCCCGGCAAGGAGGGGGCCGGCAACGCCCGCCAGCGCGCCGGCCCCCAGCAGCCGCCCGACCTGACCCGCCGCCCCGGGTCCGGCACCGATGGCAGCCGCGTGCCGATAGAAGAGAGCGAAGCCCTGCGCCGCGCCGAGCCAGGCCGCCGCTACCAGCAGCAGCGGGAAGGCGCGCCCGATCACGGCATAGGCGGCGAGCAGGCCGCCGGCGATGCCGAGGCTGGCGCCGAGCGCAAAGGCGGCGCGCCGGCCGAACGCGTCGAGCAGGAAAGCCGCCGGCAGGCTCGCCGCCGCCGCGCCGGCAAGCAGCGCCGCCACCGGCCAGCCGGCCTGATCCGCGTTCGGCGCGATCATCGCCCCGGCCAGCGGCAGCACGCCGAAGGTGAGCGCCTGCGCCAGCACCATCAGCGCAAAGCCGGCGACCAGCGCCGCCTCGCCCGGCATCCGGCGCGGGCGCGCGGCCGCGTCCTCCGGGCAGGCGCAGGCGAGATGGCCGGCGCGTGCGGCTGCGAGGGAAGCGCGGCCCGGCGCGGAGATCACGGCGCCACGTCGTCGTCGCTGAGCACGCGCACGGCGGCGCCGTCGAGGTCGTCATACTGGCCCGAGCGCAGCGACCAGATGAAGGCGAACAGCCCGGTGAGCCCGAGCGCGAGCGCCATCGGCAGCAGGTAGATCAGCACGTTCATCGAACCCTCCCCTCACGCCGCCGTCGCGGGCGCAGCCGCCGGCGCGCCGTCGGGACGGCCCCGAGCCGCGAGCGGCACGCCGCCGCCCGCCGGCCGGGCGCGCAGCGCGTTCAGCGTCACGATCACCGAGGAGCCGGACATGGCGAGCGCGGCGATCAGCGGCGTCACATAGCCGGCGATGGCCAGCGGCACGGCGAACAGGTTGTAGACGACGGCGATGATCAGGTTCTGCCGCATCAGCTCCCGCGCCCGGCGGGCGATGGCGATGGCGTCGGCGACGGGGGCGAGCCGCTCGCCGAGGAACACCGCGTCGGCATGGGCCTGCGTCAGGTCGGCGGCCGTCACCGGCGAGAGCGAGACATGGGCGCGGGCGAGCGCGGGCGCGTCGTTCAGCCCGTCGCCGACCATCAGCACCTTTCGTCCCTCGCCGGCATAGGCGTCGAGCGCGGCGATCTTGGCGGCGGGGGTGGCACTTGCGCGCCAGTCGGCGACGTCGAGCTCGTCGGCCAGCGTCGCCACCGCGGCGGTGCGGTCGCCGGAGAGGATGGCGAGGTGTATGCCATCGCCGCGCAGATGGCCGAGCGTCGACGCCGCGTCCGCGCGCAGGCGCTGGCGGATCACGAGCACGGCCCGGCGCGCGCCGTAGCGCAGCGCCACCAGCGAGGCTTCCGGCTCGCGCGCCCGCGCCTCGAGCGCAAGATCCTCCGCCCCGCAGAAGGCGGCGCTGCCGAGGCGCAGCATCACGCCCTCGACCAGCGTCTCGACGCCCTCGCCCGCGGTTTCGCTCACCGCCTCGAACGGCACCACCGCGGGCACCGCCGCCGCGACGGCACGGGCGAGCGGATGGTGGCTCGACAGGGCGAGGCGCGCGGCAAGGGCGAGCAGGTCGGCCGGCACCGCGTCGCGGTTGGCCACCTGCGGCTCGGGCAGGGTCAGTGTGCCGGTCTTGTCGAACACGGCGGTGTCGATCTCGGCGAGCCGTTCCAGCGTGTCGCCGGCGTTGAGCAGCACGCCGGCCCGCATCAGCGCCCCGGCGGCCACCACCTGCACGGCCGGCACGGCGAGCGCCAGCGCGCAGGGGCAGGTGATGATCAGCACGGCGACGGCGATCAGCACGGCCTGATGCAGCGATGCGCCCGCCAGCAGCCAGCCGATCAGCGAAAGCGCGGCGGTGGCGTGCACCACCGGCGCGTAGAGCCGCGCCGCCCGGTCGGCGAGGCGGACATAGCGCCCGCGCGCGGTCGAGGCCGCCTCCAGCAGCCGCTCGATCTCGTCGAGGAAGGTGTCGGTGCCCGCCGCGGTGGCGGCGATGTGCAGCGAACCGTCATGGATCAGGCTGCCGGCATGGATGCGCGCGCCGGCGGCACGGGGGGTCGGCAGGGTCTCGCCGGTGACGAGGCTTTCGTCGACCAGCGCCATGCCCGAGCGCACCACGCCGTCGACCGGCACGCGCTCGCCGGCCCGCACCAGCACCACGTCGCCGGCCTCGACCGCCGCCGCCGGCACCGCAACCACCGCGCCCGAGGGTTCGATGCGGCTCGCGATGTCGGCGCGCAGGGCGGCGATGTTGCCCGCCGCCGCCCGCGTCTTCCGGCGCATGGCGTGGTCGAGATAGCGCCCCGTCAGCAGGAAGAACAGCAGCATCACCGCCGAATCGAAATAGGCGTGCTCGGCATGGTTCAGCGTCTCGAACACCGAGACGCCGAGCGCCAGCAGCACGCCGAGCGAGATCGGCACGTCCATGTTGAGGCTGCGCGCGCGGAGCGCCCGCAGCGCGCTCTGGAAGAAGGGCTGGCCGGCATAGGCGGCGGCGGGCAGCGCGATCAGCGCCGAGATCCAGTGGAACAGGTCGCGCGTCTCGGGGGTGATGTCGGTGACGTTGCCCGACCAGACCGAGACCGAGAGCAGCATGATGTTCATCGCCGCGAAGCCGGCGACCGACAGGCAGCGCAGCAGGTGGCGCGAGCGCTCGGCCTCGATCGCCTCGGCACGGCTGGTCTCGAAGGGGTGGGCGCGGTAGCCGAGCGCCCCCAGCGCGTCGATCACCTCGCCGGGGCGCGGGGCGGCCTCGCCCGGCGTCCAGGCCACGGACAGCCGGTGGCTGGTGTAGTTCAGCCGCGCCCGCTCGGGCCCATCGAGCGCCTCCACCGCATCCTCGATCTCGTCGATGCAGGCGGCGCAGTCGATGCCCTCGACGGCGAATTCCATGCAGGGCGCGCCGGTGGGGTCGCAGCGCAGGAACAGCGCATAGTCCGCCGGCGCCGCGGCCGCCAGCGGCGCGCGCGGCGCAGCGCGGTTCAGGGCGGAGGGAGCCGGGATCGCCGCGTCCATCGCCGCCTCACTTGACGAGGATGCGGTTGGTCGAGCGGAACTGCCGCGCGCCGTCCCGCGACAGCTCGATGACCAGATCCCACTGGCCCGGCGGCACGTCGGTGCGCGCGACCCAGACGCCCGCGGCGCCGGGCCGGGGATCGAGCGTTTCGTCCAGCCGGCGGTCGGTGGGGTGATGCAGCCGCACGCGCGCGTCGAGGCCGGCCAGCGGCAGCCCCTGCGCGTCCAGCGCGGCGATGCGCACCGTGCCGGGCTCGACATGGGCGCTGACCTGCCAGTGGCGTGCCGCCTGCTCGGCCGCCGCCGCCTCCTCCTGCTTGAAGACGAGGCCCGCCTGGTAGGAACTCTCGGTCTCCACGCCGCCGAAGCTGCTGAGCGCGAAGCGCACCAGGAAGAAGTTGGCGGTGAACACCACCGCGAAGAAGCCGAGGAAGCAGGCCAGCACGGCCCGGCCGGTGAGGACGCGCTCGCCGCGCGGCGGCGGCGCCGGGGAGCGGGTGGCGGGATGGACGGTTGCAGCCTTCATCGCGATACCCTGCCCCTACGGGCCCTTGAAATGGTCGGACGCGGTGGCGGCACGGCCGCCCTCGACGTCGGTGATGCGGAAGGTCACGGTCAGCGAGGCCTCCGCCGGCAGCTTGGCGTGGGTCGAGACGAGGACGCGCGCCTCGAAGGTTTGGTCGGGGCCGACCGGGATCACCGGCGCGGTGCCGGGCGCGGACGGCTCGCCGACCACCTCGACGACGGCGTCCGGCACGCCTTCCACCGCGATGGCGAAGCGGCGCGGCACGCGCTCCTTGTTGACGAGGCGCACGGTGTAGGCGTTGCGGATCGAGCCGTCCGAGAGCTGCACGAAGAGCGGGTTGCGGTCGTGCATCACCGCGACGCTCTCGGTGCCGCGCGTCGCCAGCGCCGCCAGCATGATCGCGCCGGTGACCCCGATCAGGCCGGCATAGAGCAGGGTGCGCGGGCGCAGCACCTTGCGCACCTCCGGCTTGCCCTCGATGCGGGCCAGCACGTTCATGTCGGTGTCGTAGCCGATCAGCCCGGCGGGGCGGCCGACCTTGGTCATCACCGTATCGCAGGCATCGATGCACAGGCCGCACTGGATGCAGTCGAGCTGCAGCCCCTTGCGGATGTCCACCCCCGTCGGGCAGGCGGCGACGCACTGGCCGCAATCGATGCAGTCGCCGGCCGGCAGCGCCTGCTTGCGCAGCGCCTCGCCCTTCTTGAAGGAGCAGCGCGGCTCGCCGCGGTCGTATTTGTAGGTGACGTTGAGGGCGTATTCGTCGGTCAGCGCCGCCTGGATGCGCGGCCAGGGGCACATATAGGTGCACACCTGCTCGCGCATGTGGCCGGCCAGCACATAGGTGGTGAAGGTGAGGATGCCGATCCAGGCATAGGCCACCAGCGGCGCCTGGCCCTTCAGCAGTTCCATCACCAGCGTCGGGGCGTCGGCGAAATAGAGCACCCAGGCGCCGCCGGTCCACCACGCCACCATCAGCCACAGCACATGCTTGGACGCCGCCTCGAACGCGCGCTGGGCCTTGGAGGCGTGCTTGAGCTTCTCGCGCCGCTCGCGCGGGTCACCCTCGACCATGCGCTCGATGGCCTGGAACAGGTCGGTCCACACCGTCTGCGGGCAGAGATAGCCGCACCAGAGCCGGCCGGCGACGGCGTTCATCAGGAACAGGATCAGCGCGGCCAGGATGAGCAGGCCCGTGAGGTAGTAGATCTCCTGCGGCCAGATCTCGATGAAGAAGAAGTAGAAGCGCCGGTTCGGGAAATCGACCAGCACCGCCTGCGAGGGCGCGCCCGGCCCGCGGTCCCAGCGCACGAAGGGCAGCAGGTAATAGATGCCGAGCGTGACGACGAGCAGCGCCCACTTGATGCGGCGGAAGGTGCCGTGCACGGCGATCGGGTAGATCTTGCGGCGCGCCGAATAGAGCGGGCCGTCCTCGACGAGTGCGTCCTCCGGGGCGGATTGCTTGGTCGCAACGCTCATCTCGGCTCGCCATTCCTCGCGGATGTCACCCCCGGAACGGAAACCGCCGCCGGGCTCACCCCTCGTCTTCTACGCCCCCCAGCCCTAGCCGATGATCCGGTGCATGACGGACCCGGTGAAATGCTTATGCGGCGCACCGCCGCGCCGGGAACGGGTACCGCGATGACGCTGCGGCATCATTCGCGTTGCGATAGTTCTAAATTCACGGTTTAGTGCCCGGCGGGGGATACGGGCTGGATGGGATACCGAGCGGACATCGACGGGCTGCGCGCACTCGCCGTGGCCCCGGTGGTACTTTTTCACCTGCAGATCGCGGCGTTCGGCGGCGGCTTCGCGGGCGTCGACGTGTTCTTCGTCATCTCCGGCTACCTCATCACCGCGCTCATCCTCGCCGATATCGAGGCGGGGCGCTTTTCGCTGTTCCCCTTCCTGCTGCGCCGCAGCCGGCGGCTGTTCCCCGCCCTCGCCACCGTGCTGGCCGCCTCGAGCCTCGCCGCGCTCGTGCTGTTCATGCCGCACGAGCTGCGCAGCTTCGGCATCTCGCTGATGGCGGCGACGCTGTCGGTCTCGAACTTCGTCTTCTCCGCGCAGGTCGGCTATTTCGATGCGGAGGCGCTGACCAAGCCGCTGCTGCACACCTGGTCGCTGGGCGTCGAGGGGCAGTTCTACCTCGTCATCGGCGCGGTCTTCGTCGCCCTCGCCCGGCTCGGGCGGCGCGCCGTGGTGCCGGTGCTGGCGGGGCTGGCGCTGCTGTCCTTCGCCATCAGCGTCGAGGCGGTCGCGAACGGGCGCGACGGGGCCTATTACCACCTCTCCACCCGCGGCTTCGAGCTGCTGATCGGCGCGCTGCTCGCCACCGGGATCGTCCCCGCGATCCGCCACGCCGGCCTGCGGGCGGGGGCGGCGCTTGCCGGCCTCGCGCTGATCGGCGTCGCGGTGTTCGCCTTCGACGCCGGCACGCCCTTCCCGGGCGCAGCCGCGCTGGTGCCCTGCCTCGGCACGGCGCTGGTGCTGCATTCCGGCGCGGCGGGCGGCTCGCCCGTGCACCGGCTGCTCGCAACCACGCCGCTGGTGGCACTGGGACGCATCTCCTATCCGGTCTATCTGTGGCACTGGCCGCTGATCGTGTTCTGGACCTATGCGACGCTGGAACTGCCCTCGCCGGGCGAGCAGGTCGCGATCGCCGCCCTGACGCTGGCGCTGTCGGTGCTGACCGCGCGCTACATCGAGGATCCGGTGCGCCGGCGCCGCTGGGTCCCGGACGATCGGGCGCTGGGGCGGATGGTCGGCGCCGGCTCGGCGGCGATGGTGGCGGTGGGGCTCGTCGCCACGCTGACCAACGGCCTGCCGCAGCGGCTCTCGCCGGAGGTGCAGCGCGCCGCCGCCTTCCGCCACGACCGTCCGACGCTGGGCGGGCGCTGCCGTGCCGGGGAGCCGGACGGCCGGGCGGACCTGCCCTGCATCATCGGCGATGAAAACGCGCCGGGCTTCGATTTCGCGCTGGTGGGGGATTCCCACGCCTTCGCCACCGCCGCCGCGATCGGCGAGCGCGCCCGCCGCTACGGGCTCAAGGGCGTGCTGCTCGCCCGCGTCGCCTGCCCGCCGCTGGTCGGCGTCGAACGGGCGCCGGCACGGCGCGCCTGCGCGGCCCATGCGGCGAAGATGACCGAGACCATCGCCGCGCTCGACATCCCGACCGTCATCCTGGTCGCCCGCTGGGGCCTCTATCTCGGCGGCGAGGGCGCGGGCGACGCCCGCTCGCCGCTCTCGGACGGGCAGAGCCCCGGGGACGACGGCGCCGTGGTCGCGCGCGGCCTCGCCCGCACGCTCGAGGCGCTCGAGGGCCGGCGGGTGGCGATCCTCGGTGAGGTGCCGGAGATCGGCTTTTCCGCACCTTCGGTGGTGGCGCGGCAGCTGCATTTCGGCCGGCCACTCCCCCTCGGCCCGACCGTGGAGGCGCACAGCGCCCGCCAGGCCGGCTTCGACGCCGCCCTCGCGCCGCTGCTCGACGCCCATGCCGACCGGCTGACCCTGCTGGATCCGGTGCCGGTGCTGTGCCCGGACGGGCGCTGCCTCGTCGTCGAGAGCGGCGACGTGCTCTATTACGACGGCAACCATCTCAGCCGCGCCGGCGCCGCCCGGCTGGCGCCGGCCTTCGACGCGCTGTTCGACGATCTCTACCGCGACATCGTCGCCCGCGATCCCGATCGCACCCGCTCCGGCGCCATGCCGTGGCCGGAGCACGCCTCCAGCCTGCCCTGAACGCGACGCCGCCTGCCCTATCTCCTCAACGCGAAAGGCCCGGCGGTCGGCCGGGCCTTCGCATGTCGCCGGGGGCATCGGTGGGCGGCGGGTTACTTGCCGCCGCCGAGCGAGTGCACATAGACCGTCAGCGCCTTGATGGTGCTGGTGTCGAGGCGGCCGGACCAGGCCGGCATGGTGCCCGCGCGGCCATTGGTGATCGAGGCGATCACCGCGTCGCGATCCGAGCCGTAGAGCCAGATGCCGTCCGTCAGGTTGGGCGCGCCGAGTTCCGGGTTGCCCTTGCCGTCGGCGCCGTGGCAGGCGGCGCAGTTCGCCTCGAACACCTCCTTGCCCTTGGCGAGGTCCGGGCTCACGCCGGCCGGCGGGGCGAGGCCCGACAGCGAGCGGACGTAATCCGCCGCGGCGATGATCTCCGGGCGCTGCAGCATGCCGTCGCGGCCGAAGGCCGGCATGTCGCCGACATGCGCGTCCGGATCGGTCGAGCGGGCGCCGTGCAGAATGGTCTGCTGGATCTGGTCGAGCGAGCCGCCCCACAGCCAGTCGTCGTCGTTGAGGTTGGGATAGCCCTTCGAGCCCGCCCCGCCGGCGCCGTGGCAGGGGGCGCAATTGTCGCCGAAGGCGGCGCGGCCCTGGGCGCGGGCGAAGGCGAGCAGCTCGGGGTTGCTCTCGATCTCCTGCAGCGAGGCCGCCTCGATCTTGCCGGCGAAGGCGGCGCGCTGGGTGCGCAGGTCCGCGAGCTGGACCTGCACCGCCTCGCGCGACTTCCAGCCGAGCACGCCGTAGGTGTAGCTCGTCACCAGCGGCCAGGCCGGGTAGACGAGCCAGTACAGCACCGACCAGACGATGGTCGCGTAGAAGGTCCACAGCCACCAGCGCGGCAGCGGGTTGTTCAGTTCGCGGATGCCGTCCCACTCGTGGCCGGTGGTGGCGACGCCGGTGACGGTGTCGACCTCCCCGGCGTGGGGATCAGCGGGATTCTTGGCGTGTATGTCGGCCATGGTTCTCAATCCTCGCTGAGCGGCAGCCGGGCGGCGTGGTCGAACTCGCCCTTGCGGCGGGGCGAGAGCGCGTAGACGAGCGCGCACAGGAAGAGGCCGACGAAGTAGAGCAGCCCCCAGGTCTGGGCGAACTCGGCGAAGGCGCGGTAGGTCTCGTTCATCTCATCGCCTCCTCAGCGGATGTTCGCCTTGTCGTCGTACAGCTTGAAATCGACCATCGTGCCGAGCGTCTGCAGATAGGCGATCAGCGCGTCCGCCTCGGTGATGAGCGCGGGGTTGCCGTCGAAGTCGCGGATCTGCGCCTTCGGGTAGCGCTTCAGGAAGGCCTCGGAATCGGCCGCGTCGGTGGTCGCCTGGGTGCGCAGGTCCGCCTGCGCGCTGGCGATCATCTCCTCGGTGTAGGGCACGCCGACGATGGCGTTGGTCTTCATGTCGGCGCCGATATGGGCGGCGTCGAGCACGTTCTGCGCGAGGAAGGGGTAGCCGGGCATGATCGAGCCGGGCACCACCGAGCGCGGATCGGCGAGATGCTGGCGCTGCCACTCGTCCGAATACTTGCCGCCGACGCGGGCGAGGTCCGGCCCGGTGCGCTTCGAGCCCCACTGGAAGGGGTGGTCGTACATGCTCTCGGCGGCCAGCGAGTAGTGGCCATAGCGCTCCACCTCGTCACGCAGCGGGCGCACCATCTGCGAGTGGCAGTTGTAGCAGCCCTCGCGCACATAGATGTTGCGGCCGGCGAGCTCGAGCGGCGACCAGGGGCGCACCCCGGACACCGTCTCGATGGTGCTCTTCAGGTAGAAGAGCGGGACGATCTCGACGAGACCGCCGATGGAGATGACGATCAGGATGCCGATGATCAGCCAGATCGAGTTCTTCTCGAAGAAGGCGTGCTTGGCCCAGAAGGATTTGGTCTGCGTGGCGGTCGCCATGATGGTGCGTCCTCACTCGGCCGGCTGGAGGGTGGGGGCGGTGCGCAGGCCGGTGTCGGCCTCGGCCGTCTCGGGCGAGCGGATGGTCATCCACAGGTTGAAGGCCATCAGCAGGGCGCCGACCAGGAACAGCACGCCGCCCAGCGCGCGGATGACATAGAAGGGGTGCATCGCCTCGACGGTTTCGATGAAGGAGTATTCGAGGAAGCCGAGCGAGGTGTAGGCGCGCCACATCAGGCCCTGCAGGATGCCCGCGACCCACATCGAGGAGATGTAGAGCACGATGCCGAGCGTCGAGATCCAGAAGTGCCAGTTCACCAGCTTGAGCGAATACAGCTCCCGCTTCTTCCACAGCCAGGGCACCAGGCAGTAGATCGCGCCGAAGGAGATGTAGGCGACCCAGCCGAGCGCACCGGAATGGACGTGGCCGATGGTCCAGTCGGTGTAGTGGCTCAGCGAGTTGACCGACTTCACCGACATCAGCGGCCCCTCGAAGGTCGACATGCCGTAGAAGGCGACGGAGACCACCATCAGGCGCAGCACCGGGTCGGTGCGCAGCTTGTCCCAGGCGCCCGAGAGCGTCATCAGGCCGTTGATCATGCCGCCCCAGGAGGGCATCCACAGCATGATCGAGAAGGTCATGCCCAGCGTCTGCGCCCAGTCCGGCAGCGCGGTGTAGTGCAGGTGGTGCGGGCCGGCCCAGATGTAGAGGAAGATCAGGCCCCAGAAGTGGATGATCGACAGGCGGTAGGAATAGACCGGGCGGTCGACCCGCTTGGGGATGAAGTAGTACATCAGGCCGAGGAAGCCGGCGGTGAGGAAGAAGCCGACCGCGTTATGGCCGTACCACCACTGCACCATGGCGTCCTGCACGCCCGACCAGACGATGTAGGACTTGGGCGAATAGATCGAGACCGGCACGGCGGCGTTGTTGCCGATATGCAGCACGGCGATGGTCACGATGAAGGCGAGGTAGAACCAGTTCGCCACATAGATGTGCGGCTCCTTCCGGCGCCACAGCGTGCCGAGATAGACCAGCAGGTAGACCACCCACACCACGGTCAGCCAGAGGTCGGCGTACCATTCGGGCTCGGCATATTCCTTCGACTGGGTGATGCCGAGCAGGTAGCCGGTGCCGGCGATGAGGATGAAGAAATTGTAGCCCAGCACGACGAACCAGGGCGCGAGGTCGCCGACCATGCGCGCGCGCGAGGTGCGCTGCACCACATACATCGAGGTGGCGATCAGCACGTTGCCGCCGAAGGCGAAGATCACCGCCGAGGTGTGCAGCGGCCGCAGCCGGCCGAAGGCGGTCCAGGGCAGGTCGAGGTTCAGCGCCGGGAAGGCGAGCTGGAAGGCGATGATGACGCCGACCAGGAAGCCGGCGAGGCCCCAGAACATCGCCGCGAGGGTGGCGAACTTCACCGGGCCGAAATTGTAGTTCGGCTTGCCGTCGACCTCGAGCGGGGGGAACTCCGCCGGCCGGTCGACATAGCGGTTGATCACGACGAACACCGTCGCGATGCTCGCCAGCGCGAACAGATAGGCGTGGAAAGCGTAGGCCGACGTCTGCGCGTTGGCCGCCACGGTGATCGCGAAAACGGCCAGCAGCACGAATGCGGCCGCCACCCCTCCCTCGCCGGTGGTCATCCGCTTGGATGGTGCCGGCCCGTGCTGATACTGCGCCATATGCGCCCCTCTTCCGCCTTCCGGTCGTCCCAAGGCTGGAACGACTCCACGCGGGCGACCTTTCCTGCCGGGAGCGGGGCGCGGCCTTGATGCAGGTCAAGGCTAAGGGTCTTACCGGACGTCCGCAGTGACGCAGCGCCCAAGGGCGGCGCGCGATCACGCCCCCGCTTGCGCACCCGCCATGGCCCGCCTACAGCATGGGCGGGGTGTGGATCGACGAGGGGACGACGCGCGCATGATCCGGTTCCTGCTGCGTTTCATCGGGCTGTGGCTGCTGGCCGGCGGCTTCGTCGCGTTCGTCGTCGACGGCACGCGCTCGATCGCCGCGTCCGACATCGTGATGACCCCGCTCGGCGAGGCCTGGTTCGCGATCAGCGAGGGCACGCTCGCCCAGTTCCAGGCGCTGGTGGAGACCCGGTTCTCGCCGGAGATGTGGGAGCGCTTCGGCGTGCCCCTGCTGATGGCGCCGCTGGCCGCCGTGCTCGGCGGGCTCGGCCTCGTGCTCATGCTGCTCGGGCGCACCGGTCGCCGGCGCACGGCGAGGTGATCGGCGGCGGCGCTGGCGGCCGTGGGCGGCAAACCCCATATTGGGCGGGATTTTCGAAGGGCGACGACTGCCACGGAGCTGCCGCATGTTCCAGTTTTTCAAGAAGAGCCTCGACCTGCCCACCGCCGCCGAGGCGCTGCCCGGGCGGGCGACGCCGCTACCCACCACCGAGCGCCATTTCGTCAGTGGCCATCCGCTGAAGGGGCCCTACCCCGAGGGTTTCGAGACCGCGATCTTCGGGCTCGGCTGCTTCTGGGGCGCCGAGCGCAAGTTCTGGCAGACGCCGGGCGTGTGGGTGACGGCGGTCGGCTACATCAACGGCATCACCCCGAACCCGACCTATGAGGAGACCTGCACCGGCCGCACCGGCCATGCCGAGGCGGTGCTGGTGGTCTACGATCCGGCGGTGGTCAGCTATGACGAACTCCTCAAGCTGTTCTGGGAGAGCCACGACCCGACCCAGGGCATGCGCCAGGGCAATGACGTCGGCACCACCTACCGCTCCGGCATCTATGTGACCGACCCCGCCCAGCGCGCCGCCGCCGAGCGCTCGAAGGCGGCCTATGGCGCGGAGCTGGCCAGGCGCGGCTTCCCGGCGATCACCACCGAGATCGTCGACGCCCCGACCTTCTATTTCGCCGAGGGCTACCACCAGCAATATCTCGCCAAGAATCCCG
Organism: Ancylobacter terrae; assembly: GCF_045108345.1. NCBI lineage: Bacteria > Pseudomonadati > Pseudomonadota > Alphaproteobacteria > Hyphomicrobiales > Xanthobacteraceae > Ancylobacter > Ancylobacter terrae. The sequence continues at coordinate 237,025 of NZ_JBJGXH010000004.1, forward strand.
GCGGCTATTGCGGGCTCGGCGGCACCGGCGTGTCCTGCCCGATCGGCACCGGCGTCACCGCCTGACGCGGCCGCCCCGCCCGCGGCGCCGGGCGGGGCTCCCCCTGTCGATTCTTGATCCTATCGGCTTTCCGCCTTCCCGTGCGGGAGGGCGGCGCCTTATCCTGCCGCTCCGAACCGCTTCGCCGGCACGATTCCGACAGGGTCCGCCATGAACATCCGCGCCATCCGCCGCCGCCGCCCCCGGCACGCGCTCCTCGCCCTGCTGCTCGCCGCGGCGCCGCTGGTGCCCCATCCCGCCCGTGCCCAGTCGCCCGAGCCGCACCTGCCGGCGGTGCTGCGCGACGCGCGCTACTGCGAGCTCGTCGCCGTCCACGTCACCCGCGAGGGCCTGCGCGCCGACGTCTACAACACGCTCGGCTTCGACGACTGCCCCGCCGACAAATGGGACGCGCTGACCCGGCGCGATCTCTTCCGCCAGTTCGACACCCTCGCCGTGGTGATGAACGGCCCGCGCCACTTCATCATGGACGGGATCAGCGCCACCGGCGCGACCAAGACCGGCGAGGTCATCACCGTGGGCGGCATCACCATGGCCAAGCGCGCCGAGGTCGGCCTGTCGCTGCACCAGGCGATGGGCCCGGCCTATACCGAGCAGACCATCGATCGCGAGACCACCTACCGCTTCGACGCCGGCAAGCCGACCTTCAGGCTCATCGCGCCGGACGGCGCCGTCTATGTGATGCAGTCCTATGCGCAGATCGTCGACCCCGCGCTGACCTACGACCAGCTTGCCGGGCTCGGCGCGCGGCTGAAGCCGCCGGCGGGCTGGCGCTACACGGTGGACACGCCGGCGCAGGACCTGCTGCTGGTCGCCGGCGGCACCGCCGTCGTCATCCAGGACGAGATGAAGAACACCTACCAGAAGGTGATGCCCGCCGCGCCGCCGGCGCCCTGAGCGCGCCGGCGCCCGGATCCACGCGCCATGGCGACGTGACGCGCCTCGCGCAGGGCGCCCCTGCCGTGGCGGGGCTTGCCGGGCGCCCCGCGTCATGGCACCCATCTGCGCCGCAGGTGCGGTGCAGCAAACGGGGCGTCCCATGGCGAAGGTGCTGGAAGCGATGGTCGAGCGGCTCATCCTGGTCAGCCGCTGGCTGATGGCGCCGTTCTATGTCGGGCTGATCATCGCGCTCGGCGTGCTGCTGTTCAAATTCGCCAAGGAACTCTGGCACTTCGTCACCTACGCCCCGGGCTTCACCGAGAGCGACACCATCCTCGGCATCCTCGCCTTGATCGACCTCACCTTCACCGGCAGCCTGGTCATCATCGTCATCTTCTCGGGCTACGAGAACTTCGTCTCGAAGATCGACGGCGCCGGCCATCCCGACTGGCCGGAATGGATGACCAAGGTCGACTTTGCCGGCCTCAAGCAGAAGCTGCTGGCGTCGATCATCGCGATCTCCGCCATCGCCCTGCTCAAGGCCTTCATGAACCTCGACAAGGGCGTGGACGAGAAGCAGCTCTACTGGCTGGTGATCATCCACTGCGTGTTCGTGGTCTCCGGCATCGTGCTGGCCTGGTCCGACAAGCTGTCGGAAGGCAAGGGCAACGGGCACTGAGCGGGCGGCGCCAGCCGGCGGCGCAGCTGCCAGGCGCCGACATCGAGCAATGCGCGGTAGCGCCGGCGCGCATCGTAGATCGTGCCGGCATCGGTGCGGGCGGCCTCCTGCATCTCGGCCAGAAGCCGTACGTCGGGCGTGCGCGGCATCAGCGCATAGTCCGGCAGCAGCCGGTCGACCAGCGCCGCCACATCGGCCGGGGTAAGCGCGTTGAGCCCACGTGCGGCCAGATCGAGCTGATAGCCGCGGCGCTCCGGCGACAGCCGCTCCCAGCTCTGCAGCAGGGGGAAGCACGCACAGGCAAAGCGATGGGAAGCGCTGGCGACGCGCTCGACCAGTCGCGCAGGCAGCATGGACAGCCTCCGTCGATAAGCAGAATTCACGTTTTGACTTTTCTCATCCTTCGGCAGATCTGCTGATCCGCCATCCGCCAATACCAGCCGCCCCGTCAATGGCGGCGCGAATCATCTGTCATTCGTTGTAGCCGATCGCTGATTCGACGGGACAAGCATCGCCCGGAAATGGTGTGCTGCTGACTAACGCAATCGGTCGCATTTTAACGGTCTTTGAGATAAGCGCGAAACCGGCCGCGCGATGCAGGGCCGCGCGATGCCGGGCCGCGCGATCCGCGCTGCGGTGCTTGCCGGCATGCGCCGTGTCGCCTAACCGGGGCATCGGCGGGCGTGCTATGCTTCACCAACGATCTGCCGAACCTCGGACCTGCTGCAATGGCTGATTTCGGGCACACGCCCGCCGATGAGACGACCCCCGACCGGCTTCCGCGCGAGCGCGGCGGCGCGCGCATGGACAAGCTGGCGCGGCTGCCGCTGTTCTTCGGGCTGGAAGGGCGCCGCGTGGTGATCGCCGGCGGCTCGGATGCCGCCGCGTGGAAGGCGGAACTGCTCTCCGCCGCCGGGGCGGACATCGCCCTGTTCGCCTCCGACCTCGCCGACGACCTCGCCGCGCTGATCGCCGCGCCGCCGGGCGGGCCGATCCGCCACGTGGCCCGCGACTGGCGACCCGACGACCTCGCCGGGGCGGCGCTCGCCATCGGCGCCATCGAGGACGAGGACGAGGCCGCCCGCTTCGCCGCCGCCGCCCGCGCGGCGGGCGTGCCGGTCAATGTGGTCGACAAGCCGGCCTTCTGCGATTTCGCCTTCGGCGCCATCGTCAACCGCTCGCCGCTGGTGGTCGGCATCTCCACCGACGGCGCCGCTCCGGTGTTCGGGCAGGCGGTGCGGGCCAAGATCGAGGCGGTGATCCCGCCCGGCTTCCGGCGCTGGGCCGAGGCGGCGCGGCGCTGGCGGCCGGAGGTGGCGCGCCTCGCGCTCTCCTATCAGGGCCGCCGCCGCTTCTGGGAACGCTTCACGGCGCAGGCGCTGGAAGCCCCGGAGCAGGAGCCGCGCGAGGGGTTGCGCGAGAGCCTTCTCGCCCGTGCCGAGAGCGATCGCGCCGGGCCCGAGACGGGGTCCGTCGTGCTGGTCGGCGCCGGGCCGGGCGACCCGGAACTGCTGACGCTGAAGGCCGTGCGCGTGCTGCAATCGGCCGATGTCGTGCTCTATGACGACCTCGTCGCCCCGGCGATCCTCGACGTCGCCCGCCGCGAGGCGAAGAAGATGCTGGTCGGCAAGACCGGCTACCGCCCCTCCTGCAAGCAGGACGACATCAACGCGCTGATGGTGACGCTGGCGAAGCAGGGCAAGCGGGTGGTGCGCCTCAAGGGCGGCGACCCCTTGATCTTCGGCCGCGCCGGCGAGGAGATCGCCGCCGCGCGCGCCGCCGGCCTGCCCGTCGAGGTGGTGCCGGGCATCTCCTCGGCGCAGGGCGCGGCGAGCCGTCTCGCCGTCTCCCTCACCCATCGCGACCATGCCCGCCGGCTGCAGTTCGTCACCGCCCATGCGCGCGACGGCAAGCTGCCGCGCGACCTCGACTGGCAGGCGCTGGCCGACCCGGCCGCCAGCACGGTGGTCTACATGCCGCAGCGCACCTGGGGCGAGCTGGCGGCGAAGGCGATGGCGGCCGGGCTCGATCCGGCGACACCCGCCTTCGCCATCTTCGCCGCCACCCGGCCGGAGGAGCGGCAGGTCGCCGCCACCGTGGCGACGCTGCGGGAGGCGCTCGACCGGGCGGTGGCGGAAGGCGCAACCGGCCCCTGCCTCATCCTGTTCGGCCACGCGCTGGGCGAGGCGGAGGCGTTCGCCCTCGATCAGCCGAGCCGGGCTTCCAGCTTCTGATAGAGCGGGTTGTCGGCGCTGAACACATAGTCCAGCGGGCCGACCGAGACGGTCGCCGCGCCCTTCTCGCGCAGGAACACGGCGAGGGCGTGCAGCGTGTCCGGGGGGCAGTGTAGCGTCACCATCCCCGAGGAGGTCGGCGCCCCGAACGGGGCGACCGCGCGGAACCGCCGCACGGCTTCCGCGATCATCGCCGCGTCGCAGGCGGCAAAGCGCGTCTTCACCTCGCGCATCGCCCCGGCATGGCGGGCGGCGGTGATGCGGTCGAGCAGGGCGCGGGTCGCCGCGCGCGCCGCCGGCGTCCAGTCGGCGTTCAGCGAGGCGACGAGATTGGCCTCCGAGCGCAGGATGACACCGTCGTCGACCACCTTCAGCGCGTTGGCGGCCAGCGTCGTCCCCGTCGTGGTGATGTCGACGATCAGCTCGGCCACACCGGCGGCGGGCGTGCCCTCGGTCGCCCCCAGGCTCTCGACGATGCGGTAGTCGACGATGCCGTGGCGGGCGAAGAAGGCGCGCGTCAGGTTCAGGTACTTGGTCGCCACCCGCATGCGCCGGCCGCGCTCGCCGTGGAAATGCGTCGCGACATCATCGAGGTCGCGCATGGTGCGCACGTCGATCCAGGCCTGCGGCACGGCGACGACGACATTGGCGGCGCCGAAGCCGAGCTTCTCGACGAGAAGCACCTTGTCGTCCGCCTCGGGAATGCTCTCGCGCACCAGGTCCTCGCCGGTGACGCCGAGATGCACGGCGCCCGCCGCAAGCTGGCCGGCGATCTCGGAGGCGGAGAGATACGCCACCTCGACATCCGCCACGCCGCCCAGCGTGCCGCGATAATCCCGCGCCCCGCGCGACTGGCTCAGCGCCATGCCGGCGCGGGCGAAGAAGGCGCTCGCATTCTCCTGCAGCCGGCCCTTGGACGGCAGGGCGACGATCAGCGCGCTCATATCCCGGCCTCCAGCGCGTCGAGCCGTTCGATCCACACCGCGAAGCCCACCGCCGGGATGCTCTCGCGGGCGCCGAGCCGGGCCAGCAGCCCGTCATAGCGCCCGCCCGCCACCAGCGGCGCCGGGGCGCCAGCGGTGGAGAGCTCGAACACCATGCCGGTGTAATAGTCGAGCGGGCGGCCGAAGGCGGCGGCGAAATGCAGCGCCTCCACCGCCACGGACTGGGCGGCGATGAAATGGGTGCGGGTCTCGAAGGCGTCGAGCGCGGCGTCGAGGTCGAGCCCGGCCTCGTCGGCCAGCGCCCGCAGCGCGCGGGCGGCGGCATCGGGGTCACCCTCGATGGTGAGATAGCGCTCCAGCACCGCCACCTTCTCCTCCGGCAGGCCGTCGGCGTCGCCCGAGGTCGCCTGCTCGAGGAAGCGCCCGGCGATCTCCGAGACGGTGCGCCCGCCGACCGTCGATATGCCGGCTATGGAAAGCAGGTCCGTCACCAACGCGTGCGCGGCCTCGGGGTCGGAGCCGGTCAGCGCCGAGAGCACGCCCGCCCGCGCGGCGATGCCGCCCGCCTCCGGGCGCCGGCGCAGTTCGCCGAGATCGGCGCCGAGGCTGCCGGCGCGGGCGAAATCCTTGACGAGGCGCCGCCGCCAGCCGGGCGGCAGGGCGAGCGCGTCGAGCAGCGCGGCGAAGAGGCCTGCGTCGCCGAGCCGGATGGTGGGCTGATCGATGCCCCACAGCGCCGCCGTCTCCAGCCCCAGCGCGAGGATCTCGGCATCGGCCGCCTCGCGATCCTCGCGGCCGAAGGATTCGACGCCGGCCTGCAGGAACTCGCCCGAGGCCTCGCTGGAGCGGAACACCGGGCCGAGATAGGCGAAGTCGGCCGGCGCTTGCGCCCCCGCCGCGAGGAAGGCGCGGCAGACCGGCAGGGTGATGTCGGGCCGCAGGCACAAATCGCGCCCCTCGGCATCGGTGGTCACGAACATGAAGCGCCGCATCTCCTCGCCCGAGAGGTCGAGAAAGGCATCGGCGGGCTGCAGGATCGGCGGATCGATGCGGGTGAAGCCGCCGCGCCCATAGAGCGCGAGCAGTTCGCCCGCGCGCGGCGAGGCGCGCCCGTTCAAAGCGTCGCGCCCGCCCGGGGCGTCTGGCGTCGTATCGGTCGAGAAGGCGCGCATGATCAGCGGTTCCGTTGCGGCGCGCTTCTAGCAAAGTCGGGGGGCGGGGTCCATGCGGGGTAATGGAAGGGGTGAGTTCCGGCTCGTGCCCGCGTGGCGCAGGGTCGGCTTAGCACCCCTTTCCGCCGCGACGCCGCTCCGTATATCGTCAGACGGACAGAGAGGTTCGTCCGATGTGCGGAAACGTCTTCATTCGTCCGTCAGGGACATCGACCTTGCGCGAAGTCGGGCAAGCCCTCGCACAAGAACTCTCTCTTCCCGGCTTTGCCGAGAGGTACAGCGAGAACTACGTTGAAGGATACTATTTGGTTACGCGATGTCTCGGGATTTTTATCAGACTCAGTCACACCGACCACATCGATCTTGCGGATTACCCTTTCTGGATGACGTTCCATCCCGACGGTTATTGGGAGGACGACTTCGAAAGGTCGTGCGAGCGGCTCGCTGATCTCGTCGCCCGCCGGCTGACGGTGACAGGCTACAGGGTTGCACGAGTGCCGGACGATGGCCGGATCGGTGCCGCGATCTGGCGCTACTCGATCCGGCCGGGGTGCAGCGGTCGCGAACGCGGCGACATTTCGATTGCCATCGACAAGACGCATGTCGGGCCTGCCGGCGGTGCCTGAGCCGGCTCCCCGAGCCTCCCCTTCGCGACGGCTGCCGCACGTCACCCCCGCACGATTTTTTCCCGCCGATTTATCCGCAGCCCTTCGCGCCGCGCGATAATGGCGTCACCTCGTTCCGCTACAGGGGCGCGTCCGGAGCGGCCGATCGCGCGGGGCGGGGTGCGGTGCCTCACGGGGCGGGCCTAACGCCCCCGCGCCATGAGGGGCCCAAGCCATGCGTCCCCGGCCGATCGTGCCATCGGTCACGGGGAGACGCGCCGCGCGCCGGTTCGCCGGAGCGGGGCGCCACGCACCCCACAGGGGAGGATAGCAAGTGTAAGTCCTCCCGGGCGCGCATGGAGCAAGCCGAAAGTCACCGCGTGCGGGGCGCCGGAGCTGCGGCGCTGCGACGGTCGACGACAGTTCGCACCACCTTTCACACACGGTGCGGACGGCTGCCGGAGCGATCCGGCGACGGTGCCCCGCCGCCCTTCACCGGGCGAGGCTGCCCCGACCTCCGCCCGCCCCGGCGCGCGGAGCCCTTCCTGCGTGGCGTCCGCTCAAGGCGGGCGCCGCCATGCCGCGCGGGGGCCCTCTGGCGCGGGGACGGAACGGCGCCTATCTCACCGCGCGCCGGGAGCATGCGCCGATCGGATCGGGCGTTTCCCCCGGCGGTTCGGAGCCCCCCAAAGCCAAGGATCGACCCGCCATGAAGGACGCCGCCCGGGAACTCAGCGCATGGTTCGCGGCCCACGGACTGAACCCCGCCGATTATCGCCTGCGGATCGAGGCGCACAGCATCACCGCCCAGCGCGACCTCGTGAAGCTGTTCAAGGCGCAGGTGGAGCCGCAGCTGGCGCCCCCGCCCGCCCCGCACCGCAAGGGCACGCTGGAGGGGCTGGAGATCTCGATCGAGGGGCCGCTGCCGCAGTTCTGACGGGGCGCGGCGGCACGCCGAAAAATAAAGCGCGGCAGAACGCAGCGGCATCCTCTTCTGGGCGTCAGGTCATCGCGGTAAGGTTACCGGATGTCACCGGAGGAAATACCATGACCCGCATCCTCGTCGCCGGAATGACCTTGCTGATGCTTTCCGTTACGCTTGCGGAAGCGCGCAAGAGCCAGTCGATGGCGACCTCCTTCACCCCCGCGCAGCAGGAGCAGTTCAGCCAGTGCATGGCGCAGGCCAAGGCGAAGGCCGGCACCGGCGCCAACCGCAGCGTGCTGATGCAGCAGGCGGAGGTGAGCTGCAAGGCGAAGGTGCACGGCTGAGCCGGGCAGGAGGGAAACGGCGGCATGGCCCATCGCCCCTGATGGTCGACGGGCTTTCGACCCGCCCGAGGCGCTCGGCGCCCGTCTGGAACGTCGTCCACAAGCGTCATCCCGGACGGCCGGAGGCCGTATCCGGGATCGCGGAGGCATACGGGCTGGCGATCCCGGCTCGTCGCCTGCGGCTCCGTCCGGGATGACGATGCCGCGAGGATTTCGGCAGACTGGCCCTCAGGCGCCGGCGATGCCGTGATGCTTCAAGACCGCGATCACCTGCGCCTCCAGTTCCGCCTCGGGGCAGGCGAACTGGGCGGGGCGGGCGCCGCGCCACTCGGCATTGTCCGCGATGGCGGCGGCGGCCTTGGCGCCCTCGATCAGGTCCTTGATCTGGACGGTGCCGGCGGCGCGCTCGTCCGAACCCTGGATGACGACGCAGGGGGAGTTGCGGCGGTCGGCATATTTGAACTGGTTGCCGAGATTTTTCGGGTTGCCGAGATACATCTCGGCGCCGATCGGGATCCCGGCCTCCCTGAAGGCGGTGCGCAGCCGGGCGGCGAGGCCCATGTAATGGGCGGTCTGGTCGCGGTCCATGACGACGACGACGACCGGGCCGACGGCCGGCTTCGCCTCGAGCTGGCCGAGCCCTTTCAGCGCGGCGGCAAGGCGCGAGACGCCGATGGAGAAGCCGGTCGCCGGCACCTCCTCGCCGCGGAAGCGCCCGACGAGGCCATCATAGCGCCCGCCGCCACCGACCGAGCCGAAGCGGACGGGACGGCCCTTCTCGTCGGAAACCTCGAACAGGAGTTCGGCTTCGAAGACCGGGCCGGTGTAGTATTCGAGGCCACGGACGACGGAGGGGTCGATGGAGATGCGGTCGGAGCCATAATTCAGGTCGGCGATGATATCTGCGATATCATGAAGCTCGCGCAACCCTTCAAGATAAAGTGGATGATCACAGAGATCGCGCATGAAATTAATGCGCTGTATGTTTCCTATGTCGAAAAAGGGCGCAACGCCATGAAGTTCGCTAGGCGTGACCAGCGCATCGTCTCGTTCCAGGAATATTTTGGCCAGATCGGCAGGGACCGCCCCATGAAGCACGCGGAGTATTAGGCCCGCTTGCTCTGGGCTAAGACTTGCCCCCTTCGTAAAATCCCCGCTCTTCGCCGCCGGGTTCTCCCAGCGCCCCTCGCCGAGCAGGTCGCGGACGCCGTCGACGCCGACCTTATCCAGCTTGTCGATCGCCCGTAGCACGGTCAGCCGGCGGCCAGCGTTCTCGTCGCCGCCGAGGCCGATGGCCTCCATCACGCCGTCGAGCAGCTTGCGGTTGTTGACCTTGATGACGTAGCCGCCGCGCGGGATGCCGAGCGCTTCCAGCGTATCCGCCGCCATCATGCAGATCTCGGCATCGGCCGCCACCGTCGGCGCGCCGACCGTATCCGCGTCGAACTGCATGAACTGGCGGAAGCGGCCGGGGCCGGGCTTCTCGTTGCGGAACACCCAGCCCTGCCGGTAGGAGCGGAAGGGCTTGGCGATGTCCTGGAAATTCTCGGCGACGTGCCGGGCCAGCGGCGCGGTGAGGTCGTAGCGCAGCGACAGCCACTGGTCGTCATCGTCCTGGAAGGAGAACACGCCCTCGTTCGGCCGGTCCTGGTCGGGCAAGAACTTGCCGAGCGCGTCGGTATACTCGATGAACGGGGTCTCCAGCGCCTCGAAGCCGTAGCGCTCATAGACCTGCCGGATGGTCTCCAGCATGGCGCGGGTGGCGGCGAGTTCCGCCGGGCCCCGGTCGGCGAGGCCGCGCGGCAGGCGCGCCTTCAGCTTGCTGGGCTTGGAGTTGCCGGGCTTGTCCTTGGCCATGATGGCGCCGTTCCTTCGAAGGTTCGGCGCGGGTTTAGAGGACGGGGCGCGGCGCGGCAAGGTTCGGGCGGCAAGGTTCAGGGGCGCATCCCCGCCGCGAGCCGCGCCTCGATCGCCTCCAGCACCGGCGGCAGGTCGGCGATGGTGTCGATCACGACATGCGCCCCGGCCCGCAGCAACTGCGAGGTGGCGCGCTCCCGGATCGCCGCCACCTCGTTCGGTGGCAGCGCGTCGAGTTCGGCCCGCGACAGGCCGGCGGCGTTGCCCGAGAGCGCGAGGCCGACCGTCCAGGTGCCGGCGGCGAGGCCCTCAGTGATGCCGGGCCCGGTATCGTCGATCTTGACGCAGGCGGCGGGCGGCCAGACGCCGAGATCGGCGAAGGTGCGGTACATCATCAAGGGGCTCGGCCGCCCGGCCGCGAGGTCGCCGGCGCAGACCAGATTGTCCGGCCGGTAGCCGGCTTTATCCGCAAGCGGGAGAAGCCGCTCCATAATGGGCCGCGTATAGCCCGTGGTGGAGCCGATCTTCAGGCCCCGTGCGCGGGCGCCCGCAATCACCTCGACGAGGCCCGGAATGAGATCGGCATGGTCGGCGATCACCTCGATATTCAGCGGCTCGAACACCGCCAGAACGGCGTCGATGTCCGCCTCCCCGGGCGCGCGGCCATGCGCGGCCTGCCAGCGCTGGGCGATGGCGGGGTCCGTGAGCAGGGCGGCGACGTGGTCGCGCTTGGGCAGGCCCATCGGCCCGCGCGCCTCGGCGATGGTAATGCCGACGCCGAAGCGGGCGAAGGCCGCGACGAAGGCGCCCATCGGCGCGCGCGAGCCGAAATCGACCGCGGTGCCGGCCCAGTCGAGGATGAGCGCCTTCAAGGCCATGGGTGGCTCCCGGTTTCAGTCGAACAACTGGCCGATCGCCTCTTCGGCGATGGCGAAGGCGGTGGAGGCGCCGGTGCCGCTGGTCACCATGACCAGGCGGATGGTGGGATGGGGCGCGTCGATGAGGGCGAGCCGGTCGGGCGCGGCGGCATAGGTGCCGGTCCAGCGTTCGACGACATGCGGCGGGCGGCGGCCGAACAGTGCGGCATATTCGTCGAGGATCAGCGCGTCGACGAAATCGGGGGCGAACGGATCGGGCGTGGCGGCGTAATGGTGGCTGTCGCCGACCACCAGCGAACCGTCGGCCGACTGCACGACGATGAGGTGCACGCCGTGGGCGAGGTGCCCGGCCTGCTCGGCTGCGAGCCGCGCCTTCAGCGGGCCGGCCTCGGGCAGCTCCGCATAGCCGAGATAGCGGCCGAGCGAGATGTCGGTCATCACCGCGCCGGGCAGCCGGCCGAGCGCGGGATCGGCGACGCGCAGCATGTGCAGCTTGCAGCGGGTGAGCTGGTAGGGCGCGATGTCCTTTTCCAGCAGCGTATGGAAATCGTCGCCCGGCGCGACGACGATGCGGGCGGCGCGGATGACGCCGCCCGGCGTCTCCACCCCGCCCGGGGCGACATCGGTGACCACGGTGCTGCGGTGAAACACCACGCCATGCGCCGCCGCCAGCCAGGCGGCGAGCTTCGGGATCGCCGCGCGCGATTCGACGCGCAGGTCGTGCGGGCTCCACAGCGCGCCGACGAGATCGCCGTGGAGCGCGGGGAGCCGGGCGCGCGCCTCGTCGGGGGTGAGCAGGGCGCAGCCCTCGCCCATCTCGGTCGCGCGGAAGGCCTCCAGCACCGCCATCGCCTCGGGACGGCGGGCGGCGACCAGCAGGCCGCGATGGAGGATGTCGATGCCGGCCTGCGGGGCGATCTCCGCCCACACGTCGCGCGAGCGCCGGGCGCGGCGCCAGCACTCGCCGCGCTGCTGGCCAGTGACGGTGACGAAGCCGAAATTGCGGATCGAGGCGCCGTTGGCCTGCGCGTCGCGGTCGATCACCACCACTCTGAGGCCGCGCCGCGCGGCCGCCAGCGCATGGGCGAGACCGACGATGCCGGCACCGACGACGGCGAGATCGAAGCGCTCGGGCATGTGCGGAGGTCCGGTGGCGGGAGGGCCCCGGCGGTTCTACGACAGGGTCGGCGAACGTTGAATGACCGTGCCGCCCGGCCCCGGCTCCGGATCGTCGAATCGAGCGGCCTGCCCCGCCATAGCGACGGTTGCGCCCGTGCGGCGGGGCATCGCCGAGGCTCAGTGCATGGCGGTGAGGCCGGGCAGTCCGGCGGCGGCGAGATCGCCCTTCACCCGCTTCGCCAGCGCCGGATCGGGGAAGAAGCGCGCCACCATCGCCGCCGGGCTGCTGGACCAGGAGGGAGCCAGCGCCACGAGGCGCTTGAGATCGGCCCGCGCCGCCTCGTCCTCGCCGGCGAGATGACGCACCAGCGCGCGGGCGAGCAGGCCGGGGGGATAGCCCTCGCCCGACAGGCCGTCGATGGCGACGCCCGCTGCGGGCACGTCGCCGCGCAGATAGGCCAGCACGGCGCGCTGGTATTCGGCGGCGAGCGGCATGCCCGGCACCTCGCCCTTGACGCCGGCGAGCAGCGCCGCGCCGCGCTCGATCTCGCCGAAGGCGGCCAGGCTGCCGGCGAGGTCGACCAGCGTGTCGGTGTCGTAGGGGTTCAGTTCCAGCGCCTCCTGGCCGGCAGCGACGAAGGAGCCCCGCTCGCCGCGCAGGAAATGGGCGTGCATCAGCACGCGGCGGGCGAAGGCGCTGGTGGGGGCGAGCTCGACCGCCCGCTCGGCGGAGCCGAAGGCGCGGTCCAGCGCCGGCTCGGCGCCCGGACGCGGGTTCACCTCGTTGCGGACCTCGTCGAGATAGAGCTCGCCGAGCAGGGCGTGGCCGAGCGCGAAGGAGGGGTCCTGCGCGACCGCCCGCTCCAGGCAGTCGCGGGCGCGGGCATGGTCGGCGGGGACGTAGCTGCGCCAGTAGCCATAGGCGAGCAGCACGCAGCCATAGGGCCCCGCCGCCTCGGGGCCGCCCGCCGCGAGCACCCGGGCGCGGGCGCGCGACTGGATGACGCCATAGGGCTCGGCGAGCGCCGCCATGATGTCGCGCACCAGCGCCACCTCGGTCGCGGTGGCATCCGTGCCGCGGCGCAGGCTCTCGAACTCCCGCGACCAGACGATGGTGCCGTCGCAGACATCGGACAGGCGCAGGAGCACGGCGACGCTGCCATCGTCGTGATTCTCGACGAGGCCGCCGAGCGCGAAGGCGGAACCGGCCCGCGCCTTGGTGTCGTCGCAGGCGATCACCGGACGGGCATCGGGCGTCGCCAGCACGTCGAGCAGGTCGGAACGGGCCAGCGCATCGCGCACCCGCACCTCGATGGCGCGCGGATCGAACTCGCCGCCGCTGCCGCCGGCCGATTCGAAGGCGCGCACCTCGACCATGGGAATGCCCAGCCGGTTGGTGCGCTCGATCGGCGCGGGGGCGCCGGCGACCAGCGCCCGCCAGCCGGCGAGGCTCGGGTGCAGCAGCGCCAGCGCGGCCAGCAGCAGGGCGGCGACGGCAATAGCGGCGGTGCCCGGCACGCCGAAGCGCCAGCCGCGCGGCGGCGCGGCCGCGGTCACGGCCGGCATCGAGCGCACCCGCGGGGGAGGTATGGCGGGCCCGGGCGGCACGTCGCGTCCCTCGGCCGGTTCGAAAGCAGTCGCGGCATCCGCCGGGACGGCCGGGGCCACCGCCTCGCGCCCGGCCGCGGCGGGGCGCGCGCGAAACTGGGGCACGTAGGAGCCCTTCGGCACAAAGATCTCGATCTCGTCACCGGCGCCGGCGCCGGCGTAGTAGCGCTCCAGGCTGCGGCGCAGCCGCGTCGCCTCGACGCGCACGATGGGATCGACCTGCGGATCGAAGGAGGGATCGCGGCCCATCGCCTCGACCGCGATGGTGTAGCCCTTGATCGCCTCGCTGCGCCCGTCCAGCGTCGCCTCGACGACGAAGCGCAGGATGGTCGAGAGCTGGGGCGAGGAGCGCAGTTCCTCCGAGGCCAGCACGCGGGCCAGCGCCTCGCGCACCACCTCCGGCGCCACCACCGCGGGAGCCGCCTCGGGCGGGGCGACGTCGGGCGCGGTGCCCTCCCGTTCGGCGAGCTCGTCGAGAAGGCTATCGGGCACGGGTGGGTCCTGGTGGGCCGGCATGACGTTAGGTGAACATAGCATGCATCGCCGTCAAGGTCCGCCCGAACATGGTCGTTCGTGTGACCAAACGGGACGCCGCAGCGGAAACAGCGATCGTGTCGTGCGATGGTGTCGCGGGTTCAATCACCATCGACGATGCTCATATCAGCATTTTTCGTGAGGAAGAGCGCGGGGCGCTCCTGTAGAAGTCAGCAGGGGTCCCAGCGTCCGTCCGCCCGGAGTTAGAAGATGTCGCTTGCCTACGATCACGATGCCGCCGGCGCCGCCGCGCCCAACGATCTCAGCGCGTTCTGGATGCCGTTCACGGCGAACCGCGCCTTCAAGCGCCGCCCGCGCATGATCTCGCGCGCCAAGGACATGCACTACTACACGCCCGAGGGGCGGGCGGTGATCGACGCCGCCGCCGGGCTGTGGTGCGCCAATGCCGGCCACAACCGCGATCCCATCGTCGCGGCGATCCAGAAGCAGGCGGCCGAGCTCGATTTCGCGCCCACCTTCCAGTACGGCCATCCCGGCGCGTTCCAGACCGCCTCGCGCATCGCCGAACTGGCACCGGGCGACCTCGACCACGTGTTCTTCTGCAATTCCGGCTCGGAAGCCGGCGACACCGCGCTCAAGATCGCCCTCGCCTATCACGCGGTGCGCGGCAACGGCACGCGCACCCGGCTGATCGGGCGCGAGCGCGGCTATCACGGCGTCGGCTTCGGCGGCATCTCGGTCGGCGGCATCTCGCCGAACCGGCGCTTCTTCGGCGGGCTCCTGGTCGGCACCGACCACCTGCCGCACACCTATGACCGCGAGAAGCAGGCCTTCTCCAAGGGCGAGCCGGAATGGGGCGCCGAGCGCGCCGACGCGCTGGAAGGCATCGTCGCGCTGCACGATCCCCAGACCATCGCGGCGGTGATCGTCGAGCCGATGGCGGGGTCGACCGGCGTCTTGCCGCCGCCCAAGGGCTATCTGCAGCGGCTGCGCCAGATCTGCGACAAATACGGCATCCTCTTGATCTTCGACGAGGTCATCACCGGCTTCGGCCGGCTCGGCCACGCCTTCGCGGCCGAGCGCTACGGCGTGGTGCCGGATATGATCACCTTCGCCAAGGGCGTCACCTCGGGCGCCGTGCCGATGGGCGGGGTGATCGCCCGCAAGCATGTGCACGACGCCTTCATGACCGGCCCGGAGCACGTCATCGAGCTGTTCCACGGCTACACCTATTCGGCGCATCCGCTGGCCTGCGCCGCCTCGCTGGCGACGCTCGACCTCTACCGCGACGAGAAGCTGTTCGAGCGCGCGAAGGCGCTGGAGCCGGTGTGGGCGGAGGCGATGATGGGCCTCAGGAGCAAGCCGGGCGTGCTCGACATCCGCACCCTCGGCCTCGTCGGGGCGGTCGATCTCGCCTCGCGCCCGGATGCCTATGGCAAGCGCGGCTTCGAGGCGATGGAGACCGGTTTCCACGAGCAGGGCATCATGCTGCGCGTGACCGGCGACACCCTCGCCGTGACCCCGCCGCTGATCATCTCCGAGGACCAGATCGGCGAGATCGTCGGCAAGCTCGGCAAGATCATCGACGCGGTGATGTGAGGGGCGGCGCCCTCACACGCTCGCTCCCCTCGCCTTGGCGCGCCGCAGGTGCTCGTCGAGGCGGGGGAGGATCTCGGCGAAGTTGCAGGGGCGGTGGCCGAGGTCGAGCTGTTTGACAAGGATCTCGTCCCAGGCGTCGCGGCAGGCGCCCGGCGAGCCCGGCAGCGCAAAGACGTAGGTGGCGTTGGCGACGCCGGCGGTGGCCCGGCTCTGCAGCGTGGAGGTGCCGATCTTCGAGAAGGAGATCATGTGGAACACCGTCGAGAAGCCGTCCATCCGCTTCTCGAACAGCGGCTCCAGCGCCTCGGGGGTCACGTCTCGCCCGGTGAAGCCGGTGCCGCCGGTGGTGATGACGACATCGATGGCGGGATCGGCGATCCACCCCCCGACCTTCGCCCGGATCGCCTCGACATCGTCGGGCACGATGGCGCGCTCGGTGAGATGATGGCCGGCGGCCTCGATCCGCCCGGCGAGCGTGTCGCCGGAACGGTCATCGGCGAGGGTGCGCGTGTCCGACACGGTGAGGACGGCAATCCGCAGCGCGAGGAAGGGACGCGGGTCGACGGGGGCTGATGTGCTCATGCCCCCGAGATAGGCCTCAGATGGCGCCCTGGAAAGTGTTGCACTGCTGCATGGAGCCGCTTTTCAGGCCGCGGGTGAACCAGGTCGTGCGCTGCTGCGAGGTGCCGTGGGTGAAGCTGTCGGGAACGGCGAAGCCCTGCGCCTGCTTCTGCAGCCGGTCGTCGCCGATGGCGGAGGCTGCGTTCAGCGCCTCCTCGACGTCGCCCTCCTCGAGGATGCGCCAGTTGGCATTGGCGTGATAGGCCCAGACGCCGGCAAGGCAGTCGGCCATCAGTTCGACCCGCACCGAGAGCTGGTTGGCCTCGGCCTTGGAGACCTGGCGCTGGCGCTCCTGCACCTTGCCGAGCAGGCCGATCTGGTTCTCGACGTGATGGCCCACCTCGTGGGCGATGACATAGGCGGCGGCGAAATCACCCGGGGCGCGGAAGCGGGTCTTCATTTCCTGGAAGAAGGAGAGGTCGAGATAGACCTTCTGGTCCAGCGGGCAATAGAACGGGCCCATCGCCGACTGGGCGGCGCCGCAGCCCGAGCGGGTGGCGCCGGAGAACAGCACCATGCCGGGCGGCTGGTAGGTGCGCCCCTCGGCCTTGAACAGCGGGACCCAGACATCCTCGGTCTGGGCGAGCACGGTCGCGGCGAACTTGCCCAGCTGGTCGCTGGGGGCGCCGGCCTGGCCGCGCGGCGCGCTGGTCTGCTGCTGGGTGGGGGCCGAGCCCGAGCCGCCCCCGAACAGGATTTCCGCCCCGCCCAGCAGGACCGCCGGATTGATGCCGGTCGCCCAGGCGATCAGGCCGACCACGATCAGCCCGCCGATGCCGAGGCCGCCGCCGCGCATGCGTCCGCCGCCGCCGAAACCGCCGCCGAAGCCGCCACCCTGTCCCCGGCGATCCTCGACATTGTCGCTCTGCCGGTAATCTTCCCACTTCATGCCTACCTCCCACGCCGCCCGCCGTGCAGACGCCCGTGCCCCCCGATTGTGGCCCGTTCCGGGCATGGCGGCAACGTCACGGCCGATCGGGAGCATCAACGCGCGAGCGGGCGGAAAGATGCATACGATACCGCTCGCCCGATTTCGTCGGCCATGGGCAATCGGCCATGCGGTCGGCCGTGTCGGGATCACCCGGCGAAGACGGGGATGCGCCCTCCGCAGGGGTAGCTTTGTGCGCCGCACACTGATAATTTATCGATCGCTATGTATGTCACTTGACAGATCACGCACGACAGTCGATTTGTAGCGTTCGATACATATTAGTGACGGGCGCTCTACGCCCTTCCGTTCACAATCCGTACAACCCGGCGGGACTAGTTCGCCGGAACTGTCGGTGCCCGGCCGACCGGCACGTCCTCGAACGGGACGCCGCCGGCCGCTGTGTCCGCCGTCCGAATCGAGGAGACGCAGATGTCACCGTTCCCCGCTCTGGTGCCCGGCTCCCGCGGCGGCCGCGTCTCCGGCCGGCCGTTCGCCGTTCTCGTCGCCCTCCTGCTCGGCGCGCTGGTGCCGGATCTCGCTCATGCCCAGGGGGCGCCGTCCGTCACCGTCGCCAAGCCGGTGGTGAAGAACATCACCGAATGGAGCGAGTTCATCGGCCGCTTCGAGGCGGTGGATGGCGTCGACCTGAAGGCGCGGGTCGGGGGCTACCTCGCGAAGGTGCATTTCGAAGACGGCGCGCTGGTGAAGGCGGGCGACCTGCTCTTCACCATCGACCAGCGCACCTACAAGGCCGCCCTGCAGGAGGCGGAAGCCGCCGTCACGGCCGCGAAGGCGCGGCAGAGCTTCGCCGACACGGATCTCCAGCGCGCCGCCAATCTGCGCCGGACCGACAACATCTCGCAGCAGATCTACGACCAGCGCAAGCAGACGGTCGATACCAACAAGGCTGAGTTCGACCGGGCGGATGCCGCCCTCACCCGTGCGCAGCTCGACCTCGAATTCACCGAGATACGCGCGCCGATCTCCGGGCGCGTCTCGCGGCGCATGGTGTCGGTCGGCAGCCTCATCACCGCCAACGACACCACGCTGGTCAACATCGTCTCGCTCGACCCGATCCAGTTCTATTTCGACGTCGACGAGCGCTCGTTCCTGTCCTTCCTCGGCGGCTCGACCAAGCGGGCGGCGGAGAACGGCAAGCCGGAGGCGGTGACCGTCACGCTGACCGACGAGAGCGACAAGCCGCTCTCCGGCCATATCGACTTCATCGACAACCGGCTCGATCCCGCCAGCGGCACGATGCGCGGGCGGGCGGTGTTCCCGAACAAGGACCTCGCCCTCGTCCCCGGCCTGTTCGGCCGCATCCGCCTTCCCGCCTCGAAGCCCTATGATGCCGTGCTGGTGCCCGACGAGGCGCTGATCGCCGACCAGGATCGCCGCCTCGTCTATGTCGTCGGCGAGGACAATAAGGTCTCCACCCGGCCGGTGCAGCTCGGCCCGCGCGCGGATGGCTACCGCATCGTGCGCGGCGGCCTCACCGGCGAGGAGCGGATCGTCGTCAACGGCCTTTCGCGGGTTCAGCCGGGCGTTCAGATCCAGCCGAAGGTGACCGAACTCGCCCCCGTACGGCAGGCCGCGAGCAACTGAGCCACGGCACAGCGGCGCGGCCTTGCCGCCGCGCCCTGCCGACCCCTTTCCCCGATCGCCGGAGGAGGAAGCCATGCGCTTCTCCCATGCCTTCATCGAGCGGCCCGTCTTCGCCATGGTGCTGGCGATCGTGACGGTGCTGGTCGGCGCCATCGCCTATGTCACGCTGCCGGTCGAGCAGTATCCGGAGATCGTGCCGCCGACCGTGGTGGTGCGCGCCGCCTATCCCGGCGCCGACGCCAAGACGGTGGCCGCCACCGTCGCGACGCCGCTGGAGCAGCAGATCAACGGCGTCGAGAATATGCTCTACATGTCCTCGTATTCGACCGGCGACGGCAATTACTCGCTGACCGTGACCTTCAAGATCGGCACCGACCTCGACGAGGCGCAGGTGCTCGTCCAGAACCGCGTCTCCATCGCCGAGCCGCGCCTGCCGGAAGAGGTGCGCCGGCTCGGTGTCACCGCGCAGAAGTCCTCGCCCGACCTGATGATGGTCGTGCACATGCTCTCGCCGGACAACAGCCTGAGCCAGCTCTACGTCTCCAACTACGCGCGCAACAACATCCGCGACGAATTGCTGCGGCTGGAGGGCGTCGGCGACCTGCAGCTGTTCGGCGAGCGGCAGTACAGCCTGCGCATCTGGCTCGATCCCGACCGGCTCGCCGCCTTCTCGATGACCTCGGGCGATGTCGTCCGCGCCATCCAGGAGCAGAACGTGCAGGTCTCGGGCGGCGCGCTGGGCCAGGAGCCGACGCCGGCCGACAACGCCTTCCAGCTCACCGTCACCACGCAGGGCCGCTTCGACAGCCCCGAGCAGTTCCGCGACGTGATCGTCCGTTCGACCGAAGACGGCCGGCTGGTGCGGGTCGGCGATGTCGCGCGTGTCGAGCTCGGCGCGCAGGACTATTTCACCAACTCGTACCTGAACGGCAATCCGGCGGTCGCGCTCGCCATCTTCCAGCGGCCCGGCACCAACGCGCTGCGCACCTCCGACGAGATCATCGCGACGATGGAGCGGCTGAAGCGGAACTTCCCGCAGGGTCTCGCCTACGACATCGTCTACAACCCGACCGAGTTCATCGGCGAATCCGTCAACGAGGTCTACAAGACCCTGTACGAGGCGGTCGCCCTCGTCGTGCTCGTCGTCATCATCTTCCTGCAGTCGTGGCGCACGGCGATCATCCCGATCATCGCCATCCCGGTCTCGCTGATCGGCACCTTCGCCTTCATGGCGGCGTTCGGCTTCTCGCTGAACACGCTCACCCTGTTCGGCCTCGTGCTCGCCATCGGCATCGTCGTCGACGACGCCATCGTCGTGGTCGAGAATGTCGAGCGCCACATCTCGGCGGGGCTATCCCCCCGCGATGCCGCGCATGTGACGATGGACGAGGTGGGCGGCGCGCTGATCGCCATCGCGCTGGTGCTGGCGGCGGTGTTCGTGCCCACCGCCTTCATTCCGGGGATCACCGGCCAGTTCTACCGCCAGTTCGCGCTCACCATCGCGGTGTCGACACTGATCTCGGCCTTCGTGTCGCTGACGCTGTCGCCCTCGCTCGCCGCCATGCTGCTGAAGCCGCATGCCCATGGCAAGCCGGCCGGCCTTCTCGGTCGGATCCTCGGCGGCGCGGCGCGCGGTTTCAACCGCGGCTTCGACGCCGCCGCGCGCGGCTATGCCGGCACGGTGCGCGGCGTGGTGAAGCGCAAGCTGCTGGTGCTGCCGATCTATGCCGGCCTCCTGGCCGGGACGGTATGGGTGGTCGATCATGTGCCGCGCGGCTTCATCCCGACGCTCGACCAGGGCTATGCCATCGTCGTCATCCAGTTGCCCGACGGGGCCTCGCTGTCGCGCACCGACGCGGTGACGCGCCGGGTGAGCGAACTCGTGCACGAGACGCCGGGCGCCAAGAACGCGGTCGCCTTCGCCGGCTTCTCGGGCGCGACCTTCACCAACGCCACCAACGCGGCGGCGGTGTTCGTCGGCTTCGAGCCGTTCGAGGAGCGGCTCAAGCACGGGCAGAGCGCGGACAGCATCATCAAGGACCTGTTCGTGCGCATGCAGGCGATCGAGGAGGCGTTCATCATTGCCGTGCCGCCTCCGCCCGTGCGCGGTGTCGGCAATGCCGGCGGCTTCAAGATGCAGGTGCAGGAGCGGGCCGGCGCCGATGTCGGCCGGGTGCTGGCCTCGACCTACGAACTGATGGGCCGGGCCCGGCAGAACCCGAACCTCGCCGGCGTCTACACCACCTTCACCGCCGGCACGCCGCAGGTCTATCTGGAGATCGACCGGCAGAAGGCGCGGGTGCTCAACGTGCCGATCGCCAACATCTTCGAGACGCTGCAGGTCAATCTGGGCTCCGCCTATGTGAACGACTTCAACGCCTTCGGCCGCGTCTACCAGGTGCGGGCGCAGGCCGACCAGGCGTTCCGCATCGAGCCGGACGACGTCAGCCGCCTGCGCGTGCGCTCCTCCACCGGCGCGCTGGTGCCGCTGGGCACGCTGGTGCGCATCCAGAACACCACCGGCCCCGACCTCGTGCAGCGCTACAACATGTTCACCTCGGTGCCGCTGCAGGGCAACCCGGCGACCGGCATCTCCTCCGGCCAGGCGCTCGAGACCATGGAGCAGCTCGCGCGCGAGGTGCTCCCGACCGGGATGAGCTTCGAATGGACCGAACTCGCCTATCAGGAGCGCACCACCGGCAATACGGCGGTGTTCATCTTCGGGCTGTCGGTGCTGTTCGTGTTCCTGGTGCTCGCCGCTCAGTATGAGAGCTGGTCGCTGCCGATCGCGATCATCCTGATCGTGCCGATGAGCGTGCTCTCCGCCCTGCTCGGGGTGATGTGGCGGGGGCAGGACAACAACATCCTGACCCAGATCGGCCTCGTCGTGCTGGTCGGCCTCGCCGCCAAGAACGCGATCCTCATCGTCGAGTTCGCCCGCGAGGCGGAGCAGCGCAGCGGCAGCACGCCGGTCGAGGCTATTGTCGAGGCGGCGCGGCTGCGGCTGCGGCCGATCCTGATGACCGCCTTCGCCTTCATCCTCGGCGTGGTGCCGCTCGCCATCGCGGTCGGCCCCGGTGCGGAGATGCGTCAGGCGCTCGGCACGGCGGTGTTCTTCGGGATGCTGGGCGTGACCTTCTTCGGCCTGTTCCTGACGCCGGTGTTCTATGTCGCGATCCGCGCGCTGGTGCTGCGGTTCGGGCCGAGACCCAAGGGCGCGACGGTGCCGGCCGAGTAGGCCGCCGGCCGGCGGCGCCGCGCGCGCCGCCTATTTGGTGAAGGTCTCCAGATACTGCGCCAGCTGCTTCTTCTTGCGCCTGGCGCGAAGCCCCTGCAGCCAGCCGAACAACCGGGCGAAGCTGTAGGGTGTCCAGATCGGGAGGCTGTAATAGGGGTGGCCGACCGGCAGCTTCTTGCGCTGGAGCACGGCACGGCTCTTCTCGAAGCGCGCCCGCTTCTTGCTGAGCTTTGCCGGATAGAGGCTGGATGCTTGCTTCATCGGCTCCTCATCGCCGCCTGATCCTGAGGCCAGTGGCAGACATGTAGCAGATGGACCGGGCGCCCGCCTAGATGACGGCCGGTCGAGGAGGCATCCTGGTCAGGACGGCCCCCCGGCCATCCTGAGGGCCTGGTCGGCCGCCCGTTCGCCCGAACTCCAGGCGCCCGCGAGCGTGCCCCAGAGCGTCTCGTGGGTGTATTCGCCGGCGAAGATGAGGCGTCCGGCCGGCTCGGCGAAAAGGCGCCGGACCGCACCGGCACCCGGCGCCGCGACGGCCATCGCGCCCCGCACCAGCGGATCGGTCGACCAGCGCGAGGCCACCACCTTGGTGATGCGGGCGCCGTTCGCCGTGCCGAAGGTCTGGCCGATGAAGTCCTGCGCCGCCTTCAGCCCCGCCGTCTCGCCGTTCGCGGCGATCGAGGCGGCCACGTCGGCACCAAAGGTGAGCACATGAAGGTCCGTTCCCCCGACGCGGGCCTGAAGGAACGCAGCGGGCGCGGCGCTCGCGCGGGCGAGCACCGTCTCATTGGGCTGCAGCACGAGCGGATTGCCCGGCAGCAGGAAGCCGACCCGCTCCATGAGCCCGGATGGCAGGCGCGGGAAGGCGGCCTGCAACCGCGCCGGCAGGCCCGCGCCGAACCGTATCGCCCCCGCCGCCAGCACAGCGGCCGGCAGGGCGACGATGACCACGCGGGCGCGGACGGTGCCCCCCGCCTCCAGCGTGACGCCCCGCGTCGATACGTCGATGCGCGACACGCGGGTTCCGATGCGCTGATTCAATCCCGCGCCGAGCTGCTCCAGCAGGGCGCCCATGCCCTGCGGGCTGCCGACCGCGCCCGGCGGGGTCTCCCGGCGTGCAAAGTCAACCGCCGAGACGTTGGCGAGTGTCCGCCCGCAGCCGAGCGGCCCCAGCGTCGCCTCGACCGTCGCCCCCCAGGCACCCAGATCGGGCAAGGCGCGCGCCGCGGCCACGTCGCGCCCGGCATCGGCGGTCGCCGCAATGGCGCGCCTCGCGCGGCCCAGGGCGACGGCGAAGGCGTCATAGGCGCTGTCCCGGGCCTCGCGGCCGTCGACATACAGCCGCCGGGAGGCCGGGAGATCGACGAGATCGCGACCATCCGCCTTCGCCGCCGCCACGAGCGGATTGTCCTCTTCCGCCATCTGGGCGGCGCCGAGGTCGAAGGGCATTCCGAACGGCGATTCGGTCCGAGCCCGGCCGCCGAGCTTCGCCGCGGCTTCGATCAGCAGGCAGGTCCGGCCGGCCGCCACGATCCGCCGGGCGGCGGCGATGCCGGCGGCGCCTCCCCCAACGATCGCCACATCAACGTCGTTGACCTGGAGAATGGCCTGCGCGCGTGCGCTTCCCGAGCCGGCGGCAGCGAGGCCAGCGGCGAGAAGGGCGCGGCGGGTGATGGCGGTGCTGGTCATGATGGCTGGAACTCGCGGGGAGCGGCACGCTAGCATGCCCCATGCAGCGAGGCGAAGCGCCATTGCCGCACCGCCGAACGTTGCGTTGACGCGGGACGACCGACCCAAGCCGTTGATCTGATTCACGTTCTGTTCGACGAGAACGAATCGGGATACCGAGAGCCGCCGTCTGATGGCAAGTGCCCCGGCGCCGAATCGGCGAAAATTTATGAGTCGGTTCCGATACTTGAGTCGACCGGGGCCGGCCCCCACCTAGTCTCCGCGCGGATCGGCCGCGCCCCTTGCCGGAATCCGCCATGCTCGACGCCGCCCTGCGCGCCTTTGCCCAGACCTTCTCGCCGGAGTTCCGCCGGGTGCTGCTGCGCTCGATCGGCCTTGCGATAGGTCTGATCATCGTGCTGGGCATCGTCGCGCATACCGCACTGACCCACTTCGTCCAGCTTTCCTACGGCTGGGCCGAGCTGCTGCTCAACATCGTGGCGGTGCTTGGCATCCTCGTCGGCGGCGTATTCCTCGTGCCGCCGGTGACCTCGCTGATCGCCGGACTGTTCCTCGACGATGTCGCCGAGCAGGTCGAGCGCACCGATTTTCCGGGTGAGCCGGTCGGCGAGGCGCTGCCCGTCGCCCGCTCGATCTTCCTCGCCATCAAGTTCTTCGGCGTCGTCGTGGCGGTGAACATCCTGGCCCTGCTTCTGCTGCTGGTGCCCGGGGTGAACCTCGTCGTCTTCTACGTTGCCAATGGCTACCTGCTGGGGCGCGAGTATTTTCAGCTCGCGGCGATGCGCTACCGCTCCGAGGACGCGGCGCGGGCGCTCAGGCGCCAGCACGCGGTGAGCATCTTCATCGCCGGGCTGATCATCGCGCTGGTGGTGTCGATCCCGATCCTGAACCTGGTGACGCCGGTCTTCGCCACGCTGTTCATGGTGCGGCTTCACAAGAAGCTCACCCGCCCGCCAGCGGCCTCGGGGTTGCCGGGGGCGTCTTCTCGGGCCATCGGCACAAATCCGCGATGAGGCAGCGCGGGCATTCCGGGGCCCGCGCCTTGCAGACATAGCGCCCATGCAGGATCAGCCAGTGATGGGCGTGGCGCTTGAAGCGGTCCGGAATGGCCCGTTCCAGCCCCGCCTCCACTTCGGCCGGCGTGGCGCCGGGGGCAAGGCCGGTGCGGTTGGCGACCCGGAAGAGATGGGTGTCGACCGCGATGGTCAGCTCCCCGAAGGCTATGTTCAGAACCACATTGGCCGTCTTGCGACCGACACCCGGCAGAGCCTCCAGCGCCACCCGATCCTGGGGCACCTCGCTCCCGTGGCGCTCGATCAGCAGGCGGGACAGTTCGACCACGTTCTTGGCCTTGCCGCGATAGAGCCCGAGCGTGCGGATATGGCGCGCAACGCCCTCCTCGCCGAGCGCGACCATCGCCGCGGGCGTCGGCGCGGCGGCGAACAGGCCCCGCGTCGCCTTGTTCACGCCGACATCGGTCGCCTGCGCGGACAGCACCACCGCGACGAGCAGCGTGTAGGGATCGGTGTGCTCGAGTTCGCCCTTCGGTTCCGGATCGGCCTCCTCGAACCGGGTGAAGGCGGTCACGACGTCCGCCGCCGACCAGCGGCGTATGTGCCGCCCCGACGCGGCGGCCGCCGCGTTCGCTACCGCGCGCCGGCGCGGGCGTGGCGCTTCTTCGGACAGTCCACCGGCGGAGGAACCACTGGATACGACCTCGACATCTCCCTTCGGAGAAGCCAAACGCTTCGCCGGCCTGGGCTTGGCCGTTGCGGGCCGGTCGGGCAGCGGCGGCTGGGACAGATGTTCGGGCGGGGCAGCCTTGGCTCGCGTCTGTCGCGCGCTCACGCCCTTACCGCTTGGAGAATCGCTTGCCGTGGGCTTGCCTGAGGAACGCGTGCGGCCCATTTTTCCCGACGTCGCCTTTGCCATTCATCCCTTATACTGATGGCCCATGGACCTCGCCAGCCGCCGCCATGAACCATCGCCCGAGCCGCTGCTCTACGAGGCGACGCTCCAGCCCCACCGCTCGCTCGGCCGGCGCGGCTTCGCCGTGGTCATGGCCTTCGTGGCGCTGGTGAGCTTCGTCTGCGGGCTTGCCTTCCTGATGATGGGCGCCTGGCCGATCTTCGGCTTCTTCGGCCTTGACGTGCTGGCGATCTACATCGCCTTCCGGATGAATTTCCGCGCGGCCCGCGCCCGCGAAGAGATCACCATGACGCCCAGCCGCCTGCTGGTGCGCAAGGTCGATCCCGCCGGTCGGGCGAGGGACACGGAAATGAACCCGCTGTGGACGCGGCTTCACGCCGACCGCCATGAGGAGTTCGGCCTGATGCGGGTGCTGCTGCAATCGCGCGGAACGCCCACGGAGGTGGGAAGCTTCCTGCACCCGCAGGCGAAGGAGGACCTCAGCACAGGGCTCGGCCTCGCTCTGGCACAGGCCAAGCGCGGCGTGCCGCTCAGCGAACCATGAGCGCGGCGCGGACAGGGCCCGGCGATGACGCCGGCAGGCTGACGGCGTCGAAATCGGGTGGCGCCCCGGCGGCGGCGGAGGTTGGATCGGCGCGATCAGGAGAAGATGCCATGCTTGCGCCGAATTTCGAGACCGCCTCGCCACTGCACATAGCCGCCGCCGACTACGAGGTCGTGCGCAAAGCGGTCGCTTTCGTGAACACGCATTTCCGCGACCAGCCCGAGGTCGAGTCCATCGCACTCGCCGCCGGGGTGACGCCACGCGCCCTGACCGACCTGTTCCGCCGCTGGTGCGGGCTGTCGCCCAAGGACTTCCTTCAGGCGGTGACGCTCGACGCCGCCCGGCGGGTCCTTTCGGAAAGCGACAATGTGCTCGATGCCGCCTACGAGCTCGGCTTTTCCGGTCCAGGGCGGCTGCACGACCTCTTCGTCGTCCACGAGTCGCTCTCGCCGGGCGAATGGAAGACCGGTGCCGCCGGACTGGTGATCCGCTGGGGCTTTCATCCCTCCCCCTTCGGCATGGCGCTGGCCATGGTCTCGCCGCGCGGCCTGTGCGGCCTCGCCTTTGCCGACGAGGGCGAAGAGGACGCCGCGCTGGCCGACATGCGCCGGCGCTGGCCGAATGCGCTCTATGTCGAGGATCCCGTCGCGACCGGCCCCTACGCCGCCCGGATTTTCGACTGTCGGACCTGGAGCCCCGACAACCCGCTGCGGATCGTCTTCATCGGCACCGACTTCGAGGTACGGGTTTGGGAGACGCTGATGCGCATCCCGATGGGCAAGGCGACCACCTATTCCACCATCGCCGGACGGATCGAGAAGCCCAAGGCGGCGCGGGCGGTCGGCGCGGCGGTGGGCAAGAACCCGATCAGCTTCGTCGTTCCCTGCCATCGCGTGCTTGGCAAGAACGGCGATCTGACCGGCTATCACTGGGGCCTCACCCGCAAGCGCGCCATACTCGGCTGGGAGGCCGGTCAGGTGATCGGCGCCCCGCGCTGACGACGGGGCGCCTCGGCCTCAGCCGGCGAGGTCGATCTTGCTGGCGACGGTCGAGTCCGCGTTGAGGCGGTAGATCACCGGCACGCCGGTTGCGAGTTCGCGCTTCATGATGCTCTCCGGCGAATGCTTCTCCAGCACCATGATCAGCGCGCGCAGCGAGTTGCCGTGCGCCGCCACCAGCACCCGCTCGCCGCGCAGGACGCGGGGCAGGATTTCGGTGACGTAATAGGGCAGCGCCCGGGCGATGGTGTCCTTCAGGCTCTCGCCACCGGGCGGGGGCACGTCGTAGGAGCGGCGCCAGACATGCACCTGCTCCTCGCCCCACTTGGCGCGGGCATCGTCCTTGTTGAGACCGTTAAGGTCGCCGTAGTTGCGCTCGTTCAGCGCCTGGTCGCGGATGATGGGCAGGCCGGTCTGGCCCATCTCGGCGAGTGCGAGGTCGAGCGTCTTCTGGGCACGGCTCAGGGCCGATGTGAACGCGACGTCGAACTGGTAGCCGTCCGCCTTCAGGCGGCGGCCGGCGGCCTTGGCCTCCTCGACGCCGAGCGGTGTCAGGTCCGGGTCCCGCCAGCCGGTGAAGAGGTTCTTCAGGTTCCATTCGCTCTGGCCGTGGCGGACGAGAACGAGAAGGTGCTCGGACATGGGGGTGCTCTCCGGGTCAGATATCGGCGAGGCCGAGTACGTCGGCCATGGAATAGAGCCCGGGCTTGCGGCCGCGCGCCCAGCGGACGGCGGCGAGGGCGCCGCGGGCAAAGATCATGCGGTCCTCGGCCTTGTGAGCGAGTTCGATGCGTTCCGCCGTCCCGGCGAAGATGACGTTGTGCTCACCCACCACGGTGCCCCCGCGCAGCGTGGCGAAGCCGATATCGCCCGGCCGGCGGGCACCGGTCTCGCCGTAGCGCTCGAACACGCCATGCGTCGCGAGATCGACGCCGCGCCCCTCGGCCGCCGCCTTGCCGAGCAGCAGAGCGGTACCGGACGGCGCGTCGATCTTGCGATTGTGGTGCATCTCCACCACCTCGACGTCGAAGCTGTCGTCGAGCGTCGCCGCCACGCGTTTCACCAGCGCCGCCAGCAGGTTGACGCCGACGCTCATATTGCCGGACTTGACGATGACGGCGTGGCGGGCGGCCGCCTCGATCCGGGCCTCGTCCGCCGGCGAGAAGCCGGTCGTGCCGATCACGTGCACGATGCGCGCCTGGGCCGCGAGAGCGGCGAAGACGAGCGAGGCGGCGGGTATGGTGAAATCGATGACGCCTTCCGCCTTGGCGAAGAGCGGCAGCGCATCCTCGGTGACCGTGACGCCCAGCGGCGGCAGGCCGGCAAGGACGCCGGCATCCGTTCCGAGATGCGGGCTGCCGGCAGGCTCGATGGCGCCGGCGAGTTCAAGATCCGGCGCTTCCGCGATGGCGCGGATCAGCGTGCGCCCCATGCGCCCACCGGCACCGACGATGACGAGCCGCATCTGCGACATGACGCCCGACCTCCACCGCGCCCATCAGGACGCTGCAATGCGGTATAGCGGCCCCGTTCCGCCACGAAAAGTGCCTGATTGCACGGCAGGCTGCGCAAATGTCGGCACGTGGCTTGACGGGCGCGGCCCGCGCTTGTACAGGTCGCGCAACTTTACGCAGGAGCGGCGCCCCGATGCGCAAGAATGTTTCGCTTATTATCGTAGGACGGCGCGTCGCCGCGGAGACTGCCTGACGGCATCTCCGCTCAACGGTGACGCGCGACATGGCCCCTGACGGGGCCTTTTGATTTTCTGGACCCCGAACACGACACACGAACGAGCGTACACAAGGAGCAGGACCATGATGCGCGAGATGACCGGCGCCGAAATGGTGATGCAGGCCCTCATCGACCAGGGCGTCGAGCACATGTTCGGCTATCCCGGCGGCGCGGTCCTGCCGATCTATGACGCGATGTTCCACCAGAACCAGGTTCAGCACGTGCTGGTGCGGCACGAGCAGGGCGCGGTGCACATGGCGGAGGGCTATGCCCGCTCGTCCGGCAAGGTCGGCGTCGTGCTGGTCACTTCGGGTCCCGGCGCCACCAACGCGGTCACCGGTCTCACCGACGCGCTGCTGGATTCCATCCCGGTCGTCTGCATCACCGGCCAGGTCCCGACCCATCTGATCGGCTCGGATGCCTTCCAGGAGTGCGACACGGTCGGCATCACCCGGCCCTGCACCAAGCACAACTATCTCGTCCGGGACGTCAACGACCTCGCCCGCGTGCTGCACGAGGCGTTCTACGTCGCGCAGAACGGCCGGCCCGGCCCGGTCGTGGTCGACATCCCCAAGGATGTCCAGTTCGCCAAGGGCCTCTATGTCGGCCCCGAGAACATCCAGCACAAGACCTATCAGCCGCGCCTGAAGGGCGACCCGGAGAAGATCAAGGCCGCGGTCGACCTCATCGCCAAGGCGAAGCGCCCGGTGTTCTACACCGGCGGCGGCGTCATCAATTCCGGCCCGCGCGCGAGCCAGCTGCTGCGCGAGTTCGCGCGCCTGTCGGGCTATCCGGTCACCTCGACGCTGATGGGGCTCGGCGCCTTCCCGGCCTCGGACAAGCAGTGGCTCGGCATGCTGGGCATGCACGGCACCTACGAAGCCAACATGGCGATGCATGACTGCGACGTCATGGTGTGCATCGGCGCGCGCTTCGACGACCGCATCACCGGGCGGATCGACGCCTTCTCGCCGGACTCGAAGAAGATCCACATCGACATCGACCCCTCCTCCATCAACAAGAACGTCAAGGTCGACCTGCCGATCATCGGCGACGTCGCCCATGTCCTCGAGGACATGCTGACGCTGTGGCGGGCGACGAAGGTGGAGCCGGACCGCCGGGCGCTGGCTTCCTGGTGGGGCCAGATCGACCGCTGGCGGGCGCGCAAGTCGCTGTCCTTCCAGAATTCCGACGCGATCATCAAGCCGCAATACGCGATCCAGCGCCTCTATGAGGCGGTGAAGGAGAAGGACGTCTACATCACCACGGAAGTCGGCCAGCACCAGATGTGGGCGGCGCAGCACTTCCATTTCGAGGAACCGAACCGCTGGATGACCTCGGGCGGCCTCGGCACGATGGGCTACGGCCTGCCGGCCGCGATCGGCGCGCAGGTGGCACATCCGGGTAGCCTGGTCATCGACATCGCCGGCGAGGCCTCGATCCAGATGTGCCTGCAGGAGCTGTCGACCGCGCTGCAGTTCAACCTGCCGGTCAAGATCTTCGTGCTCAATAACGAGTATATGGGCATGGTGCGGCAGTGGCAGGACCTGCTGCATGGCGGGCGCTACTCGCACTCCTATTCGGAATCGCTGCCCGACTTCGTCAAGCTGGCGGAGGCCTATGGCGGCGTCGGCCTGCGCTGCACCCGGCCCGGCGACCTCGACGCGGCGATCCAGGAGATGATCGCCATCGATCGGCCCGTTCTGTTCGACTGCCTGGTCGACCAGAAGGAGAACTGCCTGCCGATGATCCCCTCGGGCAAGGGCCACAACGAGATGATCCTGCCCGACAACGCGGCGGCGCTGGACGAGGCGATCGACGAGGAAGGCAAGATGCTGGTGTGACGGTTCCCGGCGGCCGTCAGACGCCTTGCTCGTCGTTCCCGCTCCCCGCCGGGGAGAGGGAGCACGCGCAGCGGGTCGGCGAGACGACGGCGCGGCGGAGCGTCACGGCCCCACTCCAACCCTCTCCCTGCCGGGGAGAGGGGCATGTCCCTCTGTTTCCCCGAGTTCACCGATGCCCTCCCATAACGAACCGATCGAGCGCCACACCCTCTCGCTGCTGGTCGACAACGAGCCGGGCGTGCTTGCCCGCATCGTCGGCCTGTTCTCCGGCCGCGGCTACAACATCGACAGCCTGACCGTCTCGGAGGTGAGCCACGATTCCAAATTGTCGCGCATCACCGTGGTGACCACCGGCGCGCCGCCGATCATCGAGCAGATCAAGAGCCAGCTCGACCGGCTCGTGCCGGTGCACCGCGTCGTCGATCTCACGGTCGTCGGCAAGGCGGTCGAGCGAGAACTCGCTCTGATCAAAGTGCGGGGCAAGGGCGAGATCCGGCAGGAGGCCCTGCTGATCGCGGAATCCTTCCGCGCCCGCACCGTGGACACGACGCTCGAGAGCTTTGTCTTCGAGATCACCGGCAAGCCGGACAAGATCGACCAGTTCGTGTCGCTGCTGGAGCCGCTGGGCCTGGTCGAGGTCTCCCGCACCGGCGTCGCCGCCATCGGGCGCGGCCCGGAGCCGATGTGAACGTGGGCGGACCGGCCATAACGGGCCCTTCCGCCCCCCTCCCATCGGGACCGAGCGAAAGCCCTTGCGAGGGCAGGTACACTGCTGTAGAGGGAACCGTAACGTACGGTACGCACCCCTGAGCCGCTCGCAGCGCCCATGCTCCCACCCCCTGCCCTTGGCGAAACCGAGCTGACAGAACGGCAACAGGCCGTTCTCGACGCCGTGCTCGCGCTGATGGTCGAGCGCGGGGGCGAGGTCACCATGACGGCGGTGGCCCGCAAGGCGAGCTGCTCCAAGGAAAGCCTCTACAAGTGGTTCGGCGATCGCGACGGGCTGCTGACCGCCACCGTCCGCTGGCAAGCCTCAAAGGTGCGGGCGGGCAATTACGACCGCCAGACGCTCGACGTCTCGGCCCTGCGCGACAGCCTCGTGCGCTTCGCCGCCAACTGGCTCTCGGTGATCGCGAGCCCGACATCGATCGCCTTGAACCGCTTCGCCATCGCCCAGGCCGGCGCGAAAGGCTCCAATCTCGGCGCCATCGTGCTGGCGAACGGGCGGTTCGCGATCGGCGAGCGGCTCAAACCCGTGCTCGACGCCGGTCGCGATGCCGGACTGATCGCCTTTGACGATACCGAGACCGCGTTCCGGACCTTTCTCGGCCTCGTCGGCCGCGACGTCCAGATCCGCCTGCTGCTGGGCGACGCCCTGACGCCGGCGCCTCACGACATCGAGCGCGACGCGGCGCGCGCCACCGACCAGTTCCTCGCCCTCTACGGCACCGGCGACCATGCACCGGGCCGGGACAAGATCAACGCGTGACGACAGGAGACACCCATGCGCGTTTACTATGATCGCGACGCCGACCTGAACCTCATCAAGGGCAAGAAGGTCGCCATCATCGGCTATGGCAGCCAGGGCCGCGCGCATGCGCTGAACCTCAAGGATTCCGGCATCAAGGACATCGCCGTCGGCCTGAAGCCCGGCTCGGCGACCGCCAAGAAGGTCGAGGCCGACGGCCTCAAGGTGATGACCGTCGCCGAGGCCGCCAAGTGGGCCGACCTGATGATGATGGCCACCCCGGACGAGCTGCAGGCCGACATCTGGCGCGACGAGATCGCCCCGAATATCCGCGACGGCGCCGCCATCGCCTTCGCCCACGGCCTCAACGTGCATTTCGGCCTGATCGAGCCGAAGTCGACCGTCGACGTGCTGATGATCGCCCCCAAGGGCCCGGGCCACACCGTGCGCGGCGAATACCAGAAGGGCGGCGGCGTGCCGTGCCTCGTCGCCGTTCACCAGGACGCCTCGGGCAACGCGCTCGACCTCGGCCTTAGCTACGCCTCGGGCGTGGGCGGCGGCCGCTCGGGTATCATCGAGACCACCTTCAAGGAAGAGTGCGAGACCGACCTGTTCGGCGAGCAGGTCGTGCTGTGCGGCGGCCTCGTCGAGCTGATCCGCGCCGGCTTCGAGACGCTGGTGGAAGCCGGCTACGCCCCGGAGATGGCCTATTTCGAGTGCCTGCACGAGGTGAAGCTGATCGTCGACCTCATCTATGAGGGCGGCATCGCCAACATGAACTACTCGATCTCCAACACCGCCGAGTGGGGCGAGTACGTCTCCGGCCCGCGCATCATCACCGCCGAGACCAAGGAAGAGATGAAGCGCGTCCTGAAGGACATCCAGACCGGCAAGTTCACCTCCGAATGGATGCAGGAGTATCGCGCCGGCGCCGCCCGCTTCAAGGGCATCCGCCGCGTCAACGACGCCCACCAGATCGAGCAGGTCGGCGAGAAGCTGCGCGGCATGATGCCGTGGATCGGCAAGAACAAGCTGGTCGACAAGGCCAAGAACTGAGCCTCATCGACCTTCCGAAACGACGTCATGGCCGGGCTCGTCCCGGCCATGTGCGTTTCAGCCGCCGGTCCAGAACTTCATGGCCGCCGCGCCGGGCGCCAGCAGCACGAAGGCCCAGACCATGGCCGAGGCGATGTTGGCCATCTGGAACAGGAAGTGCGGCATGGCGAACATGCCGGCGATCAGCGGCACCACCGCGCGCAGCGGCCCGAAGAAGCGCCCGAGAAACACGCTCCACGTGCCGAAGCGGTGAAAGAAGCGCTCGCCGCGGTCGATCATCTGGGGATGGCGCGACAGCGGCCAGAAGCGCCTCACCCCATCCTTGAAATAATGGCCGATACCGTAGGAAATGGCGTCGCCCAGCGTCGCGCCGATCGCCGCTCCCGCCCAGACCGGCAGGAAGGCGATGCCGCCGGCTTCGATGATCGGGCCGAGGCCGATCAGCACGAAGGTCGCAGGAAACAGCAGCGACAGCACGGCGAAGGATTCGCCGAAGGCCAGCGCGAAGGCGATATAGGGCGCCCAGTGCGCATGGGCCTCGACGAAGGCCAGCGCCTCCCGGGCATACTGTTCCAGTTCCAGCAACAGCCAATCCTCAAAGCCGGTCGCGCAGGGCGTAATAGCTCATGCCCGCGGCAAGCAACGGCCAGCGCATCACTTTTCCGCCAGGGAAGGGCGGCACCGGAAGCCTCGCGAGGAGATCGAAGCGGCCGAGTTCGCCGGCGACGGCATTGGCGAGGATGCTGCCGAAGAACGGCGCGAGCATGACCCCCTGCCCCGAATACCCCGCCGCCGCGAGCACGCGCGGACCCAGCCTGCGCACGAACGGCATACGGGTCATGGTGATGCCGAGGATACCGCCCCAGCCATAATCGATGCGTACATCCGCGAGCTGCGGGAAGATCTTCAGCATATAGGGCCGCACGAAAGCGCCCGGATCGGCCTTCAGCCGCCGCGTGTAGGTCTCGCCGCCGCCGAACAGCAGGCGGCCGTCGCGGCTGAGGCGGTAATAGTTGACGACAAAGCGGCTGTCGGCGACCGCCGCGTCATTGACGATGATCGCGGCCGCCCGCTCGCCGAGGGGCTCGGTAGCGGCGATGTAGTTGGCGATCGGCATGACATGGGTATCGACCCGGGCGTCGAGACCGTCCTGCAGACCGTCGCCGCATTCGAGCACCCAGTCGGCCTCAACCGATCCGGACACGGTGTCGACAACCACCTTCGCCTCTTCGCGGATGCGGACAGCGCGGGAGTTCTCGAAGAGCCGGGCGCCGGCCGCCTGCGCCGCCCGCGCCAGGCCAAAGGCCAGCGCCAGAGGGTGCAGATGGCCGCCGCCATGATCGATCATGCCGCCGAAATAGGCGTCGGAGCCGACCAGCGCCCTCAGTTCCTCGCGCGACAGCGGGGCGGCGTCGGCATAGCCGTACACCTCGTTGAGCTTGCGGGCATAGGCATGGGAATGAGCGACGAAGCCGGGCTTGTGGTCGGCCACGATGAGGCCCGAGCGCAGGTCGCACTCGATCCGCAGCCGCGCGATCAGGGCGTGGAGGTGCCGTTTCGCCTCCTCCGCCAGATCCCAGAGCTTGCGCGCGTCATCAAGCCCCATGCGCGCCTCGATCCAGTCCTGATCGCGGCGCTGGCCGGAATGGATCTGCCCGCCATTGCGGCCGGAAGCGCCCGAGCCGAGGCGCGAGGCTTCGAGCAGGACGACATCGAACCCCGCCTCGGCGAGATGCAGCGCCGCCGACAGGCCGGTATAGCCGCCGCCGACGACGCAGACATCCACGCGCACCCGCCCGGCCAGCGCCGGGAGCGGCGCCAACGGCGGCGTGCTGGCCGCGTACCAGCTGCGGGGATGGCCCTCTGGAGGAGCGATGCTCATCGTGGAGCACTCATCGCCTGGCGAACAGCTTCTCGATGTCGGCGAGCGACAGCGTGATGAAGGTGGGCCGGCCGTGGTTGCACTGGGCGGCGTTGGGGGTTTCTTCCATCTCGCGCAGCAGGGCGTTCATCTCCTCCGGCTTCAGCCGCCGGCCGGATCGTACCGAGCCGTGGCAGGCCATGGTGGCCGCAACATGCAGGAGACGGCGCTCCAGCGGCAGCGCATCGTCCCATTCGGCGGCGTGCTCGGCGAGGTCGCGCACGAGTGCGCCGATATCCGCATCGCCCAGCAAGGCCGGCGTCTCGCGCACGAGCAGCGCCCCCGGCCCGAACGGCTCGATCACCAGCCCCAGCCGCTCCAGCGCATCGGCCCGATCGCCGAGGCGCGCCGCATCGGCCGGATCGAGATCGACCACGAGCGGCACCAGCAGCATCTGCCGCGCGAGGCCGTCGCGCTCCATCGCCGCCTTCAGCCGCTCATAGACGATGCGCTCATGCGCGGCATGCTGATCGACGATCACCATGCCATCGCGTGACTGGGCGACGATGTAGTTCTGGTGGAGCTGGGCCCGGGCCGCGCCGAGCGGGCGGTCCATCGCTTCGGGCGCCGGCGGCGCGCTATCCGCACGGCTGTCGGCGGCCGGTGCCAGCGCGAGGTCGCCGACGTCGAAGGCGGCCTGCGCGGGTTCGGCAAATCCCGGCATGGCGGCGGGAGCCGGCGACGCCCAGCCGGCGGGTGCCGCAAAGGAGCGCGACCAGTCATAGCCGCCCGCGCGCGGCACGGCCTCGGCCGGCCGGGCCAGCGCGGCAAAACGGTCCGCCGATGATGTCGCGGTTCGCGGCACCGCGCGCGCCATCGCATCGCCCAGCGTCCGCACGATCAGCGCGCGCACAAGGCCGGCGTCGCGAAAGCGCACCTCGGTCTTGGCCGGATGGACGTTCACATCGACCTCGCGCGGATCCAGCGCGAGAAACAGCGCCGTCACCGGGTGACGGTCGGGGGGCAGGAGATCGGCGTAGGCCGCGCGGACGGCGCCCACCAGCACCTTGTCGCGCACCGGCCGGCCATTCACGAACAGATACTGGGCGAGCGAGTTGGCACGGGAAAAAGTCGGCAATCCGGCGATCCCGGCCAGCGACGACCCCTCGCGCCAGCCCTCGACATCGAGCGCGTTGGCGGCGACATCCGCGCCGAGCACGGCAGCGATGCGCGCGCGCCGGGCCGCCGCATCGGTGCCGCAGGCGGGCCAGGTGACAGGTGCGCGTTCGTCGGCCACCAGCGTGAACGCCACGTCGGGGCGGGCGAGCGCGAGGCGCCGCACCACGTCGACCGCCGCCGCCGTCTCGGCCCGTTCCGATTTCAGGAATTTGAGCCGCGCCGGCGTCGCGAAGAAAAGATCGCGCACCTCGACCCGCGTACCGAAGCCGAGCGCGGCCGGCCGGACCGGCGCCTTCACCCCGCCTTCCACCCGGATCTCGTGGGCGTGCGGCGCGCCCTGCGGACGGCTCGTGATGGCGAGCCGCGCGACCGACCCGATCGAGGGCAGCGCCTCGCCGCGAAACCCCAGCGTCGCGATGGACAGAAGGTCCTCGCCGTCGAGCTTCGACGTGGCGTGCCGCTCCACCGCCAGAGCGAGGTCATCGGCGTCCATGCCGTGGCCGTCATCGGTGACGCGCAGGAGCCGCCGACCGCCACCGTCGATCACCACCTCGATGCGGGTGGCACCGGCATCGAGCGCATTCTCGACCAGTTCCTTCAACGCCGCCGCCGGCCGCTCGACCACCTCGCCGGCAGCGATGCGGTCGACCAGCGTGGAGGGGAGCAGTCGCAGGGGCATGGTCGATCCGACTCGGGTATATCTATCGGGGTCACTTTAGCCCGGATCGGATGGCGGCAGATAGGCGCGGTGGCAAACCGCGCACAGGCGGCCCGCTACGGGGCGACCGGATCGTGGCAGCACACGCACAGCTTGTTGCCATCGGGATCGCGGAAATAGGCGCCATAGTAGTTCGGATGATAGTGCGGCCGCAGGCCCGGCGTCCCCTCGTCGCGAGCCCCGAGCATCAGCGCACGGGCATGCACCCGTTCGACCATCGGCCGGTCCGCCGCAAGCAGCGCCATCATCTGGCCGTTGCCGGGCGCGGCGGGCCTGCCGTCAAAGGGGCGCCCGACAAGAAAGAGCGGCCGCGGCGCGCCGGGCTGCATCCAGCCGGCCCAGCCTTTCTCGGGTTCCGCAAACTTGAGTACGAGGCCGAGTTCCGGCAGCAACGCGGAATAGAACGCAAACGCGCGGGGAAAATCGGACACACCGAGATGCACATGCGACAGCATGGGTCGTGTCCCTCATCCGCGCAGAACTATCCCGCAGCCGCAGCGCGCTCGGCCTTCTGGCGCTCCATCTCCTGGCGCTTGGTGATGACCGAGGCGATCACCACGATGATCGTGACCACGGCGATCATGATGGTGCAGATGGCGTTGATCTCCGGCGTCACGCCGAGCCGCACTTGGCTGTAGATCCGCATCGGCAGCGTGGTGGCGCCGGGACCGGTGGTGAAGCTGGCGATGACGAGATCGTCGAGCGAAAGCGTGAAGGCCAGCATCCAGCCCGATATCACCGCCGGCAGGATGATCGGCAGGGTGATCACGAAGAAGGTCTTGAGCGGCGGACAGCCGAGATCGAGCGCCGCTTCCTCCAGGCTGCGGTCGAAGGTGATCAGGCGCGACTGCACCACCACCGACACGAAGCACATGGTGAAGGTGATGTGGGCGAGGGTGATCGTCCAGAAGCCGCGATCGATGTTCACCGCCACGAAGAGCAGCAGCAGCGAGAGGCCGGTGATCACCTCCGGCATGACGAGGGGCGCATAGACCATGCCGGAGAACAGCGTGCGCCCCCAGAAGCGGCCGTAGCGCACGAGGGTGATCGCCGCCAGCGTCCCCAGCACGGTGGCGATCGTCGCCGAGATGAAGGCCACCCGGACCGTCACCCAGGCGGCATCGAGCAGTTGGTCGTTCTCCAGCAGCTTCCAGTACCATTCGGTCGAGAAGCCGGCCCACACGGTCACGAGGCGCGAGGCGTTGAAGGAGTAGATGACCAGCAGCACGATCGGCAGATAGAGGAAGGTGAAGCCGAGCACGATCGAGACGAGGTTGAAGCTCGAGAGACCCTTGCGCATCTCAGCGGCCCTCCATCTCTCGGGCCTGGACGTTCTGGTAGAAGACGATGGGGACCACCAGCACCAGCAGCAGCAGCACCGCCACCGCCGAAGACACCGTCCAGGAACGGTTGACCGAGAATTCCGTCCACAGCGCCTTGCCGATCATCGCCGTATCAGACCCGCCGAGGAGGTCAGGGATGACGAACTCGCCAACGGCCGGGATGAAGCAGAGCAGGCAGCCGGCGAAGACGCCGGGCAGGGAGAGCGGCCAGGTGATCTTCCAGAACGCGGCGAAGGGCGGGCAACCGAGATCGGCGGCGGCCTCGAGCAACGTCTCGTCCATCTTCTCCAGCGCCGAATAGAGCGGCAGGATCATGAAGGGGAGATAGGAGTAGACGATGCCGATGTAGACCGCGGTGTCGGTGGCAAGGATCTCGAGCGGCTCGTCGATCAGCCCCAGCGCGGTGAGAAACTGGTTGAGCAGTCCTTCCGGCGAGAGGATCCCGATCCACGCGTAGACGCGGATGAGGAACGAGGTCCAGAACGGCAGGATCACCAGCATGAGCAGCGTCGGCCGGATCGATTTCGGCGCCCGGGCCATGCCGTAGGCGATCGGATAGCCGACAGCGAGCAGCAGAAGGGTCGAGATGCCGGCGATCTTCAGGCTGGAGCCATAGGCCTCGATGAATTCGTTGTCCCAGCTCAGCACATAGGCGTAGTTGTCGAAATTGAGCTCGGCGAGCTTGTCGCGGATGGCTTCCCAGCCGGCGGCAAGGTCGAACACCGGCGTGTAGGGCGGCTGCGCGATCGCATCCTGCGACAGGCTGATCTTGAAGACGATGAAGAACGGGACGAGGAAAAGCGCAAACAGCCACAGATAGGGGATGGCGACGACCAGCCAGCGCCCCGTGCCCTTCTTCGCCATGATCCGCTCCCGCCCTGTCCCGATCCGTCAGCGCGTCAGCACGACGCCGGCATCGGGTGTCCACGACACCCAAACCTTGTCTTCCCAGCTGATCGGGCGCTCGACCATGCGCGTGAGGTTGGGCTTGGCGGCCTTGATCCGCGTCCCGTTGGGCAGTTCGACGTGGTAGATCGACAGATCGCCGAGATAGCCGATGTCCCAGATCGTCCCGGCGATGCAGTTCACGCCCTGCTCTGCCGGCGGATCGAGATCGACCCGCACCTTTTCCGGCCGGATGGCGATCCAGGCCGGGTCGCCGGGCTTGGCATCCACTTCCTGGGCGATCGTCAGCGACATGTCGGCCGCGTCGGAACGCAGGTGAACCAGACCGTGGCCGAGGCTTTCGATCTTCCCCTCGATGAGGTTCACATCGCCGACGAAGCCGGCGACATAGCGGCAATTGGGCTGCTCGTAGACGACCGCCGGCGGCGCCACCTGCACCAGACGGCCGTGATCCATGACCGCGATCCGATCGGCAACGGTCATCGCCTCCTCTTGATCGTGGGTCACGATCAGGAAGGTCATGCCAAGCTCCATCTGGATGTCCATGAGCTCAAACTGCGTCTCCTCGCGCAGTTTCTTGTCCAGCGCCCCGAGCGGCTCGTCGAGCAGCAGCACCTTGGGGCGCTTGGCCAGCGAGCGCGCCAGGGCGACGCGCTGGCGCTGACCGCCGGACAGCTGGTGCGGCTTGCGCTTGGCGAAGGAGCCGAGCTTGACGAGCTTCAGCATCTCCTCGACCCGTTCGGCGATGAGCGCCCGCTCCATCCCGTCCTGCTTCAGGCCGAAGGCGATGTTGTCCCACACGCTCATATGCGGGAACAGCGCATAGGACTGGAACATCATGTTGACCGGGCGCCGGTAAGGCGGCGTGCCCACGAGATCCTCGCCGGCGAGCATGATCTGGCCGGAGGTCGGCTCCTCGAAGCCGGCGAGCATGCGCATCAGCGTGGTCTTGCCGCAGCCGGATGGGCCCAACAGGGCGAAGAACTCGCGCTCGTAGATGTCGAGCGAAAGATTGTCGACGGCGGTGAACTCGCCGAAGCGCTTGGTGACGTTCACGTAGCGGATGAGCGGCACGGCGGCGGGGTCGGTCCAGGGAGCGAACTTGCGGCGGATGCCGCCGATCGTCTTGGATCCGGCCGACTTCGCACCGGATGTCGCCGTGGCGCCCGTATTCATGCCTTGCCCCGCTGTCCCCGACCGGTTTCCGGCTCTTGTGCAGACGCTAACGGGGTTTCACCCGCCGTCAACTGCCCGTTCGGAAACATTTTCCAGTCTCGCCCCGGACCGCGGAGCCGGCTTGCCTTGACGGCTCGCGCGGCGGCGTGATCCCCTGACAGCGGTATGCGGTGCCAGCGGGCTGCCGCCTACGGTTCATTTTCGAGGTCGGGTGACATGGCAAAGAAGAAGCGCTCGGGCAGCGACGAGGCCATCAGTGCAGCGCGTGGCGTGGTCTCGCTGGAAGAGGCCAAGGCCTGGATGGCGGCGCGCGGGATCACCGAGATCGAATGCGTGGTTCCCGACCTCGCCGGTGTCGCGCGCGGCAAGATCATGCCGGCCTCGAAGTTCCTGTCCGGCCCGACCATGAACCTGCCGCTCTCGGTCTTCTTCCAGACCATCTCGGGCGAATACCCCCCCTATGACGGCCTGGTCGATTCCGTGGTGGTGGACAGCGACCTGGTGATGGAACCCGATTTCTCCACGCTGACCGCCGTGCCCTGGGCGCAGGATCCGACCGCGCAGGTGATCCACGACGCCTATCATCGCGACGGACGGCCGGTCGAACTCTCGCCCCGCCAGGTCCTCAAGAACGTGATGGACCTCTATGCCCACAAGGGCTGGAAGGCGGTGGTCGCCCCGGAGATCGAATTCTATCTGGTCGAGACCAACACCGATCCCGACTACCCGCTCAAGCCGCCGGTGGGGCGCTCGGGGCGGCCCGAGATCGGCCGCCAGTCCTATTCGATCCAGGCGGTCAACGAGTTCGACGCGCTGTTCGAGGACATGTACGACTTCTGCGAGGCGCAGGGGCTGGAGATCGACACGCTGATCCACGAGGACGGCGCGGCGCAGATGGAAATCAACCTGCTGCACGGCGACCCGCTCGTGCTTGCCGACCAGGTCTTCATGTTCAAGCGCACCATCCGCGAGGTGGCGCTGAATCACAAGATCTACGCCACCTTCATGGCCAAGCCGATCGCCGAGGAGCCCGGCTCGGCAATGCACATCCACCAGTCGATCGTCTCGGCGGAGAGCGGCAAGAACATCTTCTCCGACCGGGACGGCGACCCGACGCCCGAGTTCTTCTCCTTCATTGCCGGCCAGCAGCGCTATCTGCCGGCGGTGATGTCGATCCTCGCGCCCTACGTGAACTCCTACCGCCGACTGACGCGCGATTCGATGGCGCCGATCAACGTGCAGTGGGGCTACGACAACCGCACGGCGGGGCTGCGCGTCCCCCCCTCCTCGCCGGCGGCGCGACGGGTGGAGAACCGGGTGCCCTCGTCGGACGCCAACCCCTATCTGGCCATCGCCGCCTCGCTGGCGTGCGGCTATCTGGGCATGGTCGAGGGCCTGCGCCCGACCGATCCGCTGGAAGCGGACGCCAAGGGGCTCGATTTCGAGCTGCCGCGCGACCTGCTCGGCGCCGTCGCGGCCATGCAGTATTCCGACGAGATCGCGACCGTGCTCGGCCCCTCCTTCGTGAAGACCTATTCGGCGGTGAAGCAGGCCGAGTTCGAGACCTTCATGCGGGTGATCTCGCCGTGGGAGCGGGAATATCTGCTGCTGAACGTGTGAATCAACTGCAGCGTTCGGCGAGGGCGGGCTTTCGCGCCATCCAAAGAAAACGCCCGCCGGTGCGGGCCGGCGGGCGCAGGTGCGGCGGCAAGAGGGGGGTAGCCGCCGCGAAAGCAATCGCGAGCGGTCAGCCCCCGCACGTATCGAGTTCCTTGCGCGCCGCGGCATATTCACGGGCGGCGAGGCGCCGCGCGGCGCGACGCTCCACCGAGCGCACCACCAGCAGCGAGGTCGGGTCCTGCCAGACCGGCCCCGACGCCGCGTCCGCGACGTCGGCGCGCGTCAGCCCGATGTCGCGCAGCATGCGGTCGTCGAATTCGCCGAGATCGGCGATCACGCGGCGACGCGCCACGGCCTTGAGAATGTTGATCACGCGGAGGGCGCCGGCGAGCAGAATGCCGCCCGCCGCAGCGCCGAACGCCTCGAACGCGGTTCTACGGGTTTCGCCAATGTAAGACATCGTCCTCTCCATCGTGTCGGCGGGATGGGTGGCTCCATCCGCCATGCCCCGTTTTCCTGCGCGGCGGCCCATCCGCCCACCCGAAACCGGCGCCGCGCTTCGCGACAGGCCCGTTATGATCGATCACAAATAATCACACTAGCGAATGTTTATGATCCGAATTATCATTGTCAGTGATATTCAGGGCATGAGGATGAGCGGATGAGCGTGCTCCTCGACATTGATCAATTAAGAACCTTCATGGCTATCGCTGAAACAGGGAGTTTCACGAAAGCCTCCGAGGTGGTCCACAAGACCCAGTCGGCCGTCTCCATGCAGATGAAGCGGCTGGAGGAACGGGTCGGCAAACCGATCTTCGCCCGCGACGGGCGCGCTTCCAAGCTCACCGAGGAAGGCGAGCGGCTGCTGGATTATGCCCGCCGTATCGTCAAGCTGAACATGGAGGCCATCGCCAGCCTCGCCAATGCCGAGCTTTCCGGGCGCGTGCGACTCGGCGTCCCCGATGACTATGCCGATCGCTACCTGCCGGAGATCATGGCGAGGTTCTCCCGAACCCACCCCAATGTCGAACTCACCGTCGTCTGCGACCCATCGACGGATTTGATCGATCGCATCGATACCGGCGATCTCGACCTCGCCATCATCACCGACTGCGAGATGATCAATCGGGAAATCGAGATCATCCGTCGCGAATCCCTGATGTGGGTCGGCTCCAGCCGGCATTCCGTCCATCTGGAGGAACCGCTGCCGCTCGCGCTGGGGCGGCAGACCTGCAACTGGCGGCAGGAGGCCATGGCGCAGTTGCAGGCGGTCGGCCGGCCGTTCCGCATCCTCTACACCAGTTCGAACAGCACGGCGGTTTCGGCGGCGGTCCTCGCGGGGCTCGCCGTGTCGGTCTTGCCCGAATCGGGACTGCGTCCCGGCATGCGGGTGCTCGGCCCGTCGGAAGGTTTTCCGGCTCTGGCCCCCTGCCGGATCGGCATCGTTCGGAACCGCCATGAACCGTCCGCGCTGGCCGAGGCGCTCGCCACGCACGTTGTGCAGGGCCTCGACAACATCTCGGAGGCAGCGATAGCGGCGGAGTGAACGCCCGTCCGGCCTGCATGCTATCCTGAAGCCGCATCTCAGGAGGTCACGCCATGGCGACCGGTCCCGTTCCCGGCGATATCATACCTTTCCTGCGCTATGCCGACCCTCGCGCCGCGATCGCCTGGCTCGGTCAGGCGTTCGGGTTCGAGCCCATCCTGGTTGTCGACGGCGATAATGGCACCATCGCGCATGCCGAGCTTCGCCTCGGCAGCGGCGCCATCATGATCGGCGGCGCAAAGAAGGATGGGCTCGGCATGGTCAGCCCCACCGAAGCCGGAGGGGCAACGCAGGGCATCTACGTCGTGATCGCGGACGCCGATGCGCTGTGGGCGAAGGCGACGGCCGCCGGTGCCGAGGTGGTCATGCCGATCTACGACACCCCCTATGGCTCGCGCGAGTTCGCCGTGCGCGACCCTGAAGGCCATCTGTGGAGCCTCGGCACCTATCGGGCCGGCTCCTGGGACGACTGAGGATCAGTAGGCGTCCTCGACGAAAACCGGCTCGACGGACTGCCGCCACGCGCCCCGATAGCGCTCCAGCAGGCCTTCCGCCGGGGTCTTGCCGCGCGCGAGGCTTTCCTCGAGGGTGACAAGGAAGCGCGTCTCGTCGCGCCCCTGGCTGTCGCGGCGGCTGCGGCGAGCGA
This sequence comes from Ancylobacter terrae, assembly GCF_045108345.1. NCBI lineage: Bacteria > Pseudomonadati > Pseudomonadota > Alphaproteobacteria > Hyphomicrobiales > Xanthobacteraceae > Ancylobacter > Ancylobacter terrae. The sequence goes on from NZ_JBJGXH010000004.1 coordinate 281,072, forward strand.
GCCCCGCGCGGGCCAGCGCCACGACATCGCGGGCGATGTCGAGCACGGTGCGCCCACCGATCTGCGCGGCGAAGCCCAGCTTCGGCACGTCGTCGCGCAGTTTCTGCCGCTCCGCCGCGCTCCAGCCGCGCGCCAGCTGCCAGGCGTCGTCAAGGCTTTGCGGGTCGTACAGCAGCCCCGTCCACAGCGCCGGCAGGGCGCACAGCTTCGCCCAGGGACCGCCATCGGCGCCGCGCATCTCGAGATAACGCTTCAGGCGAACCTCGGGGAAGATGGTGGTGAGATGGTTGGCCCAGTCAGAGACGGTCGCGGTTTCGCCCGGCACGGCCGGGTGGCGACCGGCCAGCAGGTCGCGGAACGAGGAGCCGGCGACGTCGATGTAATGATCGCCGCGCTTGATGAAATACATCGGCACGTCGAGCGCGTAATCGACATAGCGCTCAAACCCCATGCCGTCCTCGAAGGCGAAGGGCAGCATGCCGGCGCGGGCGTTGTCGGTATCGCGCCAGATTTCCGACCGGTAGGAGAGGAAACCGTTCGGCCGACCTTCGGTGAAAGGCGAATTGGCGAACAGCGCGGTCGCGATCGGCTGCAGCGCCAGCCCCACGCGGAGCTTCGCCACCATGTCGGCCTCGCTGGCGAAATCGAGGTTCACCTGCACGGTGCAGGTGCGGAACATCATGTCGAGGCCGCGGCTGCCGACCTTCGGCATGTAGTCGGCCATAATCCGGTAGCGGCCCTTGGGCATCACCGGCGTCTCTGCCAGCGTCCATTTCGGGCTCATGCCGAGACCGAGAAAGCCGATGCCCAACGGCGTCGCCACCTGCCGCACCTGCTCGAGATGCGCATTCACCTCGGCGCAGGTCTCGTGGATGGTGGCGAGCGGGGCGCCGGACAGTTCGAACTGGCCGCCGGGCTCCAGCGAGATGGCACCGCCCCCGACCGTGTCGACGAGGCCGATGATGGTCGACCCCTCCATGATCGGTTCCCAGCAGTTCAGCTTCTGCATCCCCTCGAGCAGCGCCCGGATGCCCGCCTCGCCCGCGTAGGGAATCGGGCGATGCCCTTCGAGCAGGAAGGGGAACTTCTCGTGTTCCGTGCCGATCCGGAACCGCTCGGCGGGTTTGCAGCCTTGGGCGATCCACGCCACGAGGTCGTCGCGGCTCTCTATCGGCTGCGTGTCGATCAGGTCTCGCGCCATACGTCGAACTCCGGCCGGAGGTATCCGGCGTGCTGGGCGCGCGACCATACACAGGCGAAACGGGGACGCAAACAGCCGCCGTCAACTCACGGTGCGGAGGCGTGGGTCAGCCAGTTCGTGACGGCGTGCAGCGCTTCATCACGATTGCCGGTGCGGTGCGCGGCTTCCTGATAGATGGCGATCTGCGCATCCGCACTGGTGCCTCCGTCGAGAATGGCGCGGATCTGGTCGAGGCACTCCCCACAGCCGAGCGCGGCGGCGTCCTCGCCCACGCGGTCGAGCAAGGATGTCACCACCTCGGCGACCGGTACAGCCTGTCGCGTGGCGCGATCGACGAAGCTGCCGTGGATGCCGTAGCGCTGGGCGCGCCACTTGTTCTCGACCGCGATGGCCCGATCCACCGCATCGATGCCCGCATTCAGCTTCCGGTCGCCCACCAGATGGCGGACCAGCGACCGGTACAGGCCGGCGATGGCGATGGAATCCTCAAGTCGCGTGCAGCTGTCGGGCGCGCGCAGCTCCAGCGTGGGGTGCTTCTGCGAGGGGCGGATGGCCCACCAGATGTAGCTCGAATCACGCACCGCGCGCGCCGCGATCAGCGCCTCGACATAGTCGTCGTAATCCTTGGCGCTCTCGAACAGCTCCGGCAAACCGGTGCGCGGCAGTTCGTCATAGGCGGCGAGGCGGTACCCCATCAGGCCCGTGCGCTTGGATTCCCAGAACGGCGAGGAGGTGGCCAGCGCCACGAAAACGGGCAGGAAGGGCAGGATGCGCCGCATCACATCGATGCGCAGATCCGGGTCCGCCAGCTCCACATGCACGTGCAGACCACACAGGAGATTGCGTTCGCCGAGCATCTGCAGATCGTGCATCAGCCCGTCATAGCGCTGCGCCCGTGTGCGCTTGCTGCCCTGCCAGCTGGCGGTCGGGTGCGTCCCGGCGGCAAGGAAGGCGAGGTCGAAATCGGCGGCGACCTGCCCGAGCGCCCGGCGCAGGCCCCGCAGCTCGGTCCGCGCGGCGTCGATCGCCTCGTGCGGTCGGGTCATCAGCTCGATCTGCGGCTGGAGCATCTCGCCTGTCACCGAGCCGCCGAGCGCCTGTCGGGCACCCTCCATGAAGGCCGGCGGCATGCGACGCAGCACGCTCTTGGAGGTCGCGTCGACGACGAAATACTCCTCCTCGATTCCGATCCGGTATTCGCTCAGCATGGCGTCATCCTCGCAAATCATGTCGACCTTATCGTGTCGACCCAGACGCATCCGACGTCATCGGAATGCGTCCCTTGGCAGCGGCGGAGATCGGCGTCAATCACGGTCGAAATATGACTTAGAATTTGGCTGCACAGCGGGAGAATTTATTATTGTAATATTTGAATTATTCCTGATGCACGCGAATGTTGTCATGATAGAATTATAGAACGCGTCCAAAATCAGCGGACACGCTCGTCAAACGCGCGGGCCGGCCACCGGTTCCGCCGCGCCGCCTCAGCCCTCGCGAGCGGCCTGAACCAACGCCAGGGCGGCAACGGCGGCGGTGTCGGCGCGCAGGATGCGCGGGCCGAGCGACAGCGGAATGCAACCGACGCGCGTGCGCAACTGGCGCCGTTCCGGCTCGGCGAAGCCGCCCTCCGGCCCGATCAGCACGCAGGCCGGCGCCGACCCGAGCGCTGCCAGTGCGGCGCGCCCTTCCGCGCGGCCGGCATGTTCGTCGCAGAAGATGAGCACGCGTTCCGCCGGCAGGGCCGCGAGCCACCGGTCGAACGGGGCGGGCTCCAGCACCTCCGGGACCGACAGGATGCCGCACTGCTCGGCCGCCTCGACGGCATTGGCCACCATGCGCTCGGTGTTCACCCGGCTCGCCTGGGTGTGACGCGTGATCACCGGCACCAGCCGCCCCGCTCCCATCTCGACCGCCTTCTGGACCATGTAGTCCAGCCGGGCGTGCTTCAGCGGTGCGAAGACATAGTCGAGGTCGGCCGGAGCGGTCTGGGGCCGAAGCTGCGCTTCGCACGCGAGAACGACCTCGCGGCGCGCGCCGGCGATGCGGCGCGCGCGCCATTCGCCATCGCGCCCGTTGAAGAGATGAAGCGCATCGCCGAGCCCCAGCCGAATGACATCCGCGACGTAGTGGGCGCGGGCGCGATCGAGCACGATCTCGCCGCCGCCGACGAGCGGATCGGGCACGAAAAGTCGCTGGGCGCGAAAATCATAGGCTTCCATTAGGGAATGTCCGCTACAGCAAGGGGCGACATTGACGTGATGCGCTGATATTCTGCGGCCAGCGCCGTGATGTTGCCCAATCTTTGGTGCCTGTGTATCACGCGTTGCCGCGACTATACGGGATGGAAGCTGATATGGCAGGTTTGATTCCCGGCGGACATGTCCGCCTGGCCATTTTCCTGGCCGCCGGAATTGCGATGAGCGCGGGTTCCGCACAGGCTCAGTGGATCGGAACGCCGGCCGGCGATGGCGCGACGAGCGCTGCGCCCGCACCGGCCCCGATGGAATCGGTGGAGCCGATGGCTCCCGCCATGCCGGCCCCGACTTTCGCTGCGCCGGCCGCGGCACCGCAGCGCGCCTCCGTCGACTGTCAGGGCGATGTCGACAAGTTGCGCGCCGACATCGAAACCAACGGCAAGGCGATCCAGGCCGCCTCCAAGCGCAAGGCGACGCCCATCGAGGTGTGCCCCATATTCCGCCGCTACGTGACGGCCGAGCAGAAGTTCGTCGCCTATCTGGAGAAGAACCAGGAGGCGTGCGGCGTGCCGGGCGAAGCCATCAAGTCGCTGAAGACCAACAACGGCAAGGCCGCGGCCACGCGCGACAAGGTCTGCCAGATCGCCGCGCAGCAGCAGGAGAAGGGTGCCGGAGGTGGCGAGGCTCCCCGTCAGGGCCAGCTCTCCTCGGGTCTCGGTCTCCAGAACAGCCTGCCCGGCGTGGGCAGCGGCAAGAGCGGGGGCGTGTTCGACACCCTCGGCGGCAGCGCCCTGCGCTGACCGGGGAACGGTGCCGCGGGCGGCGGCGCTTGCGTGGAGCCTCGAATCGCTCACCCCGTCGGGAGCCGATCCGCGCTCGCATGGTGGCGGATGAGAAACTGACATGCACCCCGACATCGCCCCCTCGGCCGATCGCCTTGCCCCGCCCACCGCGGATTCCACGCTCAATTGGGTCGAGCGCTGGGCGCCGGACGCTGTGCGTCCCTATCTGCGGCTTGCCCGTGCCGACCGGCCGATCGGCAGTTGGCTCCTGCTGATTCCGTGCCTGTGGTCGACCGCGCTGGCGGCGAGCGCAGGTCAGCCGGGGCGTGGCTGGACCGGGTGGAGCCTTGCCCTCGTCGCCCTCTTCGCCATCGGTTCGATCGCCATGCGTGGCGCCGGATGTGCGTGGAACGACATCCTCGACCGCGACATCGACGGTCGCGTCGAACGCACGCGCGGCCGGCCCCTCCCGTCGGGGCAGATCAGCGTGCGGGCTGCGCTGGTCTTCCTGGTCGCACAGGCCCTCGTCGGACTGGCCGTGCTGCTCGCCCTGCCGTCCTTCGCGATCATGGTCGCGCTCGCCTCGCTGGGCGTGGTGGCCATCTATCCGTTGATGAAGCGGGTGATCTGGATCCCCCAGCTCGTGCTGGGCCTCGCCTTCTCCTGGGGCGCGCTCATGGGATTTGCCGCGCTCGACGAGGCGCTGCCACCTGCGGCGCTGCTGCTCTACGCCGGCTCGGTGCTGTGGGTGATCGGCTACGACACCATCTACGCCCACCAGGATCGGGACGACGATGCCATGATCGGCCTGAAATCGTCGGCCCTCTGGATGGGCGCGGCGACCGGGCCGTGGCTGATGGCGCTGTATGCCGGCACGGTCCTCCTGATCGGCGCGGCGCTTGCGGCCGCGGGAGCCGGCCCCGCCTCCTGGCTGGGGCTGGCCGGCTTTGCCGGACATCTCGGCTGGCAGGTCGGACGGCTCGACATCGACCGCCCCGATCTGTGCCTGCGCCTGTTCCGATCCAACCGCGACGCGGGGCTGATCCTGTTTGCCGGCCTCGCGCTTGATGCCGGCCTCGTCAGTCTCGCGCAATGATCTCGCATTCGCCGCGGTGAACGGCGCTCGCCGTCGCGCTGGCCGAGACCGGACGGCGCTTGAACACCAGCGGGCGGCGGCATTTCAGCGCGCCGCGCAGGCGACGGCGCGCAAGCGGCGCGGCGATCACCAGGCGCCCCAGCATTTCCTGGGCCTCGGCATAGGAGCCGTCCGGCTCGGTGCGCAGCATCGGCAGGCCGAGATGCGCCGTCCAGCGGCGCCAATGCGCCACCACGTCGTCGGCATCGGGCTCGACCTGCAGGACGACCGTCAGCGCCGCATCGGGATGAACCAGGACGATCTCGATTCCCTCGCCGTCTCCCTCCGGATCGGCGAGCCGGACCGCCACGCCCCGGAACGCGGCATGGCGCAGAGTGAACTTCATCGGGATGCCGGCCCGGCGGCGGCGGATCACGACGTGGTCGTCGTGCAACTCGACCTGCCGCAGGCCGCCATCGGCCCCGCCGTCCCGCTCGACATAGCGGATCGCCGTTCCGGCCGCCGCCGGCGCGCAGTTTTCCTGTGGGACGGAATGGCTCCCGCCCGCTCCGAAATGACGCCTCATGACACTCCCCCGCCGGTATTTTGGCTCTCGGCCCCGGTCGTGAGGTGAGATTAGGCGCCGTCCGTGGCGATCGGCTTAAGGGAAATGGTTGACCGTTCGTTGGTGGGCTTCTGGAGACCGCGAAGCGCTCTCATGCTTGACGAAACCTTGAAATGCCGTCGCTTCCGCAAGGCGACTTGCATGGCTGCGTCATCGCGCCTAAGCCGCTGTGCCATGAACGATGCGCCTCCGATCCCGCCCGCGGCACCCGACTTTTCTCCGAGCGACACCGATGCCATGCACGAACTGGCGGCGGCCGTCGTGGCGGGCGGCGAACTGGCGCGCGCGATGTACCGGCAGGGGATCCGGTCCTGGTCGAAGCACAATGACTCCCCGGTCACAGAGGCCGACATCGCCGTCGACGACATGCTGCGCCGGCGCCTGACGGCTTTCGCCCCGGCCTTCGGCTGGCTGTCCGAGGAGACGGCGGATGACCCGTCCCGGCTCGCTCGCCGGCGAGTGTGGGTGGTCGATCCGATCGACGGCACGCGCGCCTTCATGGCGGGAGGGGCCGACTGGACGGTCTCGGCGGCTCTGGTCGACGAGGGGCGCCCGGTCGCGGCCGCGCTTTTCGCGCCGGTCACCGAGGAGTTGTTCCTCGCCGTCGCGGGTGGCGGGGCGACGCGCAACGGTGCGCCACTCGCCATTTCCGGGCCGCCGGCACTGGTGGAGGCACGCATCGCCGGTCCCGGGCCATGGCTCGATCACCTTGACCATCGCGCGCCCATCCAGCGCATGCCCCGCATACGATCCTTGGCGCTGCGCCTGGCGCGCGTCGCCGACGGCGGGCTCGATGCGGCGCTGGCATCGCCCAATGGCTGCGACTGGGACCTTGCCGCGGCGGACCTTTTGGTGCACGAAGCGCAGGGTCGTCTTACGACACTCGATGGCGGCTCGCTCGTCTACAATGCAGCGATTCCGCGCCACGGCGCACTGGTGTGCGCTGGCGCTGCGCTGCATTCGCTCATTCTCGAGGCGGCGCGTTAATCGGGCGGTTCTGGCTGGATCACGAAACGAGACGGGAATGACTGACACATCGACGAACCCGCAGCTCCTGCACCTCGTGTTCGGCGGCGAGCTCGAAAGCCTGGAGGGGGTCCGGTTCAAGGATCTCGCCGGTCTCGACATCGTCGGCATCTATCCGAACTATGCGAGCGCCCATGCGGCCTGGAAGGCCAAGGCGCAGCAGACGGTCGACAACGCGCACATGCGCTACTTCGTCGTCCACCTGCACCGGCTGCTCGATCCGGACGCCGCTGCGGCGCGCTGAGGCCGCCGCCGATGTGGCGCAAGCTGCGTTCCTATCCGCACGTCCGGCGCATGCTCGGCCGCAGCATGGCGGCCTATCTGCGTTTCGTCTGGCGAACCTCGCGCGTGACCCTCGAGCCGGCGGATCTGTATGATCGCGCCGAGCGCGAACTGCCGATGATCGTCACCTTCTGGCACGGGCAGCATTTCCTTACGCCGTTCGTCACCAAGCCGCACCATCGCGGACGCGTGATGATCTCGCGCAGCGAGGATGCCGACATCAATGCCATCGCCGCCGAGGCCCTCGGCATCGGCACGATCCGCGGTTCCGGCGCCAACATGGGTGGCCGCCGGGCACGGGCGCGCGATTTCAACCTCAAGGGCGGGGTCGACGCCACGCGCCAGATGATCGAATCGCTCAACGAGGGCGTCAGCGTCGCCATGACGGCGGACGTGCCCAAGATCGCCCGCGTGGCGGGGCTGGGAGTCGTCACCATCGCCCGGCATTCCGGACGACCGATCTATCCCGTCGCCATCGCCAGCCGGCACCGCATCGTCGCCCGCAGCTGGGACAAGGCGTCGATCAATCTGCCCTTCGGTCCGGTCGCGCTGGTCGCGGGTGACGGCGTGCGGGTGCCCGCCGATGCCGACGCGGCGGCGCTGGAAGCCGCGCGGCTGGAGGTCCAGCGGCAGCTCGAAGCCGCGACGGAACGCGCGGAGGAACTGGTCGGTCTGCGGCCCCGTACGGCGGCGGGCGCCGCCGGGACGCCCCATGGCTAGGCTGCGCACCACCCTCATCATGCACGCCTACCGGGCGGCGACGTGGCTGGCGACGCCGCTTGCGAGCCTTCTGCTGGCGCACCGCCTCCGGCGCGGCAAGGAGGATGGCGAGCGCCTTGCGGAGCGCCGGGGGATCGCCTCCGTGGCCCGCCCGGCGGGGCCCCTCGTCTGGCTCCACGGTGCCAGCGTGGGCGAGGTGCTGTCGGTCACCACCCTCATCGATCAGCTGCGCGCACGCGGCTTTCGCGTGCTGCTCACCTCCGGCACCGTCACCTCCGCCCGCCTCGCGCAGAGCCGCCTGCCGCCGGACGTGATCCACCAGTTCGTGCCGCTCGATTCGCCCGTCTTCGTGCGGCGCTTCCTGCGTCACTGGCGTCCCGACCTGGTGCTGCTGGCCGAATCCGAGCTCTGGCCCAACATCCTGGCTGACGTGAACGCACGGCGGACGCCGCTGGTCCTCGTCAATGCACGCATGTCCCGCCGCTCCTTCGAGCGCTGGCGGCGGATTCCGCGCAGCGCCGCGGCTCTGCTTTCACGCGTCGACCTCTGCCTCGCCCAGGGCGAGCCGGATGGCGAGCATCTGCGTACGCTGGGGGCTCCGCGCGTGATGGTGACGGGGAACCTCAAATTCGACACCCCGCCACCGCCAGCCGACATCGTCGCCTTCGATGCCCTGCGCACGGCGACCTTGAACCGCCCCATCCTCATCGCCGCGTCGACCCATCCCGGCGAGGAGGATGCCGTGCTGGAAGCGCATCGCCGCCTTTCGGCCAAGCTGCCGAGCCTGCTCACCATCATCGCTCCGCGTCATCCCGAGCGCGGCGAGCAGGTCGAGGCGCTCGCTGCCGAACGGGGGTTGACCTCTGTGCGCCGCAGCCAGGACCAGTTGCCCGACCCCGACACCGCCCTCTATGTGATGGACACCATCGGCGAGCTCGGCCTGTGCTACCGGCTCGGGCCGGTCGCGTTCTTGGGCGGCTCGCTGATCCGGCACGGCGGACAGAACCCGATCGAGCCGGTGCGACTCGATGCCTGCATCCTTCACGGCCCGTACGTGTCCAATTTCGCCGAGATCTACGCGAGGCTCGACGAGGCGGGAGGGGCGATGCCGGTCGCCGATGCGGCGGAACTGGCGGAACAGGCAGGCATTCTGCTCGGCGACGTCGGCCGCCGCCAATCGATGGTGGCCGCGGCGCAGGCTGTCCTCGACGGTTTCGGCGGGGCGCTCGGGCATACGCTTTCGGCGATCGATCCCTATCTTGTTCAGATACGGCTCGAGAAGCGCTAGTCTGCCTCGACGCTGGCTACAATGCGGGTGGCCTCGCCGCCGTCCGCCGGACACGCGGGCCGATCCATGAACGTCGCCTTCTCCATCCTCGCTACGGCCGCTGTCCGGTCGCACCGTCCGCCGCGCGCGCGGCGGCCGGCGAGGTCGTGACGATGCGGGCGCCGGCCTTCTGGTGGCAACCGGAGACGACGCTCTCCGCCCGCCTCCTGTCGCCGCTCGGCGCGGCACTGGGGGCCATCGCCACCGCCCGCATGCGCCGCCACGGCGACGAGATCGGCCTTCCCATCCTCTGCGTCGGCAATCCGACCGTCGGCGGCGCCGGCAAGACGCCGGCGGCCCTTCATCTCGCCCAGCGGCTCATTGGCGCCCGCCGGCGCCCGGTATTCCTCACCCGCGGCTATGGCGGCGCGATCGGCGGCCCGGTCGTGGTCGACCTGCCTCGCCACGACGCCCGCATGGTCGGCGACGAGGCGCTGCTGCTCGCCCGCACCGCACCGACGGTGGTTGCCCGCGACCGGCTTGCCGGTGGTCTCATCGCGCGTCGGATCGGGGCGGATGTCGTGGTGATGGACGACGGCTTCCAGAACCCGGCGCTCGCCAAGACGCTGTCGCTGCTGGTGATCGACACGCAGGTGGGAATCGGCAACGGACTGTGCGTCCCTGCCGGTCCGTTACGGGCGCCGCTGGCGCCGCAACTGGCGCGGGCGCAGGCGGTCCTGCTCATCGGCGAGGGAGGCGCCGCCGAACCGGTCGCGCGCATGGCGACCAGCGCGGGCTGCGCGGTGCTGCGCGGACGGCTCGCCCCCGCCGCGGAGGTCGCCGCGCGGCTGTTCGGCCAGCGTGCGCTCGCCTTCGCGGGTATCGGCCGTCCCGAGAAATTCTTTGCAACGCTGCGGGCGAGCGGCGTGTCGCCGGTGGCCTGCCGCACCTTCCCCGATCACCATTATTTCACGCCGTCGGAGGCGACCAAACTGCTCGCCGAAGCCGAAAGCCAGGACCTCGTGCCGGTGACCACGGAGAAGGACGCCGTCCGCCTCACCGCCCATGAGCCGGGGCGGCGCCTGCTGGCGGTGAGCGAGGTGCTGCCCGTGCGCCTCGTGCTGGAGCCTGCCAGCGCACGGACCCTCGACGCCCTGCTGGCGCGCGCGCTGCCGACGCCGGATCCGGCGCTCAGGCGGTGATGGCCACCTTCAGCACCCCGTCGCGCTGATGCGCGAAGAGGTCGTAGGCCGCCTCGATGTCGTCGAGCTTGAAGCGGTGCGTGACGAGCGGCTTGAGATCGACCCGGCCGGACGCGATCACCTCCATCAGCCGGCGCATGCGCTCCTTGCCGCCGGGACAGAGCGTGGTCACGATCTTGTTGTCGCCCAGCCCCGCCGAGAAGGCGCCCAGCGGGATGGTGAGATCGCTGGAATAGACACCGAGCGAGGAGAGCGTTCCGCCGGGCCGCAGAACCTTCAGGGCTGATTCGAAGGTGCCCTGCGTCCCCAGCGCCTCGATCGCGACATCGACGCCGCGGCCATCGGTCAGTGCCATGATCTGCTCGACCGGATCACCCTGCCGGAAGTCGACGACATGGCTGCAGCCGAGCGTGCGGGCGATGGCAAGGCGCTCGGGAACGGTGTCGACCCCGATGATCGTGGTCGCGCCCTTGAGCTTGGCGCCGGCGACCGCACACAGGCCGATGGGACCGAGTGCGAACACCGCCACGGCATCGCCGATCTGCACCGCGCCGCTTTCGGCGCCGGAAAAGCCCGTCGACATGATGTCCGGGCACATCAGCACCTCCTCGTCGGTGAGGTGGTCGGGCACGGGGGAGAGGTTGGCGAGCGCATCGGGCACGCGCACATATTCCGCCTGGGTGCCGTCGATGGTGTTGCCGAACTTCCAGCCGCCCATGGCCTTGAAGCCGTGGCGGGTGCCGGCGCCGTCCTGCGAGCCGCAGCCGCACAGGCACGCATAGGAATGCCCGCTCGGGGTGATGGCGCCGGCGATGACTCGCTGGCCCTCGCGATAGCCTTCCACCGCCGAGCCGAGCTTCTCGATGATGCCGACCGGCTCATGGCCGATGGTGAGCCCTCGGGCGACGGGGTACTCGCCCTTCAGGATGTGCACGTCGGTGCCGCAGATGGTGGTGGTGGTGATGCGCACCAGCGCGTCGAGCGGCCCGATCTCCGGGACCGGCTTCTCGTCGAGCACGATGCGCCCGGGTTCGACGAAAATCGCGGCCTTCATCTTCGGCATGGCTGGCTTCCTTCCCTAACGGCACATTCGCGGTGAAGTGTGCCTCAAGCGGACGAAAATGCCATGACTTCGATCAAGCGCCCCACGATCGGGGGTCAAGCGGCGGGAATACCGCGCTCGTGCATCAGCCGCACGACGGCGGCGCGCAGTTCCGCCATACCCGAGCCCTCACGGCTCGAGGTCGGGAAAACCACCGGAAAAGCGGCCGGGCGGCGCGCCAGCGCGGCCTCGGTCTCGGCGATGCGGGTCGCCAGCTCGGCTTTCTTGAGTTGGTCGGCCTTGGTCAGCACGATGGCATAGGACACCGCCGCCTTGTCGAGCCCGTCCAGCACCTCGCGGTCGATCGGCTTGAGGCCGTGCCGGGAATCGATCAGCACGAAGACGCGGGCCAGATTGGCGCGGCCGCGCAGATAGGCGTGGATCGTGGCGGTCCAGGCGTCCACCTTCTCCTTGGGAGCCTGCGCGAAGCCGTAGCCCGGCATGTCGACCAGGGTGAGTTGCGGACCGAGGCCGAAGAAGATCAGTTCCTGGGTCCGACCCGGGGTCACCGAGGTGCGTGCGAGCGCCTTGCGGCCGGTCAGGGCGTTGACGAGGCTCGACTTGCCGACATTGGACCGGCCGGCCAGCGCGATCTCGATCCCGCGCATCGCCGGCAGCACGTCGATGGTGGGCGCCGCCGTGAGAAATTCCCAGGCGCCGGCGAAGAGCCGCCGCCCGGCCTCGATCTCCTCGGCCGTGTAGGTTCCGCCTGCACCCGCATCCTCGGCGCCCGGCGCCGCCGCCTCCATCACGAGGCCTGCGGCTTCTTGCGGGTGAACAGCGACTTGACGTTGTCCCACAGCTCCACCTTCACGCCGTTGCGGCGCATGATGATAGACTGCTGGATCACCGAGAGCGTGTTGTTCCAGGCCCAGTAGATCACCAGACCCGCGGCGAAGCTGGCGAGCATGAAGGTGAAGATCAGCGGCATCCAGTCGAAGATCGCCTTCTGCGTCGGATCCGGCGGGGCCGGGTTCAGCTTCATCTGGGCCCACATCGTGATGCCCATGATGATCGGCCAGACGCCGAGCATGAGGAAGTGACCGATCACCGGCACCGCGCCCGGATCCCACGGGATGAGGCCGAACAGGTTGAAGATGGTGGTCGGGTCGGGCGCCGACAGGTCCTTGATCCAGCCGAAGAACGGCGCATGGCGCATTTCGATGGTGACGAACAGCACCTTGTAGAGCGCGAAGAAGACCGGAATCTGGATCAGGATCGGCAGGCAGCCGGCGACCGGATTGATCTTCTCCTTCTTGTAGATCTCCATCATTTCCTGCTGGAGCTTCATACGGTCGTCGCCGTAGCGCTCCTTCAGGGCCTGGATCTCCGGCTGCACCGCCTTCATCTTCGCCATCGAGGCGTAGCTCTTGTTGGCGAGCGGGAAGAAGATGCCCTTGAGCAGCACCGTCACGATCAGGATCGCCACGCCGAAATTGCCGACGAACTTGTAGATCCAGTCGATCACCAGGAAGAGCGGCTTGGTGATGAAATAGAACCAGCCCCAGTCGATCAGCAGATCGAAGCGATCGATCTTGTAGGTCTCCTGATAGCCGTCGACGATGCGCACTTCCTTGGCGCCGGCGAACAGACGGCCGTCGGTCGTCGCCTTGCCGCCGGGCGCCACGGTGAGCGCGTCGCCGAGGAAATCGGTCTGGTAGGCGAAATCATTGCCCTGCGCCGAGGCCGAGAAGCGCGCCTGCACCTTTTCGGCCGTGCCCGGAATGACCGTCGCCGCCCAGTACTTGTCGGTAATGCCGAGCCAGCCGCCGACGGAGGGGAAGGTCTCCGACTTGGCCTCGGTGATCGCCTTGTACTTGATCTCGTGCAGGCCGCCCTCGCTGGTGACACCGATCAGACCCTCATGCAGGATGTAGTAGCCGAGCGTGTGCGGGGTGCCGTGGCGCGAGACCAGCGCGAAGGGGTGCAGGCTCACCGGGTTGGCGCCGGTGTTCTCCACGTCGTCGACGACATGGAACATGTAGTTCGTGTCGATCGAGACCGTGCGCTTGAACAACAGGCCCTCGCCATTATCGTAGGTGAGGACGAGCGGGGCCTGCGGCGTCAGCGTAGCGCCGGCGGGCGCTGTCCAGACCGTCTCCGAATTGGGCAGCTTCAGGTTCGCGCCGGCGGCACCCACCCAGCCGAACTCGGCGTAGAACGGATTGGGACCGCCCGAGGGCGAGAGCAGCACGATGATCGGGCTGTCGGGGCTGACGGTCTCGCGATAATCCTTCAGCGAAAGATCGTCGATCCGGCCGCCCTTCAGCGCGATTGAGCCGACCACCCGCGGCGTGTCGATGGGGACGCGCGGCGCCAGCGCCAGGGCCTCGGCGCGCGTCAGCGCCTTCGGAACGGCGGGAGCGGTCTGCGGCGGGGCGCTCGTCGACGGAGCGGGCGGCGCCGAACCATCGGCGGCCGGCGCCTGCGCGGCCTGCTGCTGCGCCTGCTGCGCGGCCTGCCGCTGAGCTTCCATCTGCGGAATCCCGGAGAAGTACTGCCAGGCGACGAGAACCGCCATGGACAGCACGATCGCCAGGATCATGTTGCGGTTTTCAGTGGTCATGGGCGGGATCTCCGTCGGCGCGGGGCGGCGCGGCCCGGCCGGGCTTGGCTACGCGACTGCCGCCCGATGCGGGGCGGGCCGTGTGAACGCGGTTCATGGCCCGCTCGATCTCGCGGACAAGCTCGTCGTAGCGGGCGCTGATCGCGATCCGCCGCGCGACGATGACATAGTCGAATCCCGCCTTAGCCGCGCGCGGCACCGCGTCGCGGACGGCGGCACGCAAACGGCGGCGGATGCGATTACGCTCCACCGCGTTGCCGTGCTTCTTGGTGACGGTGAGGCCGATGCGCGGGGGTGCGTCGTCGCGACGTTCGCGCGCCTGCAGGAGCAGAGAGCCGGAATTCGCCCTCGCGGCGGCCGCAGCCGCCAGAAAGTCCTTACGCTTCAGCAGCCGGTCCATTCGATGCCCGGGTGTCCCGCCCCTTGTCGAAGAGGCCGGCGCCTCCCGCATCGTCAGGCCGACAGGCGCTTGCGACCGTGGGCCCGGCGGGCGGCAATCACCTTGCGGCCGTTCATGGTCGCCATGCGCGCACGAAAGCCGTGGCGACGCTTGCGCACGAGCTTGCTCGGTTGATAAGTGCGCTTCACGGGTCGTTCTCCGCAGTTACATAGGTCGACGCGACAAGCCCGCCTCCGAACCGCCGGCCGCGAGGCGATCGCGTGACACATGCGAAAAGCGGAGGAGACCCGGTCGGGCGACAGCCAGGGTTCGGCGCGGCTTATAGGGGGGGCGGATGCCCGAGTCAATTCGCGCGGCATCAATTCGGGCGGCACCATCGGGACGAAAGCCGCCCCACCGGGGCCGTTCAAATCCGGCCGCGCCGCGCGAACCCGTCTCTGCAGGACGACCACACGCCCGTCATCGGTCCGCGTACCATCCTCGATCAGGCCGCCCCGACGGTTTGGCAGCCTTAACCGAACCATCGATGAGATACCCCATGTTCAGTCACATCATTCTCGGTGCCCGCGACCTCGACCGCATGGGGCGCTTCTACGATGCGGTGCTTGCGCCGCTCGGGCTGGCGAGGGGTGAGGCGGAGGATGACGGCGGGCCGCCCGGGCTGCTTTGGCACCGGCCGGGGCGGGAATGGCCGCAGTTCTATGTGCAGATGCCGTTCAATGGCCTTCCCGCCACCTGGGGGAACGGCACGCAGGTCAGCTTCGCCGCACCCAGCCGCGATGCGGTGACCGCCGCATGGCAGGCGGCCATCGCCGCAGGTGGCACGGACGAAGGCGCGCCGGGACCGCGGGCTCATTACGGCGCCGGCTACTTCGGCGCCTATTGCCGGGATCCGGAGGGCAACAAGCTCTGCATCGTGCACATGCCGGCCTTCGCACCGGACACGGACGCCGCCTGAAAGCGAGCTAGCGGGCGGAGGCGGGCCGCGCGGAGCGACGCTCGTCGATCAGCGCCTCGATCGCGCCCAGCGAAATCTCGAGGTCGGCAATCTTGCGGAGCGTGCCGTCGGACGGCAGCACCTTCGCTTTCGCCGTCAGCAGCAGAAGCTCGGTCTGCGCATGCTTGAGGCGGTCGCGCAATTCTTCCAGATCGGAGAGCATTTGGTGTACCTGATGGAGCGCCCGGGGATCGGCGGTGCCCGCTGCCACCGCCGCGAGCCTGCGGTGCCACAGCGGCGCCTGCCGCCTCTCTTAGCCGAAACCGCCCGGAAAGAAACAGCTCCTTACATCGAATCGTCGCAATACCTCCGAGCCCCCCGCCTCAGCTCCAGCTCCCGAGGAACGCAGCGACGGCGACCAGAAGAATGATCGTCGCGGCGATCCAGTGCTTCGCGGTAAAATCATGCATCATCATCGGGAAAGGACTCTCTCTGTGCTGGGCCGAAGGGCCGCGCGCGGGCGTCGGGCGGCCGGCGCGCCATCTTCGCCGCTTTGTGAACGCGATGCCAGCCCCCGGCCTGTCGCCGCCGCGGGGGCGGTCTGGTCAGGCCACCCGACTTGCTCTAACGAGGCGCTCCTTTTCCCGGAGCGCTTGTGATGGCCAGTTGCGGCCTCGATTTCGGCACCTCGAACACCACGCTCGGCCTCGCGACTGCGAACGGGCCGCGGCTCGCGCCGCTCGAAGATGCCCGCACGACGGTGCCGAGCGCGGTATTCTACGGGCGCCAGGGCGGGCTCGCCATCGGCCGGGCGGCGATGGCGCGCTATGTCGCCGGCGAGGACGGGCGGCTCATGCGCAGCCTGAAATCCGTGCTCGGCAGCCCGCTGATCGCGGAGCGTACCCAACTCGGCCGTCGCAGCATCGGCTTTGCCGAGATCATCGGCGATTTCCTGAAGGTCGTGCGTCAGCGCGCGGAGACGGCGCAGGGCGCCGCCCTCGACGCCGTCGTGCTCGGCCGGCCGGTCTTCTTCGTCGATGACGACGATGCCGCCAATGCCCGGGCGGAGGAGGCACTGTGCGCGATCGCCCGGTCGATCGGGTTTGCGGACGTCTCCTGCCAGTTCGAGCCGATCGCGGCGGCGCTCGATTACGAGCAGCAGGTCGTCCGGGAGGAAATCGCCCTCATCGCCGACATCGGCGGCGGCACCTCCGACTTCTCCATCGTCCGCCTCGGGCCGGAGCGGCGGCACCGCCCCGACCGATCGGCCGACATCCTCGCCAATGACGGCGTGCGCATCGGCGGCACCGATTTCGACCGGCGCCTCAGCCTCGGCGTGGTGATGCCCCTGCTCGGCTACCGCTCGCCGATGATCCGGCCGGGCCGCGACGTCCCGAGCGGCTATTTCCACGAGCTCGCGACATGGTCGAGCATCAACAATCTCTATACGGCGCAGACGTTGCGGGAGCTGAAGGAGGTTCGCCGGGAGGCGGCGCGGCCCGAACTGATCGACCGGCTCGCCCGGGTGATCGAGGAGCAGCGTGGCCACTCCCTCGCCATGCAGGCGGAGGAGGCGAAGATCGAGCTCGCGAGCCATGAGACCGCGATGCTGACGCTCGGGTGGCTGGAGACGGGGCTCGAGGCGCGCGCCGACCGGGACGGCCTCATCGCCCATACCGGCGAACTCGCCACCCGGATCGCACGGAGGATCACCAATTGCCTGCAGCAGGCAGGACTGGCGGCGGGCGATGTCGACGCGTTGTTCCTCACCGGCGGCTCCACCCGGCTTGCCCATGTGCGCAGCGCGATCCTTGCCGCCCTGCCCGGCGCCCATGTGGTCGAGGGCGACACTTTCGGCTCGGTCGGCACCGGCCTCGCCGTCGAGGCGGCGAACCGGTACGGCGCCTCGACGGCGAGGCCCCGCGCCCCGGCTCTCGGCTGAACGGCGGCCCTCACATCACCACCAGCCGGTCGCTCAGCTCGTTGGTGTCGTCGGGATGGCGCGGCACGTGCGCGGCGAGCACGGCGCCCGCCGCCGCCACGCCGTCGCAGAGCCCGTCGCCGAGCCGGCCGGCGCGCGCCCCCGCCAGCACCGTCTCGCACACCGCCCCCCACGCCGCTTCGCCGACATGCGCATGGATGCCCTCGTCGGCGACCACCTCGACGCGGTGATCGGGAACGGCGACGAAGATCAGGATGCCGGTGCGGGCGCGGGTCTGGTGAACGCCGTGGGCAAGGAACTGGTCGAGGGCCGCCGCCCGCGCGGCCGCCCGCCGGGCAATCGGCGGCACCACGCGCGGCACCAGAGGCGGCAGCGACAGCAGGGCCCCCACGATCACGAAGACGACCGCCTGGATCGCCAGCATCTCGATCGGCCGGAGTGAGATGACCATCACCAGCGCCCAGGGGGCTACCAGCGCGGCAAGGGCCGCCCACAGCAGGGAGTAGAAGCCGTGCCGCACCAGCGGCCGCGTCTGTATCACCACGCGGATCTCGCCCGCGGTGGTGCGTTCCGCCTCGGCGATGGCGGCGGCGACGCGATCGAGATCCTCGCGGTCGAACAAGGGGGCGGGTGTCGACGCCATCCTACCAGCTCCCCGAGGCGCCACCGCCGCCCGACGAGCCACCCCCGCCGGAAAAGCCGCCCCCGCCCGAGGACCACGAGCCGCCGGACGAGCTGCTGCGCGAGCCTCCCCAGGTCGAGATGCCTCCCTGCGCCACCCGCCCGCGCCGCCCGGCCGGCGTGCTGCCGAAGCGGGCGCTCCGATAGATGGCATGGATGAAGTAGAGGATCATCACGACGAATATGATGAAGAGGATCCAGTCGTCCGGCGGCCCTTCCGGTTCGGCCGCGCGCCGGGCGCGCAGCTTGGCTTCCTCCGGATCGAGGTTGAGGATCTCCATCACCGCATCCGCGCCCTTCACCACGCCGCCGGCGAAATCGCCTTTGCGGAACTCGGGGAGGATCGCCGTCTGCACGATGGTGCTGGCCACCGCATCGGGCAGCACGCCCTCGAGACCGTAGCCGACCTCGATGCGCACCCGCCGCTCGGTAGGCGCGACCAGCAGCAGCACGCCATTGTCCTTGTCCGTCTGGCCGAGCTTCCAGGCGCGGAACAACCGGTTGGCGTAGTCCTCCACCGACGTGCCCTGCAGCGAGGGGACGGTGGCGACGACCAGCTGGTCGGTAGTGCGCGTCTCCTGCCCCGCGAGCTTCGCCTCGAGCGCGGCGCGCGTCGCCGGATCGAGCACGCCGGCGGCGTCGACCACACGGCCCGTGAGCGGGGGAAAGCTCAGTTCGGCGAGGGCCGGCCGCGCGGTGACGGCCAGGAGGAGGACGATTGCGAGGGAAGCGAGACGTGCCCGCATGGCCATCGGCTCAGTTGAACTTCACCTGCGGCACCTTCATCTGCTCTTCGGGGATGGTGAAGGTCTGCATCGGCTGGCTGGAGCGGTACAGCGTCGCCGCCCACACCACGCCCGGGAAGGTGCGCAGCTCGGTATTGTAGACCCGCACCGCATCGATGTAGTCGCGCCGCGCCACGGCGATGCGGTTCTCCGTGCCTTCGATCTGCGCCTGAAGGGCGAGGAAATTCTGGTTCGACTTGAGGTCGGGATAGGCTTCCGACACCGCGATCAGGCGACCCAGCGCGCCGGAAAGCTGCGCCTGCGCGTCCTGGAATTTCTTGAACGCCTCCGGGTCGGTGATGGTGGAGGCATCGACCTTCACGGAGGTGGCGTTGGCGCGCGCCTGCGTCACCTGGGTGAGCACGTCCTTCTCCTGCTGGGCGTAGCCCTTCACCGTCTCGACCAGGTTGGGGATCAGCTCGGCGCGACGCTGGTACTGGCTCAGCACCTCGCTCCAGGCCGCCTTGGCGCGCTCCTCCTCGGTCGGGATGTTGTTCACGCCGCAGCCGGCGAGCGACAGCGCCATCAGCGCCGCCAGCACCGGCGCACGCAGACGCGCGAGCGGGCCGGGTCGGGAATGGGCAGAGGCAGTCGGGCGATCGGTCATGGTTCCCTCGCGTGCCGAGCCCCGGGGCAGCGCCCCGGGGACGCGATTCTTATAAGCCTAGTCCTCGCGCCGGACCATCCACCGGCTGCGCGCGGCCGGTGGATGGTCCGGCGCGACGGAAGGCGGACTTGCGCGCTAACGCAACCTTAGGCCAAGAAGGAGAGACTGATCGCGTGCCAGTGCCCAGAGCGACCGCCCCAGTGGTGCCGGCAGCGGAAAGAACGGAGCCGGGCTCCGCCCGAAATGATCGCAGGTTCGCGATGCTGGACATGAATCAGGACACTTCCCTGCTGATGCAGCTCGAGGAGCGGCAGGACGACGCCGAAATGTTCGATCTCGCGCCCGTCTCGCTGTGGGTCGAGGATTTCAGCAGCGTCAAGACCCAGCTCGACCTCTGGCGGGCGGCCGGCGTCACGTCGCTGCGCGATTTCCTGCGCGAGGACGTGGAGCGCGTGCGCGCCTGCGCCCAGCGCATCCGCATCCTCAAGGTAAACCGGCGCACCCTCTCGCTGTTCGGCGCGGACGACCTCGACCATCTGGTGGCCAATCTCGACCGCGTGTTCGGGCCGGACATGCTGAAGACCCATATCGAGGAGCTGAGCCAGCTCTGGGACGGCTACCGCGAGTTCGCGAGCCTCGCCGTCAACTACACCCTCTCCGGCCAGCGGCTCGACATCCAGCTCAAGGGCACCATCTTGCCGGGCTACGAGGACAGCTGGGCCAAGATCCTCATCTCGATCGAGAACGTCACCGAGCGTGAAACGGCACGCCGGCAGGCGGCCGGGGCGGAAGCCTACGCGCGCGGCCTGTTCGAGCACTCGCCGGTCTCGCTCTGGGTGGAGGACTTCAGCAGCATCAAGCTGTTGATGGACGACGTGCGGATGCGCGGGATCACCGATTTCCGGGTCTTTACCGACGTGCATCCCGAATTCGTCGAGCGCTGCATGAGCGAGATCCGCGTGCTCGACGTCAACCGCCACACGCTGGAGATGTTCGGCGCCCCCGACCGGCACGCGCTGCTGCGCCGGCTCGGCGACGTGTTCCGCGACGACATGCAGCGGCATTTCCGCGAGCAGCTCGTCGACCTGTGGAACGGCAAGCTGTTCCAGCAGCGCGAGGTGCTGAACTACGCGCTCAACGGCGACGAACTGCACGTTCACCTGCAGCTCTCCGTGCTGCCGGGGCACGAACACGACTGGTCCCTCGTGCAGGTCGCGCTCACCGACATCACGGCGCGCAAGAAGGCGGAGGCCTATCTCGAATTCCTCGGCAAGCACGACGTGCTGACCAAGCTGCACAATCGCTCCTACTATGCCGACGAGTTGAACCGGCTCGAGCGGCGCGGCCCCTTCCCGGTCACGGTGATCGTCGCCGACCTCAACAGCCTGAAGTCGATCAACGATCATCTCGGCCATGCCGCCGGCGACGCGCTGCTGCGCCGGGCCGGCGAGGTGCTCGGCAAGGTGGTCGACAAGCCGAACTGCGCCGCGCGCATCGGTGGCGACGAATTCGCCCTGCTGCTGCCGGGGACCGAAGAGGCCGCGGGCCTCGCGATGATCGAGCAGATCGAGAAGCTGGTCGAGCTCAACAACCAGTTCTATTCGGCGACCCAGCTGAGCCTCGCCATCGGCGTCGCCACCAGCCGGCCCGGCGAGCGGCTCGAGGCGGTGGTGAAGCGCGCCGATCTGCGCATGTATGCCGCCAAGCGCGCGTTCGGCGAGGGCAGCCCGCCGGCCGCACCCGCGGCCGGCTGACCGTCCGGGTTCAGAGCACCCGCACCGTCGTGCCGACACCGACCCGGTCGTAAAGGTCGATGACGTCGTCGTTGCGCATGCGGATGCAGCCGGATGACACCGCCATGCCGATGGTCTGCGGCTCGTTCGAGCCATGGATGCGGTAGAGCGTGCCGCCGAGATAGAGCGCGCGCGCACCGAGCGGGTTGTCGGGGCCGCCCGGCATGTGGCGGGGCAGATCGGGGCGGCGCGCCAGCATTTCCGCCGGCGGGCGCCAGTCCGGCCACTCCGCCTTGCGGGAGATCTTCTCGACGCCGCTCCACTCGAAGCCCTCGCGACCGACGCCGACGCCGTAGCGCAACGCCTTGCCGTCGCCCTGCACCAGATAGAGGAATCGCTGCCCCGTATCGATGACGATCGTGCCCGGCGCCTCGGCGGTGGGATAGTCGACCACGACGCGCTCGAGATAGGGATTCGGCTCCGGCGTGGCGCGGGCGGCGACGCGGGTGCGCCCGCCCTGCGGCTCGCCGCGCGGCGCCGCCGTGTCCCGCGAGACGCCGTAGGCCAAGCCCGGCGGATAGGCGTTCGGCGCCGTCGGCTGCCAGGGCCGCTGCGTCGAGGCGCGCGGCAAGGTGCCATAGGCGCCGCGCTGGTTGCCGCCCGTCACCAGGAACTCGATGAAGCCGCCGCCCAGATTGGAGGGGACCGCGCGCCCCGGGCCATTGGCGGCCGGCGCGGCATAGGCGAAGTCGGGGCGCCCTTGGGCGGAAGCCGACAGCGGCATCAGGACGGCAAAGAAGCAGATGAGGATCGTGCGCATGGTGCGGACCCGCGACCAATGGAACGGCGGCGGACCCTCCGCCACCTCTTTCCGTCAGTTGCGCATGTCCGGCTAAGGAGGCGGTAAACACCGCCGGCCCGCACCGCGCGACTTCATCGGGTGGTTAACCGCCGGTTTCCCGAACGTGCCTGCGCGCGTCGATCACACCTTGCAGCGCACGAACACCATCGTGCCGTAGCGGCCGGCAACTTCGGGATCGACCCACTTCAGCACCATGACCTGCCCGTCGAACCGCAGCACCTCGCGATCGCCCTGGGCGCCGGCCGGCTCGTCGGGAAGGCCGATGAAGGTCGGACCGCCGCTCGCCTTCGACACCAGTTCGGAGAGCTGCGACTGGTCGGCGAGGTACATCATGAAGCCGCCATTAGGGCCGCGGTTGATGACATAGGGCTGGTTGCAGCCCTGCCGGGCCTGCGCCTCGGTGCGCGCCGCGTCCTCGGGACGGTGATAGGCGGCCAGTCCCCACTTGCCGACGACCTGGTCGGCCGAGATCGGCGAGGTGTAGCTCGGCGCCGCCGGCACATGGGGCGCGGGCGCCTGGTTCGCGGCGCAGCCGGCCAGCAGGGCGCCAAGCATTCCGATACCGGCAAGACGCGCCAGCGGGACGGACGAAACACGGTAGCGGAACGGCAACGTCATCGATAACTCCGAGGCGGACGGGCGCCGGGGACGGGACACGAGCACGGACGATTCTCGTCGGCGACAGGCAACGACGCACTATAGGACGCACGAGCTTTACGCATAGTTCATTCGCGAACATAGTCCGCTCCCGCTGCCGCGTCGACATTGGCCCGCCCCCGGCGGGCCGGAGAATTGAGTCCCGTGACCCACATCGTCATCCGACCCGCGACCGACGCCGATGGCGATCGGATCGCGGCGCTGATTTCCGCCTGCTTCGCCGAATATCCCGGCTGCGTCTTCGAGCGTGCCGCCGAATTTCCCGAACTCGACGCCATCGCGACCCATTTCGCCGCGCGCGGCGGGGCGATCTGGGTCGCCGACGGTGATGAACCGGTGGTCGGATCGCTCGCGGCGGCACCGACCGAGGTGCCGGGGACGATCGAGCTCTTCAAGATGTACGTCGCCCGGCCCGCCCGCCGGGGCGGCCTCGCGAGCGCGCTGCTGGCCCGGGCCATCGCCTTCGCCCGCGGGCGGCAGGCCCGCCGCGTGCGGCTGTGGACCGACACCCGCTTCCTCGATGCGCACCGGTTCTACGAGCGCCACGGCTTCGTGCGGCAGCCGGGCGAGCGGGCGCTGCACGACCTGTCTGATTCGCGCGAATATCCCTATTGCCTGCGGCTCGCGGCGGACCACTGAACCATGCAACGCGTCTTCCTGCGCCTCGGCCCGCTCGCGGTGGCGATCGGCGGCATCGGCCTGCTGTCGATCATGGACGGCATGATCAAGCACGCCACCTTCAGCTACGGCACCGGCCAGGTCGTCGTGCTGCGCTACGCCTTCGGCGCGCTGGTCGCCTTTGCGGTGTTCCGCTTCGCGGGCACCCCATGGCCGTCGCCGGCCACCATCCGGGCGCATGGCTGGCGCGCGGTGGTGGTGGTCATCACCGCCGTCTCGTTCTTCTACGCGCTCGCCACGCTGCCGCTCGCGGTGGCGCTGGCGCTGTCCTTCACCTCGCCGATCTTCATCGCCCTGTTCGCCCGGATCGGCCTCGGCGAGCGCCCGTCCGGCCATGTCGCGGCGGCGTTGACGCTGGGTCTCCTGGGCGTCGTCGTCGTGCTGTGGGACGAGTTGCAGCGCGTCGGCGGCGGATCGGCGCTCGGCATCGGCGCCTCGCTGGTCTCGGCGATCGCCTATGCCCTGTCGATGGTGGCGCTCAAGCACCGCACCGCGCACGACCCGATAACGACCATCGTCATGTTGCAGAACGTGCTCGCGATGGCGCTCGCCGCGCCCCTCGCGGCCGTCGACTGGCGCACGCCCGAGATCGCCAGCCTCGCCTTCTTCGCCGTGATCGGCCTGATCGGGGCGGGCGGCCACCTGTGCCTCGCCTGGGCCTACGGACGCGCCGAGGCCAACCGGCTCGCGGTGATGGAATACACCTCCTTCGTCTGGGCGGCGCTGATCGGGCTGTTCGTGTTCGGCGAGGTGCCCTCGCTCGGCACCGTCGGCGGTGCCGGCCTGATCATCTGCGGGGCCGCCCTGGTGTCGCGCGCGCATCCGTCGGAACCCGAAGCGGAGATCGGGCCTTGAGCCTACGCGAAACGGCTGGACAGCGACCGGCAAGGCGATAGCTTCCGCGGCAGGCGCCGGGCGGCACGACAGGGACGAGGTAGCAGATGATGATCGCACGCGTGTTGCACGCCGCGCTGGCCGTGTCGCTTCTGGCGGGAACCCTGACGCCCGCCGGGGCGGCGGATCCCATCCGCATCGGCGAGCTCAACAGCTACAAGGCACAGCCCGCCTTCCTCGACCCCTACCGCAAGGGCATGGACCTCGCGGTCGCCGAGATCAATGCCGCGGGGGGCATCGGCGGGCGCCCGCTCGAGCTGATCTCGCGCGACGACGGCGGCAATCCGGGCGATGCGGTGCGCGTCGCGGAGGAACTGGTGACGCGCGAGCGCGTCGACGCCCTCACCGGCACCTTCCTCTCGCATGTCGGTCTGGCGGTCGCGGGCTATGCCGGCAAGCGCAAGGTGTTCTTCCTCGCCGCCGAGCCGCTCACCGACAAGATCACCTGGGCCGACGGCAACCGCTACACCTTCCGCCTGCGCGCCTCGACCTACATGCAGGTCGCCATGCTGATGCCGGCCGCCGTGGCGGCCAAGGCGAAGCGCTGGGCGATCGTCTATCCCAACTACGAGTACGGCCAGTCGGCCGCGGCGACCTTCAAGGAACTGCTGAAGGCGGCGCAGCCGGACGTCGAATTCGTCGCCGAGCAGGCCACCCCGCTCGGCAAGCTCGACGCCGGGCCGGTGGTGCAGGCGCTGGCCGACGCGAAGCCCGATGCGGTGTTCAACGTGCTGTTCGGGCCGGACCTCGCCAAGTTCGTGCGCGAGGCGGGCACCCGCGGCGTGCTCCAGGGCATCCCGGTGCTCAGCCTGCTCTCCGGCGAGCCGGAATATCTCGACCCGCTCAAGGACGAGGCGCCCGTCGGCTGGATCGTCACCGGCTATCCCTGGCAATCGATCGATACGCCCGAGCACAAGGCGTTCCTCGCCGCCTACCAGCAGAAATATGGCGACTATCCCCGCCTCGGATCGATCGTCGGCTATACGACCATCAAGTCGCTGGCGGCCGGTTTTGCCAAGGCGGGGGGTACCGACACCGAAAAGATGGTGGAGGCCTTCAAGGGGCTGAAGGTGGACGGCCCGTTCGGCCTCTTCGAATACCGCGCCAGCGATCATCAGGCGACGATGGGCGCCTTCGTCGGCACC
Organism: Ancylobacter terrae; assembly: GCF_045108345.1. NCBI lineage: Bacteria > Pseudomonadati > Pseudomonadota > Alphaproteobacteria > Hyphomicrobiales > Xanthobacteraceae > Ancylobacter > Ancylobacter terrae. Next base: position 306,436 of record NZ_JBJGXH010000004.1, read on the forward strand.
ATCGGGGTGAAGGACGGCACCGGAGTCATGCTCGATGCGCGCTATGTCGACGGTGCCAGCGTGCTGCCGTCCGACGCGGCGGTGAAGGCGCTGCGCCCGGCGGCGGACTGAACCGTGACGCACGAGGGCCTGCTGTTCCAGTCGGTCAACGGGCTCGCCTCGGCGTCCGGCCTGTTTCTGGTGGCGGCCGGGCTGTCCGTGATCTTCGGGGTGACGCGCATCGTCAACCTCGCCCACGGCTCCTTCTACATGCTCGGGCTCTACCTCGCCGGCACGCTCGCCGGCTGGTGGGGCGGCGCGCTCGGCTTCTGGGGCGGCATCATCGGCGCGGCGCTTCTGGTCGGCGCTCTCGGGGCGCTGGTCGAGATGGGCTTGATGCGCCGGGTCTATGCCTCCGCACCGCTCTACCAGCTGCTCGCGACCTTCGCGCTGATGCTGGTGATCGGCGATGCCGCGCTCTGGCTGTGGGGGCCGGAGGACCGGCTGGGCCCGCGCGCGCCGGGCCTGTCCGGCACCCTGCCCCTGCTCGGGCGCAACCTGCCGACCTACGACCTCTTTCTGGCGCTGGTCGGCCCGCTGGTGCTGCTCGCCCTGCACCTGCTGCTGCGCCGCTCGCGCTTCGGGCGTCTGGTGCGGGCGGCGACGCAGGATCGCGCCATGGTGGCCGCGCTCGGGGTCAACGAGGCGCCTCTCTTCACCGCGGTGTTCGCGCTCGGCGCCGGCCTTGCCGGCCTCGGGGGCGCCCTTCAGCTCGCCCGCGAACCCGCCAGCCTCGCGCTCGATCTCTCCGTGCTGGGCGACGCCTTCGTCATCGTCGTCGTGGGCGGCATGGGCTCGATCCCCGGCGCCTATGTCGCCGCCGTGCTGGTGGCGGAGGTGAAGGCGCTGTGCATCGCGCTGGGCACGGTCGAGTTCGCCGGCTGGAGCGTGAACATGTCGAAGCTCACGCTGGTCGCCGAGTTCCTGGTGATGGCCGGGGTGCTCATCATGCGCCCGCACGGCCTGTTCGGGCGCCCGCAGGAGGCGGCGCGGACCGGCGCGCCACCGCCGGCCCCGCTGCGGCCGCCGGGTCGGGCGGGAGCGCTGGCGCTTGCCGGGGGGCTCGCGATCCTTGCCCTGCTGCCGCTGGCCGCCGATGCCTTCCCCTATGCGCCGGTGCTGATGACCGATGTGCTGATCGCCGCGCTGTTCGCCGCCTCGCTGCATTTCATCGTCGGCCCCGGCGGGCTCGATTCCTTCGGCCATGCCGCCTATTTCGGCCTCGGCGCCTATGGCGTCGCGCTGGCGGTCACCGCGCTTGCCGTGCCGACGCCGCTCGCGCTGATCGCCGGCATGGCCGCGGCCGCGCTCGGCGCCGCGGTCTTCGGCTGGTTCTGCGCGCGCCTCAGCGGCGTTTATTTCGCCATGCTGACGCTGGCCTTCGCGCAGATCGTCTGGTCGGTGGTCCACCAGTGGGAGGATGTGACCGGCGGATCGAACGGGCTGATCGGCGTCTGGCCCGATCCGCCCCTCGACAGCCGCACCGGTCTCTATCTCGCCGTGCTCGCGCTGTGCGCGGGAGCCACGCTGCTGCTGCGCCGCGTGCTGTTCGCCCCGTTCGGCTATGCGCTGCGGGCCGCGCGGGATTCCGAACGACGCGCCGAGGCGAGCGGCATTCCGGTCGTGCGCGTGCGCTGGTTCGCCTTCATCCTCGCCGGCACGCTCGGAGGGCTCGCCGGCGGGCTGTTCGCGCTCGCCAAGGGCTCGATCTCGCCGGAGGCGATCTCGGTCGGCCGCTCGATCGACGGGCTGGTCATGGTGATGCTCGGCGGCGTGCAGAGCCTGTTCGGGCCCCTGCTCGGCGCGGCCGGCTTCACCGTGCTGCAGGATACGGTGATGCGCGAGACCGATTACTGGCGCGCGGCGCTGGGCGGGCTGATACTCCTCATCGTCTTCGCCTTCCCGGCGGGCCTGGCGGGCGGCATCGGCCGGCTGTGGAGGCGCGTATGACGGCGCTCGAAGTGCGCGCCCTCTCCATGGCCTATGGCGGCGTGCAGGCGCTCGACGCGGTGAGCTTCAGCGTCGCCCGCGGCGAATTGCTGGCGCTGATCGGTCCCAACGGCGCCGGCAAGTCGACCTGCTTCAACATCATCAACGGCCAGATCCGGCCGGACAGCGGCAGCGTGCGGATCGGCGGGCGCGACGTGACCGGCCTCGGCCCGCGGCGCATCGCCCGGCTCGGCGTCGGGCGCACCTTCCAGATCGCCGCCGTGTTCGGCTCGATGACGGTGCTGGAGAACGTCCGCACCGCCTGCCTCGCGCTGGCCGGCCGGAGCTTTCACCTGTGGCGCGAGGCCCGGCCGCTCTTCCACGCGGAGGCGATGGCGCTGCTCGATCTGGTCGGGCTGGCGGACCGGGCCGACAGCCCGGCGGGCGCCCTCGCCTATGGCGATGTCAAGCGGCTCGAACTCGCCATCGCGCTGGCCGGCACGCCCACCCTGCTGCTGATGGACGAGCCGACCGCCGGCATGGGCCCGCGCGAGCGCCGCGACCTCATCGCCCTCGTCCGCCGGCTGGTGGACCAGCGCGGCCTCGCCGTGCTGTTCACCGAGCATTCGATGGACGTGGTGTTCGCCCATGCCGACCGGGTGGTGGTTCTGGCGCGCGGACGGGTGATCGCCGATGGCGATGTGGCGAGCATCCGCGCCGACCCGCAGGTGCGCGCCGTCTATCTCGGCACCCGCGAGGATGCGCCGGCATGAGCGCGCCGCTGCTGCAGGTCGAGGGGCTCGACGCGTGGTACGGCGCCGCGCCGGTGCTGCGAGGCGTCGGGCTGAGCGTGAACGCCGGGGAGGTCGTCGCGCTGCTCGGCCGCAACGGTGCGGGCAAGTCGACCACCATGAAGGCGCTGATCGGCCTCGTCGGCCGTCGCGCCGCGCGGCTGAACTTCGACGGCCATGACCTGCGCGCGCTGCCGACCCACGCCATCGTCCGGCTCGGCCTCGGCTATGTGCCGGAGGACCGGCGCATCTTCACCGACCTGACCGTCGCCGAGAATCTCGATGTCGGGCGCCGACGCGCGAGCGCCTTCACCCGGGGCGGACCGCCGGAATGGACGGTGGAGCGCGTCTTCGAGCTGTTCCCGAGCCTCGCCGTCATGAAGGACCGTCCGGGCGGGCGGATGTCCGGCGGCGAGCAGCAGATGCTGACGGTGGCGCGCACGCTGATGGGCAATCCGCGCCTCCTCCTGCTGGACGAGCCGTCCGAGGGCGTCGCCCCGCTCGTGGTCGAACAGATGGCGCAGGCCGTCGTCCGGCTGAAGCAGGCCGGCGTGGCCCTGCTGCTGTCGGAGCAGAATCTCGATTTCTGCGGCCGCGTCGCCGACCGTGCCGTCGTGCTGGAGAGCGGCGAGGTGACATGGACCGGCGGCTTCCACGCGCTGCGCGCCGATCCGGTCCGGCTCGAGGGGCTGCTCGCGGTATGATATCGCTCCCGCTGAACGGGTTTGCGCGATTTCCTTTGCCCCGATCGCGGCGTGATATGCCGCGGCACCGACTTGCCAGGCCGCTCGACAACCACCGGAACGCCCGCATGCACCCCGTTCCCGACGGCTTCGCGCCGCCGCCGCTCTCAGCCGACGACGAGCGCGGGATCGACGACATCGTCGCTTTCTGGCGCGGCGCGCCCGATGCGTGGTTCGACAAGGACCCCGCTTTCGACGCGGCGTTCCGCGACCGGTTCCTCCACCGTCACATGGCGGTCGCCGCGCGGCATCACGACGGCTGGATCGCAGCGCCGAAAGGCGCGCTGGCGCTCATCCTCCTTACCGACCAGTTCCCCCGCAACGCCTTCCGCGGCACCGGTCACATGTACGCGACCGACCCGCTGGCCCGGCTCTATGCCCGGCAGGCCCATGAGGCCGGCTACATGCCGTCCTTCGAGACCGACCTGCGCGTGTTCCTCTGCCTGCCCTTCGCCCATTCCGAGGACATGGCCGACCAGCACCTCTCGGTCGAACTGAACCGCCGGCTCGGCGACCCGTGGCTGGAGCATGCCGAAGGCCATCGCGACATCATCCGGCGCTTCGGCCGGTTTCCCCACCGCAACCACCTGCTCGGGCGCGCGACGACACCGGACGAGGCGGACTTCCTCGCGGCGGGCGGTTTCGCGGGCTGAGTGCCGCGAGCGCCGCCCGGAACCATGTGCCGTTGGGGCATCCGGCCGCGTCGCCACGCATGTGTGACGGCGCATTCGATAGAAGCGTTCTATCGATGAACGAAACACGGGAATTGATTCCGGCTGCCGCGAGGCCCATGTTGATCTGGAACATTTCAAAAACAAGGTCGGGATGGAATGCCGCACTACGAGCCATGGAGCGAAGTCCGCGCCCGCGGCGTGATCGACGAGCACCTGCATCTCGAAGGTCCGCTCATGCCGATGCTGCACGCGCTGCAGGAAACCTTCGGGCATGTGCCGGATGCGGCGGTGCCGATCCTGGCCGAGACGCTCAACGTCTCCCGGGCCGAAGTGCACGGTGTGGTGACCTTCTATCACGATTTCCGCCATGAGCCGGCCGGGCGCCATGTGCTGAAGCTGTGCCGCGCCGAGGCCTGCCAGGCCGCCGGCGGCGACGCGCTGGCCGAGCATGCCGAGCATCGGCTCGGCTGCAAGCTCGGCGAGACCACCGCCGACGGCCGGGTGACGGTCGAGCCGATCTACTGCCTCGGCCTGTGCGCCACGGCCCCCTCCGCCATGCTGGACGGGCGCATCGTCGGGCGCCTGACCGAGCGGCGGCTCGATGCTCTCATCTCGGAGGCCCAGTCGTGACCATCCGGATCTTCGTTCCCATCGATGCCGCCGCCGTCGCCTGCGGCGCCGAGGAAGTCGCGGCCGCCATCGCCGCGCTCGCCACCGCGCGCCGCCAGCCGGTGGAGATCGTCCGCAACGGCTCGCGCGGCATGCTCTGGCTCGAGCCACTCGTCGAGGTCGAGACCCCGGCGGGCCGCATCGGCTATGGCCCGGTGTCGGAAGAGGATGTTGAAGGCCTGTTCGACGCCGGCTTCCTCGAAGGCGGGGCGCACGCGTTGCGCATCGGCAAGCCGGAAGAGCACCCCTTCCTCGCCCGGCAGACGCGCCTGACCTTCGCCCGCTGCGGCATCATCGACCCGGCCTCCTACGCCGATTACCGCGCCCATGGCGGCTATCGCGGCCTCGAGCGCGCGCTGGCGCTCGGCCCGGTCGAGATCATCGAGGAAGTCAAGAAGTCGGGCCTGCGCGGCCGCGGCGGCGCCGGCTTCCCCACCGCCATCAAGTGGAAGACGGTGGCGGACGCCAAGGACGACCGCAAATACATCGTCTGCAACGCCGACGAGGGCGATTCCGGCACTTTCGCCGACCGCATGATCATGGAGGGCGACCCCTTCCAGCTGATCGAGGGCATGACCATCGCCGGCCTCGCGGTGGGCGCCACCAAGGGCTATGTCTACACCCGCTCGGAATATCCTCACGCCATCGCGGCGATGGAAAAGGCGATCAATTCCGCCCGCGCGCATGGCATGCTCGGCGTGAACATCGCCGGCTCGCACCATTCCTTCGACATGGAAGTGCGCATGGGCGCCGGCGCCTATGTGTGCGGCGAGGAGACGGCGCTGCTCGACAGCCTCGAGGGCAAGCGCGGCGTGGTCCGCGCCAAGCCGCCGCTGCCGGCGCATAAGGGCCTGTTCCAGAAGCCGACCGTTATCAACAACGTGCTGTCGCTGGTCGCCATCCCGCACATCCTCGCCGACGGCGCCCAAAAATACGCCGATTTCGGCATGGGCCGCTCGCGCGGCACGATGCCGATCCAGATCGCCGGCAACGTCAAGCATGGCGGCCTGTTCGAGACCGCCTTCGGCATCTCGCTCGGCGAGCTGATCAACGACGTCGGCGGCGGCACCGCCTCCGGCCGCCCGGTCAAGGCGGCGCAGGTCGGCGGCCCGCTCGGCGCCTATTTGCCGACCTGGCAGTTCGACCTGCCGTTCGATTACGAGGCCTTCGCGGCCAAGGACGCGCTGATCGGCCATGGCGGCATCGTCGTGTTCGACGAGACCGCCGACATGGCGAAGATGGCCCGCTTCGCGATGGAGTTCTGCTCGGTCGAGAGCTGCGGCAAGTGCACGCCCTGCCGCATCGGCTCGACCCGTGGCGTCGAGGTGATCGACCGCATCATCGCCGGCGAGCAGCGCGAGAAGAACCTCGCCATCCTCAAGGACCTCTGCAACACGATGAAGCTCGGTTCGCTGTGCGCGCTCGGCGGGTTCACGCCCTACCCGGTCTCCAGCGCCCTCAACCACTTCCCCGAAGATTTCGGCGATACTCCGCGCCGCCTCGAAGCCGCCGAATAGAGGAGGACACCGCCATGTCCCTCGTGCACGAGATCGATTACGGAACGCCTGCCCCGAAGACCGACAAGACGGTCACGCTGACCATCGACGGCGTCGAGATCACCGTCGCCGAAGGCACGTCCATCATGCGCGCGGCGATGGAGATGGGGACGCAGATCCCCAAGCTCTGCGCCACCGACATGCTGGACGCGTTCGGCTCCTGCCGCCTCTGCCTCGTCGAGATCGAGGGCCGGCCGGGCACGCCCGCCTCCTGCACCACGCCGGTGGGACCGGGCATGAAGGTGCACACCCAGACCCAGCGCCTCGCGCAGCTGCGCAAGGGCGTGATGGAGCTCTACATCTCCGATCACCCGCTCGACTGCCTCACCTGCGCGGCGAACGGCGATTGCGAGCTGCAGGACATGGCGGGCGCGGTCGGCCTGCGCGAGGTGCGCTACGGCATGGAGGGCGCGAACCACTTCGCGCCGGCCTCCGAACTCACCCTGCCCAAGGACGAATCCAACCCCTATTTCACCTATGACCCCGGCAAGTGCATCGTCTGCAATCGCTGCGTGCGCGCCTGCGAGGAAGTGCAGGGCACCTTCGCGCTGACCATTTCCGGCCGCGGCTTCGACAGCCGCGTCTCGCCCGGCCAGTCGGAAGCCTTCCTCACCTCCGAATGCGTCTCCTGCGGCGCCTGCGTGCAGGCCTGCCCGACCGCGACGCTCTCCGAGAAGAAGCTGATCGAGATCGGCACGCCCGAGCATTCGGTCGTCACCACCTGCGCCTATTGCGGCGTCGGCTGCACCTTCAAGGCCGAGATGCGCGGCGAGGAAGTCGTGCGCATGGTGCCGTGGAAGGACGGCAAGGCCAATCGCGGCCATTCCTGCGTCAAGGGTCGCTTCGCCTGGGGCTACGCCACCCATCAGGACCGCATCCTCAACCCGATGATCCGCGGCTCGATCCATGAGCCGTGGCGCGAGGTCTCGTGGGAGGAGGCGATCTCCCACACCGCCTCCGAGCTGAAGCGCATCCAAGACACCTATGGCCGCCGCGCGGTCGGCGGCATCACCTCCTCGCGCTGCACCAACGAGGAAGCCTATCTCGTCCAGAAGATCATCCGCGCCGGCTTCGGCACCAACAATGTCGACACCTGCGCCCGCGTCTGCCACTCGCCGACCGGCTACGGCCTCAACCAGGCCTTCGGCACCTCGGCGGGCACGCAGGACTTCGATTCGGTCGAGGACAGCGACGTCATCCTCGTCATCGGCGCCAACCCGACCGACGGCCACCCGGTGTTCGGCTCGCGCATGAAGAAGCGGCTGCGCCAGGGCGCCAAGCTCATCGTGGTCGATCCGCGCCGCATCGATCTCGTGCGCTCGCCGCACATCACGGCGGATTTCCACCTGCCGCTGCAGCCCGGCACCAACGTCGCCATCGTCACGGCGCTGGCCCATGTCGTGGTGACCGAGGGTCTGGTGAACGAGGAGTATGTCCGCCAGTACTGCGACTGGGACGAGTTCCAGGACTGGGCCGAGTTCGTCGCCGACAAGCGCCATTCGCCGGAGGAGGTCGAGAAGATCTCCGGCGTGCCGGCCGAGCTGATCCGCGGCGCCGCCCGCCTCTATGCCACCGGCGGCAATGCGGCGATCTATTACGGCCTCGGCGTCACCGAGCACTCGCAGGGCTCGACGACCGTCATGGCGATCGCCAACCTCGCCATGGCGACCGGCAATATCGGCCGCCGCGGCGTCGGCGTGAACCCGTTGCGCGGCCAGAACAACGTGCAGGGCTCGTGCGACATGGGCTCGTTCCCCCATGAGCTGCCGGGCTACCGCCACATCTCCGACGACGCCACCCGCGCCACCTTCGAGGCGATGTGGGGCCGTCCGCTCGACGCTGAGCCGGGCCTGCGCATCCCCAACATGCTGGACGCCGCCGTCGACGGCACCTTCAAGGCGATCTACATCCAGGGCGAGGACATCCTCCAGTCCGACCCGGACACCAAGCACGTCTCGGCCGGCCTCGCGGCGATGGAGCTGGTCATCGTGCAGGACCTGTTCCTGAACGAGACCGCCAACTATGCGACGGTGTTCCTGCCCGGCTGCACCTTCCTCGAGAAGGACGGCACCTTCACCAATGCCGAGCGCCGCATCCAGCTCGTGCGCAAGGTGATGAGCCCGAAGAACGGCTATGGCGACTGGGAGGTCACTCAGCTGCTCGCCCGCGCCATCGGGCTCGACTGGAACTACACCCACCCCTCGCAGATCATGGACGAGATCGCCGCGCTCACCCCGACCTTCGCGGGCGTGTCGTTCAAGCGGCTCGACGAGCTCGGCTCGGTGCAGTGGCCCTGCAACGACAAGAACCCCGAGGGTGTGCCGATCATGCACATCAACGGCTTCGCGCGCGGCAAGGGCAAGTTCGTCGTCACCGAATATGTGGCGACCGACGAGCGCACCGGCGGGCGCTTCCCGCTGCTGCTGACCACCGGCCGCATCCTCAGCCACTACAATGTCGGCGCGCAGACCCGCCGCACCGCCAATGTCGCCTGGCACCCGGAGGATCTCCTCGAGATCCACCCGCACGATGCCGAGCAGCGCGGCGTGCGCGACGGCGACTGGGTGCGGATCGACAGCCGCGCCGGCTCGACCACGCTGCGCGCGGACATCACCGACCGCGTGGCGCCGGGCGTCGTCTACACCACCTTCCACCACCCGGGCACGCAGGCGAACGTCGTCACCACGGACTTCTCGGACTGGGCGACCAACTGCCCCGAGTTCAAGGTCACCGCGGTGCAGATCTCGCGCTCCAACGGTCCGAGCCAGTGGCAGGAGGAATACGACGCCTTCTCCCGCCAGAGCCGTCGCATCGCCGAAGCGGCGGAGTGAAGGCCCGGCGCCATGGACACGCGGCTCCCCGACATACCGCAGGCGCGGCGCGTCACGCGCCTTGCCTGCGCCAGGGGGGCGGTGCGCCGTGGCGAGCGGACGATTCCCGAGGAAACGCCGGTCGCGCTGGTCCATAACGGCTCGACCTATGCGGTGATGATGGCGACGCCGGCCGATTTCGAGGATTTCGGCGTCGGCTTCAGCCTGACCGAGGGCGTGATCGGCAGCCCCGACGACGTCAAGGCGCTGGAGGTGCTGGAATTCGACTCCGGCATCGAGATCCGCATGTGGCTCGACGAGGCGCGGGCGGGGGCGATGGTGGCGCGGCGGCGCCAGATCGCCGGCCCCACCGGCTGCGGCCTGTGCGGCGTCGAGAGCCTCGACCTCGCGGTGAAGCCGGCCCGGCTGGTCGGCGAGGGCCGCGTCTTCGCCACCGCGGACATCGAACACGCCATCGCCGCCCTGCGCCCGGCGCAGGCGCTCAACCACGAGACGCGCGCCGTCCATGCCGCGGCCTTCTGGCGCCCCGAAGGCGGCCTCCTCGCCGTGCGGGAGGATGTCGGCCGCCACAATGCGCTCGACAAGCTGGTCGGCCATCTCGCCCGCCGCGGCGAGGATGCGGCGCAGGGGCTGGTGCTGCTCACCAGCCGCGTCTCGATCGAAATGGTCCAGAAGGCCGCCGTCGCCGGCGCCTCGGTGATCGTCGCGGTCTCGGCGCCCACCGCGCTCGCCGTCCGCACCGCCGAGGCGGCCGGCCTCACCCTCGTCGCCATCGCCCGCGACGACGGCTTCGAAGTCTTCACCCACCCGCACCGCATCGCCACCGGGACCGGTCGGCAGGAGAGCGTTTCCGATGTCGCATGATCCCCACGCCACGATGAACAAGCTCGTCTACATGGCGAACCAGATCGGCAAGTTCTTCGTCTCGCAGCCGCGCGGCCATGCCATGCCCGGGATCGCCAAGCACATCCGGGACTTCTGGGATCCGCGCATGCGGGCGCAGATGGAGGACCACATCGCCGAAGGCGGCGCCGGCCTCGATCCCATCGTGCTGGAGGCGCTGAAGACGCTGCCGCCGGTCTCGCGCGCCGATATCCCGGTCGCCCACCCGACGCTCGAGCACCACTGAGCGGCCCGGCCGGCGCCCGGGCGGCCACGACCCCGCCCGGTTTGCCACGAACGCACGGCCACGGCCCCGCGGGACACGCGGACCATCGTTCCGCCATGTCGATCTTTCATCTCCGCCCGCTATAGTTCCCCGACCCCGCCGCGCTTGTGCGGCCGGGCCCTTCCGGGGATGCGCGCGTAACCCGGCCGGTCCTGACGGCCCGGCGGGGTTCGTGGTGTCGGAGCGTCCGCATGCACGGCGACGAGAACGGATTCCTGATCGGCGCGCTGGTGTTCCTGGTCGCCGCCGTCATCGCGGCGCCGGTCAGCCGGCGGCTCGGCCTCTCGCCGATCGTCGGCTATCTGCTCGCCGGCGTGGCGATCGGCCCGTCCGGCATCGCCGTCTTCCACCAACCCGAGCGCATCCTCACCGTCGCCGAGATCGGCGTGGTGCTGCTGCTGTTCGTCATCGGGCTGGAGCTGCAGCTCTCGCGGCTGTTCGCGCTGCGCCGCGCCATTTTCGGCCTCGGCACGGCGCAGCTTCTGCTCTCGGGCCTCGCCATCGCCATTCTGGTCCGCTTCGGCGGCGCCGGCTTCGACTGGCGGGCCGCGTTGGTCGCGGGCCTCGCGCTCGCTTTGTCGGCGACCTCGATCGCGCTGCAGCTGCTGAACGAGCGCAACGGGCTCGCCCAGCCTTACGGCCAGCGCTCCTTCGCGGTGCTGCTGTTCCAGGACATGGCGGTGGTGCCGCTGATCGCGCTGATGCCGCTGCTGGCGCCCGGCATGCACGAGAACGAATCCCTGCTTGCCGCGCTCGGCCATGTGGCGCTGGTGCTGGCGGCGGTGGCCGTCGTGGTCGGCGCCGGGCGCTACCTGCTCACCCCGCTGTTCCAGGCGCTCGCCCGCAGCGGCGCGCCGGAGGCGATGACGGCGGCGGCGCTGCTGGTCGTGCTCGGCGCCGGCGCGCTGATGGCGGCGGTGGGCATGTCGATGGCGCTCGGCGCCTTCCTCGCCGGCCTGCTGCTGTCCGAATCGAGCTTCCGCCACGAGCTCGAGGCCAATGTCGACGCCTTTCGCGGCCTGCTGCTGGCGCTGTTCTTCATGGGCGTCGGCATGTCGATCGACGTCGGCGTCGTCCTGGGCGACGCGCCGCGGCTCATCGCCGGCACGCTGCTCGTCACGCTGGTCAAGGCGGTGACCATCTGGGGTGTGTTCCGCGCCTCGTCCGACAGCCCGGCGGATGCGGTCCGCTCCGCCTCCGTGCTCACCTCGGCGGGCGAATTCTCCTTCGTGCTGTTCCCGATCGCGCTCTCGCTCGGCCTCATCTCGACACGGCAGGCGGACATGCTGGCGGCCTGCGCGGCCATGACCATGCTGCTCGGCCCGCCGGTCTCCATCGTCGCCGAACGTCTCGCCCGCCGCCGCGATCCGCCGCCCGAGCTTCGCGCGCCCGACGATTTCTCCGACGCCCACGGCGCCGTGCTGGTGGTGGGCTTCGGCCGCTTCGGCCAGATCGTCTCGCAATGCCTGCTGGCGGAAGGCTTCGAGGTGACCATCATCGACAATGACGTCGAGATGATCCAGAACGCCGCCCGCTTCGGCTTCCGCATCTATTACGGCGACGGCACCCGGCTCGACGTGCTGCGCGCGGCGGGGGCGGAACGCGTGCGGCTGATCGCGATCTGCGTCGACCAGCGCGAGAATGCCGACCGCATCGTCGACATGGTGCGGGCGAACATTCCCGGCGCGCGCCTGCATGTGCGGGCCTATGACCGCATCCACGCGCTATCGCTGCGCGCCAAGGGTGTCGACTACCAGATCCGCGAGACGCTGGAATCGGCGCTCACCTTCGGCGGCGCCTCGCTGCGGGCGCTCGGCTACGAGGCGGAGCGCGCCCGAGACGTCGTCGACCATGTGCGCGCGCGCGACCTCGACCGCCTGCTGCGGCAGGAGGTGGAGGGCATCGACGCGGTTCCGGGACGGCTCGCCCCCGAGCCGCTCACCGCGCCCGCCAAGACCGCCCGCCCGCTCAACCCGGAAGCCGAGGACGTGCTGAACCACGAGACGGAGTTCTCCTCGTGAGCCGGCCCACCCCTTTCGCGCGGGCGTGCCGCACGCCATCTGGACGAGGTATTTCCCGCCGCTCCGCCGGGCGCGCCGCGCCCGTTGCCGCGAAGGACGTTCGATGAGCACCGACACGACCAGCCGCCCGGCGGCGCCCGCCTTCTCCGCAGACGAGATCGAGCGCTATGCCCGCCACATCGTGCTGAGCGAGGTCGGCGGCCCCGGCCAGCAGAAGCTGAAGCGCGCGCATGTGCTGGTGGTCGGGGCGGGCGGGCTCGGCGCGCCGGCGCTGCTCTACCTCGCCGCCGCCGGCGTCGGCCGCCTCACCATCGTCGACGACGACACGGTCTCGCTGTCCAATCTCCAGCGCCAGGTGATCCACACCACCGCCGCCATCGGCCGGCCGAAGACGGCGAGCGCGGCGGAGGCGATCGCGGCGCTCAATGCCCATGTCGAGGTGACCGGCGTCGATGCGCGGATCGATGCGGCCAATGCGCTCGACCTCGTCGCAAGTGCGGATGTGGTCATCGACGGCTCGGACAATTTCGCCACCCGCTACCTCGTGGCGGATGCCTGCGTGCTGGCGAAGCGCCCGCTGGTGACCGCCGCGCTGGGCCGCTTCGACGCCACCGTGACCACCATCCGCGCGCATGAGCGCGCCCCCGACGGCACGCCGAACCCGACCTATCGCTGCCTGTTCCCGGAACCGCCGCCGCCCGGCACGGTGCCGGCCTGCGCGGAAGCGGGCATCCTCGGCGCCCTCGCCGGTGTCGCGGGCTCGCTCGTCGCGCTGGAGGCGATCCGCGAGATCGTCCGCTTCGGCGAAGGGCTGGTCGGGCGCCTGCTGATGATCGACGCCCGCGCCATGCGGTTCGAGACGCTGAGCTATGGCTGGGACCCGGACAACCCGCTGACCGGCACCGAGCCGAGCATCACCGATCTGTCGCATCACGCGCGATAGAGCCGGCGGCGGACGGTCGGCGCGCCGCCGATGGTGCGTTCACCCGCGGCCGGGTGAGGCCGGCAGCCGCCTCAGCGCTCGAGGCCCGGAGGTATGTCGTACCAGTCGCCCCCGCGCAGGCCCGCCTCGTAGCCGACCTGGAACAGCGCGTTCATGTAGGGCTTGTCGAACGGGCTCTTGCTCTTCAGCGCGAAGCTGGAGGGGATGAAGCCGAGCTGGAACTTGTACTTGTAGCGCATGGCATAGGTGTAGGTGTCGTAGACGGTGCCGAAGGTGGCGCTCTTCATCAGCGTGTCGAAGGAGCGCGCGGCGATGGCGAAGGTGCTCGCCTTGGTGACGTCGAAGGACGGCTCGAACTTCTTGTTCAGCAGCACGTAGAAGCTGCGCGTCTTCGCCTTGGCGACCTCGCCGCCGCCGACGGCGGCGATCTTGGTCGGCACGGTCAGCACCTGCATGGTGGTGCCGCCATCGACATGCATTTCCTTGAAGCTGAAATTGTCGCGGATGACCTCGATCATCATCGGCTGGAACGCGACCGGGATGCTGGCCGAGGCGACCAGCACCCGGCGGAACAGGTCGAGCGCGCGGGGATTGCCGCTGTTGGCGATGGCGCCCATGTCCCACATCACCGGACGCTGGGCGTCGAGATCGGTAGTCAGCACGAACAGCCGGCGGCCGGCGCGGTGCTGGGCGGCGATCTCCGCCAGCATCTGCGCGTCGCAATATTTCGCGACCATCTGCTGCAGCGGGCCGGTGTTGAAGGCGCCGTCGCCGCTGACGAGGCCGAGCACGGGCGCGCCGCCCAGAATGTCGTTGGTGTCGGTGGTGGTGTAGACGTCCTTCAGCTTCGCGTCATAGGCCGGGCCGAGAAAGGCGAAGGGCGAGGTCAGCGCGCCGGTGGACACGCCGGTGACGACGGAGAATTCCGGCCGCTTGCCGGTCGTGCTCCAGCCGTTCAGCAGCCCCGCGCCATAGGCGCCGTCGGAACCGCCGCCGGAAATGGCGAGGATCGAATAGTGGTCGAAATGCACCTTGGCCCGTTCGGCCCGGAAGCGCGCCAGCACCGGGGCGAGTTCGGCGAGCGAGCCATCCGCCCAGATCCGCACGTCGGGAATGCCCATCGGCGCACCCAGCGTCGAATCGTTCTGGGTGTAGGGCGTGCGCGGCATGCTGCCGGCGCAGGCGGCGAGCGCGGCGCCGACGAGGAGCGCGCCGGCAAGGCGCAGCAGGCGGCGCGAACAGGTCGGAAGGAACTGAGCCATCGGGCGGCACTCGCGGCGGGCCTGGAGCGGCGGATCCGGCTGGGCCGCCGGACCACGATGCCCGCACGCTAGCGCAAAGCCCGGAGCGCCGCTGTGGCGGCGCGGCCACAGTGTCGGCCGGCCTCGAGGCATCCTTGACGATCGGCTAACGCCTGCCGGAACGGCAGGCGCGCCCTCACAGCATCGAGGGCAGCACGCGGTCCGGCGGGCGATGGCCGTCCATGAAGGTCTTGATGTTGACGATGACCTTCTCGCCCATGTCGATGCGGGCCTCGACGGTGGCCGAGCCCATATGCGGCAGCAGCACCACCTTGCCCTGCTTGGCGAGCTTGAGCAGCTTCGGGCTCACCGCCGGCTCCTGTTCGAACACGTCGAGCCCGGCGCCGGCGATCTCGCCGGCCTCGATCATCCGGGCGAGCGCGTTCTCGTCGATCACCTCGCCGCGCGCGGTGTTGACGATATAGGCGTCCGGCCGCACCAGCTTGAGCCGGCGGGCCGAGAGCAGGTGATAGGTTGCCGGCGTATGCGGGCAGTTGACCGAGAGGATGTCCATCCGCGCCAGCATCTGGTCGAGGCTGTCCCAGTAGGTGGCCTCGAGCTCCTCCTCGATGCGCGGGGGCAGCGGGCGGCGGTTGTGGTAGTGGATCTGCAGGCCGAAGGCCTTGGCGCGCCGCGCCACCGCCTGGCCGATGCGGCCCATGCCGATGATGCCGAGCCGGCGGCCCCAGATGCGGTGGCCGAGCATCCAGGTCGGCGACCAGCCGGGCCACTCGCCGCCCTCGTTGGTGAGCAGCGCCGCGCCCTCGGTGAGGCGGCGCGGCACGGCGAGCAGCAGCGCCATGGTCATGTCGGCGGTGTCCTCGGTGAGGACGCCCGGCGTGTTGGTGACGGTGATGCCGCGCTGGGTCGCCGTCGCCACGTCGATGTGATCGACGCCGTTGCCGAAATTGGCGATCAGCTTCAGGTTCGGTCCCGCCTGCGACAAAACCGCCGAATCGATGCGGTCGGTCACGGTCGGCACCAGCACGTCGGCGCCGGCGATGGCCTCGACGAGTTGGGCGTGGGTCAGCGGCTTGTCCTCGACATTGAGCCGCGCATCGAACAATTCGCGCATGCGCGTCTCGATCTTGTCGGGCAGCTTGCGCGTGACCACCACCAGCGGCTTCTTGCGGGCCATCTCTTTCCCCGTGCCGATCAAGGTCCCGTTAACGCTCTCAGCCGACACTCGGCGGGCGACGGAATGGCTCGTTCCTAGCAGACGGATTCGCGAAACACAAAAGTCCGAAAGGCGGTTGCGTCATGGCTTGACGCCGCCGCGCGAGGCGGGTCCTTTCGCGAGCCGTGCGGACCGATGGATGGTGACGAGACGATGCGGCCTTGGCAATTTCGGAAAATGGCAGGACGCGCCACCGCGGTGCTGCTGCTGGCGGCGGCCCTGCTGGCGGGCGGACGGCCGGCGGGGGCCGATACCGGCGCGGTCGGCAGCGACAGCGGGCTGCCGGTGCCGCGCTTCGTGAGCCTCAAGGCCGACAAGGTGAATGTCCGGCAGGGACCGACCCGCGACCACGACGTCGCCTGGGTGTTCACCCGCGCCGGGCTGCCGGTCGAGATCACCGCCGAATTCGAGAAATGGCGCCGTATCCGGGATTCCGAGGGCGCCGAGGGATGGGTCTACCACTCCATGCTGTCCGGCCGGCGCACCGCCGTGGTCGGGCCCTGGATCAAGGACGGCCCCGTCGCCCTGCACGCCAAGGCCGATGCCGAATCGGCGCTGCGCGCGCGCGTCGAGCCGGGCGTGCTGGGCACGGTGAAGGATTGCGACGGCAACTGGTGCCGCTTTTCCGGCGACGGCTTCGACGGCTTCATCGAGCAGGTGAAGCTGTGGGGGGTCTATCCCAACGAGAAGGTCGAGTAGCGGCCCCTCGGGCCGGCCTCCAGACGACAAAGGCCGGTCCATCGACCGGCCCTTCCGTCATCGGTTCCGCTTGCCGGCCCCGCCCGCATCGGCCGGGAGCGGGAAACCCGGCTCAGGCCCGGGTCTTGGGACGCAGGCGCACCACCACGTCGATCCGCGCCACCTCGTAGCCTTCCGGCGGCTGCGGGATGCGCTCCACCTCGACCTCGGCGCTCGGGATGTCCAGGAGGTTGTTCTCCCCCTCGAGGAAGAAGTGGTGGTGATCGGAGGGGTTGGTGTCGAAATAGGTCTTGGAGCCGTCGATCGCGAGCTCGCGCAGGAGGCCGGCTTCGGTGAACTGGTGCAGCGTGTTGTAGACGGTCGCCAGCGACACCGGGAAGCGCGCCTTGATCGCCTCCTCGTGCAGGATTTCCGCCGAGACGTGGCGGTCGCCCTTGGCGAAGAGCAGCCAGCCCAGCGCGAGGCGCTGGCGGGTGGGGCGCAGGCCGACGTCGCGCAGCATGTGGCGCACGTCGTGGAACGGGCAGCCCGTCCGGGTTGCCCCCGCGGGATCGCGCAGCCGCGCGACCGGCAGGGCAATATCGTCGTCATCGGCCACCACGCGGGGCATGGCCATATGTACGGTCCGAACGGTTTCGCTCATCTCAGTGACCCGGAGAAGCAGACGGCAACGACGCGTCTCGGGCGGACAGGCCGCGCCGACGTCGTCATTCCATATAATACACGCCGGCGCGGAAGGCCATCGCCCATCGCACCGCGAATTCCCGGCCATTCTAGCCGGAGCGGCCCCCTCCGGGCAAGCCGGACCCGCCGGAGGGGAAGCTCCGGCGCGGCGGCGGGACGCAGACGCGCCGGACGGCTTTAAGCGCCGGGGGTGCTGTGTTAGGAAGCGGCAACGATCGGCGACGGTCGCGGCGCCGCGGGACGGACCGGGGCGCCCTGTCAGGCAGCATGGTGATACCGGTATTATGGCGGAACGGCAGACGAGCTTCAGCTATGAGGACCTCCTCGCATGTGGGCGGGGGGAGCTTTTCGGAGCAGGCAACGCGCAGCTTCCCGCGCCGCCCATGCTGATGTTCGACCGCATCACCGAGATTTCGGAAGATGGCGGGCCGAACGGCAAGGGCCATGTGCGCGCCGAGCTCGACATCAAGCCGGACCTCTGGTTCTTCGCCTGCCACTTCATCGGCGATCCCGTCATGCCGGGCTGCCTCGGGCTCGATGCGCTGTGGCAGCTGGTCGGCTTCCATCTCGGCTGGCTCGGCTCGCCGGGGCGCGGCCGGGCGCTCGGCGCCGGTGAGATCAAGTTCTCGGGCCAGGTGCTGCCGAGCGTGAAGAAGGTGGTCTACGGCATCGACTTCAAGCGGGTGATGCGCTCCAAGCTCGTGCTCGGCATCGCCGATGGCTGGCTGGAAGCCGATGGCGAGATCATATATCGGGCGAGCGACCTGAAGGTCGGGCTGTTCCGGGCGGAGACCGCCCCGGCCGGCTGATGGCGGGCGCGCGGACGCCGCGCGCCGGTCGGTCGAACGCGTCCCGACGGGGAGAAAGGAATTTCATGCGCCGCGTCGTCGTCACCGGAATGGGCATCGTCTCGTCCATCGGCAACTCCACGCAGGAGGTGCTCGCCTCGCTGCGCGAATCGAAGAGCGGCATCTCGCGGGCCGAGGACTATGTGAAGCTCGGCTTCCGCAGCCAGGTCCACGGCGCCCCGCAGCTCGATGCGAGCGCGATCGTCGACCGTCGCGCCATGCGCTTCCACGGCGGCGGCACCGCCTGGAACCACGTCGCGATGGACCAGGCGATCCGCGATGCCGGGCTCGAGGCCGGCGAGGTCAGCCATGAGCGCACCGGCATGGTGATGGGCTCGGGCGGCTCCTCCACCCGCACCATCGTCGAGGCCGCCGACATCACCCGCAAGAACGAGAGCCCCAAGCGCGTCGGCCCGTTCGCGGTGCCGAAGGCGATGGGCTCGACCGCCTCGGCGACGCTGTCCACCTGGTTCAAGATCAAGGGCCCGAGCTATTCGATCTCGGCCGCCTGCGCCACCACCAACATCTGCATCGGCAACGCCGCCGAGCAGATCCAGTGGGGCAAGCAGGACATCATGTTCGCCGGCGGCTGCGAGGATCTCGACTGGACGCTGTCCTGCCTGTTCGACGCCATGGGCGCCATGTCCTCGGACTATAACGACCGCCCCGCCGTCGCCTCCCGCCCCTATGACAAGAACCGCGACGGCTTCGTCATCTCCGGCGGCGCCGGCGTGCTGGTGCTCGAGGAGCTGGAGCACGCGAAGGCCCGCGGCGCGCGCATCTATGCCGAGGTCGCCGGCTACGGCGCCTCCTCGGACGGCGCCGACATGGTCGCCCCCTCCGGCGAGGGTGCCGAGCGGGCGATGAAGCTGGCGCTATCGCAGGTGAAGGCGCCGATCGACTACATCAACCCGCACGCCACCTCGACGCCGATCGGCGATCTCAAGGAGATCGAGGCGATCCGCGCGGTGTTCGGTGACAAGTGCCCGCCGATCTCGGCGACCAAGGCGCTGACCGGCCATTCGCAGGGCGCCACCGGCGTGCACGAGGCGATCTACTCGATCCTGATGATGCAGAACGGCTTCGTCGCCGCCAGCGCCCATATCGACGAGATCGACCCGGCCTTCGCCGACATGCCGATCGCGCGCGAGCGCATCGACAATGTCACGCTGGGCCACGTGCTCTCCAACGGCTTCGGCTTCGGCGGCACCAACGCCACGCTGATCTTCAAGAACGTCGACGCCTGACCCTCCCGGTCCCGCGCGGCGCCTCTCACCGCAAGGAATATCCCATGCAGGGCCTCATGCAGGGCAAGCGCGGGCTCATCATGGGCGTCGCGAACGATCACTCCATCGCCTGGGGCATCGCCCGCGTGCTGGCGGCGCAGGGGGCGCAGCTCGCCTTCACCTATCAGGGCGAGGCGCTCGGGCGGCGGGTGAAGCCGCTGGCGCAGAGCGTCGGCAGCGACCTCATGCTGCCCTGCGACGTCGAGGACATCGGCTCGGTCGACGCGCTGTTCGCCGAACTCGGCAAGGCCTGGGGCAGCCTCGACTTCGTCGTGCACGCCATCGGTTTCTCCGACAAGAACGAGCTGAAGGGCCGCTACGCCGACACATCGAGGGCGAACTTCACCCGCACCATGGTGATCTCCTGCTTCTCCTTCACCGAGATCGCCAAGCGCGCCGCCGCGCTGATGCCGAATGGCGGCTCGCTGCTGACGCTGACCTATGGCGGCTCGACCCGGGTAATGCCGAACTACAACGTGATGGGCGTCGCCAAGGCGGCGCTGGAGGCGAGCGTGCGCTATCTCGCCGCCGATTACGGCCCGCAGGGCATCCGCGTGAACGCCATCTCCGCCGGCCCGGTGCGCACGCTGGCGGGTGCCGGCATCGCCGATGCGCGCCTCATGTTCAACTTCCAGAAGCGCCACGCGCCGCTGCGCCGCACCGTCTCGACGGAAGAGGTCGGCGGGGCCGGCCTCTATCTGCTCTCGGACCTCTCCAGCGGCGTCACCGGCGAGATCCACTTCGTCGATTCCGGCTACAACATCCTGTCGATGCCGCACCCGGACGCGCTGAAGATCATGGAAGACGCCGAGGAAAAGCTCACCGGCGAACCGGCGGGGAAGTAGGGCGCCGCTCGGGAGGGATATCGCTTGGCCGGGGCAGCGGCAAAGGGATGCCCGACGTAAGTCCGCTGGACGACATAAGGCTGCGTCTATCGCACTCGACCAAACGTTCAATAACAGGCTGAACGGTGACGGAAGTGGAAGAGGATTGGCTGACTCTAGCAGCTGTAATTACAGCAACGGCTCCGATTATTGCAGCATAGAGGGTTGCTTTGGCCTGGTCCGACCAGTTTGCAATATCAAACAGTCGCCCAGCTTTTGGTGCAATCTTTTCGATTTGCGCCTTAGCAACATCAGGAGTGATCTCACCGCTCTGAAGCTGCCCGACCAACAATTGGATCGCCCTCAACCCCCCGGTGAGATCGAGTAGTCTATTAATACATTAAGGCGGTCATCATCCGCATTGTATGTCCCAGGTATGATTTCGCTCTGAATTCCACAACGCGGACAACTCGTGGAAGACGAAGAAACAGACAACGTCAGTCCGGGAAAAATCGGTACGGCCCTGAATTCAAACAAGCCGTGCTTGGGGCAAAACGCGGGAGGATAATGAAATGACATGGTCATTGTCTTTCAGGCGAATCGCGACATGCCGGTCACGGTACTGCTGCTAACGTAAGCCTCCCACCTCTGGATGTGGACTGCAACTCCCACACCCAGTTTACGGAAGCTCAGCTAACATCGCCCTTGAGTGTCGCTTGCCAGACCGGTGACGCCACTCACCCCTTCGCCGAGAGCGCCAGCCGGTAGGCGTGCGCCGGGTAGACGCCGAGGATGCGCAGCTCCTTGGAGAAGAAGGCGAGTTCCTCCAGCGCCAGCGCCAGCGGGCGGTCGTCGGGGTGGCCCTCGACATCGGCGTAGAACTGCGTCGCGAAGAACTCGCCGTCGAGCTGGTAGGATTCCAGCTTGGTCATGTTCACGCCGTTCGTCGCGAAGCCGCCGAGACCCTTGTAGAGCGCGGCCGGCACGTTGCGCACCCGGAACACGAAGGTTGTCACGGTGGGGCCGTTGCCGGACGGCGCCCAGTCCGCCTCGCGCGACAGCACGATGAAGCGGGTGGTGTTGTGCGCCTCGTCCTCGATGTTCTCGGCGAGGATGTCGAGCCCGTAGATCTCCGCGGCGAGGCGGGAGGCGATGGCGGCACGGGCGGGATCGGCGGCTTCCGCGATCTCGCGGGCCGAGCCGGCGGTGTCGGCGCCGACCACCGCGGTCAGCCCCAGCTTGCGGATGATGTTGCGGCACTGGCCGAGCGCCATCACGTGGCTCTGCGCGCTCTTCACCGTGGCGAGGCTGGCGCCGGGCGTGGCCATCAGCTGGTGGCTGAGCGGCAGGAAGAACTCGGCGATGATGTTGAGCCCGGAGGTCGGCATCAGGTGGTGGATGTCGGCGACTCGGCCGGCGACCGAGTTCTCGATCGGGATCATGCCGAGATCGGCCTCGCCGTTCTGGAGCGCCGCGAAGGCATCCTCGAAGGTGGCGCAGGGCACCGGCACATGGTCGGGATAGGCCTCGCGGCAGGCGATGTGGGAATTGGCCCCCGGCTCGCCCTGGAAGACGATGGTACGGCGCAGGCTCATCTCAAGCGTTCCTTCGGTATCGGCCTTCAGCCTTCGGCGGCGAGCAGCGCCCGCGCCCTGACGAGATCGGC
Organism: Ancylobacter terrae; assembly: GCF_045108345.1. NCBI lineage: Bacteria > Pseudomonadati > Pseudomonadota > Alphaproteobacteria > Hyphomicrobiales > Xanthobacteraceae > Ancylobacter > Ancylobacter terrae. Next base: position 328,285 of record NZ_JBJGXH010000004.1, read on the forward strand.
GGGCGTATCGACGCCGAGCGGCACCGTATCGACGATGGCGACGTCGATGCGCATGCCGGCCTCGAGCGCGCGCAGCTGCTCCAGCCGCTCGCGGGTCTCCAGCGGCGAGGGCGGCAGCGCGACGAAGCGCTCCAGCGCCGCGCGGCGATAGGCATAGAGCCCGATGTGATGGTAGTGCGGCCCCTCGCCCGAGGGCGCGGTGGCGCGGGTGAAATAAAGCGCGCGCTGGCGGGCGGGGGCGATCGGGCTGCCCACCGCCTTCACCACGTTCGGGTTGGTGCGCTCTTCCGCGTTCACGATCTCGGCGGCGAGCGTGCCGATGTCGACGGCGGGGTCGTCGAGCAGCGCCACGGCGGCGCGGATCAGCGCCGGATCGATCGTGGGCAGGTCGCCCTGCACATTGACGATGCGCGCGACCGCGCCGGCCGGGTCCAGCCGCTCCAGCGCCTCGAAGATGCGGTCGGAGCCGGAGGCATGGTCGGCGCGGGTCATCACCGCCTCGTAACCCGCGGCGCGCACGGCGTCGTGGACGCGGGCGTCGTCGGTCGCCACCACGACGCGGCCGATTGCTGCCGCGACGGAACGCCGCGCTACCTCGACGATCATGGGCCGGCCGCCGACATCGGCCAGCGGCTTGCCCGGCAGGCGGGTGGAGGCCATGCGGGCCGGGATCAGGACGAGCGTGGGCGGCAGGGACATTTCGGGTGACTTCTGAACGGCTTCCGGGCTCCCCGCCGCCGCCCGGACGGGTGGCGAAACGTAGCAACCGCGGCCGGCATATACGGGTTGCGCGCCACCCGTCAAAATGTTTAGTTCCCGCGCGATCACAGGGCCGTGGCGCGCCCCCGTTGGCGGGGCCGCAGCGGCGCTGCTAGCATGCATTGCGCGGGACGGGGGGCGCCGGGAGCCCCGGCGTTCGGGGACGAGGGAGCCGAATTTCGATGGACAGCTTCGAGCTGAACAAGATCGCCGGTGGCGTACTGGGCGTGCTGACCTTCACGCTGGGTCTGAACGTCTTCGCCGACATCCTGTTCTCCCAGCACGCGCCCGAAAAGCCCGGCTTCGAGATCGCCGTCGTCGAGAGCGGCGGCGGCGCGGCGCAGGCGGCCGCCCCGGCCGACGTGCCGATCGCCCAGCTGCTCGGCGCGGCCAACGCCGAACGCGGCGCGGCGGTGGCCAAGAAGTGCGCGGCCTGCCACAACTTCGTCGAAGGCGCGGGCGCCAAGGTCGGCCCCGATCTCTACGGCATCGTCGGCCGCCCGGTGGCCAGCGCCGAGGGCTTCGCCTATTCGGCGGCGATGAAGGGCCATGGCGGCACCTGGACCTTCCAGGACCTCTCCGACTTCATCAAGAACCCCAAGGCCGACATTCCCGGCACGGCGATGGGCTTCGCCGGCATCGCCAAGGAAACCGAGCGCGCCGACCTGCTGGTCTATCTCAACTCGCTCTCGCACAGCCCGCAGCCGCTGCCGGCGGCCGATGCGCCGGCCGCCGCGCCCGCTCCGGCCACCCCGGCGCCCGCCTCCGGCGAGCCGGCCGGCAGCGCCCCGGCACCGGCGCCCGCGACGCCCTGAGCGTCACCGGCTCCCGCGCGTCCCGCCGCCACCGTGCGGGCCGCGCGCTTTATTTTTCACGATCACGTCAGGCCGGCGGCGCATCTGCGCCCCGGCCTTATTATTTCCCGAAGGTCACGCTGCATATTGCACGATGGCGGCTCCGGTAGCCGCATGCCTGGTGTCTGCCCGGAGGATTGCCCCTGATGACCCGTTTCCGCGCCCGTTCCGCCGCCTCCGGGCTCGTCCTAGCCGGCCTCCTGCTGCTGGGCGCCGCCGCGCGAGCACAGGAGGCGCCGGCCCCCGCCGCCGCAACGACCGCTGCCGGCGACTGGCGGCACGGGCTCTCGCTGCTGGGCGACTTGAAATACCCGGCCGACTTCAAGCGGTTCGACTATGTGAACCCGGACGCGCCCAAGGGCGGGCTGGTGCGGCTCTCGGTCGACGGCACCTTCGATTCGCTGAACGACACCATCACCCGCGGCACGCCCGCCGCCGGGCTGTCGCTCATCTACGACAACCTGATGGCCTCCTCGTCCGACGAGCCGTCCAGCGAATACGGGCTGCTCGCGGAAGCGGTACGCTATCCGGCCGACTTCTCCTCCGTCACCTTCCGGCTGCGCCCCGAGGCGAAGTGGCATGACGGCCGGCCGGTGACCGCCGAGGACGTGGTGTGGTCCTTCGAGACGCAGACCAAGAACAACCCCCGGCTCGGCTACTATTACAGCCATGTCACCAAGGCCGAGGCGAGCGGCGAGCGCGAGGTGACCTTCACCTTCGACCAGGCCGGCAATCGCGAGCTGCCGCAGATCGTCGGCCAGCTCAAGGTGATGCCGAAGCACTGGTGGACCGGCACCGACGCCAGCGGCAAGCCGCGCGACGTGAGCCAGACCACGCTGGAAGTGCCGCTCGGCTCCGGCCCCTACAAGGTGGCGAAGGTGGTGCCCGGCCGCTCGATCGCGTTCGAGCGCGTGCCGGACTATTGGGGCAAGGACCTGCCGGTGAACATCGGCACCAATAATTTCGCCGAGCAGCGCTACGAGTATTTCCGCGACGACACAGTCGAGCTCGAGGCCTTCAAGGGCGACCAGTTCGATTTCCGCATCGAGACCTCCGCCAAGAACTGGGCGACGGCGTATGATTTTCCCGCCGTGAAGGCCGGCAAGGTCATCATCGAGGAATTCCCCAACCGCGCCTCCGGCTCGATGCAGGCCTTCATTCCCAATCTGCGTCGCGAGAAATTCCAGGACCAGCGGGTGCGCCGGGCGCTGAACTATGCGCTCGACTTCGACGGCATGAACCGAACCCTGTTCTTCGGCCAGTACAAGCGCACCTCGAGCTACTTCCAGAACACCGAACTCGCCTCCTCCGGCCTGCCGCAGGGCGCCGAGCTCGCGATCCTCGAAAGCGTGAAGGACAAGATCCCGGACAGCGTCTTCACCACGCCTTACGCCAACCCGCCCGAGGGCGGCGAGGACGTGCGCCGCGCCAATCTGCGCGAGGCGGCGAAGCTGCTGAAGGAGGCCGGCTACGAGGTGAAGAACGGCAAGCTGCTGAACGCCAGGGGCGAGCCCTTCACCTTCGAGATCCTGCTCGCGAACCCGGCGTTCGAACGCGTCGCGCTGTTCTACAAGCCGACGCTGGAGCGGCTGGGCATGACCGTGAACATCCGCGTGGTGGATACCTCGCAATACATCAACCGCCTGCGCGCCCGCGATTTCGACATGATCATCTCCGGCTGGGGCCAGTCGCTCTCGCCGGGCAACGAGCAGCGCGACTTCTGGAGCACGGAGGCGGCCGACCGCGAGGGGTCGGGCAACTACGCCGGCATCAAGGATCCCGGCATCGACGCGCTGATCGAGAAGGTGATCTACGCGAAGGACCGCGCCGAACTCGTCGCCGCCACCCACGCGCTCGACCGGGTGCTGCTGGCGCATGACTATGTCATTCCGAGCTGGAATTACGGCTTCACCCGCACCGCGCGCTGGAACCGCTTCGGCCGCCCCGAGAAGCTGCCCGCATATTCCTTCGCCTTCCCCGACATCTGGTGGTGGGACGAGGCCAAGGCCAAGGCGACCGGGGGCGCGAAGTGAAGGCGCTCCCGCCGCTCCAGGGCGCGCCCGGCGGCGCCATATCCCGCCGTCACATGCTCGCCGTCGCGGCGGGTGCGGCGCTCGCTCCCCTCGCCGGCCGGCAACTGCACGCTCAGGATGCGCCAACCCCGGTGGCGGCGGTCCCCGCCTCCACTCTCGACCCCACCGCCGAGCGCCACGGCCTCTCCGCCTTCGGCGACCTGAAATACCCGGCCGACTTCGCCCGTTTCGACTATGTCGAGCCCACCGCGCCCAAGGGTGGCACCTTCTCGCAGGTCGGGCCGACCGTCGCCTACAACCAGTCCTTCAACACCTTCAACACGCTGAACGGCTACATCCTGAAGGGCGACGGCGCGCAGGGCCTCGCCCTCATCTTCGATTCGCTGATGGCCCGCGCCGATGACGAGCCGGACGCGGTGTACGGCCTCGTGGCGCAGTCCGTCGCCGTCTCGCCGGATGGTACCACCTACCGCTTCCGCCTGCGCCCCGAAGCGCGCTTCCACGACGGCTCGGCGCTCACCGCCGAGGACGCCGCCTTCTCGCTGAACCTGCTCAAGGAGAAGGGCCACCCGATCATCGTGCAGAACCTGCGCGACCTCGAATCCGCCACAGCGGAGGATATTGGCACGCTCATCCTGCGCTTCGCCGCCTCCCGCGCCCGCGACGTGCCGCTCTACGCCGCGCAGCTGCCGATCTTCTCGAAGGCCTATTACAGCACCCGAAACTTCGACGAATCGACGCTCGATCCCCCGCTCGGCTCGGGGCCGTACCGGATCGGCAAGTTCGAGGTGGGCCGCTTCATCGCCTATGAGCGCGTGGCCGACTATTGGGGCCGCGACCTGCCGGTGAATGTCGGCATCAACAATTTCGACGTGCTGCGCTACGAATATTTCCGCGACCGCGACGTGGCGTTCGAGGCGTTCAAGGCCCGCGCCTATCTGTTCCGCGAGGAGTTCACCTCGCGCACCTGGGCGACCGGCTACGACTTCCCCGCGCTGAAAGACGGCCGCGTGAAGCAGGCGGAAACGCCCGACGCCACGCCCTCGGGCGCGCAGGGCTGGTTCCTCAACACCCGCCGCCCGCAATTCGCCGACCCGCGCGTGCGCGAGGCGCTGTCCTACGCCTTCGATTTCGAGTGGACCAACAGGAACCTGATGTTCGGCCTCTACCGGCGCACGAGCTCGTTCTTCGAGAACTCCGACCTGAAGGCGGAAGGGGCCGCCGGCCCGGACGAGCTGGCGCTGATCGAGACGCTCAAGGGTCGGCTCACGCCGCAGCAGGTCGAGGTGCTGAAGGGCGCGCCGTGGTCGCCCCCGGTCTCGGACGGCTCGGGCCAGGACCGGGCGCTGCTGCGCAAGGGCGCCCAACTGCTGAAGGAGGCCGGCTGGACCATTCGGGACGGGCGCCTCGTCGACGGTGCCGGCAAGGGCATGACCATCGAGTTCCTCGACGACGAGCCGAGCCTCGAGCGCCACACCGCGCCCTTCATCAAGAACCTGAAGCTGCTCGGCATCGAGGCGAATTTCCGCATGGTCGACGCGGCGCAGTACCAGCGCCGGCTGAACGACTTCGATTTCGACGCCACGGTGCGCCGCTTCTCGGTTTCCACCGTGCCCGGCGAATCGCTGCGCGCCTTCATGGGCTCGCGCGCGGCGGCGACGCCGGGCTCGAACAACCTCTCCGGCATCGCCGACCCGGCGGTCGACCTGCTGGTCGAGACGGTGATCGCCGCCGACAGCCGCGACAGGCTGCGCACCGCGTGCAAGGTGCTCGACCGGCAATTGCGCGCGGGTCGCTACTGGGTGCCGCAATGGTATTCCGGCGCGCACCGGCTCGCTTATTGGGACGTGTTCGGAAAGCCCGCCCAACCGGCGCCGGCCTATGATCGCGGCATGCCCGCCACCTGGTGGGCGAAGCCGGCGTGAGGGGCATCCTCCAGCCCGCCGCCCGTCATCCCGGACGGCCGGCAGGCCGACCCGGGATCGTCCGCGGACGAGGCGTGAACGCCCCCCGTCATGGCCGGGCTCGTCCCGGCCATCCACGCCTCCGGCGGGGCCCGCCGAAGCCAAGACGTGGATCCCCGGGACAAGCCCGGGGATGACGGCAGAGAACGCGGATGGTCGCCGGCCTACTCGAGCCAACCTTACCATCCCGTAAGTTGACGCCGCCGGACCACGCCGCCACCTTGGGACGTCCGCGAGGGAAACCCGAACCGCATGCTCGCCTATATCGTCCGCCGCCTCGCGCTGATGGTGCCGACCCTGATCGGCATCATGCTGGTCTCGTTCGCCGTGGTGCAGTTCGCCCCCGGCGGCCCGGTGGAGCGGGTGATCGCGCAGATCACCGGCGAGGGCACCGATGCCACCGCCCGCATCTCCGGCAGCGGCGGCGATTTCGGCGGCGCCCGGCAGGGCGGGGCGCAGGCGGGCGATCCCGCCGCCTCGAAATACCGCGGCGCGCAGGGGCTCGATCCCGCCTTCATCAAGCAGCTGGAGAAGCAGTTCGGCTTCGACAAGCCGGTGCACGAGCGCTTCCTGCAGATGCTGTGGAACTATGCCCGCTTCGATTTCGGGCGCTCCTATTTCCGCGACGTCTCGGTGGTCGACCTGATCCTCGAGAAGATGCCCGTCTCCATCTCGCTCGGGCTGTGGATGACGCTGATCACCTACGCCATCTCGATCCCGCTCGGCATCGCCAAGGCGGTGCGCGACGGCTCGCGCTTCGACGTGTGGACCTCGGCGGTGATCATCGTCGGCAACGCCATTCCCGGCTTCCTGTTCGCCATCCTGCTGATCGTGCTGTTCGCCGGCGGCTCGTTCTTCTCGTGGTTCCCGCTGCGCGGGCTCACCTCCGACAATTGGGACCAGCTCTCGCTCATCGGCAAGATCGGCGACTATTTCTGGCACCTGACGCTGCCGATCATCTCCATGGCGCTGGGCGCCTTCGCCACCATGGCGCTGCTGACCAAGAACTCGTTCATGGACGAGATCGGCAAGCAATATGTCGTCACCGCCCGGATGAAAGGCCTGTCGGAGCGCGCGGTGCTCTACCGCCACGTCTTCCGCAACGCCATGCTGATCATCGTCGCCGGCTTCCCGGCCGCCTTCGTCGGCGCCTTCTTCGGCTCCTCGCTGCTGATCGAGACCATCTTCTCGCTCGACGGGCTCGGCCTGCTCGGCTTCGAGAGCGTGCTGAACCGCGACTACCCCGTGGTGTTCGGCACGCTCTACATGTTCTCGCTGGTCGGGCTGCTGGTGAACCTGATCTCCGACCTCACCTACACCTGGGTCGATCCGCGCATCGACTTCGAGAGCCGGGAGGTGTGAGCGTGGACGCCGCCACCGCCCTCCCCCCGCCCGCCGCCGAGCCCGCTCCGCGCTCGCGCCTGTCGCCGCTCAACCAGCGCCGCCTCGCCAATTTCCGCCGCAACCGGCGCGGCTGGTGGAGTTTCTGGATCTTCATGATCCTGTTCGTCACCAGCCTGTTCGCCGAGTTCATCGCCAACGACAAGCCGTTCCTCGTCAGCTATGACGGCGGCTGGTACGTGCCGGTGCTGAAGAACTATCCCGAGACCACCTTCGGCGGCGACTTCGAGACCACGGCCGACTACCGCGACCCCTATCTGCGCAAGCTGATCGACGAGAAGGGCGGCTTCATGCTGTGGCCGCCGATCCGCTACAGCTACGACACTCACAATCTCGACCTGCCGACGCCGGCGCCCTCGCCGCCGACCTGGCTGCTCACCGAGGCGCAGTGCAAGCCCGTCGCCGAGAAGAAGGGCTATACGGGCAACAACCCGTGCGGCGCGCTGGAATGGAACTGGCTCGGCACCGACGACCAGGGCCGCGACGTGCTGGCCCGGCTGATCTACGGCTTCCGCATCTCCGTGCTGTTCGGGCTGATCCTCACCGCGGTGTCCTCGGTGATCGGCATCGCGGCCGGCGCGGCGCAGGGCTATTTCGGCGGCTGGGTCGACCTGATCGCGCAGCGGCTGATCGAGATCTGGACCTCGATCCCCTCGCTCTACCTGCTGCTGATCATCTCCTCCGTGCTGGTGCCGGGCTTCTGGGTGCTGCTCGGCATATTGCTGCTGTTCTCCTGGGTGGCGCTGGTCGGGCTGGTGCGGGCCGAGTTCCTGCGCGCCCGCAATCTCGAATATGTGCAGGCGGCGCGCGCGCTCGGCGTTTCCAACGGCGTGATCATGTGGCGGCACATGCTGCCCAACGCCATGGTGGCGACGCTGACCATGCTGCCCTTCATCGTCTCCTCCTCGGTGATGACGCTGACCGCGCTCGACTTCCTCGGCTTCGGCCTGCCGCCCGGCTCGCCCTCGCTCGGCGAGCTGATGGCGCAGGGCAAGGCCAATGTGCAGGCGCCCTGGCTCGGCATCACCGGCTTCTTCACCGTCGCGCTCATGCTGAGCCTGCTGATCTTCATCGGCGAAGCCGTCCGCGACGCCTTCGACCCAAGGAAGACCTTCCGGTGACATGCGTATTGCATATCCAGATACAGGACGCATATTCGGTCTATGCATAACGTATCTGAAATCTTCACCTTATGGCCCACGGACGCGGATCTCGGACGCGATATCGGCGTTTCCTATCCCGCGGTGGCCGCTTGGAAACGACGCGGCTCTATTCCCGCAGCTTATTGGCGCGACATCGTCGCGGCGGCCCGCCGGCGCGGCTTCAGGGACGTGACCGCCGACACTCTTGCGGAACTTCACGCGGCGGCCGGCCATCTGCATGACCTCGGCAAGACCGATCGAGAGTTCCAAGACTATATCCTTGCGGAGGCCAATCCCGATTCTTCAATGCCTTCCAGCGGCCATTTCAGCCGCTTCAAGCATTTGCGCCGTTCACGATTCGCATCGGCGGAAGAAATTGACGATCACATCCGCGCGCTGCGCGAGGAATGGGATCGGCGATGAGCGAGGTGCCGCGTATCTATCTCGACGCCAACGTCTTCATCACGGCGTTCGAAAATGTCGGTGCACGCTCCGACCACGCCTGGTGGCTACTTAATGCTATCGAAGAGCGGGAAGTGGAGGCGGTGACGAGCGAGATCACGCTTGCCGAAATACTGGTAAAGCCGCTGGAGCTCGGCGACCAGAAGCTGGCGGAGAGCTACCAATCAATCGTCGCGCCGAACCCGCTGTTCGAGGTCTCGCCGGTGACGCGGGACCGGCTGGTCGAAGCGGCAACCGTTCGAGCTCGTCGGCCTTCGATCAAGCTGCCCGACGCAATCCACATCGCGACCGCCCAACACTATGGCTGCAACTTTTTCGTGAGCAATGACGAGCGGCTTGCCATGCCTGCCGGCATGAGGCGCATACCGCTGGGCCCCTTCACGCTCGACGATCTGAGGACAAACAGCCGTGACTGACTCCCCCCTCCTCTCCGTCGAGGACCTCTCCGTCGCCTTCGCCCAGGGCGGGCGCAGCACGATCGCGGTCGATCGCGTCTCGTTCGACGTGCGGCCGGGCGAGACGGTGGCGCTCGTCGGCGAGAGCGGCTCGGGCAAGTCGGTCACCGCGCTGTCGATCCTGAAGCTGCTCGCCTATCCGGCCGCCTCGCACCCCTCGGGCCGCATCCTGTTCAACGGCGAAAACCTGCTCGCCATGGACGAGGGCGCGATCCGCAAGGTACGCGGCAACGACATCACCATGGTGTTCCAGGAGCCGATGACCTCGCTCAACCCGCTGCACACGGTGGAGAGCCAGATCGCCGAGATCCTCGCGCTCCATCGCGGCATCGGCGGGCCGGCGGCGCGCGCGCGGGTGATCGAGCTGCTCACCGAGGTCGGCATCCCCGAGCCGGAGACGCGGCTCGGCTCCTATCCGCACCAGCTTTCCGGCGGCCAGCGCCAGCGCGTGATGATCGCCATGGCGCTCGCCAACGAGCCGAAGCTGCTGATCGCCGACGAGCCCACCACCGCGCTCGACGTCACCGTGCAGGCGCAGATCCTGAAGCTGCTGAAGGACCTGCAGGCCCGGCTCGGCATGACCATGCTGTTCATCACCCACGACCTCGGCATCGTGCGCAAGATCGCCGACCGGGTCTGCGTGATGAGCCGGGGAAAGATCGTCGAGCAGGGCACGGTGGCCGACGTGTTCCGCGCGCCGCAGCACCCCTATACGCGCGAGCTCCTCGCCGCCCAGCCGCGCGGCGAGGCGCCGCCTGCCCGGCCCGACGCGCCGGTGGTGATGGAGGCGCAGGACCTCAAGGTGTGGTTCCCGATCCGGCGCGGCGTGCTCCGGCGCACGGTCGGCCATGTGAAGGCGGTGGACGGCGTCTCGGTGGCCATCCGGCGCGGCGAGACGCTCGGCGTGGTCGGCGAGAGCGGCTCGGGCAAGACCACGCTCGGCCTCGCCTTGCTGCGCCTCATCTCCAGCGAGGGGCCGATCGTCTTCATGGGCCAGCCGATCGACGGGCTGCGCTTCAAGGCGATGCGCCCGCACCGGCGCGAGATGCAGGTGGTGTTCCAGGATCCGTTCGGCTCGCTCTCCCCGCGCATGTCGGTCGCCGACATCATCGGCGAGGGGCTGCGCGTGCACCAGCCGCAGCTGTCGGGCGCGGAGCGCGACGCCCGCGCCGTCGCGGCGCTGGCCGATGTGGGGCTCGATCCGGCGAGCCGGCACCGCTACCCGCACGAATTCTCCGGCGGCCAGCGCCAGCGCGTCGCCATCGCCCGCGCCATCGTGCTGGAGCCCTCCTTCATCGTGCTGGACGAACCGACCAGCGCGCTCGACATGATCGTGCAGGCGCAGATCGTCGACCTGCTGCGGGATCTTCAGGCCCGGCGCAACCTCACCTATCTCTTCATCAGCCATGACCTGCGGGTGGTCTCGGCGCTGGCCTCGCGCATCCTGGTCATGCGGCGGGGCAAGGTGGTGGAGGACGGCGCGGCGCGGGAGATCTTCAAGGCCCCGCGCGAGGCCTACACCCGCGCCCTGTTCGCCGCCGCCTTCGACATGGAAACGGCCCATGCCGGGGTGGTGTCGCAATGAGCCGGGACGAGAGGGATCGCGCCGCCCGCGGCGACATCGTCGATCGGCCGGCGCGTCTCACCCTGTCCGAGCCCGCCCCCATTGGCGACGGGTTCCGTCCTTATCAGCGCTTCGAGCTGGAACTCGCCCGCGAGGGCGGCAGCGGCCTTGCCCAGCGGCGCGACATATTGCGGGTCGGGAACGTCGCGGTGGTGCTGCCCTATGATCCCGTCGCCGGCTGCTTCGTGCTGATCCGGCAGTTCCGGCTGGCGGCTCATCTCGCCACCGGCCGCGGCGAGATCGTCGAGCCCGTGGCCGGGCATATCGATGCGGGCGAGAGCGCGGCGCAGGCCGCCCATCGCGAATGCGTCGAGGAGATCGGCGTCGCGCCGGTGCGGCTGATGCCGCTCATGGCCTTCATGCCCACCCCCGGCGTCACCGACGAGCATGCCGAACTCTTCCTCGCCGTCGTCGATTCCACGCGCGTGCCGGCGCTCAGCGGCGCGTCGGCGGAGACCGAGGAGACGCATCCCTTCCTGATCGGGATCGAGGAGGCGGTCGCGGCGCTGGCGCGCGGTGCGGTCGGCAACGGCTTCCTCATCATCGCGCTGCAATGGTTCGCGCTGAACCGGGCGCGGGCGGAAGCCTTTGGTGCGGGCGGCTGAGGCTCAGCCGATCCGGCGGACCGTGCGAACCGGCGCGCTCGCCTCGGCGATGCGGGTGAGCGCGGCCTCCAGCGGCTCGCGCACCACCGCCATGTAATGCGCCGTGGCGTGGAGCAGCGCGTCGCCGTCGACGATGCCGACATGGCCGGGCCAGAACAGCAGGTCGGCATGCTCGAGGCCCGCCGCGCCGCCCGTATAGGGCACCGGCGTGCCGACCGCCTGCTCCTGCATGTCGCTGTCGCGCGGGCAGTCGATCCCGGCCGCGGTCAGCGCCGTCTGCACCAGACCCGAGCAATCGAGGCCCATATTGGTGCGACCTCCCCAGAGATAGGGTGTGCCCATGAAGCGGCGCGCCACCTCGACGAAATCGGGCTCGGCCGCCTCGAGCGGGTCGAGATGCGCGGCGAAGACGAAGCCGCCCTCGGTGGTGGTGGCGAAGCGCTCGCGGATGGAGGCGACGGTGAGCCGGCTGCCGAGCGGCAGCGCGATGCTGGGCGGCATCTTGATGCTCGGCCGCGGATAGACATGGGTGCGCAGCGCCGCCACCTTGTGGGTCGCCCCCGGCCCGGCCGGGCCGAGCGCCTCGGCCGGCAGCCAGCCGACATAGCCGTCGCGGTCGAGCTGGCCCCAGGCCCAGCCCTCCTCCGTCGTCTCGTAGACGGTGACGGTCTCGCCGAACAGCGCCTCGGTCACGTAGCTCACCTCCGGCGAGGGCGTGCGCCGCATCGGCACGGTGGGCCAGAGCACGCGCCGGCTGGTGCCGTCGACGTAGCGGGCGGCCTCGACGGTGCCGCGCAGGTGGCGGGCGGCGAGGTCCGGGCGGGCGGGGGTCAGGCGCGGATCGGGGGGGCTCATCGCGTCAGGTCCTTCATCGCGGCAGCGCTTTCGCGGTGGCGACCATCAGGTCGCCGAGATGTTCCAGGTAGAGCGCACCCTCGACCGTGCGCTGGATCACCACGTTGCGCCGGTCGGCGTCGTCGCGCCGGCGCGAGACCAGCTTGAGCGCGCCCATCGTGTCGAGCGCACGGGTGATCACCGGCTTGGTGACGCCGAGCCGCGCGGCGAGCGCGCGCACCGTGTGGGGCGGCGATTCCAGATAGACGGTGAGCAGCACGGCGAGCTGGCGCTGGCTGAGATCGGGCGCATCGTCGTGCACCTGCGCCAGCGCGAAGCCGTGCAGCAGGCGCATCGCCTGGGAGGCGCGCATCTCGATCGCCATGAACGGCCCCGCCGTAATCGTTACGGTTGCGTATTGTTCTTGGCATCATGGCGCCTTCGCGGCAAGAGCCCCGGTTGCCGTTGCGCCACCCCGCCCCGGCCGCGCGCCGCCTTGTGCCGGGAATGATTAATGATAGGCTTCCGCCTTCGTAGCGGGAGAGTGGAGACGGGCCTTTGGGGGCGGAGCTGTCGAGACGGCGCCTGCTGGCGGGAGGCGCGGCGGCCCTCTCGGCCGCGGCTTTGCCGGCGGGCCGGCGGGCACAGGCCGCCGAGCTGACCGACATTCTCTGGGCGCGCAAGATCCGCGCCGTCGTGCCCGATTTCGACTCGCCGCCGTTCTTCTCCGGGCCGGGAACGCGGGTCACCGGCATCGACATCGACATATTGCGCGACCTCGGCACGGCGCTCGGAGCCGAGATCGTCTTCGACCGCGCGCCCAAGACCTTCAACGAGGCGGTGGCGGTGCTGGCGAACGGGGATGCCGACATCGCCGTCTGCAAGCTCTCGCGCACGCTCAACCGCGGCCGCATCATCCGCTACTCGCAGCCCTATGCGCGGCTGAACCACGGCCTGATCCTCAACCGCGTGCGCTTCGCCGACATGGCGCGCGGGCGCGAGGCGGAGGAGGTGATCCGCGGCTTCGAGGGCGAGCTCGGCGTCATCGCCAATTCCTCCTTCGCCGAATTCGCCCCGCGCAGCTTCCCCAAGGCCCGCATCCGCGAGTTCGACAGCTGGCCCCGTCTCGGCGAGGCGATCCGCGCCGGCAATGTCGACGCCGCCTATCGCGACGAGTTCGAGATCAAGAAGCTGATGGTGGACGACCCCTCGCTCACCATCGTCGCCCGCTCGGTCTCGCTGACCGACCTCACCGACACGATCGGCATCGGCATCGGCCCGCGCGCGCCGGACCTCGCCGCCTATGTCGATCTGTTCCTGCAGCTGACCAACCGGTCGCGCGCCCTCACCGCCGACGAGATCATCGCCCGCTACGGCGCCGGCGGGCACCGGGCCGGCTGAGGTGTCGACCACGCCGCATCTGTCGCCGCATCCCGCGCCGCGCGCCCCGCTCCTCTCGGGCGCGGGAATCGCGCGGTTCCTGCAGTCGCCGCTGGCGGTGGTGCTGTTCATCTGCGGCGGCGTGGTGTGCGGCATCTATGCGCCCACCCTCGCCCGGCTGCTGGCGCCGATCGGGCAGACTTATATCGGGCTGCTCAAGATGGTGGTGCTGCCCTTCATCGTCTCCTCGATCATCTTCTCCATCCGCGCGCTGATCCGCGATCCGGAATCGGCGCGCTATCTCTACCGCGTGGTGCTGGCGATCCTCGTCGTCTCCTTCGCCGCCGTGGCGGTGGCGGGCAGCCTGTCGCTGGCGCTGAAGCCGGGCGAGATCACCGATCCGCAGGCGCGCATCGAGTTCGGCCGGGTGCTGAACCGCGACAACACGCTGGCGACCGACCTGCAGATGACGCTGGCCGAGCCGGCCGTCACGGTGCAGCCGCCGGGGCCGCTGGTGAAGATCGTCGAGCTGGTGCCGAGCAACATCTTCGGCGCGCTGGCCGCGGGCGACACCATCAAGGTGCTGCTGTTCTCGCTGCTGTTCGGCCTCGCGGTCGGGCGGGTGCCCTATTCGGTCTCGAACAGCTTCGCCGAGGGGCTCGACACCGTCTACCGCGCCTGCATCATCCTGACGCGCTGGTTCAACGTGTTGCTGCCCTTCGCCTCCTTCGCGATGATCGCCGAGCAGACCGCCTCGATCGGGGTGCAGCCGCTGCGGCTGATGATCCATTTCCTCGTGGTGATGGGGCTGGCGACGCTGGTGTTCATGGCCGCCTCCGTCGCCATCGTCTCCGCCCGCTCCGGCCGGCCGCTCGGGACGACCTTCAAGGCGCACCAGACCACCTTCATGATGGCCATCGCCACCCGCTCCAGCGTCGCCTGCATCCCCTCGATCATCGATCTCCTGAGCTGGCGGCTGCGCTTCAGCCGCGTCGTGGTCGAGTTGCTGGTGCCGTTGCAGACCGCGCTGCTGCGGGCCGGGCCGATCATGCTCTATGTCGCCGGCACGCTGTTCATCGCCCAGCTCTACGGGCGCACGCTCTCGGCCTCCGACCTCGTGCTGCTCGGCTTCTCGGCGGTGCTGCTGGGGCTGACCACGGCGGGCATGTCGGGCGTCGTGGTGCTGTCGCAGATGTCGGTGCTGTGCGGCTATTTCGGCCTGCCCTTCGAGGCCGCCTTCGTGCTCTTCATCGCGGTGGACGCGGTATCCGACACCTTCCGCACGCTCACGCTGGTGTCGACCATCGCCGCGGCGACCGCCGCCATCGCCCCGCAGGCGGAGGAGCAGGACCACCATGTCGAGGACCGCCATTTCGCCCCCGCCCCGGTGCCCGGCGCGGCGGAGTGAGGCGCGGGCGCCCCTCCCCCGTCCCGATAGCGAATCCGGCCAAGTCCTGTAGGGTGGCGATTCGCCCGACCAGCCGGATCGCCGGAGGCCCCGAGATGTCCGACGCCGCCCCCTCGCTTGCGCCGCCGCCCGCCTCGGGTGGGGCGCGATGGTGGGACAGCCTCGCCGTCTATCTTCGCCCGCGCGTGCTGGCGATCATGTTCCTCGGCTTCTCCTCGGGCCTGCCGCTGGCGCTGTCGGGCTCGACGCTGCTGATCTGGATGCGCGAGGCCGGCGTCGATCTCACCACCATCGGCCTGTTCGCGCTGGTCGGCACGCCCTACACGCTCAAATTCCTCTGGGCGCCGGTGGTGGACGCCATCCCCATCCCCCTCCTCAGCCGCCTGCTGGGGCGGCGGCGCGGCTGGCTGGTCTTCGCGCAATTACTGCTGGCGGGGGCCATCGCGCTGCTGGCGAGCTTCGATCCGGCCAAGGCGCCGGGCATGGTGGCGCTCGGCGCGCTGCTGGTGGCGGCGGCCTCGGCGACGCAGGACATCGTCATCGACGCCTACCGCGTCGAGCGGCTCGACCCTTCCGAGCAGGCGGCGGGCATGGGCGCCTATGTCGCCGCCTATCGGGTCGGCATGCTGGTCTCGACCGCGGGCGTCCTGTTCCTCGTCAGCTTCATCGAGGGCTGGCTCGCCATTCCGGCGGCGCAGGCCTGGCACTACGGCTATCTCGCCATGGCGGCCTGCGTCGGCGTCGGCATGGTCACCGTACTTCTGTCGGGCGAACCGGCGGCGCCGCAAGGGCGCGAGGCCGTCGAAGCGGCGCAGGAGGGGCCGGTGCGCCGCGTGTTCCGTGCCGCCGCCGGCGCCTTCACCGAATTCCTGTCGCGCCGGCTCGCCATCGCCGTGCTGGCCTTCGTGGTGCTGTACAAGTTCTGCGACGCCTTCGCCGGCACCATGACGGCGCCCTTCGTCATCGATCTCGGCTTCACCCGCACCGACTACGCGGCGATCGTGAAGGGAGTCGGCCTCGCCGCGACGCTGATCGGCGGCATCGCCGGGGGGCTCGCCGCCCGCGCCTTGCCGCTCGCCACCATGCTGTGGATCGGCGCCATCCTGCAGGCGGGCTCCAACCTCACCTTCGCCTGGCTGGCGGGCCTCGGCACCAACTACACCGCGCTGACGCTGGCCATCGTCGCGGAGAACTTCACCGGCGCCATCGGCACGGTGGTGTTCGTCGCCTATCTCTCCGCGCTCTGCCAGAACCCGCTGCACACGGCGACGCAATACGCCCTGCTCACCGCGCTGGCCGCGGTCGGGCGCACCTATCTGTCGGCGAGCGCCGGCTATGTCGCCGCCGAGACCGGCTGGATGTGGTTCTTCGTCGGCTCGCTCGCCACCGCCGTGCCGAGCCTGATCCTGCTCGCCTATCTCCAGGCACGCGGCCATTTCCGCGAGCTGGTGCGGCCGGCGGGGACGTAGCCTTCCCCCTTCGTCATGGCGGGACATGTTCCGGCCATCCACGACGTCGACCGGGTGCATACGGCAAGAAAGACGTGGATCCCCGGGACAAGCCCGGGGATGACGGGATCGCCGAGGACGCCCCCTCACCCAGCCTCTCCCCGCCGGGCAGAGGGAGCAGACCGCATCCGGGACGACGCGAAGCCCGCTCAGAACGTCGTGCGGGCGCGGATGGCGGCGGCGAGCGTGCCCTCGTCGAGATAGTCGAGTTCGCCGCCCACCGGCACGCCATGGGCGAGGCGGGTGACCTTCACCCCGCTCTCGCGCAGCAGGTCGGTGATGTAGTGGGCGGTGGTCTGGCCGTCGACGGTGGCGCCGAGCGCCAGCAGCACCTCGCGGATCGCCGGATCATGGGCGCGGGCGACGAGGCTCGTGAGGTTGAGGTCATCCGGGCCGATGCCGTCGAGCGGGGAAAGCGTGCCGCCGAGCACGTGGTAGCGCGCGGTAATGGCGCCGGAGCGCTCCAGCGCCCAGAGATCCGAGACGTCGGCGACGACGACCAGCAGCGCGGGATCGCGGGTGGGATCGGCGCAGACGGTGCAGGGATCGCGCACGTCGATGTTGCCGCAGGTGCGGCAGACGGTCAGCCGCGCCAGCGCCTCGTCCATGGCGGCGGCGAGCGGGGCCATCAGCGCCTCGCGCTTCTTGATCAGCGCGAGCGCGGCGCGCCGGGCCGAGCGGGGCCCGAGCCCGGGCACGCGGGCGAGCAGCTGGATCAGGCGTTCGATCTCGGGACCGGCGACGGCGCGGGGCATGCGAACCTCTCGCCCCGGTCTAGACCATCCCCCTGCATTGGGGCAACGCCGACGTGATCGCCGCCGGCGACCGGATTTGCTCGACACGTCAGGGGGCGGTTGCTAACCGGGAAGCCAAGATCGCCAACGCGACACCAACGAGGGGATGCCGATGCTGCGACCGACGGCCCGAGCCGCCATCCATGCCGCCGCCGGGAGCGCGCCGCGCCCGCCTGCCCGCCTCCGCCGCGGGCTGTGCGCCTTCCCGCTGGGGCTGGCGCTGATGCTCGCGGCCGGCGTCGCCCCGGCCGCGGCGGCGGAGGGCGTCGGGCTCGACGGCGCCGGGCTGTCGCTCGTGTGGGGCATTCCCTTCGCCGGCATGCTGCTGTCGATCGCCACGCTGCCGCTGCTGGCCGGGCATTTCTGGCATCACCACTACGGCAAGGTGGCGCTGTTCTGGGCGCTCGCCTTCCTCGTCCCGTTCGCGCTCGTCCAGGGCGGCGGCGCGGTGGTGCACGAGGTGGCGCATGTCGGGCTGCTCGAATACATCCCCTTCATCATCCTGCTGTTCACGCTGTTCACCATCTCCGGCGGCATCCTCGTCACCGGCAATCTGCACGGCAGCCCGGGGGTGAACACGGCGCTGCTTGCCATCGGCACCGGGCTCGCCAGCCTGATCGGCACGACGGGCGCCTCGATGGTGCTGATCCGGCCGCTGCTGCGCGCCAACGACAACCGCCGCCACAACGTCCACACGGTGATCTTCTTCATCTTCCTCGTCTCGAACATCGGCGGCTCGCTCACCCCGCTGGGCGATCCGCCGCTGTTCCTCGGCTTCCTGAAGGGCGTCGACTTCTTCTGGACCACCGAGCACCTGCTGCACGAGACCGGCATCATCGTGCCGATCCTGCTGGCGCTGTTCTACGCCATGGACCGCTACTATTACGCCCGCGAGGAGAACCTGCCGGCCCGCCCGGACCCGACGCCGGACACGGAGAGCCTCGGCCTGCGCGGCAAGCGCAACATCCCGCTGCTCGGCGGCGTCATCGCCGCCATCCTGATGAGCGCGCTGTGGAAGCCGGGCATCAGCTTCAACATCCTCGGCACGCCGGTCGAACTGCCCTCGCTGGTGCGCGACGTGCTGATGCTGGTGCTGGCGGCCATCTCGCTCGCCATCACCCCGGCCTTCATCCGCGAGCGCAACGGCTTCGACTGGGAGCCGATCCGCGAGGTCGCCAAGCTGTTCGCGGCGATCTTCCTCACCATCGTGCCGGTGATCGCCATCCTGAAGGCCGGCGAGCAGGGCGCGCTGGCGCCGCTCGTCAACCTCGTCACCGACGAGGCCGGCAACCCGGTGAACTTCTGGTATTTCTGGCTGACCGGAATGCTCTCCGGCTTCCTCGACAACGCCCCGACCTATCTGGTCTTCTTCAATCTCGCCGGCGGCGATGCCGAGCACCTGATGGGACCGCTGGCGGTGACGCTGGAGGCGATCTCGGCGGGCGCGGTGTTCATGGGGGCGCTGACCTATATCGGCAACGCGCCGAACTTCATGGTGCTCGCCATCGCCAAGGGGCGCGGCGTCGCCATGCCGAGCTTCTTCGGCTACATGGCCTGGTCGGGCGCCATCCTGCTGCCCTGCTTCGCGCTGGTGACCTGGTTGTATTTCCTGTAGCGCGACCGCCCGCGCTTCTCGTCCCTGCGTCGCCTCCCCGCGTAGATCGCTCCCCTCATCCCCGGGCTTGACCCGGGGACCCCGCTTCCGGCGGGCCGCTCGTGACGCCCGCACCAAGCCGGCCGGTCACGGCAGCGGGGTGCCCGGGTCAAGCCCGGGCATGAGGGAGAGTTGCGAGGGTGCCGCCTTCGCGCGCCGGGCATCCCGCCCGGGCACGAG
The DNA here is from genome assembly GCF_045108345.1 of Ancylobacter terrae. Classification (NCBI taxonomy): domain Bacteria; kingdom Pseudomonadati; phylum Pseudomonadota; class Alphaproteobacteria; order Hyphomicrobiales; family Xanthobacteraceae; genus Ancylobacter; species Ancylobacter terrae. The sequence goes on from NZ_JBJGXH010000004.1 coordinate 347,342, forward strand.
GGGCGGCTGACGGGGTCGGCGTCACTCCGCCGCGATGGCGATGTGCGGCTGCGCCTGCATCACCTCGGCGTCGACATGCGCCTCGAAGCGCGTGAAATTCTCCGCGAACATCGCCACCAGCGCGCGCGCGGTGGCGTCGAACTCGGCTTTGCTGGCCCAGGTCTTCGCCGGGTTGAGCAGATGCGGCTCGATGCCGGGCACGGAGGTCGGCACCGCGAAGCCGAAATAGGGATCGGTGCGGAAATCGACCTCGCGCAGCGAGCCGTCGAGCACGGCGGCGAGCAGGGTGCGCGTCACCCCGATCGGCATGCGCCGGCCCACGCCCTCCTTGCCGCCGGTCCAGCCGGTGTTGACCAGCCAGCAATCGACATTGTGCCGGGCGATGAGGTCGCGCAGCAGGTTGCCGTAGACCGAGGGGTGGCGCGGCATGAAGGGGGCGCCGAAGCAGGTGGAGAAGGTCGCCTCGGGGCCGGTCACGCCCTTCTCGGTGCCCGCCACCTTGGCGGTGTAGCCGGAGATGAAGTGGTACATCGCCTCGGCTGGGGTCAGCCGGGCGATGGGCGGCATCACCCCGAACGCATCGCAGGTCAGCATGATCAGGTTGCGCGGCTGGCCGCCCCGCCCGCTCGGGCTGGCATTGGCGATGAAGTCGAGCGGGTAGCAAGAGCGCGCGTTCTCGGCCAGCGAACCGTCGTCGAAATCGGGCACCCGCGTCTCGGGGTCGAGCACGACATTCTCGAGCACGGTGCCGAAGCGGTTCGAGGCGGCGTAGATCTCGGGCTCGGCCTCGGCCGAGAGGTTGATGGTCTTGGCGTAGCAGCCGCCCTCGAAATTGAACACGCCGTCATCGTTCCAGCCGTGCTCGTCGTCGCCGAGCAGGATGCGGGAGGGATCGGCCGAGAGCGTGGTCTTGCCGGTGCCGGACAGGCCGAAGAAGATCGCGACGTCGCCGGCCTCGCCGGCATTGGCCGAGCAGTGCATCGGCATCACGCCCTTGGGCGGCAGCTTGTAGTTCAGGAAGCTGAACACCGATTTCTTCATCTCGCCGGCATAGGAGGTGCCGCCGATCAGCACGAGGCCGTTGGTGAAGTCGCAGGCGATCACCGTCTCGGTGCGCACGCCGTGCTTTTCAGGATCCGCCTTGAAGCCGGGCAGGCACAGGATGGTGAGGCCCGGCTGGGCGCTTTCCAGCGCGGCGCGGTCGGGCCGGCGCAGCATGGTGCGGATGAACAGGGCATGCCAGGCGAACTCGGTGTAGACGCGCACGCCGAGCGCATGGCGCGGATCGGCGCCGCCCTCGAGGTCCTGCGCGAACAGGGTCCGGGTCGCCGCATAGGCGAGGAAATCCGCCTTCAGCACGTCGAAATGCTCGCGCGAGATGGCGTTGTTGTTGTCCCACCAGATCTCGTCTTCGGTCTCGCCGTCGCGGATGATGAAGCGGTCCTTCGGGCTGCGGCCGGTGTGCACGCCGGTGTCGGCGGCGATCGCGCCGGACGCGGTGAGACGGGCCTCGCCGCGCGCGATGGCGCGCTCGTACAGGACCGGCTCGGTGAGATTCCAGTAGACGATGCCCGAACCTTCGAGGCCGAGGGCGGCGGCGCCACTGGCGCTGTTGCGTGTGCCGGTTTCCTGCACGGTATCCTCCCTGGTTGCCGGAGCCGTTAGCGGCTCCCGTCGCATGGGCCGACCGACCGTCGAAGCACGCCCGGTAAGGTCAGCGTCTTCGCCGCCACTTGTGCTGGTTTTATGGCGGGCGCCGGCAGTGGAGGCAGCCGGCCGCGGTCCAGCCCGTGGCCGGCATGACTATTGGTGAAAGCCGGTTGACGCGCAATGCGGTCGGCATCCGCGCGCCGCAGGTAAAAGCGCGGCATCGATGGAGAAACACTATTGTCCCGCCACGATTGTGCTAAGCAATCGACATGGCGACATCACCGCAAGCCGCGCGCATCGAAGCGCCCCCCGAGGGATCCGCCCCTGTCCGGGGGCGCGTGCCGTGCTTCGAGTGCCCGCTGCGCCAGATGCGCGCCTTCATCAAGAAGAGCGAGCCGGAGATCGCCTTCCTGAACTCCATGAAGCGCGACCACCTGGTCGTCGCCGCCGGTTCCGAGATCATCCATCCCGAGCAGGCCGACGCCGAGCTGTTCACGCTCTTCTCCGGCTGGGCCTTCCGCTACAAGAGCCTGCCCGACGGGCGGCGGCACATCCTCAACTTCCTGCTGCCGGGCGACTTCATCGGGCTGCAGGCCTCGATGTTCGGCGCCGCGCTGCACGGCGTCGAGGCGCTGACGGCGGTCGAGCTCTGCGTGTTCCCGCGCCGGCGGGTCTGGGCGCTGTTCGAGAGCATGCCCGAGCTCGCCTTCGAGGCGACCTGGCTGGGCGCGCGTGAGGAGAGCCTCGTCGACGAGAACCTGATGTCGGTCGGCCTGCGCAACGCCACCGAGCGCGTCGCCGCCCTCATCATCTCGCTCTACAAGCGCTGCGACGCGCTGGGGCTGGTCGAGGACGGCGCCTTCGAGTTCCCGCTGAACCAGACCCACATCGCCGAGGCGCTGGGCCTGTCGCTGGTGCACACCAACAAGACGCTGGCGCGGCTGCGCCGGCTCGGGCTGTTCAGCCGGCAGAACGGCCGGCTGAAGCTGGAGAACCCGCGCGTGCTGGAGCGCCTCGCCCAGCATTTCGACGACGAGGTGACGCCGCGCCCGCTGCTGTGAGGTGATTTGATCCGACTGGTCCGATCATCCACCGGATCGGTCTGATCATCCACCTCACTGCACCGATCGGTCAGTGCGAAAAAGCTCAGTGCGAGGCGGCAGACCCCTCCCCGCCACGGGCCCGGTGGGCGAGTTCCACCAGCACGATGCGCATGTCGCGCGGATTGTCGACCCGGCGGGGAAAATCGAGGCGGCGGACCACGCCATCGGCCATGATATCGCAGCCTTCCGGGTCGATTCCGATCAGAACCCAGTCGCCGGCCGGCGCCTTCAGCAGCCCCGTCGCATAGGCGGCCACCGCGTCGGCGTGGTCCTCGTTCATATGCGCCACCGCCCCCGCCTCGGCCGCCAGCAGGCCCTCGGCGCCGGCGAGGTCCGTGGTGAGGTCGGCGGCGTCGAGATCGACGATACGGCCGAAACCGGCGACCAGGTGGCCACCCGTCAAGTCGATGCGATAAAAGGTGAAATCGGCGAATCCGGCATAGCCTTCGGCCTCCGGATGGCGGGCCAGGAAGCGGCGCCGTGCGGTCTCGTCCGGTGTTGCCGCGATGGTGCCGGTGAGGCTCACGCGGGCGCCTTCGAGCGGATCGCCGGCGCGGCGCTCGTCGACCAGCAGGCTCACGCGCGGGTCGGCGGCGAGGTTGCGGGTATGCCGCGCCAGGCGCGAGAGCAGCAGCACGGGCGCGCCGTCCGGCAGCGTCGCCACCGTGACGAGCGACACATAGGGCGCACCGTCCGGATCGAGCGTCCCCAGCGCAGCAGTACGCGCCTCGCGAATCAGGCGCTTGGCGGCGAGGGCCGGATCGAAGCCTCCGGCGGCATCGGTCGTGGTGTTCATGACAATCTCGTCTTCTCGTCGGGCTTCCCGGCCAAGGGCAGCATCTAGCTGAAAACGCGGGATTTGAAAGGCTTTTGCCTCTGGCGGCCGTCAAGATCGGCTCGTTTTGGGCCCACTCCCGCAGAACCCCGGGGCGGCGGGGCGGACCGCCCCCCGGGTGGAATCGCCGAATTCTTGGCCATGCGCCCGGAAACGCGCTATTTTCGGGCGGCGGCCATTGCCTGTCACATTATGGCCACGCCGGCACGGTTCACCCGCCCTTTCCGCGCGGAACCTGCGGACGAACAGGAAAGCATCGCAATGCCGACCATTGCCCTTGTCGACGACGACCGCAACATTCTGACCTCGGTCTCGATCGCACTGGAAGCCGAAGGTTACCGCATCCAGACCTACACGGATGGAGCCACCGCGCTCGACGGTTTCAAGACGAATCCGCCGGATATGGCCATCTTCGACATCAAGATGCCCCGCATGGACGGCATGGAACTGCTGCGCCGCCTGCGCCAGAAGAGCGATATGCCGGTGATCTTCCTGACCTCCAAGGACGACGAGATCGACGAACTCTTCGGCCTGAAGATGGGCGCCGACGACTTCATCAAGAAGCCGTTCTCCCAGCGGCTTCTGGTCGAGCGGGTCAAGGCGGTGCTGCGCCGCTTCGCGCCCAAGGACGGCACCGCCCCACGCGAGACCGACAGCGCCAAGGTGCTGGAACGGGGCCTGCTGCGCATGGACCCCGAGCGCCACACCTGCACGTGGAAGGGCGAGAACGTCACCCTCACCGTCACCGAATTCCTGATCCTGCAGGCGCTGGCGACCCGTCCGGGCGTCGTCAAGAGCCGCAACGCGCTGATGGACGCGGCCTATGACGATCAGGTCTATGTCGACGACCGCACCATCGACAGCCACATCAAGCGCCTGCGCAAGAAGTTCAAGCAGGCGGACGACAATTTCGAGATGATCGAGACGCTGTACGGCGTCGGCTACCGCTTCAAGGAGTGAGGATCGCTCTTGCTCGATCCCGATTCCACACGGGCCGCGCCGCAGGACGGCGAGCCCGATGCGCCGGAGGATTATGGGCCCGCGCCGCGTCGCCGGCCTGCGTTCCATTTCGGCCGGATCGCCGATCTCATCGCCACGTTCCGGCGGCTGAAGCGATTCGTCGCCTTCAAGAGCTTCTCAAGCCTCACGCGCCGCATCGTCCTGCTGAACCTCGCGGGCCTGTGCACACTGGTCTCGGGCATCCTCTACCTGTCGGAGTTCCGCGCCGGGCTGATCGACGCGCGGGTGCAGAGCCTCCTGGTGCAGGGCGAGATCATCGCCGGCGCGATCGCCGCCTCGGCGCAGGTCGAAACCAATGCCATCACCATCGACCCCGAGCGACTGCTCGAGTTGCAGGCCGGCGAAAGCTACGGACCCGGCGAGGAGGGCTTTGCGCCGCTGGAATTCCCGATCAATCCGGAGCGGGTGGCCCCCGTTCTCAAGCGCTTGGTCGAACCGACCGGAACCCGCGCACGCATCTATGATCGCGACGGCACGCTGCTGCTCGATTCGCGCTCCCTCTATTCGCGCGGCGAAATACTGCGCTTCGAGCTGCCGGCCCCGACCACGCGCAAGCCGAACTGGATGGAGCGGGGCTGGAACAGCCTCAAGCTCTGGTTCGTGCGCGGCGACCTGCCGCTCTATCACGAACTCGGTCCCAATAACGGCAAGGCCGACCCCGCGGTCGCCGAAGCGCTGCGCGGCCAGAAATCAAGCGCGGTGCAGGTGAACGATCGCGGCGAGGTGATCGTCTCGGTCGCCGTGCCGGTTCAGCGTTTCCGGGCCATTCTCGGTGCGCTTCTGCTCTCGACCCAGGGCGGGGAGATCGACCAGGCGGTGGAGGCCGAGCGCTTCGTCATCGTGCGCGTCTTCCTCGTCGCCATGGCAGTGATGGCGGTGCTGTCGTTCCTGCTCGCCGGTACCATCGCCGGTCCCGTGCGCAAGCTCGCCGATGCGGCGGAGCGGGTGCGCCGGCGCACCCGCCAGCGGGTGGAGATTCCCGATTTCACCGGCCGCTCCGATGAGATCGGCCACCTCTCCGGCGCCCTGCGCGACATGACCGGCGCGCTCTATGCCCGTATCGAGGCCATCGAGAGCTTCGCCGCCGATGTCTCGCACGAACTGAAGAACCCGCTGACCTCGCTGCGCTCCGCCGTGGAGACGCTGCCGCTGGCCAAGACCGACGCCTCGCGCGGTCGCCTGCTCGAGGTGATCCAGCACGACGTGAGGCGGCTCGACCGCCTGATCACCGATATCTCCGACGCCAGCCGCCTCGACGCCGAACTCCAGCGCCAGGAGGCCGTGCCGGTCGACCTGTCGCAACTGCTCTCCGCGGTGACCTCGGTGCACAATGACGTGCGCCGCGCGGACGGCGTGACGGTGACGCTGGCATTCGAGCGGGCGCCGGGCATCAACGGCGAATTCATCGTGCTCGGCCACGATTCCCGCCTCGGCCAGGTGGTGAACAACCTGATCGACAATGCCCGATCCTTTTCGCCGAAGGGCGGTGAGGTGCGCGTGACCTGCCGGCGGCTGAAGGACGCCGTGGAGATCGTGGTCGATGACGACGGCCCGGGCATCCCCCCGCACGCTCTGGCGCGCATCTTCGAGCGTTTCTACACCGACCGTCCGGAAGAACAGGGTTTCGGCCAGAATTCCGGGCTGGGGCTGTCGATCTCGCGGCAGATCGTCGATGCCCATGGCGGCCGCATCTGGGCCGAGAACCGGATGGCTGAAAGCGAGGGAAGGAAGCGCAAGCGACCGGCCAAGCGCGGCACCTCCACCACCGGTGAGCCGCCCGCGCCGCCGGAGGAGCCGCACCGCGCCGGGGCGCGCTTCATCGTCCGCCTGCCGCCGGCGTGAGCGCAGCATGACGACGTCGGATCACGCCTCCTGCGTTGCGATCGACGAGGCGGGCGTGCTGATCCGCGGCCCGTCCGGCAGCGGCAAGTCGCGCCTCGCGCTGGCCCTCATCGTCGCGGGCCGGACGGGCGCGATCGGCAGGACCGTACTCGTCGCCGATGACCGTGTTCTCCTCGGCGCCGAGGACGGACACCTTGTCGCAGGGCCCCCTCCAGTCCTCGCCGGCCTGATCGAAATCCGCGGCGTCGGCATCCGTCAACTCCCCTTCGCAGCGCACACGCGCGTCCGCCTGGTCGTCGATCTCGCCGCGCAGGATGGTGCGCGCATGCCTCCCGAAAACGCGCTTACCACCGAAATCGCGGGCATCCGGGTGCCGCGACTGCCGCTACCGGCCGGACACGATCCGCTCTTGCCCTTGATCGGACTGCTGATTTCGCGAGCGCCACCGCCTCAAACATAGGCGCCAGCGGGATGGCGGCATCCGTGGACACTTTCCAATCAGACACTTGCCATTCATGTGCAGTGCAACGATGATGTGCGTCCCGCGGCCTTGGCCGCTCGGAGCCGGCCCGCAGCGTGGACGGCGGAGCATATGATCGGTCTCGTACTCGTCACCCACGGACATCTCGCCAGCGAATTCCGCGCCGCGCTGGAACACGTCATGGGTCCGCAATCCCAGATTGAGACGGTCACGATCGGCCCGGACGACGATATTGAGCAGCGCCGGCAGGACATCGTCACCTGCGTCGAGGCAGCCAACAGCGGCGAGGGCGTCGTGATCCTCACCGACATGTTCGGCGGCACGCCCTCCAATCTCGCCATCTCCGTGATGAACGCGCCCGACATCGAGGTGGTCGCGGGCATCAACCTGCCGATGCTGGTGAAACTCGCCACCATCCGCGCCGACGTGCCGCTCAAGGAGGCGGTCGCACAGGCGCAGGAAGCGGGGCGCAAATACATCAACATCGCGAGCCGGGTGCTCGCCGGCAAATGAGCGTGACGAAGAGCGGATCCGAGACCTCCGAAGCGCCGGCCCTGCGCCGGGAACTGTTCATCGTCAACAAGCGCGGCCTGCACGCGCGGGCCTCGGCGAAGTTCGTGCAGACGGTGGAGCGCTTCGATGCGCTGGTCCGGGTGACGCGCTGCGGCGAGACGGTGGGCGGCACCTCCATCATGGGATTGATGATGCTGGCCGCTGCGCCCGGCACCTCGATCCTCGTCGAGGCCTCCGGCCGGGAAGCGCAGGCGGTGATCGAAGCGCTCGACGCCCTCATCGCCGACCGCTTCGGAGAAGGTGAATAGGGTCAGTCGACTCGCTCCAGCGCCGTCGCGATCGCGGCGCGCAGCACGGCATTCGCTTCAGCGTTCAGATGGATTTCGTCCGTGGCGTAACGGCCCGGCAGACGCGCCTCGCGTCCGGCGAGCAAGGTGTCGGCATCGATCACCCGGACGCCCGGCCCGGCCAGCGCGCGCAGTCGTTCATTGGTCTGCGCCACGAGGTCGAATACGGTGTCCGACCAGATCGGCCGCCGCAACAGCCGCACCGCCGCCGGGCGCACGATGGTCAGCAGCACCACCTCGATTTCGGCCGCGCGGGCCTCGGCGACGAAGGCGGAGAGGTTCGTGATGGTGGCCTGCGTCGCGGCCTGCCGCAATTCGGGCAGGGCCGCCGCGGCGACGAGATCATTGATGCCGGCGAAGATCACGACCGCTTGCGGCTTCGGAGCCAAAACATCGGCGGCAAAACGGTAGCGCATCTGTGCCGTGCTCTCGCCGGAGATTGCCCGTTCCACCACCTCCCAGTCCGGATCGGGTGCGTTCATCGCGAGTTGTACCGCGCGGGAATCGCCGAACAAGACCAGGCGCTTGCCCTTCGGCGCGGGCAGCGCCGCATTGGCGGCAGCGAAGCGGGCCGTGAACACCGGTTCGAGCCGCAGGCGCGAGCGCTCCTCGAAGAAGTAGCGCAAGCCCTTCCCTGCCAGCAATGCCGTGGCGAGCAGTCCGGCCGCCGCTAGAGCCGCAACGCCTGCCATGATCCAACACGCCCGCATATGCCTGCCTCCCGCAATATAAAGACATCTTTATATCGTTATTGTCATCTCGAGCGCCGGCTGCTATCACGCCCACAAATCGCGGGACCGGCGCAACACAGGAACGACATCATGACGATCGCCAGCGACTATATCGTGCGGGACATCGGCCTCGCTGACTTCGGACGCAAGGAGATCGACCTCGCCGAGAGCGAGATGCCGGGCCTGATGGCGATCCGCGCCGAATACGGCCCGGCACAGCCGCTGAAGGGCGCGCGGATTGCCGGATCGCTGCACATGACGATCCAGACCGCCGTGCTGATCGAGACGCTGAAGGCACTGGGCGCCGATGTGCGGTGGGTCTCCTGCAACATCTTCTCGACGCAGGACCACGCCGCCGCCGCCATCGCCGCAGCCGGCACGCCGGTCTTCGCCTTCAAGGGCGAGACGCTGAAGGAATATTGGGACTTCACCGCGCGCCTATTCGACTGGCATGGCGCGAAGCCCGCCGAGAGCCTGGTGCCCAACATGATCCTCGACGACGGTGGCGACGCGACCATGCTCGTCCACCACGGCCTGCGTGCCGAGAACGGTGATACCGCCTTTCTCGACACGCCGGCATCGGAAGAGGAGGAGATCTTCTTCGCACTGATCAGGAAGCTGCTGGCCGAGAAGCCGAAGGGCTGGTTCGCGCAGGTCGCCGCCTCGATCAAGGGTGTCTCGGAAGAGACCACCACCGGCGTGCACCGGCTCTACAAGCTGGCCGAGCAGGGCAAGCTGCTGTTCCCGGCGATCAACGTGAACGACAGCGTCACCAAGTCGAAATTCGACAACCTCTATGGCTGCCGCGAGAGCCTCGTCGACGCCATCCGCCGCGGCACCGACGTGATGCTCGCCGGCAAGGTCGCCTTCGTCGCCGGCTTCGGCGATGTCGGCAAAGGCTCGGCCGCCTCGCTGCGTCAGGCCGGCGCCCGCGTCATCGTCTCGGAAGTCGATCCGATCTGCGCGCTGCAGGCCTCGATGGAAGGCTACGAGGTGACGACGATCGAAGAGGCGTTCTCGCGCGCCGACATCTATGTCACCTGCACCGGCAACCGCGACATCATCACCGTCGACCACATGCGGCAGATGAAGGACCGGGCCATCGTCTGCAACATCGGCCACTTCGACAACGAAATCCAGGTCGCCGGGCTGCGCAATTTCAAGTGGACCAACATCAAGCCGCAGGTCGACGAGATCGAGTTCCCGTCGGGCCGGCGCATCATCCTGCTGTCCGAGGGACGGCTGGTGAATCTGGGCAATGCGATGGGCCACCCGTCTTTCGTGATGTCCTCCTCCTTCGCCAACCAGACGCTGGCGCAGATCGAATTGTGGGCGAACCCCGGCAAGTATGACCGCAAGGTCTACACGCTGCCCAAGTTCCTCGACGAGAAGGTGGCGGCGCTGCATCTCGACAAACTCGGCGTGAAGCTCACCAAGCTGTCGCCGGAGCAGGCCGATTATATCGGCGTGACCGTCGACGGGCCGTTCAAGCCGGACCATTACCGCTACTGAACGAGCCTGCGCGCACCGATGTCAGAGGCCAGGCCGTCCCCGGCCTCCGGACAGCCTGACGCCACCGGCGGCTTACGCCGAACACGATGCCTCCCGCGTCCGCTCACAAGTGCTTCTGCATCAGCACCAGATCGAGCCGCTGGCCGAACTTGATGCCGATGCCGGGCATGCGGCCGGTCTCGATGAAGCCGAGCCGTTCGTGAAGCGCGATCGAGGCGGCGTTGCCGGCGGTGATGCCGCCGATCATGACCGCCTTGCCGAGCGCACGGGCCGGCTCGAACAGCGCCGCCACCAGTTCGCGGCCAAGGCCGCGCCCTCTGGCAGCCTGCGCCACATAGACGGAGTGCTCGACGCTGACGCGATAGCCCTCGAAGGGCCGGAAATCGCCAAAGCTCGCATAACCCAGAACCGCACCGGCCTCGGCGGCGACGAGCACCGGATAGCCTCGCGCGGTGCGGTCGGCCAGCCACGCCGCCCGGTTGGCAAGATCGACCGGCGTGTCGTTCCAGATCGCCGTCGTGTTCAGCACGGCGTCGTTGTAGATCGCGAGAATGCCGGGAAGGTCGGCCTCGCCAGCTGGTCGCAGCAGGGACATTCGGGGCACTCTCCGAGCCGATATCCGCGCCGGCCTCCGCCCGCGCGCCGCGCTTCGTGTAGCGCGGAAAAGCCGGTGGATGAAGGCGCCACGCGCCCGCCATACCGTTGACGTCAAATCGCCATTGTCAGCACCTTGTCTGTCATTAAGGTTGCGTAGTTGCCGCAACGGCGATAAGGGGCGGGCCATGGAGACGTGGTCGTCTTATGTCGACGGCCTGGGGCGTGAGGGTTGCGCTGCCGATCCGGCGGCGTTGCTGCGCCCGGGCCTCGAACTGGAACTCGTCCGGCAGTCGGCGAATATGAGCCGGCCTTTTGCCGTTGCCATATGCCGGCACGGCACGCTCATCGGCTATCTGCCGAAGCCCGACGCCCGCCCCATCGCCAAGCTGCTGGATCAGGGCGGCACGGCGCGGGCCTTCGTCGCGGAGGTCCGGCAGCGCCGCTCCTTCCGCGGCCGCCGGCTGGACGCCATTCGCATCGATATCGAATTGTCGCCACCGGCCGGTGAGACATGGAACGGCGCCGAGTTCACCGACGCCCCCGAGGGCAGCGAGCAGCCATCCTCCCGGCGGCGGCGCAGCAAGCTGGTGTTCTATGGGCGCACCGGCGCGGCGCTGTGTGTGGGGATCGTCGCACTCATCGTCTGGGCCGGCCTGCCTGACACCGACGACGACGAGGAGCCGACACCCCGGGCGCTGGCCATTGCCGCCCGCGCCGCGGCGCCTCCGGCAAAGCCGGCGGGCAAGACGCAGGAGCGCCCGGCCACAGCGCCGGTCGCCGTCGTCCCGTCCGGACCCGCCGTCCAGCCGCCGGCGGCGCCCGAGCCGGTTCCAGCACCGATCCTCAGCACGGCCCCGCCGGCGGCCGACAGCGGGGTGACAACGGTTGGATCGGAGCCCGGCAACATGCAAGCCGCGGGTCAGGAAGAGGCCCTACAGCCCGAAACCGTCGCCGCGACGCCCGAAACCGGCACCGAGCCTCCGGGAACAGGAGCGTTGAAGGTCGCGCAGGCGGCGCCGCTGGTCGAAGCGGTGCCGATACCGATCGCGGCGCCTCGCCGCGTATCGGTGCCGCTCCCGCTGCCGCGTCCGGCCATCCCGAAGTCGCGATCACGAAAACGCTAGCGAACGTGCTTTTGGATTTCGATGGAGGCTGTTAGCGGACGCGCGCCGGAGGAACGTCGGCCGCTGGCTGGCGCTACCCGCGCGCTTGAGGCTGGCACGGGACGGCATGCATCCCCATATCCGGTGCGAGTGCCGCAAGGGGCACGCCAGAAAGGGACAGGATGAGTTCGACCGATCCGTTCGACCGTATGCGCTTCACGGTTCGCCGCATCAGCTGGTGGCAGATCGCGCTGGTGGTCGCCGTGGCCCTCGCCATCGGCACGGCGCTGGTACTGGTCGCGGCCAGCGTCTTTCTGGTCGTGTTTCCGATCGTCCTGATCGCCGGGGCGGCCTACCGGCTGTTCGGTCCCTCGCGCAGCACCCCGGGAGCCCCCCGTCGAGGCGGCCCGACGGTTATCGACGCTGAGTACCGCGTCCTCTCGCCCGAAGAAGCCGCCCGGGACAGTAGGCGCCGTTGATCTCCGGCGAATTCGTCGTATACCGCTATTTCTCGACGAACGCTTTCTCGATCACGAAGTCGCCGGGCTCGGTCGTGCTGCCTTCCTCGTAGTTCCGCGCCTTGAGGATGATGCGCATGTCGTCGAGCAATTGCGGGCTACCGCACAGCATGACGCGGTCGTCCTCCTTGTCGAGCGTCGGCAGTCCGAGATCCGCGAACAGTTTGCCTGAGGTGATCAGGTCCGTGATCCGCCCCTGATTGGCGAAGGGCTCGCGGGTGACGGTCGGGTAGTAGACGAGCTTCTCGCGCGCATATTCGCCGAGAAACTCGTCGCGCGGCAGTTGCTCGCTGATGAGGTCGCGGTAGGCCAGTTCCGCGACGGTGCGCACCCCGTGCACCAGGATCACCTTTTCGTAGCTCTCATAGGTCTCGGGATCCTTGATGAGGCTGAGGAAGGGGGCGAGGCCCGTGCCGGTAGCGAGCAGATAGAGCCGCCGACCAGGAACCAGATAGTCCACCAGCAGCGTGCCGGTCGGCTTGCGCCCGACGAGTATCTCGTCACCGACCTTCATGTGCTGCAGCCGCGAGGTCAGCGGGCCATCCGGCACCTTGATCGAGAAGAACTCGAGGGTCTCCTCGTAATGCGCACTGGCGATCGAATAGGCGCGCAGCAGCGGCCGGCCGTTGACCTCGAGCCCAATCATCACGAACTGGCCGCTCTTGAAGCGCAGCGAGGCATCCCGCGTCGTGGTGAAGGTGAACAGGTTGTCGGTCCAGTGATGGACGCTGAGCACCCGCTCATGGATGAGATTGCTCATTTACGAACCGTATCTGTAAAACTTCCAGACTGACTGGAAGACAATGTAGTTATCTCGCGTGGTCTACCCCGCATTTCCCGCACTGTCGAGCGGCATGCCTTGCGACGGATCAGGAATGCGCGAAAATGTCGTCCTCGGGCCATCCGGCGAGGTCGAGCGCGGCCCGCGTCGGCAGGAAGCGGAAGCACGCATCGGCGAGGGCGGTCCGCCCCTCCCGCGCCAGCATGAACTCCAGCCGCTCGCGCAGCGCGTGAAGGTGCAGCACGTCCGAGGCCGCATATTGGAGCTGTGCCTCGGTCAGGCTCTCGGCCGCCCAGTCCGAACTCTGCTGCTGCTTCGAGATGTCGAGGCCGAGCAGCTCGCGCACCAGTTCCTTCAGTCCGTGGCGATCGGTGTAGGTTCGGGTGAGCTTCGAGGCGATCTTGGTGCACCAGACCGGCTCGACCTTCACGCCGAAGGTCTTCGACAGCACCGCGATATCGAAGCGGCCGAAATGGAACAGCTTGGTCACTGCGGGATCGGTGAGCAGCTTCTGGAGGTTGGGTGCGCTTCCCGGTCCGGCGCCGGCCGGGATCTGGACGATGTCGGCCGACCCGTCGCCGGGCGACAGCTGCACGACGCACAGCCGGTCACGATGCGGGTTGAGCCCGAGCGTCTCGGTGTCGATCGCCACATAGGGGGCGACGTCCGCGCTGTAGCGGGCGAGGTCGGGCAGGTCGGCCCTGTGCAGGCGGATGGTCATGAGGATCGTCCCGGTGCGTTACGCCGCCGTCTGTAGTGGAGGATGGCCGGCCGGTCCACCCGGCGGCCCCCCCGGCCCATATCCGGTATGCAGGAACCCGATCGTCCCGATGCGCATTGGATATCCCGCGTGTCGCGACCGCAGGATAAGCTGCGGCATCACGCACCCAATGACGGGAGACAGATCATGAGCCTGCACACAACGAAAAACGACGTGCCGTCCAACGCCAAGAAGGTGGCGATCGAGCTGCTCAATGCGAATCTCGCGGCGGCGATCGACCTCTCGCTGGTCACCAAGCAGGCGCACTGGAACCTGAAGGGCCCGCAGTTCATTGCCGTCCACGAACTGCTCGACACGCTGCGCACCGACCTCGACGAGCATGTCGACACCATGGCGGAACGTGTCGTCCAACTGGGCGGGACAGCCCTCGGCACGGTCCAGACCGTGGCGTCCGCCTCGCCGCTACCCGCCTATCCGACCGACATCTACAAGGTTCCCGATCACCTCAAGGCGCTGGTCGAGCGCTACGGCGCCGTGGCAAATGCCGTGCGCAAGGCGATCGACGACTCCGACGAGGCCGGCGATCCGACGACCGCCGACATCTTCACGGCGGCCTCGCGCACGCTGGACAAGTCGCTCTGGTTCCTCGAGGCGCACCTTCAGGAAAAGGCCTGAGATTGGCGGAGTGCGAGGCGATGGCATGAGGGTTGCCTTGATGTAGCCGGGACAATCGCGCTCCCGTCTGCATCGAGGTGCCCATGCTGAAGTCGCTCGAAGGCCGAACCGTCATCGTCACCGGAAGCAGCAAAGGGATCGGGCGCGGCATCGCGCGCCGGTTCGGTGCCGCCGGGCTGAACGTGCTGGTCGTCGCCCGCAGCCTGGCGGATGCCGAAGGCGTGGCGGCGCAGATCGGCCCGCATGCTTCTGCCTTCGCCGCCGACGTCGCCGATCCCGCCGCCTGCGCGGCGATGGCCGCGACGGCGCTGGAGCGCTATGGCCGGCTCGACGTGCTGTGCGCCAATGCCGGCATCTTTCCGGCCGCGAAGCTCGGCGAGATGACGGCGGCGGATTTCGACCATGTCATCGGCGTCAACCTCAAGGGCACCTTCCTGAGCGTTTCCGCCTGCCTGCCGGCGATGAAGGCGCAAGGGGCGGGACGTATCGTCATCACCTCCTCGATCACCGGGCCGATCACCGGCTATCCCGGCTGGGCGCATTACGGAGCGAGCAAGGCCGGCCAGCTCGGTTTCATGCGCACGGCGGCGATCGAGTTGGCGCCGTTCGGCATCACGGTCAATGCGGTGATGCCGGGCAACATCCTCACCGAGGGGCTGGAGGGCGCCGGCCCCGACTATATGGCGACCATGACCGCCTCGATCCCGATGAAGCGCCTCGGCTCGGTCGACGACATCGCCAATGCGGCGCTGTTCTTCGCCTCGGAGGAGGCGAACTACATCACCGGCCAGACCATCGTCGTCGATGGCGGGCAGGTGCTGCCCGAGTCGCTCGGCGCGCTGGAGGCAATGTAGCCGCCTCAGCGCGCGGCCAGTACCTCGTCGATCTTTTCGAGGAACTCGTCGGCGTTCGCCCGGCTGAAGCACAGCGGCGGGCGTATTTTCAGCGTGTTGCCGAAGCTGCCTGCCGCGCCGATCAGCACGCCGCGCTGCTTCAGCGCGTTGATGGCATGGGTGGCGCCGGCGGTGTCCGGTGCGCGGCTGCCGGCCTCGACGAAATCGAGCCCGATGAACAGGCCCGCCCCGCGCACAGCACCGATGCCGACATGGCGGGCGCCGAGATCGCGCAGCCCGGCGCGGAAATAGGCGCCGACGTCCTCCGCGTTCTCCCGCAGCCCCTCGGCCTCGATCACCTCGAGCACGGCGAGGCCCGCCGCGGCGGCGACCGGATTGCCGCCGAAGGTGTTGAAATAGCCGGTCGTCTCGCAGAAGCCCGTCAGCAGCTCCGGCCGCGTCACCACGCCACCGACCGGGAAGCCATTGCCCATCGGCTTGCCCAGAGTGACGATGTCCGGCACCAGGCCATGGCGCTCGAAGCCCCACATCTGCCGGCCGGTGCGCCCGAAGCCCGGCTGCACCTCGTCCGCGATGAAGAGGCCGCCGGCCTTCCGGACCGCCTCCACGGCCGCCGCGAGGAATCCCGGCGGGTCGGCGTGGATGCCGTCGCTGGAGAAGATCGTGTCGACCAGCAGCCCTGCGAACCGGATGCCGTTCGCCGCCATGTCGGCGATCGCCGCGCTCACCTGCCCGGCGAAACGCGCGGCGAGGTCTTCCGCCGGCCCGGTTCCGACATCGGGGGCGGCAACCGTGCGCACATGCGCGGGCACCTCGCGCGAGCGGAAGGACGAGGGCGAGACCTCGGTCACCGCGGCCGTATTGCCGTGATACGCCGTCTCGGTGACGATGAAGCCGGTGCCGCCCGTCCAGGCGCGGGCGATGCGGAGCGCGAGGTCGTTGCTCTCGCTGCCCGTGCAGGTCATGGCGAGGTTGGCGAGCGCGGGCGGGAAGGTCGCCAGCAGCTTCTCGGCATAGGCGATCACCGGCTCGACCAGATAGCGGGTATGGATGTTGAGCTTGCCGATCTGCCGCGCCACCGCCGCCGCGACATGGGGATGGCCATGCCCGACCGAGGGCACGTTATTGTAGACGTCGAGGAAGCGGCGGCCGTCGCGGGCGATCATCACCGCGCCCTCGGCGCGTTCCATGATGATCGGCTCCTCGTAGAACAGTACCGAGGCCGCGCCGAACACCGCCTGCCGCCGGGCGATGAGCGCCGCGAGGTCGTCGTCGAGCCACGCCGAATTGCCGGCGTCGAAGCGGTTGAGCGAGAGGATCTGCCGTCCGGCGGTCATGGAGGTGCCTCAGCCGAAGCTGGCGAGGAAGCGCTCGCCGAGTATCACGGTGCCGTCCGTGTAGGGGGCGCCGCAGCCCTGCGCGGTCGGTGTCTCGGCATGCGAGGCGATCCAGGCCGTGAGATGAAGGCGGCGCAGCATCAGGAACAGCGAGATGGCCTCCTCGTCCTCGCGTGCCAGTGGCGCGACGCCGCGATAGCCCTCGACCCAGGCTTCCCGCACCGCCGGAATGAAGGGCTCGTGCTCGAAGAAACTGACGGCGGCGGCGAAGTCGAAGCCGAACCAGGAGAAGCCGCAATCGTCGAAGTCAATCACGCCGAGCCGTGGGCCTTCGACGAGGAGGTTGGCGAGCCGCAGGTCCGCATGGATGAGCCCGAAGCGGGCCTCGCCCATGCCATAGGCGGCGAGCCGGATCTCCAGCGTCGCGGCGACACGCTCCAGTATGGCGCGGCCGTCGGGCGTCAGGCCGAGCCCGGCCCGCCAATCGCCCCACACAGGCCGCGAGCCGAGGATGCTCTCGACGGTCCAGGCCTTGCGGGTGAAGCCTTCCGGCCGCGCCCAGCTCCGCGCATGCGCATGGAGCCGCGCGGTGATAGCGCCGAGTTCGCGGAACCACGGCACGAGATCGTCGGACGGATCGGGCTCGCGCCCCTCCATGAAGGCGAAGGCGACCACATGGCGGCGCTGGCCGTCATCGTCGAAGCCCGACAGCAGGGCGCCGTCGCGCGTCGGCACGGGTGCGGGCGTGTCAACGATGCCCTCTGCCCGCAGCGCGCCGATCCAGGCCAGCTCCGAGCCGATCTCCTTGGGGGTGCGGTAGCCGGGCCGATGGACCCGCACGATCAGGCGACGGCCCGCTTCCTCCACGACATAGGTTGCGTTTTCGGAGATGGTGAGCAGGCGAAGCTCGGCCGCGTCGGTGAGTTCCCAGTTCGGCAGCGCGCTGCGCAGCCCCGTCTCCAGCCGCTGCAGCAGCGCATCCTGATAGAGCATCGCGGGGGGCTCCTAGCTGCCGCGCACGCGGGCGAGAAAGGCGTCGAGCACAGGATAATAGGCACCCGGCTCCTCGTAGAAAGGCATGTGGCTGGAATTGGGGAACACATGCAGTTCGGCATCGGGCAGTGCGCGCTTCATCCGCGCCGCGCAGGCCGGGGTGAGCTCGTCGTGACGGCCGACCGTGATCAGCACCGGCACGATGATGCGGGGAAGGTCCGGCACCCGGTTCCAGTCCTTGAGGTTGCCGATGTAGAGGAATTCGTTCGGCCCCTGCATCGTCTCATAAGGCGCCATGTTCCAGTCGCCCAGCGAGCGCTGGATCGGCGCCGGCCACTCGCTGAGCCGGCAGACATGGCGGTAGTTCAGCAGCGTGATCGCGGCGAGATATTCGGGGTGGTTGAAGCTGCCGTCCGCTTCGTGGGCGAGCATCATCGCCACCGTCTCAGGCCCGAGCGCGGCGCGCAGCCGCTCCAGTTCGGTCACGAGATGGGGGATGTCGGCGACGGTGTCCTCGAGGATCAGGCTCCTGAGCGCATCCGGGTAGGTCAGCGCGTAATCGATGGCGAGCCAGCCGCCCCAGCTGTGGCCGAGCAGATGCACCTTGCCGAGCCCCAGCGCCCGCCGCACCGTTTCGGTCTCTTCGACATAGCGCCCAATGGTCCACAGTGCGGCATCGTCGGGCCGGTCCGAGGCGCCGGTGCCGAGCTGGTCGAAGGCGACGACCCGGTAGCCCCAGTCGATCAGGCAGGAATGGGCCTCGCGCAGGTAGTCGCACGGCAGGCCGGGCCCGCCGTTGAGGCACAGCACCGTCTCGTCGCCGCTGCCGAACGAATAGGCGACGACCTTGTAGCCATCGACCTCGATGGTGATCGTTTCGTCCGGCTGGATCTCGCGCCACATCCGCCCTGCTCCCTATTCGTTGCCAGCAAGACACGCCAGCAAGTTTCCGGCCAGAAACGCGCGGGTGCGCCGCGCATTGCCACGGCGGCCGGTGCAGGGATAGATGCGCGCGGCAGGTGCGGCGCAAATGGCCGCCGAATGGCATCGGGAGACGGAAATGATCTGGGAAATCGCGCTGATCGAGGTCAAACCCGGCGAGGAAGCGGCGTTCGAGGCCGCAGCGGCGCAGGCGGTGCCGCTGTTCAAGCGCGCCAAGGGCTGCAAGGGAATGCAAATCCAGCGCTCGATCGAGCATCCGAGCCGCTACCGGCTCGTCGTCGACTGGGAGACGCTGGAAGACCACACGGTGCACTTCCGCGGATCCGAGGATTTCCTCGAATGGCGCAAGCTGGTCGGCCCGCATTTCGCCGAGCCGCCGCAGGTCGAGCATACCGAGCGAGTGCTGGCCGGTTTCTGACGTCAGTGGCCGGCGCTCGGCGGACGGCCCTCGGCCTTTCCAGCTGCCTTCAGTGCGACAGCAGGCAGCACACTGGCGCGTGACGCAGCAGGTCACGGGTCACGCTGCCCAGCACCCACTCACGCAACCGGGAATGCCCGTAGGCGCCGGACACCACGAGGTCGGCGCCCTCCCCCTCGGCGATCGACAGCAGCGTTTCGCCGACGCTGCCGTGGGTCTTCGGCTCGTGCACCCGCCGGGCCTCGATGCCGTAGCCGCGCAGATAGGCCTGAACATCCAATGCCTCAGCCGGATCGGTGCTGTCGCCGATCGTGGCGATGGTCACCGCCTCGGCCCCGACCATGAAGGGCAAGCCGTCCCGCAGCGCACGCCGCGCTTCGCGGGAGTTCTTCCAGGCACACAGCACCCGCCGTGCCTCGAGCGTGCGTACCATGCGCGGCACCACGAGGACCGGGCGGCCCGCCTCGATCAGCACCGGCGCCGGCGCGACATCGAGCATGGGTTCGTCGCCCACGCCGGGAATGGCCTGACCGATGACGACGAGGTCGGCGCACCGCGCCTCACTGGTGATGGCGCGCTCGGGCGATGCACTGAAGGAGCGCCATTCGAGCCGCTCCCGGGTGCCCGCCACCTGCCGGAACAGTGCCTCGGCCTTGGCGAGATCCTCTTCGACCCGCCGCTGCGCCGCGTCGAGCGAGCGGGTGTCGACGGTCGCCGAGAGGTCGCCATAGATCGGGAACTGGAAATCCTCCGCCGCCACCCCGATCAGGCGGGCGCCGAAGCGGTCGGCAAGCGCAGCGGCCAGTTCGATCCGCCCGCGGCCGCGCGGTTCGAGATCGACATGGACGAGCAGGCTGGTGACGGTCGGGACGAGTGACATGGCGCATCTCCCCGCGAGGTGCGGCCTCTTCGGGCCGGTTGTGTCAGGATTTCATATCGGAGGCCGGCTGTCTTGGTCTGTTGCAGCGGTCGCCGGGCGGGTTCCGACGGCCAGCGTCGCGATCACCACCGCCGGGTCCTCCGGGTCGGGCCGCATCAGGAAGCCGAGGTCGCCGCACAGCTCGATCATCGGCGTGTTGGAGCGCAGGATCTGCCCTTCCACGCGCGAAATGCCCTCCACTTCCGCCCATTCGATGATCAGCCGCATGAGCGCCCAGCCGAGGCCGGTTCCCTTGAGGTCCGACCGCACGAGAATGGCATATTCCCCGCTGCGATGGTCGGCATCCGCGTGCAGCCGCACCACGCCGGCCATCTCGTCCCCGTCGAGGGCGACGAAGGCCATGGAGCGCGCGTAGTCGATCTGGACCAGGGCGGCGAGGAAATCGTGGCCGACATTGCGCACCGGCGCGAAGAAGCGCAGCCGCAGGTCCTCATCGGACACGCGATCGATGAAGGCCCGGAACATCGCTTCGTCCTCGGGACGCACGGGACGCACGAAATAGCCCGCGCCCCGTCGCACCGTGATCCGCCGTTCCCACTCGCTGGGGTAGGGCCGCACCGCAAAGCGGGCGTGGCGCACACCCGCGAGGCCGGGCGCCGACACGGCCAGTACCACGCGGGCGTCGAGCGCCAGCACCCCGTCCGCATCGGCGAGCAGGGGGTTGATGTCGAGTTCCGCGATCTCCGGCAGGTCGGCCGCCATCTGCGCGAGGCGGACGAGCACCAGTTCCACCGCCCGTCCGTCGGCAGCGGCGATATTCCGGTAGGACGCGAGCAGGCGCGCGACGCGAGTACGTCCGATCAGGTCGCGGGCCAGGTTGAGATCGAGCGGCGGCAACGCAATGGCCCGATCACCGATCACTTCCACCGCAACGCCGCCGCGGCCGAAGGCGATCACCGGGCCGAAGGTCGGATCGTCGGCGATACCGACGATGAGTTCGCGCGCCTGAGGTCGCCGGATCATCGGTTGAACGATGATTCCGGCGATGCGGCTGCCGGACTGCCGGCTGGCCACCGCCTCCAGCATGCGGCGTGCCGCCGCCCGGACCGCCTCCACGCTGGACAGATCCAGCACGACGCCATCGACATCGGACTTGTGAACGATGTCGGGCGAGAGGATCTTGATGGCGACCGCGCCACCCCCGGCGAGGAAGGGGTCGGCCGCCGCGGCCGCTTCCTCGGCATCGGCGGCGAGCCGCACCGGAACGGCGGGGATACGGTAGGCCTCAAGCAGCCCTCCCACTTCAACCGGCGACAATGTGCGGCGCTGCTCCGCCAAGGCCCCGTCGACGATGGCGCGCGCGCGGGCCAGGTCGGGCGCGGTGTCGGCCGGCATCTCGTCGGGCGTACGCATCAGTGCCTCGCGGGCCTCGCGGTAGCGCACGAGGTGCATGAATCCGGCGATCGCATCGGCCTCGGTGGCATAGCTCGAAATGCCGGCCGCCTCGAAGGCCGGAGCGACCCGCTCGTCGCCGCCCAGCCAGACGGCAAAGGCCGGCTTGCCGCCGCCCGGCTGACGCTTGACCACATCCGCGACCGCTTCCGCGACATCCGTCGCGCTGGCGAGCGCGGTCGGCACCTGCAGCACCGCCACGGCATCCGTGCCCGGATCGGCGAGCAGTGCCTGCAGGGCGGCGGCGTAACGCGGCGCATCGGCGTCGCCGACGATGTCGACCGGGTTGGTACCGGACCAGGTGGCCGGCATCGCGGCGTCCAGCGCCGCCATCGTCGCAGGGGCAAGTTCGGCGAGGCGGCCGCCGAAATCGGCGAGGCGGTCGACCGCCAGCACGCCGAGACCGCCACCGTTGGTCAGGATGGACAGGCGATCGCCGCGAAAGGCGCGCCGTCGCCCCAGCGTCTCGGCAGCGACGAAGAGTTCGTCGAGGTCGCGCACGCGGATCAGCCCGGCGCGGCGGAACGCCGCCTCGTAGACCGCGTCGGAGCCGGCCATGGCGCCGGTGTGGGTCGCGGCGGCCTTCGCACCGGCGACGTGCCGGCCAGCCTTGATCACCACCACCGGCTTGCTTCGCGCCGCATCGCGTGCCGCCGACATGAACTTGCGGGCGTCCTCGATCGACTCGACGTAGAGCAGGATGGCGCGGGTCGCCCCGTCGCGCGCGAACCAATCGAGACAATCGCCGAAATCGACGTCGAGCATGTCGCCCAGCGTCACGACCGCCGAGAATCCTACCTTGCGCCGCTCGGCCCATCGCAGCAGGCCGCCGGCAAGCCCGCCGGACTGGGAGATGAGCGCCAGATCGCCGCGCTGGGCGGCGTGGCCGGCAAAGCTCGCATCGAGCCGGCCGCCGGGAGCAATGGTCCCTAGGCAGTTCGGCCCGACGAGCCGCATGCCATGGGCGCGCGCCGCCGCCCGCGTCGCCTCGGCGAGCGATCCCGGTCCGTGTCCGAGCCCCGTGCTGATGACGATCGCTGCTGCCACACCGCGCCGTCCAGCCGTCTCGACAATGCCCGGGATCGTGGCCGGCGGAGTGACGATGACGATCAGATCCGGGGTTTCCACGAGTTCCGCGATGGTCGGGACACAGGCGATGCCGTCGATGTCGGCATAGCGCGGGTTGACCGGATAGATCCGGCCGCGAAATCCGCCGGCGATCAGGTTCGACAGTACCGCGCAGCCGAGCGAGCCAGGCCGTGGACTGGCGCCGATCACCGCCACGGAGGCCGGGGCAAACAGCTTGTCGAGGCGATAGATGCTCACCGGAACCTCATTCGGCGGGAGGGGCCGGACCGAAGCCCGGAACGGGAGGCGCCACGAAGCCTGCCAGACTATTGCGCCGGTGATCGTGCGCCAATCGGTGGCACGGCGACGACAGCCTCCGCAGCCGAGCGGGCGACATCTTCAGCATTGGCGGCGGCGGGAATACGCGTCCAGTCGATATCGCCAGCACCGCGGGCAAGCTGGCTCGCCAGCACGGATTCGGTCGCATCGGAAACGTCGTTGCGGCGGGCCCGCACGCGCACGGCAAGCCGCTCGGGATCGACCTCGAGCCATAGCCCGTCGAAAGGCACGCCGGCCGCCAATGCGGCATCGGCAATGCTCCTGCGATCCGCCGCGCGGTCGAAAACGGCATCGGCGATGGCGGCATGGCCCTCCGCCGCCACGGCGGCGGCACGAGCGATCAGCGTCGCGTAGACCTTCTCCGAAACCTCGGGGCGATAGGCTTCCGGCGGGAGGCGCGTCTGCGGCGCGGCGTTCAGCATGGCCTTGCGGATCCGGTCGCTGGCAAGGATGCGTGCGCCCGGCGGCGGCCCGATCTCCGGTGCGAGCCGTGCCGCCACGGTGGATTTCCCCGAACCGGAAAAGCCGCCGATCGCGATCACCCGGGCGGATTGCGGGCGCAGCAGTTCCCGCGCCAGCGCGAAGCTTTCCAGCGCTTCAAGGCGTGCCGCCGCGCGGTGGTCCGCCCCCGCATTCGGATCGCCCGCGAGCCGCCCGGCTATATGAGCGCGGATCGCCGCCCGCACCGCCATCATGAACGGCAACAGCGACAGGGCGTGCTCGTCTTCCGGCGGCGCACGGTCGAGATAGCGGTTCAGCACGAGATTGGCGCCGGCGTGCAGCCCGCGGCGCCACAGATCCATCAGCAGGAAGGCGAGATCATAGAGCACATCGACGGTCGCGAGCGCCTCGTCGAATTCCAGCGCGTCGAACAGCACGGGCCTGCCCTCGACAAGGCAGATGTTGCGCAGATGCAGGTCGCCATGACCGCGCCGGATGCGGCCCGCCCGGCCCCTCGCGTCCAGCCGGACACGGTGACGTTCCAGTTCCGCCTTACCCCGCGCCGCAAAGGCCGCCACCTCTGCGGGATCGAACAGGCCTGCGGCATCGAGGTCTCGGATCACACCGTCGACGACGCGGGACAGCCGGTCGGTGCCGTCTTCGGTGACATAGACCGCCGCGCCCTCATGATAGATCGCTACGGCTTCGGCGAGCGCGGCGAGCAGAGGCGGATCCAGCCGCCCCGCCCGCGCCATCACGTCGAGCAGGGCCGCCGCATCGAAGCGTTCCATCTCCACCACGGCATCGACCAGCGGACCCTCGCCGTCGAGGGCAAGATCCCCCGCCGGCGCGCGCGTGACGCGCCGCACGCCGCGATACAGCATCGGCGCGCCGCGGCGATTGACCTCATCCTCGCGCTGGCAGGCGGCGAGGCGCTTTTCCGGCGTCGCGAAATCGACATAGGGCAGGCGAACCGCACGTTTCAACTTGAGCGCTCGTCGGCCGGCCAGCAGCACATGGGAGATATGGGTCGAGACGGTCTCGACCGGGGGGGCTCCCTCGCAAGCCGCAAGATGATCGCGGAGGAAGACCAGCGTCTCCCGCTGCCCGTCCTCGCCACCCACCTCGGTCGAGCGTCCGGTCCGCATCATACCCCCTCCATACCGTGCCTTCCTCGGGCGATCCCGACGGACGCGCCTTGATCGAACGCAACGGCCACCGCGACATTGGCGCCCGGCGAAGTTTGCATTGACAAGCGGCAGCGGTGATGGCGCCTGTCCTGCGCCGCACCCGGCCGCCGATGGACCCGACCGACATGATCGAGACCCTGCCTCCCGCCGCCCGTGATCTTGCCGCGCTGATCGCCGCGGACAAGGCTCGAATCGGCGTCATCGGGCTCGGCTATGTCGGGTTGCCGCTGGCGCTGGTCGCGGTCGAGGCGGGCTTTGCCGTGACGGGCTTCGACATCAATCCGAAGCGCGTTGCCGCGATCGCCGCGGGTGAACCGGTGATCGACTACATGCCGCGTGAACGCCTGCCCGCCGCTCTCGCCACCGGGCGGCTCGATCTCACCACCGATCCCGACCGGCTCGGCACGTGCGATGTCCTCATCATCTGCGTTCCGACCCCGCTCACGGTGCAGCGCGAGCCTGACCTGTCCTATGTGATCGACACCGCGCAGGCGATTGCGCGTACCCTGCGGCCCGGCCGGCTGGTGGTTCTCGAATCGACCACCTGGCCCGGCACCACCGTCGAGGTGGTACGGCCCCTATTGGAACAGGGCGGGCTGGTGGGCGGACGGGATTTCTTCCTTGCCTTCTCGCCCGAGCGCGAGGATCCCGGCAACACCAGCTATTCCACTGCGTCCATCCCCAAGGTGGTCGGCGGAGACGGCGCTGCGGCGGGGCAGCTCGCGCAGGCGCTCTATGCCCGCCTCGTCACCGATGTCGTGCCGGTGTCCTCGACGCAGGTTGCGGAAGCCGTGAAGCTCACGGAAAACATCTTCCGGTCGGTCAACATCGCCCTCGTCAACGAGCTGAAGACCGTCTATGCGGCGATGGGCATCGACATCTGGGAGGTGATCGAAGCGGCGAAGACCAAGCCGTTCGGCTTCATGCCGTTCTATCCCGGTCCCGGCCTCGGCGGGCACTGTATCCCGATCGACCCGTTCTACCTCACCTGGAAGGCGCGGGAGTTCGACATCGAGACCCGCTTCATCGAACTCGCCGGCCAGGTGAACACGCGCATGCCCTATCTCGTCATCGACCGCCTCGCCGAGGCGCTCGACACCGTTGCGGGGCGCGGGATTTCGGGCGCCCGCATCCTCATCCTCGGCGCGGCCTACAAGAAGAATGTCGACGACACCCGCGAAAGCCCGAGCCTGAAGCTGATGGAACTGATCGGGCTGCGGGGCGGCCGTTTCGCCTATCACGACCCGCATGTACCCGCCTTGCCGCGGACGCGCCGCCACCCCGCGCTGGCAGGGCAGGAATCCATCGTCCTGACCCCGGATTCGATCGCCGGTTTTGACGCCGTACTGGTCGCCACCGATCATGATGCGATCGACTACGCGCTGATCGCCGCCCATGCGAGGCTTGTGGTCGATACACGCAACGCCTTCGCACGGCTCGGGCTTTCGCCCCGTCACCTGGTCAAGGCGTAGGCCGCGCCGACGCCAGGGTGAGTTCGCCCCACTCAGCGCTCATCCTCGCGGCCGACCTGCTTCTCGACGAGCTTGCGCTCGACCATCAGCAGGTGGTTCCGCATCGCGACCGCGGCCGCGGACATGTCGCGATGCTCGATGGCGTCGACGATCGCCTCGTGCTCGGCGAAGCTGTGATGGTTCGCGAGCGGACCCACCGGCGCCACCCGCAGGCGGCCCCAGGTCACTGCCCGGCGAACGGCGTTGAGCGTATCGAACAGGCCGAGCAGCAGGCTGTTCTGGGTGGCCTCGGCGATGCCGCGGTGCAAGCGTGCGTCCCAGCCCTCATACTGCCGCCACGTCTCCGACTGGCGTGAGCGGGCGAGGCACATGCGCATCTCGGAAATCGCGGCCGGCGTCGCGGTGAAGGCGGCGACGCGGGCAATCTCGGGTTCAATGGCGAGACGGGTCCGCATCACCTCCGTCGGGTTGCTGTGCCGCGCGAGCGCCGCGATGTCCGCGAAGGTATTGAGCGGGCGGCTGCCCATGAAGGTGCCCTTGCCGACATGACGCCAGAGCTGGCCCTCCGATTCGAGGACGTCCAGCGCCTTGCGCAGTTCGGTGCGCGAAACCCCCAGCGCCGCCGCGAGCTCGCGCTCGGGCGGCAGCCTGCCATCTTCCGGCAGTTCCGCCTGGGCCAGATAGGCCCGGAGCTGGGTCAGGATGCTTTTTTCCGGATGCGCATCGACGGGCGGGGTCAGCATGGAGTCCGCTCAACCAAACATGGGATTGGTTCTGTCTATGGCGGCGCAGCACGGCGGGTCAAGCCATCACGTTCCAGTCATGAGCTTGACCCAGCGGGAGGGCCAATATAAACCAAATACGAATTGGTTTGCCACAAAATGGCAATGGTCAGAGGTGGATCAAGCCACCCGGCAATCAAGGGAGTTGAAATTGCTCAAGCATCTGACATGGAAGGGGCGCGGCTCGGCGGCTGCCGCGGCCGCTATTGGTCTGGGCGCCGTCCTCCTCGCGACCCCCGCGGCCGAAGCCAAGGTCCGCGTGGCCTATGGCGACATCGCCAGCGTGGAAAATCTCCATCTCCTCGCCGCCTTCGAGCTCGCCAAGCAGCGGGGCGTCGAGATCGAGATGACCTACCTCAAGTCCGAGGACATCGCGGCGCAGGCGGTGGTGAGCGGCCAGGCCGACATCGGTGTCGGCGGCCCCTATGCGCTGATCCAGAAGGCCAAGGTGCCGGTCCGGATCTTCCTGCAGCTCTCGACACTGCGCTTCTACCCGGTGGTGAACGCTGAATTCTACAAGACCTGGAAGGACCTCAACGGCCAGGAGGTCGCGGTGCATTCGCGCGGCTCCGGCACCGAGGCCATCATGCGCCTGATGGAAGACAAGCAGGGCATCAAGTTCTCCAAGCTCAGCTACATCCCCGGCTCCGAAGTGCGCGCCGGCGCGCTGATCCAGGGCAACGTCAAGGCCAGCATCGTCGACGCCGCCGGCCGCCGCCTGCTCGAGGACAAGGCGCCCGGCAAGTTCATCGTGCTGCCGATGGATGGGGTGAACGCCACCGACGAGGCGCTGTTCGCCCGCCAGGACTTCCTCGACAAGAACCAGAAGGACGTCGACATCATCGTCGAGTCGGTTCTGACCACGTGGCGCGAGGTCACCAAGAACCCGGCGATCGTCGCGGAGTGGCGGGCCAAGTACAAGCTCCTGCCCGACCTGCCGGCCGACCAGGCCAAGGACATCGTGCCCTATTTCACCGAACTGGCGGAAGGCAAGGCGTTCCCGCTCAATGGCGGCGGCGAGGCGGCAGCCAAGGACGATTTCGCCTTCTACACGCTGTCGGGCCAGCTCACCGGCGACGCGGGGAGCCTCAAGATCGACGAGTTCTGGTCACTCGAGCCGCTCAACCGCGCGCTCGGCAAGGTCGGCACGAACTGAGGCCGGGGCATGTCTCTTCCCGCACAGGCGAACGGCTCCGCGCGAGCCGTTCGTGACGCCGAGACCTCCTCGTTGCGGCGGTGGATCGGCGAACACCGGATGGCGCTCTGGCGGACCGCCTCGATCGGCCTGTTCTTCCTCGTCTGGGAGATCGCCGGTCGGGTGCCGATCAGCTTCGCCTTCCCGACCTTCCTCGAGACGGCGCGCGCCTTCCTGACGATGCTGTTCAACGGCGCCTTCCTCGCCGCCTATGCCGAGACGCTGCAGCCTCTGGTGATCGGCATCGCCATCTCGGCGCTCGTCGGCGTCGGGGTCGGCATCGTGATGGGGCTGTCGCGCTTCACCGAATGGCTGGCCGCGCCGGTGTTCATCGTGCTGCAGGCGGCGCCCATGGCGGCGCTGATCCCGCTCATTACCTTCGTGTACGGCATCGGCCTGCTGGCGAAGACGCTCGCCGTGATCATGCTCGCGCTGCCGGTGATCGCGCTGAACGGCTACAAGGCCGTGCGCAATGCCAATCCATCGCTCGTCGCCATGTGCCATTCCTTCCAGGGCACACGCTGGCAGCAGATCACCAAGATCATCATCCCGGATGCCTCGCCGGTCATCTTTGCCGGCCTGCGCCTCGGGCTGGCCGCCGGCTTCATCGGCGTGATCCTCGCCGAACTGCTGATCACCCCGACCGGCATCGGGGATCTCATCACCTATCACCGGTCGGTGGCGGACTATCCCGAAATGTACGCCGCCGTCGTCTCCATCATCCTCGTATCGACGCTGACGCTGGCGGCGCTGGAAGCCTTCGAGCTTCGCGTGCTGCGGCCCGAGAAGCGTAGGAACTGAGCCATGCGCAACATCACGGCCGAAGCCACCGCGGCCGCCGCCGAGCCGGCCGGCACCGACGTCGCCGTCGAGGTCCGCGGCATCACCAAAATGTATACGGAGATCGAGGCGCTGCGCTCGATCGATCTCGATTTCCCGCGCGGCAAGCTGACCACGCTGCTCGGCCCGTCCGGCTGCGGCAAGACCACGCTGCTCAAGATCATCGCCGGCCTGATCCCGGCGACGGCGGGCGAGGTGCGGGTGAACGGCCGGGCCGTCACCGGCCCCGGGCCGGAGCGCGCCTTCGTATTCCAGGACTTCGCGCTGATGCCGTGGGCCACGGTCATGCGCAACGTCGCCTTCGGCCTTGAACTGAAGGGCATGGGCAAGGACGAGCGCCAGGCCATCGCCGCGAAATACATCAACGAGGTGGGCCTGGCGGGCTTCGAGAACAAGTACCCGCACGAGCTCTCAGGCGGCATGCGCCAGCGCGTCGGCCTCGCCCGTGCCTTCGCCGTCAATGCCGACGTGCTGCTGCTCGACGAGCCGTTCTCGGCGGTGGACGAGCAGAACCGCCGCAAGTTCCAGGAAGACCTGCTGCGTCTTGTCGAGCTGGAGCGCAAGACCTTCATCTTCGTTACCCACTCGATCGAGGAAGCGGTCTACGTGTCCGATCGCATCGTGATCCTTTCCCGCCGTCCGGGCCGGATCGCGCAGATCATAGAGCCGGAGATCGACCGCTCGGCCTCCCCGGATGCCATCCGCCGTGACCAGTCCTATCTCGACACGGTCGAGGAGATCTGGCAGGGCCTGAAGCGCTATGTGGATTGAGGGGCTGCGCCGATGACGCTGTTCGGTCGCCGCATCCCGATGATGGCCTCGCTCATCGTGTGGTGCCTCCTGTGGGAGATCGTGGGGCGCTCTGGCGCCATCTTCCTCATTCCTCCGCTTTCCAGCGTCCTGGTCGCCGCGGTGGCGCTGGTGCAGACCGGCACCTGGCAGGCGGCGGCGCTGACGACGCTCAGCAGCTTCGCTATCGGCATGGCCTTCGCCATCGTCGCCGGTGTTGCGGTCGGCGTGCTGATGGGCCGCTCGCAGACCGCCGACAACCTGTTGGGCATCTGGGTCAACATCTTCGTATCGGCACCGCTTTCGGCGCTGGTGCCGGTGCTGATGATCCTGTTCGGCATGGGCGAGACCACGGTCGTGGTCACCGTGTTCCTGTTCGCGGTGTGGATCATCGTGCTGGACACCCGCGCCGGCATCCAGGGCGTGCCGGCCTCGCTGGTCGAGATGGGACGGAGCTACGGCGCCTCGACCTTCGCGCTGTACACGCGAATCATCCTGCTCGCCGCCCTGCCCGAAATTCTCGCCGGCATCCGCCTCGGCGTGATCCGCGGCGTCAAGGGCGTGGTGATCGGGCAGTTGCTGGTCGCCATTCTCGGCTATGGCGAATTGTTCGAGCTCTACTCGCGCAATTTCGACATGGAGAATTTCTGGGCCCTCACCATCATCCTGTTCGCCGCGGCGATGCTGCTCTCGGCGATCATCGAATCCCTCGAGAAACGCGTCGATTATTACGCTGGAGTCCGCTGATGAACGCCCCGATCGATACCGCCTATGTGATCTCGCCGCCCGGAATTCCGACCCTGCCCATCGAGGGTTCGGACAAGCTGTTCCCGATCCATCGAATCTATTGTGTCGGCCGGAACTATGCCGAACACGCGATCGAGATGGGCCACGACCCGGACAAGGAGCCGCCCTTCTTCTTCCAGAAGAACCCCGACAACGTCATCACCAACGGCACCTTCCCCTATCCCGACAAGTCGAAGGATGTGCATTTCGAACTCGAAATGCTGGTCGCCATCGGCAAGGGGGGTATCAATATCCCGGTCGAGAGCGCGCTCGAGCATGTGTGGGGCTACGGCGTCGGGCTCGACATGACCCGCCGCGACCTGCAGGGCGAGGCGAAGAAGCTCGGGCGTCCCTGGGAAGTCGGCAAGGCGTTCGAGGCGTCGGCGCCCTGTGCGGCCTTGGTTCCGGCCGCCAAGATCGGCCACCCTGCCGACGGCAAGGTGTGGCTCGACGTCAACGGCACCCGGCGCCAGGTCGGCGACCTCAACCAGATGATCTGGAAGGTGCCGGAGATGATCTCCTACCTCTCCGGCCTTTTCGAACTCAAGGCGGGCGACATCATCATGTCCGGTACGCCAGCGGGCGTCGGCGCGATTGTCCGCGGCGATGTGATGGAAGGCGGCGTCGACGGTGTCGGCACGCTGACCGTCAAGGTGATCTGACGAACATGCTCTTCGCAGGTGCGGCCGAGGCCGCGCCTGCGGGTTGCTGCCTTACGCTGCGTTCGCCTTGAGGATCGCAGCATGGGGAACGCTGAGCGTCCCCTCGCTCTCGCCGACGAGGCGCTTGCGAATATCCGCGCTGCGGATGGCGGGGCTGAACAAAAAGCCCTGCACCTCGGAAACGCTCTTCTCGCTCACCAGGAAGGCGAGTTGCTCCTGGGTTTCCACACCTTCGACTACCACCGACATGCCGAGTTCGACCGATAGCCGGGCGACGCCGCGCAGCAGCTTCATGGCGCGCCGGTCCGCCTCGACGCCGAGCAGGAACGAGCGGTCGATCTTCACCTTGTTCAACGGGAACGCCTGGAGGTAGCTCAGGCTCGAATAGCCCGTGCCGAAATCGTCGAGCGCGATCCGCACCCCGAGATTGCGCAGCCGCCGCAGCGTGCGCCGCGTCGCGGCCGTGTCCTGCAGCAGCACCGTTTCGGTGATCTCGATCTCCAGCCGATGCGGGGGAAGGCCGGAGGCGGTGAGCGCATCGCGGACCATAGCCTCGACATTCGCCCGGCGGAATTGCAGCGGCGACAGGTTCACGGCGACGCTGACGTCGCTCGGCCATCTGGCGCATTCGCGGCAGGCCTCGCGCACAACCCAGGCGCCGATATCGACGATGAGACCCATTTCCTCCGCCACCGGGATGAATTCCCCGGGGGAGACCATGCCGCGGGTGGGATGAGGCCAGCGCAACAACGCCTCGCACGTCGTGGTGCGGCCCGTGCGCAGGTTGATCAACGGCTGGTAATGCAGTTCGAACTCCTCGCGTGCCACAGCGTCGCGAATGTCCAGTTCGAGCGTGCGGCGGGCCTGCGCCTTCACGTCCATGTCGCGCTCGAAGAACCGCCAGACGCCGCGCCCGTCGGCCTTCGCACGGTAGAGCGCCATGTCGGCATTCTTCAGCAGGTGGTCGACGTTGTAGCCGTCCTGCGGCGCCAGCGAGATGCCGACGCTGGCCCCGACCACGATCTGGTGACCCTCGATGTCGTAGATGCGGCTGAGGGTCTCGATGATCCGCCCCGCCAATGCAGCCGCGTCCTTGGTTTCCTTGCCGCGCCGCAACGTCTGCAGCACGACGAATTCGTCGCCGCCGAAGCGAGCCACGAGATCCATGTCCCGCACTGAATTGCGCAGGCGCTCGGCCACCTCGCACAAGAGAGCATCGCCGAAGGAGTGGCCCAGCGTGTCGTTGACCTGCTTGAAATCGTCGAGATCGATGAAGAGGATCGCCCGGGCCGCGCCGGGCTTTATGTTGGCAAGCGCGGCTTCGAAGTGTTCCGTGAACGAGGTGCGGTTCGGCAGGCCGGTCAGCGCATCATAGCGGGCGAGATGCTCGATCTTCGCCTCGGCGGTGCGGCGCTCGGTGATGTCCTCGATCAGCACGACGCAGCCGCCGGTCTCCATGGGCTGGAACGCCACCTCCAGCATCCGGCCATCGGCCCGATCGAGCGGGATCGGATCGTGGCGGGGAGCCGCCAGCGCTGCGAGGAAGTTCGGCGCGAAGCGGCCGACGGCGGGCGGCGACATCCGCCCCGACCGCAGGCACTCCAACATGAGTTCGTGAGCCGGCATGCCGCGGCGCTCCTCCCCCTGCGGCAGGCCGAGCAGTTCGTCGAACCGCGAATTGGCGACAACGAATTTCTGCCGCTCGTCGAACATGCACAGGCCGTGCGGCATGTTGTTGAGAGCCGTGTCGAACTGGACCGCGAGCAGCTTGATATCGTGCGAGGCGACGACAGCATTCATCAGCACCCCGCGCAGGCGCGCGGAAATCGTGCGGATGGAGAGGAAGAAGGGCACCAGCAGCGCCGCGAGGAAGGCATAGTACCCATTGTACTGCAGCAGTAGCGCCGAGATCATCGGCACGGCGGCGCAGATGGTCTGGGTGACGACGATCTGGTCGCTCGAGAAATTCCGCCCGGTCGTACCCACCATATAGGCCAGGACGACGGAGAAGCTGAGCAGATGCGCGATCGCGTCGGCGGTCCGCACGAAGGTCAGGAAGCACCAGATGCCGAGCACCGCCACATAGGCGGCTGAGGCGATGGTGTAGCGGACTTCCCAGCGACGGGCCTCCTCGTAGGTGCCCGGCTTCGCCGGCTGCTGCGCGAAGCCACGCATGTCGCGACCGCGGGCGAGACCGATCAGGGCGAGCAGCACGCCGCACCAGAGCAGGCTCGTCTCGCCGGTCTTCCACCAGGTGACGAGCGCTGCCACCGAGGCGCTGATCGAACCGGCATAGAGCGAGCGGGCGTCCGAATACAGCGCCTCGACCGTCGAGACATAGATGTCCAGCGGCAGCTTCTCGTGCGACGGTCTCGGCAAATGAAGACGCATAATGGGCGCGGCACCTCTCCACCGCCGGCGAGGATAGGCCGAAACCCTTTACGATCCTTTCACGGGGACCGGCGGGTTTGAGCGATCGCCCGCTCAAACCCTTGCGTTTTCTCGATCCTTTTCTCTCGCGCGGGTTGAGGCGACCGACCGGCACACCGCCTCGTCAAGCCATGCATTTTCGACAGACCGGCTAAAATTTTAGCGATTTTCCCGTTTCAATTTGGTTAACAAATAGTTAACTTAACCCCTTACATTGCGTGAATTTCGCGCGCGAGGAGGGGTTTATGGCGTCGACGGCGCTTGTTGGCCGCAGTTTTTCCGAGCGTTTGGTGGACTTTCTTGACGTCATTGAGTATCGGCCGATCGGTGAGGGCGAGGATCGCGAGGCCGTTTTCCGGCTGCGCTACGATGCCTATGTGCGCGAAGGCGCGATCCCGATCAGCTTCTCCCGGCGGTTTACCGATCGCTTCGACGACATGCCGAACGCGCGCATCTTCGGCCTCTATATCGAGGGCGAACTGGCTAGTTCGATCCGTGTCCATGTCGCCTCGCGGGCGTATCCGGATGCGCCGTGCATGATGGCTTTCTCGGATGTTCTGGGTCCGGAAATCGCGGCGGGGCGCTCGATGGTGGATCCCAGTCGCTTCGTCGCCGACCAGACCTGGGCCCGCCGGCATTCGGAACTGCCATATGCCACCGTCCGGCTTGGCTTCCTGGCGACCGAGTATTTCCACGCCGATTTCGGCCTCGCCACGCCGCGCGCCGAGCATCAGGCCTTCTACAAGCGGCTGTTCGGCTTGCGGCTGCTCTGCGAGCCCCGTGAATACCCCAGCCTGACCAAGCCGCTCAGCCTGATGGGCATTCATTACCCGAGCGTGCGCGAGAGCCTGATGGAGCGCCACCCCTTCCTGCGCGCCACAGGCCCCGAACTGGAAGCGCTGTTCAAGGGGATGCCTTCGGTGCCGCTGGTGCCGAGCGTGCCGCTGGTGCCTCAGCCCGAGATTTTCGAGACAGCGGGGCAGAGCTGAGACGGCGCCGACGGGATGCAGCCGAGCCGCTCAGGCTGTCCGGAACATCATTCTGCCCTGCCGGGCTGCCCGGCGGGTCGCGAGGTCCGACAGGAACCGATCCAGAATCGGATCGAACAGATCGGGCCGCTCCAGGAAGGGGGCGTGCCCCGCCCCCTCGATCACGTGGCACCGCCCGTCCCACAGATCGCCATAGGCGAGGTCGGCGAGATAATCGAGACGCGCAAAGGGCTCGCCGGCGCCGTTGACTACCGCAACCGGCACATCGGCGCTCTCGATCGTCCGCTTCTGATCGGCACCTTCCGCCTTCATCATGCCGCGATAGAGTTCGGGTCGCGCACGAACATCCGTCCGCAGCACGGCGTCCACGAAGGCCGGATCGTAGGCGGTACCCAGCGTGGCCCGCGTGAGTCGACGCGCCTCACGCTCGCTAAGGCGCGCTCGCGTCATCAGCAGCAGATTGAGATTGACGTGGAACGCGCGCGCCATGCCAAGGAAGCCGTGCGCGTAAGGTGGCGCGCCGATGATCATCAACCCTCTGAGGCTCGGTCGTCGCGCCAGCATCTCGATGCCGATATGCCCCCCCAGCGACCACCCCAGGACGGCCGCATCCGGTATGCCCAGCAGGTCGAGCAGGTACAAAGCTGTCTCGGCGTGGCCTGGAATCGTATAGGCGCGGACATCCGATGCGTCACCCGATTCGCCGTGGCCCGCCAGATCCATCGCGATCATGCGGTAACGGCGTGCGAGCGCGCCTTCCATCTGATGACGAAACACGTCTTTGCAGCTGGAATTGCCATGCAGAAGCAGGACCGGCATGCCGACGCCGCCGCTGTCCCGAAGGGCAATATCGGCATGAGGCGTTCGCACGATGACAGGCGACGGTTTCATGGCGGCCGCTGTGTTACCAGAGCCCCTTATCGCCTGAAAAAGGTTTACGTGGCCTTTATCACTTGAATAATCGAAAATGCTTCAATATTCGAACCAACTGGGGAATGTTGTTGCGGTCGCGACTCGCCATGGGGCGCAGATTCAGTAACGGGTGAACGGGGCAGGCAAGCGGATGAGCAGCGATGAACCCTCTTATGTTCTGGGCCACTCCGACCGCGAACTCGCCCGGCTCGAACGGCAGGCCGCTTTCTTTGCGGAGATGACACGGGACATCCTCCTGCGGGCCGGCCTCCGACCGGGCATGCGGGTGCTCGACGTGGGCTGCGGAGTGGGCGACGTCACCGCCATCGCCGCGGACATCGTCGGGCATGACGGCGAGGTGGTCGGCATCGATATCTCGCGTGAGGCGCTCGGGGTGGCGGAGGCGCGTATGAGGGCCAGCGGCCGCCGGCAGGCCCAGTTCCGCGAAACACCGCTCGAAGCCTTTGACGGCATTGATGGATTTGATGCCGTCATCGGACGCTTCATCCTGCTGCACATGGCCGATCCTGCCGCCGTTCTGGTTCGGCTGGCGCAGGAAGCGCGCGCGGGAGCCCGCATCGCGTTCATCGAGATGGACATGAGCACGGCCGCCGCCATTCCGCCCCTGCCGCTTCTGGCCACGCAGATCGGCCATATCATCGAGCTGTACCGCCGCGCCGGACGGCAGGCCGACATGGGCTCGCAGCTCTTCGCATCCTACAGGGCGGCGGGGCTGTCGCCCGATCTCGTCGCGTTAACCCGCGTGGCCAGCGGCCACGAACTGGCCGGCTTCGAATTCGTCACCGAATCGATCCGCAGCTTGCTACCTTTCATCACCCGGCTCGGCGTTGCCACCGCCGAGGAAATCGGGATCGACACGCTTTATGACCGGCTGGTGGCGGAAGCCGGCGCCCATGAGCACTGCATCTTCTACCCCCGGCTGGTCGGGGCATGGGCTGCAACCGGGACTGTCGTTGCGTAAGAATCACTCCATCGAAAACTCGCGCCTCGCCATCTGATCGACGCATTGCGGGAAGCGACGTCCTCCCGAATCGGCCCTAGACTCGCACAGGGGCGATTCGGGGGCTTTGGTGATCATGCGCATGTTGACGCTCGTTCGGCCGACCGCGGGGCTGCTGCTCGCGGCGAGCCTGGGTTCGACGGCCCATGCCGGGGCGTTTCTCATCCGCGACCAGAGCGCCGCCGGTTTCGGCATGGCGATCGCCGGCGTCGCCGCGGGCGACGTACTCTCCTACAGCTTCTGGAACCCAGCCGTGCTCGGCACGGTACGGGATTTCCAGGCGGAGAGCGTGGCGACGGGGATTTTCCCCTCCTTCGACATCTACCCGAGCGCCTTCACCAATGCGGTGCAGGACGCCTATGGCGGCACGTCGACCGCCTCGATCGATGTCGGTGAATGGGCGGTCGTCCCGGCGAGCTATGTCGCCTATCCCATCAATGATCGCATGACGATCGGCCTGTCGGTCAACGGCGCGTTCGGGCTCTCCACCAAGGCACCAGGCAACTGGGCCGGGCAGGTCTATTCACGCAACTCCGAGATCTTCTCGCTCAGCGCGACTCCGATGGCCTCCTACAAGATCAACGACATGATCACGGTCGGGGCCGGCATCCAGTTCGAGTATTTCAAGGCCCGGCTGACCCAGGCCATCGATATCGTCCCGGGTGCACCGGGTGCGATGCTGAAGGCCGACGATTTCGGCGTCGGCTTCACGGCAGGCGTCCAGATCAACCCGTGGCAGGGCACCACTTTCGGGCTCGGCTACCGCTCGTCCATCGGCCATGGGCTCGACGGCTCGCTCGTGGTCGACGGCACCAACATGTTCGCCCAGACCGACCTCGACACGCCCGACGTGCTCAGCTTCGGCGTGCGACAGGTGATCACCGACGACCTTCGCCTCAACGGCACGGTGGAGTGGGATCACTGGAGCCGGCTGCAAACGCTTCCCGTCACCGGGTCGGGCGACGTGCCGCTGACCGCGCTGCAGCTCGGCTACCGCGACGGCTGGCTGTATTCGGTGGGTGCGGAATATGATTACAGCGACGCGCTGACGCTGCGGGCGGGCCTCGGCTACGAGGTGGCGCCGCTTACCTCCGCCAATCGCGACACCCGCCTGCCGGAGACCAACCAGGTGATGTTCTCCGCCGGCTTCTCCTACAAATACAACGACCGCATCACGCTCGACGGCGCCTATCTCTACACGATGGGGCTCGGCAGCGGGCTGATCGACATCGGGCCGGATGATCCGCGCTATGTTGGCGTGCCGTTCCAGGCGACGTCGGATCTCGATGTCAGCATCCTGTCGGTCGGCCTCCGGATGAAGCTCGGGCAGCCCTGAGCGCAGCCGGACGACGGCAGCCCCAGCCGTCAAGGGCTCGGCAATGGCGGGATGACGACGCCACCGCGGAACCCCTGCCGTGTCCACTCATAGGCGGCCGTCCCGGTACGGAACTGTCCGAGGCGGGCTGAAGCGAGATCGAGAATGTTCACGATCACCGCCGCCCACATGAAGGTCAGCAGCGCGACCAGCAGGCGCATCGGTCGCCCCCTCAGGCCGAACTGGTAGCCGAGGCACGCCATGCTGAGCAGCGTCATGCCGACCAGAAGCCAGAACATCTGCGTCGGCAGGCGCAGCTGGAACGCGAAGCGCTCGGAGGTGCTGGCGTCGAAGGTCGCGTTGAGCGCACTCATCAGCTCCGCGACAACCGGATCGGGGCGCTCGCGTACGATCCCCGCCAAATGCCCCCACATCTGCGATTGGAGCGCGCCCGTCGTCTGGTTCAACCGGTTGATGACCGCGTCGTCCCGCCCCGCCTCGACGAAATCCGCCCGCACCGCAATATACTGCTCCAGCAGCCCGGCGATCGCCTCACCTCTCGGATCGCCGATCGCCTTCGCCCGCAGCCAGGCGGTTCCGATGGCGTTGGCCTCGGCGAGGCTGCCGGCCTGGCGTTCGCTGAAACGCGCATTGGCGAAGGAAAGGGTCAGCGCCAGCACGAAGGCGAGCAGCCCGAGCATCCCGCCCACCACCACGCCGACGGCCTCCGGCTGGGCCGCCGGATGTCCCCGCCGACGAGCGGCCAAGCGGAAGCCCGCCTCGTAACAGGCAAACTGCGCGACGAAGAACACACCGGTGAAGAGAACGACGCTGTACTCGGCGATGCTGATGAGAGCCGCAGTCATGACACGTCATCCATCCCTCGCGGCCGTCGCGCTCACCCGTCAGCCAGGCAGTGCGCACCCCAGCCCAGAATAACCCGGCGACCGGCCCACGGCGTCGGGAGAAACCCGATCGTCCGTCAGCCGGGCATGTCGAGGCTGTCGAGATGGGCACGGATATGCGCGGCCTCGGCTGGCGTGTTGGCGAGGCCGATCGCGGCCATGAAACCTTCCCGCGCCTCCCGCGGGCGGCCAAGCTGCATCAGTAGGGCACCACGCAGACCGTGATAGTGGAAATAGCCCGCCAACCGCTCGCCGAGCGGATCGATCATGGCAAGCGCCGCCTCCGGCCCGTGCAGCTTCATCACCGCGACCGCCCGGTTCAAGGTCACCACCGGGGAAGGCTGCATGATCTCCAGCGTGCCGTAGAGCAGGTCGATCTGCGCCCAGTCGGTCGCCTCGGGGGTGGAGGCGCGCGCGTGAAGGCCGGCAATGGCTGCCTGCACTTGATAGGGCCCCGGACGGCGATGGCGCATCGCCTTGTCGAGCAGAGCGAGCCCCTCGGCGATCATCGGTCCATTCCACAAGCGCCGATCCTGCCTGTCGAGCAAGACCACCGCGCCGTCGGCGTCGAAACGGGCCCCGGCACGGGCGTGCTGCAGCAGCATCAGGGCGGCAAGGCCCATGATCTCGGGCTCGGTGGGAAACAGGCGCAGCAGCAGGCGGACGAGGCGGATCGCCTCCTCGCAGAGCGGGGCACGCTCGACGGTGGTGTCGCCGGCGGCCGAATAACCTTCATTAAAGACGAGATAGATCATGGCCGCGACGGCGCCGAGCCGCTCCGCCCGCTCCACCGGGCCGGGCGCCTCGAAAGGCACGCCCGCCCGGGCGATCCGCGCCTTCGCCCGGGTGATGCGCTGCTCCATCGCCGCCTCGCCGACGAGAAAGGCGCGCGCGATGCGCTTCACCGAGAGTCCCGAGACGATGCGCAGGGCCAATGCGATCTGCTGGGTGCCCGGCAGATCGGGATGGCAGCAGATGAACATCAGCCGCAGCACGTCGTCGCGGTAATGCGCGCCATCCATGCGCTCGGCCAGCGCGGCTTCGGCGTCGTCGGTGTCGGACAGCACGTCTTCGGGCGGCAGTTCGGTCTGCTTCGCGCGGCGGCGAACCGCGTCGAGCGCGACATTGCGGCCGACGAAGACGAGCCACGCGGCCGGATCGCGTGGCGGACCGTTCTGTGGCCAGGTCCGCAGCGCACGCAGGCAGGCTTCCTGAAAGGCCTCCTCGGCCAGATCAAGATCGCGGAAATAACGCAGCAGCGCGGCCAGCGCCTGCGGGCGGGCGGCGGCGAGGCTCGTGCCGATCCAGTCCGCCCCCTCCATCACGGCCGCGCGCCGCCATCGTGTAACAGGCCGACCGGGCGGATCTCGTAGGAACCACCCGGATTGGCCTGCCCGAGTTCGCGGGCGATGCCGAGCGCCTCCTCAAGATCGGCGCAGTCGAGGAGGTAGAAACCGAGCAGTTGCTCCTTGGTCTCGGCGAAGGGGCCGTCGAGCACCAGCGGCGGGTCCTGATCCTTGCGCAGCGTCGTCGCCGCAGTGGTCGGCAGCAGCCGCGCCACCGGGCCGAGCTTGCCGGCCTTCACCAGCTTCTCCTGCACCACGGCGAGCTTGCGCATCACCGCCTCGTCCTCCTCCCGGGTCCAGGCGCAGACGATGTCTTCCTGATGGTAGCAGAGCAGCGCATAGAACATGCGGACCTTCCCGGTGATTGAACACTCATCCGCCGCTGATGGCGGTGATGACGAAGACGTCGGCGCCCGGCGGGAGCGGCGTCGACAGGCGGGCGCGCCGGCCCTCGACGAAGACGTTGATGTGCCGCCGGATCGCCGGCGTCTCGTCGCAGATGCGCGCTCCCATGCCCGGCCAAAGACGATCGAGCGCCTCGACCATCTCGGACACCGTCGTCGCCGTCACCGGCACCAGCCTTTCAGCGCCCGGAAACAGCGTGACGAGATGGGCCGGCAGCCGCACCCGCACCCGCGAATGCGCTGCCGCCCGGACATTGCGGGATTGCGCCTCCGAGCCGTCCATGACCCTCGCCTATCTCTCGATCACCAGCGTCTCGACCGAGGTGATGGTCGGCAGATGAGGCGCAAGGCAATCCCACGTCTCGCCCTCGTTGATGCTGCCATAGAGCGCGCCGGCGTTGGTGCCGAAATAGACGCCCGCCGGCTCCAGCCGGTCAGTCGCCATCGCCTGCCGGAGCACGTTGAAATAGGCGCCCTGCTGCGGCAGGCCCTCCCGCTTGTCCTGCCAGCTCCGCCCGCCGTCGCGGGTGCGCCAGACCGCGGTGCGGCCATCGGGCATGAAGCGCCCCTTGATGTCGCCATTGAGCGGGATAAGGAACAGCGTGTCCGGATCGCGCGGGTGCGCCGCGGCCGGGAAGCCGAAGGACGAGGGAAGGCCCGCCTCGATGCTCTCCCAGTGCCGTCCGCCATCGTCGGTCCGGTACATGCCGCAGTGATTCTGCTGGTAAAGGCGCCCGCCCCGACCCGGCGCCATCACCAGGCAGTGCACGCATTGGCCGAACTCGGGGTAGTTCTCGCCCTCGGGCAGGAAGTCGGCCCGAGTGCCGCGGTTGCGGGCTTCCCAGGTGGCGCCGCCATCCTCGGTGGCGAACACGCCTGCTGCCGAAATCCCCACCCAGATGCGGGACGGATCGGCGCTGTCAGGCACCAGCGAATGAAGGATCAGGCCCGCGCCGCCGGGATTCCATTCCGCCCGGCTGGGGTGCCGCTGCAACCCCTCGACATGGCTCCAGCTTTCTCCACCGTCCGTGCTGCGGAACAGCCCGGCCGGCTCGACGCCGGCATAGAGCACCCCGTCGGCGCCCATCGCCAGGCTCCACACCGCCTTCACCGGCTCATTGCCGGCCTCGTAAGCGAGGCCATGGCTCGAGTGAGTCCAGCTCCGGCCGAAATCGGTCGTTTTCCAGACCGCCGGGCCGAACCATTCGTTGCCGCCGCCGGCATAGATGGTGCCGGTCGCGGGATCGGCGACAACGTGGTTGGTCGGCCATGTCTCGCAGAACGGGCCGCGCAGCTCAAACGACTGCCGCGCGGCATCCCCCGCAAGAATGAAGGCGCCCTTGCGGGTACCGACCAAGATGAAGACCTGGCGTGTCATGGGCCGCTCCTCGCCTCACAGGGTTGGCGCCACGATCATCCACGGCACGCCGAACCGATCGGTCAGCGTGCCGAAGGCGGTCGCGAAGAAGGTCGGGCCGAGCGGCATGGTGAC
This sequence comes from Ancylobacter terrae, assembly GCF_045108345.1. Taxonomy (NCBI): domain Bacteria; kingdom Pseudomonadati; phylum Pseudomonadota; class Alphaproteobacteria; order Hyphomicrobiales; family Xanthobacteraceae; genus Ancylobacter; species Ancylobacter terrae. The sequence continues at coordinate 389,025 of NZ_JBJGXH010000004.1, forward strand.
CTGCCCGCCCTCCGCCAGCGCGGCGAACTTCGTTTCGGCCTCGGCGGCCGAGCCGACGGAAAGCGCCAGGGACACACCGCTGAAGGCGCTGCCGTCGGACTGGCAACCGTCGGTCGCCATCAGTTCGGTCTCGCCGACCCGGAAGCTCGAATGCATGACCTTGTCGCCCCAATTGTCGGGGACCATGCCGGGCGGCGGCGGTTCGGGCGCCTCGCGAAACCGCATCAGCGCGGTGATTTCAGCACCGATCGCACGGGCGTAGAAGGCCAGCGCCTCCTCCGTCCGACCGTTGAGCATCAGATAGGCCTGCACATGCATGGTCTCGCTCCCCTGGCGGCGTTCCTCTGCCCGCGCGGCTACACGACAAGCCGGCGCGCTGGCCGAAGGACGAACGGGGCGGCGCTGTCCCGACACCCTCGCCAGATTTTTCCACGCCGGGTGAGCATCACACGCAGTTCAGCGCACCGTGACGGTCTTCACCACGTCCACATTCCCCCGAATGGCGTTCGAATAGGGACAGATGGCGTCGGCCCCGCGCACGAGTTCCTCGGCACGCGCCTGATCGATACCGGCGATGGTGATTGCCAGCGCCGCGTGCAGCACGAAGGCGGCGGCCTCGTTGCGGCTGAGGCCGATATCGGCCACCACGGTGACATCGCCATCGGCAAAGCGATGGCCGGACTGGCGCGCCACGCGCAACAGCGCATTCTCGAAGCAGGCCCCATAACCGCCGGCGAAAAGCTGTTCGGGATTGGTCGCTCCGCCCATACCGCCCAGTTCCCTGGGGATGGCGAGCTTGAGGTCGAGGACACCGTCCTCGCTGCGGATCGTACCCTTGCGCCCGCCGGTGGCGGTGACCCTTGTGGAATAGAGTATCGCCATGCTCGCCTCCCCGGATGAGCGCCAGCGCCGGAAAGCCGGCCGAACGCCCGCAGGCGACGGCGTCCCGACATCCGCGCCCAGCATTCCCGGCGCAGTCTGACTCATCTTCCGGCCGAGCGCACCTGCGGAAGAGGCCGCCGCCCGAGCCGGCCCGATCAGTCGCGATCGCGCCGTGGCTTCTTCCCGCGCGGGCCGCCGGGCGGCGGGCCGGCGCCATCACGCTTGCCCTGGAAGTCCTTCCGGGCACGCGCGGGCTGTTCTCCCTCACCCTTCCGCGCCTTGGCGTAGGGCGGGCGATCGGCAGAGGAACGGCCCGGAGAGGGTTCGCCGCCAGCGGACCGACCCTGAGGCTTCCCGGCGCGAGATGGCCCGCCCCTGCCCGCACCACTGAACGACTCGGCTGGCCTGGCGCCCGCCATCGGCTCGATCTCCACATCCGAGCCACCACCCTTGCGCAGCGCCTTGCGGAAACGGTCGGCCGCCGCTGCGCTCACCTCGAAGGTGGTCTCCTCGTCGAAGATCCGGATGGCGCCGATATCCCGGCGAGTCACGTTCCCGCGGCGGCAGATGAGGGGCAGCAGCCAGCGTGGATCGGCGTTCTGGCGTCGGCCGATGCCGAGCCGGAACCAGGCGCTGTCGCCGCCGGTTCCGCCCGCGTTGAACGCGGTGCGGTCGCTCCGCTCGCGCGGGCCGCGCGGCTCGCCGGGATCCTGCACCTCTTCGGGAGCCGGAAGCGCGGCGCGATACAGGCGTGCCAGCGCCGCGGCGAGATGTTCCGGCGAATGCGCGGCGAGCAGCGCACCCGCGGCCGCCAGATCGTCCTCGCCCGGCGGCTCGGTCAGCAGCGGATCGACCAACATTCGCTCGTGGTCGAGCTTGCGGATTTCCTCCGCCGTCGGCGGGCCCGACCATTCCGCGCTGACGCCGAGACCAGCAAGAAGGTCCTGCGCCCGGCGGCGGCGGAAGGGCGGCACGAGCAGAACGCTGGTGCCCTTGCGGCCGGCGCGGCCGGTACGGCCGCTGCGGTGCTGGAGGCTTTCGGCATCGTTCGGCAGTTCGGCATGAATGACGAGGCCGAGGCTCGGCAGGTCGATCCCGCGGGCGGCGACATCGGTCGCGACGCAGACCCGCGCGCGCCCGTCGCGCAGCGCCTGAAGCGCGATATTGCGTTCGTTCTGGCTGAGCTCGCCGGAGAGGGCGACGGCCGCGAACTGGCGCTCCTGCAGCGTCACGTGCATGTGACGTACGGCCTCGCGGGTGTTGCAGAAGACGATAGCGCTCGGCGCATCGTAGAAGCGCAGCAGATTGACGACGACGTGCTCGGCCTCGGTCGGGGCGATGCGGATGGCGCGATACTCGATGTCGGCATGACCGCCCTCGCCGCTGGCGACGTCGATGCGCAGCGCGTCGTTCTGGTAGCGCCGCGCCAGCGCGCTGATGCCCCGCGGCAGCGTGGCCGAGAAGAGCAGGCTGCGCCGCTGCGGCGGCGTGGCGTCGAGGATGAACTCGAGATCCTCGCGGAAACCGAGATCGAGCATCTCGTCCGCTTCGTCCAGCACGGCGACCCGCAGCGCGGAAATGTCGAGCCGGCCACGCTCGAGATGATCGCGCAGGCGTCCCGGCGTACCGACGACGATGTGCGCGCCATTGGCGAGCAGGCGCTGCTCCTGGCGCGGGTCCATGCCACCGACGCAGGAAACGATGCGCGCGCCCGTCGCTTCGTACAGCCACACGAATTCCCGCTGGACCTGAAGCGCCAGTTCGCGCGTCGGGGCCACGACAAGGCCCAGCGGCGTCCCGGCGGGCCCGAGCCGCTCGTCGGTGCCGAGCAGCGTCTCGGCCATGGCGAGGCCGTAGGCGACCGTCTTGCCCGACCCGGTCTGCGCGGAAACGAGCAGGTCGCGTCCCGCCGCCTCCGGCGCCAGAACGGCGAGTTGCACCGGCGTCGGAGTGGTGTAGTCGCGTTGCGCGAGGGCGCGCGCGAGCGCCGGATTGGTGGTGAGGAAGGGCACGGCTGGTTCCGCCTATGTCTTGGCGTCAGGCCTCATGGGTCAGCCGGCCGCCGGGCTCGATTCATGCACTGCACGCGATCGCGCCGGCGGACCGGTGCGAGGCACTTCGTTGTGGGCTGATCATACGGCATCCATGCCGCGGGCTCGACGGCACCGACGCTCATCAAACCGACCACCACCTGCACGAGGATCGCTGCGGTTCGTGCCGGCGGCGCCGCTGCGTCATACAGCCGGCGTCAGAGCCCCGCCGCCTTCCGCAGTGCCGCGTTGATACGATCCTGCCAGCCGGGGCCGTCCTGCTGAAAATGGTCAAGCACGTCGCGGTCGAGGCGCAGCGAAACCGTTTCCTTCGCATTCGGCAGCGATGGCGGTTTGACCGGCACGATCTCCTCGCGCGGTTTCGTAGTCGCGCTCTTGAAGGCCGCCTCCGCGGCGTCCCGAGCCGATCCTGTGAAACGTCGCGTGGGCGGCCGGCTCATGGCGGTGACCTGCGCTACCGGCCGGTACGGGCCTTGCGCGCCGCATAGCGCGCATCCCGCTTCGCCTTGGCTGCTTCCTGGCTCGCGCGTTCGGCTTCCTGCCGATCGGCCAACTGACGGGCCTCGGCCTCGGCGCGGGCTATTGCCTCCGCGGCCTCGGCTTCCTTGCGGGCGATCTGGCGCGCGGCGCGCGCCTCTTCGATGGCCTTGCGCTCGGCGGCGCGGGCGAGGACGGCGGGGTCGTCGGCGGCCGGGCGCGTCGCCAGCTTGGCGACCAAGCGCGCACGGGCGTCAGCTGCCGCTTTCTGGCGGTCCTTGAACGTGTCGATGTTCTTCATGCCCGCGATTTAACGGATGACGCGCCCGCGCGCAATCGGGCCCGCGCATCGTCTGGAGCCTGATCCGCGACGTCTCCCGCGCCGTATCCCTCCCGCAAACAGCGGAGGAACCGATGAAGCGGAGTCTGTTCAAGGCCGGCCTCGTCGCAGTCGTCACGTTCGCGAGTTATCCGGCAGCGGCCGGCGACTTCGTCCTTGAGCGATTCTTCGCCGGACGGACGGTCGCCCAAGGCACGTTCTCCGCCATTAACGGCGTGAACCGCGCGTTCACAGTCGATCTGTCCGGGCGGTGGAATGGCCGCACCCTGACCCTGGTCGAGGATTTCCGCTTCGCCGACGGCGAGAAAGACCGCAAGATCTGGCGCTTCGAGAAACTTGCGCCGGGCCGCTACCGGGGAACGCGCGAGGATGTGCGCGGTGACACGATCGTCTCGGTCAAGGGGGACACGGCGACGTTCAGCTATGTCGTCGATCTCGACCCGGGGGCGCGCGAGAATCTGGTGCGCTTCCACGACACCATGACCCACCGCACCGACGGCACGGTGCTCAACGTCGCGCGAGTAACAAAGTTCGGCTTCCCGGTCGCCACGACCCGTGTCGAATTTCACCGCCGCTGATGCTTTGACGGATGGATGCTTCCCACAGGAGGAGATGTTCATGCCTTCCCACGGAACGACGTTTCTGACGGCTGTTGCGAGCCTTGTTGTCCTCGCCGGCTCCGCCGCCGCCGAGCCCCTGACCGGTGAGCGGATCAAGGAACGTATCGGCGGCGAGCGGGTCAATCTGAGTACACCCTACGGCCTGTCCCTGCCGCTGCACTATCGCGATGACGGGGTGGTCGTCGGCGACATTTCGGGCTTCTCGATCGGCAGCATGCTGGCGCCGCGCGAGCAGGGCCGCTGGTGGGTCTCGGGCGACAAGCTCTGCCAGCGATGGCCCAGCTGGTACGAAGGGCGCACCCACTGCTTCTCGATCACCTCGCTTGGCCCGCGGAAGATCGCCTGGACCCGCGACGACGGTCTTTCGGGCACCGCCGTGATGGGTCGGTAGCAAACAGGATCACGAAGCGGCACCGATTCTCAGTCCCCTTGCCGTGCCCCGCGCGACACAGCCACCATTCGATGGCGCGAACGCCCATCGTTTGAGTTCGGCGCAGGATGCAGTTGGCTAAAACTGGTCCACGGATATGAGGGGCGCATTTACCACCCCTTCAACACGCGCAGGGTGCCGCCGTCGGCCCCGTTGATGGCGCGTGGCTGAACGGCCCGGGACGTTGATGGAGCCATCCTGACACATCGCCAGGGCCGCCCGAACGCCACAAACACAAGGGTTCACAGGGTGGCGCGGGGGCGGCGGCACCCGCCCTTCCGCCAATGCCGGCCGACCCCTCGATGCCGGGATCTCCCACCCCCGTGCCGCGCGGGTGTTCGCGACGGGGACGCCCGGTCCCGGGCACCGCTTGCCGGCGTGCTGCCGAAGCGTCACAGTGCCGGCGTGCGCCCGATTCTGACCGGCGTGCGAGCGCCTGAGGACATGGCGCAGCCGGCGGGGGTCGGATCATCGGCCCCTTGATCCGCATGAGGGTGGCATGACCAGCGCCGGCGTCACGTCTGCACCCTCGGACGACGACCTTGTCCTCGACGAAGCTGATGTGCGGGCCGTGGTCCGGCTGCTCGGCGACGTCATCGTTTCGCGGCAGGACCTCGCCGGCGTGAAGCGGCAGTTGATGACCGGCATCTGCGCCCTCATCAACGCCGATGCCTGGACGTGGAGCCTCGGCTGCCGGGCCGAGCCCGGCCAGCAGCCGGTCTATCTCGGCATCGCCTATGGTGGCTTCGACGAGGCGCGTTACGCCCGGCTGCTGCTCGCGGCATCACATCCCGACATGGCCTGGACCTCGGAAAAGCTGCTGACGGAGATGCGGCGGCGAAATGCCCACGTCACTCGGCTGCGCCAGCACATTGTCGACGAGGCCACTTTCGTCGCGTCCGGCGTCGACAGGCACCTGCGTGAGGCCGATGTCGGCCCCTTCGTCTTCTCGCTACGCCCGATCGACGAGCGCGCGGTCAGCACCATCAGCGTGTTTCGCCGCAAGGACAGTGCGCCCTTCACGGAACGGGAGGCGCGCATCGCCCATGTCCTGCTCAGCGAACTGCCCTGGCTGCACGAGGCGGGATGGCCCCTGGACCGCGGCGCCAGCGTGCCACGCCTGTCGCCGCGGCTGCGTCTCGTGCTCAACCTGCTGCTCGACGGCCGCTCCCGCAAGGAGATGGCAAGCAGCCTGTCGCTCTCCGAATACACCATCGCGCAGTATCAGCAGGCCGTTTACCAGCATTTCGGCGTCCACTCCCACGCCACGCTGCTGAAGCGTTTCCGGATGGGTGATGGCGGTGACCGCCATTCCGAAGACGCCCACGTGCCGGCAACCGCGGCGGAGACCCGGCCGGGTTCTATCCCTCATTTGTGGGAATAGGAGCGACTCCGGCGCGGCTGTTATACGGTTATTCACCTACTATTCTGCCACTCTGGCTCAGCAATTCACCCGAAGATGAGGCCGCATGCAGCCGTCGCGGCGAGAATTCGTGTCCTGGGTCGCCGGCAGCGGCATCACGCTCGCCATGGCCCGTCTCTCCCCGCTCGCGGCCGCGCCGTTTGATGCGGGCCTGACGCTTCCGGGCGCCGCAGCGGCGGATGCCGCGAAAGGGCGGATCGACGCGGTCGCCAAGATCACCGGCGCCAAGCTCTACGCATCGGACTTTCGCGCTTCGGACATGGAGGGCTGGCCCGCCGGAACCGCCCACGCGCTGCTGCTGCGCACGCCAGAGGCACGGCACGTCTTCACCGGCATCGACCTCTCGTTCCTCGAAGCCGCGGCGCGGCCGAGCCGGGTGGTGACGGCGCAGGACCTCGCCTCGGGCGGGATCCGCGTGCCCCCCTTCTATGCGGGCGACCTGCTCTGCCCCGCCGGCACGACGCCGCTCTATCTTGGCCAGCCGGTCGCGCTGCTGCTGTTCGAAACATTCGACGCGTATGATCGGGCGCGCGTCGCGTTGCGTGAGACAAGCCCGCTGCGCTTCGGCGCCGACACCGGGCCGGTCTCGCAGCCCAACTATGCCGCTCTACGCTTCACCCGCGTCGCCGGCGCGACACCGGGCGCCCCCGACATCTATTCGCCGCTGCTGGAGGGCTGGATCAGTCCCGGCTTCTTCGAGGCCGGCGGGCGCCCCATCTGGAAGCCGCTGCCGACCGCGGAAGGTGGTGCCTACAGGAAGGGCGCCGCCTATGGCGAGGAGATTCGCGCAGGCCTCGCCGCGCCGGATGCCGCCACGCTGGTGCTCGGCCGCAGCTTCCGCACGCAGTCCGTGGACCCCATGTTCCTGGAGCCGGAATGCGGCCTCGGCTGGTTCGATACCAGCGCTAAAGCGCTGCGGCTGGTGCTCGGGGTGCAGTCGCCCTTCGAGGCGAGCGAGGCGCTCGACCATCTGCTCGGGCAGGCCGCATCCGACCTGCGGCCGGAGCGCATCGAAAACAACTTCGCCTATCTCGGCGGTGGCTTCGGCGGCCGCGACCATACGCCGTTCCCGCTTTATGTCGCGCTCGCCGCCATGTTCCTGCCGGGCCGCCCGATCCGCCTCGCCCAGGACCGTTTCCAGCAGTTCCAGGGCGGCATCAAGCGCCACGCCTTCGAGATGCGCTCGCAAATCGGGATCGACCGCGCCAGCGGCGTGATCCGCGCCTTCGCCGCCGATCACGTGCTCGACGGGGGCGGGCTCGCCAACTATTCCGCCAGCGTCGCGACCGTTTCCGCGACTTCGGCCATCGGCGCGTATGACGTTCCGAAGGTCGACGTCACCACCGTGGCCGAGCATACGCGCGGGGTAACGGCCGGATCGATGCGCGGCTACGGCGTGCTGCAGACCCATGCGGCGCTGGAGACCCTGGTCGACGAGGCGGCCGGGATGCTCGGCCTCGACCCTGTCACCTTCCGCCGGCGCAACCTGCTCAAGGCGGGAGGTCTCAGCATGACCGGCAACCCCTGGACCGTTTCGGTCCGGACGCCGGAAATCCTCGACCGGATGGAGCGCCACCCGCTCTGGCGCGATCGCGCCGCGGCCCGTACCGGGGCGCCAGTAGGCAAGCTGGTGGGTACCGGCATTGCCATCTGCTCCAAGGACTACGGCACCGGCGCCGACTGTTCGCTCGGCCGGGTCGAGATCGACCCGACCGGCCGCATCCGCATCGCCTGCGACGCGGTGGAGATGGGCAACGGCATCGGGACCGCCGTGGCGAACCGCGTCGCCCGCTATCTCGGCCGCCGGGCGGACGAGGTGTCGGTGGCCCGCATCGACGCCTTCACGCCGCTGGGGCTGGTGACCTCCGGCGACCCCTATGTCATCACCCAGGACGAGCAGGACGCTGCCGCCCGAAATCCGCGCTGGGTACCGGGCATTAGTTCCGCCACCAGCGCCTCGATCGGCGCGCATGTGGGCACGCAGGCGGCGGGCGAGGCCGCGCGCATCGTGTTGCGATTCGGATTGTGGCCCGCAGCACTCGCCTTGTGGGGCATTCCCCAGAACGATCCGCGCCGCTTTCTCTGGGACGAGGCGTTCTGGCAGGATGGGATGCTGATCCTCTCCGGCCTGCCGCCGCTGCCGCAGGAGCGGGTGGCGGCGCAGGCTCATGCCATGGGCGCGCTCACCGGCGCCATGGCGCATGCCTTCTCGCGCTGGGCCTGGGCGCAGGCGGCCTTCCCGCTCGACGGCCTCGACTGGGCCGCCGACATCGACGCCCTCGCCGTGCGGCGCGGGGGCGGGGATTTCAAGGTGCTGGACCGCAGCTTCATCGCCTTCCCGCCGGCGACCTACAACCGCATCGGCACGTCATTCACCTCGAGCTGCGGCACGCTGGTTCGGGTCGAGATCGACAGGGCCGACGGCACGGTCCGGGTCGCGAGCGCTTACAGCGTGCTGGAATGCGGCGAGGCGCTCGCCCCCGAGGTGGTGCGCGGCCAGGCACAGGGCGGCTTCGCCATGGGTGTCGGCTACACGCTGCTGGAAAATCTCCCCCCCTTCGAGGACGGGCCCGGCAACGGCCGCTGGAATCTCGGCGACTATCTCGTCGCGCGAGCCTCCGATCTGCCGGTCCATGCCCTCGAGGTCGATATCCTGCCGCCGGTGGCGCCGAACGAGCCGCCCAAGGGGATGGCCGAGGTGGTCATGATCCCGGTGGCCCCCGCCATCCTCAACGCCATCCACGACGCCACCGGCCATCGTTTCCAGGCCCTGCCGGTGACGGGGGACGACGTGCGTCGCGTGCTGTGAAGGTGAGTTCTCCATGCCCGCCATAACGCTGTCCATCAACGGCAGGGCCCACGGCCCCATCGAGGTCCGCGAGGACCTGACGATGAACGATCTGCTGCGGGAGGTGCTGGGCATGACCGGCACCAAGTTCGGCTGCGGCGCCGCCCAGTGCCTGAGCTGCGCGATCATCGTCGACCACCCCGACGGGACGAGCTCCACCACGCCGACCTGCATCGTCCCCGCCACAGCGTTCGACCGGCAGAAGGTGCGCACGGTGGAAGGGCACGCGAAGGACGGACGGCTGACGCCGCTGCAACAGAGCTTCATCACCCATTTCGCTTTCCAGTGCGGCTACTGCACCTCCGGATTCCTGAACGAGGGGCAGGTCTTGCTGGAGCGGCTGGAGCGGACGCCGATCCCGCGCGCGGAGCTTGAAGGGACGATCTCGGAGGCGCTCGACGGCCACATCTGCCGCTGCTCGGGCTATGTGAAATACCATGAGGCGGTGCGCGACGTGGTGCTCGCCGATCCCGCCCGGTTCCTGACATGAGCGGGGACCGCGCCGATATGTTCAGCCGCGGGTCGCGGGTCCTCGCCGCGGCGCTCGCCAGCGTCATCGCCGTGGCGGGCATCGCCGTCGCGGCCGGCAACGGGTCGCTGGCCTCCCCCGAGACGTTCAACGGCATTCCCGATCCGGCGCAGCGCTCGGCGGCCTATTTCACCGAGCTGAGCAAGGTGCTGACGCACCCGCGCTGCACCAACTGCCACCCGGCCACCGACCGCCCGCGCCAGGGTGATGGTGCGCGGCTGCATCAGCCGCCGGTGTTTCGCGGCGCGGATGGCTTCGGCACGCCGAGCCTGCGCTGCTCGACCTGCCACGGCCCGGACAATTTCGAGCCGGCCGGCATGCCCGGCCATCCGCTCTGGCACCTCGCCCCGGCGGAGATGGCCTGGGAGGGCAAGACGCCGGCGCAGATCTGCGCCCAGATCAGCGATCCCGCCCGCAATGGCGGACGCGCGCTGACCGATCTCATCGCCCATATCGGCGACGACACGCTGGTGGGGTGGGCCTGGCATCCGGGAGGCGGGCGCACGCCCGCGCCCGGCAGCCAGAAACAGGCGAAAGCGCTCGTCGAGGCATGGGTCGCCACGGGTGGTGCCTGCCCGAAATGACAAAGACGGGACAATCAGGGAGGGTTGGATGAAATCGGCATTCTTCGGGCTGATGGCCGCGGCGCTGGTCGCGGGCCTGCCAGCTCCGTCACGGGCGGCCGAACTGCCCGACTATCTCAAGCCGATCTCCGGGCCGCCGCAGACCTCGAGCGCCGCGGACCTCGCCACCCGCAACGTGCTCCAGCTCAACGTCTCCATGTTCGCGCTGTACGAGAATGCCGGAAAGGTGTTCCGCAAGAACATTCTCGATCAGCACCCGGTGATCCTCGCCCTGTTCTCGGGCGCGGGCGGACGGATGATCCTCTACCGGCCCGGCCAGCCCCCGCTCGAGGCGCCCTCGGTGCCGAAGTCCTACCAGGTGATGAAATCGCTCGGCCACAGCTCCATGGCGATTTCGGAGGTAGTGCTGCCCTATGTGGACAATCCGGGCGACACCTCCTGGGTCGCCCCCATGCGGGCCTATCTCACCGAGATGAAGAGCGCCCTCGACGGTATCGACGTCGCCGAGATGCCGGACGACTGGCGGGCCAATTCGCGTGTCATCCTGCAGAACAACATTGCCTTCATGGAAGACTGCCTGTCGAAGGGCGTCATCAGCCTCGCCGCGGTGCAGGGCTTCGGCAAGACGCAGGCGCCGGTGCTGCGCAAGGCCATCGCCTGGGCGGCCGAGACGCAGGTGAACCACTGGATGGGCGTGCTCGACGACTGGAAGAAGCAGCTCGGCGGCAGCTTCGACACGGCCTATGGCGCCAGCAACACCATCTATGTCGCCCGCCAGAACAACGTGCTGTTCAGCGTGCTCGCCCAGTATTTCGGGCCCAAGGCGATCAACGACCGGCTGTTCCTGATCGAGACGGTGTCCTTTACCACGACGCCGGATGACATGCTGACGGGCGTGGTGCGCATCATCTCCGACCGCTCGGTCGGTGGCCTGTTCTTCAACAATTACCGCCTCATGGACTACGAGCTCATGGGAGGCGACGCCCGCAAGGCGATCATCGCCGGCATGAAAGCGCGCGGGCAGGAGCCATTCCTGCCGCCGCAGGTGCCCTTCGGGTCCAACCAGTGGCCGGCGCTGATTTCCGGCGGATCCGGGCCGGCCTCGCTCGACGACCTGCTCTGACGCACGCGACATCCGGGGCCGGCAGCAGCGTCGTGCCCCGGCGGCTGATCGACGGTTACGGGGTGTCCCATGCGCGCCTTGGCTCTGGCTTGCGTCGCCGCTCTCCTGCTGGCTCACGCCCCGCCGGCCCGGGCGGGCGGGACCGACTGGATCACCGGCCTGCCGCGTGAGGACGTTCCCGTGGCCACATGGCCCGGCGGGCGCAAGGTCGCCGTCGCCTTCGTTCTCTATGTGGAGGTGTGGGGTCATGGTCATGGCCCCAATTTCCGGCCCGACATGGCCGGCCGCGAGCCCGACCTCGTCGACGAGGGTTTTCGCGAATACGCCGTCAATTTCGGTCTGCCGCGCGTGGGCCGCCTGTTCCGTGAGACGGACGTACCCCTCAGCCTCGCGCTCAATGCCGAGTTCCCCAAGGCGCGTCCAGAGGTCTGGACCACACTTCGCAGCCTGGTCCCGGCGGCTCCCATCGTCGCGCATGGCCTCAACAACGCGACGGCGCTGCTGCCACTCACGGAAGGCCCGGCTGCCCAGCGCGCCTATATCCGCAAGACGCTCGACATGATCGAGGCGGATACCGGCGTGCGCTCCACCGGCTGGTCGAGCCCGAGCGTCTATCCCGATGCCGCCACGTTCGAGGCGAGCGCCGCCGAGGGCATCCGCTATACGCTCGACGGCATGGATTCCGACGTGCTCTCGCGCCTCGCCACCACGCCCCGGCCCCTGCTGCTGGTCCCCTATCCGCCCAGCGTCGTGGACATGGGCCAGTATCTGTCCCGCTTCAAGGAGGCGGACGACCTGGCCCGGCTGTGGACCGACTATGTCGGCGAGTTGGCGCGCGAGGCGGCGGCCGACCCCTCGCGCCCGGCGAGCGTGGTCGCCATCGGCATCCACCCCTTCGTGGTCGGCACCCCGGCGGGCGCTGCGGCGCTGCGGCGGGTGCTCGAGACGCTGAAGGCGAACCCGCTCGTCTGGCTCACCGATGTCGAGTCCGTGGTGAAGGCCGCCGGAGAGCGCTAGGCCAGCGTCCGCCTCAGGAACGTCGCGACGTCGGGGCTCATCTGGGTCACGTTGAACCGCATGAAGTCGGTCGCCGTCTGGGCGACACTGAAGACGTTGCCCGGCGCCAGGATGATCCCCTCCTGTACCGCACGCTTGGCCACCTCGGACGCATCGCTGGCGCGCGGCAGCCGGCACCAGAGATAGAACCCGCCGCGCGGGGGCGTCCACAGATGCACGTCGATCTGGGCGAGGTCTGCCGTCACTTCACGCCGCCGCCTGGCCAGCCGAGCGCGCAGGCTGCCCAGGTGCCGGTAGTAGCTGCCGTCGCTGAGGGTGCGGAAGACCAGTTCGGCGGCGAGGGGGCTCGGGCCCCCGAATCCCGTTGCGAGCTGAAGGTCGATGAGCGCCTCGGCAAGCTCGGGGCGCGCCGCGATGTACCCGCATCGTATCGACGCCGAGAGGGTCTTCGAGAAACTGCCGATGCGTATCACCCGGTTCAGGCCATCGAGCGCGGCGAGACGGACCGACCGTTCCGGCTCGAAATCAGTGAAGATCTCGTCCTCGACGATGGTGATATCATGGGCCGTCGCCGCTGCAAGCAGGCGATGTGCAATGCTGGGCGACAGGGTTGCCCCGGTCGGGTTGTGCAGCGCGGAGTTCGTCAGGTAGAGGCGCGGCCGATGGATCGCCAGCGCCTCCTCGAACGCGGCCATGTCGGGACCGGCCGGGGTGTAGGGCACGCCGACGATCCGTGCCGCATGCGCCTGCAGCAGCGCCCGGAAATTGAAGTAGCAGGGGTCGTCGACCAGCACCGCATCGCCCGGACGCAGCACGTGGCGGCAAATCAGATCGATCGCCTGCGTACCGGAACTCGTCAGCAAGATCTGGTCGGCGCCGGCGTCGATACCTTCCGCTGCGAACTGACGCGCCAGCAGACGGCGTAATGCCAGCGAGCCGCGCGTCGAGCCGTACTCCACCAGGGTTGCGTCATCCGTCTTCGCGGCCGCCCGCATCGCGCGCCGGATCGCGGCAAGCGGCATCCAGTCCGGCGGTAGCCAGCCGCAGCCGGGCCGGCGCATCTCCCGCCCGGCGTCCAGCGACTGCCGCGACACCCAGAAGGGGTCGACGGCGCGATCGGTCGGCGCGTCGGCTTCGCTTCCGCCCGCCGGCGCGAGGCAGGCCATCACATAAAAACCCGAGCCCGGCCGCGGGCGGATCAGTCCTTCGGCGGCAAGGCGATTATAGGCTTCGACCACGGTCGACGGCGAAACGCCTTTCTCGCGCGCCAGCTTGCGGATGGAAGGCAGCCTGTCGCCGGGCGCGAGCGCATGGCTGGCGATCATGCGACGGATCGTCTGCATCACCATCTCGGTGCGGCCCGGCATCGGCGCGCCGGAGAGCCCATTCGCCATCAACTGTACGGCTCCGTATGGCCCCACTGTTCGGTTCCAGCCTACGCAAGCGTGGCTGTTGCCGCCAGTCGGCCGCGTGTATCGCATGAGTGAAATCGAGGGAGGACATCGTGGCACGCGGCTGGTGGAGCGGCCTGATCGGGGTCATCATCTTCAGCGGGTCGCTGCCGGCGACCCGGCTTGCCGTCGCCGGCTTCACGCCGCTTTTCCTCACCTCGGCGCGTGCGGTCATCGCGGCCCTGCTCGGGGCTTGCCTGCTGCTGCTGATTCCCCAGAAGCGCCCCGCCGCGACCGATGTCGGGCCGTTGGCCGTCGTGGCCGCCGGGGTGGTGATCGGCTTTCCGCTGCTCACCGCCTTCGCGCTCGAACACATCACCGCGGCCCGCTCCATCGTCTTCATCGGCCTGCTGCCGCTGGCGACAGCGCTGTTCGGCGTGCTGCGCGGCGGCGAGCGGCCGAAGCCGGCTTTCTGGCTGTTCTCCGTCATCGGGGCGGCGACCGTCGCCGGTTTTGCGCTCGGCAATGGCATTCCCACGTCCGCGGCAGGCGACCTCTGCATGGTCGGCGCGGTCCTGCTGTGCGGAATCGGCTATGCCGAGGGGGCAAGGCTGTCGCGCCGCCTCGGCGGCTGGCAGGTCATCTCCTGGGCCCTGCTGCTGGCACTTCCCTTGATGCTGGCGATCGCGGCAGCGACACGGCCCGACACGCTGGCACCGGTCAGCGGGCCAGCCTGGGCCGGGCTCGCCTATGTTTCCGTATTCAGCATGCTGATCGGCTTCGTCTTCTGGTATCGCGGGCTCGCCCTCGGCGGCATTGCGGCGGTCGGACAGCTTCAGCTGCTTCAACCGTTCTTCGGCCTCGCGCTCGCAGGGCTTCTGATCGGCGAGCCGGTGTCGTGGAGCATGATCGCCGCGACGGGGCTGGTCGTGCTGTGCGTCGCGGGCGCCAAGCGTTTCGCGTGAACCGCGCGCAATCAGCCGCCGGTCCGGCGATCAGCCATGCGCCTCCACCGTACGGGCGGCGCCCCGCTCGAACAACGATTCCAGCGCCCGTTCGACCCGCGAGGTGAAGCGCGGATCGGCGGGCAAATCGTCGCCGAAAATCTCGCCAATGCCGAACAGGGCGCGTGCGAGCCGCGTCGCGTCTGGGCCGGCTTCATCGGCAATCTCGCGCAGGCGCGCGGCCATGGGGTCGCGCAATTCGACGGCACGTCCCGCCTCGTCCCGTCCGCTGACGAAGCGCATCCAGCCCGCGACGACCAGCGCCAGCCGATCGATCGGCGCCCCGACGCGCAGGCGGTCGCGCACGGTTCCGAGCAGGCGCGGCGGCAGCTTCTGCGAACCGTCCATCGCGATCTGCAGCGTCCGGTGCTTCAGCGCCGTATTGGCGAAGCGCGCGAGCAGCTGCGCCTTGTAGCCGTCGAGATCGGCGCCGGGCGGACGGTGCAGCGTCGGCGTCACCTCCGCGTCCATGAAGGCGCGAACGAGCCGCGCAAAGGCGGGTTGCGCGATGGTGTCCGCGACGGTCTCATGGCCGGCGAGATAGCCGAGATAGGCGATCAGCGAGTGCGCGCCGTTGAGCAGGCGCAGCTTCATCGCCTCATACGGCTCGACATCGCTCACCAGCTCCGCACCGGCTTCCTCGAAGCGGGGGCGGCCGGTGGGGAAACAGTCTTCGATCACCCACTGGCTGAAGGGCTCGGTGATCACCGGCCACGCATCGGCTACCCAAAGGCGGTCTGCCACCATCGCGCGGTCGGCCTCCGTGGTCGCCGGCGTGATGCGGTCGACCATGGTGGCGGGGAAGGCAACCTCGCCGGCGACGAAGCGGCCGAGATCGGCGTCGCGCAGCGCTGCGAAGCGGCTCACGATGCCGCGCGTGATCGCGCCGTTGCTCGAGAGGTTGTCGCAGCTCAGCACGGTGAAGGGCGCCACGCCCGCTGCCCGGCGGCGGCGCAGTGCCTCGACGATCAGGCCGGGCGCCGTGTGCGGCCGCGCGGGATCGGCCAGATCGCGGCGGATGTCGGGGTGATCTTCGCGCAGGGCGCCGCTGGCCGGATCGTGGCAGTAGCCCTTCTCCGTCACCGTGAGCGAGACGATGCGCACATGCGGGCTGGCCATCGCCGCCAGAAGCGGCTCCGGACCCTCCGGCACCACCAGCACGTCGCGCACGGCGCCGATGACCCGAACCGCGTTGTCGTCGCCGGAGCGAACCACCACCGAGTAGAGGCCGTCCTGCGGCATCAACGCATCGCGTGTCTCGGCGGAGCGCAAACTCGCGCCGAGAACCATCCAGTCCCGCTCGCCGGCGGCGAGGCGATCGTCGACATAGGCCGCCTGGTGGGCACGCTGGAACGCGCCGATACCGAGATGGACGATGCCGACCTGCTGGCCGGATCGGTCATAGCGGGGGCGCGCGACATCCGCCGGCAGCCGGTCGAGCGTGGACCGCGAGAGACGCGTCATGGCGCAGGCTTTCCGAACGGGTGGCGATCAGACCGGCAGGCCGTCGGTCTGGGCAAGGGCGATCATCACGCCGCGGATTTCGGCAAGGCCCCGCAGGCGGCCGATCGCCGGATAGCCGGGATGGGTCGGCTTGCCGACATCGTCGAGCAGTTCATGGCCGTGATCCGGCCGGAACGGGATGCGCCAATCCGCGATCCCCGCCTCGCGGCGACGATGCTGCTCGCGGAGCATCGCCCGCACGACGCCGACCATGTCGACGTCGCCGCCCAGATGGTCGGCCTCCATGAACGAGCCGTCGGGATATTTCTCGACATTGCGGAGATGCAGGAAATGGATGCGGTCGGCGAAACGCTCGGCGATGCGCACGAGATCGTTGCCCGGCCGCGCGCCGAGCGAGCCGGTGCACAGGGTGATGCCGTTGGCGCGCGAGGGATTGAGCGCGAGGATCGCGGCGAGATCCTCCTCCGAGCTCACGATACGCGGCAGGCCGAGCAGCGGGCGCGGGGGATCGTCGGGATGGATGCACATGTTGATCCCGGCCTCCTCGGCCGCCGGGATCACGGCATCGAGGAAGCGCTCGAGATTGGCGCGCAGGCGCTCCGCGGAAACGTCCCCGAAGCGGGCGAGAATCCTGCGCAGGCCGGGCAGGTCGTAGCGGTCGAAGGCCCCCGGCAGGCCGGCCATGATGCTGGCCAGGAGCTGGTCGCGGTCCGCCGCGCTGGAGCGCTCGAACCACACCTTTGCCGCGGCCAGAACATCCGGGTCGTGATCCGCCTCGGCACCGGGTCGTTCCAGCATGAAGACGTCGAAGGCCGCAAACTCGTCGGCGTTGAAGCGCAGGGCATTTCCCCCGCCCGGCAGCGGGTGGCGCAGCTCGGTCCGGGTCCAGTCGAGCACCGGCATGAAATTGTAGCAGACGGTGCGGACACCCGCCGCGCCGAGGTGGCGCAGCGAGGCGCGGTAGTTCGCGAAGAGCGGTTCGAGATCGCCCTCGCCGATCTTGATCGGCTCGGCGACCGGCAGGCTCTCGACCACGCTCCAGCGCAGCCCGAGGGCGGGGTCCGCCTCGATGAGGCGCCGGCGCGCGTCGACCGCCTCGCGCGTCCAGACGTCGCCGGCCGGCACTTCATGCAGCGCGTTGACGATACCGGTGGCGCCCGTCTGCGCGACATGATTGAGGCGGATGACGTCGTTCGGTCCCCACCAACGCCAAGTCTGCTCCATGGCGCGATACTCCCTCGCGAAACCGGCTCGTGTCGAGCCGGTCAAAGATCGTTGACAATCAGTTCGGCGTGCTTGGCCGCCAGTTCGTCGGCCACCTTCAGCACCTCGGACAGGTGCTCGCGCGTGGCGCGCTCGGCGCCGGCAACGTCACCCGCCCGGACGGCGTCGAGCATCGCCCTGTGCTGCGCGATCAGCGTGTCGACCGGCGTGACGTTCGGCAGGCTGAGGAAACGCAGCCGGTCGAACTGCGCCTTTTCCCGTTCCAGCACCGACCAGATGCTGCCGACATCGATGCCTTCGGCGAAGGCGCGGTGGAACGCATCGTCCGCCCGGGTGAAGCGCGGCGGGTCGCCGCGTGCCGTCTCCTGATCGGCGAGTGCCTCCTCGATCCGCTGCAAGGTCGCCGGCGAAAGACCGGTCTCGGCGGCGCGGCGCAGGATCGCCACCTCCATCGCCTCGCGCACGAAGCGCGCCCGGCGCACCGCCGACAGCGAGATGCGGGTGATGAAAGTGCCGCGCTGCGGCCACACCTCCACCAGTCCTTCGTCCACCAGCCGCAGCAGCGCCTCGCGCACCGGGGTGCGGCTGGTGCCGAAGCGGCGCCCCAGCTCGTTCTCAGAGACCCGCGTGCCGGGCGGCAGCTTCAGGATGACGATATCGTTGCGGATCTCGTCATAGATCGCCCCCACGCTCAGCGGCGGCGTCACCCGACGTGCGACCTCCCTCGCAGGGATGGCCGGCTGGAGCGCGGCATCGATCGGCATCGGCAAGCTCCGGTCAGGCGTCCCAGCCGAGATGGCCGAGGAAGTCACGGGTTCGGGCGGCGAGCGGCGCGTCGAAGATCTGCTGCGGGGGCCCCTGCTCGATGATCGCGCCGCGCTCGAATACCACGACATGGTCGGCCACGCGCCGGGCGAAGGTCATCTCATGGGTGACCACCACCATGGTCATGCCGTCATCGGCCAGCGCCTTCATCACGTTCAGCACCTCGCCGATGGTCTCGGGGTCGAGCGCCGAGGTCGGCTCGTCGAACAGCATCACCTCGGGTTCCATCGCCAGCGCGCGGGCGATGGCGACACGCTGCTGCTGGCCACCGGAGAGGTTGGCGGGGTAATTCGCGGCCTTGTCGGCGAGGCCGACCTTCACCAGAAGGGCCTGCGCGCGGGCGCGGGCTTCGCTCTCGGACAGGCCGAGCACGGTCATCGGCCCCATCATGACGTTCTCGATCGCCGTCTTGTGCGGGAACAGCTCGAAGTTCTGGAACACCATGCCCATGCGCTGGCGCACCTTGCGGATCGCCGCCTTGTCGGTGGGCAGCGGCACGCCGTCGAACAAGATGGAGCCGCCGTCGATGGTCTCCAGCGCGTTGGTACAGCGCAGCAGGGTGGACTTACCCGAACCGGAGGGACCGATGAGGCAGACCACCTGCCCGCGCCGGACCTCCATCGAGACGCCCGAGAGCGCGACGAAATCGCCGTAGAGCTTGCGGACGTCGCGATAGTGGAGAACCGTCGCCGGAGCGGAGGCGGTCGATTGAGCGGCGGCGAGCGTCATTCCGTGACCCCGAACTTCTTGTGAATCCAGTCCGCGAGCTTGGCCTGCGGATAGCCCAGCAGCCAGTAGATCGCCGCCATGGCGGTGAGCATCTCGATGACCCGGAAGGATTGCGAGCGAATCTGCATGGCGGTGTGGGCGAGATCGCCGACCGCGATGACCGAGACCAGGGACGTGTCCTTGAACAGCGCCACCCACGTGGTGGCGAGCACCGGCAGCACGCGGCGCATGGCCTGCGGCAGAACCACCTGGCGGAAGGCCTGCCCCTCGCTCATGCCCATGGCGAGCGCCGCTTCGGTCTGGCCCTTGCGGATCGAGCGAATGCCCGAACGGAAGGTCTCCGAATTATAGGCGGTGTTGTTGAGACACAGCGCCACGAGGCCAGTGACGAAGGGCGAGAAGGCGATGTCGAACACCATCGGCATCACATAGAACGCCCAGTAGACGACGAGGATGATCGGCAGGTTGCGGAACAGCTCGACGAAGCAGGTGGCGAGGAACGCGACGGGCCGGATGCTCGATTCCCGCATCATGGCGACGGCGATGCCGCAGGGCACCGCGATCAGCATGGTGAGCACGGTGAGCAGGATGGTGATCAGCGCACCCTGGAACAGGGCGCCGGCGCTGGCGGGGACGATCGACCAATCGAGGTTCATGACCGCCCCAGGAAGCCGATGCGGCGATAGAGCAGGTCGACACCGCGGGTGATCGGAAAAAGAATGATGAAATACAGGAACATGGCGGTCGTGAAGACTTCGACGGGGGCGTAGGACTGGCCGGCCACGGCATCGGCGCGCCGCATCAGTTCCGGGACGGCGATGACAGTGGCGATGGCGGTATCCTTCACCGCGAGGGTCAGCATGTTGCCGAGCGCGGGCAGCATGCGCACCAGCGCCTGCGGCAGCACGATCTGGCGCACGATCTGCGGTCCCGACATGCCGAGCGCGAGACCCGCGCGCACCTGACCCGGGCGCACCGACTCGATGCCCGCGCGAACGATCTCCGCCACATAGGCCGTGAGATTCAGCGACAGCGCGACCAGCGCCGAGAAAAACGGCGGCAGGTTGATGCCGGTGGCGATCGGGAAGGCGAAGTAGAACCACACCAGCACGACCAGCACGGGAATCGCGCGCATCGAGTCGATGTAGAAGACAAGGATGGTGCGCAACCATCCCGGGCCATAGCGCCGGCCGAGCGCCACCAGCGTGCCGGCGATCAGGCTGGTCGCGGCGACGCTGAGCGAGAGCATCACCGTGACCAGGAGACCTTCGGCCAGGAATCGCCAGCTGTCGATGACGGGAAGGAAATTCAGTTCCATGGCGTTGTGCCCGGCGGAAATGGCGGCGGTGAGCCGGCCGAGACGGGCTGAGTGCCCCGGTCCGGCGCGCGGTGGTCGTCACATCGTCGAGACGATGCGCTCCTCTTCGGCCTGAAGCGCCGGCAGCATCGGCTCGCTGACGGCGTTCAGCCAAGCGAGGAACTCGGGCTGGTTCTTATCGATGGCGAGGCCGATCGCATTGGCCGCCTCGGTGCTGTCCTGGCAATTGTTGCCGTGCGGCAGCGCGGCGAGGCCCTTCACCTTCTTGTTCAGTGCCATCCACGGGATGCGGTTGATCGGACTGACATCGGCACGGCGGGCCATGATCTCCTCGACGGGAGCGGCGGTTCCGGCGCTCGAGACGCCGCGCAGCTTGGCCTGAGGGAAGCGCTCCTTCACCCAGTTCTCCTCGCCGCCGCCGGTGAAGTAGGCGATGGTGACGTCCGGGCTGTTGAAGTCATCGACCGACTTGGCGTTGGCGACCTTGGGATTGTCGGCGCGGCCGAACACGCACAGGCTGGTCTTGGAATAGGTGACGAAATCGACCACCTGCTGCCGGGCCTTGGTGACCGAGAGCGGCGAGATGGTCATATCGACCTGGTTGGCGGCCAGCACCGGCACCTTTGTCTCGTGCGAGACGTTGACCGGAACCAGCTTCACGCCGAGCCGCTTGGCGTATTCATTGGCGAGGGTCCAGGCGGGACCGGCCCAGGCGTCGCCCGAACCGGTGGTGTTCTCGACCAGCCACGGCGGGTTGGACAGAACGCCGACGCGCAACTGGCCGGACTTCTTGATGGCATCGATGCGCGGGCTGACGCCGGGGGCCGGCACTTCCTGCGCGTGGGCCGTGCCGGCGAGAAGGCCGAGACCGAGAACGGCCACGCCGGCGAGATGGGATATCCTGTCGAGCATTTTCCTCTCCCATTCGATGACGGCTTTGCCTGTCATCACGTCGTGAACTTTTGTTATCTGTACCCTAGTATACAAGTCGACAAGCCGCAAGCCGGCACGCTGCCTCCTCGCCCGAACGGATTGGCGTCCGACGGAAAAGGCGACACGCCCTACAGCACGCAAACGCGCGCGATGGTTCTGACGGCATCTTATTCGCCGACTAATTATTTACTCCTTCGCCCCGGACTGTCCGGGGCGGCGGCAGGCTATCCCCGACGCGGCACCGTCGGCCTCGCGAAGACGAGGGCCTGAGGCTGCCCTTGACTCCCTCTCGCGTTTGAGTCGTTTTAGTCGAACAAAACGAGAACTCACATGAACGCGGCCCATGACGTTTCCGCGCTGAGGCAGATGCTCGCCGGGTTGGAGGCGGTGCATCTGCCCGGCGCTTCATCCTCCTTCAGCCTGGGCGCGGCGGGGCCCGACAGCGTGCTGGCGGGCACGCTGGCGCGGGGTGTCCTGCATGAGGTCTATGCCGCCGAGGGAGCCGATATTCCCGCGGCGTGCGGCTTTGCGCTGGCCTTGGCGCTGCGGGCGTCTCACGCGCAGGGCGAGGCGCGGCCCATCGTCTGGATCCGGCAGGATTTCCTCGAATCGGAAGCGGGGCGGCTCGATGCCCATGGCCTGAGCGGCTTCGGCCTCGATCCGGCGCGGCTCATCCTGGTACGGACGCACGATCCGGAACAGGCGCTGCGCGCGGCGGGAGATGCGGTGCGCTGTCCGGCGCTGGGGGCGGTCCTGCTCGAACCCTGGGGGGAGCCGAAAGTGCTGGACCTCACGGCGACGCGGCGGCTGGCGCTGCGGTCAGGCGTTTCCGGCGTCACGCTTTTCCTGATCCGCGTGGCCGCCCGGCCGTCGCCCAGCGTCGCCGCGACGCGCTGGCGTGTGCGGCCGGCGATCTCCATCCCGCTGGCGGCGGATGCGCCGGGAGCACCCGCCTTTGCCGCCGAGTTGCTGCGTCACCGCGGCGGCCTGCAAGGCCATGCCTGGAGCCTGGAGTGGAACCATGACAACCGTTCCTTCCGCGACATCGCCCCGCTATCTCGCGCTGTGGTTCCCGTTCCTGCCGGCCAACCGGCTCGACCGGGTGCGGCGGCACATGGTCCGGCGCCCGCCGACGTCCGCCCCCTCCAGCGTGCCGGATGAGACGCTGCCGCTGGTGTTCGTCGAGCGGGTGAAAGGCGCGCTGCGCCTCGCCGCCCTGTCGCCCCGGGCGCAGGCCGTCGGTCTGGCGCCGGGGCTGACGCTGGCGGACGCGCGCGCCCGCATTCCCGACCTGGCGGTCGCCGATCACGATCCCCGCGCCGATGCCGCCTTTCTCGAAACGGTTGCGGATGATTGCGACCGCTGGACCCCGCTGGTGGCGCTCGACGGGGCGGACGGGCTGGTGCTCGACATCACCGGCTGCGCGCATCTGTTCGGCGGCGAGGCGACGATGCGCCGGCGGGTGATGGAGCATCTGCAGCACCACGGGCTGGCGCTGCGCGCCGTGGTGGCGGGTACGCCGGAGGCAGCGCGCGCCCTCGCCCGCTGCGGCAAGGGCGGCGTGGTGCCCCCCGGGCGCGAGGCGGAGTGCGTGGACCCGCTTCCCATCGCGGCGCTCGACCTGCCGGAAGCCACCGTGACCGGGCTTTCCCGGGCCGGGCTCCGGACCATCGGCGACCTCGCCGCGCGACCGGGAACGCCGCTGGCGGCGCGTTTCGGCGAGGAACTGCTGACCCGGCTGCGGCGCACGCTGGGACGCGAGGATGCGCGCATCGTGCCCCGCCGCCCGCTGCCCGCCTGCCTCACGGAACGACGCTTCGCCGAGCCGATCGGCCGCGCCGAGGATATCGAGGGCTCGGTTCGCCGGCTGCTCGAGGATCTCGCGCGGATGCTGGAGGCGCGTGGCGAGGGCGGTCGTGCCTTCGAGGCATCGTTCTTCCGGGCGGACGGCGCGGTACGGCGCATCGCGGTGGAGACCGCCCGCCCCTCGCGCGATCCCGCATCCCTCGGCCGGCTGTTCCGCGAGAAGCTCGACGCGCTGGCCGATCCGCTCGATCCCGGCTTCGGCTTCGACATGGTGCGCCTCGCCGTCCTGCGCGCGGAACCATTGGCGCCGGCGCAGGTGAGCCTCGACGGCCGTGCCATCGAGGCGGAGGAGGTCGCGGCGCTGGTCGACCGGCTGGTGGCGCGGCTCGGCCGCGAGCGCGTGCTGCGCGTCGCGATGCGCGACACTCACCATCCCGACCGCGCCGCCCATCTCATGCCGGCGGCCGACCCGATTACGCCGGCGGGCCCGCCGCCGGACGACAGGCTGCCACGCCCCCTGACGATGTTCGATCCGCCGCAGCCGATCGAGGCGCTGGCGGAAGTGCCGGATGGTCCGCCCCTGCGCTTCCGCTGGCGACGCGTCGTGCATCAGGTCGTCCATGCCGAAGGGCCGGAGCGGATCGCGACCGAATGGTGGCGGCAGGGCCACGGCACGCCGACGCGGGATTACTACCGGGTTGAGAACGATCAGGGGCGCCGCTTCTGGCTGTTCCGTCTCGGCCTCTATGAACGCGAGCCCGGCACCCCGCGCTGGTTCGTCCATGGTCTTTTCCCATGAGCGGGACCTTCTATGCCGAGCTGGCGGTGACGACGAACTTCTCCTTCCTGCGCGGCGCCTCGCACGCCAGCGATCTGGTGGCGCAGGCGCTCCGGCTCGGCCATGCCGGCATCGGTATCGCCGACCGCAATACCGTGGCGGGCGTGGTAAGGGCGTATGCCGCGCTGAAGGAGGCGGAAGAGGCGTGGCGGGCGGATACCGGCACGCTCGAAGCGCCGCTGCCTTTCCGTCTCGCGGTGGGCGCGCGGCTCGTCTTCGCGGACGGCACCCCCGATGTGATCGCCCATGCGCAGGATCGCGACGGCTGGGGGCGGCTGTGCCGGCTCCTCACGGTCGGCAACATGCGCGCCGCCAAGGGAAGCTGCCTCCTCACCCTCGAGGATCTGCTGGGCGATGCCCGCGGGCTCTCGCTCATCCTCATGCCACCCCGCGCGCTTGACGGGCTGGCGTCCCCGCTCGCCCGCCTCGCGGAAGCCGCTCCCGGCTCCCTCTGGCTCGGCGCCGACATGCCGCGACGGGGCGACGACCGCCGGCGGCTGGCGGGGCTGAAAGGCCTGGCCGCGCAGGCCGGGGTGCCGCTGCTGGCGATGAACGACGTGCTCTATCACCATCCCGCGCAGCGCGACCTGCAGGACGTGCTCAGCTGCATCCGCGAGGGCACCACGATCGAGGCCGCCGGCCGCCGGCTGGAGGCCAATGCCGAGCGCCATCTCAAGCCGCCCGCCGAGATGGTCCGGCTGTTCCGCGACGCGCCAGAAGCGGTGGAGGAGACGCGGCACTTCCTCGACCGGATCGATTTCTGCCTGAGCGAACTCACCTATGAATACCCGAAGGAGCCGATCCCGCCCGGCCACACGGCGGAATCATGGCTGGAGGACATGACCTGGCGCCACGCCGCCATGCGCTATCCCGCCGGCGTGCCGGAGAAGGTGGAAAGGCAGCTGAAGGCGGAGCTGGCGCTGATCGCCGAGCTGCACTACGCGCCCTATTTCCTCACCATCCGCGACATCGTCAGCTTCGCGGAGAAGAAAGGCATCCTCTGCCAGGGCCGTGGCTCGGCGGCCAATTCCGCCGTCTGCTACGTGCTCGGCATCACCGCGGTCGACCCGAACGAAAGCGACCTGCTGTTCGCCCGCTTCATCTCCCGCGAGCGGCGGGAGCCGCCGGATATCGACGTCGATTTCGAGCATGAGCGGCGCGAGGAGGTGATCCAGTACATTTACGAGCGCTATGGCCGCCATCGCGCGGGCATCGCCGCCACCGTCATCTCCTACCGCCCGCGCAGCGCCATCCGCGATGTCGGCAAGGCGCTCGGCCTGACCGAGGATGTCACCGCGCGGCTGTCGAGCCTCGTCTGGGGCAGCTGGGGCGACATGGTGCACAAGGGCCAGATCGGGCAGGCTGGGCTCGATCCCGCCAATCCCTCGATCCGCCGCGCGGTGGAACTCGCCGACCGGCTGCTCGGCTTTCCCCGTCACCTCTCGCAGCATGTGGGCGGCTTCGTGCTCACGCAAGGCCGGCTCGACGAGATGGTGCCGGTGGGCCGGGCGGCGATGGCGGATCGCACCTTCATCGAATGGAACAAGGACGACATCGACGCGCTCGGCCTGCTCAAGGTCGACGTGCTGGCGCTGGGCATGCTCACCTGCATCCGCAAGGCGTTCGATCTCATCCGGGCGCATGAGGGCCACGACTATACGCTGGCCGACGTGCCGGGGGAGCAGAGCGATGTCTACGACATGCTTTGCAAGGGCGACTCCATCGGGGTGTTCCAGGTGGAGAGCCGGGCACAGATCAACATGCTGCCGCGGATGAAGCCGCGAAAGCTCTACGATCTCGTGATCCAGGTGGCCATCGTCCGGCCCGGGCCGATCCAGGGCAACATGGTGCATCCCTATCTGCGCCGGCGCGAGGGCAGCGAGGTGGTGACCTATCCCTCGCCGAAGCCGCCGAATGATCCTGACGAACTGGTCGCCGTGCTGGAACGCACCAAGGGCGTGCCGTTGTTCCAGGAACAGGCGATGAAGCTCGCCATGGTCGCCGCCGAGTTCACGGAGGTCGAGGCCAACAAGCTGCGCCGGGCGATGGCGACCTTCCGCAATGTGGGCACGATCGGCGAGTTCCAGACCCTGCTGATCGAGCGCATGAGCGCGCGCGGCTATGACCCGGCCTTCGCGGCGCGCTGCTTCGAGCAGATCAAGGGCTTCGGCGAATATGGTTTCCCGGAAAGCCACGCCGCCTCCTTCGCCAAGCTGGTCTATATCTCCGCCTTCATCAAATGCCGCCACCCCGCCGCCTTTGCCTGCGCGCTGCTGAACGCCCAGCCCATGGGCTTCTATGCCCCCGCCCAGATCGTCCGGGATGCGCGCGAACATGGCGTCGAGATCCGCCCCGCCGACATCAACCACAGCTTCTGGGACAACACGCTCGAACGTCGGCCGGACGGTGCGCTGGCGCTGCGCATCGGCCTGCGGCAGATCGACGGAGTCGGCCAGGTGTGGGCGGAGCGCCTCGCGGCGGTGCGCGGCGCGGGCTATCCCGACATCGAGACGCTGTCCATGCGCACGCGCCTGCCGGTCGCGGCGCTGCGACGGCTGGCGGATGCGGATGCTTTCGGCTCTCTCGGGCTGGACCGCCGGGAAGCGGCGTGGATCGTCCGCCGCCTGCCCGACGACGCGCCGCTTCCCCTGTTCGCGGCGGCGCAAGCGCGCGAACTCGGCGCCGAACCGGATGCGCAGCTTCCGCTCATGTCCCTGCCCGAGCAGATCGCGGTGGACTACCAGACCACCCGCCTCTCGCTGAAAGGTCACCCGATGGGCATGCTGCGCGCCGTCTTCCGGGCGGAGGGCGTCGCCAGCAGCGCGGAAACGGCGGCCGGGCGCGACGGCACCTTCGTGCGCACCGCCGGCATCGTGCTGGTGCGCCAGCGGCCCGGCAAGGGCAACGCCATCTTCATGACGCTGGAGGACGAGACCGGCATCGTCAACGTGCTGATCTGGGCTCGGCTGTTCGAGCGTTTCCGCGCGCAGGTGATGGGCGCGCGCCTCGTCCTGGTGGAGGGCCGGGTGCAGAAGAGCAAGGAGGGCGTCGTTCATGTCATGGCCGAGCGGGTCCACGACCGGAGCGGCGAGCTCGCCCGCCTGTTCGAGGTTCACCCGGGAGCCCGCTCCCTTCCCTCTCCCCAGGTCGATCCCGGGGTCGATGAGCGCGTGCGCGGTGACGGCCGCGGGCTGCCCGGCCGCCAGTCGCGCCAGGGCCATCCGCGCCAAGGCCATCCGCGTCAGGTCCGCCTCCTGCCGAAGTCGCGCGACTTCCATTGAAAGCCCTGCGTGCGCCGCCTTCTGCGCCGGCGTGGAAAGGGGCCCGCTTCCCTGCTTTGTTCCTCATGCACGGCCCGCGGGCCGTTCCTTAAGGCGGGTACGCTCCGCCCGCGGTTTTCTCCCTCCACGCCGGCAGTCGTCACGCGTACGGAAGCCGTGCTCGAGCGCGGTGCCGGTAGCCATCGCGGGGGTCGCCGCGGTCCGTCCGCTCCTCTTCTCGTCGCGTCACCGGCCTGCTCCTGCCGGTGGCACCGATACCGGCATCGACCTGCCACCGCTGTCATGGTGACTGCGGTCCTCATTGCTCGCGCGGGAGACCGCTTCTAGGTGTGACGACACCCCGCCGGAGCGCACAACATGGCCCTTCCCTCACCCTTCCTGTCGGTGCACGCCCTGGGGCAAGGATACCGTGCCGGGCGCTTCACGCCGATCGACGTCTGCCGGCATGCGATGGATCAGCTGCGGGACTGGGAACCCCGCCTCAACGCCTTCATCGACCCGATGACGGCCGAGGTGACGCGTCAGGCGGAGCAGGCCACCCGCGAGCTGGCCGCCGGCGAGGACAAGGGCCCCCTCCACGGAATCCCCTTCGCGATCAAGGACATCATCGATGTGGCGGGGATCGCGACGACCTGCGCCACCAAGGCCCTCACGCCCCTCATCGCCGACGCGGACGCCGCCTGCGTGCAGCGCCTGCGGCAGGCGGGGGCGATCATCTTCGGCAAGACCAACCTGCTGGAATTCGCCTATGGCATCGCCCATCCCGCCTTCGGCCAGACCAACAACCCGTGCGATCCCCGCCGCACCGCCGGCGGGTCCAGCGGGGGATCGGCTGCGGCCGTGGCGGCGGGCATCGTACCGCTGGCGCTCGGCACCGACACCGGCGGCTCGGTCCGCGCGCCGGCGGCCTATTGCGGGATCGTCGGTCTGAAACCCAGCCATGGCCTCCTGTCATTGCAGGGCGTCTACCCGCTCGCGCCGAGCCTCGATCACCTCGGCATTCTCG
The DNA here is from genome assembly GCF_045108345.1 of Ancylobacter terrae. Lineage (NCBI taxonomy): Bacteria > Pseudomonadati > Pseudomonadota > Alphaproteobacteria > Hyphomicrobiales > Xanthobacteraceae > Ancylobacter > Ancylobacter terrae. Next base: position 417,168 of record NZ_JBJGXH010000004.1, read on the forward strand.
GCCGGAATGCGGAGGATGTGACGCTGGCGCTGGCCGCGCTCGCGCCCGACATGGGTCCGCCCGGCGAGCCCTTCGCGCGGATCCGCCTCGGCGTGGCGGCGAGCCAGTGGGAGAGCCCCGCCATCCGACCCGAGGTCCGGTCCGCCATCGACGCCGCGCGCCATCGGCTGGAGCGGGCGGGCGTGGAGGTCGTGGCGATCGACCTGCCCTCTCCCGAGGCCATGGCTGCCGCCCTGCTCGACATCCTGCTGCCCGAGGCGGCGCTGGTGCACGCCGGGACCTTCGAGCGCGGCGCCGCCGGCTATGCTCCGGGCACCGCCGAACAGATCCGCGCCGGCATGAGCCTGCCGGCGCTTCGCTATCTCGCTGCGAAGCGGCATCAGGCGCGCTGGACCGACGAACTCGACACGATCTTCGGCACAGTGGACGCCATCATCGCCCCGACCGTGCCCTTCGTCGCGCCCGATACCGATCCGGCGCTGAGCGCGGAGGGAGATGACGAGATCCTCACCCTCACCCACGCCAATCTCACCGGCGCGCCGAGCCTGTCGGTCCCCTGCCGCCGGCAGGGCGGGCTGCCGGTCGGCCTGCAGTTCACCGCCGCGCGCGGGCAGGATGCGCGCCTGCTCGCCCTCGTCCGCCGGATCGAACCGCTGCTCTAGCGTGCCGCGGCTGCCGCCTCCTGGAGCACGGACGCCGCTCGGATGTCGGCGGCGAGATCGTCGACCCGCTGCGGGTCGGCATCCCAGGCGAACATGAAGCGGGCACCGCCGCCGATGAAGGTGTAGAAGCGCCAGCCGCGCGCCCGTAATTCCTCCAGCACCTCGGCCGGAGCCTTGACGAAGACGGCGTTGGCCTCGACCGGGAACAGCAGCTCCACCCCCGGCAGCCCCGACAGCTGCGCGGCGAGCCAAGTGGCGCAGTCATTGGCGTGGCGGGCATTGGCGAGCCAGGCGCCGGTTTCCAGCAGGCCGACCCACGGCGCCGAGAGGAAGCGCATCTTCGAGGCGAGCTGGCCCGCCTGCTTGCAGCGGTAGTCGAAATCGGCGGCGAGCGCGGTGTCGAAGAAGATCACCGCCTCGCCCACCGCCATGCCGTTCTTGGTGCCGCCGAAGCACAGCACGTCGAC
>NZ_JBJGXH010000005.1:0-246815 GCF_045108345.1 Ancylobacter terrae
CTCCCGGAGATAACAGCGCCCGCAAGGACCCCGCCGCCTACGTCTCTCTTCCTTCTTCCAAACCTGTCAAACAGCCGAAGTGCGAGGCACTTCAAAGTCTTCCGTCTCTTTCGAGAGGCTCGCCGTTGCCGGCGGGGCGCTCTCTTAACCGAACCACGAACCTCATTGCAAGGCCCCGTCCGGCAGTTTTTTTCGACCCGAGAGCCGAGGGAGAATTCACATTCCCCACCCTAAGGGCTTCCCCTCAGGACCGAACCAAACCTCTTTGCCCGGCGGCTGCCGGTCAACTCGCGACCTAGGTCATGAGGAGATTTGGAGGAGCGAAAGCCCGCCGTGCGGCGGCGCCCCGTCGATGGGCGGTTTATAGGGGCACCCCCCTCGCCCTGTCAACACCCCTTTTTCAGCAAAATGCACCGATCGGTTTTCGGGCCGGCGGCGCCCCGCCCGCCGCCCCTCATCCGCGCGGGCGACGCCGGAGACGGTCGAGATAGGCCCGCACACGGGCCCGCGCCGTCCCGATCCAGCGCCACGCCGCACTCGCCCGCACCCGGTCGAGCACCGCGTCACGCACCTTCGCCACGAAGCCCATCACCGTCGCGAACCAGCGATAGCTCATCAGCTTGGCCTCGCCGGCGCGGTAGATGCGCTCGACCAGCACGAAGCTGGCGAGATGGGCGAGGCCGAACACCAGGGCGCCGGTGCGGAAGGCGCCCTGCCCGATCAGTACGAGGCCGAGGATCTTCATCGGCTCGATGATGATGAAGGGTGCGCCCAGCAGCACCAGGATCACCGCCCGCGGCCGCGCCGCCACCCACGCCTCGAACAGCGCCATCAGCTTGAGCCGGGCGATCGCCCGCAGCAGCGGCCGGTAGAGCGGGCGCATCGCCTCGTCGAGGATGACGATCACCGCGATCGCCGCCTCGAAAGGGATCCGCAGCACGGCAAGCAGCAGGGACAGCGCCGCCTTCATCATCTCCACACCCTCCGCACTCCCCGCGAGACTGGAGCGTTCCGGCCCGCCACGCACGCCGGAACGCACGGCGCCCCGCCACCCCTCACGGCCCGGCCCCACGCGGCAGGCATGCGCCGGCGGGCCTTCCCCCGGCCGGTCTTATGGCCTAATCCGCGCGCACCGCACCAGAAGGGCATCCCGCGCGCATGATCCGGCTCGATTCCATCAGCAAGCAGAACGGCAGGCAGATCGTCTTCATCGAGGCGTCGGCGACGCTGCTGAAGGGCGAGAAGATCGGCCTGGTCGGCCCCAACGGCGCCGGCAAGACCACGCTGTTCCGGCTGATCACCGGCGAGGAGGCGCCCGACGAGGGCCAGGTCGCGGTCGATCGCGGCATCACCATCGGCTATTTCAGCCAGGATGTCGGCGAGATGGCGGGGCGCAGCGCGCTCGCGGAAGTGATGGACGGCGCGGGGCCGGTGAGCTCGGTCGCCGCCGAGCTCGCCGAGCTCGAATCGGCCATGGCCGATCCCGAGCGCCTCGACGAGATGGACACCATCGTCGAGCGTTACGGCGAGGTGCAGGCCCGCTTCGAGGAGCTGGGCGGCTACGCGCTGGAGGGCCGCGCCAGCGAGGTGCTGGACGGGCTCGGCTTCTCGCCGGAGATGATGGCGGGCGATGTCGGCAAGCTCTCCGGCGGCTGGAAGATGCGCGTCGCGCTCGCCCGCATCATCCTGATGAAGCCCGACGTGATGCTGCTCGACGAGCCCTCCAACCATCTCGACATCGAGAGCCTGATCTGGCTGGAGGATTTCCTGCGCGGCTTCGAGGGCGCGCTGATGATGACCTCGCACGACCGCGCCTTCATGAACCGCATCGTCGGCAAGGTCGTCGAGATCGACGCCGGCAGCCTCACCACCTATTCCGGCGACTACGAGTTCTACGCCCAGCAGCGCGCGCTGGCCGAGAAGCAGCAGCAGGCGCAGTTCGAGCGCCAGCAGGCGATGCTGGCCAAGGAGATCGCCTTCATCGAGCGCTTCAAGGCGCGCGCCTCCCATGCCGCGCAGGTGCAGAGCCGGGTGAAGAAGCTGGAGAAGATCGACCGCGTCGAGCCCCCGCGCCGGCGCCAGTCGGTGGCGTTCGACTTTCCCCCGGCGCCGCGCTCGGGGGAGGACGTGGTCAGCCTCAAGGGCGTCGCCAAGGCCTATGGCGCGCGGCGCATCTATGAGGGGCTCGATTTCCACGTCCGCCGGCGCGAGCGCTGGTGCGTCATGGGCGTCAACGGCGCCGGCAAGTCGACCCTGCTCAAGCTCGTCACCGGCACCACCGACCCGGACGCCGGCTCGGTCCAGCGCGGCGGCAGCGTGAAGATGGGCTATTTCGCCCAGCACGCCATGGACGTGCTGGAGGGCGAGCGCACCGTGTTCGAGACGCTGGAGGACGCGTTCCCGCAGGCCGGCCAGGGCTCGCTGCGCAACCTCGCCGGCTGCTTCGGCTTTTCCGGCGACGACGTCGAGAAGCGCTGCCGCGTGCTCTCGGGCGGCGAGAAGGCCCGCCTCGCCATGGCCCGCATGCTCTACGACCCGCCGAACTTCCTCGTGCTCGACGAGCCCACCAACCATCTCGACATCGCCACCAAGGAAATGCTCATCGCGGCGCTGGCGGAATATGAGGGCACCATGCTGTTCGTCAGCCACGACCGGCATTTCCTCGCCGCGCTGTCGAACCGGGTGCTGGAGGTGAGCCCGGACGGCGTACGCCAGTATGGCGGCGGCTATACCGAATATGTGGCGAGCACCGGCCGCGAGGCGCCGGGCCTGCGCCATTGAGCCGGCCGCGATCCTGACGTAGCGTCACATAGACCATAGTACATGATGGCCGCTGCGTCCGGATACTGACATGCAACCGGCGATGCGACTAACGTGCGGCCCGCTTTCAAGGATACCGTACGGGAACAGCCGATGAAACGACGTCCCGCGCCGGGTCCGCTTGCGCTCGCCGGCCGCTGCGCCGGTGCCGGCCTGCTCGCCGCCGCCATCTTCGCCATCGACACAGCGACCACGCTCGGCAGCGCCGTCGCGGTCATGTATGTCGTGGTGCTGATCATCGTCGCCGACGCCGGCGCGCACCGCGTCCTCGCGCTCGCGACCGCCGGCTGCATCGCGCTCACCCTCGTCAGCTTCGCCATCGTGCATGGCGAGGACGCCTCGCTCGAGGTGGTGCTGCGCCTGCTGTTCAGCCTGGCGGCCATCATCGCCACGGCGCTGATCCTGCTGCGGCGGCATGCCGACAAGCTCACCCTCGAATCGCAGGCGGAACTGCTCGACGTCACCAGCGACGCCATCTACCTCACCGACGCGAAGGGGCGGGTGCTCTACTGGAACAAGGGCGCCGAGCGGCTCTATGGCTGGTCCTTCGACGCCGCCTGGGGTCGCGACCCGCACGACTTCCTCGCCACCCGCTTTCCGGCGCCCCGTGCCGCGATCGAGGCCGCGCTGGCCGCGAGCGGCACCTGGGAGGGCGAGATCGTCCAGACCACGCGGGCGGGCGCGACGCTCCACCTCGCCAGCCGCTGGCGCCGCACCGGCGCGGGTGGCCGGCCGGGCGCGATCCTCCAGTCGAACACCGACATTTCCGAGCGCATCGCCGCCGACGCCGCGCTGCGCCGCAGCGAGCAGCGCTACCGCACCATCTTCGAGACGCTGGCGGTCGCCATCTGGGAGCATGACCTGCGCCCGCTGAAGGCCGAGCTCGACGCCATCGTCGCCTCCGGCGTCACCGATCTGGAACGCCATCTCGCCGAGCATCCCGAGATCGGGCGCCGCCTGCGCGCGCTGACCCCGGTGACCGACGTCAACGGCACCGCGCTGCGGCTGATGGGGGTCGCCAGCAAGGGCGAGTTCTTCACCCGGCTCGACGAGTTCCTGCCCGACAACGCGCAGAACTTCGGCAATTTCCTCGTCGCCCTTTCCACCGGCCAGCCGAGCTACGAGGCCGAGACCACCGTGCGCACCCGCTCGGGCGAGTTGCTGCGCGTGCTCGTCGCCTTCAACTTCCCGCCCGACGGCAACCTCGACCGGGTGCAGGCGAGCGTCGTCAACATCACCGAGCGGGTGAAGGCGCAGGAGGCGCTGGAGCGCGCCCGCGGCCAGCTCGAGCACGCGCTGCGGGCGGCGACGCTCGGCGAGGTCTCCGCCACCATCGCCCACGAGATCAACCAGCCGCTCGCCGCCATCGCCGCCAACGCCGCCGCCGGCCGCCGCTGGCTCGACCGCGACCCGCCCGATCTCGGCGAGGTCCGGCTCGCGCTCGACGAGGCCGCCGCCGCCGCCCGCCGCGCCTCCGAGGTGGTGCGCCGGGTGCGCCGGATGATGGGCAAGGTCGAGCCCGAGCGCAGCCTGGTCGAGATCGGCGCGCTGGTCGAGGAGGCGCTGCACCTGCTCGCCCCCGACATCGCGGCGGCGCAGGTGGCGCTCGCGCCGGCCATCGAGGCCGCCGGCGCGCGCATCGACGGCGACCGCGTGCTGATCCAGCAGGTGCTCATGAACCTCGCCATCAACGCCATGCAGGCGATGCAGGCGCTGCCGGCCGACGAGCGCCGGCTCTCGGTGCGCGCCCGGCGCGCGGAGGGGCGGATCGTCATCGATGTCGCCGACAGCGGGCCGGGCTTCAGCGCGGAGGCGGCGGAGAAGGCGTTCGAGCCCTTCTACACCACCAAGCCGAACGGCATGGGCCTCGGCCTCGCCATGTGCCGCTCCATCATCACCGCCCATGAGGGCGAGATCCGCATCCACCCCGCCGGCCCGGAGGGCGGCGGGCGGGTCACGCTCGCGCTGCCCCTCGCCCCGGAGACCTGAGCGGCGGGCGGGCGCTCACGCTGCGCGGCGCTCGGCAAAGGTCCACAGCGCGTTGCCGGCATAGTGCCAGACCACCAGCAGGCCCGTGACCGCCATCTGCGCCGGCAGCCAGGGCAGCGCGAGACGGTCGACCAGCAGCGCCATCAGCGCGGCGTTGAGCAGCAGCCCCGACAGCGCCACCGTGAAGAACCGCGTTATCGCCTCGCCATGGGGCCGGCGCGAGCGGAACACGAGCTGCCGGCTGAGCGTGTAATTGACGAGGCCGCCGCAGATGAAGCCGAGCGTCGTCGCGCTCACCACCCCCGCCCCCGCGACCTGCACCAGCCCCGCCAGCACGGCGTAATGGACCGCCGTGCCGCCGAGCCCGAGCGCGGCGAAGAGCAGGAAGTGCGGCAGCCGCAGCGCGCTCACGGCTCCCTCCGTCACGGCTTGGCGCGGGCGCTGGCGACCGAGGGCGCGCCCTGCAGCGAGGACACCGCGGGCGCCTCGGGCGGGGCGGTGTCGTCGTCGCCCCAGGGCAGCGGCGTGTGCAGGCCGTGCTCGTCGCGCAGATCCTTGACCGTCGCCAGCGCCACGCCCAGCCGGTTCACGGTGCGGTAGCCGAAGCCCTTCATCACATCGTCGCAGCCGACATTGTTGGCGGTGAGGAAGAAGTCGGCCTCGTCCCAGTCCTGGGTGATGGTGAAGTCGGGGCCGAGATAGGGGGCGATCTGGTCCGGCTCGGCGCAGACGGCGACCTTGTAGGGATGCGCCAGCGCCCGGCCTTCCAGCACGACGCCCTTGCGCAGCCGCAGCGCCGCCTGGCGCAGGCTGGTCGACCAGTAGTCGCCCTCATAGCGCCCGTCCGCCCCGGCCAGCCCGCCGACCAGCTGGTTGTAGCCGACATACTCGAACGGGTGGAGGCGCAGGAACGTCACCGCGTTGAAGGCGAACACCGCCCCCGCCAGCGAGGCGACGGCGAGCCGCACCGCCGCCGGCCGCGTCCGCGACCAGCGCCACAGCGCCGCGAAACCGAGCGCGGCCGCGACGCTCGCCGCCGGGATCACGAACAGGAAATGCCGGATGCCGTTATAGAGCGGTGGGCGGGTGATGAGCGTGAACGCGATCGGAAACAGGATCGCCAGCGCCAGCGGCAGCAGCGCCACCATCGCCCGGCGCCGGTCGATCCGCCCGCGCCAGAGCCCGGCGATCGCCAGCACCAGCCCCGCCGCGATGCCGAACAGCATCGCCTCCGGCAGCTTGATGGCGAGATAGGTCACCATGTAGTCCGCCGGGATCTGGCCGATGGGGAGTTCCTTGCCGGCGAACAGCGTCTCGAGGTCGAAGTCGAAATGGCTGAAGGCGGTGGCCGCCTCGAGGAAGTTGGTGGTGTTGAGCACCGACCACGGCCAGGTCGCCGCCATGATCGCCAGCGTCACCGGCACCGCCGGCAGCAAGCTCAGGATGGCCCGGCCGAGCATCCGCGGATCGCGGTAGAGCACGGTGGCGGCGAGCAGCGTCACCCCCAGATAGAACACCGCGAAGATGCCGCCGACGCGAAGCCCCAGCGCGCAGCCCACCGCGACGCCGAGCTTCACCGCCGTGCCGGTGGCGGGCGCCGCCGGCAGGTCGCGCGCGATCACGGTGATATAATAGAGGGCCCACGCCATCATCGCCGCGAACGGCACGTCCTTGGTGTGGGTGAACATCGCCCCGCCATACATGCCGGTGACGGCGAGCAGCAGCACGGCGAGGATGCCGGCCTTCTCCCCGGCCAGCAGCCGGGCGAGCCGCCAGACCGCGACGAGGCCGAGCAGCCCGAAGCTCGCCGACAGCAGATGCCGCAATTCATAGACCGGCATCGGCAGCCGCTCGGCGAGCCCGGCGGCGATCAGGTCGAACAGGCCGCCATAGAGATAGAGGTTCTTGTAGTGGAAGGCGCTGTCGTCGGCGAAGCCGCTGCGGTACCAAGCCCACAGCAACTGTCCGTAGGTATGCTGCACCGGCTCGTCATTGCTGACGCCGTAGTCGCGGTAGACCAGCACGATCCACAGCGCGAGGCCCGCGAACAGGGCGAGCGAGACGAGGCGCGTCAGCGAGGTCGAGCGCCAGGCGCGGGCCACGGCCTCGGGCAGCAGGCGCGACGGCGCGGCGGGAGAGACGGCAAGGCTACGCGAACTCACAGGGCGATCTCGTCAAGGACCGGGGAACGGGTCAGGGCGGGGGCGGCGGGCGCACCGAAGCCGATGCGGTCGGCCACCAGATAGAGCGGGCGCTGCTTCACCTCGGTGAAGATCCGGCCGATATATTCGCCGATCACGCCGAGGCTGATCAGCTGCACGCCCGACAGGAACAGGGTGGAGACCATGATCGAGGCGAAGCCCGGCGTGCGCACCCCGAGGAAGATCACCTCGCCGATCAGATAGAGACCATAGACGCCGGACAGGGCCGCGAGCGCCACCCCGATCAGCGACCAGACCCGGAGCGGCACCATGGAGAAGGACGACAGCCCGTCCATCGCATAGCGCAGTAGCCGGATGAAGGAGAAGGACGAGGTGCCCGCCGCCCGCTCGGCGACGTCGAACTCGATCTCCTCCTGCCGGAAGCCGACCCAGGAGGTGATGCCCTTCATGAAGCGGTTGCGTTCGGGCAGCGAATTGATCGCGTCCACCACCGCCCGGTCGAACAGACGGAAATCGCCGGCGCCCTCGGGGATGTGGACCTCGCTCATGAACTGGAAGAAGCGGTAGAAGGCCCGGCTCCACAGCCGCCGCGCCGCCGGGTCGGTGTCGCGCGAGCGCCGCACGGCGATGACCATCTGCGCGCCGGCGCGCCAGCGCTCGATCATCTCCGGGATCAGCTCGGGCGGGTGCTGCAGGTCGGAATCCATCAGCACGACGATGTCGCCGGTCGCGGCCTGGAGCCCTGCGGCCATCGCCGCTTCCTTGCCGAAATTGCGGGCGAAACGGATGGCGCGCACGGCGGGATCGGTCAGGCTGAGCCCGACCAGCGCGCTGAAGCTGTCGTCGCGGCTGCCGTCGTCGACGAAGACGAGTTCGCGCTGCATGTCGGGAAGCGTGTCGAGGACGGCGGAAAGGCGCTGGTGCAGCAGGGCCAGCGACCCCGCTTCATTGAAGACCGGAACGACGATCGAGATCGAACGGGCTCTTCTCGCGGCGGGAGCGAGCATGGGAGGCACTCGGGAAAGGGTTGCGGATGGCTGTCAGATGTGGGCGGGTGGGAAGCCCCGGCCGCGCGCTCCGAGAGGTGTGAAAGTTCTTCCTAAGTGCTCACGGATTGTGATTTTTATGAGACTGCGCATTCAATGGCGGGCGATTTGAAAACGATTGTGGTGTGCGCCGACGATTACGGTCTGAGCGCCGGCGTTTGCGCGGGCATCGAAGAACTCGTGGCGCTGGGCCGCCTCTCCGCGACCGGCGCGATGACCGGCCTGCCGGCCTGGCGGCGGCACGGCCCGGGGCTGCGGCGGCTTGTCGCGACCGCCCCCGCCGATGTCGGCCTGCATCTCACCCTCACCGAGCAGCGCCCGCTCACCGGCGCGCCCGGCATCGCCGTCGACGGGCGCCTGCCGCGGATCGGCACGCTGATTCGCCAGGCCTATGCGGGGCGCCTGCCGGCGGGGGCGCTGCGCGACGAGATCGAGGCCCAGCTCGACGCCTTCGAGGAGGTCTGGGGCGGCCCGCCCGATTTCGTCGACGGCCACCAGCACGCCCATGTACTGCCCGGCGTGCGGGCCGCGCTGATCGACGCTCTCGCCCGCCGCTACCCCGCGGGAAGCGTGTGGCTGCGCCATTGCACCGAGCCCCTGCCGGGTGCGCTGCGGCGCGGCCACCTCGCCAAGGTGGCGGTGATCGGCGCGCTCTCGCGCTGGCTCGACCGCGAGGCCGCCGCGGCCGGCATACCGACCAATGACAGCTTTCGCGGCCTCTACGACTTCTCCGACCGCGTGCCGTTCCGGCAGGTGTTCCGCCGGGCGCTGGCGGGCGGGGGAAACCGCATCCTGGTGCACTGCCACCCCGGCCGCGTCGACGCCGAGCTGAGGGCGCTCGACCCCCTGCTCGAGCCGCGCGAGCGCGAGCTCGCCTATCTCGCCTCGCCGGACTGCGCGGCGGATTTCGCTACCGCGCGGCTGCGTCCCGGCCGCTTCGCCACCCTGGCCAGCGCGCCGACGCCGCCGGAGTCGTCGCCGTCTGACGCTGCGTAATAATTCCCCAACGGCAAGTATTCGTCCCCCGCGCGGGGAGCCCCCCCGCCAAGGTGGCCCTCCCGAGACCGGCCGGATCGCTGCACCGCAACGGTGCACGCTTCCGCAGCGTTATCGCGCAATGCCCGGCATTGCGGCAGTAACGGCGCCGAGGAATATCGGGAGTATCCGGTCGCCGCCCCGTCATCGCGCTGAATCCCTGCGTCGTTCCAGCGGCATACGCTACGTCAGCGTGGCGCGATCGACCTTGGCATGGCTCGTGCTTCGCCTGTCGCCTCTACGTCATTCATCGGAAACGGGGCACGGCGCACCATGCGACAGGGGTTGGACGATGGAAAACGCTGATCTGATGGCCAAGATCGAGGCGCTGGAAAAGGCGGTGGCCTTGACCAACACGGTCAATGCGGAGGTGTTCTACTGGTGGTGCACGGCGCTGATGATCGCCATCCACGCCGGCTTCCTCGCATATGAGATGGGCGCCTCGCGCGCCAAGAACGCGCTGGCCTCGGGGCTCAAGAACCTGCTCGCCTTCGCCTTCCTGGTGCCGACCTTCTATTTCGTCGGCTGGTGGGTCTATCTCGCCTTCCCCACCGGCTTCACCGTGTCCGAGGCCGCCTCGGCCGGCATCCCCTGGAGCCAGTCCATGGGGCCGAACCTCGGCGACAACGCCTCCGGCATCTTCTGGGCCGCCTTCACCTTGTTCGCTGCCACCACCGCCTCGATCATGTCGGGTTCGGTGATCGAGCGCATCCGCATGTCCGGCTTCACCATTCTCGCCATGGTGCTGGGCGGCGTTGTCTGGATTCTCGGCGCCTCCTGGGGCTGGCATCCGGAAGGCTGGCTGACCACGCAATGGGGCCTGCACGACATCGGCGCCGCCGGCTGCGTCCACATGGTCGCCGGCTTCTTCACCCTCGGCGTGCTGATCAATCTCGGGCCCCGCATCGGCCGCTTCAACGCCGATGGCAGCATCAACCACATCATGGGCCACAACATGCCGATGTCGCTGATCGGCCTGATGCTGATCGTGATGGGCTTCTTCGGCTTCCTCGGCGGCTGCATCATCTACAATGGCGGCACGTGGATGAGCATCTACAACACGCCGACCACGCTCTCCGCCTTCGCCTTCAACACGCTGATGGGCGTCGCCGGCGGCATGATCGGCTGCTACCTCGTTACCCGCGATCCGTTCTGGATGATGTCCGGCGCGCTGGTCGGCGTCATCTCCTCGGCCTCCGGGCTCGACGTCTACTATCCCCCGCTGGCCTTCCTGATCAGCTTCATCGGCGGCTGCGCCATCCCCAAGATCAACGACTTCCTGGTGATGCGCTTCAAGATCGACGACGCCGTGGGCGCGGTGGCGGTGCACGGCTTCGGCGGCGTCTGGGGCCTGCTGGCGGCCGGCATATTCGCCGCCGGCTATCCGAACGTCGACGGCCCCGCGGTGTCTTTCCTCGGCCAGTTCAAGAGCATGATCGTCTTCGCCCTGCTCGGCTTCCTGCCCGGCTACGGCCTGTCCTATGTGCTGAAGCTCGCCGGCCTGCTGCGGGTCGACCGCGCCTCGGAGATCGCCGGCCTCGACCTCGCCGAGGTGCCGGTGAAGGCCTATCCGGAAGCGCGCATCCCGGCCTTCGACAGCCTCGACGCGGTGAGCCCGGCCGAATGAACCACGGCGGCCGGGCGGCGCGCCCGGCTGCGCCTCACTCTCCCGTCCACCATCCACGGAGCACGCGCATGAATTCCGCCCCCATCACCACCTGGGAAGGGGCGAAGGCCTATTTCACCTTCGCCGACGCGCCGAGCCTGCTGATGCTGATCGCCGCCCTCGCCGCGGCCGCCTGCATCGTCACCGTCATCTCGATGATCCGCCACGAGAACGCCTGCGCGAAGAGAATGGGGCCGGGCTGACCGGCGGCGCCCCCCGCGCGACCAACGGCGCCGGGCACCCGACGGGGTGGCCCGGCGCCCGCCGTCCGGCAATAACCTCACCCGCGCGGCGCGCCGGCCTCGCCGATCCGCTCGACCAGAAAGTCGACGAAGGCGCGGATGCGGGTGGCGAGGTGCTCGTGCCCCACGAACAGCGCGTGGATGTGCTCGACATCGCCGCCGTTGAAGGCTTCCAGCACCGGCACCAGCCGGCCCGCCGCGATGTCCGGCCCGGCGTGGAAGCGGCCCATGCGGGCGAGGCCCAGCCCGTCCAGCGCGAGGTGGCGCAGCATGGCGCCGCTGTTGCCCTCGAGATTGCCCGCCACCGGCAGCGCATAGGCGCGACCCGAGGCGGGATCGCGGAACGGCCAGTCGTCGGTGCTGCGGCGGAAATTGAAGCGCAGGCAGTTGTGCCCGGCGAGGTCCTCCGGCCGCTGCGGCGTGCCGTGCCGCGCCAGATAGGCGGGCGAGGCCACGATCACCCGCGGGCTCTCCATCACCTTGCGCGCCTTCAGCCCGGAATCGTGCAGCGGCCCGGAGCGCAGCGCGATATCGGCGCGCTCCGCCATCAGGTCGATCACCGCGTCGGTCAGCGACAGGTCGAGCTGCACCTGCGGGTAGCGGGCGAGGAATTCCGGCACCAGCGGCGTCAGGCAGCGCTCGCCGAAGCCGATCGAGGCGCTCACCCGCAGCTTGCCGCGCGGGGTGGCGGCGGCCCCGGCGGCGATCAGCCGCTCGGCCGCGTCGATCTCGGCGAGGATGCGCCGGGCGCGCTCGCCATAGATCTCGCCCTCCGGCGTCAGCGTCAGCGCCCGGGTGGTGCGCACCAGCAGCCGCGCCCCGAGCCGGGCCTCGATGCGGGAGACGAGTTTGCTCACCGCCGAGGTGGAAAGCCCCAGCCGCCGCCCGGCCGCCGAGAAGCTGCCGCGCTCGGCCACGGTCAGGAACACCTCCATTTCCCCGGCGCGATTATCCATCCCGGCGCTCACTGTTGAATTGAGTTCAAGGGTGATGCTCCCCCGCCCCGGCTTATCGCGCAAGCCCGGCGGGCGCATATCGACATCAACCCGCATCCATCCTCGAACCGGGCCGGCGTGCCGGCACGGAACGGAGCCGTCATGTCCATCCGCACCCTGCCGGTCGCGCTGTTCGCGCTGACCATCGCCGCCTATGCCATCGGCACCACCGAATTCGTCATCGTCGGCCTGCTGCCGACCGTGGCGGCCGATCTCCACATCACCCTGCCGCTCGCCGGGCTGATCGTCAGCGTCTACGCGCTCGGCGTCACCTTCGGCGCGCCGGTGCTCACCGCGCTCACCGGCCGGGTGGGCCGCAAGACCCTGCTCGCCGGGCTGATGGGCCTGTTCATCGCCGGCAATACCGCCGCCGCGCTCAGCCCCTCCTACGAGATGCTGCTGGTCGCGCGCATCGTCTCCGCCCTGGCCCATGGCGTGTTCTTCTCGGTCGGCGCCACCATCGCCGCCGGCCTCGTGCCCGCCGACCGGCGCGCCTCGGCCATCGCGCTGATGTTCACCGGGCTGACGGTGGCCATCGTCACCGGCGTGCCGCTCGGCACCTTCATCGGCCAGACGTTCGGCTGGCGCGCCACCTTCTGGGCGGTGGCCGGGCTCGGCGCGGTAGCGCTCGCCGGCATCCTGCTGCTGCTGCCGTCGAACCTCGCCAAGGCCCCGCCCACCCCGCTGCTGGATCAGGTCCGCGTGCTCGGCTCCGGCCGGCTGCTGATCGCCTTCGGCATGACCGCGCTCGGCTATGGCGGCACTTTCGTCGCCTTCACCTTCCTCGCCTCCATCCTCGAGCAGATCACCGGCTTCGCCAGCCATCAGGTCAGCCTGATCCTGGTGCTCTACGGCCTCGCCATCGCCGCCGGCAACCTCGTCGGCGGGCGCATCGCCGACCGCGACCCGGTGCGGGCGCTGGCCGTGCTGTTCGCGCTGCAGGCGGCGACGCTAGTCGCCTTCACTTTCACCGCCGTCTCGCCGCTGGCGACACTGGTGACGCTGGCCGCGCTCGGCTTCCTGTCCTTCGCCAATGTGCCGGGCCTCCAGCTCTATGTGGTCGAGCTCGCCCGCCGCTACCGTCCGGGCGCGGTGGACGTCGCCTCGGCCCTGAACATCGCCGCCTTCAATCTCGGCATCGCCGTCGGCGCGTGGATCGGCGGCCGCGTGGTCGATTCCCCGCTCGGCCTCGGCGCGACGCCCTGGGTCGGCGCGCTGCTGGTGACCGGCGCGCTCGGCCTGACGCTGTGGAGCGGCGCGCTCGACCGCCGGCTGGCGCCGGCCGGCCAGGCTGCCTAACTCTTGCAAAGGCCCGACAAGGAGACCGACATGCACAACGTCACCGCCAATGGCGCCGCCATCCCCGCGCTCGGCTTCGGCACCTTCCGCGTCTCCGGCACCGATGTGCTGCGCATGGTGCCGGCCGCGTTGAGGCTCGGCTACCGCCACGTCGACACCGCCCAGATCTACGGCAACGAGGCCGAGGTCGGCGCGGCCATCGCCGGCTCGGGCGTGCCGCGCGCCGACATCTTTCTCACCACCAAGGTGTGGGTCGACAAATACCGCCACGACGCCCTCATCGCCTCGGTCGAGGAGAGCCTGAAGAAGCTGCGCACCGACTATGTCGACCTCCTGCTGCTGCACTGGCCGAACCCGTCGGTGCCGCTCGCCGAGCCGATCGCCGCGCTGAACGAGGCGCGGGCCGCCGGCAAGGTCCGCCATATCGGCGTGAGCAACTTCAACCTGGCGCTGATGGCCGAGGCGGAGCGGCTGAGCGCGGCGCCGCTGGTCACCAACCAGGTCGAGTACCACCCCTATATCGACCAGCGCCGCCTCCTCGCCGCCGCCCGCACGGCGGGGCTCTCCATCACCGCCTATTTCGCCATGGCCGACGGCGCCGTGCTGAAGGACGCCGCGCTGAAGGAGATCGCCGCCCGGCACGGGCGCTCGGTGGCGCAGGTGGTGCTGCGCTGGCTGGTGCAGCAGCAGGGCGTCGTCGCCCTGTCGAAGACGGTGAGCGAGGCGCGCGCGGCGGAAAACCTCGCCGTGTTCGACTTCGCCCTGTCGGAGGCGGAGATGGCGGCGATCCACGCGCTGGCCCGGCCGGACGGGCGCATCGTCAGCCCCGCCGGCCTCGCCCCGGCGTGGGACGCGGCATAGCGGGCGGCATGGGATGCGGTCTGATCGCGATCCCGCCCCGGCCGGGGCGACCGGGCCGAGGCGACCTGTCGGGGGTCCGCCGTCACACGGACCGCCCGCGCGATATTACCGCCATGACTTCGCCCCGATCGCCTCGCCACGCTGTAGCGGTCGCGGCCAGCCGACGCGCCGGTGTGCGCAGCATCGGAACCTCGCCGTGCGGCAGCGATTGGAACGGGAATGCCCTCGCTCCTCAGCTCTCGGCGAAAAAGGATACGCCCATGCGCCACTCTCTCACCCGACTCGGCGCCGTCGCCGGGGTTGCCGGCTTTCTCTCCCTCGGCCTGATCGGCACCGCCTCCGCCCTCACCGGCGCGGAAGCGCTCTCGAAGCTCGGCAAGGCGCCCGACGGCACGCTGACCGTGGTCGAGGCGATCGACCTCGGCACCAAGCTGTTCGCGCAGATCAATCCGGACGGCGACACCACGCTGGAGCCCGACGAGACGGAAGGCCGCCTGACCAAGAAGGATTGGGCCAAGGTCAACCATGACGGCGACCAGACGCTGGAAATGGACGAGTGGCTGAACATCGTCCGCGCCCGCTTCAAGTCCGCCGACAAGAAGAAGGACGGCAAGCTGACCGCCGCCGAGCTCGATTCGAAGGCCGGCCAGAGCCTGCTGCTGGTGCTGTTCAAGTAGTCATTCCGCTCACCCGGCCGGTGCTGTCCGACCGGCCGGGCGCCCGCGGCCTCACGGCCACAGCAGGCGGTTCGCCACATAGCCCGCCGCGAGCGCCGCCGCGAGGCTGGCGAGGAAGCTCGCCAGCACCATGCGCCGGCCCATGGCCTGCACGCGCCGCGCGGTGACGTTGCGCGAGAGTTCCGCCGCCGCCCGCTCCAGCGCCGCCTCCGGGCCCGGCGAGACCACGGCGCCGGGCGGGGCGATCATCAGGTTCTCGGGCAGGCCGAAATCCTCGATCAGCAGCCCCTCGCCGTCGCGGGCGGGCACCTCGCCACGGCCGTTGTCGGGAATGCGCGCGCGCAACGTGCGCGGCTCGGCGGACCACAGATAGACCGGCCGCCCGCGCGCCACCGCATAGCCGATCTCATAGGCCGTGCCCGGATCCATATGCGGCCCGCGGAACGGCGCGATATTGGCCAGCACCGCGTCGGCCCGGTCGATCAGCGCGAGGCAGTTGGCGCGGATCGCGCCGGCATCGGCGAGCGCCGGCCCGTCGAGCGGGTAGAGCCCCTCGAGCCCCAGCCGCGCGCAGATCGCCTTCAGCCGCTCGCCCTCGGCGACGCCGTCGCGCCGGAAGATGTCGGGACCGGCCAGATAGATCACGGGTCGCGGCGAAAGGCGCGTCATCGGGAGCCTTGCGGGCAGTCGGGACAGGGGACAGCGGCGCGCGCACGCCCTATCATGCGCCCCGCATCCGATCCAGCGCGCCCGCGCCCGCCGCCGCGCGGCCTTCCGCAACGATCATATAATATGACTTTTCAGCCGCCCGAAGCTGTGGCATGACTTCCCTCGCCGGAACCACGGTGCCCGAAGAAGCACCCGGCCGACCGGCAGGGAGAGACGCCGCCATGCCCTTCGTCCGTTCGCCTGCGCGTGCCGGTCGGGCGTGCGCCCCTGGGCGCCGCGCGGGGGCGGCGGGCGTGCCGGCCCGAGCCGGGGAGACGCCGACGTGACCGCCCGCATCGTCGTGATACCCGCCCGCCGCGCCCATTCCAACCATGCCGAGGTCGCCCGCACGGTGGGCATCGACATCATCGCCGGCCGCTACGCCGAGGGCGCCAAGCTGCCGGGCGACGCCGAGCTCACGCTGCTGTTCGGCGTCTCCCGCCCGGTGCTGCGCGAGAGCGTCAAGACGCTGGTCGCCAAGGGGCTGCTCTCGACCAAGGCGCGGGTCGGCACCGTGGTGCGCGAGCGCGCCGCCTGGAACATGTTCGATTCCGACGTGCTGGCCTGGCACCTCGATGCCGGCATCGACCGCCGCTTCCTGCGCGATCTCGCCGAGATCCGCCTCGCCGTCGAGCCCCGCGCCGCCGCGCTCGCCGCCGAGCGGCGCAGCCCCGCCGACGTCGCCACGATGCGCGCCGCCATCGCCACCATGCGCCGCGAGCCGTTCGATTCGCCCGGCTTCGCCGATGGCGACCTCGCCCTTCACGTCGCCATCGCCAATGCCTCGGGCAATCCCTTCATGCGCTCGGTCGGCGCGGTGATCGAGGCGGCCCTGCGCGCCTCCTTCCTGCTCAGCGCGCCCGTCGCCGAGCCGGAGCGGGACATTGCCGTCCTCGCCCATGAGCGTATCGTCGACGCCATCGAGAAGGGCGATGCCGAGGCCGCGAACACAGCGATGATGAACGTCATCTTCAATGGCCTGCGCCGCCACGGCGCCACCGAGTGAGCCTGCCGGATTCCCTCATGCCTGTTTCCCCGTCCCCTACCCCCCGCTATTCCGGCGTCTTCCCCGTGGCGCCGACGGTGTTCCATGCCGACGGCACGCTGGACCTCGATGGCCAGAAGCGGGCGATCGACTTCATGATCGACGCCGGCTCGCACGGCATCTGCATCCTCGCCAATTTCTCCGAGCAGTTCGTGCTGGCGGATGACGAGCGCGACACCATCGCCCGCATTGTGCTGGAGCATGTCGCCGGGCGGGTGCCGGTGATCGTGACGACGACGCATTTCTCGACCGCCATCTGCGCCGCGCGCTCGAAGCGCGCGCAGGAACTCGGCGCGGCCATGGTGATGATCATGCCGCCCTATCACGGCGCCACTTTCCGGGTGCCGGAGGCGCAGATCTACGCGTTCTATCGCGGCGTCTCCGACGCCATTTCGATCCCGATCATGGTGCAGGACGCCCCCGTCGCCGGCACGCCGCTCTCCGTGCCGTTCCTGGCGAAGATGGCGGCCGAGATCGAGAACCTCGCCTATTTCAAGATCGAGGTGCCGCAGGCGGCGAACAAGCTGCGGGCGCTGATCGCGGCCGGCGGCGCCGCCATCGAGGGGCCGTGGGACGGCGAGGAGGCGATCACGCTGATGGCCGATCTCGACGCCGGGGCGACCGGCGCCATGACCGGCGGCGGCTTTCCCGACGGCATCCGCCAGATCATCGACCCCTATGTCGCCGGCGACCGCGAGGCCGCGCTCGACGCCTATGAGCGCTGGCTGCCGCTGATCAATTACGAGAACCGGCAGGCGGGCTTCGCCACCGCCAAGATCCTGATGCAGGCCGGCGGCGTCATCGCCAGCGACGCGCTGCGCGCGCCCCTGCCGCCGGTGCACCCCGCCACCCGCGCCGGCCTCCTCGAACTCGCCCGCCGGCTCGACCCCATGGTGCTCACATGGGGCAGGTGAGGGCGAAGCCGATGGCGGCTTCCGGCACGTCGCCCCGATCGGTCCGACCGCACCCATCGTCCATTTCGCCGGACTCATCGTCCACCTCACTGCACCGATCGGTCAGTCCGAAGGAGCGCCGCTGATGAGCCCGATCCGCCTCGCCATCGTCGGTCTCGGCAAGATCGCCCGCGACCAGCATGTGCCCGCCATCGCCGCCACCGAGGGCATCGAGCTCGTCGCCATCGCCAGCCGCAACGCCGCGCTGGAGGGCGTGGCGCATTACGAAACGCTCGACCAGCTGCTCGCCAAAGCACCTGATATCGAGGCGGTTGCACTCTGCACCCCGCCGCAGGTGCGCCGCGGCCAGGCCGCGGCCGCCCTCGCGGCCGGCAAGCATGTGCTCCTGGAAAAGCCGCCGGGTGCAACCGTGGCCGAGCTCGGTCCGCTGGTGGCCGCGGCGGAAGGCACGGGGAAGACCCTCTTCGCCACCTGGCACTCCCGTTTCGCCCCCGCCGTCGAGCCCGCGCGGGCCTTCCTGGCGGAACGGCAGATCCGTTCCGTCTCCATCGTCTGGAAGGAGGACGTGCGCGTCTGGCACCCGGGACAGGACTGGATCTTCGAGCCCGGCGGGCTGGGCGTTTTCGACCCCGCCATCAACGCCTTCTCGATCCTCACCCGCATCCTGCCGCGCCCGGTCTTCGTCACCGCCGCCGATCTCGCCTTTCCGGAAAACCGGGCCGCGCCGATCGCCGGCGAGATCGACTTTTCGGACGACGCCGGAACCCCGATCCGCGCCGAGCTCGACTTCCTGCAGACCGGCCCGCAGACCTGGGACATCCATGTCGACACCGATGCCGGGCGCCTCACGCTGAGCCTTGGCGGGGCGAAGCTGTTCCACGAGGGACGGACGCTCGTCGACGAGAAGGAAGCCGAATATCGCGGCATCTACCGGCACTTCGTCGATCTGGTGCGCCGCGGCGCGCGCGATGTCGACCTCGCGCCGCTGGTGCTGGTGGCCGACGCCTTCATGCTGGGCCGGCGCCGCAGCGCACCGCCCTTCATCGAGGACCAGCCATGAGCGGCGAGCCCACCGGCGCGGGAGACCGGGTCATCCGCCAGCCCTTCGGCACGCTGCCGGATGGCGCTCCCGTCGACCTCGTCCGCCTGATCGGTGCGCGCGGCTTCGAGGCCCGCATCATGACCTATGGCGCGGCGATCCAGTCCCTGTTCGTGCCCGATCGCACGGGGCGGCTGGCCGACGTCATCACCGGCCAGGACGATCTCGCCGGCTATGTCGCCAACCGCCGCTATTTCGGCGCCACCGTCGGGCGCTTCGCCAACCGCATCGCCGGGGCAACCTTCGATCTCGACGGGGCAACCTTTCCGCTGGCGGCCAATAACGGCACCAACGCGATCCATGGCGGACTGGCCGGATTCGACCGGAAGATCTGGACCATCAAGGAGTTGGTCGATACTCCCGCGCCCCGGCTCACCCTCGCCTATACCTCGCCCGACGGCGAGGAGGGCTATCCCGGCACGCTCGCCACCGAGGTGACCTACACGGTCGAGGGCACCACGCTGACCATCGATTTCACCGCGACGACCGACCGGCCGACCGTGGTGAACCTCACCAATCACAGCTTCTTCAACCTCGCCGGCGTCGCGCAGGGCGGCAGCGCGCTCGACCATGTGCTGACCATCCCGGCGGACCGCTATATCCCGGTGAATGCCGCCACCGTCGCCATCGGCGGACCGGAGGAGGTCGCCGGCACGCCGTTCGACTTCCGCACCCCGCGCGCCATCGGCGCCCGGATTCGCGAGGTTCATGAACAGCTTGCCGTACGCCACGGCTATGATCACAATTACTGCCTCGGCGAGCGCCGCGCCGACGCGCCACGCCTCGCCGCGCGGCTCGCCGATCCCGCCTCGGGGCGGGTGATGGAGCTCCACACCGACCAGCCCGGCGTTCAGTTCTACGCCGGCAACTATCTCGACGGCTCGGTGCCCGGCAAATACGGCCGGCTGCACCGCCAGTCCGACGCCATCTGCCTCGAGCCGCAGGTCTGGCCCGACGCGCCCAACCGTCCCGACTTCCCGTCCGCCCGGCTCGACCCCGGTGCAACCTACCGGCACAGCTCGATCTACCGTTTCGACGTCGCCTGAACCGCAGGAGCAACCACCATGCATGGCCCGAGTACAACCCCCGGCAAGCTGCGCTCCCGCGCCTGGTTCGACAACCCGGCCAACGCCGACATGACCGCGCTCTATCTCGAGCGCTACATGAATTTCGGCCTCAGCCAGGAGGAGCTGCAGAGCGGCCGGCCGATCATCGGCATCGCCCAGACCGGCTCGGATCTCTCCCCCTGCAACCGCCATCACGTGGAGCTCGCCAAGCGGGTGCGCGAGGGCATCCGCGAGGCGGGTGGCATCGCCATCGAGTTCCCGGTGCACCCGATCCAGGAGACCGGGAAGCGCCCGACCGCGGGGCTCGATCGCAACCTCGCCTATCTCGGGCTGGTGGAGGTGCTCTACGGCTACCCGCTCGACGGCGTGGTGCTCACCATCGGCTGCGACAAGACCACCCCCGCCTGCCTCATGGCCGCCGCGACGGTAAATATCCCGGCGATCGCGCTGTCGGTCGGGCCGATGCTGAACGGCTGGTTCCGCGGCGAGCGTACCGGCTCGGGCACCATCGTCTGGAAAGCCCGCGAGCTGATGGCGAAGGGCGAGATCGACTATGCCGGCTTCGTCAAGCTGGTGGCCTCGTCCGCCCCCTCGACCGGCTACTGCAACACCATGGGCACGGCGACGACGATGAACTCGCTCGCCGAGGCGCTGGGCATGCAGTTGCCCGGCTCGGCGGCGATCCCCGCCCCCTATCGCGACCGCCAGGAGGTCGCCTACCGCACCGGGCTTCGCATCGTCGACATGGTGCGCGAGGACCTCAAGCCCTCCGACATCCTGACGCGCGACGCCTTCATCAACGCCATCCGCGTCAATTCGGCAATCGGCGGCTCGACCAACGCGCCGATCCACCTGAACGCGCTCGCCCGCCACATCGGCGTCGAGCTCTCGGTAGACGACTGGCAGACCTATGGCGAGGACATCCCCCTGCTGGTCAACCTGCAGCCGGCTGGCGAATATCTCGGCGAGGATTATTACCATGCCGGCGGCGTGCCGGCGGTGGTCAACCAGCTGATGCAGCAGGGCCTCATCGCCGAGAGTGCACTCACGGTGAACGGCCGCAGCCTCGGCGACAACTGCCGCGACGCGCGGATCGAGAACGAGGCGGTGATCCGGCCCTACGATCAGCCGCTGAAGGAGAAGGCCGGCTTCCGCGTGCTGCGCGGCAACCTGTTCTCCTCGGCCATCATGAAGACCAGCGTGATCTCGCCGGAATTCCGCGACCGCTACCTGTCGAACCCGGACGATCCCGAGGCGTTCGAGGGGCGTGCCGTCGTCTTCGACGGCCCGGAGGACTACCACCACCGGATCGACGACCCCGCGCTCGCCATCGACGCACACACCGTCCTGTTCATGCGCGGGGCGGGGCCGATCGGCTATCCCGGCGCGGCGGAAGTGGTGAACATGCGCGCACCCAACTACCTGATCCGTGCCGGCGTCACCTCGCTGCCCTGCATCGGCGACGGGCGCCAGTCCGGCACGTCGGGCTCGCCCTCCATCCTCAACGCCTCGCCCGAAGCGGCGACCGGCGGCGGCCTCGCCATCCTGCGCACCGGCGATCGCGTACGCATCGATCTCAAGCGCGGCTCGGCCGACATGCTGGTGCCGGAGGACGAGCTGGAGCGCCGCCGCGCCGAACTCGCCGCGCAGGGCGGCTACCCCTATCCCGCCAGCCAGACGCCCTGGCAGGACATCCAGCGCGCGGTCGTCGGCCAGCTGGAAACGGGCGCAGTGCTGGAGCCGGCCGTACGTTACCAGCGGATCGCCCAGACCATGGGCGTGCCGCGCGACAACCACTGAGGCGGGAGGCGCCCGTGTCGCCACAGGCCATCATCCCGGGGGAACCCGAAGCCGAGAGCGTGGCCACCACGCGGCTCGACGCGCCGCGCTGCCAGCTCGGCGAGGGGCCGACCTATGACCCCGCCACCGGCATCGCCTGGTGGTTCGACATCGTCGGGAAGCGCCTCGTCGCGGCCGACCTCGCCGCCGGGACGGTGCAGGTCCATGAGCTTCCCTTCATGGGCAGCGTGCTGGCGCGGGTCGACGCGGCGCGCCAGCTCGTCGCCGGCGACGACGGGCTCTACCTGCGCGATGGTGCGAGCGGCCGGCTGAGCCTGCACACGCCGCTCGAGGCCGACAATCGGTCGACGCGATCCAATGACGGTCGCGTGCACCCGTGCGGCGCGCTCTGGATCGGCACGATGGGCCGGCATGCCGAGCCGGGCGCGGGCGCGATCTATCATTTCTTCCGCGGCGAGCTGCGCCGGCTCTATGCCGGCATCACCGTCCCCAACGCTATCTGCTTCGCATCCGACGGCCGCACCGGCTATTTCACCGATACGCCGACCGCGATTCTCCAGCGTGTCGCCCTCGACCCGGCGACCGGGCTGCCGGTCGGCGACCCGGTGCCGCTCTACGATCATCGGGGCGGCATCGGCGGGCTCGACGGGGCGGTGGTGGATGCCGAGGGGCTGATCTGGAACGCCCGCTGGGGCGCCGGCCGCGTCGACGCCTACACGCCCGAGGGCCGGCGCGTGCGCACGGTCACGGTGCCGGCCCGGCAGTCCAGCTGCCCGGCCTTTGTCGGCGCCCGGCTCGACCGGCTGCTCGTCACCAGTGCCTGGCAGGGCATGGACCAGGCCGCGCGGGCGGCGGATCCCCATCATGGGCTCACCTTCGTCCTCGATGTCGGCGCCATCGGCCGTCCCGAGCCGCGCCTCGATCTCGGAGCGGCGTGATGGATCGCGACACCGTCTCCCACATCGCCGTCGACTGGGGCACGTCGAGCTTCCGGCTCTGGGCGCTCGATGCCGCCGGGCGCGTGCGGGGCGAACGGCGCAGCGCCGAAGGGCTCGCGCATTCCAGCACGGCCGGCTTCGAGGCCGTGCTGGAATCGCACATCGCCGCGCTCGGTCTCGGCTCTCATGTGCCGGTGATCGCCTGCGGCATGGTGGGATCGCGCCATGGCTGGCAGGAAGCCGCCTATCTCGACGTGCCGGTGCCGCTCGACCGCCTGATCGCCGGCGCCATCCCCGTCCGTGATGCCCGCCGTCCGGTGCGCATTCTGCCGGGCATTGCCCGGCGCGAGCGGGGCGAGCCCGACGTGATGCGCGGCGAGGAAACGCAGCTTCTCGGCCTTGCCGCCAATCTCGACCGCTCGCAGGACATTCTCGCCTGCCTGCCCGGCACCCACTCGAAATGGGTGCGGATCCGCGCCGGCGCGGTGAACGGCTTCGCCACCTTCATGACCGGCGAGCTGTTCCAGCTTCTGCGCACGGGCTCGGTGATCGCCCCGGCCGTCGAGGCCGCACCGCCGGTGGATCCGGACGAGCCGGCCTTCGCCGCGGGCGTCGCTGATGCGCTGGCGGCGCCCGCCAGCATGACGAACCGCCTGTTCGGCCTTCGCGCCGGCTGGCTGGTGGAAGGAACGCCGCCCGGCGCCACGCTGGCGCGCCTGTCCGGCCTGCTGATCGGCACCGAGCTCGCCGGCGCGCGGCAGCGTTTCGGCTCCCTCGACGGCACGGCCCTCGTCGTCTCGGGACCGGCCGCCGCGCTCTATACCCGAGCGCTCGCCATCGCCGGCTCCATCGGGATCGCCGTGTTCGACGCCGAAACCTGCGTCCGCGAGGGCCTGCACGCGGCGGCGCTGACCCTCTTTCCCCAGCTCGACGGAGCGACGCCATGACCATCGCCACACGTGTCCCGTGGCCGAGCCTGCGCCGGGCGCTTGTCGCCATCCTGCGCGGCATCCGCCCGGACGAGGCCGAGGCGGTGATCGGCGCCCTGATCGAGGAGGGCATCGAGGCGATCGAGGTGCCGCTGAACTCGCCCGATCCGTTCCGCTCGATCGCGAGCGCCGTCCGGATCGCGCCGGCAGGCGTGCTGATCGGCGCCGGCACCGTGCTGGAGACGGCGGAGGTCGACCGGCTCCACGACATCGGCGGCCGGCTGATGGTCAGCCCGAACATCGATCCGGCCGTCGTCGCGCGGGCCAGCGGCCACGGCATGGTGACGATGCCCGGCGTGCTGACGCCGAGCGAGGCGATCATGGCGGTGAAGGCCGGCGCCTCGGCGCTGAAGTTCTTTCCTGCCAGCCTGGTCGGTCCCGCCGGCATCCAGGCGATCCGCGCGATCCTGCCGCGCGACACAGTGGTGGGCGCGGTGGGCGGCGTCGCGGATGGCGACTTCCCCGCCTACGCGGCGGCGGGCGTGCGGACCTTCGGCCTCGGCTCGAGCCTCTACCGGCCCGGCCTCTCGGCCGCCGAGGTCCGCACCCGGGCACGGGCCACGATCGCCGCCTATGACGCCGCCTTCGGAACCGTCGAGACACTGTCGCGCGTCGGGTGACGCGCGCCGGACACCATGCCCGGCCCCGCCGGCGCCAACAACAACACGGGCACGCGAAACGCGGCCGTTCCGTTCGAACTCACCGGGAGTGAAACATGAAGAGCCTCACACTGACCCTGTCGGCGCTCGCCCTTGGCGCGCTCGCCTTCGCCGCCCCCGCCAGCGCCCAGGACAAGGGCACCGTGGGCATCGCCATGCCGACCAAGTCCTCCGCCCGCTGGATCGCCGACGGCGACAACATGGTGAAGGTGCTGAAGGAGCGCGGCTACACCACCGACCTGCAATATGCCGAGGACGACATCCCCAACCAGCTCTCGCAGATCGAGAACATGGTGACCAAGGGCGCCAAGGTGCTGGTGATCGCCTCGATCGACGGCACCACCCTGTCCGACGTGCTCAAGCAGGCCAATGCCAAGGGCATCAAGGTGATCGCCTATGACCGCCTGATCCGCGACACGCCGAATGTCGACTATTACGCGACCTTCGACAATTTCCAGGTCGGCGTGCTGCAGGCCGAATCGCTGCTGAAGGGCCTCGGCTACCCCGCCAACAAGGGCCCCTTCAATGTCGAGCTGTTCGGCGGCTCGCCGGACGACAACAACGCCTATTTCTTCTACGACGGCGCCATGTCGGTGCTGAAGCCGCTGATCGACAACGGCACGATCAAGATCGCCTCCGGCCAGACCGGCATGGACAAGGTGTCGACGCTGCGCTGGGACGGTGCCACCGCCCAGGCCCGCATGGACAACCTGCTGAGCGCCTACTACACCGACAAGAAGCTCGACGGCGTGCTCTCGCCCTATGACGGGCTCTCGATCGGCATCCTGTCCTCGCTCAAGGGCGTCGGCTACGGCTCCGGCAACATGAAGATGCCGGTCGTCACCGGCCAGGACGCCGAGGTGCCCTCGATGAAGTCCATCCTCGCCGGCGAGCAGTACTCGACCATCTTCAAGGACACCCGCGACCTCGCCAAGGTGACCGCCGACATGGTCGACGCCACGCTGTCGGGCAAGCAGCCGACCGTCAACGACACCAAGACCTACAATAACGGCCAGAAGGTCGTGCCCTCCTACCTGCTCAAGCCCGTCGTCGTCGACAAGGGCAACTGGGAGCAGGTGCTGATCGGCTCGGGCTACTACAAGCCCGGCCAGATCAACTGACGCGCGGCGGCTCCCCGCCTGGGGGAGCCGCTACTCTTTCCCGTGGGACGGAAGCGATGAACGCGATCCTCGAAATGCGCGGCATCTCGAAGAACTTCACCGGCGTGAAGGCCCTGAGCGATGTCAGCCTCGCCATCGAGCCCGGCGAGATCCATGCCCTCGTCGGCGAGAACGGCGCCGGCAAGTCGACGCTGATGAAGGTGCTGAGCGGGGTCTACCCGGCGGGCTCCTACGAGGGCTCCATCGTGTTCGACGGCGAGGAGCGGCACTTCCGCGACATCAACGATTCCGAGGCGCTCGGCATCATCATCATCCATCAGGAACTCGCCCTGATCCCCTTGATGTCGATCGCCGAGAACATCTTCCTCGCCAACCCGCCCTCCCGCTTCGGCATCATCGATCGCGACGCCGTGCACCGGCGCACCCGCGAGCTCCTCGCCAAGGTCGGCCTCGACGAGGCGCCCGACACGCTCGTCACCAATATCGGGGTGGGCAAGCAGCAGCTGGTCGAGATCGCCAAGGCGCTGTCGAAGAAGGTGCGCCTGCTCATCCTCGACGAGCCGACCGCGAGCCTGTCCGAGAAGGACAGCGCCGCCCTGCTCGACCTGCTGCTGGAGTTCAAGGCGCAGGGTATCGCCTCGATCCTCATCTCGCACAAGCTGAACGAGGTCTCCAAGGTCGCCGACCGCATCACCGTGCTGCGCGACGGGCGCACCGTCGACACGATGGATTGCGCGGCGGGCGCGGTCGAGGAAGACCGCATCATCTCGAAGATGGTCGATCGCGATCTCGAGCACCGCTACCCCAAGCGCGAACCCAAGATCGGCGACACCATCTTCAAGGTCTCCGGCTGGTCGGTGTATCACCCGCTGCATGCCGAGCGTCAGGTGATCCGCGGCGTGGATTTCGAGGTGCGGCGCGGCGAGATCGTCGGCATTGCCGGCCTGATGGGCGCGGGGCGCACCGAATTCGCCATGAGCGTGTTCGGCCGGAGCTACGGCCGTAAGATCGAGGGGCGCGCCGAGATGGAGGGGCGCCCGGTCGACCTCTCCACCGTGCGCCGCGCCATCGATGCCGGCCTCGCCTATGTCACCGAGGACCGCAAGCAGCTCGGCCTGCTGCTCGCCGAGGACATCCGCAAGAACGTGACGCTGGCCAACCTGCCGGCCGTCGCGCCGGGCCATGTCATCGACGACGTCGCCGAGCTGCGTGTCTCCTCGGACTATCGCGGCCGCATGCGCATCCGCAGCCATTCGGTGTTCCAGGAGACCGGCAAGCTCTCCGGCGGCAACCAGCAGAAGGTGGTGCTGTCGAAATGGCTGTTCACCGACCCCAAGGTGCTGATCCTCGACGAACCGACGCGCGGCATCGATGTCGGCGCCAAATATGAGATCTACTGCATCATCAACGAGCTCGCGGATGCCGGAAAAGGCGTGGTGGTGATATCCTCGGAGATGCCGGAACTGCTGGGCATCTGCGACCGCATCTGCGTCATGAACGAGGGCGCCTTCGTCGGCGAATTCGCCGGCCACGAGGCCACACAGGAGAAGATCATGCGCGCCATCATGCGCAAGGGGGAGATGCGCCCCCGGGAGGCTGTGGCATGAGCGACGCCGCGCTGAAGGACAAGGCACACCATGCCGGCTTCCTGAAGAACAACCTGCGCGAATACGGCATGCTGCTGTCGCTGTTCGCGATCATGGCGTTCTTCCAGGTGGTGACCGACGGCACGCTGCTGCGCCCGCTCAACCTCACCAACCTCGTCCTGCAGAACAGCTACATCGTCATCATGGCCCTGGGCATGCTGCTGGTCATCGTCACCGGCCACATCGACCTCTCGGTCGGCTCGGTGGCCGGCTTCGTCGGCGCCGTCGCCGCGGTGCTGATGGTGCGCTACGGCATGAACTTCGTGCTCGCGACCCTTATCTGCCTCGCCGTCGGCGGGCTGATCGGCGCGGCGCAGGGCTACTGGGTGGCGTATTTCAAGATACCCTCCTTCATCGTCACCCTCGCGGGCATGCTGGTGTTCAAGGGTCTGGCGCTGGCGCTGCTGGCGGGCCAGTCGGTCGGCCCCTTCCCGCCCGAATTCCAGAAGCTCTCCTCCGGCTTCATCCCTGAGCTCGTGCCCGATGCCGGCGCGCTCTACCCGACCTCGCTCGCCATCGGCGCCGCGCTCGCCATGCTGCTGGTCTGGCAGAACTTCCGCAGCCGCGCCCGGCAGGAAGAGCACGGCATCGAGACCGAGCCCTACGGCTTCTTCGTGGTGAAGAACGTCGTGTTCTTCAGCGTCATCGTCTACTTCGCCTATCTGATCGCCTCGCACCGCGGCCTGCCCAACGTGCTGGTGATCATGACGCTGCTGGTGGCGCTCTATGCCTTCGTGACGACGCGGACCACCATCGGCCGGCAGATCTACGCGGTGGGCGGCAACGAGAAGGCGGCGAAGCTCTCGGGCATCAAGACCGAGCGGCTGACCTTCCTCACCTTCGTCAACATGGGCGTGCTGGCCGCACTCGCCGGCCTCGTCTTCGCAGCCCGGCTCAACACCGCGACCCCCAAGGCCGGC
Organism: Ancylobacter terrae; assembly: GCF_045108345.1. Taxonomy (NCBI): domain Bacteria; kingdom Pseudomonadati; phylum Pseudomonadota; class Alphaproteobacteria; order Hyphomicrobiales; family Xanthobacteraceae; genus Ancylobacter; species Ancylobacter terrae. Next base: position 27,699 of record NZ_JBJGXH010000005.1, read on the forward strand.
CTCGGCTTCGAGCTCGACGTCATCGCCGCCTGCTTCATCGGCGGCGCCTCGGCCTATGGCGGCGTCGGCCGGGTCGGCGGCGCGGTGATCGGCGCGCTGATCATGGGCGTGATGAACAACGGCATGTCGATCCTCGGCATCGGCATCGACTACCAGCAGGTGATCAAGGGCCTCGTGCTGCTCGGCGCCGTCTGCCTCGACGTCTACAACCAGAAGCGCTGATCCCGGTCGTCGGGGGATGCCGTGTCAGGCGTCCCCCGCCTCCGCCACCTTGGGCACGTCGAGGATGCGCGGTTCGTGGCCGGTGGCGCGCAGGAAGGCGACGAGGTCGTCGCGGCCGATCGTTGTGGTTGCGGTGTTCACCAGCGGGTGGCAGTTGATCTCGCCGTGCCGCATCAGCGCCGCATCCAGCACCACCGCGACGCGTCCGCCGGCATCGTTCACCGGCCCGAACGCCGTCACCGCGCCGGGCGTCACTCCGAGCAGTTCCTTCAGGAGATCGGCGCTGCCGAAGGAGAGCCGGCTCGCCGCGCCCAGCACCGTGTGCAGGGTCTTGAGATCGACCCGCGCATCCTCCTCGACCACGACGAGGAAGACATTGCCCTTCTTGTCCTTCAGGAACAGGTTCTTGGTGTGCCCGCCCTGAATGGTGCCGCGCAGGCGCTGCGAATCCTCCACCGTGAACAGCGGCGGATGCTCGACCGTGCGCGTTTCGATGCCGAGATCGGCCAGCCGCGCGAACAGCGCCTCGGGCGAGGTCGGCGGGATGAAATCGTCGGGAAGATCGGCGGTGTCGCTCATGCCGCGCTTCTAGCGCCGGCCGCGGTGGCGAGGCAAGGCGGGCGCGCTCGCGTTTCGCGACATCCGCGTTGTTCCCGTGCGACGCCGGGCGGTTGACAGCGGCCCGGCGCAGTCGCACATCGGGGCGAGCTGGGAAAGCGAGCAGAGGCCGACCATGCGTCCCGTCATCGGCGTCGTCAGCGACGTCAAGGAAGTCCGCGGCCAGATGGCCCACGGCGTCACCGAAAAATACCTCTACGCCGTCGCGCGCGGGTCGCTGACCCTGCCGGTGCTGCTGCCGGGGCGCATCTCGGCGATCGACGACGCCATGTCGCCCGAGGAGATGCTGGTCGACGAGGTGCTGGCGAGCGTCGACGGCATCTTCCTGCCGGGCAGCCCGTCCAATGTCGCCCCGCAGATCTACGGCTCGCAGCCGCACGATCCCCCGCTGCCGTCCGATCCCCATCGCGACGCGCTGTCGCTGCCGCTGATCCGCGAAGCGATCGCGCGCGGCGTGCCCATCCTCGGCGTCTGCCGCGGCTTCCAGGAGATGAACGTCGCGCTGGGCGGCACACTGCACCAGAAGGTGCACGAGCAGCCGGGCCATTTCGACCATCGCGAGGATTCGACCGGGTCTCTCGCCGAGCAGTACGCCCCGGTGCACGAGGTCGCGCTGACGCCCGGCGGCGTGCTGGCCGAACTCGCCGGGGGCGATCGCTGGAAGGTGAACTCGCTGCACGGCCAGGGCATCGACCGGCTGGCGCCGGGCCTGCTGGTCGAGGCCCGCGCGCCCGACGGACTGGTCGAGGGTTTCCGGGTCGCCAATGCGCCGGGCTTCGCGCTCGCCGTGCAATGGCACCCCGAATGGCGGTTCTGGGAGGACCGGCTGTCCGGCGCCCTGTTCACCGCCTTCGGCGTCGCCGCGCGAGCCTATGCCGAGCGGCGGGCCGGCGCGAGGCTGCGCGCGGCCGAGTAGCGCCTCAGCCGTCGGCCCGCTCGAACAGATGGCCGATGCCGTCGCGGATATCGGCCTCGATCGAGCGCCGCAGCCCCGCCACGTCACCCGCCGCGATGGCCGCCAGCGCCTCGGCATGGCGATCGACCGGGTAATGCGTCTCCAGATCGGCCAGCGCGTTGCGCATGAACGGCCCGATCTGCAGCCACACCGATTCGATGAGCGGCAGCAGCACGTTGTCGGGCCGCGCCCCGTACAGCGCGGCATGGAAGGCGAGATTGGTCTCGATGGTGCGTTCCGTGTCGCCCTCCGCCACCGCCGCGTCGGAGGCCGCGTTCAGGGCGGCGAGCCGGGCCTGCGCCGGCCCGTCCAGCCGCGGCAGGGCCCGCGCCGCCGCCTCGGTTTCCAGCATGACCCGCACGGCGACCAGTTCCTCGAAGCGCGCCCCGGTCATCTCCGGCACCCGCACCCGGCGATTGTCGAGCAGCACCAGCGCCCGCTCGGCCACGAGACGGCGCAGCGCCTCGCGCACCGGCATGGCAGAAACGCCGAGCGCCAGCGCGAGCCCGCGCAGCGTCACCGCCTGTCCCGGCGGGAAGCGGCCGGTCATCACCGCCCGGCGCAGGCGGCGGAACACCCATTGCTGCACCGTCTCGCCGGCAAGGCGCGGCTCGGTCTCCGGCCCGAGATCGATCATGTCGGGCGCCTTCATCGGACTGCGCCACCCTCCCGAAGCTGAAAAAACCGCCGCACGGCCGCCACGACCCGCTATGATCGTCAACTGCGGCCGCGCCTGCCGGACCCGTCGTCCGAATGACAGGAACGCGCGCCATAGTCAAAATGCGCCTCATCCGCCCCCGCGGCGGAGCGCCCTGCCAGACGAGGACCTGCCCGTGACTGCGCCGACATCGCCGCCGCCCGCCCGCGCCGGCCACGAGATCGACCCGAAGCTGCTGGAGATCCTGGTCTGCCCGCTGACCAAGGGGCCGCTGGAATATGATCGCGCCGCGCACGAGCTGGTCTCCCGGCGGGCGCGCCTTGCCTACCCGATCCGCGACGGCATTCCGATCATGCTGGCCGACGAGGCGCGGCCCCTGCGGGACGACGAGTTTTCACCGGGCTGAGCTAAAGCGCCTCGCCCCGCATCAGCTTCGGCACGTTGCCGGTGAGACCGGCGGCGTCGCGGATGAAGTGCTGCTTCAGCCGCGGCAGCCGGTCGACAAGGCCGAGCCCGATGTCGCGCACCAGCCTCAGCGCGTCGGAGCGGTTCGAGAACAACCGGTTCAGCCCGTCGGTGGCAACGCCCATCGTCAGCGTATCGAAGCGCCGCCAGCGCTGGTAGCGCTCCAGCACGTCGGGGCCGCCGATGTCGAGGCCGAGCCGAGCCGCGTCCGTCACCGCCTCGGCCAGCGCCGCGACGTCGCGCAGCCCCATGTTGAGCCCCTGCCCGGCGATGGGGTGGATGAGGTGGGCGGCGTCCCCCACCAGCGCCAGCCGGTCGCCGATGAAGTTGCGGGCCACCTGGTAGCCGAGCGGATAGGCGCGCGGACGCCCCACCACCTCGATCGCCCCGAGTTCGAGCCCGAAGCGGCTCTCCAGCTCGTCATGGAACAGCGGCGCGGGCAGCGCCAGCAGGCGTTCCGCCGCCTCGGTCGTCTCCGTCCACACGATCGAGCAGCGACGGCCGGTCAGCGGCAGGATGGCAAACGGCCCCGCTGGCAGGAAATGCTCGATCGCCTTGCCTTCGTGGTCGCGCTCATGGGCGACGGTGAGCACGATCGCCGACTGGCCGTAGCGCCAGCCGGTGACGCCGATACCCGCAAGGCCCCGCAGGCGCGAGCGCGCGCCGTCGCACGCGCACAGCAGCGCGGCGCGGATCTTGCCGCCGTCGCCGAACCGGACGGTCGTCGCCCCCGCATCCGCCTCGAACCCGGCAACGCCGGTGTTCTGCAAGCCGATGCCCTGGTCGCGGGCGACAGCCGTCAACGCATCGATCAGCGCGGCGTTGGCGACCATGTGGGCAAAGGGCTCGCCCGGCTCGACCTCGGCGTCGAACGACAGATAGGTCGGCCGGATCGCATCGCCGGTGCGGCTGTCGGTGATCACCATGGTCGCCATCGGCTGGGCGCTGTCGGCGACGCGCTCCCAGGCGCCGATCGCCTCCAGCAGCCGGCGCGGACCGGCCGCGATGGCCGAGGCGCGCCCGTCATCCTCCGCTTGCCGCCCGAGAGCCGGATCGGCCACGCGAATGGCAGCGTCGGGACCGAGCCCGCCGCGCAGCGCCAACGCCAGCGCCAGGCCGCCCATGCCGGCCCCGGCGATCACGACGTCGGCGCGCGCGATGTCCGCGCGGCCGGAGCCGGCATCCGCCGGCGATGAGCTTGCCGCATCCATGGCGTGGGCGCCTCCGCGCTATTGTCGTGCCGTCAGCATATGCCTTAGCTAGCCCCGCCGGGCAATGCGCGCGACCGCCGCGCCCCGAGAGGACCGACCGGAGTGCCGATGCCGACCGTCGTTGAACTGCTCGAGCTGCTGGATCTGGAACCGCTGGAGGTCAATTTGTTCCGGGGACGGAACCCCTCCGCCGCATGGCCGACCCGGTTCCACCGCGTGTTCGGGGGGCAGGTGCTGGCGCAGGCGCTGGTCGCCGCCGCACGGACCATCGAGGACATCGCCGCCCATTCGCTCCACGCCTATTTCATCCTGCCCGGCGACCCGGCCGCGCCGATCGTCTACGAGGTCGAGCGCGTGCGCGACGGCCGCTCCTTCGCGACCCGCCGCGTCGTCGCGATCCAGCATGGCCGGCCCATCTTCATCATGTCGGCCTCGTTCCACCGCGACGAGCCGGGCTACGACCATCATTTCCCGCTGCCGGCCGGCGTACCCGCGCCGGAGGACCTGCCCGATCTGAGGACGCTCGCCGCCGATGCGCTGCCGCTGTTGCCCGAGCGCGTGCGGCAATACTGGCTGCGGCCGCGCCCGATCGAGCTGCGCCCGGTCGATCTCGATCGCTATTTCGGCCACCCGCCCGCCGAGGCGCGCCAGCACGTCTGGTTCCGCGCGGCGGGCGCGATGCCGGACGCACCGGCCCTGCATCAGGCGGTTCTCGCCTATGCCTCGGACATGACCCTGCTGGAAACGACGCTCGCCGCCGAGGGCGTGAGCGTCCTGTCCGATTCGATCCAGGCCGCCAGCCTCGACCACGCCCTGTGGCTGCACCGCCCCTTCCGCGCGGATGACTGGCTGCTCTATTCGCAGGACAGCCCCTCCGCCCATGGCGCGCGCGGCCTTGCCCGCGGACTGATCCATGATCGCGCCGGCCGGCTGGTGGCCTCCGTGGCGCAGGAAGGCCTTATCCGTCCCGTGCCTAGTTTATAGACATATTTGCGCATTATTTAATCGCGTCCGATTTTCGCCACAGACGCGCGCCGCATTTTTGAGCACCTGACTCAGCGCCCCGGCGGCGGCGGGCACCCCGCGAGGGTGCTGGCACCGCCTGCTTTTTGCGCCGCAGCATGCCGCCCGACCCCGGTTGGCACGGCTTTTGATTCCCCCTTGGCTCGGCATGCCACGGGGAGTGGGGGAAAAGCTCCCAATCGGCCGTGTCCGACATGAAACGCCCGATACCGGCTTCTCAGCCGCGGCTCGGCAAGCGGGGACAGGAACCCATGAAGATCGTCATGGCTATCATCAAGCCGTTCAAGCTTGAGGAAGTCCGGGATGCGCTCACCGGCATAGGAGTGCACGGCCTGACCGTCACGGAGGTCAAGGGCTACGGCCGTCAGAAGGGCCATACCGAGATCTACCGCGGCGCGGAATATGCCGTGAGCTTCCTGCCGAAGCTGAAGATCGAGGTCGCCGTCGCCACCGACCAGGTCGCCAAGGTCATCGAAGCCATCACCGTCTCGGCCAAGACCGGCCAGATCGGCGACGGCAAGATTTTCGTCTACGCGATCGACCAGGCGGTGCGCATCCGCACCGGCGAGACCGACACCGACGCGCTTTGATCCATCAGCCAGACATATCGATTGCGACGGAGCATTAAACCCATGACGATGAAGAAGTGGATACGCGCGGGGCTCCCCGTGCTCGCAACGACAGCGCTGGTGGCCGCTGCCGCGTTCGCGCAGGACGCCCCCCAGACCGGCGCCGAGGCGACGGCCGAGGCGGCCGCCGCGGTCGCGACGGTCGACAAGGGCGATATCACCTGGATGATGATCTCCAGCGTGCTCGTCCTGTTCATGACCATTCCCGGCCTCGCCCTGTTCTATGGCGGCCTGGTCCGCGCCAAGAACTTCCTCTCCGTCCTGATGCAGGTCACCGTCATCGCCGCGGTGATGATGCTGCTCTGGGTGTTCTACGGCTACTCGCTCGCCTTCACCTCGGGTAACGCCTATATCGGCGGCTTCGAGAAGGCGTTCCTGGCCGGCGTGTCCACCGAGAGCCTCGCCGACACCTTCTCGGCGAACGTCAAGATTCCCGAATACATCTTCATCGTCTTCCAGATGACCTTCTCGGCCATCACCCCGGCGCTGATCGTCGGCGCCTTCGCGGAGCGCATGAAGTTCTCGGCGATCCTGCTGTTCTGCATCCTGTGGGTGACCTTCGTGTACTACCCCATGGCGCACATGGTGTGGTTCTCCGAGGGCCTGCTGTTCATGCACGGCGCGCTCGACTTCGCCGGCGGCACCGTGGTGCACATCAATGCCGGTCTCGCCGGCCTGATCGGCGCCATCATCGTCGGCAAGCGCACCGGCTACGGCAAGGAACTGATGCCGCCCCACTCGCTGCCCTTCGCCGTGGTCGGCGCCGGCATCCTGTGGGTGGGCTGGTTCGGCTTCAACGCCGGCTCCAACCTCGAGGCCAATGCCGGCACCACGCTCGCCGTCATCAACACCTTCGTCGCCACCGCCGGCGCCATCGTCGGCTGGACGCTGATCGAGTGGGTCGTCAAGGGCAAGCCGAGCATGCTCGGCGCCATCTCCGGCCTCGTCGCCGGCCTCGTCGCGATCACCCCGGCCGCCGGCCTTTCCGGCCCGATCGGCGCGATCGTGCTGGGCTTCGTCGCCGCGATCGTCTGCTTCTTCTTCTGCACCACCATCAAGAACGCGCTCGGCTATGACGACAGCCTCGACGTGTTCGGCGTCCATGGCGTCGGCGGCATCATCGGCGCCATCGGCACCGGCATCGTCGTCTCCCCGGCCCTCGGCGGCCCGGGCATCGCCGATTACGAGATGGGCAAGCAGGTGTGGATCCAGATCCAGGCCGTCCTGCTCACCTTCGTGTGGTGCGGCGTCGGCTCGGCGATCCTCTACTATGTCGTCAACCTCATCGTCGGCCTGCGCCCGTCGGTGGAGAAGGAGCGCGAGGGTCTCGACATCACCGAGCACGGCGAGCGCGCCTACCACAGCTGATCGGAACGGCGCGGCAGCGCGCCGCGCCGGCCATCCTCGCCTCCGCGTGGCGCACCCCACGCGGGGGTCGGAACGAAAGAAGGTCGCACCGGCAGCGGTGCGGCCTTTTTTCATGGCTGCGCGGCGGCACGCCGCGTCCACGCGACCGGATCCGGCACCCGCGTGCCGCCACCCGCGCGCGCGGGCCTCGCCGCCCGTCATGGTTAAGCGTGTCTTTACCCGGCACCGGCTAGGCTGCCGCAATGTCCCGCGAGTCTACCCCCGCCGTTCCCGCCGCCGCCGCCCCGTCGCCCGCCGACGCGGGACCGGCGGCGCGTTCGCCGTTCATCCGCCTCGCCGAGCTCCTGGCCGACATCCCGCCCGGCAAGCCGCCGCTGAGCCTGGCCGTTGGCGAGCCCCAGCACGCCATGCCCGACTTCGTCGGCCCCGTGCTCGCCGCCCATCTCGACGGCTTCGGCCGCTATCCCGCCGGCAAGGGCACCCCCGCCTTTCGCCAGGCGGCCGCCGACTGGTTCGGCCGCCGCTACGCCCTCGCCCGCCCGCTCGATCCCGAGCGCGAGGTGCTGGTGCTGAACGGCTCGCGCGAGGGGCTTTTCGCCGCCGCGCTGGTGGCGCGCCGCCGCGCCGGGCCGGCCAAGCAGGCGCGCCCCGCGATCCTGCTGCCCAATCCCTTCTACGCCGCCTATGGCGCCGGCGCCGAGGCCGCGGGCTGCGAGAGCGTGCCGCTGCCCCTGCCGCCCGGCGGCGGCTGGCTGCCCGACCTCGACGCGCTCACCCCGGAGCTGCTGGACCGGACGGTGGCGATCTATCTCGCCTCTCCGGCCAACCCGCAGGGCACCATCGCCTCGGCCGACTATCTCGCCCGGCTGGTGGCGATCGCCCGTGCCCACGGCGTGATGATCTTCGCCGACGAGTGCTACTCCGAGATCTGGCTGGGCGATTCGCCGCCGCCGGGCATCCTCGAGGCGGCCGGCGGCAACTTCGCCGGCGTCGTCGCCTTCAACTCGCTGTCGAAGCGCTCCAGCCTGCCCGGGCTGCGCTGCGGCTTCTGCGCCGGCGACGCCGAGTTCATGGCGGCCTTCGCCGAGTTCCGCAACGTCGCCGCGCCGCAGGTGCCCGAGCCGGTGCAGGCGGTCGGCATCGCCGCGCTGGCCGACGAAGCGCATGTGATCGCCAGCCGCGACCTCTACCGCGCCAAGTTCGACCTCGCCGACCGCATGCTGGCCGGCCGCTTCGGCCATGAGCGGCCCGATGGCGGCTTCTTCCTGTGGCTCGACGTGAGCGCGGCCGGCGGCGGCGAGGAAGCCGCGCGCCGGCTCTGGCGGCAGGAGGGGCTGCGCACCGTGCCGGGCGGCTATCTGTGCCGCTCGGAGGCGGATGGCCGCAATCCCGGCGCGAATTATCTCAGGGTCGCGCTGGTGCAGGACCTTGCAACGACGCAGGCGGCGCTCGGGCGCCTCCTCGCCGGCCTGAGCTGATCGAAAGGCGGAGAAGCGGCATGGCAGCGCATGCGCAGACGCAGGGCCGGGCTCCGGCAACGCCATCACGGGCCCGTCCCGCGCCGGTGCGGGCGCGCGCGCGGCGTCGGGCGCCGGGCGGCTTTCTGCCGGACGAGATGAAGGGCGCGCTGCGGCGGCGGATCGCCGAAGGCGTCGGCCTCGTGCTGCTTGCCGTCGGTGCGCTGCTGATGGTCGCGCTCGCCACCTGGTCCGCCGCCGATCCGAGTCTCAGCCGGTCGAGCGCGGCCGATCCCGCCAATCTGCTCGGCCTGCCGGGGGCGGTGGTGGCCGACCTGCTGATGCAGCTGTTCGGCCTCGCCGCGCTGGCGGTCGTCGTGCCGGTGCTGGTGTGGGGCTGGCTCATCCTCACCCACCGCCGCCCGCGCCGGCTCAAGCTGCGCCTATTCGCCTGGATCGGCGGCCTCGTGGCGGCCGCCGGGCTCGGCGCCAGCCTGCCGCATCTCGGCACCTGGCCGCTGCCCTTCGGGCTCGGCGGCGTGCTCGGCGAGAGCCTGCTCTACGCGCCGTCCTGGCTGCGCGGGGGGTGGCTTGGCGGGCTCGACTATATCGTGACCGGCGCGCTGTGCGGAACCGCAGCCGTGATCGGCCTCGCCATCGCGCTCGGCGCCGGCTTCAACGCGATGCCGGAAGACGCGGCGGAGATCGACGAGGACGCCGCTGTGTTCGAGGAGGACCAGCAGCCCGCCCGCGGCCTGTCGCTCGGGGCGCTGGCCCACGGCGTGCTGGCACTCAAGGCGCGGCTGTGGACCGCGCGCGGGCGGGGCGGCAGCAATCGCGGCGGCCTAACCGCGACATTCCGCGAGGCGCTCGGGCTCGACGAGGACGAAGCGCCGGCCCCGGCACCGGCGGGCGACCGCGTGGAACCGCGCTTCGGCGCGGGTGCTGCGCCGCGCAAGGAAGAGCCGGCGCTCGCCTATGACGCGGCCGATTTCGCGCCCGCCGAGATCCCCGACATCGAGGAGCCCGCGGCCGGCGGATCGACCGCGAGCCGTTCCGGCCGGCGCCCGCCGCTGCGCTCCATCCGCGGCGGCCGCGCCGAGGCCGAGGAGGCCCGCCGGCGCTACAAGCGGCCCGCGCTCGAACTGCTCGCCCCGGCGCCGCAGGCGCGCACGCCCGCCCTCTCGCCGGAAGCCCTGCACGAGAACGCCCGCGACCTCGAGGGCGTGCTCGAGGATTTCGGCGTGCGCGGCGCCATCGTCAACACCCGCCCCGGCCCGGTGGTGACGCTTTACGAGCTCGAGCCGGCGCCCGGCATCAAGTCGAGCCGCGTGATCGGGCTGGCCGACGACATCGCCCGCTCGATGAGCGCGGTCTCCGCCCGCGTCGCCGTCATCCCTGGCAAGAACGCCATCGGCATCGAGCTCCCCAACCCCAAGCGCGAGAAGGTCCTGCTGCGCGAACTGCTCGCCGCCAAGGATTTCGGCGAGACCGCGCACCGCCTCGCCATCGGGCTGGGCAAGACCATCGGCGGCGAGCCGGTGATCGTCGACCTCGCCCGCATGCCGCACCTCCTCGTCGCCGGCACCACCGGTTCGGGCAAGTCGGTCGCCATCAACACCATGATCCTCTCGCTGCTCTACCGGATGACGCCGGAGCAGTGCCGCCTCATCATGGTCGACCCGAAGATGCTGGAACTCTCCGTCTATGACGGCATCCCGCACCTTCTCACGCCGGTCGTCACCGACCCGAAGAAAGCGGTGATCGCGCTGAAGTGGGCGGTGCGCGAGATGGAAGACCGCTACAAGAAGATGTCGAAGGTCGGCGTGCGCAACATCGACGGCTTCAACGCCCGCATCGCCGAGGCGATGGCCAAGGGCGAGCAGATCGTGCGCACCGTCCAGACCGGCTTCGACCGCGAAACCGGCGAGGCGGTCTACGAGCGCGAGGAGATGGATCTCGCCCCGCTGCCCTACATCGTCGTCGTGGTGGACGAGATGGCCGACCTGATGATGGTGGCGGGCAAGGAGATCGAAGGCGCCATCCAGCGCCTCGCCCAGATGGCCCGCGCCGCCGGCATCCACCTGATCATGGCGACGCAGCGCCCGAGCGTCGACGTCATCACGGGCACCATCAAGGCCAATTTCCCCACCCGCATCTCCTTCCAGGTGACGAGCAAGATCGACAGCCGCACCATCCTCGGCGAGATGGGCGCCGAGCAGCTGCTCGGCCAGGGCGATATGCTCTACATGGCCGGCGGCGGCCGCATCACCCGCGTCCACGGGCCGTTCGTCTCGGATCAGGAGGTCGAGCGCGTGGTCGATCACCTGAAGTCGCAGGGCGCGCCCAATTACCTCGACGCGGTGCTGAGCGAGATGGAGGAGGGCGCCGAGGGCGAGGACGGCGCGGTGTTCGACAAGGGCTCGTTCGGCGAGGAGGGCGGCGACCTCTACGACCAGGCGGTCGCGGTCGTGCTGCGCGACAAGAAGTGCTCGACCTCCTACATCCAGCGCCGCCTGCAGATCGGCTACAACCGCGCCGCCTCGCTGGTGGAGCGGATGGAGCGCGAGGGGCTCGTCGGCGCCGCCAACCACGCCGGCAAGCGCGAGATTTTGACGGAACGGGCCGACGTCGCCGAGAATTACTGATCGACACATTATTGATCGACGCGCCCGGCGCCACGGCGTGCCGGGCCACAGGATCGCCACAGCCGGCCGCTACCGCCTCGTCATGCTCCCGGGCGTGTGCCGCCCCGTCCCAAGCCGAGAAACCGCCGATGCGCCTCATCACGCTCTCGTCCGCCGCGCTCGCCGCCCTGGTGATGCTGGCGCCGGCCCACGCCCAGCAGCCGGATGCCTCGATCGACGGCGCCCAGCTCGCCGCCTCGCCGGCCGCCGCCGGCGCGAAGGCGGGGGCCGCCACGATCGATCGCATCAACGCCTATTTCAACAGCTTCAAGACCATGACCGGCACTTTCGTGCAGGTCGACCCGGACGGCACCCGCAAGCAGGGCACCTTCGCGATCCTGAAGCCGGGCCGCGTCATCTTCGAATATGATCCGCCGAGCCAGATCATCCTGGTCGCCGACGGACGCTCGGTCTCGGTGCGCGACAAGCGCCTGAAGACGCAGGACATCACCCCGCTGTCGCAGACGCCGCTGCGCTTCCTGCTCGCCGACAACATCAACCTCGCCCGCAACGGCAACGTCGTCGGCGTCTACCAGGACGACATGTTCGCCACCGTGGTGCTGGAGGAGAAGCAGCCCATGGTCGGCACCTACCGGCTCATGATCATGTTCGACGCCAAGACCATGCAGCTGAAGCAGTGGACGGTGACCGACCCGCAGGGCTACGACACCACCGTCGCGGTCAGCAATCTCGACACCACCAATCCGCCCGACAAGATGATGTTCGTGATCAACCGCTGATTCCGGACGGCGTTTGACGGCGCGCGCGCGAGCCACTAAGCCGCGCGGACCCTCATCGCAAGGCGCGCGCCGTGCTCACCATCGCCACCTGGAACATCAATTCGGTCCGCCTGCGCATCGAGCTGGTCGGCAAGCTCGCCGCGGAACACCAGCCCGACGTCATCTGCCTGCAGGAGACCAAGACGCCGGACGACCGCTTCCCGCTGAAGGACGCGGCGCGGTTCGGCTATCCGCACGCCGCCATCCACGGCCAGAAGGGCTATCACGGCGTCGCCATCCTCTCGAAGCGCCCCTTCGAGGCCGTGACGCGGCAGGGCTTCTGCGACATGGGCGATGCCCGCCATATCGCGGTCACCCTCGGCGCCGGCGCCGGGCTGTCGGCACCCCTCACCCTGCACAATTTCTACATCCCCGCCGGCGGCGACATTCCCGATCCGGCGCTCAATGCGAAGTTCAAGCACAAGCTCGATTTCCTCGACGAGGCGACCGCCTGGGAGGCGCTGCACCGGCGCGAGCTCGGCACCCGCTCCGTGATGGTGGGCGACCTCAACATCGCCCCGCTCGAGACCGACGTGTGGAGCCACAAGCAGCTCCTCGACGTCGTCAGCCACACCCCGATCGAGGTCGAGAAGCTCGGCCGGCTGCAGGCGGCGGGCAATTGGGTGGACGTGATGCGCGGCTTCGTGCCGCCGAGCGAGAAGCTCTACACCTGGTGGAGCTATCGGGCGGCCGACTGGGCGGCCTCCGACCGCGGCCGCCGGCTCGACCATGTCTGGGCGAGCCCGGACCTCGCCCCGTCCGCCCGCGCCATGACCGTGCTGCGGCAGGCCCGCAGCTGGGAACGCCCCTCCGACCACGTGCCGGTGGTCGTCAGCTTCGACGTCTGAGCCGCCGCCGCTTCGCCGGGGCCGCGCTCATGCGCCGAGCGCGCGCCGCTCGACCAGCGGCGTCCAGTCGTCGCCATTGCCGGCAAGGCACCGGTAGCGGCTCTGCCAGTACAGCAGCGGGTCCTCCCCGACCGTCGAGCGCACGGCCCGCACGCGGCCGAACAGCAGCATGTGCGAATGCCGCTCCACCGCGTCCTCCAGCTCGCAGTCGAGCGCCGCGAGGGCGTCGGCGAGGATGGGCACGCCGGTTTCCAGCTGTGTCCAGTCGCCTTCCTCGTAGCGCGCCGTGCCCTTGATGCCGCCGGCACCGGCGAAGCGCTTGGCCAGCGACACGTGCCGCGTCGAGAGCAGATTCACCCCGAAGGCGCCTTCGCGCAGGATGACGGCCGCCGCCGAGGCCGCCCGGTTGACGCAGGCGATGATGGTCGGCGGCTCCGCCGAGAACGAGGTCACCGCCGTCGCGGTGAGGCCGGTGCGCTCCCCCGCCTGGCCGGCGGTGATCACCGCCACGCCGCCGGCGAGCTGGCGCATCGCCAGCCGGAACGCCTCTGCGTCTGCCGCCGACGCATCGTGCGGGGGAACCAGGCTGAGATGCTGCGTCATGATGCTGCCTCGCAATGGGAGTTGATATTCTATAAAAATGATGGATTATAAAGTCAATGCCGAACCCCCACCGCACGGGCTGACGAGGTTGTCATGGACTGGGTGCATCCGATCCGGCGCGCCGCGCGCCGCCCCACAGCGATCGAGCGCCTGAAGCGCGAAGCGGCATGGTTCGCCCTGCCGGCGGTTCTCTTGGTGCTCGGCGCCGGCCTGCTCGGGCTTGCCGAGGGCGCGCTGCTGCCCTTCGGCCTGCCGGCCATAGCGGCAGGCGCGCTCGCGCTGCTGCGCGCACTCGTCCTCGCGCCGCGCAGCTGAACCCGCCTTCATTCGTGCGGCGCGATCCCGCGCTTTTTCGCACGGCGGGTGCTTGCGCCCACCGGTGCCTTGTGGAACGCCATGGCGGCCGATCACCGGAGCCGCCGCATGCGCAACCTCACCCTTGCCGCCACCCAGATGCCGTGCGACGGCGATCCCGCCGCCAATGTCGCCCGTGCCGAACATCTGGTCCGGACCGCCGCCGCGCAGGGCGCCCGGCTGATCCTGCTGCAGGAACTCTTCGAGACGCGATACTTCTGCCAGGATCAGGCGGCTGACTTCTTCGACTTCGCCGCCCCGTTCGAGGGCAACCCGCTGATCGCCCGTTTCGCCCGCCTCGCGGGGGAACTCGGCGTCGTGCTGCCGGTCAGCTTCTTCGAGCGGGCCGGACAGTCCTTCTTCAACTCCATCGCCATCATCGACGCCGACGGCCGCGTGCTGGGCCTCTACCGCAAGAGCCATATCCCGGACGGGCCGGGCTACACCGAGAAGTTCTACTTCTCGCCCGGCGATACCGGCTTCCGGGTGTGGGACACGGCGGTCGGGCGGATCGGTGTCGGCATCTGCTGGGACCAGTGGTTCCCCGAATGCGCCCGCGCCATGGCGCTGATGGGTGCCGAGATCCTGCTCTACCCCACCGCCATCGGCTCCGAGCCGCAGGATTCCGCGCTCGACTCGGCCGCCCACTGGCGCCGGGTGATGCAGGGCCATGCCGGCGCCAATCTCATGCCGCTCATCGCGTCGAACCGCATCGGCACCGAGCCCGGCCGCAATGGCACCGCCATCACCTTCTACGGCACCTCCTTCATCGCCGGCCCGACCGGCGAGATCCTCGCCGACACGGACCGCGCCACCGCGGGCGTCACCACCGCCACGGTCGATCTCGACGCGCTCGCCCGCCAGCGCCGCAGCTGGGGCGTCTTCCGTGACCGCCGGCCGGACCTGTACGGTCCCCTGCTGACGCTCGACGGCGCCACCGGCGCGCGGAGGTGACGATCATGACCGCCCCGCTCGCCTCTTCGCCCATCGCCTCCACCCCCGCCGCCGACGGTTTCCGCATGCCGGCGGAATGGGAGCCGCACGCCGGCACCTTCATGATCTGGCCGCGCCGGCCGGACAACTGGCGCGAGAACGCCGCCCCGGCACAGGCCGCCTTCGCGGCGGTGGCGGGCGCCATCGCCCGCTTCGAGCCCCTCACCATGCTGGTGCCGCCCGGCGAGATCGCGAGGGCGCGCGCGCTGCTGCCGCCCGCCGCGCGCCTCCTCGAAGCCCCCTCCGACGATTCCTGGTGCCGCGACAGCGGGCCGAGCTTCGTCACCGACGCAGGCGGGCGCGTGCGCGGCGTTGACTGGGGCTTCAACGCCTGGGGCCACCTCTACGAGCCGTTCGACCAGGACGAGGCGGTCGCCGGCACCATTCTCGCCAGCGTCGGCGCGCCCCGCTACCGGGCGCCGCTGGTCCTCGAGGGCGGCTCCATCCATGTCGACGGCGAGGGCACGGTGCTGACCACCGAGGAGTGCCTGCTCAACCCCAACCGCAACCCCCACCTCTCGCGCGGCGAGATCGAGCAGCATCTTCGCGACTATCTCGGCGTCTCCACCGTGATCTGGCTCGGCGCCGGCCTCGTCGACGACGAGACCAACGGCCATATCGACAACCTCGCCTGCTTCGTGCGGCCGGGCGTCGTGGCGCTGACCTGGTGCGAGGATCCGGCCGATCCGCAATACGCCATCTCGCGCGACGCCTTCGCCCGGCTGGAGAAGGCCCGCGACGCCCGCGGCCGCGCGATCGAGGTGGTCAAGCTGCCGCTGCCGGGCCCGCTCCACCGCACCGACGCCGAAGCCGCCGGCCTCGCCCCGATCGCCGGCGCGGGGCCCGAGGCGATGAGCCGCGGGGCCGGCGAGCGGCTCGGCGCCTCCTACGCCAATTTCTACCTCGGCAACGGCTTCCTGCTGATGCCGAGGCTCGATCCCCGCACGGATGACGAGGCGAGGGGCATTCTCGCCGGGCTTTTCCCGGACCGGGAGGTGATCGGCATCGAGTCCCGCGAGATCGTGCTGGGCGGCGGCAACATCCACTGCATCACCCAGCAGCAGCCGGCCGGCACGCCGGGATAAGGCGTGTGTTCCGCACGCGCCACACCATATAAAGATCGAGAATCGGCTAGCATGCCGCGCCCCCGGTATCGGGCAAGGATCGCACCCATGGACGTTCTCTACATCGCCAAGTTCTTCGTGCTGCCGGTGGCGCTCGGCGCGGTGGCGGTGGTGCTGCTGCTCGGGCTCACCAATCTGGTGAAGGGAGGCTCGCCGCAGCGCTCGCAGATGCTGATGCGCTGGCGCGTCGGGCTGCAGTTCCTCGCTCTGTGCCTGGTGCTCGGCACCATCCTGATCATGCAGCACTCCTGAGGCTGGCTGGCGCGCCGATGGTCGTCCTCAACCGCATCTACACCCGCACCGGCGACGACGGCACCACGGCGCTCGGCACCGGCGAGCGGCGGCCGAAATACGACCTGCGCGTCACCGCCTATGGCACGGTCGACGAGACCAACGCGACCATCGGCGTCGCGCGGCTGCACCTCGCCGCCCTGCCCGAGGTCGACGCGGTGCTGGAGCGCATCCAGAACGACCTGTTCGACCTCGGCGCCGACCTCACCACCCCCGACGACGGCGTCGATCGCGGCTATGAGCCGCTGCGCATCGTCGAAGGGCAGGTGGAGCGGCTCGAGCGCGACATCGATCGCTTCAACGCCGGCCTGAAGCCGCTGCGCTCCTTCGTGCTGCCGGCCGGAACCCCGGCGGCGGCCCACCTCCACGTCGCCCGCACCGTGTGCCGGCGCGCCGAGCGCCTCGCCGTCGAACTCGCGGCGCAACCCGGCGAGCGCGTCAGCGCGCCCGCCATACGCTATCTCAACCGTCTCTCGGACCTGCTGTTCGTGCTGAGCCGCCTGGCCAATGCCGGGGCCGGTGGCGACGTGCTGTGGGTGCCGGCGGCCGGCCGCTCGTGAGGAAACGGCGATGGTCCTGCCGCTGAGCGATGACAACCCGCTGGAAGGCATCACCCACGCCTATGTCACCTGGGCGCTGATCGCCCTCAATGTCGGCGTCTTCATCCTGCTGCAGCGCGGCTATGCCGGCGAGATCGATATCGCCTCGGCCTTCAGCTACGGCACCATCCCGGCGGTGGTCAGCCACGCCGCCGTTCTGCCCGACGAATACGCCCTGCTGCCGCCGCAGCTGACGCTGGTCAGCTACATGTTCCTGCACGGCGGCTGGATGCATCTGATCGGCAACATGGCCTTCCTGTGGGTGTTCGGCGACAATGTCGAGGACGCGCTCGGCCACGCCAGATACTTCATCTTCTACGTGCTGTGCGGCATCGCCGGCGGCATCGCCCATACGCTGGCCGCCCCGGGCTCCGAGATCCCGCTGGTCGGCGCCTCGGGCGCGATATCGGGCATCGTCGCCGCCTATCTGATGCTGCACCCGCGCGTGCGGCTGTGGGTGCTGCTGTTCATGGGCATCCCGCTGAGGATCCCGGCGATCCTGCCGCTGGGGGCGTGGATCGGTTTCCAGGTCTGGAGCATGCTCACCGTCACCGAGGACGGCAACGCCTGGTGGGCGCATCTCGGCGGGCTCGCGGCGGGCGCGGTGCTGATCGTGTTCATGCGCCGCCCGGGCGTCCCGCTCTGGGTTCTCACCCCTAATGGCGACCATCCCTGACGTCGGCAAAAGGCGGGCGGACCCCTTCCAAAGTGGCCCTCCGCCGCGGCCCGATCTCGTTGACAGGGGCGGGGGCGATCCATACGGTGCCGCGCGTTTTCCCCCGACGCTCCGGCCGGAGGCTCCCGCGCAGCCAGCTTGCGCGGCCCTGAGGCGGGCGCGTCCCTCACTTGCGCCAGCCCCGGGCGGGCGGGAGAGACCGGCATGAAGATCGTTGTGCCCGTGAAGCGGGTGGTCGACTACAACGTCAAGATCCGCGTCAGGCCGGACGGCTCGGGCGTCGAGCTGGCCAACGTCAAGATGTCGATGAACCCGTTCGACGAGATCGCCGTCGAGGAGGCGCTGCGGCTCCGGGAAGCGGGCAAGGCGAGCGAAGTGATCGCCGTCTCGGTCGGGCCGGCCAAGACCGACGAGACCATCCGCACCGCGCTCGCCATGGGCGCCGACCGCGGCATCTGGGTGAAGACGCCCGAGGCCGGCATCGAGCCGCTCGCGGTGGCCAAGATCCTCAAGGCGGTCGTCGACGCGGAGGCCCCCGGCCTCGTCATCCTCGGCAAGCAGGCGATCGACGACGACTGCAACCAGACCGGCCAGATGCTGGCCGCGCTGCTCGGCTGGCCGCAGGGCACCTTCGCCTCGAAGGTCGTCATCACCGATGGCACGCTGTCCGTCACCCGCGAGGTCGATGGCGGCCTGCAGACGCTGTCGCTGACGCTGCCGGCGGTGCTGACCGCGGACCTGCGCCTCAACGAGCCGCGCTACGCCTCGCTGCCCAACATCATGAAGGCGAAGAAGAAGCCGATCGAGGAGAAGGACGCCGCCGCGCTCGGCGTCGACCTGGCGCCGCGGCTGACGGTGCTGTCGACCACCGAGCCGTCCGGTCGCAAGGGCGGCGTCAAGGTCGCCTCCGTCGCCGATCTGGTCGGCAAGCTCAAGGATGAGGCGGGAGTTCTCTGACATGGCGACGCTGCTGCTGGCTGAACACGAGGATTCGACGCTGAACGGCGCCACCGCCAAGGCGCTCACCGCCGCGCTGGCGCTGGGCGCGCCGGTGCACGTGCTGGTGGCCGGCGCCGGCTGCGGCCCCGCCGCCGCGGCCGCCGCGAAGCTCGCCGGCGTCGAGAAGGTGCTTGTCGCCGACGCCCCGCTCTACGCCCATCGCCTCGCCGAGCCGGTCGCCGCGCTCGTGCTGTCGCTGGCGTCGGGCTACGACGCCATCGTCGCGCCGTCGACCGCCGTCTGGAAGAACGCGCTGCCCCGCATCGCCGCGCTGCTCGACGTCATGCAGGTGTCGGACGTCGTCAAGGTCGTCGCCCCGGACACGTTCGAGCGCCCGATCTATGCCGGCAACGCCATCCAGACCGTGAAGTCGACCGATCCGACGAAGGTCCTCACCATCCGCACCGCCGCCTTCGCGGCGGCGCCCGAACGCGGTTCGGCGCCGGTCGAGCCGGTCGGCGCGGCGGCCGACCCGGCCGTGTCGAATTTTGTCGGCGAGGAACTCTCGAAGAGCGACCGGCCCGAGCTCACCGCCGCCCGGCTGGTGGTGTCGGGCGGGCGGGCGCTCGGCTCGTCGGAGAAGTTCCACGAGGTGATCGAGCCGCTCGCCGATGCGCTCGGCGCGGCGGTCGGTGCCTCGCGCGCGGCGGTCGATGCCGGCTACGCGCCGAACGACTGGCAGGTCGGCCAGACCGGCAAGGTGGTGGCGCCCGAGCTCTATGTCGCCGTCGGCATCTCCGGCGCCATCCAGCACCTCGCCGGCATGAAGGATTCCAAGGTCATCGTCGCCATCAACAAGGACGAGGAGGCGCCGATCTTCCAGGTCGCCGACTACGGCCTGGTCGGCGACCTGTTCCAGATCGTGCCGGAGCTGACGCGCGAGATCGCCAAGGCCAAGGGCTGACGCGTAGTATAAGCTGGCGGATAGTATAATAAGGACCGGTGACGGACGTATCGGGCGCGCGCATCATGGCTTTCGAGATCAAGCAGATCGGTATCATCGGCGCGGGCCAGATGGGCAACGGCATCGCCCATGTGTGTTCGCTCGCCGGCTATGACGTGGTGCTGAACGACGTGTCGGCGGACCGCATCCGCTCCGGCCTCGCCACCATCAACGGCAACATGGTCCGGCAGGTGGCCAAGGGCCTCTACAGCGAGGCCGAGCGGCAGGCCGCGCTCGCGCGCATCGACGGCTCGGACGCCACCTCGTCGCTGGCGGACGCCGACCTCATCATCGAGGCGGCGGTGGAGAAGGAGGAGATCAAGCGCAAGATCTTCGCCGAGGTCTGCCCGCACCTGAAGCCCGAGGCGATCCTCGCCACCAACACCTCGTCCATCTCGATCACCCGGCTCGCCGCCTCCACCGACCGGCCGGAGCGCTTCATCGGCATCCACTTCATGAACCCGGTGCCGATCATGCAGCTCGTCGAGCTGGTGCGCGGCATCGCCACCGAGGACGAAACCTTCGAGCTGTCGAAGGAATTCGTGACGCGGATCGGCAAGACCTACGCGGTCTCCGAGGATTTCCCGGCCTTCATGGTCAACCGCATCCTGCTGCCGATGATCAACGAGGCCATCTACACGCTCTATGAGGGTGTCGGCTCGGTCGACGCCATCGACACCGCCATGCGGCTCGGCGCGAATCACCCGATGGGACCGCTCCAGCTCGCCGACTTCATCGGCCTCGACACCTGCCTGTCGATCATGCAGGTGCTGCACGAGGGCCTCGCCGATTCGAAGTACCGGCCCTGCCCGCTGCTGGTGAAATATGTCGAGGCCGGCTGGCTGGGCCGCAAGACCCAGCGCGGCTTCTACGACTACCGCGGCGAGAAGCCCGTCCCCACCCGCTGAGCGAGGTAGCGGATCGGCCGCCCGTCGATGGCGGCGAGGCCGAGCGCGATCAGCGCGAAGCCGGCGATCTCGTGCGCCTCCAGCGCCTCGCCGAGGAAGGCGACGCCGAGCAGGATGGCGCTGACCGGCACCAGGAAGGTGACCAGCGAGATGTTGGTCGCCCCGTTCCGCGCCAGGATGCGGAAGAACAGGATGTAGGCGATGCCGGTCGAGAGCACGCCGAGCCCCGTCAGCGCCGCCACGACATGCAGCGAGGGCACCGGCAGCCGCCAGGGCTGATCGACCAGCGCCACCAGCGGCACCAGCCAGAGGGTGGCCGCGCTGAGCTGGGCCAGCGCCACGCCGAGCGGGGGCAGGCCGCGGAAGCGCTTGCCGTAGACGGCGGCGAATCCATAGGAAACCGTCGCCGCGATGGCGGCGAGCTGCGCCGGCAGCTGCTGGCCGCCGAGCTGGCCGAGCAGCGCCGGCCCCATCATCACCGCGACGCCGGCGAAACCCAGCGCGACGCCGCCCAGCCGCACCGGCGTCAGCCGCTCGTCGCGGGTGAAGAACTGCGCCACCAGCACCGTGAACAGCGGCGTCGCCGCATTCAGGATCGATGAGAGGCCGCTCGTCAGGTGCTGCTGCGACCAGGCGATCAGCCCGAACGGGATGACGTTAGCGATCACCGCCATCGTTAGGAACTGCCGCACGAGACCCGGCTGCCGGGGCAGACGGATGCCGCCGGCCCGGGCGATGACATAGAGCGCCGCCGCGCCGATCGCGCAGCGCCCCAGCACCAGGGTGAGCGGGGGAATCTCGGCGATGGCGATCTTGGCGAAGAAGAACGAGCCGCCCCAGATCACCGACAGCAGCAGCAGCGTAGCCCAGTCCCCCGGCCCCATGGCAAGGCTCGCGCCGACGGGACCCGGAGCGGGCGCCGTGGCGGAACGCGATGATTCGGACAAGGGGCACTCCCGGGAACCGTCGCAGCCGGCAGCCGCGAACCCGCCGCTCACATAGGCCCTTGCGGGCGGCCCTGCCACCCGAAAGCGCCCACCCGCGGCACGGTATGGCGAAGATCAGCGAAATACACTTTTAACGCGCATAACGATCCCATTGCGTGTATAGACAGGCATCGGGTTGCAACGGGAGTGCTGCCGTCCGGCCAGCCCCGGGTTGCGACCATCCGAGGGGGGAGGACGCCATGCCTGATCCGGTGGAAACCGCACCGCTCTATCCCGGCCATCTGCTGAAGCCGGGCACGTTCGATTCCCTCGATGTCCAGCGCGTTCAGGCCCGCCTCAACCAGCTGCTCGGCAGCGGGCTGCTGGAAGATGGCGATTTCGGCGAGGCGACGGAAAACGCCGTCCGCCTGTTCCAGGCCCGCTATACCGATCCCAATGGCGGCGAGATCGACGTCGACGGCCGCGTCGGGCCGGAAACCTGGGCCGCCCTGTTCGGGGCCGAGGCGCTGGCGCCGCCGTCGGCACCGGCCGCGGGCAGCGGCCCGCGCGAGGCGGTGCTGACCATCGCCCGCGGCCAGATCGGCGTGCGGGAGGAGCCGGTGGGCTCCAATCGCGGCCCGCAGGTCGACCTCTATCACCGCGCCGCCGGCATCAACCCGGCCGCCGGCAACTTCCCCTGGTGCGTCTCCTTCGTGCAATGGGTGTTCGCGCAGGCCTTCGCGGGCGCCTCGCCGCTGTTCCGCACCGCCGGCGTGCACGCGCTCTGGAGCAAGCGCCAGACCGGATCGATCACGGTCGTGCCGGCCAACAAGGCCAGCGCCCAGACCGTGAAGCCCGGCATGGTGTTCCTGCTGGACACCGGCGGCGGCAAGGGCCACGCCGGCATCGTCGAAGCGGTGAACCGCAGCAAGGGCACCCTCACCACGATCGAGGGCAACACCAACAATGGCGGCTCGCGCGAGGGCTATGGCGTGTTCCGCCGCACCACGCGCAAGATCCGCATGCCCGGACTGCTCGGCTATATCGACTACTGCCCGTGAGGGCGGCCCTCAGCGCGCCGCCTGACGGCCTTCCAGCGCCGCGCGGATGAGCGCCTGCGCATCCGGGCCGGCCCATTCGGCCGGGCCCGCGATGTGGCCGATCTCGCAACCCTCGGCGTCGACCAGCAGCGTGGTCGGCAGCCCGAAGCCGCGGCCGGCGGCACGCAGCGTCTGGAAGCTCGCCGCCTTGGGATCGGCATAATAGGCGAGGCTGGCGACGCCGATGTCGTTGAGGAATTTGCGCGGCTTGTCGGCATCGCGCGTATCCACGTTGATCGCCACCACGCGGAAGCGGTCCGATCCGAGCGCCGCCTGCAACTGGTCGAGCGCCGGCATCTCCTTGCGGCAGGGCGCGCACCAGGTCGCCCAGAGATTGACGAGGCTGAGCCCCGGCCCGACGCCGGTCAGGGTGAGCGGGCGGCCCTCGCCGTCCTGAAAGGCGATCTCCGGCAGGCGCTTGGGCTCCAGCGTCGGGGCGAAGGCGGCGAGTTCGCCCTTCGCCAGCGGCACCAGGCGCTGCGCCGTCGCCACCGCTGCCGCGCAGCCCTTCACCGCATCCGCGGTCGCCGCTTTCCCGACGGCCGCGCCATTGTCGGCGTTGCGCGGCGCGCCCTCCATCCCGTATAGGGCTGCGAGCCCCACGGCGGCGCCCGCCACCAGGGCGCACGCCACGATCGCGATGGCGCGCAGCCGCGACCCGCGCCCGGCGGGAGCCGCGGTGGCGGTCTCGTCAGGTCGTTCGGTCATGGCCGGCCTCGCAGGGAACAACACGCATGAGCAACAAGATGTGGGGCGGCCGGTTCGAGACCGGCCCGGATGCCATCATGGAGGAGATCAACGCCTCCATCGGTTTCGACCAGCGCCTCGCCGCGCAGGACATCGCCGGCTCGAAGGCGCATGCGGCGATGCTGGCAGCACAGGGCATCATCGACGCGAGTGATGCCGAAAAGATCGTCCAAGGTCTAGACACGATCCTGTCAGAGATCGAGCGCGGCGACTTCACCTTCCAGCGGGCGCTGGAGGACATCCACATGAACGTGGAATCCCGCCTCGCCACGCTGCTCGGCCCCTCGGCCGGACGGCTGCACACCGCCCGCTCGCGCAACGACCAGGTGGCCACCGACTTCCGCCTCTATGTGCGCGACACCATCGACACGCTGGACGCCCAGCTCCAGGACCTGCAGAAGGCGCTGGCAACGAGGGCGCTGGCGCATGCGGCCACCGTCATGCCCGGCTTCACCCATCTGCAGACCGCGCAGCCGGTGACCTTCGGCCACCATCTGCTCGCCTATGTCGAGATGCTCTCCCGCGACCGGGGGCGCCTCGCCGATGCCCGCGCGCGCCTCAACGAATGCCCGCTCGGCGCCGCCGCGCTGGCCGGCACCTCGTTCCCGATCGACCGCTTCGCCACCGCCAAGGCGCTCGGCTTCGATCGTCCCACCGCGAACTCGCTCGATTCGGTCTCCGACCGCGATTTCGTGCTCGAGACGCTGGCGGCCGCCTCGATCGCGGCGATGCACCTCTCCCGCTTCGCCGAGGAGATCGTGATCTGGACCTCGCCGCTCACCGGCCTGCTCAAGCTCTCCGACCGCTTCACCACCGGCTCCTCGATCATGCCGCAGAAGCGCAACCCGGATGCCGCCGAGCTGGTGCGCGCCAAGATCGGCCGCATCGCCGGCGCCTTCTCGGGGCTGCTCATGGTGATGAAGGGCCTGGCGCTCGCCTATGCCAAGGATATGCAGGAGGACAAGGAAGGGGCCTTCGACGCGCTCTCCACGCTCTCGCTGATGATCGCCGCCACCGCGGGGATGGTCCGCGACATGGCGCCGGACGAGGCGCGGATGAAGGCCGCCGCCGGCTCGGGCTATTCCACCGCCACCGACCTCGCCGACTGGCTCGTGCGCGTGCTCGGCCTGCCGTTCCGCGAGGCGCACCACGTCACCGGCCGCATCGTCGCGCTGGCCTCCGGCAAGGGCGCGCCGCTGCACAAGCTCACGCTGGAGGAGATGCAGGGCGTCGAGCCGCGCATCACGGCGGAAGTGTTCGGCGTACTCTCCGTGTCGAAATCGGTGGCGAGCCGCGTGAGCTATGGCGGCACCGCGCCGAAGAACGTGCGGGCGCAGGCCAAACGCTGGCTCAAGAAGCTGGGCTGAGTGCGACCGGACCGCGTGCGCTGCGTCATGGCGCGTCTCGCCTTTCCGCCAGCCTTCGCTATAGTGAGCCGAACTCGATGAGGATTCCGTCCGTGCCGCGTTCCGTCCGCCCCGCCCGCCGCGCCCGCGCGGCGTTGCCCGTCCTTGCCGGCATCGCCCTGCTGCTCGGCGGCTGCGGCGTGCGCGGCCCGCTGCAGCCGCCCCCGGAGGCGCAGGCGAGCGCGCCCGAGAGCGGCCATCACGCCGCCTCCGCCGTGCCGGGCGCGAAGACCGAGCGCCCCCGCGACACCGGCCCGGTGCGGCCGAACCAGCCCTTCATTCTCGACGGCCTGCTCTGAGGAGCGGGTGGACCCTTCCCGATGCATCACTTCGCCTATCACGACGGTGTCCTCCACGCCGAGGATGTGAGCCTCGACGCGCTCGCCGATGAGGTGGGCACGCCGTTTTACGCCTATTCGACCGCGACGCTGGAGCGGCACTACCAGGTCTTCACCGCCGCCTTCGCGGATGTGAAGTCGACGCTCTGCTACGCGCTCAAGGCCAATTCCAACCAGGCGGTGATCGCCACCCTCGCGCGCCTCGGCGCCGGCGCCGATATCGTCTCGGGAGGCGAGCTGAAGCGTGCGCTGGCCGCCGGCGTGCCGGCCGCGAAGATCGTGTTCTCCGGCGTCGGCAAGACCCGCGCCGAGATGGCCGCGGCGCTCGACGCCGGCATAATGTGCTTCAACGTCGAGAGCGAGCCGGAGCTCCATGCCCTATCGGAGGTCGCGGCCGCGCGCGGGCAGGTCGCGCCGATCTCGATCCGGGTGAACCCGGACGTCGACGCCAAGACCCACCACAAGATCTCGACAGGCAAGTCCGAGAACAAGTTCGGCATCCCGGTGTCGCGGGCGCGGGAGGTCTATGCGCTGGCGGCGCGGCTGCCCGGCCTCGCCATCACCGGCGTCGACATGCATATCGGCAGCCAGATCATCGACCTGACGCCGTTCGACAACGCCACCGCCCTGCTCGCCGAGCTGGCCCGCGACCTGATGGCGGACGGGCACCCCCTGACCCATCTCGATCTCGGCGGCGGCCTCGGCGTGCCCTATGTCGCGGGCGAGCCCGATCCGCCGCTGCCCACCGACTATGCCGCACTGATCAAGCGCCACACCCACAATCTCGGCCTCGGCCTCGTCTTCGAGGTCGGCCGCCTAATAGTCGCCAATGCCGGCGTGCTGGTGACGCGGGTGATCTATGTGAAGGAGGGCGAGGGCAAGACCTTCGTCATCGTCGACGCGGCGATGAACGACCTGATCCGCCCGACCCTCTACGACGCCCATCACGAAATTGTGCCCATCGCCGAACCGGCCCCCGGGGGTACGCGGCTGGTGGCCGATGTCGTCGGCCCGGTCTGCGAATCGGGCGACTTCCTGGCGCTGGCGCGGCCGCTGCCGGCGCTGCGTGCCGGCGACCTCCTCGCGGTGATGACCGCCGGCGCCTATGGCGCGGTGCAGGCCTCGACCTACAACACGCGCCCTTTGATTGCCGAGATTCTGGTGCGCGGCGACACGGCGGCGCTGGTCCGCCCGCGCCTCGATGCCGATGCCATCATCGCCCTCGACCGCCTCCCGGACTGGCTCGCCTGAGCGCCACCCCGCGCCACAATTCGCCCGCCATTGCCCGCCAGCCTCTGCCGAAGGACTGGGCGCGCACATTACGAGGGCAGGGCTGGTGTCGCTGACCCAGCGTGATAGGCTGCGCGTGGGCTGGCGTGTCGGAGGCTTGAGGACGCGTGACGACGACACCCGAGACGAATGAGGCGACGGGACCGGACGGCCGCGGCACGCCGGAGGCGATGCAGGCGGCGGCGGTGGTCGAACATCGGCTGGAGCGCGCGCTGAAGCGCGCCCATGACGCCATCCTGTGGGAGCGCGTCTGGCCGGCCGTCGTGGCGGTGCTGCTGGCGATCGGCCTGTTCCTCATCGCGTCCTGGGCCGGGCTCTGGCTGGTGCTGCCGCCGCTCGCCCGCATCGCCGGCGTCGTCCTCGCCTTCGTGCTGCTCGCCGTCGCGCTGATCCCGGCCATGCGCGTGCGCCCGCCCGATCGCAGCGAGGCGCTCGGCCGGCTCGACCGCGAGAGCCGCCTGCCGCACCGGCCGGCCACCGCGCTCGCCGACCAGCTCGCCAGCCGCCCCGACGATCCCGTCGCCGTGGCGCTCTGGCGCGCGCACATCACCCGGATGAGCGACCAGATCAGCCGGCTGCGCGCGGGCCTTCCCTCGCCGGGCCTCGCCGCGGTCGACCCGCGCGCCTTCCGTGCCCTCGTCGCGCTCGGCGTGGTCGCGACCTTCTTCATGGCCTCCGGCGATCATGCCCGGCGCATCCTCGCCGCCTTCGACTGGTCGCAGGCGGTGCCCCCCACCCCCTACCGCATCGATGCCTGGGTGACCCCGCCGGCCTATACCGGACGCCCGCCGGTGGTGCTGCCGGGCCTGCGCTCGGCGGAGGGGCCGGATTCCGGTTCGGCCGCCGCCCCGGGCGGCGTCAACGCCGCCGCGCTCACCGTCCCCGCCGGCAGCGTGCTGGTGGTTCGCGTCACCGGCCTCGACGCCACCCCGGTCGCCACCGATGGCGGCGTCGCCCCGCAGGAGGCCGAGGCGAAGACCGCCGAAGCGGCTGCCGCTCCCGCCGCGCCGGCGCCGAGCCGCGAGGCCGCCCGCAAGGCCGGGCAGGAGCAGCGCTTCGTCATCGCCGGCGATGGCGGCGCCAGCCTTTCCGGCCCCGATGGCGGCCATGTTTCCTGGCGCTTTTCCACCGTCGCCGACCGCGCGCCCACCATCAGCTTCGCCAAGGAGCCGCAGGCGCAGGGCCGCACCGGCATCGCGCTGAGCTACCGCGTCGAGGACGATTACGGCGTGGCCAGCGCCGAGGCGAAATTCGCCCTCGCGCCGCCGCCCCGCCCGCTCTACGCGCTGAAGAACGCACCGGCGCCGAAGCCGCCGCGCGCCCTCGTCGCCGCACCCGACTTCCCCCTGCCGCTGCCGGGATCGCGCGCGCGTTCGGGCGTCGGCCAGACCAGCCGCGATTTCACCGAGAACCCCTGGGCCGGCGCGCGGGTGACGCTGACGCTCACCGCCCGCGACGAGGCCGGCAATGTCGGCAGCAGCGAGCCGCGCAGCTTCGTCCTGCCGGCGCGCAGCTTCTCGAACCCGCTCGCCCGCGCGCTGATCGAGCAGCGGCGCACGCTGGCACTCGACATCGATTCGCGGCCGCGGGTGGAGCGCGCGCTCGCCGCGCTGGCCATCGAGCCCGACAAGTTCACTCCCGATTTCAGCCACTATATGGGGCTGACCACCGCCCACACCCGTCTGCGGAATGCCCGCAGCGACGACGATCTGCGCGGCGTGGTCGATTATCTCTGGGACATCGCCGTCCATATCGAGGATGGCGACCTCTCCGACGTCGAGAAGCAGCTGCGCGCCGCGCAGGAGGCGCTGCAGCAGGCGCTGGAGAACGGCGCCAGCGACGAGGAGATCCAGCGCCTCACGCAGGATCTGCGCGCGGCGATGGACAAGTTCATGCAGGCGCTGGCCGAGCAGGCCCAGCGCAATCCCGAGCAGGCCACCGGTCCGATGGACCCGAACACCCGCCTGGTGCGCCCCGAGGATCTCAGCCGCATGCTCGACCGCATCGAGCAGATGGCGCGCAACGGCGCCCGCGACGCCGCCCGCCAGATGCTGAGCGAACTCCAGAACATGCTCAACGGCCTGCAGAACGCGCGCCCGCAGCAGCGCCGCGGCGGCCAGAACGAGATGTCCGACGCGCTCGACCAGCTCGGCAACATGATCCAGCAGCAGCAGCGCCTGCGCGACCGCACCTATCGCGAGCAGCAGGGCAACCAGCCGGGTCAGCGCGGCCAGCAGGGCCAGCGCGGCCAGCGCCAGCAGCCGGGACAGCAGCAGCCGGGCGAGGGCGACCAGCAGGCCTTCGGCGACCTGCAGAAGAACCAGGAGCAGCTCCGCCAGCAGCTGCGCCAGCTCCTCGACAAGATGCAGCAGGCGATGCGCCAGCAGGGTCAGCAGGGCCAGGGCGAACAGGGGCAGCAGGGTCAACCCGGCCAGCAGCCCGGCGAAGGCCAGGGGCAGGGGCAGGGCCCCGGCGGCCAGCAGCTCGGCGACGCCGAGCAGGCCATGCGCGACGCCGAAGGGGCGCTGGGCGAGGGCGACGGCCAGGGCGCCGTCGACGCGCAGGGCCGCGCCCTGCAGGCGCTGCGCAAGGGCGCCCAGTCGATGCAGCAGGCCATGCAGCCCGGCGAGGGCAACGAGCCCGGCAGTGGCCCCTCCGGCGAGACCGCCGAGCGGAACGACCCGATGGGCCGGCCGATGCGCTCGCGCGACTATGGCGACGACGTCACCGTGAAGGTGCCCGACGACATCGAGATGCAGCGCGCCCGTCGCGTGCTCGAGGAACTGCGTCGCCGCATCGGCGAACCCGAGCGCCCGCGCCTCGAACTCGACTACCTCGAACGCCTGCTGCGGGACTTCTGAGGGACTGTCGGGAAGACCCCTCGGAGCACCGTCATCCCGGACGCGGGCGAAGCCTGCGAGCCGGGATCGCTCACCAGGATAGCCGCGCAATCCCGGATACGACCTCCGGCCGTTCCGGGATTGCGCCTGTGGAGGGCTTTCCGTCGCTGACGCGGCCGCGGGCCTGCCGCCTCAGCCCACCAGATGCCGCTCGATCTCGTGGATGGGCAGCCGCACGAGGTCGCGGTCGATCTCGGCGGCGAGCGCCGCCTGCACCGCGCGCGGATAGAGCGTGCGGAGCTGGCCGAGGGCGTGGGGCGGGGCCACCACGATCAGGTGCCGCGTCTCGCCGGCGGCCAGCGCGGCCTCCAGCCGCAGCGCGACGCCGCGCAGGAAGGCGCGCTCCGCCTCGGCGTGCCAGTCCGTCGTCTCGACGGCGCTGCGGGCGGCGCCGACCGAGGCGTGCACCCGGCCCGGCGCGTCGCTGCCCTGCTCGGAGCTGCGCGGATTGTCCTGCTCGTGCACCTCGACGGTGCGCAGGTTCGGAAACATGGCGTCACCCCTGTT
The DNA here is from genome assembly GCF_045108345.1 of Ancylobacter terrae. NCBI lineage: Bacteria > Pseudomonadati > Pseudomonadota > Alphaproteobacteria > Hyphomicrobiales > Xanthobacteraceae > Ancylobacter > Ancylobacter terrae. Next base: position 57,323 of record NZ_JBJGXH010000005.1, read on the forward strand.
GGCCAGCACCAGCGCCTTGCGCCCGTCGCATATGACGACCCATGTGCCGGCCTCGATGCGGAGCCTGTCCTGCGTGACCATGCGCGCCTCCTCTGCGTGCCCGTAAGCGGGCGATGGCAGCAGAGCAGGAGGGTCGGCGCATCGCGTTGACCGGGATCAACCCCGGCCGAGCCGTTCGCCCCTACCGCCCCATCCGGTGGCGCCGTATCGCGGCGTTGAGTTCGCCGCCATACACGAAGATCGAGGCGGTGGTGTAGAGGAACACCAGCGCGATCATCACCGAGGCGAGACCGGCATAGGTGGTGACGTAATTGCCGGCGAATTCCGCCAGATAGCGCCCGAACGCCGCGCCCGCCGCCAGCCACAGCGCCAGCGTCACCATGATGCCCGGCGCCACCTCGGTCAGCGTGCGCCGCCCCGCCGGCAGCCACATATGCGCCACCACCAGCGCCACCACCAGGATGGCGGAGGTCGCCGCATAGCGCAGGAAGGCGATCACCCAGCCGAACGGCGCCAGCCCCGGCGCGATCCGCACGGCGGCGAACCACAGCACCGGCCCCAGCACCACGAGGAAGGAGAGCGCCAGAAGTCCCGCCGCGCCCACCAGCACATAGCCGATCGATTCCAGCCGCAGCCAGTACCACGCCCGCTGCTCGCGCACGCCATAGGCGCGGTTCAGCCCGATGCGCAGGCTCTCGATGCCGTTGGAGGAAAAGTAGATGGCGAGGATCACGCCGAAGGTCAGCACATCCGTGCGCACCTGCGTCAGAACGTTGCGGATCTCGCCGCCGATCGGCCCCGCCACCTGCGCCGGCCACGCCTCCAGCAGCAGCTGCACAGTCTCGTCGGCGAGGTTCTTGAAGTCGAAGAAGGCGGCCAGCGCCGTGACGAAGATGAGGAACGGGAACAGCGACATCAGCGCGGAGAGCGCGATATGGCTGGCGATCGCCCAGCCGTCATCCTCGACGAAGCGCCAGAAGGCGTCCCAGGCGATGTCATAGGCGCGCAGCAAGAAACGCTCTCCGCTCGGCTTCCCGCGCCTCACATCGGACGTCGCGGCGCAAATGGCAAGTCCGCCCGATGATCGCGGCGGCCGATACGGGGGACGGCAGCGGCCGGAAAAGGCCGCGGTGCCGGCCAGCCACGCGGCGCGCGCCGGACGCCCTCAGCCTCCCGCCTTCGCCTTATTGCGTGTTGCACCGCGAAAATCCCGTCGTAACCTCCGATCCTGTCGCAACGCACAACAACCAGATGACGTTCAGGGAGCCCTCGCCGATGTCCAGCCTGACCACGCCCACCGTGTCCGGCCTCGCCGACGCCGCCGGTCTCATCGAGCTGGCCGGGCGCGCCGCGACGGCCGCCGACCTGCTGCTGGCGGCAGCGACCGAGGCGGTGCGGGCACGCGTCAGCGAGGGCGGCCGGATCGCCCCGGCGCTGCTGGAGCGCGAGCAGCACGCCGCGCACGGCCTCGCCTGGCTCGGCACCTATGTGTTCGCGGTGCGGGAGATGGCGGCCTATGCCGCGCGCCTGAAGGAGCAGGATCGCTTCGGCGCCAGCGAGGCGCTGATCGTGCGGATCGCCGCGGGCGAATATCTCGCCCAGATCGCCGGCGGCATTCCCATGAGCCAGATCGAGTTCGTGCGCCCCGCCGACCTCGGCCTTTCCGCCGCCGCGCTCGCCGCCTTCACCGGCGATCCGGCGGTGGCCACCCTCATCGCCGAGGGCAACACCGCCGAGGCCCGCGCCGCGCTCGTCGCCCGCATCCGCGCCAATGAAGGGGCGCCGACCGTTGCCGATGCCGGGCTCGACGACACCTTCGAGGCGATGCGCACGGAAATCCGCCGCTTCGTCGAGGAGGAGGTCGCCCCGCATGCCCATGAATGGCACCTCGCGAACGACTACATCCCGCTCGAACTGTTCGCCAAGCTCGCCGAGCTCGGCGTGTTCGGCCTCACCATTCCCGAGGAATATGGCGGGCTCGGCCTGCCCAAGGAGACGATGTGCGTCGTCACCGAGGAGCTCTCGCGCGGCTGGATCGGGGTCGGCTCGCTCGGCACCCGCTCGGAGATCGCGGCCGAGCTCATCCTCGGCGGCGGCACAGAAGCGCAGAAGCAGCATTTCCTGCCGCTCATCGCCTCGGGCGAAATGCTCACCACCGCCGTCTTCACCGAGCCGAACACCGGCTCCGACCTCGCCTCGCTGCGCACCCGGGCGGTGAAGGACGGGGATGTCTACAAGGTGAGCGGCAACAAGACCTGGATCACCCATCCGGTCCGCGCCGACCTGATGACGCTCCTCGTGCGCACCAACCCGGACGAGCCCGGCTATCGCGGCCTCTCCATCCTGCTCGCCGAGAAGCCGCGTGGCACCGAGGACGACCCCTTCCCGGCGCCCGGCATGAGCGGCGGCGAGATCGAGGTGCTCGGCTATCGCGGCATGAAGGAATTCGAGATCGGCTTCGACGGTTTCGAGGTGAAGGCCGAGAACCTGCTCGGCGGCGTCGAGGGGCAGGGCTTCAAGCAGCTCATGACCACCTTCGAGAGCGCCCGCATCCAGACCGCCGCCCGCGCTGTCGGCGTCGCCCAGAACGCGCTGGAGCTCGGCCTGCGCTATGGCGAGGAGCGCATCCAGTTCGGCAAGCCGCTGATCGCCTTCCCGCGCGTCGCCGACAAGATCGCGCTGATCGCGGCGGAGGTGATGATCGCCCGGCAGATCACCTATTTCGCCGCGCGGGCCAAGGACGAGGGGCGGCGCACCGACCTCGAGGCCGGCATGGCCAAGCTGCTCGCCGCCCGCGTCGCCTGGGCGGCGGCGGACAACGCGCTGCAGATCCACGGCGGCAACGGTTTCGCGCTGGAATACCCGATCTCCCGCGTGCTCTGCGATTCGCGCATCCTCTCCATCTTCGAGGGCGCGGCGGAAATCCAGGCGCAGGTCATCGCCCGGCGCCTGCTGGAGGAGTGAGGCGCCTCACGCCGGCGCGGTCGCGACCCGCAGCTTGGCGATGAGGAATTCGCCCGGCCGCACCGGCGCGTGGCCGACCAGCAGGTCGAAGCCGCCGCCCGCGCTGCCGGGCAGGTCCACGGTCTGCACGAACCACGCCTCGCGCGGGGTCCGGCCGGCGAAGGCGCCGGCGCGGAACAGCCCGTCGAGGAAGCCATCCGCCGCCTCCCGCGCCCTGGCGCGCAGGCGCTCCCCGTCCGGCTCCAGCGCCGCCCGCCGGAGCCCGCGCGCGAGGCTCTCGAGGATGTGGAGATGCAGCCGCCGCACCGGGATGTATTTCCATTCGGGATCGGTCGACAGCGTCCGCCCGCCCCAGACCAGCGTACCCCTGGCCGGAAAGCGGCGGATGGCGTTGATGCCGGCGGGATTGAGCTTTCGGTTGCCGTCGTCGTCCACCGCCAGCGCCGGCACGAGAGACGCGCTGAGATCCGCTCCCGTCCCCGCCGGCGCCTTCCAGATGCCGCGCTGGACGTCGGTGCGGGCGATGATGCCGGCGATCGCGCCGGTATTGCCGAGGATCGGCCCCACCTGCCCGGTCCGGGGATCGAAAACCGCGAGGCGAGGAAACCACGCCGCCGCCTCGGGCCGCAGCAGGCCGGGATTCGCCGCGCGCCATTCCAGCGCCGCCGCCGGCGTCTCGACATTCTCCGGCAGGTCGATCAGCAACAGCGCCCGCCGCCGCTCGGCATAATCGAGCGCCGCCGCCTGCACGGCCGGGTCGCTGATGCCCGGCGTCAGCAGCAGGTTGATCGTGTCGACGCGCTCAAACGCGTGGAGACCGGTGCCGGCCGCCGCATCGCCGATCAGCGCGGCGGCATCGGGCGCGCCGTCGAGGCCGCCGACGCGCACCACCACCGCCTGCCCGCCGCCCTGCTCGAAGAACCGCGCCACCGCGACGGGCAGCGGCAGGGCGGGATCGAGGCGGCCGAACGCCCGCTCGAAATCGCCGCTGTTGTAGAGGCTCACCGGCGTGTCGGTCGGCCCCTCCGCCGTCGCGCCGAGGAAGGCGGCGATCGAGGTCGGCACCGGCTCGATGGTCCAGTGCTCCGACGCGATCTCCTCGACATAGACGCCCGGCGCTCGGTAGACCGGCATGGCGGCGGCTCCCTGCTGCGCCGGCAGCATGGGCGCATCGCGCGATGCGTTCAACCGGGGACGCCGTCCCCCGCCGCCGGCCGCGTCCGCTCCAGGAAGCCGATCAGCGATCGGCCGGCATCGCGGATATGGGCGCGGGTGAGATCGGCGGCCCGTCCCGCATCGCGGGCGAGGCAGGCGTCGAGGATCGCCTCGTGCTCGGCGCGCGCGGTGGCCATGCCGTCGGTGAGGATGAGCTGGGCGCGCAGATAGCGCTCCACCTTGTCGAGCGCCGCGCCGATGGTCTGGAGATAATAGGGCCGGCCGGCATCCTCGTAGAGCGCGTAGTGGAAGCGCCGGTTCAGCTCGCCCCACTGCGCGGGATCGCCCTCCCGTGCGAAGGCCCGGCAGGCCTCGGCCGCCCGCGCGAGCGCGCCCTCGGTGATGCGCGCCACCGACAGCCGGATCACCTCGGTCTCCAGCAGCGCGCGGAAGTCGAAGATCTCCTCGATCTCGGCGATGGAGAGCGAGGAAACCACCGCGCCCTTGTAGCGCTGGGTGGCGACGAAGCCCTGCTCCTCCAGCCGGGTCAGCGCCTCGCGCACCGGGATGCGGCTGACGTTGAACAGGCGGGCGATATGGTCCTGCCGCAGCGCCTCTCCCTCCGCGAGGTCGCCGCGGGTGATGGCGTCGCGCAGCGATTCGAAGATCACCTCCGAAGCCGAGGCCATCCGGCCGATATCGGTCGCCTGAAGCTTCACGCGGGTCGCCCTCCCGATTCTGCTGTTCCGTCGATAATTGTATATTGCAAATTGGATCCAAAAGATAGATACATGCCGCACACGATCCTGAAGCGCCTGGCCGGACAGGCGAGCCATCTTCCCGCGGCCACCGGCAGCCGCGCCGGCGCCCCTGGCGCCATCTCAAGGAGCCGCGCCATGTGGAAGGGCATTCTCCCCGCCGTCACCGCCAAGTTCACGCCGGGCGACGAGCTCGATCACCGGGAGATGGAGAAGAGCTTCGCCTTCCAGATCGAGGCGGGCGTCGACGGCCTCATCGTCAACGGCTCGCTCGGCGAGGGCCCGATGCTCTCCCATGACGAGCGGCTCGCCGTGCTGAAGACCGCGAAGTCCGTGGCGGGCCGCAAGCCGGTGCTGATGACCATCGCCGATGCCGCCACCCGCGACTGCGCCTCGCTGGCCCGGCGCGCCGCGCAGGCCGGCGCGGACGGGCTGATGGTGGTGCCGAGCCTCGTCTACCACACCAACCCGAAGGAGACGGTGGCGACGCTGCGCACCATCGCTGAGGCCGCCGACCTGCCGGTGATGATCTATTCCAACCGCGTCGCCTACCGGGTCGACGTCACCGTCGAGGTGATGGCCGAGCTGGCGAGCGACAAGCGCTTCGTCGCCATCAAGGAATCCTCCGACGACATCCGCCGCACCACCGAGATCTTCAACGCGCTCGGCGACCGCTACGACGTCTTCACCGGCGTCGACAACCTCGCCTTCGAGGCGCTGGCGGTGGGTGCGGTCGGCTGGGTGGCGGGCCTCGTCATCGCCTTCCCGCACGAGACCGTCGCGATCTACCGGCTGATGAAGGCCGGCCGCTACGACGAGGCGCTCGCCATCTACCGCTGGTTCCGCCCGCTGCTCGATCTCGACGTGTCGACCTACCTGGTCCAGAACCTGAAGCTGGTCGAGGCGCTGGTCACCGGCACCACCGAGACCGTGCGCGCCCCGCGCCTGCCGCTGGAAGGCGAGCGCCGTGCCGCGGTCGAGACCATCGTGCGCGAGGCGCTCGCCGTCCGCCCGGCGCTGCCGAGCCTGCCCAAGGCGGCGTGAGCGGCTATCCACGGAGCAACCCTCATCCCCGGGCTTGACCCGGGGACCCATGGCACCGGGTACTCCCTGCCCCGGCATCTGGGTGGCCGGGTCAAGCCCGGCCATGAGGGCAAGGATCTCCATGCCGGCGCACCGCGCCGAGCGCCGGCACAGCATTCACCCCACCCGCCTGCGGGAAGGGGAGTTCCGATACAGAACGGCGGTTAGCAGATTGCCGACACCAGCGTCCCAGTCGAACGAGATCCTCATCGTCGGCGCCGGCATCGTCGGCCTCGCCTGCGCCTTCCACCTGCAGGCGGAGGGCCGGCGGGTGCGGCTCGTCGAGCGCGGCGGCGTGGCGGAAAGGGCGAGCTTCGGCAATGCCGGCGCCTTCGCCTTCACCGACATATTGCCGCTGGCCTCGCCCGGCATCCTGCGCAAGGCGCCGGGATGGCTGCTCGACCCGCTCGGCCCGCTCGCCATTCCGCCCGCCTACCTGCCGCGCATCGCGCCGTGGCTCGTCCGCTTCTGGCGCGCCAGCCTGCCGGACCGGCTGGAGGCCAGCACGCGGGCGCAGGCGAGCCTGATGCGCCACGCCGCCCGCAGCATGATGGCGATGGTCGCCCGCGCCGGGCTGGAAAGCCACGTCCGGGCCGACGGCAATCTCCAGCTCTATGAGAGCGAGGCGGAACTCGCCGCGTCCCGGCCCGGCTGGGCGGCGCGCGAGCGGGAAGGCATCGCCTTCGAGCATGTGCGCGGCGCCCGGCTCACCGAACTCCAGCCGGGTCTTGCCCAGCGCTTCGTCGCCGGCACCTTCACCCCGGACTGGAAGACCGTCGCCGACCCCTACCGCTTCGCCATGGCGCTGTTCGATCATGTCATGGCAGGCGGTGCGGCGATCAGCCATGGCGAGGTGACGCGCCTCATCCCCGAGGGCGAGGGCGTGAGGATCGATCTCGCCGGCGGCGAGGTGCTGCACGGCGCGGGCGCCGTGCTCGCGGCGGGCGCCTGGTCGCGCCCGCTGGCGGCGGCCTTGGGCGACCGGGTGCCGCTCGAGACCGAGCGCGGCTACAACACCACGCTGTCGCCCGGCGCCTTCGACCTGCGCCGGCAGCTCACCTTCGGCGGCCACGGCTTCGTGGTGACGCCGCTCGCCACCGGCATCCGCGTTGGCGGCGCGGTGGAACTCGGCGGGCTGAAGGCGCCGCCGAACTTCCGGCGTTCGGAGGCGATGCTGGCCAAGGCGGCGACCTTCCTGCCGGGGCTGAACACCGCGGGCGGACGGCAATGGATGGGCTTCCGCCCCTCCCTGCCGGACAGCCTGCCGGTGATCGGCGCCTCGTCCGCCTCGCCGCGTATCGTCCATGCCTTCGGCCATGGCCATCTGGGCCTCACCCAGTCCGCCGCCACCGGCGCGCTGGTGGCCGATCTCCTCGCCGGCCGCGCGCCGGCGATCCCGCTCGATCCGTTCCGACCCGACCGCTTCTGACCCCTGAGGGATCCTCCCATGGCGCGCCACAGCTTCTTCTGCATCGACGGGCATACCTGCGGCAATCCGGTGCGCCTCGTCGCCGGCGGCGGGCCGAACCTTACCGGCGCCACCATGATCGAGAAGCGCGCCCATTTCATCGCGGAGTATGACTGGATCCGCACCGGGCTGATGTTCGAGCCGCGCGGCCACGACATCATGTCCGGCTCGATCCTCTACCCGCCGACCCGGCCCGATTGCGACGTCGCCATCCTCTTCATCGAGACCTCCGGCTGCCTGCCCATGTGCGGCCACGGCACCATCGGCACGGTGACCATGGCGATCGAGCACGGCCTCGTGACGCCGAAGACGCCGGGCGTGCTGCGGCTGGACACGCCCGCCGGCCTCGTCGTCGCCACCTACCGGCAGGAGGGGCAGTATGTGGAGGAGGTGCGGATCACCAACGTGCCGGCTTTTCTCCACGCGCAGGGGCTGACGGCGGAAGCGCCCGGCCTCGGCGAGATCGGCTTCGACGTCGCCTATGGCGGCAATTTCTACGCTATCGTCGACCCGCAGCCGGCCTTCCGCGACATCGCCGATCATTCGGCCGGCGACCTCGTGGCGATGAGCCGGGGCCTTCGCGAATCCATCAACGCCCGCTACGAGTTCGTGCATCCCGAGCACCCGGAGATCCGCGGCCTGCGCCACATCCTCTGGGCCGGTGCCCCGCGCGACCCGGAGGCCCATGCCCGCAACGCGGTGTTCTACGGCGAGAAGGCGATCGACCGCTCGCCCTGCGGCACCGGCACCTCGGCGCGCATGGCGCAATGGGCGGCGCTCGGCAGGCTGAAGCCGGGGGATGATTTCGTGCACGAGAGCATCATCGGCTCGCTGTTCAAGGGCCGCGTGGAAGAGGCCGTCGAGGTGGCGGGCAAGCCGGCCATCATCCCCTCCATCGGCGGCTGGGCGCGCATGACCGGCTATAACACGATCTTCATCGACGACCGCGACCCCTTCGCCCACGGCTTCACCGTCGCCTGAGCGGGATATTGGAGCCTGTTCTGATCGCAAAAGTCGTTCAACTTTTGCGGAACAGGCTCAGCCGGCGACGATCACCCGCGTGCCGGCACCCTCGAGCGCCGCGCGCATCGGGGGGGCGGGCGCGGCATCGGTGACCAGCGTGCCGACGGCGCCGATCGCCACGGCCGCGCGATGGCCGAACTTCGACGCGTCCGCAGCCACCAGGCAGCGCGCCGCCCCCTCGATCATGGCGCGAGCGATGCGCGCCTCGTCGAGGTCGAAATCCATGAACTGGCCAGCATCGTCGATCGCCGCCACCGAGAGTATGGCGAGATCGGCGCGGAACTGGCGGATGAAGGCCAGCGCCTCCGGCCCCACCGCCGCCGCGAGGTCGGCCCGCAATTCACCCCCCGCCATGTAGACCCGGTTGCCGTTGCGCCCGACCAGATGGCGGGCGATCTCCAGCGAATTGGTGACGACGGTGAGGTCGCGCCGCCGGCGCAGCGCCTGCGCCACATAGGCGGTGGTCGAGCCGGTGTCGATCAGCAGCACCTGCCCGTCCGCGACCAGCCCCGCCACCGCCTCGCCGATCGCCCGCTTCGCCGCGGCATTCACCCGCATCCGCCGGTGGAAAGGCGCCTCCTCGCCGGCCGGCGCCCCGGCCTCGCCCGCCCAGCCGACACCGCCATGCTCGCGCGTGAGAACCCCGGCCTCGACCAGCGCCCGGATATGCCGGCGCACCGTCTCGTCGGAAATGCCGAGCCGCGCCGCGAGATCGGCGATGCGGGCCACCCCCGCGTCGCGCACGAGCGCGATGATGGCGGCCTGCCACCGCGTCGGGTGAACGGGAAGGGTCGGGGAGCCGGTGGTCATGATGGCGGGTATTGTGGAGTCGCGGCGGGACAAATCAACATAAATGAGGATTTCTGTTGCATTGCGTGGAAATGCGGCGATCCTCGGGAGGTCACGGAGCACGCATGCCGTCCATCGCTGCCCTCGCCCCCCTCCCCCAGCGCCCGGGCGCCGCCCGATGAGCGCCGCCGATGCCGCGGCGCGCGTGCGCGCGCTGCCCATCTGGAGCGGGCCGGTGGAGCCGGTGCCGCTGAAGGGCGGCATCACCAACACCAATTTCCTCGTCAAGGATGCCGGCCGGCGGCGGGTGGTGCGGGTCGGCGCCGATATCCCCGTGCACGGCGTGATGCGCTTCAACGAGCTCGCCGCCAGCCGCGCCGCCCATGCCGCCGGCATCTCGCCGGAAGTGCTGCACGCCGAGCCGGGCATCGTCGTGCTCGACTACATCGAGGGCCGCACCTATTCCGACGCCGACGTGCGCGCCGACCTCGACCGTATCGTCGCCCTCGTCCGCAGCACCCATCGCGACGTCCCGCGGCACCTGCGCGGGCCGGTCCTGGCCTTCTGGGTGTTCCACGTCATCCGCGACTACGCCCACACGCTGCGGGAAGGAGACCACCGCCTCGTCGCCGAGCTGCCGCGCCTGCTGGCGGCCGCCGGTCGGCTGGAGGCGGCGGTCGGGCCGGTGGAGATGGTGTTCGGCCATAACGACCTGCTCCCCGCCAATTTCCTCGACGACGGCCACCGTCTCTGGCTGATCGACTGGGATTATGCCGGCTTCAACTCGCCGCTGTTCGATCTCGGCGGCCTCGCCTCCAATAACGGCTTCGATACCGCGCTGAGCGAAGCGCTGCTCGCCGCCTATTTCGGCCGGCCGGCCGATGACGGCCTGCGCCGGCGCTTCCAGGCGATGCTCACCGCCTCGCTGCTGCGCGAGGCGCTGTGGAGCATGGTGTCGGAGCTGCACTCCACCCTCGATTTCGACTACCGCGCCTATACCGCCGAGAACCTCGCGCGGTTCGAGGCGGCGCTGGCCCGGTTCAACGAGATGGAACACTGATGCCGGACGTTTCGAAGCCGGACGTCTCGAAGCCGGACCTGCCCGCTTCCGCCCGCGTCGTGATCATCGGCGGCGGCATCGTCGGCTGCTCGGTCGCCTATCATCTCGGCCGGATGGGCTGGACCGACGTGATCCTGCTGGAGCGCAACCAGCTCTCCTCCGGCTCGACCTGGCATGCGGCGGGGCTGGTCGGGCAGCTGCGCTCCAGCGCCTCCATCACCCAGCTGCTCGGCGATTCCGTCGCGCTCTACAAGCGGCTGGAGGCGGAGACCGGCCTCGCCACCGGCTGGAAGATGAACGGGGGCCTGCGCCTCGCCTGCAATCAGGACCGCTGGACCGAGGTGAAGCGGCAGGCCACCACCGCCAAGAGCTTCGGCCTCGACATGCAGCTGCTCACCCCGAAGGAGGCGCAGCAGCTCTGGCCGCTGATGGAGATCGGCGACGTGGTCGGCGCCGCCTTCCTGCCGACCGACGGCCAGGCCAACCCCTCCGACATCACCCAGGCGCTGGCCAAGGGTGCGCGGCAGGCCGGCGTCACCATCGCCGAACATGTCGGCGTCGCCGCCATCGAGGTCGCGAACGGCAAGGTCGTCGCGGTCGTCACCGATCGCGGCCGCATCGCCTGCGAGAAGCTGGTGATCTGCGCCGGCCTGTGGTCGCGCCAGATCGGCGCGCTGGCCGGGGTGAACATCCCGCTGGTGCCGGTGCAGCACCAGTACATCGTCACCGAGGCGATCGAAGGCGTGCCGCGCAACCTGCCGACCCTGCGTGATCCCGACCGCCTGACCTACTACAAGGAGGAGGTCGGCGGCCTGGTCGCCGGCGGCTACGAGCCCAATCCCATTCCGTGGGCCGTCGACGGCATTCCCGAGGACTTCCATTTCGCCCTGCTCGACGAGAACTGGGACCATTTCGAGCCGATCATGCAGCTCATGCTCGGCCGCGTGCCGGCGCTGGAGACGGCCGGCATCAAGCAGCTGATCAACGGCCCCGAAAGCTTCACCCCGGACGGCAATTTCATCCTCGGCGAGGCGCCGGAGGTGAAGAATGTGTTCGTCGGCGCCGGCTTCAACGCCTTCGGCATCGCCTCGGGCGGCGGCGCCGGCATGGCGCTGGCCGAATGGGTGGCGACGGGCGCACCGCCCTATGACCTCTGGCCGGTCGACATCCGCCGCTTCGGCGCCAACCACCGCGACACCTCATGGGTGCGCACCCGCACGCTGGAAGCCTATGCCAAGCACTACACCATGGCCTGGCCCTCCGAGGAGCATGCGAGCGGGCGCCCGCTGCGCCGCTCGCCGCTCTACGACCGGCTGAAGGCGGCGGGCGCGGTGTTCGGCGAGAAGCTCGGCTGGGAGCGGCCGAACTGGTTCGCGGGTGACGAGGATGAGCCGCGCGACATCTATTCCTTCGGTCGGCCGAACTGGTTCGCCGCGGTCGGGCGCGAGCATACGGCCTGCCGGGAGCGCGCCGCGCTGTTCGACCAGACCTCCTTCGCCAAGTTCGAGCTGGTCGGCCGCGACGCCGAGGCGGCGCTGTCGTGGCTCTGCGCGAACGACGTGGCGAAGAAGCCCGGCAGCCTCGTCTACACCCAGATGCTCAACGCGCGCGGCGGCATCGAGGCGGACGTCACCGTCGCCCGCCTTGCGCCGGACCGTTACTACATCGTCACCGGCACCGGTTTCGCCACCCATGACGCGCACTGGATCGCGCGGAACATCCCCGAGGGGATGGAGGCGCGGCTGATCGACGTCACCTCCTCGCGCGCGGTGCTCTCGCTGTTCGGGCCGCGCGCGCGGGACATCCTGGCGGCGGTGTGCGGCGACGATATCTCGAACACCGCCTTCCCCTTCGCCACCGCCCGCACCCTCTCGGTCGCCGGCGCGCCCGTGCTGGCGCTGCGCGTCACCTATGTCGGCGAGCTCGGCTGGGAGCTGCATGTCCCCGTCGAGTTCGCCGCCACCGTGCATGACGCGTTGATGGAGGCCGGCCGCCCGCACGGCCTCGCCCCGGCCGGCTACCGCGCCATCGAGACGCTGCGGCTGGAGAAGGGCTACCGCGCCTGGGGCGCCGAGATCGGGCCGGATCATTCCCCGCTGGTCGCGGGCCTCGGCTGGGCGGTGAAGCTGAAATCCGGCATGCCCTTCCTCGGCCGGGATGCGCTGGTCGCGCAGAAGGAAAAGCCGCTGCCGCGGCTGCTCGCCGGCTTCCGGGTGGAGGATCCCGCCATCGTCCTGCTCGGCCGCGAGACCATCTACCGCGACGGCCGCCGCGCCGGCTGGCTGGCGAGCGGGGGCTGGGGCTACACGCTCCGCGCGAATATCGGCTACGGCTATGTCCGCGACCCCGCCGGCGTCGATGCCGCCCATGTCCTCGAGGGTCGCTACGAGCTCGAGGTCGCGGGAACCCGCGTCGCGGCCACCGCGTTCCTTCAACCGCCCTACGACCCCGCCATGGCGCGGATAAAGGCATAGAGATACCAGTTCAGGCCGTCACCGGGGGGCGGGTCGGCCTGCAGGGGGGCGCCGGGCGGAAACGCTTCGGCGCCCCTTTCGTCTGCGCCCCGCTCAGTCGTGGTGACGGCACTCGCCGTGGTCCGCCAGCACCTCGATCACCCGGCACTCGCCGACATGGCCATGCGAGCAGCCCTCGACCATGCGGGTCAGCTCCGCCTTCAGCGCGGTGAGGCTGGCGATACGCCGCTCGACCTCAACCAGCCGGTCGCGGGCGATGGCGTCGGCAGCGGCGCAGGACTGATCCGGCTCGTCCTGCAGTTTCAGCAGCATGCGGATGGCGTCGATCTCGAAGCCGAGCTGGCGGGCGTGGCGGATGAAGGCGAGCCGGCGCATCTCGCTCGCGCCGTAGAGCCGGCGGTTGCCCTCGCTCCGCACCGGCGCCGGCAGCAGCCCGATCTCCTCGTAATAGCGGATGGTCGGTACCTTCACCCCGCTCGCCTGCGCCGCCCGGCCGATGGGCAGCCCGGCGACCGGGCGCGGCATCACATGCGATTTCGGCATCACGAGTCCCTTGCTCCTCTAGTCGCTGGAGGATGTAGCGTGCCCGCGAACAATGACAAGAGGTCTCGCCATGACCGCCCACGCCGCCACCTCGGCCACCCGCCTCCTGCGCTACCGCGTCGAGGGCATGGACTGCGCCTCCTGCGCCGCCAAGATCGACGTCGCCGTGCGCCGCCTGCCGCACATCACCGACGTCGCGGTGTCGGCGACGGCCGGCACGATGACCGTCCACCATGACGGCGCCGACCCCGCCGCCATCGAGAGCCGCGTCAACGGCCTCGGCTACAAGGCGCTGCCGCTGAACCGCGAGCCGGCGCCGGCGGCTCCCGCTGCCGGCTGCGGGCACGACCACCATGACCACGACGATCACGGCCATGCGGACCACGGCCCTGTCGGCACGGGTTCCGGCCACGACCACGCCGGACACGCGCATGACGCCCGCCCCGCGGCCGCCCCGGCCGCCGCGGTCCCCGGCCTGCACGGCCACGACCATGGCCCCACCGACGGCCCCTGGTGGCGCTCGCCCAAGGGGCGGCTGACCCTCGCCTGCGGCGCGGCGCTCGTCGTCGCCTATGCGATCGGCCGCATCTGGCCGGGCCTCGACCTCTGGGTGTTCACCGCCGCCATGCTGGTCGGGCTGGTGCCGATCGCCCGCCGCGCCGTCATGGCCGCCCGCGTCGGCACCCCCTTCTCGATCGAGATGCTGATGACCATCGCCGCGGTCGGCGCGGTGATCATCGGCGCCGGCGAGGAAGGCGCCGTCGTCGTGTTCCTCTTCCTCGTCGGCGAATTGCTGGAAGGCGTCGCCGCCGGCCGCGCGCGGGCCAGCATCCGCGCGCTCGGCGACCTCGTGCCGAAAACGGCGCTGCTGGTGGAGGGCGCGGGCACGCGCGAGGTTCCGGCGCAGACACTCGCCCCCGGCCAGACCATCCTCGTGCGCCCGGGTGACCGCATCCCCGCCGACGGCGTGATCCTCGACGGCGCCAGCGCCATCGACGAGGCGCCGGTGACCGGCGAGAGCGTGCCGGTCGCCAAGGCCGCCGGCGATACCGTGTTCGCCGGCACGGTGAACGCCGACGGCGCCCTGCGCGTGCGCGTCACCGCCGGGGCGCAGGACAACACCATCGCCCGCGTCATCGCGCTGGTGGAGGAGGCGCAGGAGAGCAAGGCGCCGACCGAGCGCTTCATCGACCGCTTCGCGCGCTGGTACACGCCGGCCGTCGTCGTGGTCGCCGCCCTCGTCGCGGTGCTGCCGCCGCTGCTGTTCGGCGCTTCCTGGGACGAATGGATCTACAAGGGTCTCGCCCTGCTGCTGATCGGCTGCCCCTGCGCGCTGGTCATCTCGGTGCCGGCGGCGGTCGCCGCCTCGCTTTCCGCCGGCGCCCGGCGCGGCCTGCTGATCAAGGGCGGCGCCGTGCTGGAGAACCTGCGCGGCATCGACACCGTCGCCTTCGACAAGACCGGCACGCTGACCGAAGGCAAGCCGAAGGTAACCGACATCCTCGCCTTCGCCCGGCCGGAAGGCGACGTGCTGAGGTTGGCCGCCGCGCTGGAGACCGGATCCAGCCATCCGCTCGCCCTCGCCATCCTCGCCCGCGCGGCAGCGCAGGGCATCGCGCTGCCGGCGGTATCGGACGCGAAGGCGATCGGCGGCGAGGGCGTCAGCGGGACGATCGACGGCGCCCCGGCGTTCCTCGGCTCCGCCCGGGCCGCCGCCGCCCGCGCGCCTCTTGACGAGGCGCAGGCGGAACGCCTCGCCTCCCTCGCCGGCGCAGGCAAGAGCGTCGCGGTGCTGGTGGTCGACGGCATCGCCGCCGGCGCGCTCGCCCTGCGCGACGAGCCGCGCACGGATGCGCAGGACAGCCTCGCCCGGCTCAAGGCCGCCGGGCTGCGCCTCGTCATGCTCACCGGCGACAATGTCCGCGCCGCGCAGGCGATCGGCGAGCGCCTCGGCATCGAGGTCCGCGCGGAGCTGATGCCCGCCGACAAGCAGGCGATCGTGCGCGAGTTGCAGGCATCCGGTGCGAAGGTCGCCAAGGTCGGCGACGGCATCAACGATGCGCCGGCGCTCGCCGCCGCCGATATCGGCATCGCCATGGGCGGGGGCACCGACGTCGCGCTGGAGACCGCCGACGCCGCCATCCTGCACGGGCGCATCGGCGATGTCGGCGCCATGATCGCGCTGTCGACGCGCACCATGGCCAATATCCGCCAGAACATCACCATCGCGCTCGGGCTGAAGGCGGTGTTCCTCGTCACCACCATCGCCGGCATCACCGGGCTCTGGCCGGCCATCCTCGCCGACACCGGCGCCACCGTGCTGGTAACCGCCAACGCCCTGCGCCTGCTGCGCGGCAGGACGGGGTGAGAGCCGGTCTGGATCGTCTGCCACAACCGTCATTCCGGAACGGCCGAGGCCGTATCCGGGATCGCGTGGCTGTCCCGGCGAGCGATCCCGGCTCTCCGCCCACACCTCCGGCCGGGATGACGGTGCGCCCGGGGGAGTTGACGACAGCCTTTTGGAGCCCGCCCGGATCGTCCGCCATAACCGTCATCCCGGAGCGGCCGAAGGCCGTATCCGGGATCGCGTGGCTATCCTTGGCGAGCGATCCCGGCTCTTCGCCCATGGCTCCGGCCGGGATGACGGCGCTCCGGGGGAGTTGCCGACAGCCTCTCGGATGCTCTCTGGCAAAGAACGCCATCATCCTGAGAGCCTGAACTGGAATTCCCTCTCCCCGCCGGGGAGAGGGAGCGCGGTCATTCGCCCGGCCACTCCCGGTCGGGCTCCCCGGGATGCGGCGACGCTCCGGTCCGGACGGGCTCCAAATCGCCCCGTCGGCGCCGCGGGCGGTGTCAGTTGGTCGCGCCCGGTTCGTTGCGGATCGCGCCCGCCTTGTTCTCGGCGAGGAAGCGCGCGGCGAGGATGAACGCGCCCATGGCGAACTCCCGGCCATGGGCGGCGCTCATGCGCTCGGCGATATCGGAAAGCTCGGCGAAGAAGCCGTCCTTGCTCTCGGCTTCGCTCGGCTGCGGGGCGGTGGCGGCGGTGGGCATGGCGTATCCTCCGGGGGGTGTCACTTGAAGAGCTGCGGCGGCAGATCGACGACGCCGAGGCTGCCCTCGGCATCGGCGAAGGCGAGATGCTCGCCATCCCCGCTCCAGGCGAGGTGGGTGAGCGCGCCGCCGGCCGGCTCGCGCAGCATGAGGGTTTCCCGGCTGCCGACCGGCGCCACCGCGATGGCGCCGCTGGCGAAGCCGAGCGCCAGCAGCGGCCGGCGCGGATGACGGGCGAGCGTCTCGACGGCGACGAAGCCGGCGCGGCCGGTGTCGATGGTCGACGGGCGTGTCGCGGGAAGCTCGTCCTCCGGCCCGCCGAGATCCCAGACGATCGGCCGGAAGGCGCCGGCGGTGGCGAGCTGCGCCCCGTCCGCGCTCCAGGCGAGCGCCCGCACCGGCGCCGGGTAGTCGGCAAGCGTGAGCACGCGGCCCGAGGCGGGCTCGATCACCGCGATCCCGCCCGAGGCGAGGCTGACGGCGAGGCGCCGCCCGTCCGGCGACCATGCGAGCGCGGCGCCGGGTGAAAGGTCGAAGCGGCGGGTTTCCCCCGCTCCCTCCACGATAAGCACCGCATCGGCGTGCGCGAGGGCGAGACGCCCGCCGGGCAACGGCGCCAGCGCGCAGAGGCGGCCGTCATAACGGGCCACCGCCCGCGCGGTGCTCCCATCGCCGGGATAGAGCGTCACCACGCCGCCGGCCGCGACCAGCGCGCCGCCGGAGACGTCCAGGGCCGGGCGGATGGCCTCGACCGGGGCGCTGTCCACGTCGACCAGCGCCAGCGCCTGCCCGTCCGCCGCGATCTCGGCGAGCCGCCCGCTCGCCCCGCCGGCCAGGAAGCCCGCCGCGCCGAAGCGGGCGAGATGCAGCGGCCCGGTGTCGACCGGCACGCGGATCAGCGGCGCGACCGGCCGGCTGCGCGGCGACAGCGTCGCCCGCCCGTCCTCGATCGAGACATGCCAGCGCCGGGCGGCGGATTCCGCATCGGCCATGGGCGCGATCGCCACCGTGCCGTCGGCGAGGGCGAAGGCGGCGCTCGCGCCCGCGGCGTCGAAGCCGCAGGCGGTCGCCGGGGCGGCCAGCGGCCAGTGGCGCGCCAGCAGCGCGAACACGGCCGAGGCGGTTGCTTCCATTGCACTCATCGTTCACCCTCACTGCACGGATCGGTCACCCGATCGCACTCATCGTCCGCCTGACTGCACTGATCGGTCACCGCCCGACGGGGCGTTGAGAACGGCGATCCGGGCGTCGATGGCGTCGAGCCGCGCGCCCAGCCCGTCCAGTTCCGCCTCCCCTGCCGCCAGCCGCGCCGCCACCTCCGCCACCGCGTCGCGGGCGAGCGCGAGCGCGGCGTCCGCGCCCTCGCCGCCGTCCCGTTCCGCCAGGGCGAGCGCGAGTTCGCGACCGCCCAGGAGCTGGCGGATCTGCAATTGCGCGGCGTTCAGCCGGGCCATGTCGCCGACCAGCGCAAGGCGCTGAATCAGTAGATCTCTCAGCACGTTATCGTCCATCGCCGCCCCCGGGCGCCGCCGCCCCGCGCCGCAGCGCCTCGACCTCGGCGAGGATGTCGCGCAAGCCGCCGAGGCCCGAGACGAAGTGCCGCTCGGCCGATTCGATGTGGCTGCGCAGCGTGTCCCACAGATCCGCGCGGAGCAGCCGCAGGCGGTCGCCGCCCAGCCGCTCGAAGGCCTGCAGCCCGAACTGGTGCGTCAGCCCGATACCGCTGACGACGAAGTCGCTCAACTCCCGCGCATGTGTCTCGACGAACAGCCGCAGCAGCGGATGGTCGCCATAGACCACGCCGCAGCGCTGCAACTCCGCCTCGATGAACGATTGGAAATGCCGCGTCAGCACCTCGAGGCTGGCGCCGGTGAGGCGGAGGATGAAGGCGATATCGCGGTCGGCATTGGCGAGAATGGCGGTGGCGACCAGACTGCCGGGACTCGCCCCCTCGCCGGAAAAGCCGGGAATCGTCATGGCTTGCCTCCGTCCGACCCGTCGCCGCCCTGCGCCTGCCCGTCGGCATCGCGGTAGTGCTGCAGCTTGCGGTAGAGCGTGCTGCGCGAGATTCCCAGCTGGGCGGCGGCAAGCGAGGTATTGCCGTTGCACGCGGCGAGCGCCTTCTCGATCAGCCGCCGCTCGGTCGCGTCGATGCGGGTGATAGGCTCCTCGTCCGCCTCGGCGACCTGCGCGACGATGCCCGCCTCCAGCGCTGCCGCCTCGTCCAAGACGTCTTCCGGAAGGTCACGGACGCCGATGAGCCGGCCGGTCGACATGAGGCTGAGGCTGTCGACGAGATTGCGCAGCTCGCGCACATTGCCCGGCCACGAATAGCGTTCCAGCACCTCGATGGCCTCCGGCCGGAACCGCAGGGCGTCGACGCCATAGCTGCTCGCATAGGCGTGGTTGAAGTGGTCGATCAGCAGGCCGATGTCGCCCGGCCGCTGGCGCAGCGCCGGGATGGTGATGCGGACCGCACCGAGCCGGAAGTAGAGATCCTTGCGGAACCGGCCCTCCGCGGCCTCCTGCTTGAGGTTGCGGTTGGTCGAGGCGACGAGGCGCACGTCGATCGGCCGCGCCTTGCTGTCGCCGATCCGGTAGACGGCTTTTTCCTCAAGCACGCGAAGAAGATAGGGCTGCAGGTCGAGCGGCATCTCGCCGATCTCGTCGAGGCTGAGCACGCCGCCATGGGCGACCTCGAACCGACCCGCCCGCCCTTCCCGCGTCGCCCCGGTGAAGGCGCCCGGCGCGTGGCCGAACAACTCGCTGCCCAGCAGCTCGCGCGAGACAGCGCCGCAGTTGAAGGCGACGAAGGGCTCCTTGCCGCTGGTCATCCCCGCCGCGTGGATGAGCTGCGCGAAGAGCTCCTTGCCGACCCCGGTCTCGCCCTCGAGCAGGATGGAGGTGCGCCCCCGCGCGGCCCGCTCGGCGCGGTCCACCGCCTCGCGCAGCACCTCGCTGTCGCCGATGATGGCCGCCCGGGCGGCGTCGAGCGCGCGCTGCGCCTCGCGGCCGGTCGGCCGGCCGGCCGCACCGGTACGGCGCGGCGGGGCCCCCAGCATCAGCATCGCGCCGGCGAAATCCCCGTCGATGACCAGAGGTTCGATCCGCTCCGGCGCGAGGCCCTCGATCGCCTCGTCGACGAGCCGGCCCCGCCAGCCGTCATTGAGGGGGTCATCGGCGCCGGGATCGGAACGGAAATCCACGATCTGCTCGCCGATGCGCAGTTCGCCCTCCCCGTTCGGCAGGCGCAGGCGATCGGCCGCGCCGGGGCTGCGGTGGATCAGCCGGCCGAAGCGGTCGAGCACGACGAAGCCGTCGCCGCGCTCCCCGCCCCGCAGCCGGGCGAGGCACAGGTCGAGCAGGCGCGCGTGCTCGATCCGCATCTCCTCCGCCAGCGCCAGTTCGATATGGCTCGCCGCCATCAGGCCGAGCGCGACATTGTGACGGTGGAAGATGTCCTGCGGTCCGGAGAAATCGATGACGCCGATGATGGCGCCGGTGAGCGGGCTGCGGATCGGCGTGCCGATGCAGGTCCAGGCCTTCACCCCCTCGCAGAAGTGCTCGGCGGCGCGCACATAGACCGGCTGCCCCGTCACCAGCGCCGTGCCGATGCCGTTGGTGCCGGTGACGTTCTCGCCCCAGTTGGCGCCCAGTTCGAGCCGGATGTCGTGGCCGGAATCGATGGTGCGCGGGTCGCCTCCCGTTTCGATGATCACACCACGCTCGTCGGTGATGACCACCATGGTGGCGGTATCCTGAAGCACCGCCGCGATGCGCTCGAAGGTCTTGCCCGCTGCCGACACCATCTCCCGGTGCCGGCGGCGCAGACCACTGATTTCGTCGGCACCCGCCACCACGGCGCTGCCGCGCCCCCGCGCATCGACCCCCAACCGCGCGCTGCGCTGCCAGGATCGCTCGATGAGGCCTCGCACCAGCCCGCCGGCCGCCGGCTCCCGATGGGCCCCCACGAAGCGCTCCCACGCCCGCATCGTGGCGCTGGCGTCATAGGCCACGGGGGCGGCGGCGTCCGCGCCCTCGTCCTGCCCATCCGGGGGCGGGGCGCCGGCATCGAACGGGGAGGGCCGCTTCACCATGGGCGCTTCCACCTGCATGCGAACAATCCCGTCTTGCGGTCGCAGATCAGAGCTTGCCGGCGCGCGCGGCGGTCAGGCCGCTGCGATGCCGAGCCGGCGGCCGAGTTCGTGGCGGAACGGATCGAGCGCCTCGTCCCCGTGCAGGGCGATTCCGTCGAGGTCGCTCAGCAGGTCGAGCGCCTCGCCGGTCAGTGGATCGAAGAAGCCGTTTCCGCGCGTCGCCAGACGGAAGCGATAGCCCTGCCCCTCGCGCCGCAACTCCCCGAGAAACAGCAGCTGACGGCTGGTCTCGGCATCCACCACGACCACCCGGTCATTGGGGCTGATGCGCACATAGGGCTGCTTCGCGCTACTGTCGGACGGTCGGGCGTAGCCGGCGACCGTGCGTCGCTCGGGCTCCGGGAGGGCGGCCTGCGCCGCCCGGGCATGGCGGATCTCCTGCCAGCGCCCGCCGGTGAGGTGGTTGGCGAGCTGGTGGATGGTCTGTCGATTGCCCTCGATCAGTCTTCGGGCGGCGACGTCCTCTTTTCGAGGCCCGTCGTCCTTGGTGATGATGTAAACCACCGTTTCCTCCGTTATTTTTATGCCGCCCGCGTGAATTCAGCCTTGTGAGCTTGGCTGTCGGCGTTCACGCGGTCGGATTTATTTGTCTATTCAGGCTAACACGTAGACGTGGCAGCGTCATCCGGAGCGGCGGCGCACCTTACGCCGGCACCGCCTGCCGCGTGATCCCGGCCCGGAAGACGAGACCCGCCAGCACGGCCCCGAGGCAGGGCGCGAGGAAGTAGAGCCAGACCTGCGACAACGCTGTGCCACCGGCGAACAGGGCGGGCCCGAAGGAGCGCGCCGGGTTGACCGACGCCCCGGAGACCGCGATGCCGGCGAGATGAATGGCGACAAGGGTGAGGCCGATGACGAGGCCGGCATAGATCGCCGCGGCGCCCTGCTGCGTCGCGCCGAGGATGACGGTGAGGAACAGGAAGGTCGCCGTCGCCTCGAAGATGAAGGCGGAGACCATGCCGTATTTGTCCCAGCCGTTCTGCGCGAAGCCGTTCGCCGCCGCGTCGAAGCCTCCGACTCGGCCGGAGGCGATGACGTAGAGCACGCCGGCGGCGGCCATGCCGCCCAGGAACTGCGCGATGACGTAGCCGGGGAGATCCGAGGCCGGCAGCCGCCCGGCGACGACGGCGCCGAGGCTGACCGCCGGGTTGAGATGCGCGCCCGAGATCGGGCCGATCGCATAGGCCATGGCGACGACCGAGAGGCCGAAGGCGAAGGCGACGCCGAGCAGGCCGACTTCCTCGCGCATGAAGATGACCGCCGCGCAGCCGAAGAAGACGAGGGTGAAGGTTCCGATGAATTCGGCGACGTATTTTCGCATGACGTGAACTCCTGATACCGGGACTGACGGGTCGCCGATCATGGGCAAGCGCACCGGCGCACCGCGCCGGCGTGGATGGGGTGTGTGCCGCCGGCGGGTCCGGCCGGCGGCACGCGAGGATCAGGCGCGTCCCAGCTTTTCAGCACCGCCGCCCAGCGCCGGCCCGGCTGTCGGATCGACATGGTCGGGAATGTCGGCGACCAGCGTGTTGGTGGTCAGCACCAGCGTCGCCACCGAGGCCGCGTTGCGCAGCGCCGTGTAGGTAACGCGAACCGGATCGACGATGCCGGCCGAGATCATGTCGGTCATCTCGCCCGATGCCGCGTCGAAACCGACGCCATCGGGAGCGGCCATCAGCTTGCCGACGATGCCGTCGGGGTCATAGCCCGCGTTGCGGGCGATGAAGGCGGCCGGCCGCGCCAGCGTCTCGCGCACCAGCCGGATACCCTCGCCGACATCGCCGTTGAGATTGCCGAGCTTGGCCGCCACCACCGGCGCGCATTGCAGCAGTGCGGTGCCCCCGCCCGCGACGATGCCTTCCTCCGCCGCCGCCCGCGCCGCGCTGAGCGCATCGTCGATGAGCTGGATGGTGCGCTTCTGCTCGACCGGCGTGACACCGCCGGCATAGATCACCGCGGTACCGCCGGAGAGCTTGGCGAGGCGCTCCTTGAGCTTGTCCTGCTCGATATTGGGCGGGGCGAGGTCGTGCTGGCGGGCGACCTGGGCCCGCCGGGCGGCGATGGCCTGCGGGTCGCCGCCGCCCCGCACGATCACCGTCTCGCGGGCGCTGGCGCGCACCTGGCGGGCGGAGCCAAGGTCCTCGATCCCCACCTCGTCCAGCCGCCCGCCGAGGTCGCGCGCGATGACTTTGCCGCCGGTGAGAATGGCGAGATCGTCCATCATCGCCTTGCGCCAGTGGCCATAGTCGGGCGGGTTCACCACCAGCACGCGCCCGCGATTGCCGTCGCCGAGCAGCGTGACCACGACGTCGGGCGAGATTTCCTCCGCGACGATAACCAGCGAGCGGCCGGCGGCCGAGACGGCGGCGCGGATGCCGGCGATTTCCTCGGGAGCGCGGATCTTCAGGTCGGTCAAGAGGATGTAGGGCTCGTTGAGCACCACCTCCATCTTCTCCACGTCGGTGACCATGTGGTGGGAGATGTAGCCGCGGTCGAACGACATGCCCTCGGAGACATCGAGCGTGGTCTCGATGGTGAGGCCGTAATCCGAGGAGACGATGCCGTCGAGCCCGACCTGGTCGAGCGCCTCGGCGACGAGGCTGCCCAGATGCGGATCGGTCGCGGCGATGGTCGCGACCGCCTCCAGCATGCGCCGGTCGCCCTTGATCGGCCGCGCCCGGCCCTTCAGGGTCTCGACGACGAGATCGACCGCCTTGTCGATGCCGCGGCACAGGTCGACCGGCTTGGCGCCTCGCTCCAGCGCCGCGACGCCGTTCTGGATCAGCCCGTTGGCGAGCACCATGGCGGTGGTGGTGCCATCGCCCGCCACCTCGTTGGTCTGCATGGAGACCTCGCGCACCACCTGCGCGCCCATGTTCTCGAAGCGGTCGGGCAGTTCGATCTCGGAGGCGATGGTGACGCCGTCGCGCGAGACGATCGGCGTGCCGAGCGGCCGGTCGACCATGGCGTTCATGCCCTTGGGGCCGAGCGTCGATTCGACGGCAGCGGCGAGCTTGCCGATGCCGCGCGAGAGGGCGCGGCGGGCGTCGCCGTCATGCAGGATATGTTTGGCCATGGCGTCTTCCTCCAGTTCTCGTTTTTGTCTGTCGTCGGTAGCGCGCGGCCGGTGTCAGGCCGGCGCCGCCGTTGTCCGAAGCGGAGCAGCGCCCGGGGCGCCGAGCGAACAGCCCCCGCAACCGGCGCCCCCGCCGCCGCAGGCGCCGGACCGCTCGCCCGGCGTTTCCCGGTAGCGCGCGCCGGCGAGATCGCGGCACAGCGCGCCGCTCGCCTCCATGTTGATCCGCACCGCCCTGAGCGTGCGCAGATGCGCGGGCAGCGCCTCGGCCGCGATCGGCTCGCCGTCGAGCGTCACGAAGGCGCGGTCGTCCGGCTTGGCCGCCAGCCAGCGCTCGAGCAGCAGCGCGCGGTAGCGCGGCTTCTGCCGCGCCCCCTCCGGCTCGGCGATCACGAGGCGGTCGAAGGTGGCGAGGTCCATCGCCACCAGCCGCTCGTCGCTCCACCCGGCCCGCCGCAGCGCCAGCAGCACGGCCTCCTGCCGGCGCTGGAACGCCTTGCGCTGGAAGGTCTCGCGCAGCTCCTCCAGCGAGCCGTCGACCTCGTAGTCGCGGAACGCCTCGGCGAAACCGAGGCCGAGCTGCGCGCCGCGATTGACCTCCGCGGCGCACAGATGATCCTCGAGCCGTGGCCGCGCCGCCCGGACCCAGGGCAGAGCCCGCAATTCCCGTCCGATATCGTCGGCCATCAGGAAGGCGAAGTTCGGCGAGCACCAGTAGGTCGGCAGCCGGAAGCCGACATCGACCCCGCCCTCGGGATCGATGGCGACATCCTCGACGAAGCCCAGATCGACGATCGATTCGTCGAGCTCCGGGTCCATCACCTCGGCCAGCCGCTCCCAGACCTCGTCGATGCGGCGACCGGAACGATGCGAAGCGTGGGGGCGGCTCATGGCGCCTACTCCGCCGCGACCGCCAGGGACGCGTCCCGCAGCTTCAGCTTCTGCGTCTCGACATCGACGCCGTAGAGACGGGCCGCGTTGAGGCCGAGGATCTTGCGCTTGGCCTCGCGGGTCAGGTCGACCCCGTGCTCCTGCTTGATGTCCTCGGGGATCTCGAAGTTCCAGAACTTCTCGACCAGCCAGCGCGGCGTCCAGATCGCGTAGTCGGAGCCGAACAGCAGCTTGTCCTCGCCGACCCAGAACAGCAATTCGCTGATCACCTCGGCGAAGTAGCGCGGCCGTGAATGGATGAACGGCAGCGCGACGGCGAGGCCGCCATAGACATTGGTCTCTTGCACCGCGATCCAGCAGAAATCGTCGAGGCGCGGCAGGCCGCAATGCTCGATGATGAAGTTGAGCCCCTGGAAATCGGTCGCGACATGATCGACGTCGTGGACGTCGAAGGCATCCTTGTCGAGCGGGATGATGGTCGGGCCCTTGTGGATGTGGATATTGGTGATGCCGAGCTTCTGGCACAGCTCGAGGCACCGGTAGGCGTTGGGGTCGGTCAGCTTCCAGCCGCGCGACTCGCCCTTCCATTCGGCGGTGTAGAGCTTCACGCCCTTTATGCCGAAGGTTTCCTTCATGTAATGGATATAGTCGAGCGCCCGCTCGCCGTCGCGCGGGTCGAAGGCACCGTTGACGATGAAGCGGTCCTTATACGCCTTCGCCATCTCGATATTGCGCTCGATGGTGTTGAAGCCGTTCTTGTAGAACTCGTTGAGATAGGTCGACTGGACGATGGCCATGTCGTCGGGACCGTCGACGAACAGGTCGTTGTACATCTGCTCGGCGCTGTATTTCTCGAACTTGTCCTTCGCCCAGAGCTGCTCCTTGGGGCTCAGCGCGTTGTGATAGGCATAGAAGCAGTCGATGAACTGCTTGCCGTGGATATTGGCCTGGTTCTCCGGGCTGCCGTCCCAGAAATGCGTGTGGCCGTCGATGACGAAGACCTCTTCCCCGTCCGGTGTCCTGAACATCGTCCCTCTCCCTGGATGTCGCGTGTGATGGCCGCGTTGACCCGCGCGGCGGCGGAAGGACGCGCGTCCCTCCGCCCCGCGCGCGTCTGGCTACTCGATGTATTCGCGGATGGCGTCCATGTCGCCGAACAGCGTCACCGTGTTGTCGTCGACGCGAATCATGCGGCCGTAATGCGTGGACGTGTTGACCTCGAAGATCTCGGCGTTCATCTCCTTGCCGAGAATTTCGCCGATCTCGTCCATCTTGAAGACCAGCTTGCCTTCACCGTCGATGCGGATCAGCGCCGGCTGATAGGTCACGGTGACATTGGGCTTCTGGCTCATGAACTCGGCGATGGCACGGGCCTCGACGCTGTCGTTCATGGTCACGCCGCACTGGTGCGAGATCGTCTGCTCGAAGACGATGTCGTCCATCTTGCGGAAGATGTTCTGGTGGGTGGCGGCTCGCGAGACAGTCGACATGGTTCTCACTCCTTGGGAAGTTCGAGACCGAGCTCACCCAGGATCTTCTGGACGCGCTCGACCGACTGCGCGCGCGCATCGGCATACTGGACGGGCTTGGAATGGGGCTGCGACCAGATCGGCTGCAGCCCGGCGGAGGCCGCGTTGGCCAGGCCGACATGCTTCACCAGCCAGCTCTGGAACAGACGCTTATTATGCGCGCCGTGCTGCTCGTCATGCGCCAGCAGGTGGAACAGGTCGATGGCGTTGGCGAGGTTGCGCTCGTAGTCGGCTTCGGCGGCGGAAATCACCGGCGGGGTGATGAAGTCGCCGTTCGGCGAGGCCACCTGCATCAGGAAGCCCGAGCGGAACAATTCGCCCACCAGCGGCTCGAACACGATGTTGATGGCGAAGTACTGCTCGAGATAATCGGTCGCGCCCATGATGGCCTCGACCGCGTGGCGCGTGCCCTGCCAGATGCTGTCGTCCAGCCAGGCGCGCTTGCCGGCCTCGTCGTCGAAGCCGGGCACATCCATCGCGATCTCGGCGAGATAGAGCGTGATGTCCTGGGAAAGACGCAGCTTGTACGACGAGTTGGTCAGCGTCGCGTTGTTGATCATCTGCGTGTAGCCGTAGCGCTGCGCGTGCATCAGCGACGTGCCGAGGCCGAACTCCGCGTGCTTCCAGGCGCCGAGATGGGCCTGCAGCACCTTCAGCCAGGCCTTGTCGAAGGCCTTGGGCGCGCCGGACTTGCGGCCATTGGCGATGACCGCCTGCACCATCGCCTCGATCTTCGACTGGCGCTGGTAGTGGGTGCGCTCCCATTCCTGGTCGGGCGCGCGGAACAGGTGCCAATTCGACGACAGCGCCGCGGTGTTGTCCTTGGAATAGGCGCCGCGCCCGTCCGGGAAGGAGATGATCCAGTCCTGCAGCAGGTAGCGCTCGGGGTCGGGCTGGACGTCGACGGTGACGTCCTCGTAATGGGTCGCGCGCTTGCCGCGCGGCTCGAAGTAGCGGTACTTGCGGCTGTCGGAGTCCGCGAAGATGGCGGATCCGGCGGCACCCGACTTCACCGGGGCCGGCTGGGTTGCGGTCATGGGCGTTTCTCCAGATGTTGTCGTCCGGCTATTGAGCCGGCTCAGGCATGCACGAGATGGTCGGCGGCGCTGGACGCCGGCGTGAACTTGTCGAAGTAGATCCGTTCCGAGGCGATCGAGTTCATCTGCAGGACGGGAACCAGCGCCTCGATCATCGGCTCGGGTCCGCAGGCATAGACGTCGGCGTCCTCGCCGAGATCGAGCGCGCGCAGATGCGCGTTCAGCACCTCGTGCACGAAGCCGCGTTCGCCCTGCCAGTCGCCGTCGTCATCGGCGTGGGAGAGCGCGGGGATGAAGCGCACCCGCGGGTCGCGGGCGGCGATCGCGGCGAACTCGTCGAGATAGAACAGGTCGCCCCGGGTCCGCGCGCCGTAGAAGAAATAGACGTCGCGCTGCTCGCCGCTTTCCAGATGGTCGTTGAGGATCGACCACAGCGGCGACATGCCGGAGCCACCCCCGACCAGGATCAGGGCTCCTCCCCGGTTTTCACGCCGGAAGCATGTGCCGAAGGGGCCCCGGACGGCGATCCGGGTTCCGGGGGCGAGGTCGCCGTCGAGGCGGGAGGAGAAGCGTCCGTTGGGGTATTTCTTGATGATGAACGCGAGTTCTTTGCCTTCGAGCGGCGTATTTGCCATGGAAAACGAGCGCGTAACCGCCTCTGGCCCGGGGAGCGTGATGTCGACATATTGGCCCGCCCAGAATTTGAGAGGCTGGTCGAGCGTGATTTCGAGGCGCCGGATGTCGGGCGTGAGCGCGACGACCCGGGTGACCTCGGCCTCGAGGCTCCGCACGGGGATCGACTTGGACAAGAGTTCCTCGTCATAGTTGAGGAGATCCACGTCGATGTCCGTGTAGACGAGGCTACGGCAGAGCAGGATGTGGTTCTGGTCCCTCTCCATCTCGTTGAGCGCGAAGGTGGAATAGGGCTTCAGCTCGACCTCGCCCTCGTTGAGGACGCATTTGCACGCCGCGCAGCGCCCTTCCTTGCAGCCATGCGGCAAGGCGATGCCCTGCCGGAAGGCGGCATCGAGAACGGTTTCGCCTTCCTCGACCTCGAATTCGACGCCGACCGGGTTCAAGCGGACGGTATAGACGTCGCCCATCGCGCGACTCCTCCAGTAAGGGATGCGGAACGCCGGCGGCACGCGCCGGCGGCCGGGCGCAGGGAGCGGGGCCGGCGCGCGCCGACCCCGCCGGGCCTCAGTTGCAGGGATGGATGGTGAAGCCGGCGCGGTACTCGGCGAGATGCTTCTCGCGCTGGGCCGGGTCCATTTCGCGCAGGGTGATGAGCGGGCTCTTGATGATGTTGCCGCGCACGTCGTCGAGCGTCCACATCTCCTTCTCCTCGAAGCGCAGATGCGGCTGCGGGATCAGGGTCTTGCCGTCGGTGCGGACGAAGCCAAGGTCCTGGATGGCGTCGGCCAGGTCCCAGTCGTGGTAGCAGCTCTCCCACTCGCGCCGGCCGCTGAAGCGGCCCATCGCCGGGGTCGGACGGCCCTGGTACTCGCTCGCGAAGGCTTCCACCGCGGTCCAGCGGTCGAGTTCATGCGCGAAGGTGTGCAGCTTGCCGTCGATGGTGTCAGTGACGATGTCCTCGCGGATCACGCAGGGCACCATCGAGCTCCAGCACCGGTGCGGGTAGACATAGCCCGTGTCGGTGTTGAACAGCATGTTGGTCTGGCCGCGGTGCGAGAGCTTGGCGTACCACTTCCAGTACTCGCCGAACTGGGCGTACCAGCCCGGGTACTTGGCCTCGAACCACTCGAAATCCTTGTCCGTCTGCGCCTCGATGCGCCAGAAGTTCACCGGCCAGCCGACCGAGAAGAACTGCGCGATCTTGTGGACGTAGCTCTTCTCGGTGATGCGCTTCCAGGCGGTCTGTACGTCGTCGTGGTGGATCTTGATGCCGTACTTCTCGAGGGGCAGCATGTAGGTGCGGTAGTAATCCTCGAAGATCCAGCGGTGCCACATCTCCGCGTAGGATTCCTTGTTCTTGTCGCGGTTGGTGGTGCCGTACTCGATGAAGGTGCCGATCGCCGCATCGACGATGGCGTGGTTCTGCCAGAAGGCGTAGCGCATGTCGCGCTCGAGCAGCAGGTGGTTCTCCGGCTCCTTGAGCATCGACATCAGCATCGAATGGCCATTGCCGATGTGGCGGCTCTCGTCGGACTGCACCGACAGGAACACGGTCGGCAGCGCGTAGTCGCCGTTGCGGGCGGCTTCGGAGGGCATGGCGACGAACAGCGTGTTGGTGAACGCGGTCTCGGCCACGACGGTCAGGTAGATGTTGGCGGAGGTGATGGCATCGCCGGTGATGAAGCCCTCACCGAACTGGCGGCCGATGGTCGTCGCGTAGCACTTGCCGAAGGCTTCCTCGGTGATGTCGAAGCCGGCGGGGTCGATGTAGTTCTCCATGTACCACTTCTTCAGGTTCATCTGAATGGTGGAATGGCGGAACTCGTCGACCATCTGCATGGTGAAGCCGGTGCGCAGGTCCTCGCCCGGCGCGAGACGCCCGACCATGGCCATGGAGCGGGCGGCCGAGATCTCCGGGAAGGGGATGATCGCCAGGAACAGCTTCATCCATTCCACCCAGCGCGGCTCGACATTGCGGAACATGTCGCCGCGCAGCGCCGCATCGAGCGCGCCATAGACGCGGTTGTCCTTCTCTTCCTGCATCGGGAAGTAGGAACGCAGGACCTGCTTCATCGGGTCCTTCGGCGCCTTGGTGATCTTGTAGTCAGTCGGGAACGTCATCGCCTCCTGGACATAGGAGGGATTCCAGCCGAGATCGGCGATCTTCTTGGCGGCCTCCCCGACGGGAATGCCGCGCTGCGCCGTGATCTTGTTAAGGGTCAGTGTGCTTGTCATTACTGCCATCCTCCTGATGGAATCAGCGTCCACGGTCGGTTTCCTCCCCGCCGGCGGCGCCACATCACGGGCGCGATCGCCGGATCGGGTTTCAGGCATGAGCAGTCCCGCGCCCGTCGCATACGACGTGCGGTCTGCCCCGTGGCAAAGGTCTCTGACGTCCAGGAATGGCTGCCGCGCGTGGCCGGCGCAGTCGGTCAAGGCTCTCAACCGCCGCCACCGGCCGGCCAGGGCCGGCTCGGCAGCACCCCTGGGCTTCTTCCCTTCGTTCTTGTCGTGGCTCGTCCCGTGGGACCAGTCATCATTGTTCTAATGTGAGTAAGGCAAAGGTCGTGCCATTTGGTCGCAGTAGGTATTTGAACGACTTCCCAGTTCGTGTAGTATTCCCCTGTGACTTCATTGAAGCGTTTTGCGACTCGATGAGTCTCGGCTGTTTCATTCTGCGAATATGCTGCGGTGCAGAATGATTAGGGAATGTTTACTTACTTTTCGACGGCAATGCTGCATCACCGTCGCGCACTACCGGCAGCACGCGGCGATGGTCACGGAATCAGCACCGCGCGGCCATGAATCTTGCCGGCATTGAGGTCGTGCAGGGCCTGGTTGGCATCCGCGAGCTTGTATTCGGCGGTGGCGAGATGAACGAGCCCGCGGTCGGCGAGCGCCATCAGCTCGGTGAGCTCGGCCCAGGTCCCCACCAGATTGCCGATGATGTTGCGTTCCGAGATGATCAGGTCCACCGCAGGGATGCGGATGTCCTCGCCATAGCCGACGATGTAGTAGCTGCCCATCGGCCGGGTCATGGCCAGGCCCTTGGCCGTGGTGCCCTTCTCGCCGACGAAATCGATCACCGCCTCCGCTCCGACCCCGCCGGTCAGCGCCAGAACCGCCTCCACCTCGTTGCCGTCGGCCTTCACCGTCTTGTCGGCGCCGCTCTTGGCCGCCAGCGCCAGCGAGGCATCGGACTTGTCGACGACGATGACATCGGCCGCGCACATGGCCTTCAGGCACTGGATGCCGATATGGCCGAGCCCGCCGGCGCCGATCACCACGCAGCTTTCCCCGGGCAGGAGATGCCGTGTCGCCTTCTTCACCGCGCGATAGGCGGTCAGGCCGGCATCGGCATAGGGAGCGACCTCCTTGGGCGCCAGCGTCTTCGGCAGCGGCACGATGTTGCGCTCGGAGGTGCAGATGAACTCGGCATAGCCGCCGTCGCAATCGAGGCCCGGGAACTTGCCGGGCCCGTGCATGTCGAAGCCGCGCCGGCAGGCGAGGCAGGTGCCGCCGGTGATCTTCGGATGGACGATCACCGGATCGCCCTTCTTGAGACCCTCGACCTCCTTGCCGACCTCCTCGACCCAGCCGGCGTTCTCATGGCCCATGATCAGCGGCAGCAGGGCGTCGCCGTTCGGGTCCATGTGCGGCTTCCACACGCCCTCGATGATGTGGAGATCGGTGCGGCAGACGCCGGCGCCGCCGATGCGCACGATGACGTCGGTCGATTTCGTGATCGTGGGGTCCGGGACATTCTCCTCGCTCACCCATCGATCGGCGACGAGACGCTCGTCATAGGTCCTCAGTACCTGCGCCTTCATGGCGTCCTCCCTTTTGTCGGCAAACGTCGCCGCGGTTGGACGTCCTGAGGCAGTATCCGTGCCGACGGCGGTTCGTATTTCGCTACAGATACTTGCCGCAACGCAGCAGGTTTTTCGCCGTCGACCCGCTGGACAGTGAACACGATGAGTGTCCAGTTTCTGTATATTGCCATCCGGCGCCTTTGGCCGGACCCTGCCGGGAAACGGAACGGGAGGCAGGCCAATGCCGACGCCAGCGGGACTGGAGCATGCGCGCGCCATGCTGGAGGCGGGCGGAGCCGTCCCCGCCAGCAGCCTCGCACCCGAGGTCGCGCGGAGCTGGGAACGCTGCCTGGCGGCCGGGCTCGATCCCGGCGATCGGCCCCGCAACGTCGTCGTGGCGTTTTCCGACGTGAAGGCGCGGCGCGAGCAGGCCGCCCTGCTGCGGCGTCTCGCTCTCGCGCAGATGCAACTCCTGCACGAACAGATCGCCGGCTCGGATTTCATGGTCGCCTTCGCCGATGCCGAGGGCGTCGTGCTGGACACGCGGTGCGATCACCGCTTCAGCGAGAGCGAGGCGGGCCGCACCATCCTGCCCGGCAGCGTCTGGCGCGAGGAGGGACGCGGCACGAATGCGCTCGGCCTGGCCCTGGTCGAACAGGCGCCGGTCGCCATCTATGGCCGCGAGCATTTCTTCTGCTGCCACGGCCATCTCAGCTGCATGGCGGTGCCGGTGTTCGATCCGTCCGACCGACTGGCCGGCCTGCTCG
This sequence comes from Ancylobacter terrae, assembly GCF_045108345.1. NCBI lineage: Bacteria > Pseudomonadati > Pseudomonadota > Alphaproteobacteria > Hyphomicrobiales > Xanthobacteraceae > Ancylobacter > Ancylobacter terrae. The sequence continues at coordinate 89,599 of NZ_JBJGXH010000005.1, forward strand.
ATGCCTCGAGCCCGAACGAGACGCGCCAGCAGCACACGCTCGCGCTGGTGCGCATGGCGGCGGCGGCGATCGAGAACGGGCTGATGACGCAGGATCGGCCCGATCTGCTGCTGCTCGCCCTGCACCCGCGCGCGGAGTATCTCGACACGCTCTCGGCCGGTCTCGCGGCACTCGACGCCGACGGCGCCGTGGTGGCGCTCAACCGCCCCGCCCGCGCCCTGCTGGCCGGGCTCGACACCGCGCCGGGCCGGGCTTTCGGCGCGCTGTTCGAGGCTTCCTTCGGCGCGGTCATGGATGAACTCGCGGCGAGCGGCATCGCCCGGATCCGCGATCGCGCCGGCAGCATGGTCTATCTGATGTGCCGCCGCCTCGCCGCCCGGCCGTTACGGCCCGCCGTCGACAAAACCCCGGTGCCGGCCGTCACGCCGCCCGTCGCGGCGCGTCTGCCGGAAACGAGCGCGGACTTCATCTGTTCGGACCCGGTCCTTGGGCGGCGCATGAAAGGGCTCGATGTCGCCGCCCGCAACCGTCTCGCCGTGCACATCCATGGCGAGACCGGCACCGGCAAGGAGTTGATGGCCCGGCACGTCCATGCGTTGAGCGGGCGCTCCGGCGCCTTCGTCGCGGTGAATTGCGGCGCGCTGCCGGAATCCCTGTTCATCGCCGAACTGTTCGGCCACGAGCGCGGCGCCTATACCAGCGCCCGCAACGAGGGGGCGGCGGGCCTCGTGCGGCAGGCGGACGGGGGCACGCTGTTCCTCGACGAGGTCGCCGATATCCCGCTGCCCGCCCAGACCGCGCTGCTGCGCTTCCTCGATTCGATGGAGGTGCGCGCCGTCGGCGGTGCCCGGGCGGTCAAGGTCGATGTCCAGATCGTCTCGGCCACCAACCGCAATCTTGCCAAGGCGGTCGCCAATGGCCAGTTCCGGGCCGACCTGCTGTTCCGCCTGAACAGCTTCCCGATCGAACTCCCGCCCCTGCGCGAGCGTGCCGATTTCGCCGACATCGTCCGCCACCTGCTGGCCCGGCAGCCGGGCGCCCCCGCGCTCTCCGAGGCCACCATCGCGCGGCTGAGCCGCCGCAGCTGGCACGGCAATATCCGCGAACTCGCCGCGGCGCTCTGGCGTCTCGCCATCATCGGCGAGGACGAGGCGTTGGAGATGCAGGCCGGCGAACCGGGCGAGGGTTTGCCGGATCAGGAGGTCTGCGCGCATTGCGCCGGCACCCGCCTCACCCGCAGCAAGTGCCGCGAGATCCGCGAGGCCTATGCGCGGTGCGACGGCAACATCCAGGCGGCGGCACGCCAGCTCGGCATCTCCCGCACCACCGTCTACAAGCATCTTCCGGTCGCCGCCGCGGCGCGGCAGCGCTGAACCGCGCCCGCTGCCCGCTTTTTGCCCGGCGCGCCGGCACGACTCCTGTATAGACTGCCCACCGGAAACCACCGGCGCAGGGCGAGATGACCGACACGGCCGACTTCTATGCGCGCGTTCCGGTGTTCAACCGATTCGACAGCCTGCTCGACCCCGCCCATTACGTGCCGCTGCCGGACGGCTGGTGGATCGGCATGACCGATGTCGTCGCCTCCAGCGCGGCTATCGCCGAGGGACGCTACAAGATCGTCAACACGGTCGGCGCCTCGATCATCGCCGCCATGGCCAATGCGCTCGGCAACCAGCCGTTTCCCTTCACCTTCGGCGGCGACGGCGCGAGTTTCGCGATTGCGCCCGCCGACGAGTCCCTGGCCCGCTCCGTTCTCGCCGCGACCGCCGCCTTTTCGCGCGACGATTTCGACCTGCCGCTGCGTGCCGCGCTGATCCCCGTCGCCGCCCTGCGGGACACGGGACGCGACGTGCGCATCGCCCGCTTCGCCACCTCGCCGCATGCCGAATATGCGATGTTCGCCGGCGGGGGTATCGCGCTGGCCGAAGCCGCGCTGAAGCGCGGCGAGTATGCGGTGCCCGCCGCCGAACCGGGCAATCGGCCGGATCTGTCCGGGTTGTCCTGCCGGTGGGAGCAGATCACCGCGCGGCGCGGCCACATCGTCTCGCTCATCGTGGTTCCGCTGCGCGACGAGCGCGAGGGCGCCTATCGCGCGCTGATCACCGACATCCTCGCCCTGGCCGCCGACCGCGCCGAGGCCGCCCGCCCGATCCCCGACGAAGGTCCCGGCCTTCGCTGGGCACGCGAGGGCATCGACATCGAAGCGCGCCTCGTGCCGGCCGGGCGCACGCCGCGCCCTCTCCACTGGCTGGCCACGGCCGCACGCTGGACGGCGGGCGCCCTGACCATCGGCCTCGGCCTGCGCATCGGCGGCTTCGACGGCGCCCGCTACCGCCGCGAGATCGCCGAGAACGCCGATTTCCGCAAATATGACGACGGCCTGCGAATGACGCTGGATGCCACACCTCGCCTCGTCGCGCGCCTCGAGGCACGGCTCGAAGGCGCCCGGCGGGAAGGCGTCGCCGATTACGGCCTGCACCGGCAGGAGACCGCGCAGGTCACCTGCTTCATGCCCTCAGTCGTCGGCCGCGACCATGTCCACTTCGTCGACGGCGCCGATGGCGGCTATGCCGCTGCCGCGACCCGGCTCAAGCAGAACCGATCCGCGCCATCCGCGATCGCCGGCGCGGGATAGCGCGGCGACCTCACGCCGCCTGTGCCCGGTCGCGGCGCTTCTGCTGCCAGACCATCAGCGCGTAGCCGAGCGCGAGAACCACCGCCGCGGCGAGCATGGTCAGCGTACCCACCGCCGGCACCTGCGGCGTGTAGCCGGACTGCACCTTGGCGCTGATCCATTCGGGGATGGTCTGGTCGGCCCCCGTCGAGAACATCGACAGCGGGAAATTGGCCCAGGACAGCAGGAAGGAGAAGATGAAGCCGGAGAAGATGCCCGGGGCCAGGATCGGCAGCGTGATCTCGCGCATCACCTGCCAGCGCGAGGCACCGAGATCGAACGCCGCCTCCTCCACCGCCGGGTCGAAAGCATAGACCTGGATGGCGATGACCAGCGTCGCGATCGGCGCGATCCAGACGAGATGGGCGAAGATCGCCGCCTGCCAGGACGGCGTGATGCCGACCGCCGTGAACCACAGCAGCAGGGCGAGCCCGAGCACCGCCTGCGGGAACAGGATCGGCAGGATGATGATCTTCTGGAACAGCTTGCGCCCGGTCCAGCGGTAGCGCGCGAAGGCCAGCGCCCCGAAGAAGGCGAAGAAGGTCGACAGCAGCCCCACCAGCAGCGCCAGCGCCAGCGAGGTCCAGAAGAAGCTGCGGATCGACAGCGATTCGAACACTTCCGCATACCAGTTGGTCGACCAGGCGGGGATCGGGAAGCGGAAATACTTGGACTTGGAGAAGGAGGCCAGCGCGATGGTGATCATCGGCAGGTACATCAGCAGTATCAGCGCCGCGATCAGGCTGCCGTAGAGAAAGCGCACGCCCCGTCCATACTCGTTCATGGGCTCACTTCCGTCCGAAGATGGTGTCGAGGTCGATGCGCTTGAGCAGGCCGATGGCCAGCGCCCCGGCGAGCAGGATCATCAACATGCAGAGCGCCGAGCCCTTCGGCCAGTTCTGCGCGAAGCCGAATTCCTTCTGGATGTCCATGGCGATGGTGACCACCGCCTGCCCGCCCATGATCTTCGCCTCGGTCAGCGCGCCGGCGGTGAGGATGAAGCACATCAGCGCGCCGATCAGGATGCCCGGCATGGCGAGCGGCACGTCCACCTCGCGCAGCACCTGCCAGCGCGAGGCGCCGAGATCGAACGCCGCCTCGCGCATCTGCAGCGGCACCATGGAGATGCCGAGGATCATCGGGAACAGCATGAAGGGCAGGTAGATGTAGACGAGGCCGAACAGCGTGGCGCCGGTGGTGTAGAGCATCGAATCGACCTCGATGCCGAACCATGTCTGCAGCGAGCCGGACACGACGCCGCCCTTCACCAGGAACAGCATCCAGCCCATCAGCCGCAGATTGTCGGCGACGAAGAGCGGCGCCGAGATCAGCAGCGTCAGGATGCTGCCCTGCTTGCCGAACACCCGCACCATGGCGAAGGCGATCGGGTAGCAGATCACCAGCAGGATCACGACCGTCAGCGCGGCGAGGTAGAGCGAGGCGAGGAAGGAGAGGTAATAGGTCTCCTGCACGATCTCGACATAGTTGGTCAGCGTCGGCCACTGCATCAGCGAGAAGGTCTGCCCCGGCATCACCGAGAAGATCGCCACCAGCCCGAGCGGGGCGAGGAAGCCGGCGAGCAGCAGCAGGCTGATCGGCGCCGCCGCCAGCACGCCGGGCTGCGCCAGCCAGCGCCCGAGCCGGCGCAGCCACGCCGGCGCCCGTGCGGCGCCCGTCGTCGCGCGCGCCTCGACCAGTGTCTCGCCTGCAGAGCTCATCGCCGTCCCCGTCGTTGTTCCTGCATCCGGGATGTCCGCGCCGGCCCGGGTCGTTACATCCGCCCCGCCGGAAACACCATCGTGTCCCGGGCGTCCCAGCCGATCGTCACCGCGCCGTCCGGCCCGCCTTCCGGCGTCTGGTCGCGCAGCTTCTCGACCAGGAAGATCTGCTCGCCGACGCGCACCTGGTACTGCACCCGCGAGCCGAGCAGATATTCGTTGTAGATGGTGCCCTCGACCCGGTTGTCGGCGCTCTCGCCGGGGCCGACGAAGCGGATATCCTCGGGCCGCACGACCAAGCTGCCGCCCTCGAAGCCGCCGGCGACGACCGGCGTGCGGTAGGCCTGGCCGCTCGCCGCGTCGACGATCGCCCCGTCGGCGCCGGGCTTCACCTCGACCACGTTCACCTCGCCCATGAACTCGGAGACGAAGCGGGTGCGCGGGCTGCCATAGATCTCGCGCGGCGTGCCGACCTGCACGAAGCGACCCTTGTTCATCACCCCGATGCGGTCGGACATCACCATCGCCTCCTCCAGCGAATGGGTGATGTAGACGAAGGTCTTTCCGGTCTCGCGGTGGATGTCCTTGAGCTCCTTCTCCAGCAGTTTGCGCAGCCGGTAGTCGAGCGCCGAGAGCGGCTCGTCGAAGAACAGGATCTCCGGATCGAACGCCAGCGCCCGCGCCAGCGCCACGCGCTGGCGCTCGCCGCCCGAGCACTGGGTGATCATCTTGGAATAGTAGTTCTGCGGCAGGCGGAGCTGGTCGAGCAGCTCCAGCGCACGCTTCCTGCGCACATCCGCCTCGACGCCGCGCATCTTGAGCGGGAACTCGATGTTCTGCCCGACGGTGCGGTGGGGGAAGAGCGCCAGCGACTGGAACACCATGCAGGTGGGGCGCTTGTTAGCCGGCACATCGTTGATGCGCCGGCCGCGCAGCAGGATGTCGCCATTGGTCGGCTTGTCCATGCCGACCAGCATGCGCACCATCGTCGTCTTGCCGCTGCCGGAGGGCCCGACGATGGTGAAGAACTCGCGCTCGTAGATGTCGAGCGTGATGCGGTCGACCGCGGCGAAGTCGTCGAAGATGCGGTCGACGCCGCGCAGTTGCAGGATCGGCTGGGGCCCCGGTTCGGGCGGTTCGGAGGGTTCGGCGGTCACTGCCATGTCGATGGGGCTCTCCGGTGGAGGGGAAGGCGGCGCGGCAGCACCGCCACGCCGCGCCGCTCAGTCACGCGTCACGCCTTTCGCTCGCGCACCGCGTTGGCGAAGATCTCGTGCAGCTTCGGGTAGTTCGGAATCACGTCGAAGTCCGCGCAGCGCGACATGTCCTCCTCCAGCGTGTCGAACTGGATCGCGTCGAGCTCTTCCTTCGAGTAGAGCGCCATCACCCGCTTGTCGCCCATCTGCGTCACCGGGTTGTAGGTGCCCTCGGCGAAGGACACGTTCTTGCAGGTCTCGGGCCGGTAGCAATATTCGAGGAAGTCGGCCGCGCGCGGCGAGAGCTGCGGGTTGTTGACCGTGGAGGTCAGCTCCATCCAGCACACGCCGGGCTTCATGCCGACGTCGCCGCCGCCCTTCTTCGGGATCACGCAGCGCAGGTTCGGGTTGCCGTCGAAGCGGGCCGCCGAGACCGTGTACACGCTGCCCGGGAAGGAACCGATGATCGAACCGTTGATCATGCCCAGCGCGATCGCGTTCATGTCGTCGCTGAGGAAGGCGGCGTTGTTGATGATCTTGCGCATCACCTTCTCGAAGGTGGCGATCTGGTCGTCGGAGAGGTTCTTGAAGGGGTTCATGCCGGCCGCCATGGCGGTGTGCATGATGGCCCAGTCGTCATACATCAGGACGGCGTATTTGCCCTTGAAGTCGTCGGCGAGGAAGATGTCGTAGCCGCCGTCCTCGACCGTCGCCTTGGAGATCTTGTCGGTATTGACGTTGATGCCGGACGGTCCGAAGCGCTGCACCATGCCGAGCAGCTTGGTGCCGGAATCGTCCATCGACCAGTAATAGGGCCACTTGAACTCCGGCAGCACCATGTCCCAGAGCGGCTTGAAGCGGGCCTCCTCCAGCGGAACGATGAGTTTCTCGGGGTAGAGCTGGCGGCGGCCCCACGAATTGTTGAGGTTGATCAGGTCCCAGATCTTGGTCTCGCCGGCGCGCAGCTGGTTCACCGCGTCGGGATCGGAGATCAGGCCCTGCGCCTTGACGTTGGTCTTGAATTCCTTGCGGAAGGGATCCAGCACCTTGTCGGAGTTGTAGCCCTCCCAGCAGTAGATGTTCATCTCGTTCTCGCGCGCCGCCCAGGCCTTGCTCGACATGGTCGAGGCCGCAGCGATGCTCGCGGCGATCGCCGCCGACTGCTGCAGGAACTCGCGACGCGACTGGCTGAACGACTGCAGCAGATTCTTCCGCTTCATAAGCTCGTCCCTCTGGTTTTATGGGCGCGGGTGTTGCGGGCCCGCGCGGATGGTGCCTTTCGCGGCGGCGCGGGGTGGGCCCGCGCCGTCAAGTCTGCGTCGCGCCGGACGTCGGCGGCCTCGCCTCAGCTGTGGCAGCAGCTGCCGCCGCCGCCCGCCGTGGATTTGCTTGCATGATTCTTGCCAGCCGGCAGGTCGATGATCGGATTCTGGTCGAAGAAGCCGACCGGCATCAGCTTGAAGCCGCACAGCACGCAGGGCTGCACCGGGTGGTCCTCGGGGCGCGGCAGGTGATGCAGGCCGAAGCTGTGCCAGATCACGAGGTCGGTGTTCTCCACCGGGCGGTCCTGCGCGGTCCAGGCCGGCAGGCCGTCGCCGCCCTTGGCGAGGTTCACGAAATCACCGGCGGGGAAGCGCTCGTCGGGCGCGAAGGGCGTCACCCACAGGTGCTTGTAGGCGAAGCCCGCGCGGTTGCCGGAGACGCTGTCCGGCTGGGTGTAGAACTGCACCGCCGAGCCGGTCTCCAGCTTGTAGGCGGTCGGCTTGCCGACCCAGTTGGTGACGTTGGGGTTGATGATCTTCCAGTAGCGCATCTTGCCGAAATCGACGCAGCGCTGCGCCTCGAGCTCGGTCTTCAGCGCCCGCTCCTCAACGAAGAAGGCATTGCCCAGCGGGTTCTCCGGCCCCATCGGCGGGGCGACGGTGTCGCACTCGACCACCGTGTTGCCCGGCCCGTCGACCTCCATGTCGAGGCGGGCGGAGAAAACGTGCTGGTGGATGTGGCCGACCACGCCGGGGGCGACCTCGGTGCCGTATTTCTGCGGCGTGCCGGGCTTGCAGGCGGCGGTATTGATGATGCCGGAGGCCTTCATCTCGAATTCGATCGTGCCGTTCTGGTAGAGATACCAGTAGGAGGCGTATTCGTAGTTCCCCACCGTGGTGATCGAGGACACAACCAGCCGGCGCAGCCGCCGCACCTCGGTGCGCTCGCTGCGGAAGTCGAAATGCTTCCAGGCGAGGCCCGCATCCTCCTCGTGCAGGCAGATGCAGTTCTCGATGGTGCGCGGATTGCCGAACAGGTCCGGCAGCACGACATCGAAATAATGGATGTGGCCGAGGCAGTCGCAGCCGAGCGACAGCGAATTGGCCAGCTTGCCGAAGCCGTATTCGCCGCTGTCGAACACGTTCTTGCGGTAGTGCGAGCCTTCCGGCGTGCCATAGGGCACCACCATCTCGGCGAGCGAGCCGCGATACAGGATCGGACGCCGCGTGCCGCCCACCGTATAGCCGACGGTGTTGAGCGTGAGCCCCTCGCGGCCGTTGAAGCCGACGCGCAGGTCCCAGTTCTCCCAGGTGATCTTGTTGCCCTCGACGACGAAGCTCGGCCCGTTCGGCTGGATCACGTCGAGCGCGGAGGACGGCTTGCGGAACTCGGTCAGCAGCGCCGCGTCGTAGTTCAGCGGCGCCTCCGGCACCGGCACATAGTCGCCGCTCGCCTCGAAATGATCGTCGACGCGGATCACCTCCATGGTGTCGACATCGACCACGACATTGATGCCCTCGACCGGGTGGGCATAGTAATTGTCGAGGTCGAACATGCGCATCCACACGAAGGTGTGGGCGATACGACGGCCCGCTTCACCGGGCCCCTCGAACGGGCCGGCCGTCCAGGGATCGACGCAGACGAGGTCGTAGCGCTCGATGCCGCGCCGCTCGATGGCCGCCTTGAAGCGGGGGTCGGCCTTCGCCGCGGCCTCGATCAGCAGGAATTCCTCCGGCGATATCATCGGCTTGACGTCCGGCAGGAAGGTCTCGGCCGTCACCACCCCGGCGAGGATGTCGATCTTGCCGGTGTAGACGCCGGTCTCGCCGCGCCGGTAGACGTTGAACCGCGCGCCGCGCGCGATCGGCATGCCCGGCTCGAAGCTGCGCACGACGTCCTTTGCCGGCTCGTCAAGCTCCAGCGTCTCGATGCGCAGATCCTCGCCGAAGGGGAAATGCGCGCGCAGCACGTCCGCCGCCTTGATGATCTCCTCCACGCTCATCGGGTCGAGCGGATGCTCGAATCCGGTCTGCTCGGCCTGAACGCCGGTCTCGACGATGCTCAGCATGGCGTGTTGGAACTCCTCGGTCCGGTACGCGGGGGCAGCCGGCTTCCTCCGGTGCGAGGGATGCCGCTTCCGCTCCGCTGGTTGATCTAAATCAAGGACATCATCCGGCTTTGCTGCAGGGCAGCAATCAACCGAACGGTGGATGCGCCGCTCTCCGGGCCGGCCCTCAGCCGGCCGCGAGCGCCAGCAGGCCGAGCGCGAGAAGCGCCAGCGCCACCGGGTCCACCGCCCGGCCGCAGACGGGGCGGCTGGAGAAAGGGCGGGCGGGAGCGAGGCGCGCGGCCAGCATCGCCGCCGCCAGCAGCCCCATCGCCGGCAGCGCCATCGCGCCGCTGGCGGTCATCGCCAGCATGGGCAGGCCGTCGCGCAGCAGGGAGCGCCGGCCGTGCCCGAATCCGCCGCGCAGCGACGCGCGGACGCCGGGCACCGGCCGGCCCTCCACCTCCCCCGGCGCGAGAGGCGCGGCCAGCATCCGGCCGAGCCCCGCCAGCCCGAGCAGCAGGGCCGCCGCCGGTGCGTCGAGGCCGAGCGGCCACAGCCGGCCGAGGGCGAGCTCGAGCATCGCCGCGCCGGCGCCCAGCGGCAGCCAGCTCGCGCCATAGCCGAGCAGGAAACCGTATCCCGCCCGCCAGTCACGGCGATCGAGCAGGCTGCGCCATGCCGGCAGGGCGCAGGGCAGCATCATCGCCGCCACCATGGCCAGCCACATGCCGAGCGCCGCCGCGAAGGCCTGCCCGAAGGAGCCCGCCTCCGACCGGCACAGCGACAGCGCCAGCGCCCGCAGCAGCGGATCGGCCTCTGTCATAAATCCACCGGCGCCGTAGGCAGCGAGGAATTCGGCCGTGGGCGAGGGGTGGCCGCGGGCGATCACTGCCCAGCCGAATCCGACCACGGCGAGCGGCGGCAGCAGCACCAGCGCCCGGCCCCCGATCCCGGGGAGCCATCCCGAACCGGGCACAGCGGCCTCAATATTGGGCATGATCGCCGCATGAGCAGGCACGCGATCCGCGCAGCGCTCGCCCATCCCTCGCCTCCGCGTCGGAAGATGCCGGGGCGGCCGACATGCCCCCCGTTCCGAGCTTCGGCCGGGGGCCGGGCGCGAACAATCCACCGTTCGGTGGAGCGGCCGCCCGGCCGGCGCCGCCTCAGTGCGGCGCGGCGAGCCGCGCGACGAGGCCGGAGCGGTTCTCGACCCCGGTCTTCTCGAAGATATGGATGAGATGGGTCTTCACGGTCGCCAGCCCGATGCCGAGGCAGGCGGCGATGTCGGCATTGGTGCGCCCGCAGCACAGCAGCCGAGCCACCTCCGCCTCGCGCTTGGTGAAGTGGAACAGGCGCATGGAGCGCCCGGCCTGGTCGTCCCGGCGCGGCGCGATATGGTCGGCGAGGTTGAATTCGATGTAGCGGTGCAGTTCCTCCGCCAGCCGGAACAGCGGCGCGGTCGGCCGGCGGTCGCGGCCGGTCCACATCACCGTGAGCCCGGCGCGGATCTCATTGTCGTGGCGGAAGATCAGGTCGATCTGGTCGACCACGTCGAAGCGCTTGAGGAAGCTGGTATATTCCATCACCTCATGCGGTGGCTCACGCCGGCTCGCCTCGTCCATCCGCACGACGCGCTCCTCCGGCGAATGGATGCGCCGCACATGCAGCGGATCGACCGCGTGCATCTCGCGGACATAGGTGCGGATGAGATCGGCCGGGACCCGCGCGCAGATGAAGTCGTAGAGATTCTGGTCGGGGTCCACCGAATAATAGACCAGACGCGAGGCCTCCAGCGTTCCGGACAGCAGCTGGAACGTCGTGTCTACGAACTGCCTTTTGCGAAGCTCGCGTGACGCCATTGCACCCTCCCGAACCGAAGAGCCCCCCACGGACGGGGGATCGCTGCAACATTCGTGCCTGTCGGGACCGTTGACGCCGGTTGCGCGCCCTCGCGGAGGCGATATAAGCGGAGGCGCTGCGGGCGTGGCGGAACTGGTAGACGCAGCGGACTCAAAATCCGCCGTCCTCACGGATATGTCGGTTCGAGTCCGACCGCCCGCACCATGTTTGCTTGCGCGATGCCACCCGCCGGCCTCTTGTGCGGGGGTCGCCCCCGCCCCGCTCGGCGCACCGGCCGCTCCCCCCAGGCCGCCCTTCGGCCCGCTATTTCTCCGGCTCATAGGCCGCCCGCTCGATGCCGTAGCGGGCCAGCTTGTCGTAGAAGGTCTTGCGCGGAATGCCGAGCGCCAGCAGCGTGGCGCGAACGTCGCCGTTATTCGCCTCCAGCGTCTCGCGAATGAGGTTCGCCTCGATCGCTCCCAGCCGCTCCGGCAGGCTGGCGGCGGGGCGGCCGGGGCTGGCGGGCATGGCGGGGAGATCGTCGGCGAGGCCCAGCGCCACCCGTTCGGCGAAGTGCAGCAATTCGCGCACATTGCCCGGCCAGTCGTTCTCCACCAGATGCCGCTCCACCGCCCGGGGAAGCCGCGGCGGCTCGCGCCCGTGCTTGCGCGCCGCACGGGCGAGGAACTGGGCAAACAGCAGGGGCACGTCGCGCCGGCGCTCGCGCAGCGGCGGGATGCGCAGCGTCACCACGTTCAGCCGGTAGAACAGGTCCTCGCGGAAGCGGCGTCCCCGCGCCGCCTCGGCCAGATCCACCTTGGTCGCCGCCACCACGCGCAGGTCGACCCGGCGCAGCTCGTTGGAGCCGAGCGGGGCGATCTCGCGCGTCTCCAGCACGCGCAGCAGCTTCACCTGCGCATCGAGCGGCATGCTCTCCAGCTCGTCGAGGAACAGCGTGCCCCCGCTCGCATGCTCGATACGGCCGATGCGCTTCTTCTGCGCGCCGGTGAAGGCGCCGGGCTCGTAGCCGAACAATTCGCTCTCGATCACCGTATCGGGCAGCGCGCCGCAATTCAGTGCGACGAACGGCCGGGCGCGGCGGCGGCCCAACCGGTGCAGCAGGCTCGCCACCACCTCCTTGCCCGTGCCGGTCTCGCCGAGCACGAGAACGTCGACATCGACATCGGCGAGATCGCGCAAGGTCTGGCGCAGCCGCACCATGGCCGGCGTCTCGCCGATCAGCACGCCCTCCTCCGCCGCGCCGGCACCGAGCGCCCGCAGCCGCCGGTTCTCGAGCACCAGCGTGCGCTTTTCGAGCGCCCGGCGCAGCGTCTCGACCAGGCGGGCGCCGGCATAGGGCTTGGCGATGAAGTCGTAGGCGCCCTCCTGCATCGCTTCCACCGCCATGGCGATGTCGGCATGGCCGGAGATGAGCACGACCGGGATATCGGCATCGAGCGCCTTGAGGCGCCGGAACAGCTCGATACCGTCCATGCCGGGCATGCGCACATCGGTGACGACGGCGCCGGCGAAGTCCGCACCGATCGCCGCCAGCGCGGCCGGGGCCGAGGCGAAGGGCAGGGCGCGCAACCCCGCGAGCTGCAACGCCTGGACATTGGCATCGCGCAGGTCGTCGTCATCGTCGACGAACGCAATGTCGATCGCGCCCGGCGCGCCGGCGGAAGCGCTCATGCCGCCCTCCGCAGCGTGACGGTGAAGCGGCAGCCCTCGCCGGGGTGGCCGTCGGCCTTGAGCGTGCCGCCGAAGCCGGCGACGAGGTCGTGCGAGATGACGAGGCCGAGCCCGAGCCCGCGCGGCTTGGTGCTGCGGAACGGCGTGAACAGCGCCGCCAGCTCGTCCGCGTCGAGCCCCGGCCCGCGATCGCGCACGGTCAGGGCGACGCTCTCGGGTGCAACGGCAAGCCCGATCGCGAGCGGGGGATCATCGCCTTCGCGCGGATCCGGGCCGATCGCCTCGATGGCATTGCGCAGCAGATTGACCAGCACCTGTTCCAGCTCGACCGGCCGCGCCAGCACGCGCAGCTCCGGCGGCACCCGGTCCACCACCGGCACGATCGCCGACTGGCGCAGGGGCGCGTCGAGGATCATCAGCGCGCCCTCGATGGCCTCGGCCAGCGCCACCGGCTCGGGCGGGGCGTTGCCGCGCCGGGCAAAGCCGCGCAGGGTCTCGGTAATGGCGCCGATCCGCCCGGTCAGCGCCACCACCTTGTCGAGCGCGCCCTCCGCCCCGCCGGCCTCGCGGCGGGTGAGGAAGGCGCGGGCGTTCTCGGCATAGGTGCGGATCGCCGCGAGCGGCTGGTTGATCTCGTGGGCGACGCCGGCCGTCACCTGGCCGAGCGTGGCGAGGCGGTTCGCCTTGGCGAGTTCCTCCCGCACATCGGAGAGGCGTTCCTGCGTGCGGGCGCGCTCCGTGATCTCGGCAACGAGGCGGGCATTGCTGTCGGCCAGCGCCGCGGTGCGCTCGGCGACGCGCTGTTCCAGCTCCGCCTTGATCCGTTCCTCGCCGCGGCGGCGCGCGACCGCCCGCTGCCGGCGCCACAGCACCAGCGCGGCGAGGGCGCCGCCGGGCATCAGCAGCAGCGCCGCATAGCCCTGCATCTGCGCCTGAGCGAGCCCGATCGCCCGGCCGACCGGCAACAGCACGTCGAGATGCCAGGCCGTCGTCGGCACCGGCGTGCGCAAGCTCACATGGGTACCCCCGAAGGGCGGCCGTCCCTGCAGCAGGTCGCCGTCCGCCTCCAGCGGCAGCGGCGTGAGCGGGGCGTCGCCGAACTGCAGCGAGCGGCGGATATCGGCGACCGCCTCCGGCGGCAGCGCCGCCTCCACCGCGAAGCGCCAGGACGGCTCGGTCGCCAGCAGCACCACGCCGCGCGCGTCCGCGACATAGGTCTGCCCGCCGAGCGCGCGCCAGTCCGCCTCCACCCGATCGAACTCGACCTTGACCACGATCACGCCCGGCCGCGCCCCCGGCACCTCCACGCGGCGGGTGATGTAGAGCCCCGGCCGGTGGCTCACCGTGCCGAGCGCGAACTGTTCGGCGGCACCGTCGGCGACGGCCGCGATGAAATAGTCGCGGAAGGCATAGTCGCTGCCGACGAAGCTGGTGCTCTCGTTCCAGTTGCTGGCGGCGATGGCGGTGCCGCGCGCGTCCAGCAGGTAGATCACCGCGCTGCGGGTCTCGCGGGCGATATCGGCGAGCTTGACGTCGAGCGCGTGCACGTCGCCCCCCGCCAGCGCGGCGGCGACATCGGGATCGCGGGCGAGGATGAGGGGCAGTGCCCGCTGCTTCTCGAGTTCGGCGCGCAGGATGGCGATGGCGAGCGTCGACGCGTCGCGCGCCCGCGCCTGTGCCGCCTCGATCGCGCGCCCGCGCGCAACGCCGGCGACGGCGAGGAAGACCGCGGCGACGATCAGCGCGAGGCCGGCGGCAAAGACGATCCATTGCCGTCGCGACGACAGTCCCGCGGCAGCGTCCGGCGAGGCGGAAGGTGCGGCATCAGCCATGCGCCATCATGTGCGGATTTTCGCACGGGGCAAGAGGCTTCTGTGCGGATCGTCGCACGACAGCTCGGCGAGAGATTCACGAGGATCACATCAATGCATTGATATGATTAGAGTTATTTCCAGGTCGGGAGGCTGGCACACGGCTTGCGAAACAGAGGCTGCAACCCTGCCAAAAACAACAAGAACGTCACCCCACGGAGGAAACCATGGCCCTTGCCCTCGATCGCGCTCCCGTCGCCGCCGCGCCGGCGCGGCCCCGCCGCTTCTACCAGCAGCTTTACGTCCAGGTGCTGATCGCCATCGCGCTCGGCATCACCATCGGCCATTTCTGGCCCGATTTCGGCGCCTCGCTGAAGCCGCTGGGCGATGCCTTCATCAAGCTGGTGAAGATGATCATCGCCCCCGTCATCTTCCTCACCGTCGCCACCGGCATCGCCGGCATGAGCGACATGCAGAAGGTCGGGCGGGTCGCCGGCAAGGCGATGCTCTATTTCCTCACCTTCTCGACGCTGGCCCTCATCGTCGGGCTGATCATCGGCAATTTGGTGCAGCCGGGCACGGGGCTCCACATCGATCCCGCTAGCCTCGACGCCAAGTCGGTCGCCAACTACGCCACCAAGGCGCACGATACGACCGTGGTCGGCTTCCTGCAGAACATCATCCCGGACACCGTGGTCGGCGCCTTCGCCTCCGGCGACATCCTGCAGGTGCTGTTCTTCTCGGTGCTGTTCGGGCTGTCGCTGTCGATGGTGGGCGAGCGCGGCAAGCCGGTGCTCGACTTCCTGCAGGCCCTGTCCAGCCCGGTGTTCAAGCTGGTCGCCGTGCTGATGAAGGCGGCCCCGATCGGCGCCTTCGGCGCGATGGCCTTCACCATCGGCAAATACGGCATCGGCTCGGTCGCCAACCTCGCCTTCCTGATCGCCACCTTCTACCTGACCGCGGGCGTGTTCATCCTGCTCGTGCTCGGCGCGGTGTGCCGCTACAACGGCTTCTCGATCCTCTCGCTGATCCGCTACATCAAGGAGGAGATCCTCCTCGTCGTCGGCACCTCCTCCTCGGAAGCGGCGCTGCCGAGCCTGATGGAGAAGCTGGAGGCCGCCGGCTGCAAGCGCTCGGTGGTCGGGCTGGTGGTGCCCACCGGCTATTCCTTCAACCTCGACGGCACCAACATCTACATGACGCTGGCCGCCCTGTTCATCGCCCAGGCGATGGACATCCAGCTGTCGCTGGCCGACCAGGTGCTGCTGCTGCTCGTTGCCATGCTGAGCTCGAAGGGCGCGGCCGGCATCACCGGCGCCGGCTTCATCACCCTGGCGGCGACGCTCTCCGTCGTGCCCGCCGTTCCCGTCGCCGGCATGGCGCTGATCCTCGGCATCGACCGCTTCATGTCGGAATGCCGGGCGGTGACCAATTTCATCGGCAATGCCGTCGCCACCATCGTCGTCGCCCGCTGGGAAGGCGAACTCGACGAGGCGCAGCTCAAGGCGGCGCTGGCCGGCCGGCTGCCGGAAGACGTCTCCGACATCGCGGCGGCCCTGCCCGCCGAGTGACGCCCACGCCGCGCGGCCGGCGTCCGCTCAGGCGGGCGCCAGCCCGGCGATCGTCCTGCCGCGGAAGAAGATCAGCGGCTCGCCCGCCCCGCTCGCCCGCGCCGCCACCACCGTGCCGATGGCGATAACCACATCGCCCCGCTCGATCACCTCGTCGAGCCGGCAGTCGAACGCGCCGAGCGCCCGGTTCAGCACCGGCGCGCCGGTCGCCAGTTCGCCCCACTCGCCCGCCGCGAAACGGGCCGCGCCCGACAGCCCGGCCTTGCCGGCGAACGCGTCGGCGACGGAAGCGGCGTCGGCGGGCAGGAAATTCACCGCGAAATGCCGCCGCGACAGCACGCCGGCCAGCGCCCCGGTGGAGCGGCCGATCGAGACCAGCAGGGTCGCGGGATCGGCGGTGACGTGGCTCGCCGACAGGCCGAGGAAGCCGACCGGCCCCTCGTCGCTCTGCGCGGTCACCACCGTCATCCCGGTGGCGCGCTCGCCGAGCGTGCGCCAGAAGGTCTTGGCGTCGAGGGCGGGCAGCGGCGGGCGCTCGGTCATGGGCGCGGTCTCCATTCGCGTGAAGGGAATCGCCCCAGCAAACCAGACCCGGCCGCTCGGCACCAGCCGCTTCGCCGGCCCGCCCTGCCGCCCGGGCGCCCGCGCCCGGGTCTCAGGCCCCGCCCGCCCGCCGGCTCGGCAGCAATTCGCCGGTCCGCTCCAGCACCGGATAGGCCGCCGCCGCGACGATGTGGCTGTTGATCAGCTTCATGTCGCGCAGGAGGTCGAGATGCAGCGCGCTGGCCTGCGCGCTGGCGAGCTGGCCGTCGCGCAGCCGGTCGAAATGGGCGGTGGTCGCCTGCGCCTCCGCGTCGCGGAACGCCACCTTCTCGTCGGCGAGCAGGCGCGCCGCG
Organism: Ancylobacter terrae; assembly: GCF_045108345.1. Lineage (NCBI taxonomy): Bacteria > Pseudomonadati > Pseudomonadota > Alphaproteobacteria > Hyphomicrobiales > Xanthobacteraceae > Ancylobacter > Ancylobacter terrae. The sequence continues at coordinate 106,312 of NZ_JBJGXH010000005.1, forward strand.
CGCGGATCCTCGGTCATGAACAGCGAGGCCGCGGTGCGCAGATTGGCGACGAGCCGGTTCATCAGGTCGCTCAGTTCCTTCCGCCCGGCCGGCGAGAAGGCGAGGCCGCGCTTCAGCCCCTTGGAGGCGTGCGGCAGCAGGTTGCGGTCGATGACGTCGCCGGCCTGCTCGAGATTCATCGCGAACAGCAGGATCTCGTTGAGCCGGCGGTGGTCCTGCGGGCCGAGCTCGTCCGGATCGATCGAGGTCAGATAGGCCTTGATCGCGGTGTTGAGGCGGTCGAGCACATCGTCGCGCCGCCGGGTCTGCGCGATCAGCCGCCGGTCGCCGCCGGCGAGCGCATCGCGGGCGTCCGCCAGCATGGATTCGAGCACGTCGGCGAGACGCAGCGTCTCCCGCGCCGCCCCGCCCAGCGCGACGATCGGCGTCTCCCGCGCCGCCGGGTCGAGATAGAGCGGGCGCGAGGGATCCGCCGGATCGACCCGCTCGGGCAGCAGCCGGCGCAGCAGGCCGGCGAACGGCGTCAGCAGCGGGAAGAACAGCAGCGCCACCGCGATGTTGAACAGCGTGTGGAAATCCGCCACGGCGCGGGCATTGTCGGGCTGCAGCGTCACCATCAGCCGGCCGATCGGCTGCAGCAGGGCGAGCGCGATGACGACGCCGACCACACGGGTGACGAGGTTGCCCACCGGCAGCCGGCGCGCAGCGGGATCATCGCCCGGCGGCCCCTCGACCAGCGGATTGATGGCGGTGCCGAGATTGGCGCCCAGCACCAGCGCGAAGGCGGCGTTGGGCGGCACCACCCCGTTCGCCGCCAGCGACATCACCAGCAGCACTACCGCGACGCTCGAATGCGCCGCCCAGGTGATCCCCGCCGCCAGCAGCACGTCGAGCACCGGCATGGTCGAGATCGCCCCGAGCAGCAGCCGCAGGCTCGGCGCGTCCTCGTAGTCCCGCAGCACCTCGAGCAGCTGGTGCAGCGCGAGCAGCATCAGGCCGAGCCCGATCAGCACGCGCCCGAGATCGTGCCCGCGCGTGGCCGACTCGCGCCGGAACAGGACGACGCCGACCAGGATCAGCGCCGGCGCCACCACCGCGACGTCGAAGGACAGCAGCTGCACGATCAGCGTCGTGCCGACATTGGCGCCCAGCATGACGGCCAGCGCCGGCACCAGGCCCACCAGCCCGCCCGCGGCGAATCCCGTCACCATCAGCCCGGTCGCCGTGCTGCTCTGCAGCAGGGCGGTGACGCCCATGCCGGCGAGGAAGGCGCGGAACCGGTTGCGCAGGGCGCTGTCCAGCGTCGCCTTCAGGCCGGAGCCGAAGGCGCGCTGCACGCCGGTCTGCACCATGTGCGTGCCCCACAGCAGCAGGGCGATGTAGCCGGCGAGATCGACCAGACTGACGGGAAAGCTCATGCGGCACCCTTTCCGCCGGGTTCCGCGCCGGAGCGGCACGGCCGGGGACGCCCGGGGACGGGCGGCGGCCGCCCGGCATCGCGGGGAACGCGGGTGACAGGGGAGGTCGCGACCGGCCGATGCGGGTCGTATCTCCGTGAGCGGCACGCTATGCGCCGATTTCCCGCCCCGGCAACCCCGCCGGCGCGACTAGCGCCTTGAAGTCGCATCGGTTCTGCCAGATTGTCGACTTCATTATGACAAGGAAAGTGACACGGAGCCGTCATGAGGGCATGCTTTCTACCACCGCACGATAAGCGGGACGGTGGACAGCGCGTGGCTCAGGCGCACGGCTCCTTCCGCCGCTAAGGCTTGGACATTCTGGAGAGGCGAGCAACATGACGAACACATTGGGACGGGCGATTTCAGTCTCCGTTCTGGCCATCTGCGCATCCACCGGCGTCGCCTTCGGCCAGTCGCTGGACAAGCTGATCGCCGATGCCAAGGCCGAGGGCCAGCTCACCACCATCGCGCTGCCGCACGACTGGTGCAACTACGGCGAGCTTCTCGAAACCTTCACCAAGAAATACGGCATCAAGATCAACGAGCTGAACCCTGATGCGGGCTCCGGCGACGAGATCGAGGCGATCAAGGCCAACAAGGGCAACAAGGGCCCGCAGGCCCCCGACGTGATCGACGTCGGCCTGTCCTTCGGACCGACCGCCAAGAATGACGGCCTGATCCAGCCCTACAAGGTCTCGACCTGGGACAGCATCCCCGACGCCGCCAAGGACAAGGACGGCTACTGGTACGGCGACTATTACGGCGTGCTCGCCTTCGAGGTGAACAAGGACCTCGTCAAGAACGCGCCGGCCGACTGGGCCGACCTGCTGAAGCCGGAATACGCCAATTCGGTCGCGCTCGCCGGCGACCCGCGCACCGCCAACCAGGCCATCCAGGGCGTCTATGCCGCCGGCCTCTCCACCGGCGCCGCGCCGGGTGAGGCCGCCGGTCTCGCCGGTCTCGACTTCTTCAAGAAGCTGAACGCCGCGGGCAACTTCGTGCCGGTCATCGGCAAGGCGGCCTCGGTGGCGCAGGGCTCGACCCCGATCGTGATCCGCTGGGACTACAACGCGCTGGCCGACCGCGACAAGCTCGCCGGCAACCCGCCGCTCGAGGTCGTGGTGCCCAAGACCGGCGTCGTCGCCGGCGTCTACGTGCAGGCGATCAGCGCCTACGCGCCCCACCCGAACGCGGCCAAGCTGTGGATGGAGCACCTCTATTCCGACGAGGGCCAGATCGCCTGGCTGAAGGGCTACTGCCACCCGATCCGCTTCAACGATCTCGCCGCCAAGGGCAAGATCCCGAAGGATCTGCTCGACAAGCTGCCGCCGGCCGAAGCCTACGCCAAGGCCGTGTTCCCGACGCTCGCCGAACAGGCTGCGGCCAAGGGTGCGATCGCCGGCCAGTGGGACAAGGTCGTCGGCACCAACGTGAAGTGAGCCGCGGCATCCGCCGCGCTCCGCCTCCCCGCCGCGACGGGGTCTGAGACCCGCGCCGCCGGCCGCCCGTGCCGGCGGCGGCCTTCGCCGACAGACGCGATGCCTGTCGTCACGACGCATATTCGGTTGATGCCGCCGGCTGCCCTCTGGACGGTGGCGTCCTTCCCAATATCCTGCCTTCTGATGCCTGAGCGTCCCGCCGGTTCTAACGGAGCGGGAGGCGCGGGCCGGTGCCGTGCATTTCTCCGCCGCGCAATCCTCCTGACGCCGATCGGGTCACGATGGTCGATATCGCCACCACCACCGCCGCCGGCGGTGCCGCTGCTCCGGCGCCGCGCAAGCGGATGTCGCTCTCATGGCTCGGCGTCACACCGTTCTTCGTCTTCGCGCTGCTGTTCCTGATCCTGCCCACCGTCGACCTGATGGTCGGCGCGTTCCAGACGCCGGACGGCTCGTTCACCTTCCAGAACATCGCCAATCTCAACCAGCCGAGCATCCTGTCGGCCTACTGGATCTCGATCCAGGTCTCGTTCGCCTCCGCCGCGCTCGGCGCGCTGTTCGGCTTCTTCCTCGCCCATGCCGCGGTGATGGGGCGCCTGCCCGACTGGTTCCGTCCCACGCTCACCACCTTCTCCGGCGTCGCCTCGAACTTCGCCGGCGTGCCGCTGGCCTTCGCCTTCATCGCCACGCTCGGGCGCGCGGGGCTGGTGACGACGCTGCTGCAGACCTATTTCGGCTTCAGCCTCTACCGCAGCGGCTTCAACCTGCTGAGCTTCTGGGGCCTCACCATCACCTATCTCTATTTCCAGATCCCGCTGATGGTGCTGATCCTGATGCCGGCGCTGGACGGGCTGAAGAAGGAATGGGGCGAGGCGGCCGCGATCCTCGGGGCGACGCGGTTCCAGTTCTGGCGGCACGTCGCCTTCCCGGTGCTGTGGCCGAGCCTGCTCGGCGCCACCATGCTGCTGTTCGCCAACGCCTTCGGCGCCATCGCCACCGCCTATGCGCTGACCGGCTCGTCGCTCAACATCGTGCCGATCCTGCTCTACGCGCAGATCCGCGGCGACGTGCTGCACGACCCGAACCTCGGCTACGCGCTGGCGCTGGGGATGATCCTCATCACCGCCGTATCCAACATCACCTATATCTGGCTGCGCGCGCGCGCCGACCGGTGGCTGCGATGAAGAGTGGACGCTTCGGCCCCTGGCTGGCGATGGTTCTCGGCACGCTCTATTTCGTCGTGCCGCTGATCGCCACCTTCGAGTTCTCGCTGCGCAAGCGCCGCGGCGAGTATTCGTTCGACGCCTATCGCGCGGTGTTCGCCGATACGCGCTTCATCGAGAGCTTCGGCTATTCGACGCTGATCGCGCTGATCACCATCGTCGTCGGCGTGATCCTGGTGGTGCCGACCGCCTATGTCATCCGCCTGCGCATGCCGCGGCTGCGGCCGATTGTCGAGTTCATCACGCTGCTGCCGCTGGTGATCCCGGCCATCGTCATCGTGTTCGGCTATCTGCGGCTGTACAATTCCTCCTCCTTCCTGCCGATGACCGCCACCACCCGCTCCACCGACCTGCTGCTGGTGTTCGCCTATGTCGTGCTGGCGATGCCCTATATGTACCGGGCGGTCGACACCGGGCTCCGGGCGATCGACGTCAACACGCTCACCGAGGCCGCCGAGAGCCTCGGCGCGAGCTGGTGGACCATCCTGATCAGCGTCATCCTGCCCAATGTGCGGGTGGCGGTGCTGTCGGGGGCGTTCCTGACCTTCGCCATCGTGATCGGCGAATTCACCATGGCGAGCCTGCTGAACCGGCCCGCCTTCGGCCCCTATCTGCAGAATGTCGGCGCCAACAGCGCCTACGAGCCCTCGGCGCTGGCGGTGATCGCCTTCGCCGTCACCTGGGCGTGCATGGGTCTCATCCAACTGTTTGGCCGCGGCGCGCGCGGCTCGAACGCCGGCAACCGATGATCGCGCGGCAGGCAACGCGCCGGAGAGGCAGGTAATGGCGTTTCTCGACATTTCAGGTGTCCGCAAGGTCTACGGGCAGAATGCCGTGGTGCGCGAGTTCAATCTCGGCATCCAGCGCGGCGAATTCGTCTCCTTCCTCGGCCCGTCCGGCTGCGGCAAGACGACGACGCTGCGCATGGTGGCGGGCTTCGAGCAGCCGACGGTGGGCACCATCCGGATCGACGGCCGCGACGTCACCCACCTGCCGCCCAACAAGCGCAGCATCGGCATGGTGTTCCAGGCCTATGCGCTGTTCCCGAACATGACCGTGGCCGAGAATATCGGCTTCGGCCTCAAGGTGGCGAAGAAGCCCGCCCATGAGATCGGCCCGCGGGTGAAGGAGATGCTGGAGCTGATCAAGCTGCCCCATCTCGCCGAGCGCTACCCCTACCAGCTCTCGGGCGGCCAGCAGCAGCGCGTCGCGCTCGCCCGCGCCATCGCCAACAAGCCGCAGGTGCTGCTGCTCGACGAGCCGCTCTCCGCCCTCGACGCCAAGATCCGCGTCTCGCTGCGCGAGGAGATCCGCGCGCTGCAGAAGGCGCTCGGCATCACCACCATCTTCGTGACGCACGACCAGGAGGAAGCTCTCTCCATGTCCGACCGCATCGTCGTGATGAGCGAGGGGCGGATGGAGCAGGTCGGCAACCCCTACGAGATCTACAACTACCCCTCGACGCGCTTCGTGGCGGGCTTCGTCGGCACGCTGAACATCCTGAAGGCGCAGGTGCTCGATGCCGCCACCGGACGGCTCGCGATCGACGGCCAGGAAGTGATCACCACCCGCGCGCTCGAGGGCAGCGCGGCGGGCAGCCACCGCTCGGTGGCGCTGCGCCCGGAAGCGGTGGCGCTCGGCGAGCCGGACGGGGTGAAGAACGCGCTGAAGGGCACCATCGAGGAGGTCGGCTTCCTCGGCTCGGTGGTGCGCATCAAGGTGCGGCTCGGCGAGAACGCCATCTCGCTCGACACCTTCAACTCGTCGAGCGTCAGCCCGCCGAAGAAGGGCGAGACCGCGACCATCCTGTTCGCCCGCGAGGATCTTCTGGTGCTGGAGGGCGAGGCGCCCTGACCGTCCCGCACGGCGCCGGCCGGTCCCGGTCGGACCGCCTCAGAGCAGGAAGTCGGCCTTGCTCATCTCGCTGGTCTTGGTGCCCTTGAGCAGGATTTCCATCTCGATGGCGGCATCCGCATCGAGGTTGACCATCACGATCACGTCCGTTCCCGACGCCTTGACGCCGACCGAATAGGCGCCGGGCGTCGCGGTGCCGCTGTAGCCGAGCGTGCCGCTGTAGAGGCTGGTGAGATCGATGAGGTCGGCGCCGCTGTCCTGGAAGTCGACGATGACGTCGCGGTTGGTGCCCACCGCCGAATCGCTCATCAGGTTGAAGACGAAGCGGTCGTCACCCGCGCCGCCGGTCATGGTGTCCTTGCCGGCGCCGCCGATCAGCGTGTCATTACCGCCATTGCCGATCAGCGTGTCGTTGCCGCCCATGCCGTTCAGCACGTTGCCGGCCTTGTTGCCATAGAGCGATTCGGCGGCGCTGCTCCCGGTCAGGGAAATCGCCTCGATGCCGAGGGCGTGCAGTTCCTTGATGTTGGTGGTCACCGCGGTGACCGAGGCATTGGCCCAGATCTCGTTGCCGTTGACGAGGTCGATCTTGATGTTGCTGCTGCCGAGCGTCGTCTGCACGCTCACCGTGCCGGTCGACAGCGCGAAGCTGACGGTCTTGGCGCCGGTGCCGCTGAACATCAGCTCATAGCCGCCGCCGGCGCCGGTCGGATCGGTGGTCGCCCCGGTCGAGGAGACCGCGACATTGGTCACCTGCTCGCCAACGCTGAAGAAATCGTCATTCACCTTGGTGTCGTTGTAGACCACGCCGGTGATGAACACCCCGGTGCCGGACTTGGCGAAGTTCTGGGTGATCATCGAGGTGTTGTAGTTGACGCCGGACGTCGTATAGACGCCGCTGATCTGGCCGATGCCGACCTCGCGGAAGTCGCCGTTGAGCATGTTCTGCCGGTGGCCGGGGCTGCGGAACAGGCTCTCATACTGGGCGGCGACGGCCTTGGTGAGATCGACCGTACCGGTCGAGGACAGCATCGAGATGTTCTCGCCGGCGGCATAGCTGCCCGAGAACGCGTAACCCGCCGCGCGCATGCGGTCGATCGGGTTGACGCCGTAATAGCTGTTCGGCTGGCGCGACGCTTCCTGGTGCGAGAACACGTCGTAGTTCAGCATCCACGTGCTGTGGCGGTCGGCGGCAAGGTTCAGCAGGTCGCTGCCGGCCAGCACCTGCTTGGGCGTGCTGGTGATCTGCGTGCCGGTGATGCCCTGGTTGAGCGCGATCCCGAAGCGGGCGGCCTCACCGGCCGGGTCCATGCGGCCCCGGTTGATGAGCTCCAGCATCAGCTGTTCCTGCGGCGTAGTATTGGACACGGGCAGCCTTCGCGTTGGTGGAACCGGGGTGGCGACAGCGTGCCGCGCCAGGGGCGGCAGGGTCCGCTTGTCGCCGCAAGGGTAGGTGCGGGACCCCGGCGCGTCGAGAAAACCCCCGCCCGGTGGTTAAGCAGGCGTTAACGCCGCCGCCGGCCACCGCCCGGCCCCGGTGCCCTGAACTGGCGCGCCGGCCCGTCCGTATTCTATGAAGAAGGGTCCGCAGGTCTCGCCTGCCCCGGCAGGCCGTACCGGCCGGCGCCCCGGAAGGAGGTTCGATGAAGACCCTGTCGCTGTTCCGCCTCGTCCTCGCCCTCGGCCTCTGCCTGGCCGTCGGGGCGATCGGCTCGCTCGCCACCGCGCCGCAGATCCCGACCTGGTATGCCGGCCTCGCCAAGCCGGGCTGGACGCCGCCGGATTTCGTCTTTCCCGTCGTCTGGACGCTGCTCTACGTCATGATGGCGGTGGCGCTCTGGCGGCTGTGGGACCGCCATCCGCCGGGCCCGGCGCGCGCCACCGCCATCCGCCTCTTCGCCCTGCAGCTCGCGCTGAACTTCATCTGGACGCCGGTGTTCTTCGGGCTCGAGGCGATCGGCTGGGGCGTGGCGATCATCCTGGCGCTCTGGCTCGCCATCGCCGCCGCCATCTGGGCCGCCGCCCGGGTCGACCGGCCGGCGGCGTGGCTGCTCGTGCCCTATCTCGGCTGGGTCAGCTATGCCTCGGCGCTCAATATTGCGATTTTCATGATGAATTCCTGACATCCGGCCGGCGGCTGGCAATTGCACCGCGCCGGTGCCGCTGTATTGTACCGACAGACCCCGCGCAGACGGTGGCAGCACCAGTGGGAGCGCGACGCCATCGTTTCAAGGGCGAAGAAGACGGGCACCGCCAAGGGCCGCAAACGGCTGAAGACCGCCTCGAACGGCCGTGCGCTTCGGCAGATCGCCGCGCTCGCCTATCGGATCGCGGCCGATGGCGGCATCGAATTCCTGATGATGAGTTCGCGCGAGACGCGGCGCTTCGTCATTCCCAAGGGCTGGCCCATGAAGGGGCGCAAGGCCTGGAAGAGCGCGCAGATCGAGGCGCGGCAGGAGGCCGGCGTCCTCGGCGAGATCGCCCGCCGGCGCATCGGCCAGTATCGCTATTGGAAGCGCATGGACGGATTCTTCGCCCTCGTCGAGGTGGCGGTCTATCCGATGCGGGTCAAGCGCCAGCTCGCCGAATGGCCGGAGCGGCACGAGCGCGCCCAGCGCTGGCTGCCGCCGGCCGACGCCGCGCTGCTGGTGGACGAACCGGATCTCGGCGAGCTCATCCGCCTCTTCGCCGCCGGCTTCCCCGATCCGGAGCGCCCGCCGCCCGACATGGCCCCGGACGCCGACGAGGCCGTGCCCGGCAGCGTGCCGCCCGGCGACGCCGACGTGCCGGAAGCGGTTCGTCCGAAAACGCCGAAGGGAAAAGCGGCGAAGAAGACGGCAACGCCGGCCGCCGCTTCCACATCCGCGGCGGCGAAGCCCAAGATAGCCAAGACCAAAACAACCAAGACCAAGACAACCAAGGCGAAAGCCGCCAAGGCCAAGACTGCCCGGCGGGATGCGGCCGAGGCCGAGACCGCCCCTGGCGGCACGGCGGGGCCGACGGACGAGCCCGTCTCCATCACCGCGGCCGTGCCGGGCGCTCCCGAGGCACCCGGCGAGACGAAACGACGAACCCGCAAGTCCCGGGCGAAGAAGCGACCCGCCAAGAGCGAGGCGCTCGAGGCAGAGCACGACGCCGGGCCGCCCACCCTCGCTCCCGCCAAGAAGAAGGGCAAGGCGAAGTCCGCCGCGCGCAAGCCCCGCAAGGGTGCCGGCCGGAAGCCGCCGGCCGAGGTGCCGCCCGAGGCGGAGGACAGCTGACGCCGGCGCGCGCGCCGGCCGGCCGCCACCGCCGGCCCCGCCTCACATTCCCCCGCGCCCTCACATGCCCCAGCGCAGCGCCGGCGTGTGCACCGACGCGTCCCACAGGCCCGCCAGTTGGTCGTCGAGATGGGTGAGCGTGAGCGAGCAGCCGGCCATGTCGAGCGAGGTGACGTAGGAGCCGGTGAGATGGCGCACGACCTTGATGCCGCGCCCGTCCAGCACCTTATGCGCGGCCTCGACCATCAAATAGAGCTCCATCAGCGGCGTCGCGCCGAAGCCGTTGACCAGCAGCAGGCATTCCGCCCCCGCCGGCGGGGCGAGGTCGTCGACGATGGCGGCGAGCATCTCCTCGGCGATTTCATCGGCGCGCGCCAGCCTCACCCGCCGCCGGCCCGGCTCGCCATGGATGCCGACGCCCATTTCCATCTCGTCGTCCGTGAGGGTGAAGGTGGGCTTGCCGGCCGCCGGCACGGTGCAGGGCGAGAGCGCGACGCCCATCGAGCGGGTGCGCGCATTGACCCGCTTGCCGAGCATTTCGAGGTCCATCAGCGTGGCACCCCGCTCGGCGGCGGCGCCGACGATCTTCTCCACTACCATCGTGCCGGCGACGCCGCGCCGCCCGGTCGACCAGGTCGAGCGCTCGACCGCGACATCGTCGTCGGTGACGACGGTGAGGATGGTCCGCTCGGCGATCTCCGCGGCCATCTCGAAGTTCATCACGTCGCCTTCGTAGTTCTTGACGATGAACAGCACGCCGGCGCCGGTGTCGACCGCCTCGGCCGCCGCCACGATCTGGTCCGGCGTCGGCGAGGTGAACACCTGCCCCGGGCAAGCGGCATCGAGCATGCCGTGGCCGACGAAGCCGGCATGCAGCGGCTCGTGCCCCGAGCCGCCGCCCGACACCAGCGCCACCTTGCCCGGCACCGGCGCGCGCCGCGCGACGAAGCGCAGATCGGGGTCGAGGGTGACGAGGTCGGCATGGGCGCGCGCGAAGCCGCGGAGGCTTTCGGCGAGCACGGTGTCGGGCGAATTGATCAGCTTCTTCATGGCGTTCTCCCCTGCGCCGGCCGTGCTTCCCGGCGGCGCATCGTTGCTGGGCGTCGGCGCGTCGGCGCACGCCGCGAAAGGCGTTCCGCCGGTGCGCTACGAGAGGTCCTCCGTCAGGCGGGCGATGCGGCGGGCGAAATCGGCGACCATGTCGTCGACCGCCTTGTTCTTGCGCGGGTCGACGAGGTCGGGGACGGTGACGGTGAGGGTGCGGTGCCGCGGCAGCTCGGTGCCGTGCTGGCGCCGGCTGGGATGGGCGCGGCGATAGGCGTCGAGAAAGGCGCGCCGTTCCTCCACCGCGAAATGGCAGACCTCGAAGATCGCCTCGATGTGCTGGGCGGGAATCGGCACGGCCAGCGCCGGATTGGCGATCTGCGAGACGAAGGAGCGGTTCTTGCCGAGCGCCTGGGCGAGGCGCTGGCGCGTGCCGGAGGGGCGGTTGTCGAGCACGCGCTTCAGCAGCAGCTTGTAGGCCGCCACTCCCTCGGCACGGGCGAGTTCGCGGATCGCCGTATCGTCATCCATCACCGCGCTCCGAGATCGAGCGCGGCGATCGCCGCCTTCGCGCCCGCGAGCTGCGCCGGCGCCACCGAGACGCTGCGCAGCCCGGCCGCGAGCAGCGCCGGGATCGCCGCGGGATCGGCTCCGGCATCCCCGCAAAGGCTCACCTCATAGCCGCCCGCCGCGCCGGCACGGGCGACCTCGGCGATCAGGGCGAGCACGCCGGGATGCAGCGGATCGGCGAGATCGGCGACATCGCCGATGTCGCGGCCGGCCGCCGTGGCGTATTGGGTGAGGTCGTTGGAGCCGATCGAGACGAAGTCGACCGCGAACCGATCCAGAGCCAGCGCCACGGCCGGCACCTCGACCATGATGCCGAGCGCGGGCCAGCGCGCCGCCACCCCGGCCGCATCGAGCGCGGCCAGTTCCTCCTGCATCAGGAGGCGCGCCGCCTCGACCTCGGCCGGCACGGTCACCATCGGCAGCATCACCTTGAGCGCACCGTGCACGGCCGCCCGCAGCAGCGCCCGCACCTGCACGCGGAACACCTCCGGCCGCCGCAGGCTGAGGCGGATGCCGCGGACGCCGAGGAACGGGTTGCTCTCGCCGTCGAGGGTGAGGCCGCGGATCGGTTTGTCGCCGCCGGCATCGAGCGTGCGGATGGTCACGGGGCGCTCGCCGGCCCATTCCAGCATGCGGCGATAGGCGGCGTATTGCGTTTCCTCGTCGGGCAGCCGGCCGGCGGCGTCGAACAGGAACTCGGTGCGCACCAGTCCGATGCCGTCGCAGATGGCGGGATCGAGCGCGCCGAGTTCGTCCGGTCCGGCGATGTTGATGTGGACGCGGATGCGGGTGCCGTCGAGCGTCACCGCCGGCTCGGCCAGCCGGCCCTGCGCCGCGGCGCCCGCCTGCGCGGCGGCGGCGCGCCGCGCCTCGAAGCCGGGCCGGGTCTCGGGGGCGGGGTCGATCACCACCTCCCCGCTCACAGCGTCGACCAGCGCATCGCCGGCCAGCGCGCCGGGCTCGGACCCGAGGCCGACGATCATCGGCACGCCGCGCGAGCGCGCGAGCATCGCCACATGGCTTGAGGGACTGCCCGCGGTCAGCAGGATCGCCCCGCCGGCCGACCAGTCGATGCCGAGGAAGCGCGAGGGCGGCAGGTCGTGCGCGGCGAGGATCGGGCCCCGCGGCAGCACGGTGCCCGGCCCGCCACCACCCGCCAGATGCAGCAGCACCCGGTCGCGCAGGTCGGCGAGATCGGTGGCGCGGGCGCGGAAATAATCGTCCTCGACCGCCTCATAGCCGCGGATCTCGGTGTCGAGCGCCTCTTCCCAGGCGCTGTCCGCCGCCGTGCCGGCCTCGATCGCCGCGAAGGCGCCCTCGGTGAGGGCATCGTCCTCGATCAGTGCGATCTGGAAGCCGAGCATGTCGGCGGCCTCGGCCTGCGCCGTCTGCGCCAGCGCGGCGAGCTCCGCCGCGGCGGCACCGAGCGCCGCCCGCAGCGCGCTCGCCTCCCGCGCCGGGTCGCCGGCGATACGGCGCGCGCTCGTCGCCGCCGCCGCCAGCACGACGACGGGGCCGGCCGCAAAGCCCGGCGAGGCCGGGCGCCCGCGCAGCCGGAGCTCAGCCATGGCCCGCCCCGCGCGCAATGGTCTCGTCGAGGCTCTCGCCGGACTGCTCCTCGTCGAAGCGCCGCTCGACCAGATCGACCAGCGCCGCGATGGCGGCCGCCGCCTCGGCGCCCAGCGCCCGGAAGTGCAGCACGGCGCCGGTCGCCGCCTTCACCCGCATGATCTTCACAGGGCTCTTGGCGTCCACCCACGGCCCCTCGGGCGCGAGCGCCACCTCGACCGTGCCGGGAAAGGACTTGGCGAGCTGGGTGAGCTTCACCGAGGGGCGCGCGTGGAGGCCGACGGCATTGGTGAGCGTGGCCTTGCCGGTGACGGGCTCGGACGTGGCGGTTTCGTTCGACATGGGTTCCGGCCTCAGTTCGGCGACAGCTCTTCGGCGGTGCGTTTGACGAGATCGAGCGGCGAGCCGCCCGAGGCTTCGGCGGCGGCGATCACCGCCCCCTCGACGATCGGCGCGTTGCAGACCACGACGCGGTCGCGACGTTCCTCGTCGAGCATCTCGATGGCCATCTCGCTGTTGGTCTCGGCGCCGCCGAGATCGACCAGCACGGCGACGCCGGCCTCCGACCACGCCGCCTCGATCGCGCCCATGATGGCGCCGACATCGGTGCCGAGCCCGCCCTCGGGGTTGCCCCCGGCGAAGGCGACCGGCACCGCATCCCCCACCATCTGCCGCACCATCTCGGCCGCGCCCTCGGCGACCTTGGCGGAATGCGACACGATCACGATTCCCACATTGGACATGTTCAGCCTTCCAGCGCGTCGCAGACCGCGGCGATGATGAGCGAGGCGGAGCGCGCGCCCGGATCCATATGGCCGATCGAGCGGTCGCCGAGGAAGGAGGCACGACCGCGCACCGCCCGCATCGGCACCGTCGCCTCAGCCGCGGCGCCCGCCCGTTCGCGCACCCGCGCGGCGAGACCGGGGCCGCCTGCCTGAAGCTCCTCCAGCACCGGCGCCAGCACGTCGAGCAGGGTCTTCTGCCCGGGCTCGGACTTGCCGCGCGCCTTGGTCGCCTCAAGCGCCTGGCCGAAGGCGCTGGCGAGGTCGGCCGCCGAGGGTTCCGCCGGCAGCGCCTTGCCGAGCGTCATCAGGAAGGTGCCGTAGATCGGCCCGGAGGCGCCGCCCACCTTCATCACCAGCGCCGTGCCGATCGCCTTCAGCGCGTCCGGCAGCGGCTTGTCGGCAAGCGCCGCCGCATCCGCGCGCACCGCCTCGAAGCCGCGCTTCATGTTGAGCCCGTGGTCGCCGTCGCCGATCGCCTGGTCGAGATCGGTCAGTTCGTCGGCATGGGCGATCACCACATCCGCCATCGCCGCGATCAGCCGCGCCTTGCGCGCCGCATCGAGGCGTACGCCTTCGCTCACGTCGGTCATGACGCAATCCTCTGTCCCGCCGCATCGAAATAGAGCGGCCGCACCAGTTCCACCGCCACCTTGTCGCCGATATCGAGATCGGAATCGGGATCGCCGAGGGTGACGAGCTCGCGGTCGGCGAAGCGCACATGCAGGTGGTTCTGGTCGCCGAGCCGTTCGATCCAGCGCACCTCGCCGGCCGGCCCGCCGCTGGCCCTGCCGTCGAGCCGGGCGAGGTGGAGATGCTCGGTGCGCGCGCCGATGGTCTGCGCCGCCGGCGGGGCGGCGAGATCGGGGAACAGCGCCCGCGGCATCAGGTTGATGCCCGGCTGGCCGAGCCGCTGGGCGACATGCAGGTTCACCGGGTTCTCGTAGATCTCGCGCGGCGTGCCGAGCTGGGCGAGGCGGCCATTGTCGATCACCCCGATCCGGCTCGCCATCGTCATCGCCTCGATCTGGTCGTGGGTGACATAGAGAATGGTGGCGCCGAGCTCCTGCTGGATGCGCTTCAGCTCGAGGCGCAGCTCGCCGCGCAGCTTGGCGTCGAGCGAGGAGAGCGGCTCGTCCATCAGGTAGATGGATGGGTCGCGCACCAGCGCCCGGCCGATGGCGACGCGCTGCATCTGCCCGCCCGAAAGCTGCGTCGCCTTGTTGGCGAGCTTGTCCTCGATGCGCAGCAGGCCGGCGATCGCCTCCACCTTGCGACGGATCTCGGCCGGCGGCACCCGCCGCGTCGGCGAGCGCAGGGGGAAGGCGAGGTTGTCATAGACCGACAGATGCGGATAGAGCGAATACTGCTGGAACACGAAGGCGACGTCGCGCGCCGCCGGATTGGTCCGGGTCACGTCATGGCCGCCGATGAAGACGCTGCCCTGGTCCGGCGTCTCCAGCCCGGCCACCAGCCGCAGCGTCGTGGTCTTGCCGGCGCCCGTGGGGCCGAGCAGCACGACGAATTCGCCGTCGGCAATGGCCAGCGAGAGGTCGGCGATGGCGGTGACGTCGCCGAAGCGCTTGGTCACGGCGTTGATCGAAACGTCAGCCATGAACCTGCTCCTGTCCCGCGTGCTCCTGTCCGGCGCGCGGCTGCCCCGCATTCTCGCGGCGGGCGCGGGCCGCCGAGGCGGGTGCCGCCTCGCCCTCGACCCGCTCGCCGTCCTGCCAGGCGGTGCGGATCGCCCGCCCGCCCGCTTTTTCGAACAGCGAGAGGCGATCGGCGCGCAGCGCCAGCCCCACCTGCTCGCCGGTCGACACCTTCACGGTCGAGGGCAGGCGCGCCCGCACCGGCCCGGAGGCGGTGGTGACGGTGACGATCTGCGTGGTGCCGAGATATTCGGTGCCGTAGACCTCGCCGCGCAGCGCCGAGGCGTCGGAAAAGCGCACATGCTCGGGCCGCACGCCCAGCACCAGCGCCTGCTCGGCCACCGCCTCGCGCACCACCGGCACCTCCACCGGCGCGCCCTCGATGGTGACGAAGCGCGCGCCCAGCGCCAGCGAGCCGGCAAAGCCGATCAGGTTCATGGCGGGCGAGCCGATGAAGTCGGCGACGAACAGGCTCGCCGGCCGGTCATAAATCTCCTGCGGCCCGGCGAACTGCTCGATCACGCCGCGATTCATCACCGCGATCTTGTCGGCCATCGCCATGGCTTCCATCTGGTCGTGGGTCACATAGACCGTGGTCGCCTTCAGCCGGTCGTGCAGCGCCCGCAGCTCGCCGCACATGAGGTGGCGGAACTCGGCGTCGAGCGCGCCCAGCGGCTCGTCCATCATGAAGGCGGCCGGCTCGCGCACGATCGCCCGGCCCAGCGCGATGCGCTGGCGGTCGCCGCCCGAGAGCCCGGAGACGCGGGAATCGAGCAGATGCGAGATGCGCAATATCCGCGCCGCCTCCTCCACCTTGCGCGTGATCTCCGCGCGCGGCAGCCCCATGCATTTCAGCGGGAAGCCGATGTTCTGGCGCACATTCATGTGCGGGTAGAGCGCGAAGAGCTGGAACACCATGGCGATGTCGCGCTCGCCGGCGCGCTTGGTGGTCACGTCCTGCCCGCCCAGCGTGATGGTGCCGGAGGTGGGCAACTCCAATCCGGCGATCATGCGCAGCGTCGTGGTCTTGCCGCAGCCGGAGGGTCCCAGCAGGCAGAAGAACTCGCCATCCTCGACCGTGAAGGTGGAATCCCGCACCGCGACGAACTCGGCGAAGGTCTTGTTGAGGTTCTCGACCCGGATGGTGGCCATGGCGCTACTCCGGGAACTTCGACACGACGATGAACATCGCCGTGCCCGCGAGCGTGGTGGCGAACGACCAGCCATAGAGCGTGATCGAGAAGGGCTGCATCAGCATCACCACGCCGCAGGCGATGAGGCCAATGGCGAACCGCTCCCATGGCTTGCGGCGGAACAGCCGGAAGGGCCTGGCGGGCGGCGGGGCGTGCGGGTCCATGGCGCTCATTTCCGCACCGCTCCGAAGGTGATGCCGCGCAGGAGGTTCTTCCTGAGCAGGATGGTGAAGACGAAGATGGGGATCACGAACAGCGTGGTGGCGGCGGCCACCGCCGGCCAGTCCTGACCACCCTCGCCGATGATGAAGGGGATGAAGGGCGGCGTCGTCTGCGCTTCGCCCGAGGTGAGCAGCACGGCGAAGGCGTATTCGTTCCAGGCGAAGATCAGGCAGAAGATCGCGGTCGCCGCGATGCCCGTGGTCGCCTGCGGCAGCACCACCTTCACGAAGGCCTGGAGGCGCGTATAGCCGTCGATCATCGCGGCTTCCTCGTATTCGCGCGGGATCTCGTCGATGAACCCCTTCAGCAGCCACACCGCCAGCGACACGTTCACCGCCGTGTAGAGCAGGATCATGCCGAGCTTGGTGTCGGACAGGCCGAGCTCGCGGTACATCAGGTAGATCGGGATGGCGACCGCGATCGGCGGCATCATGCGGGTCGACAGGATGAAGAACAGCAGGTCGTCCGCCAGCGGCACCTTGAAGCGGGAGAAGCCGTAGGCGGCCAGCGTGCCGAGCGTGACCGCCAGCAGCGTCGAGGAAAAGGCGATGATCAGCGAGTTGAGGAAGCGCGGCGCGAATTTGGACGGGCCCGCCACCACCATGTTGCGGTTGCGCGCGATCTGGTCGCACATCCCCTCCGCAGGCGGCAGCGAGGCGATGTAGTCCGGGGTCTGCCGCGAGCGGGTGGTGAACAGGTTGCAGTAGCCCTCCAGCGAGGGCTGGAACACCAGCTTCGGCGGGTAGGAAATCGAATCGGGCGGCGTCTTGAAGCCGGTGAGCAGGATCCACACCAGCGGGATCATGGCGATCAGCGCGTAGAGGATGACGACGCCCATCGCGATGCGCTTCGACAGGCTCGAGGGCTCGACGACGGAGTGGGCGGTGGACAGGCCGGGCATCAGCGGGCTCCCTTCGTCGCCGCAGCCGCGACGTCATCCTGAGGCGCGAGCGCAGCGAGCCTCGAAGGATGTTCATCGAGCCGCCTGAAGCATCCTTCGAGGCCGGCCTGCGGCCGGCACCTCAGGATGACGTGATGCAAGGAAACGAGGCTCATCGGCTCTTCACCCGGTTGAGCGCCTTCACATAGATGTTGGCGAGGCCGAACACGGTGACGAACAGGATGATGGCGAAGGCGGAGGAATATCCCGTGCGCCATTTCTCGAACGCCTCGCGCTTCAGCGTGATCGAGGCGACCTCGGTGGTGGAGCCCGGCCCGCCGGAGGTGAGCAGGTTAACCATGTCGAACATCTTGAAGTTCTCGATGCCGCGGAACAGCACCGCCAGCATGATGAACGGCATCGCCATCGGCAGGGTGATCGACCAGAACTGCCGGAAGGCGGAGGCACGGTCGACTTCCGCCGCCTCGTAGATGTAATCGGGAATGGAACGCAGCCCGGCGAGGCAGATCAGCATCACATAGGGCGTCCACATCCAGGTATCGACGATGATGATCGACCACGGCGCCAGCCGCACGTCGCCGATCATCTGGAACGAGGACGGCTCCATGCCGGTGAAGAAGCCGACGATGTAGTTGAACAGCCCGATCTGCGGCTGGTACAGGAACTTCCAGAAATTCCCCACCACCGCCGGCGACAGCATCATCGGGATCAGGATCACCGTGGTCCAGAAGCCGTGGCCGCGGAACTTGCGGTCGATCAGATAGGCGAGCGCGAAGCCGAGCACGGTCTGGATGAGGATCGTCCAGAGCACGAAATGCGCCGTCACCTGCATCGAGTGCCACACATCCGGATCGGACAGGATGTTGGAATAGTGCTCGACGCCGACGCTGGTCACCGCCGCGTTCGGCCGGTTGGCGCGGTAGTTGGTGAAGGAGAGCTGGATCGTCCAGATCAGCGGGAAGATGTTGATCGCCAGCAGGAGGAGGATGGTCGGGGCGATGAACAGCCAGGCGATGGCCCGGTCCGAGAGCCCGCGCACCCGCCGCGCCAGCGGTTCCGGCGTCGCCTTGGCGGCGTTGCGGGCGAGATGGCTCACCGTCGAGGTTTCGGTCATGGCGGCTCCAGACTGGCGGGCTCTGAGGTCCGGCCGGACCGCGAGGGCGTCGCGGCGGGCGTGGCTTTCCCGTCATCCCGGGCGGCCGTGGCGGCCGGTCCGGGATCGTCGAGGCATTCGGCTCGTGCGCATCGGGTGTCGGGGACCCGGCCGGGTGCGGCAGCACCCCGGCATCGGCCCGGACGGCGCGCCGGGCAGACGGGCGGCTTGGCGCGGCCCGTCCTCCCGTGCCGGGCGGATCACATCCGCCCGTCTTCCTTGAAGGTCTTCTGCCAATCCTTGATCAGCAGATCGAGCGCTTCCTTGGCCGTGCCCTTGTCGGCGACGACATAGTCATGCACGCGCTTCTGCATCGCCTGCATCAGCTCGGCATAGGTCGGCTCCTGCCAGAAGTCCTTCACCTGGCCCATCGCGACCAGGAAGTCGGCCGCGAACGGCGCGGACTGGGCGAAGTTCGGGGCTTCGAGCACGGATTTCGCGACCGAATAGCCGCCCAGCGACCACCACTTCGCCTGCACGTCCGGCTGGGCGAACCACTTGATGTACTGGAGCGCGGCATCCTTGTTGTCCGAATAGGACACCACCGAGATGCCCTGCCCGCCGAGCGGGGACGCCGCCACCTTCTCCTTCGGGTTGACGAAGAAGCCGATGCGATCGCCCCCCACCTTCTCGTCCTTGTAGAGGCCGGGGAAGAAGGCGAACCAGTTCATCATCATCGCGACCTGCCCGGACTTGAAGGCGTCGAGGCCCTCCTGCATGTAGGCGTCGGTATAGCCGGGCGGCGTGCAGCACTTGAACAGCGCCTTATAGGCTTCGAGACCCTTCACCGAATCCGGTGAATTGACGTAGCCCTCCATGTCGTAGGGCTTCTTCGGGTTCTGGTATTCGAAGCCGTAGGGGTAGAGGGCCGCCGTCGAGCCCATGGTGATGCCTTCCGAGCCGCGCTCGGTGAAGATGGCGGCGCCATAGACCTTCTTGCCGTCGATCTCGCGGCCCTGGAAGAACTCGGCGACCTGCTTCAGCTCATCCCAGGTCTTCGGCGCGGCGAGGTCGCGGCCGTGCTTCTTCTTGAACTCGGCCTGCAGCTCGGGGCGGGCGAACCAGTCCTTGCGGTAGGTCCAGCCGAGCGCGTCGCCCATCGCCGGCAGCGCCCAGTAATTGTCGGAGCCCTTCGGCCAGGTCGAATAGCCTTCCACCGCCGCCGGCAGGAAGGAGGCCATCTGGATGCCTTCCTTGGCGAAGAAGTCGTTCAGCTTGACGTAATGGCCGTTCTCGGCCGAGCCGCCGAGCCACTGGCTGTCGCCGATCAAGAGGTCGCACAGCTTGCCCTTCGAGTTCAGCTCGTTGAGGAAGCGGTCGGCGAAGCTGGTCCACGGCACGAACTCGAATTTCATCGGTATGCCGGACTTCGTGGTGAAGTCCTTCGACAGCTCCACCAGCGCGTTGGCCGGGTCCCAGGCCGCCCAGCACAAGGTGAGCGGCTTGCCCTGAGCATGGGCGGGCGCGGACGCGGCGACACTGAGAGCGGCGAACGCCGCAGCGGCCGCCAGAAGCTTCCTCATGGGTCATTCTCCTCCGGTTGTCCCGCAGGCCGCCGGAGACAACCGAAAGGGTCCGCGCAGGCAGGGCCGGCGGTCGATCGGAGGCTCGGATTCCGCATCGCCAGAAGGATGGATGCGGAGGACGGACAGGGACGGGTTTGGCGTTTCCTCCCGCGCCGTTGGTATTATTTTACGGCTGCGGATGAAGTTTAGTAGAACTCACTTTACTAAACATCGCAAGCTAAACTTTTCGCGATGGCGTGAGGTGCGGACCTCACAATATCACCTAACGTCAGCTCCCGCCGCGGATCCCTTTCGCCACCCGCCGGACGGTTCGCACGGACTGCACGGACCGGTCATTTTTCGCACCCATCGTCCACCTCACCGCACCGACCGGTCAGTCCGTGCCGAGGGGTACCCACACCGCCCCGCGGGCGGAAGACGCGACCGCCGCAGCGATGAAGGCGACGCCCTTCACCCCGTCCTCGACGGTCGGGAAGTTCACCGCCGGATCGAGCGGAGCGCCCGCGCGCGCCGCCCGGATCGCCGCGGCGACCTCGGTGTAGAGCGTTGCGAAACCTTCCAGATAGCCCTCCGGGTGCCCCGCCGGGGTCCGCGTCACCCGGCCGGCCTCCGCGCCCGCCCCGGCGCCGGCGCGGGTGATGGTGCGCACCGGCTCGCCGAACGGGGCGAACTGCAGCCGGTTCGGCTCCTCCTGCCGCCATTCCAGCCCGCCCTTGTCGCCATAGACCTTGATGGCGAGGTTGTTCTCATTGCCCGGCGCCACCTGGCTCGCCCATAAAAACCCTTTGGCGCCATTGGCATAGCGCAGCAGGATCTGGACATTGTCGTCCAGCCGGCGCCCCTCCACGAAAGTGGTGAGCTCGGCGCAGAGCTCGGTGACCGGGATGCCGGTGATGAAGTCGGCGAGGTTGTAGGCGTGGGTGCCGATATCGCCGATGCAGCCGCCCGCGCCCGCCTGCGCCGGATCGACCCGCCACCCCGCCTGCTTGTGGCCGCTATCCTCGAGCCGCGTGGTCAGCCAGTCCTGCGCATACTGCACCTGCACCACCCGGATGGCGCCCAGCTCCCCCGCCGCCACCATGGCGCGGGCCTGGCGCACCATCGGGTAGCCGGTGTAGTTGTGGGTCACCGCGAAGATACGTTTACTCTTTTCGGTCAACGACTTGAGCGCCAGCGCCGAATCCCGGTCGACGCTCAGCGGCTTGTCGCAGATGACGTGGATGCCGGCCTCGAGGAAGGCGGTGGCGACCGGCGCGTGCATGTGATTGGGGGTCACGATGGCGACCGCCTCGATGCCGTCGGCGCGCGCGGCCTCCGCCTTGGCCATGGCGCGGAAGTCGTCATAGACGCGGGACGGGTCGAGCCCCAGCGCCGCCCCCGAGCGCCGCGCCTTCTCCGGGCTCGCCGAGAGCGCGCCGGCGATGAGCGCATACTGGTCGTCGAGCCGGGCGGCGATGCGGTGCACCGCGCCGATGAAGGCGCCCTCGCCGCCGCCGACCATGCCGAGCCGGATGCGCTCGCCGACCCCGTCGCCGCGTCCCTCGATGGGCATGGAACAACTCCCTTATGTCCGTCGCCGTCGATGTCATCCCGGCCGGAGCCGAAGGCGCAGAGCCGGTATCTCTTGCAAATTCAGTCACTTAATGCGGAAGTCGGTCCCGGATCAGCCTAAGGCCGTCCGGGATGACAGCGGCTGTAGAAGCTACCCGGGACGACGATGCTGCCGGCCGCCGGCCGACGCCGCGCCCCATCATGCGCGACCCGTCACCCCAGCCCCAGCATGCGCTTCACCTTGGCTTCGTCGACCGCGCCGCCGGCGAAGTCGTCGAAGGCCTTCTCGGTCACCCGGATGAGATGCGAGCGGATGAATTCCGCGCCTTCGCGCGCGCCGTCCTCGGGATGCTTCAGCGCGCATTCCCATTCGAGCACGGCCCAGCGATCATAGCCGTACTGCGCCATCTTGGAGAAGATCGCGCCGAAATCGACCTGCCCGTCGCCGAGCGAGCGGAACCGCCCGGCCCGCTCCACCCACGGCGCATAGCCCGAATAGACGCCCTGCCGGCCCGTCGGGTTGAACTCGGCGTCCTTCACGTGGAAGGCGGTGATCCGCTCGTGGTAAATATCGATGAAATAGAGATAATCGAGCTGTTGCAGCACGAAATGCGAGGGGTCGTAATTGATGCCGCAGCGCGGGTGGTTGCCGACCGCGTCGAGGAACATCTCGAAGGTCGCGCCGTCGAACACGTCCTCGCCGGGATGGATTTCGAAGCCGACATCGACGCCCGCCTCCTCGAAGCAGTCGAGGATCGGGCGCCAGCGCCGGCCGAGTTCGGCGAATGCGGTCTCGATCAGCCCGGGCGGGCGCTGCGGCCAGGGGTAGACGAAGGGCCAGGCCAGCGCACCGGTGAACGACACATGGCCGGACAGCCCGAGATGGCGCGAGGCCTTCGCCGCCGCCTTCATCTGCCCCACCGCCCAGTGCTGGCGCGCGACCGGATTGCCGTGCACGTCGGCGGGGGCGAAGGCGTCGAAGGCTTCGTTGAAGGCGGGATGGACCGCCACCAGCTGGCCCTGCAGATGGGTCGACAGCTCGGTGATGGTGAGCCCGTGCCCGGCGGCGACGCCGGCAAACTCGTCGCAATAGGTCTTGGACGTCGCCGCCTTGGCCAGATCGAACAGGCGGGCATCCCAGGACGGCACCTGCACGCCGGTGTAGCCGAGACCGGCCGCCCAGGCGCAGATCGCATCCCATGAGTTGAACGGCGCGGCATCACCCGCAAACTGGGCGAGAAAGATCGCCGGCCCCTTGACGGTGCTCGCCACGCATACCTCCCTGACATTTTCCGCCCGGTCTTGCCGCCGGTGCGCCGTGCCGGGCCCTCCCGGCAGGGGTCATTGCCCCCCGATGATGCTGCCTGTGAATGGGCGTCGGCACAAGCACATATTGAGGTACGCAACTCAGAAATTGACGCTGCGCTGCACGCGCATAAATCCGGTTCGATGCGGTGGATGATCAGTGCGGTGCGACCGGCATTTTCCATACCTCGGCACCGATTCCGGTACGATCAGTGCAGTGAGACCGGCGACAGATCGCCCGTTCTGGTGCAGTGCGTCCAGCGCCCCGGTGCAATGAGGTGCAAAATGAGGCGTCACCTCATTTCCGGCTGTGCGACGGCTGAACGCGACGGCTCACTCCCGCCACGGCACCCCGATTCGGTGCCGGCGCGCGCCCCGCTCAGCCTTGGGTCAGCTTGGCGGCATATTCGGCGCGCAGCCGCGCGTAGAAATCCGTCTGGATCGGCCACCAGAACATCTTGTCGAAGCTGCCCGGCGGATAGGCCGCGCGGAAGGCGGCGTGGGCGCCGGCGGAGAGGTAATTCTCCGATCCGGAAACGCAGCTGTTGTAGCCGGTGGTGTTGGTGAACAGCGCCCCGTTCTCGGGCTGGTAGAGGAAGTTCATCAGCTCATAGGCCTGCGCCGCATTCGCCGCCCCCGCCGGGATAGCGAAGGTGTCGGTCCAGCCGAGGCCGCCTTCCTTCGGCATGCCGTATTTCCAGTTCGGCCCGGAGGAGCGGCCGAGCAGGATGCCGGTCGAATCCCAGGTCTGGCCGATGGTGCAGCCGCCGCTGACGAAGGCCGCCCGCGCCTCGGTGGCATCGGTCCAGAACGCGCCGATATTGCTCCGATGCGCATTGATGAAGGCGAGGCACCCCTCGAACACCCGCCGGGAATCGGCCTCCGACTTGTAGAGATCGAGACCGCGGTTGGAGGGCAGCACGCCGGTGGCGTCGAGGTAGAGAGCGACGCCGTTGAAGACCGAGACCGGGCGGACCACCACCTGCTTGGTCAGCCCCGCCTTCCACATGTCGCCATAGGAGATCTGGCCGGCGACCTTGTCGATCTTGGTCGAATCCCAGGTCAGCCCCTCGGTGCCCCAGTCGAACGGCACGAGATAGCGCCGGCCCTTGTCGAGGGCGCCGAGCGCCTGCGAACTGCGGTAGATCGGGGTGACGACGCGCGAGGCATCGAAGCGGCGCTCGTCGATCGGCTGCAGCAGCCCGTCGCGGTAATAGTTGGGGCCGGTGTCGACGGACGGGAAGAACACGTCGATGCCCTTGCCGCCGGCCGAGCGCAGCCGCGCCTCCGCCTCGGCGTTCGAGCCGTAGGTGGCGAGCTTCACGTCGATGCCGGTGGCGTTGTTGAAATCCGCCAGCAGCGTGTTGTTCGCGAAGTAGTCTTCCCAGGCATAGACATTGACCGTGCCGGAGGATGCGAGCGCATCATGGGCCCGCAGCACCGCCGGTGTCGCCAAGGCCGCCGCGCCCGCGCGCAGAAGCCCGCGACGGGATATCCCCGTCATTGTTCTCTCCCCAGTCCGCGCGGCGCCCACCCCGCGCCGGTTCCGTCCCGCCCGAATCGATTCCCCGAATGACGGCGAACGGTCAACAGACAATAGATTCGAGAAGGTTTCGTTACATCTTCAAAAGATGGTGCACAGTCGCCGCCGGCGGCAAGGCGCCGTTTTGCTGGCGGGCGACAAGACGTGCTCCTCGAGCGGCGCGGTGGCTTAGCCGCACCCGAAGCGGCGATGACGCAAATCCGATTCGGGCACCACGCGCGACGATGCTAGAGGGAGCGCCGGTGGGCGCGAGGGCGGCGAAAGGTCGATCGGACATGGACAGCATCGGCATTCTGCATGACCTGATCGCCTTTCCGACGGTCAGCCGCGACGGCAATCTCGACCTGATCGGCCATGTCGCGGCCCTGCTGGAGGGCGAGGGCATTGCCGTCCGGCTCATCCACGACGCCCATCACGGCAAGGCCAACCTCTTCGCCACCACCGGCCCGGCGGACCGGCCGGGCGTGCTGCTGTCCGGCCATACCGACGTGGTGCCGGTCGACGGGCAGGACTGGACCGTGCCGCCCTTCGCCCTGACCGAGCGCGACGGCCGGCTCTATGGCCGCGGCACCGCCGACATGAAGGGCTTCGTCGCCTGCGCGGTGGCGGCGATGCGCCGCGCCGCGCATAGGGACCTCGCGACGCCCCTCCACCTCGCGCTCTCCTATGACGAGGAGGTGGGGTGCCTCGGCGTGCGCAGCCTGATCGAGATGATGCGCGCCGCGCCGGTGCGCCCGGCCCTGTGCATCGTCGGCGAACCCACCGGCATGGCGGTTGCGACCGGGCACAAGGGCAAGCTCGCCGCCCATGTCACCTGCACCGGCCGGGCCGGCCATTCGGCGCTGGCGCCGCTCGCGCTCAACGCGCTGCATCTGGGCTGCGACTTTGTGGGCGCGCTGCGCGCCGAGCAGGAGCGACTCGCCACCGAAGGCGCGCGCGACGGCGACTACGACATCCCCTATTCCACCGTCCATGTCGGCCTGCTGAACGGCGGCGTCGCGCTGAACATCGTGCCGAACCTCTGCACGCTCGATTTCGAGATCCGCAACATCGCCGCCGACGATCCCGCCGCCATCCTCGCCCGGATCGAGGCCGCCGCCGCGGCGATCGTCGAAAGGGCCGCGGCCATCGCCCCGGAAGCGTCCATCGCCATCGAGGTGGTGAATGCCTATCCCGGGCTCGACACGCCGGCCACCTCGCAGGCGGTCGCCTTCGTGAAGGCGCTGACCGGGGCGAACGGCACCATCAAGGTGGCGTTCGGCACCGAGGGCGGCCTGTTCGACGAGGCGCTCGCCGTGCCGACCGTCATCTGCGGTCCCGGCTCGATGGCGCAGGGCCACAAGCCCGACGAATATGTCAGCCGCGACCAGATCCAGCGTTGCGAGAAGATGCTCGACGCCCTGCTCGCCCATCTCGCCGGCGGCGCGCCGACCCCCTAGACGGGGCTCGCCATCCGCCTGGAGCGTCCGCCACACGGGTCATCCCGGAACGGTCGGAGGCCGTTTCCGCGATCGCGTTGCCGTCCAGATGCGCGATCCCGGCTCTTCGCCTGCGGCTCCGGCCGGGAGGACGGGGCCCCGAGCCGACCAGTCTTTCACGCGGCGCCCTCGCGCTCCGGTGCCTGCCCCAGGCTGAACACCCCCTGCTCGCCGACGAAGGCGCGGCAATGGTCGATGAAGGCCTGGATGGTGTGGCTGCGATGCTCGGCATTGGGCAGGGCGATGCCCATGGTCAGCGGCCGGATGTCGCCGTCCAGCACCACGAAGGCCAGCGGCTTGCCGTCCGGCGAGATGGTGTTCAGCGGGCGCATATTGGCGATGCCGTAGCCGAAGCCGTTGGCGACCATGGAGCGCATCATGGCGATGTCGCAGGTGCGCTCGGCGATGTTCGGCCGGATCCCCTTCTGCTGGAAGGCGGAGAGGAAATAGTTGCGGCTGTAGGGCAGGTCGAGCAGCACCATCGGCTCGTCCGCCAGATCCTCCGGCGTCACGGAGGCCTTCGCCGTCAGCGGGTGGTGGGCGGGCAGCATCACATAGGCCGGCAGCGACATCAGCGGCTCGAAGGCGATGTCCTGCGAGATCTCGAGGTCATAGGTGATGGCCATGTCGATCTCGGCCCGCTGCAGCATGTCGAGCAATTGGCCCTGATTGCCCTCGAACTGGCGGAACCGCACGTCGGGGTGCGCCACCTCGAAGCTGCGCCGCAGCGAGGGCAGCACGATCTGGGCGAAGGTGAGCAGGCAGCCGACCGCGAGCGGTCCGCGCACCTTCTTGGAGAGATCGACGGCGATGTCGTGCAGCGCGTCGGCATCGTTGAGGAGGCGGGTCGCCTCCTTCAGGAAGATGCGCCCGGCGGCGGTGAGCGCCAGCCGGTGCGAGTGCTTGCGCACGAACAGGCTGATGCCGAACTCGGCCTCCAGCTGCACGATGGAGGCGGAAATCGAGGGCGGCGAGACGTTCACCCGCTCGGCCGCCTTGGTGATGCTGCCCGCCTCGCCCACCGCGACGAAATATTCGAGCTGTCTCAGGGTGAAGCGGAGAGGCATCGTTCCCTTGCCGGTTCGCGGACCGCACCGGTGCGTGGTGCGGGCCGATCGCAGGCAATGTACGTGCCGCGGGCGGGCGGCGAAAGGTCCGCGCCGGCTCAGGCGACCTCGGCGCCGCGCCGCTCCGGCGGGGTATAGGCGCGGTAGGTGTTGCGGGTGGCGATGTGGTCGGCGAGGTACTTGGCGTCGTGCCACACGCCCCAGATGAAGCTGGAGCCGCGCCGCGACTGCCAGGGCAGGCCGAGGAAATAGAGGCCCGGCTCGCTGGAGACGCCCCGCTGGTGGCGCGGCTTGCCGTTCGGTTCGAAGATGTCGGCCTCGATCCAGCTGTAGTCGGCGGCAAAGCCGGTCGCCCAGATGATCGTGCCGATGCCGGCTTCCGCGAGGTTCAGCGTGCGCAGCGGGTGGCTGACGCAGTGCGGCGTCGGCTCCACCTTGCGCGCCTCGGGCTCCTCGGGCAGGTCGAGGCCGTTGCGCGCGACATAGGCGTCGGCCTCGTCCAGCAGCGCCTTGAGGCTGGCGTCGCCGCGGGCGAGGTTGTCGGCGAGGTCCGGCGCGAAGACCAGCGTGCCCGCCTCGTAACCGTCGGTGCGGCCGACCAGGGTCATGCCGCGCGCGGCGAGCTGGCGGAAATCGATGGTGCGCCCGCCATAGGCGCCGCTCACCGCGATGGTGACGTGCTCCGCCCCGGCCGCCGGCGTCGCCGCGTCCCACTTGCCGAGCACGCCGAGCCACCAGCAGAAATCGCGGCCGCGATAGGCGCGGGGCGGGCGGTCGTGCGGGCCGACGGAGAGATAGACGCGCCGCCCGGCGCGCAGCAATTCGTCGGCGATCTGCACGCCCGACGAGCCCGCGCCGATCACCAGCACCGCGCCGTCGGGCAGCTGGGCGGGATTGCGGTAGGCGCTCGAATGGATCTGGAGGGGCCCCGCCTCGCGCGGCACCAGGGCGGGAATGATCGGCGTCTGGAACGGCCCGGTGGCGGCGACGACGTTCTGCGCCTCGACGACGCCCGCCGAGGTCTCGACCCGGAAGCCCGGCCGCCCATCGAGCCGGGCGACGCGCGTCACCTCGACGCCGCAGCGGATCGGCGCGTCGATCATCTTGGCATAGGCGACGAAATAGTCGGCCACCTTCTCCTTGGCGACGAAGGCGTCGGGATCGGTGTCGGGGAATTCGAGGCCCGGGAAGCGGTCGTGCCAGGCGGGGCCGTTGGCGACCAGCGAATCCCAGCGCTCGGAGCGCCAGCGCTCGGCGATGCGGCTGCGCTCGAGCACGAGATGGGAGAGGCCCGCCTTGCCCAGATGCTCGCTCATCGCCACGCCCGCCTGGCCGGCGCCGATGACGAGCGTATCCACCGTCTCCACCATGTCCCGCTTCCCTTTCTGGCCCGCCCGTGGCGGCGATCATGGCGGGAGAGTGCGGGAGCGCGGGGCCCGGGAAAATTATGATTTGGCGTGGCCGTGATTAAGCTGGACCTAAAGGTTCCCCTCAGCCGCGGGCGACGCTGCGCCCCTGCAGCCAGTTCATCGTCAGCATCAGCACCACCGCGAAGACGGTGAGCAGCCCGGCCATGGCGAGGATGGTGGGGTTGATCTGGTCGCGGATGCCCGCCCACATCTGGCGCGGAATGGTGCGCTGCTCGGTGCCGCCGATGAACAGGATCACCACCACCTCGTCGAAGGAGGTGGCGAAGGCGAAGATGCCGCCCGTGGCGACGCCCGGCAGGATCTGCGGCAGCATCACCCGCCGGAACGCGGTGAGGGGCGAGGCGCCGAGGCTCGCCGCCGCCCGCGACAGGCTCTGGTCATAGGCCATCAGCCGCGCCGTCACCGTGATCACCACGAAGGGCGTGCCGAGCGCGGCATGGGCGAGGATCACGCCCAGATGCGTGTTGATGAGCCCGAACGGGGCGAAGACGAGGTAGAGGCTGACCGCCACCACCACGATCGGGATGATCATCGGCGAGATCATCAGCGGCACGATGATGCCGCGGAACGGGAAGGCCGGCCGGCTGATGCCCATCGCCGCCAGCGTGCCCAGCACGGTGGCGATGGCGGTGGAGGCGAGGCCGATGACGAAGCTGTTCATGATGGTCGCGCGCCAGTCGGGCGAGGTGAAGATGTCCTCGTACCAGCGCCAGGTGAAGCCGCTCATCGGGTAGGAGAAATAGGTGCTGTCGTTGAAGGACAGCGGGATGACGATCAGCACCGGCGCGATCAGGAAGGCCAGCACCAGCGCGGCGAACAGCCAGAGCGCGCGCCGGGCGATGCGCTGGGAGAGCACGGTGGTCGCATCGGCGCTCATCGCCACCCTCCCCGCTCAGCCGAGCCGCAGCCGGTCGATGCCGACCAGCTTGTTGAACACGAAGTAGACCGCCAGCGTGAAGAAGACGAGGTAGACCGAGAGCGCGGCGGCGAGCCCCCAGTTGAGCTGGCGGTCCATCTGCAGCGCCACCAGCTGGCTGATCATCTCGTCGCCCGCCCCGCCCAGCAGCGCCGGGGTGATGTAGTAGCCGAGCGACAGCACGAAGACGAGGAAGGTGCCGGTGCCGATGCCGGGCAGGGTCTGCGGCACATAGACCCGCAGGAAGGCCACCGCCGGGTGCGCCCCGAGCGAGATCGCCGCGCGCTGGTAGACCGGGGAGATGCCGCGCATCACGGCGTAATTGGCGAGGATCATGAACGGCAGCAGGATATGGGTCATGCCGATCAGCACGCCCGTCCGGTTGAACATCAGCGCCAGCGGCCCCTCGATCAGGCCGCTGCGCATGAGCAGCCCGTTGACCACCCCGTTCGGCTGCAGCAGCACGTACCAGGCCGTGGTGCGCACCAGCAGCGAGGTCCAGAACGGCACGATCACCAGCAGCATCAGCAGGTTGCTCTGCCGCGCCGGCAGCATGGCGAGCAGGTAGGCGACCGGGTAGCCGAGCACGAGGCAGATCAGCGTCACCGAGGCGCTGATGGCGAAGGTACGCAGGAACGCCGTGACATAGATCGCCTGCGAGGGCTCGACGCCGACCACCGAGCCGTCGCTGCCGACCTTCCGGTCCAGCGCGGTGAGCAGGAAGTCGGGCGTGACGGCGCTCGAGGCGCGCTTCAGCAGCCGCCAGATCTCCGGCTCGCCCCAGCGCGGGTCGATCCCGACCAGCACGTCGCTGTAGGGACGCTCCGGGTTCGCGGCGGGAAGCTGGCGCGCGGTCTTCAGCAAGAGGCTGCGGAAGCCGGGCTCATAGGTGTTGAGCCGGCGCCCGGCGGTGGCGAGCGTGCCCTGGTCGGAGGCGGCGCGCAGTTCGCCGGCCAGCCGGTCGAACGCCGCGGCCGGCGGCAGGCCGGGCGGGCCCGGCCATTCCGCCAGCACTTCCGCCGTGGCGGGCATGACGGCGGCCACCTCGTCGCTGCGCACGCTCATCAGGAGGAGCTGCACGATCGGGTAGATGAAGGTCGCGGCGAGAAACACCAGCAGCGGCACGGCCAGCAGGAAGGCGCGCAGCGACTCGCGCCGCCGCGCGGCCCGGTAGCCCGCCTGCGTGTCGGCGTCCCGGCTGCGATCCCGCGTCAGGGCGATGCTCTCCATGTGCGCCATAGTCACGCGCCGATCCTCATTTTCCAAGAGCGATTGCCGGCGATCGCGCACCAACGCGGCCGCCGGCGGCCCACCCGCGCGGAACGCGGGCGGGGTACTCCGGGCACGAGGCTGCCTACTGGCTCAGCCAGGTCAGGAAGCGGCTGTTCAGGCTGTCGAAATTGTCCGCCCAGAACTCGGCGTTGATCTGCAGCGCGTTCTTGAAGTTGTCCGGCGCGGTCGGCAGATGCGGCAGCACCTGCGGGTCGACCTTGGCAACCGCCGACTTGCGGGGCGGCGCATAGGGAATGTAGTTGGACAGCTTCCAGATGTTGTCGGCCTGCGAGGCGTAGGAGACGAAGTCCTGCGAGGCCTTCACGTTCTTGGCGCCCGTGGGGATGCCCCACCACTCATAGTCATAGACCTGCCCGTCCCACACGATCGCGAAGGGACGCTTGGCCTCGAGCTGGGCGACGCGGATGCGGCCGTTATAGGCCATGGTCATCGCCACCGCGCCGTCGGCGAGCAGCTGCGGCGGCTGCGCGCCGGCCTCCCACCAGACGATGTCCTTCTTGATGGTGGAGAGCTTCTTGAAGGCGCGCTCGACCCCTTCCGGCGTCCCCAGCGTCTTGTAGACCTCGGCCACCGGCACGCCGTCGGCGATCAGCGACCATTCCAGCGCGCCCTTCGGGCTCTTGCGCAGGCCGCGCTTGCCCGGGAACTTCTGCAGGTCGAAGAAGTCCGCCATGGTGGTCGGCGCGGTCGGCATGCGGGTGGTGTCGTAGGCATAGACCGTCGACCACACCATCGAGGCGACGGCGCAGGGCAGCACCGCGCCGGGGATGAAGTCGTTGACGTCGCCGAGCAGCTTGGGATCGAGCTTCTGCAGCAGGCCCTCGTCGCAGCCGGCGATGGCGTCGTTCGACTCGAGGTCGATCACGTCCCAGGTCGTATTCTTCGCCTCGACCATGCCGCGCAGCTTGGCGAGACCGCCATCATACTGCTCCTTGACGATCGCAATGCCGGTCTTGGCGGTGAAGGGTTCGAAGAACGCCTTGTTCACGGCATTCTCGAACGCCCCGCCGAAGGTGACGATCGTCAGCGAATCCGCCGCATGGGACGGGGCGGCGAGCCCCAGCACACCTGCCGCCACCAGCAAAGCCTGGCCGGCCTTCCGAACCTTCATCGTCATCGCAGTACCCTCTGTTTGTTATTGCGTTACGTCGGCGGTCGTTCAGCCACCGTCATTGGCGATGATCTTGCAATCATCGAAGCTCCAGGAGATCGCCACCTTCTGCCGCGCCTCGGGCGCGGGCAGCGCGGTGCGGTTCGGCACGCGCATGATGAACCCCTCGCAGCCGGCCACGGCGAGGTGCAGGCGCCAGTGGTCGCCGCAATAGATGACCTCGTCGATGGTGCCGGCGAGGTGGTTGCGGCCCGCGGCGCCGGGCACCTCGTCGAAGGTGACGTTCTCCGGCCGCAGCGCCAGCACCGCGGTGTCGCCGGGCGTAACCCCGGGCCCGACCCGCCCGCACACCTCGACGCCCGAGGCCACCGCCAGCGTCGCGTAGCCGTTGGCGATGCTGGTGACGCGGCCGGCGAGGCCGTTGTTCTCGCCGATGAAATTGGCCACGAAGCCGTTGCTGGGATCCTCGTACAGCTCCTTGGGCGGCGCGATCTGCTGGATATGGCCCTGGTGGAACACCGCCACCCGGTCCGACATGGTCAGCGCCTCGGACTGGTCGTGGGTGACGTAGACGATGGTGATGCCGAGCCGGTCGTGCAGCCGCTTGATCTCGTACTGCATGGTCTCGCGCAGGTTCTTGTCCAGCGCGCCCAGCGGCTCGTCCATCAGCACGATGCGCGGCTCGAACACCAGCGCGCGGGCGAGCGCGACGCGCTGCTGCTGGCCGCCGGAGAGCTGCGCCGGCTTGCGGTCGCCGGCGTGGGAGAGCTCGATCATGGCGAGCGAGCGGGCGACCCGCTCGGCCTGCTCGGCGCGCGACATGCCGCGCACGGACAGCGGGAAGGCGATGTTCTCGGCGACGCTCATATGCGGGAACAGCGCGTAGTTCTGGAACACCATGCCGATGTCGCGCCGGTGCGGCGGCAGGTCGTCGAGGCGCTTGGTGCCGAGCATGATGGTGCCGCGGCTCGGCGCCTCGAAGCCGGCCAGCATCATCAGCGTCGTCGTCTTGCCCGAGCCGGAGGGGCCGAGCAGCGACAGGAACTCGCCGTCGCGGATCTCGAAATTGAGATCGCTGGCGACGAAGACGCGCCCGTCATAGGTCTTGTGGACGTCCGAGAAGACGACCAATGGCTCGCCGGTCGCGGTCATCGTGCTGGCCTATCTGGTCGCTCGCGCGAGGTTCGAACGGATCCCGAGGGGCAGGCGGCGCCCCGCGGCAAACGGCACATCATCGAACTGTGTCGCGCGCGAGCGATGGTGAGAAGATGATTTTTCCGCAGCTTCGCTTCAGAAAAACCGAAATTACGCGGGCGCCCGCTTGGGCTATGAATCCGACATTCTGCCTTTTTCCGCGCGCCGTCCAATCGCCGTGCCGGCAGGGTGCCCGAGCACCCCTTCCCGGTCGGATGAGGCGAGCGCTCACGCCCGCTCCCGCACCAGCTCGCCCAGCGCCGCGCCGCCATCGGCGATCAGCGCCGGATCGGGGCTGATGCCCGCCGCCAGCAGGCGCCGCGCGGTCATGTAGGCGGCGGGATCGTCGATGGCGTCGACCGCCAGCAGCCGCCCGCCAGCGAGATACCAGAAGGAACGCGCCTGCGGCCGCCGCCCCTCGCGGACGATGATGCGGTCATGGCCCTCGCCGAGGCCGGCGATCTGCAGCTTGGTGTCGTACTGGTCCGACCAGAACCACGGCAGCGGCCGGTAGGGCTTTTCCGCGCCGAGCAGCGTCGCCGCCGCCGCCGCGCCCTGGTCGGTGGCGTTCTGCACCGATTCGAGCCGGCGCCGTGCGCCCTCGTGAGGGAAGCTGGCGCAGTCGCCGGCCGCGAGGATGGCCGGGTCGCTGGTACGGCAGAAGGCGTCGACGGCGATGCCGTTGGCGACCGCGAGCCCTGCGGCTTCCGCCAGCTCCTGGTTGGGGATGGCGCCGATGCCGGCGACGACGAGATCGACCGGCAGCTCCGTGCCGTCGGTGAGCCGCGCAGCCTCCACCCGGCCGCGGCCGGACAGCGCGGCAAGGCCGACGCCCTCGCGGATGTCGACGCCGCGCGCCCGGTGCAGCGCCCGCAGGTGATCGGCGGTGGCGGCACAGGCGACGCGGCCGAGGATCCGCGGCCCCGTCTCGACCAGCGTCACCGCGAGCCCGGCCATCCGCGCCGCGGCGGCGACCTCGAGCCCGACATAGCCGCCGCCGACGACGAGCAGGCGGCGCCCCGGCTCCAGCTCGCGCTTCAGCCGCGCCGCGTCGTCGAGGCTCCGCAGCGTGTGGATGCCGAGGCGATCGCCGCAGAGCGCGGCGGGCAGCGCCCGCGCGCGGGTGCCGGTGCACAGCAGCAGCGCGTCATAGGGGAGGGCCGCGCCGTCGTCGAGCCGCACCTCCCGCCGGCTACGATCGATCGCCGCAGCGCGGCGCCCGAGCCGCAGCTCGACGCCCGCGAACCAGTCGCGCGGGCGCAGCGCCAGCGCGTCCGCCGGGACGTCCCCGGCGAGGCAGGCCTTGGAGAGGGGCGGGCGCCGATAGGGCAGGTGCGGCTCGTCGCCGACCAGCGTCACGGCACAGGGCGCATCGGCCGCGCGCAGGCTCGCGAGCGCCGACAGCGCCGCCTCGCCGGCGCCGATGATGACCAGACGGCCCGCCATCATGGCTGCGGCACCCGCAACACCAGCCCGGCGAGCGTCTCCCGCATGCGGATCTGGCAGCTCAGCCGGCTGGTCGGGTGGCGCTCGCCCTCGACGAGGTCGAGCATGTCGGCTTCGAGCGCGCCGGGCGGGCCGAGCCGCTCCGCCCACGGCGCCTCCGGCACGACATGGCAGGTGGCGCAGGCCAGCGCTCCGCCGCAATCGCCGTGGATGCCGCGCACCCCGGCGGCCAGTGCCGCCTCCATCAGGCTGGTGCCGAGGGGGACGTCGGCGCTGGTCTGCGCGCCCGCGCAGTCGCGCCAGATGATGAGCGGCATGATGAGGCTCCCTGCAGCCGGGGCGCGGGACGCGACGGCGCATCCGCGCCAGCGTCGGCCGACGCGTGAGATGGAGGAGGACGGGTGGATCGACGGGGAATCCGCCGCGGTCGTCAGCCGCTGGCGAGGCTAGAGCGCGATCCGATCAGATTGAATCAATCTGATCGGCAGATCGCCCTCTAACATATTGATAGAGAACGCGTGATCCGATCGGCTTGCTACGCAAGCTGATCGGCGCGTGCTCTAAGCGGCGGGCGCTCGCGCTGCGGGGCGTCCACCGGGAGCTGCCGCCCGAGATAGCGGTAGAAGTCCCAGATCGTGCCCTCATAGTCGCGCGGGGCGAGGGGGCCGGAGGGCGCGAAGCGCGAGGCGAGCGCGCGCTGCATCTTCTCCAGCTTCTCGCGGTCCTCGCGATTGACCTCGTGCCAGAGCGCGATGCGGGTCTCCAGCTCGTCCTGGGTCAGCTCGTCGCCATGGGTCGACAGGGTCCAGCGCACCCGGATGCGGTCGACCGCCAGCGGCTGGATCGACAGCGACACCAGCAGCGTCGCCGCCTGGCTGGCGATCTGGGTCGGGAACAGGCAGAACAGCGTGGAGCGCCGGCGCTCCTCCTCGCTCAGCCCCGGCGCGCCCATGCCGCGCGAGGCCGCGGTATCGGGATAATTGGCGCAGTAGGAGGTGAAGGCGTCGTCGGACATCGATTTCCGGCTGAGGCCGGTCGGGGTGTAGGGGTGCAGCGTCTCGGGGTGCACCACCGAGAGGTGATAGGCCTCCATGAAGTTCTCGACGAGGCACTTCCAGTTGGTCTGCCACTCCTCCTCGAAGGTGCGCACGATCCGCATGCCCGCCGTCTCGTAATTGGCGAGCAACTGGCCGAGCTGGCCGAGCCGGGGGGCGAGCGGGGCCGCGTCGGCGTCGAGATTGGCGTAGATGAAGCCGTTCCAGATCTCGCTGCGGAAGACGGGGAGGCTGCAATTCTCTTCCGTGACGCCCTTGTCGCGCATGCGCGGCGCGTTGATCAGCTCGCCCGCGCGGCCGTAGCTCCAGGCGTGGTACGAGCAGACGAAGCGCCGCGTCGAGCCGGAATTCTCGGCGAGCGGCATGCCGCGATGGCGGCACAGATTGGACAGCACGCGCACCGCGCCGTCATCGCCCCGCACGACGAGAAGCGGCTCGTCGAACAGCCGGGTGACGAAATAATCGCCCGGCTTCGGGATCTCGTCGGCCCGGCCGAGGCAGTGCCACTCCTTCGACAGGAAGGTCTCGACCTCGAACCGGAAATAGTCGGGATCGGTGTAGAACCGGCCGGGCAGGCATTGAGCCGCATGCTCGGGCAGCGCGGCCACCGCCCGCAACGTCTCGTTCATGGCGGCGATATCGGCGGGGTTCGGCATCGCCTCACTCCGCCGCCAGGGCGAAGGAACGTTCGAAGCCGGCGGTGCGCTCGGCGATGTAGCCCATGAAGTCGTAGATCGGGCGCTCCAGATAGGAGAGGTGGCCGGCGCGGGCGCGGGCGGCCTTCATGCCGCGGAACACCTTCTCGGTGCAGCCGCGGTCCTCCTCGTTCACCTCGTCGAGCAGGCCCTTGAGGGTCGCGACATATTCGTCCGCGCGGGGATCGGCCATGAATTCCGGCGACAGCCCGCCACCGAACTGCAGCGAGACCTGGTCGGTGCCCTTGGGGTGCAGCGAGAGGTACCAGAAATAACCGGGCGTCAGCGTGATGAGGTGGCTCGGATAGATCGAGAGCAGCGCCGTGGTCCGCCGCCAATGGCCTTCGAGGCGGGTATTGGAGGGGTGCGCGTTGCCGATCGCCAGCGAGGCTTCCTTGGTGATCCAGTGGTAGTTGAAGGTCGGCAGGCCCGGCGGGCAATCCATCTCCTCGAGCTTCGAGTGCCCCCCGACCGTGTCGGCATGGCACACCGGCAGGTGGTAGCTCTCCATGAAGTTCTCGGCGAGCACCTTCCAGTTGGTGTCCCAGACATGGGTCTCGCGGAAGCACTCGACATAGTTCTCCATCTGGTAGGGCGCGATCATGCCCTCCAGCTCGCGCAGCCCCTCGCGCACGCTCGGGCGCTCATTGTCGAGGGTGATGTAGACCCAGCCGAGCCACTCCTCGCAGCGTATGGCCGGCAGCGCGTAGTCGTCCTTGCAGAAGCCGGTGGTCTCGGTCATGAACGGCGCCCCGCGCAGCTTGCCGTCGAGGCCGTAGGTCCAGGCGTGGTAGGGGCACACGATGGTGCGCCGGTTGCCGCAGCCTTCCAGCAGCGTCGACATGCGGTGCAGGCAGACATTGGAGAAGGCCCGCAGCTGGCCTTCGCGGTCGCGCAGCACGATCACCGGCTGCCCCGCCAGATCATAGGTCAGGTAGTCGCCGGGATTGGGCAGGGTGCTGGTGCGCCCGACGCAGATCCATTCGCGCGCGAAGATGCCCTCCAGCTCCCGGGCGAGGAAATCCGGGCTGGTATAGACGCTCGGCGGCATCGCCCGCGCATCCGGGAAGGGGCGGCCGGCGGCGGCGAGAAGCTCGGCCTCGGGCGGTGCGACGGGAAGGGGCTGTGCGACGGTCATGGCGGTGATCCTGTCTGCAAGGGCGCGGGACGCGGCGGCCGGCCCGGAAGGGCGGCGAGGGGCCCGCGTGATGGACAGGTTGTATCAATCCTAAAATAAGTGAAAACTCGAATATCCGAGCTTTGAACTAGGCAAAGTATGGTTCGCTACACGCTGCGCCAGCTCACCTATTTCCGCGCCGTCGCCGAGCAGGGCGGCATCGCGCCGGCCGCGCGCGCGCTGAACATCTCCCAGCCCTCCATCGCCCAGGCCCTCGACAAGCTGGAGGACGTGACCGGGCTGACCCTTTTCGAGCGGCACCACGCCCGCGGCCTCACGCTGACCCTGCAGGGTCGCATCTTCCTCCGACACGCCAGCGGGCTGGAGCAGCAGGCGCAGCAGGTGGAGCGCGAGGCGGCGGCGCTGGCGGCGGAGGCGGCGGGCGAGATCCGGCTCGGCGTGTTCTGGACACTGTCGCCCTTCTATGCCCCCGGCCTCATCCGCGGCTTCGAGCAGCTCGCGCCCGGCGTCAGCGTGCAGCAGCAGGAGATGTCGCTGGCCGATCTCGCCGACGGCCTGCGCGAGGGGCGGATCGACCTCGCCTTGACCTATGACCGCGGCGGCGATCCCGAGGGCCTTTCCTTCGTCGAACTCGCCGCGCTGCGCCCGATGGTGGTTCTCGCCGCCGACCACCCGCTCGCCGGCCGCCGCGCCCTCGATCTCGCCGATCTCGCGGGCGAACCCTATGTCATGCTCGACGGCCCGGGCAGCCGCGCCTATTTCGAGGGCCTGCTCGCCGAGCTCGGCATGCGCCCGCGCATCGCCTATGTCTCCACCTCGCTGGAGACGGTGCGCAGCGCCGTGGCGGCGGGCTTCGGCTTCACGCTGCTGGTGATGCGCCCGCCCTCGCCGGTGAGCTATGACGGGCGTCGGGTGAAGACGCTGCCGATCCGCGACGACGTGCGGCCGCTGCGCCTCGTGCTCGCCGCGCGCGAGGGCGCCCATCACGGCCCGCTGCTGCGCCGGTTCGCCGACCACGCCCAGGCCTATTTCGCCGAACGCCACCGCGGGCCGGGCTAGAGCGCGGCGGAAAAACCGGGCCGCCGGCGTTCCCTCGCGCCCGCCCGTCCCCATCTAGGGGCGGTTGTTCCCGTCCTTCCGGAGTCCGCGCATGGCCGACCTCACCGCCTTCCCCATCACCGCCCGCTGGCCCGCCACCCATCCCGACCGGCTGCAGCTCTATTCCTTCCCGACGCCCAACGGGGTGAAGGTCTCGATCGCGCTCGAGGAACTGGGCCTGCCCTATGAGGCGCATGCCGTGAACATCGGCGCCAACGAGAGCTGGACGCCGGAATTCCTGTCGCTGAACCCGAACGGCAAGATCCCCGCCATTCTCGACCCGGACGGGCCGGGCGGCCGGCCGCTCGCCCTGTTCGAATCGGGCGCGATCCTGCTCTACCTCGCCGAGAAGACCGGAAAGCTGATCCCGGCCGACCCCGCGCGGCGTTGGGAGACCGTGCAGTGGGTGATGTTCCAGATGGGCAATGTCGGCCCGATCTTCGGCCAGCTCGGCTTCTTCCACAAATTCGCCGGCCGCGAGATCGAGGACAAGCGCCCGCTGGAGCGCTACCGCGCCGAATCGCAGCGCCTGCTCGGCGTGCTCGACGCGCGGCTGGCGGGGCGCGACTGGATCATGGGCGAGGAGTACACCATCGCCGACATCGCGCATCTGGGCTGGGTGCGGAACCTGATAGGCTTCTACGGCGCGCGCGATCTCGTCGCCTTCGACACGCTGAAGCACGTGCCCGCCTGGCTGGAGCGCGGCCTCGCCCGCCCCGCCGTGCAGCGCGGGCTCGACATCCCCGCGCGCCCCTGAGACGGGGGCTCAGCCGCCGACGCCGGCCATGAAATGCGGCACCGCCGCCGCCGGCATCGGCCGGCCCAGCATGTAGCCCTGGGCGAGGTCGCAGCCTTCCGCGCGCAGGAAGGCGAGCTGCGCCGGCGTCTCGACGCCGGCCGCCACCGTGCGGATGCCGAGCCGGCGGGCGAGCCCGATCAGCGCGGCGACGATCGCCGCCTCGTCCGGGTCCTCCTCGATGCGGGCGACGAAGCTGCGGTCGATCTTGATGCGGTCGATCGGCAGCCGGGTCAGGTGCCGCAGCGAGGCGAGCCCGGCGCCGAAATCATCGAGCGCGATGGTGACGCCGAGCTTGTGCAGGCTGCGCAGCTGCGCGCCGAGCTGGTCGGCGGCGCCGGTGAGATTGACGTTGCCGGTCAGCTCCAAAGTCAGCCGGTCGAGCGGCAGGCCGGTGCTGCGGGCCTGCGCCTGCAGCGAGGCGGCATAATCGCCCTGCCGCAGCTCGCTGTCGGCGACATTGACGGCGATGCGGGCGATGGCGAGCCCCGCCCGGCTCCAGGCGAGGAAATCGCGCCCCGCCCGGCCGAGCATGTGCCGGCCGATCAGGATGGCGAGGTCGGGGGATTCGAAGGCGGCGGCGAAGGCGCGCGGCTCGACCAGGCCGCGCTCGGGATGGTGCCAGCGCGCCAGCGCCTCGAAGCCGTCGATGCGACCGCTCGCAAGGTCGATGGTCGGCTGGTAGTAGGGTTCGATGGCGTTGGTGGCGAGCGCCTGGATGATCGCCGCGGTGTCGAACAGCGGACTGCCCGTCGACGCGGCCGTCGCCACCGCCGCCTCCGCCCTGATCGCCTGCGCCCGCACCTGCATCGCACCCGTCCCGTCGCGGCGGCGGACCAGCCCGCGCCACGCCGGCAACGCTAGGCGCAATCGGTTTCATTGAGGTTGCGAAACGGTGTTGACGAACCGCCACCGCAGCGCCGTCAATTCAATGAAAATGCCGTGGATCGCCGGGTCTAGGCCAGCACCGGCGGCGCGGCCGGCGCCAGCCAGTGGTCGATGAAGACATCGAGCCAGCGCCGCACCTTGGGGTCGTGGCGCAGCCGGTCGTGGAAATGATCCTGCCCCGGCCGGGCGCCCGGCAACGCGAAGCGCTCCGCCCCGCGCACCGTCCAGCGGCACATCATGTGATGCGTCACTTCGGGATGGAACTGGATGCCGAAGGCCCGCCCGCCAAAGCTGAAGGCCTGGTTCGGGAAGGCCTCGCCTTCGGCCAGCAGGTCCGCGCCGGAAGGCAGCTCGAAGCCTTCCTTGTGCCAGTGATAGACGTGGTCGGGCCAGAGTTCCTCGGGACCGCCGCCGGCGCCGAACAGCCGCGCGCCCGCATCGGTCGGCCACAGCGGGTAGTAGCCGATCTCGACCAGGCCCTCCGGGTGCCGCTCGACCCGGGCGCCGAGATGACGGGCGAGCATCTGCGCCCCGAGGCAGATGCCGAGATAGGGCTTGCCCTCCGCCAGCGGCACGCCGATCCAGTCGATCTCCGCCCGCACATAGTCATGATCGTCATTGGCGCTCTGCGGGCCGCCGAAGATGATGGCCCCGGCATGGTCGCGCAGGCTCGCGGGCAGGGGATCGCCGAGGCAGGGCCGCCTGATGTCGAGATGGAAGCCGCGCCGCACCAGATGGTGACCGATCCGCCCCGGCGAGGAACGCTCCTGATGGAGCACGATCAAAACAGACGACGCCATCTCCGGCCCGCTCGGCAGGGAATCACGACTTACCGCAACGCACCATTCAAACTACACGGATGGTGCGTGGTTACAAGTGCGGCCGCGCGGCGGCCCGACGCGTCAGGATTCGCGCTCCTGCGCGTCGCGCACATCCTTGCGGATCTGCACCCGGTCGCGGGAGGAGATGTTGAGCAGTTCCGCCGCCCGCCAGACCAGATTGTCCTCGAACTCGGTGAGCCCGCCATCGGCATAGCCCACCTCGAACATCATCTCGACGATGCGCTTGCGGCCTTCCTCGTCCAGCGCCCGGTTGAGCACGCTGGTGAAGGCATAGAGGTCGACCGCCTCCGCATCCCGGGTGACCGCGGTCGCCACCAGCTCGTCCGCCTCGTCGGCGGTGAGGTCGAAGCGGAAGGCGAGGATGCGGCGCAGGTGCTCGCTCTCGGCCTCGCCGAGCACGCCGTCGATGGTGACGACATGCACCAGCAGCGCCGCCGCCGCGAGGCGGTAGTCGTTCTCGGCGAATGCCGCGTCGCGCTGCCCGCCGGCGATCTCGGCGATGAAGTCGGTCAGGGCGCGCAGCATGAAGTCCGATCCTGTCTGGAAATCTACCTACCGGATCGGAGACGAAACAGGCTGCGCGCGCAAGGCCCCGCCGGCTTTTTTGGGCGCACCGTTGCGCCGATGCGCCAATGGCCGCGCGGCCCTCAGTCGAGATAGTTGGCGTGCTTGGCGATGTGATCGGCGAGGCCCAGCGCATGGTTGCGCACCAGAACCTCGACCCGCTCGGCATCCCGCGCCTCGAGCGCCTGGATGATGGCGAGATGATCCTGGATGGAGCGGTCGGCGCGGTCGTCCTCGCCGATCGTCTTGCGCCGGATCATCCGCATGTGGGTGAACAGGTTCTCCGCCAGCCCGATCAGGATCTGGTTGCCGCCCATGGCGATGATGGACTGGTGGAACTGGATGTTCACCTCGGAATATTCGTCGAGCTTGGCGTGCGGCGTACCGTCCTCGAAGGTGGCGAACATGGAGCGCAGCGAGGCGATCTCGGCATCCTCGGCCCGCTGGGTGATCAGCCGGGCGGACAGGCTCTCCAGCGCCGCCCAGACCTGGATCATCTCGATCACCTCGCGCCGGGTCTTGCGCACCACATAGATGCCCCGCCGCGGCACGGAATGGACGAAGCCCTCGCGCTCGAGCTGGGCCATCGCCTCGCGCACCGGCGTGCGGCTGACGCCGAGCGACTGGGCGAGCTGGCGCTCGTCGAGCCGGACCTCGTGCGCCTGGTCGTAGATATTGAGCGAGACGATGACTTCCTTGAGGGCGGCGTAGGCGCGGTTCTTGAAGGTCGAGGTATCCTCGAGCGGCGCCACCGAGAGGCGGGCGGCGACCGGGGGCCCCCGCCTTACGCCGGGACCGGGTTCAAAGCTCATGGCGAACCCCCTCGTCGGTGCGGCGCGCGGGCCGGTCGGCGGAAGCGCGGCGGTCAGTCGTCGGCATTGGCGTTTCCTCTCCGGCCCGGGACGTCTCGCCCGGGTCCGGGCATCGCTCCCGGGACCCTTCGTTCCCTTCGGAGCGCAGTGCCCGCCGCACCATTGCGGCGCGGCGGGCGGTTGATGGCGATCGCTGCGATCACGCCGGCTGGTGGGCGCCGCCGCGGAACTTGGCGATGATCGAGGAGATCAGCGTCCAGAAGCCGGCGATGAGACCCAGGCCCATGATCGTCGAGACCAGCGCGTTGGACCAGAACACCGAGATCGAGCCGCCCGAACCCAGCAGCGACTGCCGGAAGGCTTCCTCGGCGCTGCGGCCGAGCACGATGGCGAGCACCAGCGGCGCCAGCGGGTAGTTGGTCTTCTTGAGCACGTAGCCGAGGATGCCGAACACCAGCATCATCACCACGTCGAAGACGTTGTTGTTCACCGTGTAGGCACCGATCGCGCAGATCACCAGGATCACCGGGGCGATGATCGAGAAGGGGATGCGCAGGATCGCGGCGAACATCGGCACGGTGGTGAGCACCACGATCAGGCCGACGATGTTGCCGAGATACATGGAGGCGATGAGGCCCCACACGAACTCCTTCTGCTCGACGAAGAGCATCGGGCCGGGCTGCAGGCCCCAGATCAGCAGGCCGCCGAGCAGAACCGCGGCGGTCGGCGAGCCGGGCACGCCCAGCGCCAGCATCGGCAGCAGGGCGGAGGTGCCGGCGGCGTGCGCGGCGGTCTCGGGAGCGATGACGCCCTCGATCTCGCCATTGCCGAAGTTCTTGCCGTTCTTCGACACGCGCTTGGCGATGCCGTAGGCCATGAACGAGGCCGGGGTGGCGCCCGCCGGGGTGATGCCCATCCAGCAGCCGATGACGCAGGAGCGCAGCGAGGTCGCCCAGTACTTCGGCAGGCTGGCCCAGGTCTTCAGCACGATCTTGGGATCGATCTTGGCCGCCTTGCCGCGGAACTCGAGCCCCTCTTCCATGGTCAGCAGGATTTCGCCGATGCCGAACAGGCCGATGACCGCGATGAGGAAGTCGAAGCCGTTGAGCAGTTCGCCGATGCCGAAGGTCAGGCGCAGCTGGCCGGTGACCATGTCGAGGCCGACGCAGGCGAGCGCGAAGCCGATCATCATCGACACGATGGTCTTGGCCGGCGGCTCCTTGCTCATGCCGACGAAGGACGCGAAGGCGAGGAAGTACACCGCGAACTTCTCGGCCGGGCCGAAGCGCAGCGCGAAGGCGGCGACCAGCGGGGCGATCAGCGTGATCATGATGATCGCGACGAAGGCGCCGACGAAGGAGGAGGTGAACGCCGCCGTGAGCGCCTCGCCGGCCTTGCCCTGACGGGCCATCGGATGGCCGTCAAAGGTGGTGGCCACCGACCAGGGTTCGCCCGGGATGTTGAACAGCACCGAGGTGATGGCGCCGCCGAACAGCGCGCCCCAGTAGATGCACGACAGCAGGATGATCGCCGAGGTCGGCGACATGGAGAAGGTGAGCGGCAGCAGGATCGCGACGCCGTTGGCGCCGCCGAGGCCCGGCAGCACGCCGATGATGACGCCGAGCAGGATGCCCACGACCATCAGCAGGATGTTGAACGGGTCGCCGGCTATGTAGAAGCCGTGCCAGAGATTGATGAAATTGTCGATCATGGGCGATTCCCCCTCGGACGCTGGCCGCGTCCTGTCCCGGACTTATGGTGACGTCACAGCCCGAGCAGGGCTTCGACCGGACCCTTCGGAAGCGGAATGAGGAACCACTTCTCGAAGACGACGTAGAAGGCAGCCGGCACGCCGGCGGCGATGGCGAGGGTGAGCGGCCAGCCATACTTGCCGAGCCACTTCATGAACACGGCGATCAGCGCGAAGGAGGTGATGTAGATGCCGAGCGGCTCGACCAGGAGGCAGTAGACCGTGGTCGGCACCAGCACCTTCAGCACCTGCCCCATCTGGCCCC
The DNA here is from genome assembly GCF_045108345.1 of Ancylobacter terrae. NCBI lineage: Bacteria > Pseudomonadati > Pseudomonadota > Alphaproteobacteria > Hyphomicrobiales > Xanthobacteraceae > Ancylobacter > Ancylobacter terrae. The sequence continues at coordinate 150,397 of NZ_JBJGXH010000005.1, forward strand.
ATTCCGCGAACAGGCGGCTCGGATCCTCGCGGGTGCCGTTGTAGAGGTTGATCAGGCTGCAGCCGATGATGATCAGGCCGACATAGAAGGGGAAGAATCCCGCCGCCGGGCCGTCGGACGACCAGCCGTAGCCGACCTGGGCGCTGCCATAGACGACGATGGCGCCGAATAGCAGGGTGGCGATGGCGGTGCCGATCTCGACGCCGCGTTGGGAGGGGCCGGATTCGGCGCCCGCGTGGTGAGCGTCTGCCATGTTACATCTCCGCAAGGCCGCGCAAAACCGACCCGTCCCGCCGGGAGGCAGGCCGTTCACGCTTACGTTTTGAGGCTCGTTCGAATGAGGGGGCTGCGGGCGCGAGGGCCGGCGGTGCCCCGCGCCGCGAACCCCGCGCCGACGAGGGGCGCGGGACCGGCGAAGGCAGCGGGCGGAACGCGCCGCCCGCAGTCAGGTCCGGATGCGGCGGATCAGTTGCCCGCGGCGATGAAGCCGGCTTCCTGCATCAGCGTCTTGTGGTTCTTCTCGGCTTCGGTCAGCCAGGTCACGAATTCGGGGCCCGACATGTTGGTCTGGTTGAACGCGCCGTCCTTCATGAGCTGCTGCCACTCAGGGGTCTCGCGCACCTTCTTGAAGAGGTCGACATAGTAGGCGACCTGCTCGTCGGTGACGCCCGGGGGCATGAAGATGCCGCGCAGCATCAGATATTCGAGGTCGATGCCGGCCGACTTGCAGGTGGGCACGTCCGACCAGGACATGTTGTTCACGATCTTGTCGTTGTAGGGCATCTTCTCGTCGTCGAAGACGCAGAGCGGGCGGACCTTGTCGCCGCGCCACTGGGACACCGCCTCGATCGGGTTGTTCACGGTGGAATCGACGTGACCGCCGACCAGCTGCACCGCGACCTCGCCGCCGCCCTTGTACGGGATGTAGGTCAGCTTCTTGCCGATCGCCTTCTCGAGCGCGACCGTGATGATCTGGTCTTCCTGCTTGGAGCCGGTGCCGCCCATCTTGAAGGTGCCGTCCGGCGCCGCCTTGATCGCCGCCTCGTAGTCCTGCGCGGTCTTGTAGGGCTTCTCGGAATTCACCCACAGGATGAACTCGTCGAGCGCCAGCATCCCGACCGGGGTCAGGTCCTTCCAGTTGAAGGGAATGCCGGTGGCGAGCGGGGTGGTGAACAGGTTCGAGAGCGAGATGACGATCTTGTGCGGGTTGCCCTTCGAATTCTTGACGTCGAGGAAGCCTTCGCCGCCGGCGCCGCCCGACTTGTTGATGACGATGAGCTGGGTCGGCATCAGGTTGTGCTTGGCGATGATGCCCTGCAGCGTGCGGGCCATCTGGTCGGCGCCGCCGCCGGTACCCGCCGGCACGACGAACTCGACCGGCTTGGTCGGCTGCCAGGCCGCCGAGGCCGGGAGAGCGGCGGCGAACGTGAAGCCGAGCGCCGCGACAGCGCCGACTCCGAAAGCGTGGAGGCAATGTTTCATATGGCGTTTCCTTCCCAAGGGTTCTGGCCGTCGTGCCGATCTGTCTCGTCGGCTTTTGGCAGGTCGTCGGGCGGTACCGGGCGACCTTCCGAGCCTCGGGGCCGCCTCGGCGTGCCCCATCGGCTGTTATGCAGAATAAGGTGTACCAAGACGATCGCGCTGCCAAGGGGTAATTCTAAAGTAGCATGGTGCGCCGCAAGGTAAGCAAACATGCCCAATTATTATGAATTTGGCATCTGGAATACCAAATATCGAATACATAATAATTGATGGATGATACCTTATGAGTTATGCAGCAAACCCTTGCCGGGCCGTGCCTTTCCCCGACGACAGGCGGGATCGCCATCCGGGGGCTCCGCCGCCGATAGCCGATGCGTCAGCCGGCCGCAGGCGGCAGGCCCTTGATTACCGTAACGGAAGATACGGGGGCGGCGGCCCGCGGATGCGCCCGCGGGCGCGGCGGGGAGATGCCGTTGCGCGCGAATTTCGTGCAATGCAGCATTAAATTATTTTCGAAGTCGGTGCGCCCGCTCGTCCGAAAGCGCCTCGAGCCCGCAGCCGCAAGGCCCGGAATCGTTCTTGCTTGGCCGGGCGGGAGACCCGAGAGACCCCGTGCCCAAGCCACCCCTTCCTGCTAGAACACCGGCAGGCGCTTCCGGACAGCGCGCCCACAGGAGACCCTACCGCATGACCAGCCGCGTGATCCCGGTCGCACCCTTCGTCCTGACCGTGTTCGGCGCCACCGGCGACCTCGCCCGGCGCAAGCTGATCCCGGCACTGTTCCACCGCGATCTCGCCGGCCAGCTTCCCGATGCCGCCACCATCATCGGGGCGTCCCGGCGGGAGATGGACGACGACGCCTTCCGCGGCTTCGCCCATCAGGCGCTGGCCGATCACGTCCCCGCGGCCGAGCTCGAGGGACCGGAGGTCGGACGCTTCCTCGCCCGCCTGCGCTATGTCACCGTCGATGCCGAAGGGGAGGGCGGCTGGCCGGATCTGGCCGACCACATCGCCCGCGAGCCGGAACGCATCCGGGTCTATTACCTCGCCACCGCGCCGCAGCTGTTCGGCCCGATCTGCGAGAAGCTGGGCAAATACGGCCTCGCCGAGAACGACGCGCGCGTCGTCATCGAGAAGCCGATCGGCAAGGACCTCGAATCGGCGCTGGCGCTCAATGCCGAGATCGGCCGCATCTTCCCCGAGGACCGCGTCTACCGGATCGACCACTATCTCGGAAAGGAAACGGTGCAGAACCTGATGGCGCTGCGCTTCGCCAACGCCCTGTTCGAGCCGCTCTGGAACAACGCCCATATCGACCACGTGCAGATCACCGTCGCCGAGAGCCTCGGCGTCGCCGAGCGCGCCGGCTATTACGACACCGCCGGCGCCCTGCGCGACATGGTGCAGAACCACATCCTGCAGCTGCTCTGCCTCGTCGCCATGGAGCCGCCCTCCTCGCTCGACGCCGATTCGGTGCGCGACGAGAAGCTCAAGGTGCTGCGCGCGCTGAAGCCGGTCGACGAGCACAATGTGGCGGCGGTCACCGTGCGCGGCCAGTACCGCGCCGGCGCCTCCTCGGGCGGGGCCGTGCCCGGCTATCTCGAGGAGCTCGGTTCCAACCGCAGCCAGACCGAGACCTTCGTCGCCGTGAAGGCGGAGGTCGAGAACTGGCGCTGGGCCGGCGTGCCCTTCTACCTGCGCACCGGCAAGCGCCTCGCCTCGCGCGTCTCGGAGATCGTCATCGGCTTCCGCCCGGTGCCCCATTCGGTATTCGGCGAGGCGGTCGGGCCGATCAGCCCGAACCGGCTGGTCATCCGCCTGCAGCCCGACGAGGGCGTGAAGCTGTGGCTGATGATCAAGGATCCCGGCCCGGGCGGCATCCGTCTCTCCCACGTGCCGCTCGACATGAGCTTCGCCGAGGCGTTCAAGGTGCGGAACCCCGACGCCTATGAGCGGCTGATCCTCGACGTGGTGCGCGGCAACCAGACCCTGTTCATGCGCCGCGACGAGGTCGAGGCGGCCTGGCGCTGGGTCGATCCGATCCTGCAGGCCTGGCGCAACGTGAAGGAGCCGCCGCGGCCCTACACCGCCGGCACCTGGGGCCCCTCCGCCGCCATCGCCCTGATCGAGCGCGACGGCCGCACCTGGCTCGAGGACGGCGCATGACGTGGCGCCCGTGGCCGGAGGACGGCGCATGAGCGGACCGGACCGCGCGCGCCCGCCGTTCCACGCCTTCCCCGACGGGGCCGCGCTGGCGGAGGCGCTGGCCGATTTCGTCGCGGAGGCGCTTTCCGCCCGCATCGCCCGCCAGGGCTCGGCGAGCCTCGCCGTCTCGGGCGGCCGCACGCCGGTGCGCTTCTTCGAGGCGCTGGCCGCGCGCGACCTCGACTGGGCGCGGGTCGGCATCACCCTCGTCGACGAGCGCTGGGTGCGCGAGACCTCGGAGCGCTCCAACGCCCGGCTGGTGCGCGCGCACCTGCTGGCCGGGCGCGCCGCCGCCGCGCGTTTCGTGCCGCTCGCCAATGACGCGCCGACCCCGGAGGAGGGGCTCTTCGCCGTCGACGAGGCGCTGGAGCTTCTTACCTTTCCCCTCGCCTGCGCCGTGCTCGGCATGGGCGAGGACGGGCACACCGCCTCCTTCTTCCCCGGCGGCGACCGGCTCGATGAGGCGCTCGACCCCGACGGCATGGTCGGCCTGATGCCGATGCGCGCGCCGGGCGCGGGCGAGCCGCGCCTCACCCTCACCCTGCCGGTACTGCTGGCGGCCGATCGCCTCGCCCTCCATATCGAAGGGGACGCCAAGCGTCCGGTGCTCGACGCCGCGCTCGGCGAGGGCCCGGTCGCCGAGATGCCCGTACGCGCGGTGCTGCGCGCCCCGAACCCGCCCGCGATTTTCTGGTGCCCGTGAGGCTTTCGTCTCCGGCGCCCGCCACCCCTCAGCCAGGAGGTCCGCATGGCCGTCCAAGCAAGCCCCGCCTCGTCCGTGAACGCCCGTATCGGTGAGGTGACCGAGCGCATCGCCGCGCGCTCGCGCGACAGCCGGGCGCGCTATCTGGACAAGATCGCCGCGGCGGCGGCCAAGGAGCCGCGCCGTCAGGGCCTCGGCTGCGCCAACCAGGCGCACGGGTTCGCCGCCTGCTCGCCGGGCGACAAGGCGATGCTGCGCTCGGGCACCGGCGCCAACCTCGCCATCGTCACCGCCTATAACGACATGCTCTCGGCCCACCAGCCCTATGAGCGCTATCCCGACCTGATCCGCGCGGCGGCCCGCGCGGCCGGCGGCGTCGCGCAGGTGGCGGGCGGCGTGCCGGCCATGTGCGATGGTGTGACCCAGGGCGAGGCGGGCATGGAGCTCTCGCTGTTTTCGCGCGAGGTGATCGCGCTCGCCACCGCGGTGGCGCTGTCGCACCAGACCTTCGACGCCGCCGTGTTCCTCGGCATCTGCGACAAGATCGTGCCCGGCCTCGTCATCGGCGCGCTCGCCTTCGGCCACCTGCCGGCGGTGTTCATCCCGGCGGGACCGATGACGTCGGGGCTGCCGAACGACGAGAAGGCCAAGATCCGCCAGCTCTTCGCCGAGGGCAAGGTCGGCCGCGACGCGCTGCTGGAGGCGGAGTCGCTCTCCTATCACGGGCCGGGCACCTGCACCTTCTACGGCACCGCCAACACCAACCAGATGATGATGGAGATCATGGGCCTGCATCTGCCCGGCGCCTCCTTCGTCAACCCCAACACGCCGCTGCGCGACGCGCTGACCACCGCCGCCGCCGAGCGCGCCATGGCGATGACGGCGCTGGGCAACGACTATGTGCCGATCGGGCGGATGCTGGACGAGAAGGCCTTCGTCAACGGCGTGGTCGGCCTGCACGCCACCGGCGGCTCGACCAACCACACGCTGCACATCGTCGCCATGGCGGCGGCGGCGGGCATCAAGCTCTCCTGGGACGATTTCTCCGACCTCGCCGACGTCGTGCCCCTGCTCTGCCGCGTCTACCCGAACGGCAAGGCCGACGTGAACCATTTCCACGCCGCCGGCGGCATGGGCTTCGTCATCCGCTCGCTGCTCGGCGAGGGTCTGCTGCACCGTGACGTCGAGACGGTGTGGGGCGGCGGGCTCGACGCCTACACGGTCGAGCCGGTGCTGACCGCCGACGGCGCGCTCGGCTGGCGCGACGGCGCCACCGCGAGCGGCGACGAGGCGGTGCTGCGCGGCGCGAACGCGCCGTTCCAGGCCACCGGCGGGCTCAAGCTGCTCGCCGGCGACATCGGCCGCGCGGTGATCAAGACCTCCGCCGTCGCGCCCGAGCGCCACATCATCGAGGGCCCCGCCCGCATCTTCCACGCGCAGGAGGAATTGCAGGCGGCGTTCAAGGCCGGCGCGCTGAAGGGCGATTTCGTCGCCGTGGTGCGCTTCCAGGGGCCGAAGGCCAACGGCATGCCCGAGTTGCACAAGCTGATGCCGCCGCTCGGCGTGCTGCAGGATCGCGGGCAGAAGGTGGCGCTGGTGACGGACGGGCGCCTCTCCGGCGCCTCCGGCAAGGTGCCCGCCGCCATCCACGTGACACCCGAGGCCGCCGATGGCGGGCCGATCGCCAGGATCCGCGAAGGCGATATCGTGCGCGTCGATGCGGTGGCCGGCACCATCACGGTGAAGGTCGACCCCGCCGAATGGGCCGCGCGCGAGGCGGTGAGCGCCGACCTGTCGCATTTCCACAGCGGCGTCGGGCGCGAACTCTTCGCCCCCTTCCGCGCGGCGGTCGGCACCGCGGACGAGGGCGCGACCATCTTCGCAGTGGCGTGAAGCATCGTCCGAACGACGTCGCGCTAGCCTCTGCGTGACATGACAGCGTATGGACGCGATGGTAGGTCGTCCATACGCTCTCCATGCCGGATTTGTCTGCGATGACCCTTCAGATACGGGACGACCGCGCCCGCAAGCTCGCCTCGAAGCTGGCGAAAGCGCGCAGGATCACCATGACCGAGGCCGTCATCCAGTCGCTGGAGGCCGAGCTGCGCCGCGAGGCCGAGAAGCAGCCGCTTGCCGAGCGCATCGCGCGGATCGCGCAGCTGCTCGCGACGCAGGCCGGGCCGAACCGGCGGGCACCGGGCCCGGACGACATCGACGCCCTGTGGGGCCGTTGAGATGGCTCCCGCTCTCGTGCCGGCGCGCCGCTGATGTTCATCGACGCCTCGGTCATCGTCGCCCTGCTCGCCGGCGCGCCGGAGGCTACCGCGCTGGCGGAAAGGATCGCCGGCGCGACGGCGCGCTTCACCTCCGGGCCGGCGGTGCTGGAGGCCGCCGCCCTTCTGTCGGTGCGGCTCGACATCGACCCGGTGAAGGTGGAAGCGGCGGTGCAGGCGCTGCTCGACACCGCCGGCATCGCGCTGGTGCCGATCAACGCCGCCGTGACGAAGCGCGCGGTCGCGGCCTTTGCCTCTTACGGCCGGTCGCCCGAGCGCCCCAAAGGCCTCAGCCTCGCCGGGTGCCTGACCTACGCCTGCGCCAAGGCCTACCGCGTGCCGGTGCTGTCGGCGGGCGGGAGGTTTGCCGGGACGGATGTGGAGGCGGCGTGACGACGGTCACGTCTTCGGTGCGTGCCCCGGACCAGCGGAGCCGAAGGCGCAGCGCAGCGCCTGTTCAAGGGCAACGATTTTGCGGACCAATGTGGACGGGCCCCGAGACCCTTCAGCGAAGAAAAACCCCGCCCGCGGCCACGTAGCAGCCCTGAAACGTCCCGATAAACGCCAGCTCCCGGCGTGAGTATCGCTTGCGCTCCCAACCGATGCCGGCAAGGCTAATCGGAGCAGCAACTTGTTCAGCGGCATCACCGGCCGTGGATCGGAGCGTCTTCGCCAGCGTCGCCTTGGTGCATCCAATCATCATGGCGCCGACACCAGCCGTGCCGCAGGCACGCCCAGCATCGTTCAAATCCCCGAGCCCCCAGGACGAGGCCCGCCGGGCCGCGACACCCAGAAGATAGCGCCCTTCCTCGGAAGAATAGCCGAGCTCCCGCAATTGAGCGGAGAGCGACGTCACTTCACTGCGAAACGAGGCGCTGCCGCATTTCCAGGCGGCAAGTATCGGGTTGATGCCGCCCATCATGCATCCCGCGACAAGCGATAACACGACGAGCGTACGTTTCATCGGCTTCCGACGGTTGCAGAGGGTGACTGCACCATCCTTACCGCAACCGTCGGTAGACAGGAACCCTTCGAAAGCCCTCACCCCGTCGTCGGCATGACGAACTGGGCGCCTTCGCGGATGCCGGTGGGCCAGCGGGCGGTGGTGGTCTTCATCTTGGTGTAGAAACCGACGCCTTCCATGCCGTAGACGTTGCGATCGCCGAAGATCGAGCGCTTCCAGCCGCCGAAGGAGTGGAACGCCACCGGCACGGGTATCGGCACGTTGATGCCGATCATGCCGGCCTTCGCGTCGCGGTCGAAGGCGCGGGCGGCATCGCCGTCGCGGGTGAAGATGGCGGCGCCGTTGCCGTATTCGTGGTCGTTCACCAGCTTGAGCGCCTCGTCGTAGCGGTCGACGCGGACCACCGAGAGCACCGGCCCGAAGATCTCCTCCTTGTAGATCTTCATGTCCGGCGTCACGTCGTCGAACAGCGTGCCGCCGAGGAAATAGCCGTTCTCATAGCCCTGCAGCTTCAGCCCGCGCCCGTCGACGACGAGCTTGGCGCCGGCCGCGACGCCGTCGTCGATATAGCCGCGCACCTTGGCGAGGTGCTCCTTCGTCACCAGCGGGCCCATCTCGCTGTCCGGGTCCATGCCGGGGCCGACCTTGAGCGCCCGCACCTTCGGCACCAGCCTGTCGAGCAGCGCGTCGCCCACGCCCCCGACCGCCACCGCGACCGACACCGCCATGCAGCGCTCGCCGGCCGAGCCGTAGCCCGCGCCCATCAGCGCGTCGACGGTCTTGTCGAGGTCGGCGTCGGGCATCACCACGAGGTGGTTCTTGGCCCCGCACAGCGCCTGCGCCCGCTTCCCGTGCGCGCAGGCGGTGCGGTAGACATACTCGCCGATGGCGGTGGAGCCGACGAAGCTCACGGCGGCGACGTCGGGATGCGTCAGCAGGGTGTCCACCGCCTCCTTGTCGCCCTGCACGACGTTGAACACGCCGGCCGGCAGCCCGGCCTCGGCGAGCAGCTCGGCCAGCATCAGCGAGGGGGTCGGATCCTTCTCGGAGGGCTTCAGCACGAAGGTGTTGCCGCAGGCGATCGCCACCGGGAACATCCACATCGGCACCATCGCCGGGAAGTTGAACGGGGTGATGCCGGCGCACACCCCGACCGGATGGCGGGCCGAGAACACGTCGACGCCGCGCGCCACCTGCTCGGTGAAGTCGCCGCGCAGCAGATGCGGGATGCCGCAGGCGAATTCCACCACCTCGATGCCGCGGGTCACCTCGCCCTTGGCGTCCTCGAAGGTCTTGCCGTGCTCGCGGGTGATGGCGCTCGCGAGCGCGTCGATGTCGCGGTCGAGCAGCGCCTTGAACTTGAACATGATGCGGGCGCGGGTCAGCGGCGGCGTCTCGGCCCAGGCCGGCAGCGCCTTCGCCGCGGCGGCCACCGCCTCGCCCACCGTCGCGGCGCTGGCCAGTGCCACCTCGGTCGCGGTCGCGCCGGTCGAGGGATCGAACACCGGTGCCAGCCGACCGCCGGCGGGCGTGACCGTCTTGCCGTTGATGAAATGCCCGACGATCGCCATGCCCGTCTCCCTTGTTGCGACAGATGCCGTCCGCGCGGCGCGCGCAGAGAGGCATGGCCCTTGATGCTTGCCGATGCTTGGCACTTCAACGCATATGATTCCGCATCCATTGTGCGGAAATGGGCAGAGCATGGATTGGGATCACCTGCGCGTCTTCCTCGCCGTCGCCCGCGCCGGCCAGATGCTGGCGGCGGCGCGCCAGCTCGGCCTCGATCACGCCACGGTCGGGCGCCGGCTCGGCGCGCTGGAGACGCGCCTCGGCGCGCGGCTGGTCGAGCGGCGCACCTCGGGCTGCGAGTTGACCCCGGCGGGCGAGCGGCTGCTCGTCCATGCCGAGCGCATCGAGACCGAGACGCTGAAGGCGCAGTCCGCGCTCGGCGATTTCGATCTCGCCGTCTCCGGTCCGGTGCGGATCGGCGCGCCCGACGGGTTCGGCAGCTATTTCCTCGCCCCCCGCCTCGGCGCGCTGGCGGAAACCCATCCGCGCCTCGAACTCCAGCTGGTGCCGCTGCCGCGCAGCTTCTCGCTGCCCCGGCGCGAGGTCGACATCGCCGTCACGCTGCAGCGCCCGGAGGAGGGGCGGCTCGTCGCGCGCAAGCTCACCGACTACACGCTCGGCGTCTACGCCGCGCGCGCCTATCTCGCGCGCACCGGCCCGATCGCGAGCCTTGCCGATCTCGCCGGGCGCACGCTCGTCACCTATGTGCCGGACCTGCTCTACAGCCCGGCGCTCGATTATTTCGAGGCGTTCCGCGACATCGAGGCCCGCCGGCTCGCCTGCGCCAGCGTGGTCGGCCAGATGGAGGCGGTGCGGGCGGGCGGCGGTGTCGGCATCCTGCACGACTACGCGGCGCGGGCGCATCCCGAACTGGTGCCGCTGCTGCCCGATCTCGCCTTCCGCCGTACCTACTGGCTGGTGACCCACGCGGATGTGCACGAATTGCGGCGGATCCGCGAGGTGGAGCGCTTCATCGCCGCACGGGCCCAGGAAGCCCGCGCCCTGTTCATCGCGACGGCGACGGCGCCGGCACCGAACCCGGCGGGCTGAACGCCCGACCCGCCTGCGTGCGCAACTCGGCATCGATGTCCCGTACCGCGCTCGCCACCAGCCGGTATTTGGTCAGCGTCACCGCGAGGTCGCGGAACCAGTCGACCAGCCCGCCCCACGGATCGTTCACCCGCGACAGGCCGGAGAGGAAGGCGACCACGGTGCCGACCTCGGTCTGCCCGTTCACCACGAACCAGCCGCCCACCGCGAGGACACCGGCGACGGCGATGTGGTTGAGAAGGTTCATCAGGAAGTTCATCGAGAACTTCAGCTTGAAGATGCCCATGTCGAGCGCGAAGACGGTGTCGATGCGTCGCCGCTGCAGCCGGCCCGGCGTGCCCTCGGTGTCGGCCACCTCCGCCACCATGCCCCCGCTCACCTCGCGCAGCGTGGCGATGCGGCTGGCGACCCGCCGGTTGATCGCCGCCTGCATGATCGGCACGAACACGATCTGCGGGATGAAGACGAGCAGCGCCACCAGCGCCATGGCCGGCTGCAGATAGACCATGTAGCCGAAGATGCTGACGAGGATGCCGCCCTGCACCAGCGGCTCCGACAGGAAGGAGCCGACGAAGCCGCCGATCGGCTCGGCCTCGGCCAGCATCAGCGAGGTCTCGATGCCGACCGCCCGCGCCCCGCTGCCATCCGCCGGCGCCCGGCGGGCGAGCGTCTCCACGGTGAGCCGCAGGCTGCGCACGGCCTTCTCGCCGAGCCAGTTGCGATAGATGTTCATGGCGAGCTTGATCAGGCCCTGCCCGAACGCGACGCCGGCATAGATCAGCGCCAGCACCAGGATGGTACGGTATTCGCCGCCCTTGAAGGCGTCGTTGACGATCCGCCGCTGGATCTCGAGCGGCACCATCTCCAGAAGGAACACCGCCACCGACAGCACCGAGAGTGCGACCTGATGGGCAAAGCCGAAGCGCAGCACGAATCCCGGCAGCGTCGCCGGCATGCGGGCGGCGGCAAAGACGGTATCGGCACCGGTATCGCGCGGGGGTGTCATCCGCGGGACGCTAGCGGCGTTTGGCGGGCCCGCCTATCGGGCAAGTTGCGGAGCGGTCGCGCTCGCGCGGGTCGACCGGCCGCGAGCCGGGCGGCTCAGCGCTTGGCCCGGGCGAGGCGGGCGGCGTGCCGGACGGCGCCGCGCAGATCGGCCGCCGCCTTTTCCCGCTCTTCGCGCAAGGCCTTGAGACGCAACGTCTTCTCGCGCAGGGCCAGCTCCTCGGCCTGCTGCGGCGTCAGCCCCGTCGCGGGAGCGGCGGCCGGGGCCTTCTGGGTGGCGGCGAACAGCGCTTCGGCACGGCTGCGCGGATCGGTTCTATCGGACTTCATCAGGGGTTCCGGAAGACAGGGTTTTGAAAGCGGGAGACGCCGGCCGATCCGACGCCGGCTGGCGCGCAGCTGGCGTCTGCTCCCGTCGAACACGGACCAACCCGTTGATTCGGGACGTCTTTATGGGTGCCACGATTCGCGCCGCCGCGACAAGGGCCGGGTACCGGTCGACGCTCGTCGACGGCCTATGGCGGCACCAGATAATGCTGCGCCCACTCCGATTCGGGAATCGCGTCGCCGAGCTTGAAGCTGAAGGCGCGGATGTCGGTACCCTCGGCGCTGGTCTGGCAGGAATAGGACATGTGGTACCAGACATTGCCGCTGCGCACCGCCGCGCCCGGCGCCTTCAGGCTGTCCGGCCCGGCCTGCGTGTCGGCAAACGCATAGGCGACCAGTTCGTCGGGATGGAGGTCGCTGCGCTGCCGGCCGACCTCGCCCATGCCGCGGGCATTGCAGCGCTGCTCGATGCGCGCCGCCGGATCGAGCGACATCAACGTCTTGTCGCTGAGCGCCGTCTCGGCGGTGCCGGCGGGCGTGGCGGCACGGGTGGCGCGGCTGGTCTTGCTCGTGCCCGTGCGCGGTCGTGTCTTCGCCTGGGCGGCGGGCATGGCCGCAAGCCCCGCCAGAGCGAGGGCCGCCAGGACGGGCGGAATCGATCGTGTGAGAAGATGTGACGCCATCGCCGGGGAGAGGAAACCGGCGATATGTCATTCGTGTGGCCGCACCGCACCGGTGGCGCCGGTGCCGCAGGAGGCCGGAGACGGTGTCGCCTCCGGCCCCTCGAGGACGGCCTGGAATGCCGGCGTCAGTTGCGTCCCGGTCCCTGCGGCGGACGGCGCGGGGCCGGCCGGGCATTGGACGGGCGCTGCTGCGGCCGCGGCCGGGCGTTCTGCGGCGGACGCGGACGCGCATTCTGGCCGGGACGGGCGTTCTGCGGCGGGCGCGGGCGCGCATTCTGGCCGGGTCGGGCGTTCTGCGGCGGGCGCGGGCGCGCATTCTGGCCCGGACGGGCGTTCTGCGGCGGACGCGGACGCGCATTCTCACCCGGTCGCGCGTTCGGACGCTCGGGACGGGCACCCGGACGTTCGGGTCGCGCACCCGGACGCTCGGGACGGGCGCCGGGACGATCAGGACGCGCACCGGGACGGTCGGGGCGGGCGCCGGGACGATCAGGACGCGCACCGGGACGGTCGGGCCGCTCCGGGCGGACGCCGGGACGTTCCGGGCGGACCGGCCGGTCGGGACGCACGCCGGGACCATCGGGCCGAACGATCGGCCGGTCGGGACGGCCCGGGCGATCCGGCCAGGCACTGCCGGGACGGTCGGGACGCCACTGCCCGGGTGGACGGCCGGGACGACCGGGCGGCGGCGGACGCCAGCCGGGCGGACGGTTCCAGTGCGGCGGGCGGTGCCAGCCGGGGGGATGCACCCACACCGTGTTCCAGCGCCGGTTGTTCCAGCCCCAGTTATTGTTCCACGCCGAACCCACCAGCACGCCCGTGCCGAACAGCAGGGCGCCGGTCACCGCGGTGTTGAAGACCGCCGAGGAATCGTAGGTCGGCACATAGATGCGCTCGGGATTGGCCGGCTGGATGTAGATGACCTGCTGGCCGCCTTCCTGGCGGGTGACGACGTTCTGCTGCGGCGTGCTCTTGAGATTGCCCTTGCTGGCCGCCTGGGCGCGCAGCATCTGCACCACGGTCGAGACGTCGCCCGGCTGGGTGGCGAAGGCGATGCCCAGCGATTCCATCCAGTCGGGATGTTCGGCCAGCATCTCGATCACGTCGGGAAAGCGCAGCAGCGCCTGCACCGACGCATCCCAGCCCTTCGCCTCGGCGGCCGCGAAATCGCCGCGCGTCGCCGCCGCTTCGTTGGCGGTGAGCCAGGCGTCGGCGTCGATCACCTGCTGCGGGAACATGCTCGCCGGCAGGATGAGCGCCAGCAGCGGATCCGGGTAGAGCGCGATCGGACCGAGCAGATATTGCAGGTCCGCGACCGTATAGGCCGGTGCCGCCGGAGCGGCGGCGTTGGGCGCCTGCGGCAGGCCGGGCGGCGGCGCGGGCGTGGCCGCCGGCGCGGGCACCTCGGGCTGGGCGGCCGCCGCCGGGGGCGGCGCCTCGGGCGGCGTCGGCTGCGCGGAGGCGGGCGGCTCGGCGGGAACGGGCGGCGTCTGCGCGAGGACCGGGTAGACGGTCGTCGTCCAGCCGAACACGGCGGCGATCGCAATGCGGGAGAGACTGCCGGCCCAGAAGGGTGACTTGTAGGGGGTTCGGCGGCTGTGCGGGGGTTCGGACATCGGCGCCTCCAGTTATCCTTTTGTTGAGGGAGGAAAAATCGCCCCGCTGCAAGCTAGGATTTCCCCTCGGTCCTGACAACGAAGATGCACCGGAAACAGTTTCATTCCCCGGAATCGGTAAATATTCACGACGAAAATACAGTGCGGGCGCGCCACCCGTCCCGGCGCTATACGCAGTGTCCCGGACGCCACCGCGGCCGAAGACGGCGCCCGACCGCACCGCATCGGCACGCGTTCCGCCCGCTGCGGCGGCATTCACCGAAAACGCAAACCGCGCCGGGAGGGAGCCCCCGGCGCGGTTGGTTCGATCGGACCGGTGCGCGCGGCGCCGGAGCTGGCGATCAGGCCGCGGCCGACACCTTGGTCGGAACCTCGGCAATGGTCGACAGCACGCGCGAGGCGATCGCATAGGGGTCGCCCTGGGAGTTCGGGCGGCGATCCTCGAGATAGCCCTTGTAGTCGTTCTTCACGAAGGAGTGCGGCACGCGGATCGAGGCGCCGCGATCGGCCACGCCGTAGGAGAACTTGTTCCAGGGCGCCGTCTCGTGCTTGCCGGTCAGACGCTTGTCGTTGTCCGGGCCGTAGACCTCGATGTGCTCCTTCCAGTTCTTGCCGAAGGCGGCCATCAGGGCTTCGAAATACTCCTTGCCGCCGATGGTGCGCATATACTCGGTCGAGAAGTTGCAGTGCATGCCCGAGCCGTTCCAGTCGGTGTCGCCGAGCGGCTTGCAGTGGAACTCGATGTCCACGCCGTACTTCTCGGTGAGACGGAGCAGCAGGTAGCGGGCGATCCACACCTCGTCGGCGGCCTTCTTGGAGCCCTTGCCGAAGATCTGGAATTCCCACTGGCCCTTCGCGACTTCCGCGTTGATGCCTTCGTGGTTGATGCCGGCCTCGAGGCAGAGCTCGAGATGCTCCTCGACGATCTGGCGCGCGACGTCGCCGACATTCTTGAAGCCGACGCCGGTGTAGTACGGGCCCTGCGGGGCGGGGTAGCCGTGCTCGGGGAAGCCGAGCGGACGGCCGTCCTTGTAAAAGAAGTATTCCTGCTCGAAGCCGAACCAGGCGCCCTCATCGTCCAGGATGGTGGCGCGGGCATTGGTCGGGTGCGGCGTGCCGTCGGGCAGCAGCACTTCGGACATGACGAGCACGCCGTTCTTGCGGGCCGGGTCCGGATAGACCGCGACGGGCTTCAGGATGCAGTCCGAGCTGTGGCCTTCGGCCTGCTGCGTCGAGGAACCGTCGAAGCCCCAGAGCGGGAGATCGTCCAGCGTCGGGAAGTGATCGAATTCCTTGATCTGGGTCTTGCCGCGCAGGTTCGGGGTCGGCTTGTAGCCGTCGAGCCAGATGTACTCGAGCTTGTACTTTGTCATGTCGGGTCTCTCGTGGAATGACGAGGCACGCCCCGGCGGATCCGGGTGGCCCAGCCAGCGGCTGCTAAATTCGAAGCATTTCCCGTGCCAATTGCGGCCGGCGGTGGTGCCCACCGCGCCGGGCGCACGATCGCGCGGGTGGGGACCGATCAGCGCGGCGGCCCGGATCGCGGACGGAGCGGGTTGATTCCACAGCACTAACCGGCCATCGCCCGCCACCCCTGTGGCGCCATGGGCATACGGGCGGGGCGGAACCTGACGCCGCGGCGGCACGGAACCGGTGCGGGCCCGGGCGCGTTGCCGGAGGCGCAAGCACGATTGGCGCGTGCTGATTTTTTAGCCATTCGGTGATTTCATAACAGGCATTCTGCGCAACATCTGGCCAAGATGTGCTATAAGGTTTTCCCGAGCGGCGCTGCATCGCGCTGCAAAATCTGGAGACAAGACAATGCAACGTTCCAGTCCTGGCCTCGGCGCCAAGATATACGCCTTCCCGAAGGGAGGTCGTGCCGGCCTTCATGGCCAGCGCGACGCCGAGCCCCGCCGCGACGAGATCGACCCGCGCTGGCTGCCCAAGTTCGACTACAGCGGCAGCTGGTATCATGACGAAGCGGTCAAGGAATCGACCCAGAACACCAAGCGCTGACCCGGCGCCATGCCCGAAACTGGTTTTGATTCAGTCGATTACGTGATCTGAAAGGGCCGACGTCACCGCGTCGGCCCTTTTTCGTCGGCGGCGACGGCCCCCGCATCCGCTCCACCGCTCGCGCCGTCCGCGTGCCGATCGAGTAATCTCCGTTACCTGCCGCAGCGCCCCGGCTGACAGCGACGCCGCGCACAGGACGCACGAGCGGAACACGTCGGATCCGGCCCCGGTTGGCCTCCGCGGGGTTCAGAATCACCCCACCCATTTCCCGGTTGCTGTTGCAGCGCGATACCGCCGTCTGCCGCATATTTCAGCACGCCTTGCTGGGCGCGCCGGGCCCTTCAGTCGCGCAGCCGCACGTCGCGCCCCGTGCCGCCGGCCGGATGCAGGCCGCCCATCGGTGCCAGCGGATGGACGGCGGAGGGGTGCGCGCCGTTACCCTCGGGCACGAAGGTCGGTTGCGCGAGGCGCTGCTCGATCCGTCCGAGCGCCTCCTCGACCGCGCGCAGGCGACCCTCGGCGCCGGACGGGCGTGCGGCGGCGATGTCGCGCAGAGTGGCGACCTCCACCGCCATGCGCAGGGTGATGGCATATTCCTTTGCGGCGTGGGCCCGGCTGCGGCGGGTCTGCCGGTTCTGCGCCATCAGGATGAGCAGCGCCTGCGTCGGCGCCAGGATGGACAGAAACAGGTTGAGGGCCGGGTAGGGAAACGGGTCGAACGGTACGTGCCGGTGCGAGTTCATTTCCAGCCAGAACACCAGCAGCCCCAGGAAACAGCCGATGAAGACCCAGGACCCCGCCCACATCGAGAGCTTTTCGGCGAGCCGTTCGTGGAAGGGCACCGTCGCGAGCCGGTGCTGGCTGGTCTCGATCCGCCGGGCCAGTCGGTGAAGCAGCCGCCGGTCGCGCTCCGACAGAGAGCTCGCGCCATGCATCAGGAGCTTTTCGCCCAACGTCCGGATCGCCGCATCCATCGCCCGACCTTTCGGTGAACCGCGACAACGGCGTCAAGCTCAGTCGCGGATTGCGGCGGAGCTATGGTTGCGCCACGCGCCGCGACGATCGGCGCCGGGCCGCACCTTGCCGAGGCGCACCCGTCGGTCCGCCGTCGAGACCGCGCGGAAGCGGCCGGGCGAGATCGGGGGAATCGACGCGCCCGCACCGAAAGGGTGCGTGCACGAATTCCGGCAGAGGGCAGGATGATGGGAAGTCGCCCGGTTAGTTGGACGGCGCCGACGGGCGGGGAAGTGGTGCCGCTTACAGGATTCGAACCTGTGACCCCCGCATTACGAATGCGATGCTCTACCAGCTGAGCTAAAGCGGCAACGGCGCTCTCTGTAACCTCGACGGCGCGTCATTTCAAGCGTGGGTCATCGTGCCGAGGGGACGGCGGCGGACGCCGCGCCGGGAGGGTCAGCCCCACGGCCCCCGCCGGGGGGTGTCGGGCGCCGCACCGCGCCCCCAGGCGCCGGAGGAGCCCGTCGCCACGGACCCGCCCCGGGGCGTCGCCGACGCAAAGCCCGACCCGCCGCCACCCATGCGCTCGGCCAGCGCCCGCAGCGCCGCGATGCGGTTTTCGGTCGCCGGGTGGGTGGAGAACAGATTGTCCATACGCGCGCCCGACAGCGGATTGATGATGAACATGTGCGCGGTCGCCGGGTTGTGCTCGGCCTCCATGTTCGGCACCTGGTGCGCGGCATTGGAGATGCGCGCCAGCGCCGAGGCGAGCCACATCGGCTGGCCGCACATTTCAGCGCCGAGCTTGTCGGCCTCGTATTCGCGCGAGCGGGAGATCGCCATCTGCACCACCATCGCCGCCATCGGGGCGAGGATCATCATCAGTATCGTGCCGATGGCGCCGAACGGCCGGTCGCGGTCGCCGCCGAAGAACATGCCGAAATTCGCCAGCATCGAGATGGCGCCCGCCAGCGTGGCGGTGATCGTCATGGTCAGCGTGTCGTGATTCTTGATGTGCGCGAGTTCGTGCGCCATCACGCCGGCGACTTCCTCGCGCGACAGCGAGTTGAGCAGCCCCGTGGTCGCCGCCACCGCGGCGTTCTGCGGGTTGCGCCCGGTCGCGAAGGCATTCGGCTGGGGGTTGTCCATGATGTAGACCGCCGGCATCGGCAGGTTCGCCCGCCGCGCCAGCTCCTCGACCATGCCGACATATTCCGGCGCGCTCGAGCGGTCGACCCGGCGGGCGCCGTACATCGACAGCACCATCTTGTCCGAGTTCCAGTAGCTGAAGATGTTCATGCCCGCGGCGACGACGAACGCGATCATCATGCCGCCGCGCCCGCCCAGCAGGAAGCCGACGGCCATGAACAGGGCCGTCATGCCCGCGAGCAGGATCGCCGTGCGCAGATAGTTCATGGTCCTCCTCCACCGCCGCCCGCCTCATCAAGGATGCGGAAAACGGCTGAACTAGGATGGGAACGGCGGCTCGCTTCCGCAAGGGCAGAGCGGGCGCCGACCCTTGACGCCGCCCCCGGGAGATTGATGCTAGCGCGCCATGAGCGAACCCGAAACGCCGCCCCCCCTGCCGGCCGCCGCCGCGCCCGGACGCCCCCTCACCCCGGCCGCGCGCCGCGCGCTGGAGGAGGCCGCGGCCCGGCGCGCGGCCCGCGACGCCGACGCCCAGCCCGCCCCGGCCGAGATCAACGGCCGCGACGGCCCCGAGCCGGTGCGCTACGGCGACTGGGAAGTGAAGGGCATCGCCTCCGATTTCTGAGCGGGGCGGCAAGGTTCCGCCGCCGGCGTCAGTCCTCGTGCTTGGGTCGCGACTGGCGCAGCGACTTCACCTCGCCGCGCTTCGCCTTGCTGTCGAGCCGCCGCACCTTCGAGCCGAGCGTCGGCCGTGTCGGGCGGCGCTTGACCGGCACCACGCTCGCCGCGCGGATGAGCTCCAGCAGCCGTTCCAGCGCGTCCTCGCGGTTGCGCTCCTGGGTGCGGAAGCGCTGGGCGATGATCACGATCACCCCCTCGCGGGTCATGCGCCGCCCGGCCAGGGTCGTGAGCCGTTCCTTGACGCCCTCCGGCAGGCTGGGCGAGCCGCGCGCGTCGAAGCGCAGCTGCACGGCGGTGGAGAGCTTGTTGACGTTCTGCCCGCCCGGTCCCGAGGCGCGCACGAAGCTCTCCTCGATCTCCGCCTCGTCGAGGGCGATGGTCGCGGTAACCGGGATCATGGCGGCTGCCCCGCTCAGCGCCCGAGCGGACGGCCGGGCGCACGCGGGGGCGGCTCGATCGCCTCGAGGCGCTGGCGGACGGCATCGAGATCGGTCAGCGTGCCGGCGATGCGGTCGCGGATCATGCGGGCGACGCGGGCGGCCGCGTCGGGATAGCTCTCGAGCGTGCGCAGGAAGATGCTGCGGGGGATGCGCAGCACCGTGGACAGCTCGGTGGCGGTCGCGGTCGCCGGGCGCTTGCAGTCGGTGAGCAGGGCGAGTTCGCCCATCAGCGTGCCCGGGCCGACGGTCTGCGGCCCGTCCCGGCGCCGGCTGCGCCGCTCCTGCGTCAGGGCGAAGGTGCCGCTGACGACGACATAGCCCGAATCACCCGACTGCCCCTCGCGGAACAGGATGTCGCCGCCCCGCACGATCCGGCTCTCGGCACCGATGGCGATGATTCGCAGCGCGTCCCGCCCGAGCATCTGGAAGGTCGGTATCCGGTCGAGCAGCGCAATATCGTCGTCGATGGACATGCGGCAGGCGGCCAGGGGCAGGAGGGCAAGGGCAAGCGGATTCGGCGGGCGCCGGTCGCGTCGCGACGCGGTTCTGCCGAGCGAATCACACTTTCCCGGCAGAGCCTAGGACAAATCGCCCCGCGCCGCGGCCGACCCGCGGGCGCATCGCCCGGCGCTCGGCGCGGGAACACCGGACGCGTGGTCGGCCGGCGGCGCGTTCCGGTCAGGGCAGCAGCTTGTAGCCGCCCGCCTCGGTCGCCAGCAGGTTCGGGTGGGAGGGATCCTTCTCGATCTTCTGGCGCAGGCGGTAGATGTGGGTTTCCAGCGTGTGCGTGGTCACGCCGGAATTGTAGCCCCACACTTCCTGCAGCAGGATCTCGCGCGCCACCGGCTTCTTTCCGGCGCGGTAGAGGTAGCGCAGGATCGCCGTCTCCTTCTCGGTCAGGCGGATCTTCGAGTTCCGCTCGGTGACGAGCAGCTTCGCGCCGGGCCGGAACGTATAGGGGCCGATGGTGAAGACGGCGTCCTCGCTCGCCTCGTGCGAGCGCACCTGCGCCCGGATGCGGGCCAGCAGCACGGCGAAGCGGAACGGCTTGACGACATAGTCGTTGGCGCCCGCCTCGAGCCCCATGATGGTGTCGCTCTCGGTGTCGTGGCCGGTCAGCATGATGACCGGGGCCTTGAACCCCTTGCGGCGCATGGCGCGCACGGCATCACGCCCGTCCATGTCCGGCAGGCCCACATCCATCAGCACGAGATCGATGCGGCTCGCCTCGACTTCCGCCATCGCCTCCTGCGCTGTTCCGGCCGTGACGGTCTCGAACTCGTCGAGCAGGCCGAGCTGTTCCACCAGCGCATCGCGAAGCTCGATGTCGTCGTCGACCACCAGAATTCGCTGGGCATTCGCCATCTGATTTTTCCCGTGACCCGCCCGTCCCACTCATGAGGACAGGCGCCGCTGTGTTCACGCCGCGTGAATCGCTCCCGCCGATCTCGTATAGGATGCACCGGCGCCGCGCGCTGCGGAAGTAGGCTGACGGATGGGGAGCCGGCAAGCGCAACAGCGGTTGCCGGATCGGGCAAAGCCGGCTTTACGGGCCGAGCTGACGTGATCGTGAAGGTGGAACGGGCGTGGATCGTCGCAGATCGGGATCGGCTCAGGGACCGGTGGCGCCGGCGTTGCGCGTCGTGACGCAGCCGGGGCACAAGCAGCGCGGCGTCCTGCTCTGGCGCGGCAGCCGTATCCCCGTGGCGCTCGGCCGCGCGGGCATCCGCCACGCCAAGAAGGAGGGCGACGGCGCCACGCCCGCCGGCATCTGGCGGCTGGTCGAACTGCGCTGGCGGGCGGACCGGGGCGCCCGTCCCGTCACCCGTCTGCCGATCCGGCCGATCCGGCGCGACGATGGCTGGTGCGACGATCCCGCCGATCGCCGCTACAACCGGCCGGTCCGCCTGCCGCTGCGGGCCTCGCATGAGGAGATGTGGCGCGCGGACCGCCTCTACGACCTCGTCATCGTGCTCGACCACAACCAGCGCCCGCGCAAGGCGCGCGGCGGCTCGGCGGTGTTCCTGCATCTGGAACGGCCGGACGGCGGCCCCACCGCCGGCTGCGTCGCCTTCCGCCCGGCCGACCTGCGCCGGCTGCTGCCGCATTTGCGGCCCGGCACGCGCCTGCGGATCGGTTGATCGTTTCAGCGATGGCCGAAAATGGCGCTGCCCACCCGCACCAGCGTCGCGCCCAGCCCGATCGCCACCGGATAATCCGCGCTCATGCCCATGGACAGCGTCGCCAGCCCGTTGCGGCGGGCGATGCTGGCGAGCAGCGCGAAATGCGGCGCCGGCGCCTCGTCCGCGGGCGGAATGCACATCAGCCCCTCGATGGCGAGGCCATGGACATCGCGGCACTCGGCGATGAACGCATCCGCCTCCAGCGGCGCGACGCCGGCCTTCTGCGGCTCCTCGCCGGTATTGACCTGCACCAGCAGGCGGGGCGTCGCGGGCGCCCCCGGGCGCGCCAGCTCTTTGGCGAGCGCCACGGCGAGCGAGGGCCGGTCGAGCGTATGGATGACGTCGAACAGGGCGAGCGCGTCCCGCACCTTGTTGGTCTGCAGCGGCCCGATCAGGTGCAGCTCGACGTCGGGGTAACGCGCGCGCAGCCCGGGCCACTTGCCGGCCGCCTCCTGCACGCGGTTCTCGCCGAAGACACGCTGCCCGGCGTCGAGCGCAGGGATGATATCCTCCGCGCCGAAGGTCTTGGAGACGGCGACGAGCCCGACCCCGGCCGGATCGCGACCGGCATCGCGGCAGGCGGCGAGGATGCGGGCGCGCACCTCGGCGAGACGGTCGGCAGCGGTCGCGGTCATCGGTCGATCCCGGCTTCAAGGGGTAAGCGTCGAGGGAGTGAAAGCCATGCAGCTGCTTGTCAATATCGACGTGCCCGATCTCGGGGCGGCCGAGGCCTTCTACGCCGCGGCGTTCGGCCTCGTCGCAGCCCGCCGCTTCGGCGCCGGCGGGGTGGAGATGGTCGGGGCGACGGCGCCGATCTATCTCCTCGCCCACCCGCCGGGGTCGACCGCGGTGCGCGGCACGGCCCTCGCCCGCGACTATGCCCGCCACTGGACCCCGGTTCATCTCGACGTGGTGGTGGCGGACCTCGACCAGGCGCTCGACCGCGCGCTGTCCGCCGGCGCCATCCTCGAATCCCCGCGCCGCGACGAGGCCTGGGGCTCGATCGCGGTCTGCGCCGATCCCTTCGGCCACGGCTTCTGCCTGATCGAGTTCACGGCACGCGGCTACGATGCCGTCGCCTCCGCGGCGCCGGCATCTTCATGAGTGGTTAACCGTGCTGCGAAGTGAGAGGCCGATGCGGCCTGTAACGGCCTTCGCGCACCACCCGCGCTAGCATGCGTTTAGTATGATCGGGTGATACTGAGCGCAGATGGGTGCCGGGCGGCGAGCGGGAGTCATAGTCGGGGGTCATGGCCGAGCTGAACCGGGCGGGGACGGCACAGGGCGGCGGGCCCTCGTCCCGCCGTCATGTACCGAGTATCCGCCGGCGGCTGGGAGCCCTTACCGCACTGATCCTCGCTCTGCTGATGGGCGAGCGCATCTTCAGCATCCTGTCCGAGCGATCCGAGCGCCTCGACGCCGTCAACCGGCAGGTTCTCGACCTCACCGATCGGGGCGTCTCCGTGTTTCGCGAGACGGTTGCCATGAGCCGCGGCGCCCTGCAGGCGCTGGCGCTCGACCTCCAGCAGGAGGTTACCACGCCGGGCTTCTGTGACAGCCTCCCGCGGGTGGTCGACGCCACGCACGGCATGCAGTCCATGTCGATCATCGACGCGCAGGGGATCGCCACCTGTTCGACCGCGCCGGGCGTCGCCGGCATCGACGTGTCCCGCCGCGATTATTTCCGGGTCGCCATGACCGGCACCTTCAACGTGAGCAGCGTCGGCCAGAACTATGTCTCCCGCCGGCCGCTGGTGGTCGCCTCCCAGCCCGTTATCGGCGATAGCGGCGACATCATCGCGGTTCTGGTCGGCCAGTTCGCGCTGGACGACCTCATTCCGATCTCGATCATCGCCGATCTCGACGTCAGCGCCGTCGCCCTGCTGATCGATCCCGAGGGAATCGTCATCAGCGCCTATCCGGACGCCACGCGATGGCTCGGCCAGAACCTGAAGAACACCGAACTCGTCACCGCCATCCTGCCCCGGTCCCACGGCACCATCACCTCGAGCGGGCCCGACGGCATCGCGCGGGTCTACGGCTTCGAGCGGCTTCCCGGCACCAATATGCGCCTCGCCATCGGGCTCAGCGCGGCCAGCGTCATGGCCCCGATCGAGGCCGCGGCCTTCCGCGCCGTCGCCATTTTCGCCACCGCCTGCCTCCTCGTCTTTGCCGGCTTGTGGCTGGCGGGGGAAAAGCTGGTCGTGCAGCCGGTTCAGCTCCTCGCCGCCCGGCTGGCGAGCTTCGGGCGCGGCGAGGATGCGCTCGCGCCGCCGGACACCGGTCGCATCGCCGAGCTGGAACCGCTGATCACCGCCTTCGGCGCCATGGCCCGGCAGCTGACCCAGCGTGAGAACGCGCTGCGTCAGGCCAACCAGCAGCTCCTGTCGCTGGCCAGCCTCGATCCGCTGACCGGCCTCGCCAACCGCCGCGCCTTCGACCGGGCGATGGCGGCGCTCTGGCAGGGCCCCAGCCGGACCGTGGCGATGCTGATGATCGATGTCGATCAGTTCAAGGCGTATAACGACATGTACGGCCACGGCGAGGGCGACGCCTGCCTGCGCCGCATCGCCGCCGCGCTCGGCGCCTCGGTGCGCGGCAGCGATCTCATCGCCCGGCTGGGCGGCGAGGAATTCGCCCTGCTCATGCCGGACAGCGACCTGGCGACCGCCAGCGATGTCGCCAACCGCCTGCGCACCATGGTCGAGAGCCTCGACATCCGTCACGCCGGCACGCCGGGCGGGCGGGTGACGGTCTCCGTCGGCTATGCCGCCTGCCAGTCGGGTCGCAGCAGCGAGCCCTCCGACCTGCTCGCCGCCGCCGACGGCGCGCTCTACGAGGCCAAGCGTGCGGGGCGCAACACCTGCCGCGCCGGCGCCCTGCGCGCGGATTCGCTGCTGCTGCGCCGGACCGCGGGCGGTTCCGGCGGACGAGCCGGTTGACCCCGCCCCTGTCTTCATGGCCTAGTCCCGCCGACCTTGGCGTCCGGCCGCACGGGCGCCGCATGAGACATGGCGCGTCACGAACAGCATGAGTACCGAACGCTACAATGCCCGCGAGGCCGAGCCCCGCTGGCAGACCATCTGGAACGAGCGCGGCATCTTCCGCACGCGCAACGATGATCCGCGCCCGAAATACTACGTCCTGGAGATGTTCCCCTATCCGTCGGGGCGCATCCACATCGGCCATGGCCGCAACTATGTAATGGGCGACGTGGTGGCGCGCTTCAAGCGCATGAAGGGCTTCAACGTCCTTCACCCGATGGGCTGGGACGCCTTCGGCCTGCCGGCCGAGAACGCCGCCATCGAACGCAACACCCATCCCGGCGTGTGGACCTACGAGAACATCGCCACCATGCGGGAGCAGCTCAAGCTGCTCGGCCTGTCGCTCGACTGGTCGCGCGAGATCGCCACCTGCGACCCGGAATATTACGGCGAGCAGCAGCGCATCTTCCTCGAGTTCCTGAAGGGCGGCTTTGTCTATCGCAAGGAGAGCGAGGTCAACTGGGACCCGGTCGACAACACCGTGCTCGCCAACGAGCAGGTGATCGACGGGCGCGGCTGGCGCTCGGGGGCGCTGGTCGAGCGGCGCAAGCTGGCGCAGTGGTTCTTCCGCATCTCCGCCGCCGCGCAGGAGCTGCTGGACGGCCTCGACACGCTGGAGCGCTGGCCGGACAAGGTGCGCCTGATGCAGCGCAACTGGATCGGCCGCTCCGAGGGCCTCTATGTCCGCTTCGGCATCGAGAACCCGCCGGAGCACCTCCCCGCCGAGATCAAGGTCTACACCACCCGCCCCGACACGCTGTTCGGCGCCTCCTTCATCGCGCTGTCGCCCGGGCACCCGCTCACCGAGGCGCTGGCGGCGCGGCGGCCCGAACTCGCCGCCTTCGTCGAGGAATGCCGGCGCGGCGGCACCTCCACCGCCGAGATCGAGACCCAGGAGAAGATGGGCTTCGACACCGGCCTCACCGTGCGCCACCCGCTCGGCGGCGATCCCGTGCCGGTCTACGTCGCCAATTTCGTGCTGATGGACTACGGCACCGGCGCCATCTTCGGCTGCCCCGCGCACGACCAGCGCGACTACGACTTCGCCTCGAAATACGGGCTGCCCATCGTGCCGGTCGTGCTGCCCGACGGCGCCGAGCCCTCGACCTTCACGCTCGACGGCGCCGCCTATGACGGCGACGGCACGCTGTTCAATTCCCGCTTCCTCGATGGCCTCGCCGTGCCGGACGCCAAGGAACAGGTCGCGGCCCGACTGGAACGCGAGCGCCTCGCCGGCGAGCCGGTGGGCGAACGCGCGGTGAATTTCCGCCTGCGCGACTGGGGCATCTCGCGCCAGCGCTACTGGGGCTGCCCGATCCCGGTGATCCACTGCCCGAGCTGCGGCCCGGTGCCGGTGCCGGAGGAGCAGCTCCCCGTGCGCCTGCCCGAGGACGTCACCTTCGACGCGCCCGGCAACCCGCTCGACCGCCATCCGACCTGGAAGCACGTCGCCTGCCCGCACTGCAACGAGCCGGCGACGCGCGAGACGGACACGATGGACACCTTCGTCGATTCGTCCTGGTATTTCGCCCGCTTCGCGGCCGAGCCCGGCACCGCGCCGCTGTCGAGCGCCGCCGCCGATCACTGGCTGCCGGTCGACCAGTATATCGGCGGCATCGAGCACGCGATCCTGCACCTGCTTTACTCGCGCTTCTTCACCCGCACGCTGAAGAAGATCGGCCGCGTCTCGGTCGAGGAGCCCTTCGCCGGCCTGTTCACGCAAGGCATGATCGTCCACGAGACCTACAAGGACGCGAGCGGCAAGTGGCTGTTCCCCGAGGAGGTCGACAAGCGTCCCGACGGCACCGCGGTCCGGGTCGGCACGAACGAGCCGGTCACGGTCGGCCCGCCCGAGAAGATGTCGAAGTCGAAGAAGAACGTGGTGCCGCCGGAAGTGGTCGCCGATACCTATGGCGTCGACTGCGCCCGCTGGTTCATGCTCTCCGACACCCCGCCCGAACGCGATCGGGAGTGGACCAGCGAGGGCATCGCCGGCGCCTGGCGCTTCCAGCAGCGCATCTGGCGCCTGGTCAATGACGCGATGGCGCTGGTTCCCGGTCCCGCTCCCGCCCGGCCGGATGCTTTCGGTGCCGAATCGACGGCCCTGCGCCGGGCGACGCATAAGCTCGCCGCGCAGGTCGAGGAGGAGATCGACAATCTCCACTTCAATGTGGCGGTCTCGCGCGTGCACAGCTTCGCCAATAGCTTCGGCGATGCGCTCGTCGCGCTGAAGGACCGGGCGGGCGAGCCCGACGTCGCCTACGCCCTGCGCGAGGCGGCGGGTTTCCTCGCGCAGGTCATCGCCCCGATGGTGCCCCATCTCGCCGAGGAATGCTGGACCGCGATCGGCGGCGAGGGCCTGGTCAGCGAGGCGCGCTGGCCGCTCGTCGAGCCGGCGCTACTGGTCGAGGACACCGTTACGCTGCCGATTCAAATCAACGGCAAGCGGCGCGCCGACATCACTGTGCCCCTCGCCGCCTCCCCTGCCGAGGTGGAAGCGGCGGTGCTCGCGCTCGATGCGGTCGCGAAGGCACTCGACGGACGCCCTCCGAAGCGTATCATCGTGGTTCCCAAGAGGATCGTGAATGTCGTCGCCTGACCGGACGCCCAGCCGCCGCCGCTTCATCGGGCTCGCCGCCGCGGGCCTCCTCGCCGCGTCGACCGCGGGCTGCTTTCAGCCCATGTATGCCGAGAGCACGCCCGGCGGCGGTCCCGGCCTGCGCGAGCGCATGGCCGATATCGAGATCGTCTTCATCGAGGGGCGCATCGCCAACGAGGTCCGCAACGACCTGATCTTCCAGCTCACCGGCGGCGACGGAAATCCCACCGGCGTGCCCTACAAGCTGCTGCTGCGGGTCAGCGACAATACGGCGTCGGCCATCATCGATCCCGTTTCCGGCCTGCCGGAGGTCGAGCTCGTCACCGTCGATGCCAGCTGGCAGCTCTTCAACGCCGAGGACCTGCCCGCCGTGCCGCGCGGCCAGCGCGTCATGCCGGTGGACGGCAAGAAGCCGATCACGCAGGGGACCGCCTTCGGCAAGGCGTCGCTCGACAGCGGCTTCCAGCGCTTCGCCCGCGCCCGCGCCATACGCGACGCGCAGAACCGGGCCGCCACCGTGGTCGCCGACCAGATCCGCGGGCAACTCGCGTCCTATCTGCTGACGCGCGCGCCCAAGAGCTGACCGCGCGATGGTCGCAGTCAAGGCGGCCGACGCCGACACGGTGCTCTCCCGCATCGACCCGCTGCGGCCGCTCGTCCTGCTGTTCGGGCCGGATGCCGGCCTCGTCCGGGAACGGGCCGCGACCTTCGTCGCCCGCGCGCGCAAAGGCAGCGATGATCCGTTCGGTCTCGTCCGGCTGGACGGCGACGAGATCGCGGGCGATCCCGCCCGGCTCGTCGACGAAGCCGGCAGCATCGCCCTGTTCGGCGGCCGGCGCGTCGTCTGGGTGAGGGCCGGCCCGCGCAACATCGCCCCGGCGGTCGAGACTCTCCTCGCCGGGCCGCCGCCGGAAGCCGCCATCGTCATCGAAGCCGGCGACCTGAAGCGCAACGCGCCGCTTCGTTCCGCCTGCGAATCGTCGCCGCGCGCGCTGGCCGTCGCCTGCTATGCCGATGGCGAACGCGACATCGTGCGACTGGTCGAGGCGATGGTCGCGGAGGCCGGCCTATCCATCGATCGCGAGGCGCGCGACGAACTGATTCCGCTGCTCGGCGGCGATCGTCTGGCGACGCGCGGCGAGATCGCCAAGCTGCTGCTCTACGCGGCCGGCGAGCGGCGGGTGACCGCCGCCCATGTGCGGGCCATCGTCGGCGATGCTTCCGCCCTGGCGCTCGACGCGATTTCCGACAACGCCCTCGCCGGCATCGTCGACGAATCGATCGCGGCGTACGGCAAGGCGATGGGCGAAGGTATGCGCGCCGACGTGGTGCTCGGCGCCGTCGCACGGGCGGGGTTCCCCCTGCATGCGATGCGAACGGCAGTCGAGACCGGAGGAACCGTCGAGCGGGCGATCGAGAGCGCCCGCCCCGCCATCCACTTCCGGCGCAAGCCCCTGGTCGAGCGCGCCCTGCGCGCCTGGACGGGGTCGCGCCTGGCGACGGCGTTGATCGCGCTCGACGATTCCCTGCTGGCGGCCCGCCGCAATGCCGCCCTCGCGCCGGCGATCGGCGAGCGTGCGCTCATCCAGCTGGCCATGGCCGCGCGGCGCGGCTAGCGGCCCGCACCTCTGCCGCGCGGCGGATCGACCTACCCCTCGTCGCCGGCGCGAAGCAGCTCCGG
Organism: Ancylobacter terrae; assembly: GCF_045108345.1. Classification (NCBI taxonomy): domain Bacteria; kingdom Pseudomonadati; phylum Pseudomonadota; class Alphaproteobacteria; order Hyphomicrobiales; family Xanthobacteraceae; genus Ancylobacter; species Ancylobacter terrae. The sequence goes on from NZ_JBJGXH010000005.1 coordinate 179,027, forward strand.
TTCCAACGCTACAGCGGGACGGACTCGCCCGCGGCCGCGACGGGGAGTCAGACAGCCGAAACTCGCTTCCCAAACCGGGAAAGGGAGAGCTTAACAATACGAAACGGGTCCGGAATGAAAAATTAATCCGGGCATCCCGCTCGTCAGCGTCGGAACACCCGCCTCAGCCGGACACCAGCCGCCGGCACACCTCGTCGAGCTGCTCGAGCGAGCCGTAGCGGATGCGCAGCTCGCCATGGTCGCCATCATGCCGCAACGCCACCTCGAGGCCCAGCGCGTCGGACAGGCGTCGTTCCAGCGCCCGCGTATCGGCGTCGACCTCCCGCGGCCGCCGCGCCGACTTGCCCGCACCCGCTTCACGCGCGGCGGAAAGTTCCTGCGCCAACGCTTCGACGGCCCGGACATTCAGTCCCCGCTCGACGATCGCCTGGGCAATCGCCTCCGGATTCTCCTGCGTAAGCAGCGCCCGCGCATGGCCGGCCGACAGCCGCCCGTCGGCGAGATACGCCTTCACCGGATCGGGCAGCTTCAGCAGCCGCATCGTGTTGGCGACGTGGCTGCGGCTCTTGCCGACCACCCGCGCAACTTCCTGCTGCGAATAGCCGAACTCGTCCGCCAGCGCCTGATAGCCCCCCGCCTCCTCCAGCGGATTGAGATCCTGGCGCTGTACGTTCTCGATGATGGCGATCTCCAGCGCCTCGCGGTCGCCGACCTCCACCACGACGATCGGAACGTCATGGAGACCCGCCCGCTGCGCCGCCCGCCAGCGGCGCTCGCCGGCGACGATCTCGAAAGCGTCGCTGGTTGCCGGCACGGCCCGTACCACGATGGGCTGGATCAGGCCTCGCTCGCGGATGGAGTCCGCCAGTTCGCCGAGTTCCTCCTCGCCGAAGCTGCGGCGCGGATTGCGGGGATTTGCGCGCAGAAAGGCAACCGGCACCCGCCGCTGACCCGGACGCGGCGTCTCCACGGCCACAGGCTGGTCCCGTACATCGCCGATCAGCGCGGCCAGACCCCGCCCGAGCCGTGAACGCCCACCCTCATCGGTCAAAGCCATGACTGAGCCTCCTGCCTCACGCCGCGCGCAAATCGCGTTCGCGCTGGATTATTTCGGATGCGAGTCGAATATACGCCTGCGATCCCACGCACTTCAGATCGTAGAGCAGCACCGGCTTGCCATAGGACGGCGCCTCGGACACGCGGACATTGCGCGGGATAATGGTCTCATACACCTTGTCACCCATGAACTGGCGCACATCGGCCACGACTTGGCTCGAAAGATTGTTGCGGGCGTCATACATGGTCAGCACGATGCCGTGGATGGTCAGGGCCGGATTCAGCGTCGAGCGCACCTGCTCCACCGTCTTCAGCAGCTGCGACAAACCCTCGAGCGCGAAGAACTCGCATTGCAGCGGCACCAGGATGGCATTGGCGGCCGCCATGGCGTTGATGGTGATGAGATTGAGCGAGGGCGGGCAGTCGATCAGCACATAGCCGTAGCGCGCGCCCGACTGCGGGCCATTCAGCTCCGCAATGGCGTTCCGCAGCCTGAACGGCCGATCCCGCGCGCTGGCGATCTCAAGCTCGAGACCCGACAGATCCATCGTCGAGGGCACGATATCGAGGCGGGGCACCACCGTCTCGCGTACCGCAGCGCGCAGGCTCGCCTCCCCGATCAGCACGTCGTAGGACGACACCGCCCGGCTGCGCTGATCGATGCCGAGGCCGGTGGAGGCGTTGCCCTGCGGATCGAGATCGATGATCAGCACCCGCTCGCCGATAGCGGCCAGGGCCGTGCCCAGGTTGATGGCGGTCGTCGTCTTGCCCACCCCGCCCTTCTGGTTGGCGAGGGCGAGCACGCGCGGAGCTTCAGGCCGAAGTTCGGGACGCTCGGTCATGCGTGTGTGCCCCTGCGTTTCGCGGATCACGGTGTCGCCGGCCGCCGCTCGGCCCCGCGGATGATCACAACGCGCCCGTGCGGGTCGGTGCGGCTGTGTTCGATATCGACATCCAGAATCCAAGATTTAGAGGATTCGGTCAATTCGTTATCAACATCTTGGCCCTTGAGAAACAGACCCGTCGCCCCCTGCGCCAGCAGCGGCGCGGCCAGATCGAGCAGGCGGGGCAACGGCGCCAGCGCCCGCGCCGAGACGATCTCGACCCCCGGCGCGATCGCCGCGGCAACTTGCTCGATCCGATTGGGCAGGACCGTTACCGGCAATTCGGCGATCCGCGCCGCCTCGCGCAGGAAAGCCGCCTTGCGGGTGTCGCTTTCGACGAGCGTGATATCGGCCGCCGGATCGTCGGCGAGCGCCGCCGCCACCACCAGCCCGGGGAAGCCGGCCCCCGAGCCGAGGTCGACCCAGCGGCGGGCGGCTCCGGCCAGCGGCACCAGCTGCAGAGAATCCGCCACATGCCGCCGCCAGACCTGCGGAAGGGTCGAAGGGGCGACGAGGTTGATGGTCGCCTGCCATTTTCGCAGCAGCGCCACGATCGTCGCCAGCCGATCCTCTGTTTCACGTGAAACAGGGGTCAGCGCCAGCGCGTCCCGCCGGTCCGAATCAATCCCGTCAGCCATGGCGCCCTTATAGCGCCCGCGTGCAGGCTCGCGAATCCCCTTATCGCTACCGCCGAGCCCGCCGTGCGTGCACCGCCAGAAGCGCCAGTGCGGCAGGTGTCATCCCGTCGATGCGACCGGCCTGGCCAACGGTACGGGGCCGAATCGAATCGAGCTTCCCCCCAAGTTCCCGCGACAGGCCCGGCAGGGCGGCGAAATCGATGCCCGCCGGCAGTTCGAGTTCTTCCTCGCGCCGATAGGACTGGATGTCCGCCGTCTGCCGGTGAAGGTAGACGGCGTACTTCGCGTCGATCTCCACCTGGGCCGCGATGGCATCGTCGAAATCGGCGGCCTCCGGCCAGATCCGCCGCAGTTCGGTCCAGCCGATGCTGGGATAGGCCAGCAGGTCGAAGGCGGTACGGCGCTGCCCGTCCTGGTTCAGAACGAGGCCGAATCGAGCGCCCTGGCTCGGCGTGATGGCCACCGACCGGGCCCAGTCCCGCACCGCCGCGATCGCCGCCTGCTTGCCGGCAAAGGCCGCCGCCCGTGCCGTACCCACGCAGCCGAGCCCAAGGCCCCTCTCCGTCAGCCGCTGGTCGGCATTGTCGGCGCGCAGCGACAGGCGGTACTCCGCCCGCGAGGTGAACATGCGGTAGGGCTCGCTGACGCCGCGGGTCACGAGATCGTCGATCATCACCCCGATATAGGCCTCGGCCCGATCGATGGTCGCGGCATCGGCGCCACCCGCGCGGCGCGCGGCGTTGAGCCCGGCGACGAGGCCCTGCGCGGCCGCTTCCTCATAGCCCGTCGTGCCGGTGATCTGGCCGGCGAGGAACAGCCCCGGCACGCGCTGGACCTCCAGGGTCGGATCGAGATCGCGCGGATCGACGTGGTCATACTCGATGGCGTAGCCCGGCCGGGTCATCCGCACGCGCGCGAGACCGGGAATGGTGGCCAGCAGCGCGACCTGCACCTCTTCCGGCAGCGAGGTCGAGATGCCGTTGGGATACACCGTCGGATCGTCGAGCCCCTCCGGCTCCAGGAAGATCTGATGGCCGTCGCGCTCGCCGAACCGCACGATCTTGTCCTCGATCGACGGGCAGTAGCGCGGGCCGATGCTGCTGATATTCCCCGAATACATCGCCGAGCGGCCGATGTTGGCGCGGATCACCGCATGGGTCGCCGGCGTCGTCCGGGTGATGCCGCACGCCACCTGCGGCGTGGTGATGGCCCTCGTCAGCGTCGAGAACGGCTCGGGCGGCTCATCGCCCGCCTGCATCTCGAGGCTCGCCCAGTCGATGGTGCGCCCGTCGAGCCGGGGCGGCGTCCCGGTCTTGAGACGACCCAGCCGCAGCCCCAGCGCGGCGAGCCGCGGCGACAGGCCGAGCGCCGGCTTCTCTCCCATCCGCCCCGCCGGCATCTGCCGCTCGCCGATATGGATCAGCCCGTTGAGGAACGTGCCCGTCGTCAGCACCACCGCGCCGGCCTTCAAGTCGCGGCCATCCGCCAGGCGCACGCCGCGCGCCGCGCCATCGATCACGATCAGGTCTTCGACCTCGCCCTCGACGACGGCGAGATTGTCCTGCGCGCCGATCGCCGCCTGCATCGCCTCGGCGTACAGCCGGCGGTCCGCCTGGGCGCGGGGACCGCGCACCGCCGGCCCCTTGCGCCGGTTCAGCACGCGGAACTGGATGCCGCCACGATCGGCGACACGCCCCATCAGGCCGTCGAGCGCGTCGACCTCGCGGACGAGATGCCCCTTGCCGAGCCCCCCGATGGCCGGGTTGCAGGACATGGTGCCGATGGTGCCGGCGCTATGGGTGACCAGCGCCGTGCGCGCGCCATAGCGAGCGGCGGCCGCCGCCGCCTCAGTTCCGGCATGGCCGCCACCGACGACGATGACGTCGTAGCCGGTATCGCTGTTCGTCATGGTGGACTTCCTTACGCGCCATCCCGCGGCCCGTTGCTACAGCCTGCGCCCGCCGCGTCAAGCGCGGGCATGATTCACGTGAAACATCGCCGGCGGGGAACGCCGCTAGTCGCTCGGTTTCACGTGAAACGCCGCGAGGGCGATCGCCGCCCGGCCGTCACTTGCCGATGCAGAACTCGCGGAACACCACATCGAGCAGATCTTCCACGCCGATGCGCCCGGTGACCCGGCCGAGCCCGGCAGCGGCAGCGCGAAGCTCCTCGGCCAGCAGCTCGTCGGGCAGGTCGTCCCACTGCGCGAGCACCCCGTCGAGCCCCGCCGCGACGGCCGCGACGGCCTCGCGGTGGCGGGCGCGCACCAGCGCCGGATGCTCGCCCCGTCCGCCCCGGTCCGCAGCCCAGGCCGACAGCGCCGCGAGCAGGGCGTCGATCCCGTCTCCCCGCGCCGCGGAAACGCGAAACGCTGCCGCCGCCCAGGCCGGGTTCGGCCCCGTCAGCGGCTCGGTCACATCGCTCTTGTTCGACAGCAGCCAGAACGGCGCCTCCGCGCTCCCCCCGTTTGCCGGCGCTTCGCGGGGCGGCGCGCCCTCCCCGCTGTCATGGACCCACAGAACCAGATCGGCCGCACCGATCCGCGCCCGGGCGCGGCGGATGCCTTCCGCCTCGATCCGGCTCTCGGCCTCCCGCAGGCCCGCCGTGTCGACCAGCGTGACCTTCTGGCCGCCGAGATCGAGCGCGACTTCCAGCGCATCGCGGGTCGTGCCCGGCTCCTCCGAGACGATCGCCACATCGCGGGCCGTCAGCGCGTTGATGAGCGAGGACTTGCCCGCATTGGGCAGGCCGGCCAGCGCCACCGTGAATCCGGCGCGCACCGCGGCGCCCCGTGGATCGTCCAGCGCGGCGCCGAGCTCGGCCCGCAACGCCGCGATCTCCGGCCGCGCGGCGGCGCGCGTTTCCGCCGGCACGTCGTCCTCGTCGGCAAAATCGATCCCGGCCTCCAGCAGCGCCATGGCCCGGACCAGGCGCCCCCGCCAGCGCTCCACCCTCTGGCCGAGATGGCCGAAGGCATGCGCCAGCGCCAGCCGCCGCTGCCCCTCGGTATCGGCAGCCAGGAGATCAGCGAGACCTTCGACCTCGGTCAGGTCCATGCGCCCGTTGCGGAAGGCCCGGCGGGTGAATTCGCCGGCCTCGGCGAGCCGTAGGCCCGGCACCCGCCGCAGCGCCTCCAGCACCGCCGCCACCACGGCCCGCCCGCCATGCACCTGGAATTCGGCCATGTCCTCGCCGGTGGCGCTGCCCGGCCCGGGCAGCCAGAGCACCAGCGCCCGGTCGAGCACATCGCCATCGGCCGGATCCACCAACGACCTCAGGCTCGCCCGGCGCGGCGGCGGCAGGCCCCCCGCGAGCGCTTCCATGGCGGCGCCTGCCTGCGGCCCGGACAGCCGGATGACCGCCACCGCCGCGCGGCCCGAACCGCTGGAGACCGCGGCGATCGTATCCGTGCTCACTGCATTTTCCTCCTGCCGCCCGCCCGCTTAATCCCTATCATCGCCGCCCCGACGCCTTCAGGAGATTCCCGTGCCGGACCATGACCCGCCCCCGAACCGGACCGCCCGGAACCGCCTTGCCGACGCTGCCAGCCCCTATCTGCTCCAGCACAAGGACAACCCGGTCGCCTGGTGGGAATGGGGTCCCGAGGCCTTCGCCGAAGCCCGCGCCGGCAACCGCCCGGTGCTGCTCTCGATCGGCTACGCCGCCTGCCACTGGTGCCACGTGATGGCTCATGAAAGCTTCGAGGATGCCGCCACGGCGGAGCTGATGAACGAGCTTTTCGTGAACATCAAGGTGGATCGCGAGGAGCGCCCCGAGGTCGACCAGATCTACATGGCCGCGCTCCAGCATCTCGGCGTGCAGGGCGGCTGGCCGCTGACCATGTTCCTCGACACCGAGGGCAACCCGTTCTGGGGCGGCACCTATTTCCCGAAGGAGGCACGCTACGGCCAGCCCGCCTTCCGCGACGTGCTCGCCACCATGGCCCGCGCCTACCACACCGACACGGCCCGCGTCGCCAATAACCGCGAGGCGATCCTGCAGCGCCTCGCCCATCGCGCCCGGCCGGCGGGGCAGGTCACCATCGGGCTTGCCGAGCTCGACGATGTCGCCGGCCGCATCCTCACCATCATGGATCCCGTGAATGGCGGGCTGAAGGGCGCGCCGAAATTCCCCAACACGCCCTATCTCGAACTCGTCTGGCGGGCCTGGGAGCGGACCGGAAAGGAACGCTTCCTCAAGGCCTTCCTGCATGCGCTCGAGCGCATGAGCGAGGGCGGCATCTACGACCATATCGGCGGCGGCTATGCCCGCTACTCGGTCGACGACCGCTGGCTGGTGCCGCATTTCGAGAAGATGCTCTACGACAACGCGCAGATTCTGGAGCTGCTCGGCCTCGCCTATAGCGCCACCGGCGACACCCTGTTCCGGGAGCGGGCGGGAGAGACGGTCGGCTGGCTGCTGCGCGAGATGGTGACCGACGAAGGCGCCTTCGCCGCCAGCCTCGACGCCGATTCGGAAGGGCATGAGGGGCGCTTCTATGTGTGGACCCTGAAGCAGCTGCTCGAGGCCCTCGGACCGGCCGACGCCGAGGTCTTCGCGCGCGCCTATGACATTTCCCCGCACGGCAACTGGGAAGGCGTTTCGATCCCCAATCGGCTCGCGCGCGGGGTGGATGATCAGGCCGGTCAGGCGGACGATCAGGCCGATCGGTATGATGAGCCGCGTCTCGCCGCGCTGCGCGCGAAGCTGCTGACAATCCGCGAGAAGCGCGTCCGCCCCGGCCGCGACGACAAGGTGCTGGCCGACTGGAACGGCCTGATGATCGCCGCGCTCACGGATGCCGGCCAGCGCTTCGACCATCCGGAATGGATCGCCGCCGCCGCGCACGCCTTCCGTTTCATAGCCGAATCGATGACCATCGGCGATCGGCTCGGCCATAGCTGGCGGGCGGGTCGTCTGGTGGCGCCGGGGCTGTCGTCGGACTACGCGGCGATGGCGCGGGCGGCGCTCGCCTTGTTCCAGGCCACGGGCGATCCGGCCTATCGCGAGCGGGCGGTCGCGTGGATGACGGCGCTGGACCGCCATCACGCCCATGAGGACGGCGGCTGGTACCTCACCGCCGATGATGCCGAGGGCCTGATTCTGCGCCCCGACGCCACCACCGACGAGGCGGTCACCAATCCCAACGCCATCGCCGCGCGCAATCTCGCCCGGCTCGCCGTGGTGACGGGCGATGGGTCATACCGCAGCCGACTCGATCGCCACTTTGACGGCCTGCTGCCGCGGATCGCCCCTGCCCTCTTCGGCCATGCCGGCCTGCTCAACGCTCTCGACACGCGGCTGCGCGCGCCCGAAATCGTCATCGTCGGCCGGGATGGCGCCGAGGCCGACGCGCTGGCCGCGGTGGCGGGCCGCGCGCCGCGTGTGGACGCGACCATCCTTCGTGTCGGCGACGGCGCCGCGCTGCCGGCCGACCATCCCGCCCGCGCCAAAGCCGCCGAGGCGAGCGTCCCCACCGCCTTCGTCTGCGCCGGCGCCACGTGCTCTCTGCCCGTCACGGATCCGGCTCGGTTGGGTGCCCTGCTTGTGGACAAGCCTGGGGAAAAATCGGCCTGAGAACCGCACCGGCGCTCTATAGGCCGCAAACGGCCCCAGGACAGGCAAGGACACTTCCGGGTACGAAACATCGTCCGGTCGCTGAAACTGCCGTCCTGAGTCAATTGTGGGGATGATCATTTCGCAGGTGTATCAATCGAAATGACTCGTGCGGGTTGCAGACGGCGCCCGTCCGCTCATGTTCGCGCGCCGGCGGGCCTGCCAGCGCGCGGCGAGGACCGACAGGGCGATCTCCAGACCGGCGGCAGCCCATACCTGCCAAAGATAGGCCACCCCCGCTTCGGCCCGGATCGCCGAGGCGATGTCGGACATCGCACGTTCCGTGATCAGCTTCTCCCGACACGAGACGACAGCGGCAGGAGCACGAGGGCCACCGACCAGCGGACGAAACCGAGAAGAGAGACGCTGGTGGGACCGGCGAGGTCTACCGCCGGGAGCCGACCGGGTTCGGGGATCGTGTCGGAAGCTCGGCCATCACCTGAGAGCTGGCCCGTCACACGCGAAGACATGCGAGCAAGGCTCTGCCCGCCCCGCTGCCGGCGCCGGTCGCCGGGCTGTCGACCGACACGACCTATGACGCCCTCGCCGGCCACGGGCCGCAGGGCCCGGACAGCCGCCGCGAGCGCGCGCGACCCGTCACTCGCCGAAGCGGTTGAGGCGCGACTGCACGATCATCAGCGGCGCGACAATGGCAAGCGCGGCGAACAGGTCGGCTTCCAGCAGGTAGTCGGCGCCGATCTCCTCGCGGATGGCGGCGCTCACCGCCGGATCGATGAGATGGGCGACATAGACCGCCGCACCCAGCGCCAGCGGCGTCCAGGCCACCAGCGGCAGCCACCAGCGGCGACAGGCGAGCACCCAGCTCAGCGCCGCCACGAAGATCAGCCCGAGCAGCAGCGCGCCGCGGGCGGGCTCGTGATCGGCCGCCGAGGCGAAAGCCGGCGTCACGACGCCGGCCAGGAGGAATGCGGAGAGGAGAAAGCGTCGCATCGGAGCCGAATCGATTGGCGGCGGCATCGATGTGTGCCGCTCACGCGCATAATGTGCCACAGAAGCATCGCGGCTCAAACACGCGCATGTGATGCAGCGCAGCACGATCCTGTCGTGCCGGAACGCGCGAGCCGTAGAGGCCGCCCGACCCTCGGCGCCGCACATCATCTTTCAGCAAGAACGGGCAGGATTCAGGAAAGCGGTCAGTCGCATCCTGTCGACCCGACTGATCCGCGCGCCGCTCAGATGCACCACGCCAATGGCAGGCACATCCCATAATTGGCCTGCCCTGGCCAGAACTCGGTTCTTATCTCCGACGAGACATGGCGACCCATCGGCGATGCTGTCGAACGTAGCCATCCCGATGACGATGATTCGTTCTGGCCCGAGGGCGCGGACAAGCGCCTCGCAGCGGGAACGACTGAAACTCTCCAGCTCACGGCGGACGTCGCTCTTCAGGCTTCGCCATCTGGCTATCGACGGTGCTCGAAAGAAGTTGATGTTCGTGCCCGTGCACTCGGCGAGAAGCTCCTTCGGCCATATAGACTGCAAGCACTTCGCCAATCTCCACGAAGCGCAGGCATAGTCACTCGTCTCGGGCCAGACGAGATGCTCGCCACCCGGGCAGAAGGCTCCCGCCGTCTGCGACGCGCCGCCGGGCTGATGGCCGAGGAACAAAATCTTGGCGCCCTCGATCGGAGGGCCATAGAGAATGCGATACCCGAGGGCATGGCATCCCATATCCTCGGCAACGCGCTCGTATAGAGCCTTCGTCTCCTCGTAGATGGTTCGGGAAAGACGCGAGGCGGTTTCGGACATTCAGCCCCCTCGCGCCGCTCGCCTCACGTGTTCATCGAATCGAAGAAGTCGCCATTGGTCTTGGTCTGGCGCAGCTTGTCGAGCAGGAACTCGATGGCGTCGACCGTGCCCATCGGGTTGAGGATGCGGCGCAGGACGTACATCTTCTTGAGCACGTCGTTCGGCACCAGCAGCTCTTCCTTGCGCGTGCCCGAGCGGGTGATATCGATGGCCGGGAAGACGCGCTTGTCCGACACCTTGCGGTCGAGGATGACTTCGGAGTTACCCGTGCCCTTGAACTCCTCGAAGATCACCTCGTCCATGCGCGAGCCGGTCTCGATCAGCGCCGTGGCGATGATGGTCAGCGAGCCGCCTTCCTCGATGTTGCGCGCCGCGCCGAAGAAGCGCTTGGGCCGCTGCAGCGCGTTGGCGTCGACGCCGCCGGTCAGCACCTTGCCGGAGGACGGCACCACCGTGTTGTAGGCGCGCCCGAGGCGGGTGATCGAATCGAGCAGGATGACGACGTCGCGCTTGTGCTCGACAAGGCGCTTGGCCTTCTCGATCACCATTTCGGCGACCTGCACGTGGCGCTGCGCCGGCTCGTCGAAAGTGGAGGAGACCACCTCGCCCTTCACCGAGCGCTGCATGTCGGTGACTTCCTCGGGGCGCTCGTCGATGAGCAGCACGATGAGATAGCACTCGGGGTGGTTGGTGGTGATGGACTGCGCGATGTTCTGCAGCAGCACCGTCTTGCCGGTGCGCGGCGGCGCCACGATGAGACCGCGCTGGCCCTTGCCGATCGGGGCGACGATATCGATGATCCGGGCCGAGAAATCCTTGCGGGTGGGATCCTCGATCTCCAGCTTCAGCCGTTCGTCCGGGTAGAGCGGGGTGAGGTTGTCGAAGTTGATCTTGTGCCGGATCTTGTCCGGGTCCTCGAAATTGATGGTGTTGACCTTCAGCAGCGCGAAGTAGCGTTCGCCGTCCTTCGGGCTGCGGATCTGGCCCTCGACCGTGTCGCCGGTCCTGAGGCCGAAGCGGCGGATCTGCGAGGGCGAGACGTAGATGTCGTCGGGGCCGGGGAGATAATTGGCGTCCGGCGAGCGCAGGAAGCCGAAACCGTCGGAGAGGATCTCGACCACGCCCTCGCCGATGATCTCGGTCTCGCGGGCGGCGAGCTGCTTGAGGATGGCGAACATCAGCTCCTGCTTGCGCAGCGTGCTGGCGTTCTCGACCTCGCATTCCTCGGCGAAGACGAGGAGTTCGGCGGGGGTCTTGGACTTGAGGTCCTGGAGCTTCATTTCCCGCATGGGAAAAGGCCTTTGGTCGTTGGGTGAGCGGGGGCGAATGGAGCCTTGGGAAAGGCGGCCCGGACGCTTCGAAGGAGGGAGGACGCTGATCTGCGGAACGGACCGGACACAGGCCGGACCGAAACCCGACACCCCGTCCAACGTCAGGAAGGCGACATCGGAATCACTGGGGCATCAGTCAGCTTGCGGAAAGCGTGCGCACCATAGGCAAAGCCGCGATTCCACGCAAGTGCAGCGCAACGCGATTCAGAACGGCTTGACCACGACGAGGATCACGATGCCGATCATCAGCAGCGTCGGCACCTCGTTGAGGATGCGGTAATAGCGGGCCGGGCGGGTGTTGCGGTCCTGCGCGAACTCGCGCATGCGCCGGGCGAGCACGCCGTGCACGGCACTCATCGCCAGCACCAGCGCGAACTTGGCATGGAACCACGGCGCCCGGTACCAGCCGCCCTCCCACGCCAGCCACAGCCCGGCCAGCCAGGTGACGGCCATCGCCGGGTTGATGATGGCGCGCAAGAGGCGCCGTTCCATCACCTTGAAGGTCTCGGACTGTTTCGATCCGGGTTCCGCATCGCAGTGATAGACCATTAGCCGCGGCAGATAGAGCATGCCCGCCATCCACGAGATGACGGCGAGGATGTGCAGCGCCTTGATCCAGTCGTAGAGCATCGCGCAAAGCCTCGTGGCGCCGCGGGTGTCAGAAGCCCCGCACCCGTTTCAGCATCCGCTCGACATGGGCGATCGGCGTCTGCGGGCGGATGCCGTGGCCGAGGTTGAAGATGTGCGGCGCGCCATGGAAGTCGGCGAGGATCGCCTCGATCCCTTCGTCCAGCGCCCGCCCGCCGGCGATGAGCCGCAGCGGATCGAGATTGCCCTGCAGCGCGCAACGCCCGGCCAGCGCCTCGCGTACGGCGCGGCGGTCGACCGTCCAGTCGAGACCGACGGCGTTGACCAAGCTCGCCGCCACCGTCGCCTTCAGCGCCGTCAGTGTCGCGCCCTTGGGGAAGGCGATGATCCGCGCGCCCGGCACCTCGGCCCGCACGCCGGCGACGATGCGGGCGAGCGGGGCGGCGCACCAGCGCTCATATTCGTCCGGCCCCAGCACGCCCGACCAGGTGTCAAAGATCTGCACCGCATCGGCGCCGGCCCGCAATTGCCCCACCAGATAGGTGATCGAAGCGGTGACGAGCCGGTCGATCAACGCGTCGAGGAAGGCGGGATCGGCAAGGCCGGCGAGCCGGGCAGGGGCCTGGTCGTCGGTGCCCTGGCCGGCGATCATGTAGGTCGCCACCGTCCAGGGCGCGCCGCAGAAGCCGAGCAGCGCGATGTCAGTCGGCAGCGCGGCGCGGATGCCCGCCACCGCCTCATAGACGCGATCGACCTTGGCCGGATCGAGTTCCTCCCGCAGGCTCGCGAGCCCCGCCGCATCGGTCACCGGATCGAGCCGCGGCCCCTCGCCGGCCTCGAAGGTGAGGGTGCGCCCCAGCGCGTGGGGAATGACGAGAATGTCGGAGAACAAAATCGCCGCATCGAAGCCGAACCGGCGAATAGGCTGGAGCGTTACCTCGACGGCGAATTCCGGCGTGTAGCAGAGATCGAGGAAACTGCCGGCCTTCTCCCGCAGGGCCCGATATTCGGGAAGGTAGCGCCCGGCCTGCCGCATCATCCAGACCGGCGGCCGGTCCGGGACATGCCCGTCCAGCACCGCCAGCATGCGGGAGGAGGTTTTCCACGCGTCCACCGTCCCCTTCATACTTCCTTAAATCCTTATGGATGAATCTTCGTAGTTGTTTAGGCAGGGGATTAGACGGGTTCGCCGCCGTCGACAACCTGTCCCCGTTACGGCGGGACTTCCGGGCCCGGTTAGCGTAGGGGAATCTCGCTGTCCTCCCCGGGACTTGCGATTCGCTTTTTCGATCGATCCGCGCAATCCACAGCAGGCCGCTCTATCGTACCCACAGGAGGACGCCTGTGGAGGAATCCGGACGTCATCCCCAGGCCGCCCTTGCCAGCCCCGCCGACCCGTGCCTTTTTCCAAGGATATGCACAGGCCTGTGGACGGATCGGAGCGGGCGTGACCACCGAGAGCTATTTCCACCTGCACCTCGTTTCCGACTCCACCGGCGAGACGCTGATCAGCGTCGGTCGTGCGGCCGCCGCGCAATATTCCCACGTCCGCCCGATCGAGCACATCTACCCGCTGGTGCGCAGCCACAAGCAGCTCGACAAGGTGATCGGCGAGATCGAGGAGCACCCCGGCATCGTGCTCTACACCCTCACCGAGCTCGAACTGCGCGCGCGGCTGAAGACCTATTGCGAGCAGAACAGCGTGCCGGTGCTCTCCGTGCTCGCCCCCGTGGTGCGGCTGCTGCAGGCCTATCTCGGCAACGCGCCGACCCCGCGCGTCGGCGGCCAGCACCAGCTCGACGGCGAGTATTTCCGCCGCATCGACGCGATGAACTTCACCGTCATGCACGATGACGGCCAGCATGTGGACGGGCTGGAGGCGGCCGACGTGGTGCTGCTCGGCATATCCCGCTCGTCCAAGACGCCGACCAGCATCTATCTCGCCAATCGCGGCATCAAGACCGCCAATATCCCGCTGGTGCCGCATATTCCGGTGCCGCCGCAGGTGCGGGCGCTGAAGCGTCCGCTGGTGGTCGGGCTGGTGGCGAGCCCCGAGCGGGTGGTCGAGATCCGCCGCAACCGCCTGCTCGGCCTGAACGCGGCGACCTACAACGCCGATTCCTACATCGACCGCGAGGCGGTGGCCGAGGAGATCGCCGCCTCGCGCCGGCTGTGCGCGCAGGCGGGATGGCCGGTGATCGACGTCACCCGCCGGTCGATCGAGGAGACCGCCGCCGCGATCATCGCGCTTCTCGGCGAGCACCGCCGCAAGCGGGCCGAGGCGCATCAGTCGTGAGCGCGGTCGACAACCCGCTGTGGCGGGGCGCCATGCCCCTGGTGCTGGCGTCGAAAAGCACCGCGCGCCGGGCGCTTCTCGCCGCCGCCGCCCTCCCCTTCGACAGCGCGGTGGCCGATGTCGACGAGCGTGCCCTCGAGGACGAGACGCGCGCGGCCGGTGGCGGGCCGGTCGAGGTCGCCCGCCGCCTCGCCGCCGCCAAGGCGCTGGCGGTCGCCGCCGATCATCCCGGTCGCCTCGTCATCGGCGCCGACCAGACCCTGGCGCTGGGCGAGGAGGCGCTGCACAAGCCGGCCGACCGCGCCGCCGCCTTCAACCAGATCGCGCGCCTCGCCGGGCGCACGCACATGCTGCACGCCGCCATCGCGGTGGCGCGCGACGGGCAGGTGCTGTTCGAGACGGTGGCCTCCGCCCGGCTCGCCATGCGCCCGCTCGACGCGGCCGCCATCGAGGCCTATCTCGACGCGGCCGGTGCCGCGGTGCTCGGCAGCGTCGGCGGCTACCAGCTCGAAGGGCTCGGCATCCACCTGTTCGAGGCGGTGGAGGGCGATCATTCCACCATTCTCGGCCTGCCGCTGCTGCCGCTGCTGGCTTTCCTGCGCGCGCAGGGCGATCTGCTATAAGGCGGCGGAGTCGTAAGGGAGTTCGTCGTGACCCGGCGCGTCTGCATCATCGGCCATCCCGTCGCCCATTCCCGCTCGCCGCTGCTGCACGGCTACTGGCTGCGTCATTACGGCATCGATGGATCGTATGGACGCGAGGATGTGCCGCCCGAGCGGATCGGCGACTTCCTGACCGGCTTCGCGGCGTCGGGTTATGTCGGCGCCAATGTCACCGTGCCGCACAAGGAGGCCGCCTTCGCGGCGGTGGCCGCGGCCGATGACGTGGCGCAGGCGCTCGGCGCGGTGAACACGCTGTGGCTGGAAAATGGCCGGCTGGTCGGCGCCAATACCGACCAGCACGGCTTCCTCGCCAATCTCGACGCCGGCGCGCCGGGCTGGGACACGCGCGCGACGGCCGCCGTGGTGCTGGGCGCGGGTGGCGCCGCCCGGGCCATCGTGCATGGCCTGCTGGCCCGGGGGATCGCGCGGGTCGCGGTGGTCAACCGCACGCCGGAACGGGCGCAGGCGCTGCGCGCGCGCTTCGGTTCGGGCGTGGAGCCGGCCGGGTGGGATGATCTGCCGCAGCTCCTTGCCGGGGCGGGCCTGCTGGTCAACACCACCTCGCTCGGCATGAAGGGTCAGCCGCCGCTCGACATCGACCTCTCGCCGCTGCCCGCCGATGCGGTGGTGTCGGATGCCGTCTACGTGCCGCTGGAGACGCCGCTGATCCGGGCGGCGCGGGCGCGGGGGCTCGCCACCGTCGACGGCCTCGGCATGCTGCTGCACCAGGCGGTGCCCGGCTTCGAGCGCTGGTTCGGCATCCGGCCCGAGGTCACGACCGAGCTGCGCGACCTCGCCGTCGCCGATCTCGCCGCCAAGGGCCAGCTGACCTGATGGCGGCGCCCGCCCGCCCTTTCCGGCTCGGCCTCACCGGCTCGATCGGCATGGGCAAGTCCACCACCGCGGCGCTGTTCCGCGACGCCGGCGTGCCGGTGCACGACGCCGATGCGGCGGTGCATGCGATCTATGCGCAGGAGGGCGTCGCCCCGGTCGAGGCCGCCTTTCCGGGCGTGGCGGTCGAGGGCCGCATCGACCGCGCCCGGCTCGGCGCCAGGGTGCTGGGTGACGACGCCGCGATGAAGCGGCTCGAGGCCATCGTCCACCCGCTGGTGCGTGCGCGGGAAGCCGCCTTCCTCGACGCCGCCGCCCGCGCCGGCGCGCGCATCGCCGTGCTCGACATCCCCCTGCTCTTCGAGACCGGGGCGGAAGGGCGCGTCGACGCGGTCCTCGTCGTGTCCGCGCCGAAATCTGTGCAGGAGCAGCGGGTTCTTGCCCGTCCGGGGATGACGCGGGAGAAGTTCGAGGCGATTCTCGCCCGCCAGATGCCCGATGCCGAGAAGCGCCGGCGCGCTGACCACGTCATCGACACCGGCCAGGGCATCGAGGCGGCACGGGAAGCGGTGCGGGCGCTGCTCGCCCGGCTGGCGGATCAGGGGGAATAAGGACGGCATGCGCGAGATCGTGCTCGACACGGAAACCACGGGGCTCGATCCCGCGCGCGGCGACCGGCTGGTCGAGATCGGCTGCGTCGAGCTGCTGAACCGCATCCCGACCGGGCAGAGCTACCACGTCTACATCAATCCCGAGCGCGACATGCCGGTCGAGGCGTTCAACGTGCACGGGCTCTCGGCCGAGTTCCTCTCGGACAAGCCGCTCTTCGCGGCGGTGGTCGACGAGTTCCTGGGCTTCATCCGCGAGGATCCGCTGGTGATCCACAACGCCCAGTTCGACATGGGCTTCCTGAACGCGGAACTGGCGCGGATCGGCCGGCCGGCGCTCGGCTTCGAACGGGTGGTGGATACGCTCGCGCTGGCGCGGCGGCGCCATCCGGGCGGCTCCAACCGGCTCGACGACCTGATGGCGCGCTACGGCATCGACGCCTCGCGCCGCACCAAGCACGGCGCGCTGCTGGATTCGGAGCTGCTGGCGGAGGTCTATGCCGAACTGGCCGGCGGCCGGCAGACGGCCATCGCCTTCGGCTCGCTGTCCTCGGCCCGCGGCGGGCGCTCGCGCACGGCGCGGGCGCGGCCGGTGCCGCTGCCCCCGCGCCTCACGCCGGAGGAGATCGCCGGCCACGCCGCCTTCATCGCGACGCTGACGCAGCCGCTGATCTGGGCGGACTACCTGCCGCCCGACCCCGCTCAGGAGGCGAGCACGCCGCCCGGCTGAGAGGCCGCCAGCTGCTGGCGGTAGAGGCTGACGAAATCGACCGGGTCGATCATCAGCGGCGGGAAACCGCCATTGCGCACCGTGTCGGAGATGATCTGCCGCGCGAACGGGAACAGCATGCGCGGGCATTCGATCATCACGAAGGGGCGCACCGTCTCCTGGGCGATGTTCTGGATCTTGAACACGCCGCCATAGACCAGCTCCACCGCGAACAGCAGCTTGCCCTCGGACTCGGCCTTCGCCTCGATCTTCAGCTCGACCTCGAAATCGGGGCCGCCGACCGGCTTGGCGTTCACGCCGATCTGGATCTGGATCTGCGGCTGCGCCTTGGGAGCGAGCGAGCCCGGCGCGCCCGGATTCTCGAAGGAGAGGTCCTTCGTGTACTGCGCGACCACATGGAGCGTCGGCATCGGCGCATCGGTGTCGGTATTGGTCATTTCGTTCTCCGTGGTCCGCCGGCGGGCGCGCCGCCCCGGCATCGCGCTATCCCCGAGGGCGGGTGTCGCTAACATGACTGCGTGACGCGAACAAGGTTGCCGGGCCGGCGCCATTGGCAGGCACGGGCGCGTTGTTCTACTCTCGCCCGATCCACTGCGGCGGTTCCGGCGCCGGGGCGGATTTTCCGGCACCGGCCATGCCCGCGCCATTCTCCTCGTCCAGCTTCGTGACGTTGCGGCAGAGTGCGGGCTGGCGAAATCGCCGGAAGTGCGTACATAGACCCGGATGGGACGTGTACGGCCGATGTGCCGGGCGCGGGCCATCGTCCTCACCACTGTCCTCCGGCGCGCTGCCGGGGGCGAACCACGGCGATGAACGACGTGTTCGATATTTATACGATCATCTTCCTGGCGCTCGCCGTGTTCATCTTCATGCGGCTGCGCAGCGTGCTGGGCCAGCGCACCGGCCGCGAACGGCCGCCCTACGATCCCTATTCGCGTCCCGACACGGCCAAGGCGCGCAACGGCGCCGAGGGCAAGGTGGTGAGCTTCCCCGGTGCGGCGGAACCCAACGCCCCGGCCGAACCCGCCCCGACCGAGGTGGAGCCGGGCGCGCCGCGCTGGGCCGGCGTCGCCGAGATCGGCTCGGCGGTGGCCAACGGGCTCGACGCCATCGCCGCGCAGGAACGCGGCTTCGATATCCAGCACTTCCTCGCCGGCGCCCGCTCGGCCTATGAGATGATCGTGACCGCCTTCGCCAATGGCGACCGCCGGGCGCTGAAGGACCTGCTCGCCAAGGACGTCTATGACGGCTTCTCCGCCGCCATCTCCGAGCGCGAGGCCCATGGCGAGACCATGGAGACCCGCTTCGTCGCCATCAGCAAGGCCGACGTGATCGACGCGCAGGTGAAGGGCAAGACCGGCCAGATCACCATCCGCTTCGTCTCCCAGCTCGTCTCGGTGACCCGCAACGCCGCCGGCGAGGTGACCGACGGCGATCCCGAGACGGTGGCGGACGTCACCGATGTCTGGACCTTCGCCCGCGACCTCGGCGCGCGCGATCCGAACTGGAAGCTGGTCGCCACCGAAGCCGCTTCCTGAGCCGTCCATGCCGGCGGCGCGCGCTCACCCGACCGCCGGCCGCCGCCGCGCCGGCGCGGGGCGCGCCCTCGTCGCCGCATCGATCGCGACCCTGCTCGCGGGGCTCGCTCCGGCCGGACCGGCTGCCGCGGCGAGCCATCATCACCGTCCCGCCCCTCCCGCTGCCGAGCCTTTCTCGCTCGCGCCCGCCATGCTGGAGCCGGTCGCCTTCGCCGATCTCGACGGCTGGGCGGGGGACGATCACGCCAGCGCCTTCGCGACCTTCCTGAAAAGCTGCGCCGCCATCCGCTCCAGGGGAGACCCCGGCGCCGCGGCGGCGGGCGGGCCGCGCCCTGTCTTCCTCGCGCTGCGCCCGATCTGCGCCCGCGCCGAGGCGCTGCACCGCCCGGTGGGCGAGGCCCGCGCCCGCGCCTTCTTCGAGCATGAATTCGTGGCCCTGCGCATCGCCCCGCTCGACAGCGAGCTCGGCTTCCTCACCGGCTATTACGAGCCGGAGGTGGCCGGGGCGCGCGAGCCGTCCGCCGACTACGCCGTGCCGCTCTACCGCCGCCCGCCCGATCTCATCGCCGAGCCGCCGCCCAAGGGCTCGCCGCCCGCCAATCGCGGCCAGGCCTTCCGCCTGGAAAACGGCGAGAAGGTGCCTTATTACGACCGCGGCGCCATCATGGACGGGGCGCTCGCCGGCAAGGGCCTGGAGATCGCCTGGATCAAGGATCCCGCCGACGCCTTCTTCGCCCATATCCAGGGCTCGGTGCGGGTGAAGCTGCCCGATGGCGGCGTGCTCCGGCTCAATTATGACGGCCATAACGGCCAGCCCTACACGCCGGTCGGCCGGGTGCTGGTGGAGCAGGGCATCCTGCCGCGCGAAAAAGTCTCGATGGATGCGATCCGCGCCTATATCTCCGCCGATGCGGAAAAGGGGCGCGAGCTGATGCGGCAGAACAGATCCTATGTCTTCTTCCGCCGCGTCGACGGCCTGAAGCCGGGCGACGGCGCGGTGGGGGCGCAGGGCCTGCCGCTGACGGCGGGTCGCTCCATCGCCGTCGACCGGGGCCTGCATGTCTATGGCACGCCGTTCTACATCGAGGCCGACCTGCCGACCGGCGCCAATGCCGTCAGCGAGCACTTCCGCCGGCTGATGATCGCGCAGGATACCGGCTCGGCCATCATCGGCCCGGCGCGGGCGGACCTCTTCTTCGGGGCCGGCGCGGCGGCGGGCTCGGTGGCGGGGCGCATCCGCCAGCCCGGCCGCTTCACCCTGCTGCTGCCGCGCGCGCTCGATCCGGCCCGCCGTCATGCCCCCCGCCCGGTCGCCCGCCCCGCGGACGCGCCCAAGGCGGTGCCGGTCGCCGCCGATGCGCCGGCCGAGATCGCCCCGCAGGCGCCGGCGGCGGACACCCCGCCGGCCCCGGTTCCTGCTCGTGTCCCGACCCCGACCCCGACCCCGGCGCCCGCACCATGACCGGGGACGACGAGCGCGCCGTACGGCCCGGCCGGCGCCGTCGCAGCCTCGACGGCGAGGAACGCGCGCTGTGGCAGCATGTGACACGCTCGGTGCGGCGCCTGCGGCCGGAGCCCGTCGTTCAGCTCCCGGCGGCTGCGGTCGAACCGGAACCCGCGCCGGCGGTGCCGGCGAAAGCGGTGCCGGTGCGCTCGGCCGTCCCGGCGAAACCGCCGTCGCCGCCCCGCCCGCCCCCGCTGGCGCCGCTGGAACCGAAGGCGCGCCGGCGCCTCGCGCGGGGCGAGGCGGTCGACGCCCGGCTCGACCTGCACGGCCTCACCCAGGCGGTGGCGCATCACCGGCTGCGCGCCTTCCTGCACGGCGCCCAGGGGTCCGGCCATTCGCTGGTGCTGGTGATCACCGGTAAAGGTGACCCGGAGACGCGGATGCTCGCCGGCGAGGGCGGGCGCGGCGTGCTGCGCCGGCTGGTGCCGCAATGGCTGGCCGCGCCGGAACTGCGCGCGCTGGTGATCGGCTTCGAGACCGCCGCGCGCGGCCATGGCGGCGAGGGCGCGCTCTATGTGCGCATCCGCCGCCGGCGGGGCGTGTAGCCGTGACCCCGTTCGGCCGCCGCATAAGGGAACTGCGCGCCGCGCGCGGGGCGACGCTGCAGCAGATGGCCGAGGCGGTGGGCGTTTCCGCCGCCTATCTGTCCGCGCTGGAGCACGGCAAGCGCGGCCAGCCGACCTTCATGATGCTCCAGCGCATCATCGCCTATTTCAACGTGATCTGGGACGAGGCCGAGGAACTGCGGCTGCTGGCCGAGATGTCCGACCCGCGCGTCGTCGTCGACACCGCCGGTCTCTCGCCGGAGGCGACCGAACTCGCCAACCTGCTCGCCCGCGAGATCGCCACCCTGCCGCCCGACGCCGTCGCCGAGCTGCTCGGCCGCCTGAAGATCCTGCGCCGGCCGGGGTGATATCCGCGGCCGCCGCCCGGCGGTCGCCTCACAGAATGAACCGGCTCAGATCCGTGTTCCTTGCGAGGTCGGCCACCTTCTCGCGCACATAGGCGCCGTCCACCGTCACCTGTTCGCCGGAGCGGTCGGGGGCGGAGAAGGAGAGCTCGTCCAGCACCCGCTCGATCACCGTCTGCAGCCGGCGGGCGCCGATGTTCTCGACGCTGGCGTTCACCTCCACCGCGATGTCGGCGATCGCCTCCACCGCATCCTCGGTGAAGGTGAGCGCCACGCCCTCGGTGTCCATCAGCGCCACCTGCTGCTTGACCAGGCTCGCCTCGGTCTCGGTGAGGATGCGCTTGAAATCCTCGCGGGTGAGCGGCTCCAGCTCGACCCGGATCGGCAGCCGGCCCTGCAGCTCGGGCAAAAGGTCCGAGGGCTTCGAGACATGGAAGGCGCCCGAGGCGATGAACAGCACGTGGTCGGTCTTCACCGGCCCGTGCTTGGTCGAGACGGTGGTGCCCTCGATGAGCGGCAGCAGGTCGCGCTGCACGCCCTCGCGGGAGACATCGGCGCCGCCGCGCCGCTCGGAGCCGGCGATCTTGTCGATCTCGTCGAGGAAGACGATGCCGTTCTCCTCCACCGCCTTGATCGCCTCCTGCACGATGGCGTCCTGGTCGATCAGCTTGTCGGCCTCTTCCGACAGCAGCATCGGATGGGCGTCCTTGACGGTGACGCGGCGCGGCTTGGAGCGCCCGCCGAACGCCTTGCCGAACATGTCGCCGAGGTTGATCGCGCCCATCTGCGCGCCCGGCATGCCGGGGATCTCGAACATCGGCATGCCCTGCGCCGGCGCGGCGACCTCGATCTCGACCTCCTTGTCGTCGAGGATGCCGTCGCGCAGCTTGCGGCGGAAGCTTTCGCGGGTGCCGGGCGAGGCGCCCGGTCCGACGAGGGCGTCGAGCACGCGCTCCTCCGCCGCGAGATGCGCCTTGGCCTCGACGTCCTTGCGCTTGCCCTCGCGGACCAGCCCGATGCCGATCTCGACGAGGTCGCGCACGATCTGCTCGACGTCGCGCCCGACATAGCCGACCTCGGTGAACTTGGTCGCCTCGACCTTGAGGAAGGGCGCCCCCGCGAGCCGCGCGAGGCGGCGCGAGATCTCGGTCTTGCCGACGCCGGTGGGGCCGATCATCAGGATGTTCTTCGGCAGCACCTCCTCGCGCAATTGCCCGGTAAGCTGCTGGCGGCGCCAGCGGTTGCGCAGGGCGATGGCGACCGCGCGCTTGGCCTTGTGCTGGCCGACGATGTAGCGGTCGAGCTCGGAGACGATTTCGCGGGGGGAGAAGCTGGTCATGAGGGGGCGGCAATGCTCGGGTTGGGCAGCCGCGCGGCGAGCGCGCGCGGCAGCAGGGAGAGGATGGCCCGGCGCAGCGGGTGCCAGGCGGCGCTGAGCAGCAGCACGAAGGCGCCGAGCGCCAGCACGGTGAGCGGCACCGAGCCGGCGACGCCGGCACCGCTCATCAGCGAGCCGAAGGCGATGCCGGCATAGACGAGACCGGAGACCAGCAGCGCCCGGCGGTCGACCAGCACCGCGACCACCCCGAGGGCGGCGAAGACGGCGAGGATCGGCCATGCCGCGATCTCGCCGCCCTCGATCCGCGCCTCGGCGACGAAGCGGCCGAGCAGGGGATGCACGATCAGCGGCGCGGCCAGCAGGTGCAGCCAGAAGGCGATGTCGGTGCGGCGCGTCTGCCGCAGCGGATCGGACAGGTCGAACCACATGGCGAGGGCGAAGACCGCGAGCCCGCAGCCGACCAGAAGCGGGTCGAGGGCGAGGGCGAGCGTATCGGGCGACAGGGCCGTGGCGAGCGCGAGCACGCTCGCCACCAGCGCCGCCGCGCCGGCCGCCAGGGTGATCGGCACGCGGAAACGCCAGTAGTGCAGCCCGACGGCGGCAAAAGTCAGCAGGCCGGCGAGCGCCATGGCGAGCGGATGGTCGCCCTCCCGCAGCAGGAAGAAGTCGTTGGTCTGCGCGACCGCCGCCGACAGCCCCAGGAACACCGTGAGCGCGTAGACGACCAGCAGCACGATGCTCGGCAGCGCCATGCGCTGGCGGCGGGTGAAGAACTCCGCCAGCAGCCAGGAAGCCAGCGCCAGCACCGCCGTCATGCCCACGAGTTCGAGCCCGCTGGCGAAATAGGCCAGCGAACTCAGGAACAGTCCGAGCCCGATGGTGACGAAGATGTCGCCGAAGCCGGTGATGAAGCGCAGCTTCTCGTCGTCCTGCGGCGGCGGCGGGAAGGCCACGGCGTCGAGGGCCGCCGCCGGCTCGGCGGCGATGGCGCGGAGGCCGTCGCGCTGCTCGGGCGTGATGAGGCCGCGCGCGAGGGCCGTCGCCAGCGTCTCCTCGGTGCTCCTCACCCGATCGTCTCCACCACCACGTTCTGGTTGGTGTAGATGCAGATGTCGGCGGCGATCGAGAGGCTCTTGCGCACGATCGCCTCCGGGTCCTGCCCCGAATCGGCCAGCGCCCGCGCCGCGGCGAGCGCGAACCCGCCGCCCGAGCCGATCGCGGCGATGCCGTTCTCCGGCTCCAGTACGTCGCCGGTGCCGGTGAGCACCAGCGTTGTCGCGGCGTCGGCGACGATCATCATCGCCTCCAGCCGGCGCAGATAACGGTCGGTGCGCCAGTCCTTGGCGAGCTCGACCGCGGCGCGCTGGAGCTGGCCGGGATACTGCTCGAGCTTCGCTTCCAGCCGCTCGAACAAAGTGAAGGCGTCGGCGGTGGCGCCGGCGAAGCCGCCGATGACGTCGCCGCGCCCGAGCCGGCGCACCTTGCGGGCGTTCGACTTCATCACCGTGTTGCCGAGCGTGACCTGCCCGTCGCCGCCGACCGCGACGCGTCCCCCGGCGCGCACGGAGACGATGGTGGTGCCGTAGATGGTGTCGGGGGCGTGGGTGGTCGGATAGGACATGACGGGCTCCGGTGGTGAGCCTTTACTTAAGCCCTCGGCGCGCCCGCGCAACTCGTGCCGTTACCGCCCTGCCGCGGCGGGGGCCGCCGCCGTCTCGTTGAGCCGCAACGCCGGCACCAGCGCCAGCAGAACGATGACGCCGCCGGCGGCGAGGAACAGGTCGGGCGCGGCGAGGGTGAGCAGGCTGGTCAGCAGCCCCGCCGCCAGAACGGAAAGCGCCACGCCGGCATTGGCGATGCCCAGCGCCCAGCCGCGCTCGGTCTCGTCCACCGCCGAGGAGATGGCGGCGAGCAGGGTGATGAAGGCGAGGATGTTGCTGGCGGTGGCGAGGAAGGCCAGGGCGATCTGGCCGATCGAGGGCAGCGGCAGGGCGCTGGCGATCAGGAACAGCCCGCACAGACCGAGCCCGGCCAGCGTCGTGCGCTTGTCGGAGCCGAGTTCCGCGCGCGCGATGCGGAAGCCGATGGCCGAGGAGAAGGCGCAGCCGAGCCCCATCACCATCGAGAAGAAGCCGAGCTCGCCGGTGGTGAAGCCGTAGGAGCGCTGCATCTCGATCAGGATGAAGGTGTAGTAGATCAGGAAACCCAGCTGGAACAGGAAGAAGGCCGCGGCCGGCACGATGATCGCCGGCCGTGCGCCGATCCGCGCCAGCAGCCGGAAGGGCTGCTTCCAGTCGAGGTTCAGCGCCCGGTGGGCCTCGTCGCGGGCGAAATGCGCGCTCGAGAGGCTCGCCAGCGTGACGAGGCACAGCGCCAGCGCCACCGCGAGCGGCAGCCGCAATTCCCAGCCGCCGAGCACGCCGCCGATGGCCGGCCCTGCCACCATGCCCAGCGTATTGACGAAGACCACCTGCGCCATGGCGGCGCTGCGCTGGTCTTCCGGCGCGGCGTCGACCACGGAGGCCTGCGCGATCGGCGCGGTGCCGGCCATCAGCCCCGAGGCGAGGCGGCCGAGGAAGAACAGCCACAGCTGCTGGAGTTCGAGCGCCGCCCACATCAGCGCGTAGCTCGCCGCCAGCCCGGCCATGCAGATCATCAGCGTGCGCCGCCGCCCGAGCGCGTCGGAGAGGTCGCCGAGCAGCGAGGAGCCGAAGAACATGCCGATCGGAAACAGCGAGAAGGCGAGCGAGAGCAGCGTGTTGCGGGTCGCCTCCGGATAGGCGGCGGCCACCCATCCGCTCTCGAACAGCGCGACGATGAGCGGGTACATCAGCCCGAACGAGAAGATGTCGATGAACACCGCCAGGAACAGCGGGGCGCGGGCGCGCAGCGTGGCGAGGTCCATCGGCGGAATCCGGAAACCGGGAGCGGCGGGGGCCGCCATCATCGCGTCTCGCGGGGCGCCGCGCCAGCGCCCGGGGCGCGGCGAACCGCAACTGGCATCAGCGGAACTTAGCTGCTAAGACGCGCGCTCTCCCGGGAGCCCCGCATGCGCACGGCCGACATCACCCGCGCCACCAAGGAAACGCAGATCCGCCTGTCCGTCGACCTCGACGGCACCGGCAAGGCAAAGATCGCGACCGGCGTCGGTTTCTTCGACCATATGCTCGATTTGCTGGCGCGCCATGCGCGCATCGACCTCACCGTCGAGGCGACCGGCGATACCCATATCGATTTCCACCACACGGTCGAGGATGTCGGCATCGCGCTCGGACAGGCGGTGAAGACCGCGCTCGGCGACATGCGCGGCATCACCCGCTATGCCAGCCTCACTATGCCGATGGACGAGACGCTGACCCGCGTCGCCCTCGACATTTCCGGCCGGCCGTTCCTGGTCTTCCGCACCGAGTTCCCGGCGGCGAAGGTCGGCGACTTCGACACCGAGCTGGTGCGCGAGTTCTTCCAGGGCTTCGCCATCAATGCCGGGGTGACGCTGCATGTCGAGACGCTGTACGGGCTGAACGCCCACCACATCGCCGAGAGCTGCTTCAAGGGCCTCGCGCGGGCCCTTCGCGCGGCCGTGGCGATCGATCCGGCGGCGGCGGGCGAGATTCCCTCCACCAAGGGCACCCTCGGGGGCTGAAGGCGCGCGGAGGACGGCAGCCATGGGCATCTGGACCGTGTTCGAACCGGACGACGAGCGCCCCGGCGCCGCGCCCTCGCAGTCCCTGCGCAGCCAGGTCGACGGCATCGTCTTCGTGCGCGAGAAGTTCTCCTGGAGCGCGCTGCTGTTCGCGCCGCTGGTGCTGATCTGGCACCGGCTGTGGCTGGCGCTGTTCGTCTATCTGCTGGCGCAGAGCCTGATCGGCGGCGTGCTCGCCTGGTACGATATCACCGAGGAAGCCGGGCTCGCCCATCTGATCCCGAACCTGATCCTCGCCTTCGAGCTGCCGCTGCTGCGGCGGATGAAGCTCACCCGGAATTTCTACGACGAGGTCGGCACCGTCGTGGCGCCGACCGAGGAGGACGCCGAGCGGCGCTTCTTCGACGGCTGGCTGCCGCCCTCCCGCGCCGCGCTGCGCGCCGACGAGCGCGACGGCTGGCCGGCGACCTCGCCGGCCAGCCCGGTGCTCGGCCTGTTCCCGCAGGTGCCGCGGCGATGAACGCCTCCGCCGCCGAAACGGTGCTGATCGACTACGGCTCCGGCAATCTCCACTCCGCCGGCAAGGCGCTGGAGCGTGCTTCACGTGAAACAGGCGCGGGCGCCCCGGTGGTGGTGACGTCGGATCCGGACGTGGTGCGCCGGGCCGGGCGCATCGTGCTGCCGGGCGTCGGCGCCTATGCCGACTGCCGGGCCGGGCTCGACGGCGTGCCCGGGCTGGTCGAGGCGCTCACCGAGGCGGTGCGCGAGCGCGGCCGCCCCTTCCTCGGCATCTGCGTCGGTCTCCAGCTGATGGCGAGCCGCGGGCTGGAACACGGCGTCACGCAAGGGCTCGGCTGGATCCCCGGCGACGTCGTCAAGCTCGTCCCGGACGATGCGCGGCTGAAGATCCCCCATATGGGCTGGAACGGGCTCGACATGGTGCGCCCGCACCCGCTGCTGGAGGGCATCCCGACCGGCGCCGGCGGGCTCGACGCCTATTTCGTGCATTCCTACCACCTCGAGGCCGCGGCGCCGGACGACGTGGTGGCGACCACGCCCTATGGCCAGGCCGTCACCGCCATGGTCGCCCGCGACAATGTCGCCGGCACGCAGTTCCACCCCGAGAAGAGCCAGCGCCTCGGCCTCGCCCTTCTCGCCAACTTCCTGAAATGGGCGCCGTGATCCTCTTTCCCGCCATCGACCTCAAGGGTGGCCTGTGCGTGCGCCTGCAGCAGGGCGACATGGCCCGGGCCACCGTGTTCAACCACGACCCGGCCCAGCAGGCCGCGCAGTTCGAGGCGCAGGGCTTCCGCTACCTCCACGTCGTCGACCTCGACGGCGCCTTCGCCGGCAAGCCGGTGAACGCCCCGGCGGTGGAGCGCATCCTCGAGACGGTCGCCATGCCGGTGCAGCTCGGCGGCGGTATCCGCGATGTCGCGACCGTCGAGAGCTGGCTGGCCAAGGGGGTGACGCGCGTCATCCTCGGCACCGCGGCGGTGCGCGATCCGGCGCTGGTCAAGGAAGCCGCCCGCCGCTTTCCCGGCCGCGTCGCCGTCGGCCTCGATGCGCGCGACGGCCGTGTGGCGGTGGAGGGCTGGGCCGAGACCTCACAGCTCGACGCCCTCGACATCGCCCGCCGCTTCGAGGACGCCGGCGTCGCGGCGATCATCTATACCGACATCGCGCGCGACGGCCTGCTGAAGGGCCTCAACCTCGAGGCCACCATCGCGCTGGCCGAGGGCATCTCGATCCCGGTCATCGCTTCCGGCGGGCTCGCCTCGCTCGACGACGTGCGGGCGCTGATGGAGCCCCGCGCCGCCGTGCTGGAAGGCGCCATCACCGGCCGCGCGCTCTATGACGGGCGGCTCGACCCGCGCCAGGCGCTCTCGCTGCTCGCCGGGCTGCCGCTGTGAGCGCGCCCGCCGAGAGCCGCGCCGCCGCGGCCCCGGGGCCGCAGCCCTCGGGACTGAAGGTCCGCGTCATCCCCTGCCTCGACGTGAAGGACGGGCGGGTCGTCAAGGGCGTGAAGTTCGTCGACCTGCGCGATGCCGGCGATCCGGTCGAAGCGGCGCGCGCCTATGACGCCGCCGGCGCCGACGAGCTCTGCTTCCTCGACATCACCGCCAGCGTCGAGGCCCGCGGCACGCTGATCGACGTGGTCAGCCGAACCGCCGAACAGTGCTTCATGCCGCTCACCGTGGGCGGGGGCGTGCGCGCGGTGGAGGACATCCGCGCGCTGCTCAACGCCGGTGCCGACAAGGTCTCGATCAACACCGCCGCCGTGTTCGACCGCGACTTCGTGCGCCGCGCCGCCGACAAGTTCGGCGAGCAGTGCATCGTCGTCGCCATCGACGCCAAGAAGGTGACGACGGATTGCGAGCCGCCGCGCTGGGAGATCTTCACCCATGGCGGGCGCAAGCGCACCGGCATCGACGCGATCGACTATGCCCGCGAGGTGGCCGCGCGCGGGGCGGGCGAGATCCTGCTCACCTCCATGGACCGCGACGGCACCGGCGAGGGCTTCGACCTCGCCCTCACCCGCGCGATTTCAAACGCCGTCGGCGTGCCGGTGATCGCCTCGGGCGGGGTCGGCACGCTCGATCACCTGGTGGCGGGCATCCGGGAGGGCGGCGCCTCGGCGGTGCTGGCCGCCTCGATCTTCCATTTCGGCACGTTCACCGTCGGCGAAGCCAAGCAGCGGCTCGCGGCCGCCGGCCTGCCGGTGCGCGCCGCCGCCGGCGGGGAGGAGGTGCGATGAGCGCACAGGACGGACGCCTGACCCTCGACGACCTCGCCGACATCGTCGCGGCCCGCGCGGCGGCCGGCGAGGACGCCCCCTCCTATACCCGCACGCTGATCGCCAAGGGCGTCGCCAAATGCGCCCAGAAGCTCGGCGAGGAAGCGGTGGAGACGGCGCTGGCGGCGGTGGCCGGTGATACCAAAGCCGTCGTCGCCGAGACCGCCGATCTCCTCTACCATCTGCTCGTGCTGCTCGCCGCGCGCGGCATCCCGCTCGACGACGTCTATGCCGAGCTGGCGCGTCGCACCGTGCGCTCGGGCCTGGAGGAGAAGGCCTCCCGGCCGCGGGACTGACCGCGCCGGCTGCGCAAGCGCGGCCTTATGCTGTATGACGGAACGACGACCGGCAGGATAATGCCGGCGGCTCGGGAGCGGGGCATGGAACATCGGATCGACGCGGCGCATCTGTCGCCCTACCGGCACTTCACGCGCCCCGAATGGGCCGCGCTGCGCGCCGACATGCCGCAGCCGCTCAAGCCCGACGAGATCACCCGCCTGCAGGGCCTCAACGACCGGCTGCACATGGCCGAGATCGAGGAGATCTATCTGCCGCTGTCGCGGCTGCTCTCGATCTATGTCGGCGCCACTCAGAAGCTCTACCGCCAGATCCAGAAGTTCGTCGGTCCCGAGGAAGGCGGCAAGATGCCGTACATCATCGGCGTCGCCGGATCGGTGGCGGTGGGCAAGTCGACCACCTCGCGCGTCCTCCAGGCGCTGCTGACCCGCTGGCCGAACACGCCGAAGGTCGCCCTCATCACGACGGACGGCTTCCTGCTGCCCAACGCCGTGCTGGAGCGCGAAGGGCTGATGGGCCGCAAGGGCTTCCCCGAGAGCTACGACCTGCCGGCGCTGCGCCGCTTCCTCACCGACGTGAAGGCGGGACGCCGTCCGGTGCGCGCGCCGATCTACAGTCATTTCAGCTACGACGTGCTGCCCAACGAGACGGTGGAGGTCGACCGCCCCGACATCCTCATCGTCGAGGGCCTGAACGTGCTGCAGACCTCGCGCCCGCCCAAGGACGGCAAGGGCATCCCCTTCGTCTCCGACTTCTTCGACTTCAAGGTCTATATCGACGCCGACGAGGCGATCCTCGAGCGCTGGTACATCGAACGCTTCATGCGCCTGCGCGAGACCGCCTTCCGCGATCCCGGCGCCTATTTCCACCGCTACGCCCACACCACCGACGGCGAGGCCGACACCATCGCCCGCTCGATCTGGCGCTCGATCAACCTGCTCAACCTGCGCGAGAACATCCTGCCGACCCGCGAACGCGCCGACCTGATCCTGCGCAAGGGCGGCGACCACGAGGTCGAGGCGGTGGCGCTCCGGAAGCTCTGAGCGGCCATGAATACCCCCGCCCCCCTCGACATCGCGCCGGGCTGTCGCTGGTGGCCGGGGTTCCTCGACCGGCCGGCGCAGGAGGCGCTGCGCGACGCGATCCGCGCCGTGCTCGTCGAGGCGCCGCTGTTCACGCCCGCGATGCCGCGCACCGGCAAGCCCTTCTCCGTGCGCATGTCGAATTGCGGCCCGCTCGGCTGGGTGTCGGATGTCGAGGGCTATCGCTACCAGCCGCTGCACCCGGCCACCGGCCGGCCGTGGCCGGACATGCCGCCGGCGCTGGTCGCGGCGTGGGCCGCGCTCGCGGGCGGCGCGCCGGCGCCGGAGGCCTGCCTGATCAACTGGTATGGCGAGGGCGCCCGTATGGGCCTGCATCAGGACCGCGACGAGGACGACCTCGACACGCCGGTGCTCTCGCTGTCGCTCGGCGACAGCGCGGTCTTCCGCATCGGTGGCACCGCGCGGCGCGATCCGACCCGCTCGATCCGGCTCGCCTCGGGCGATGCGCTGCTGCTGGCCGGGGCGAGCCGGCTGGCCTTCCACGGCATCGATCGCATCCTGCCGGGCACGTCGACCTTGCTCGGCACGCCCGGACGGCTCAATCTGACCCTGCGCCGCGTCACGCGCGGTTGAAGCCGGGGCATACGCTCCGTCACTTTCCTGCCGCGATGGGTCGCCACACCCGCGCCATGACCATCGGGATCGCACATATGCGCAGGCTTTTCGCCGGGATCGTCGCCGGTTTCATGCTCGCCGCCTCGGCCGGGCCGCTCGCGGCGGCCGACGCCGTCTTCGCCGGCGAGGGCACGGTCGGCCTGGTGCCGCCGGCCGGCATGGTGCCGGCGTCGGGCGTCCACGGTTTCGAGGACCGGGCGGCGAAGGCCTCGATCCTGATCGTCGAGATGCCGCCCAGCGCCTTCGGCGAAATCCTCTCCGGCTTCGACACCGATGCGCTCGCCACCAAGGGGGTCGTGGTCGAGCATCGCGAGGACCTCACGCTCGGCGATGGCAGCAAGGCCTTGCTGCTGCGCGGCCGCCAGCAGGTCGGCGGGCTCAGCCTGCGCAAATGGGTGCTGCTGGGCGGGGGCAAGAGCACGACCGCCCTCGTCACCGCGCAATATCCCGATGCCGCCGCCGCCACCTATCCCGACACGGCGATCGAGGCGGCGCTGCGCAGCGTCGTGTTCCGCGCGCCGCCGACCACGGACGAACTGGTCGCCCGCCTGCCCTTCGCCGTGCCGGCGATCGACGGCTACCGCCCGCTCAAGGTGCTCGGCAATGCGGCGGTGATGATGGCCAAGGGGCCGGCCGACCAGATCGAGGGCTTCCAGCAGCCGGTCTTCATCGTCGCCGCGGCGCAGGGCGACATCCGCGAGGAGGACCGCGACAGCTTCTCCCGGCGCGCCATCGCTTCCGTGCCGGGCGTCAAGAACATCAAGCCCGAGCGCGGTGGCCCGCTGCGCATCGGCGGCCAGCCCGGCTTCGAGATCGTCGCCAGCGCGGAGGATGCCAAGACCGGCGCGCCGGTGAAGGTGGCGCAGTGGCTCCGCTTCGGGAAGAGCGCCTATATCCGCATGGTCGGGGTGGCGCGCGCCGACGGCTTCGACACCGCCTTCACCGAGATGCGCGGCCTGCGCGACGGCGTCACGCTGCGCTGAACGAAAGCGGCCGGGCTGAGCCCGGCCGTCGTGCGAACATCCCGTCCGGTGGGATCAGGCGCCGGTCTGAGGCCCTTCGGAGGCCGGGGCATCGGGCTGCGCGGCGGGCTTGGGGCCGCCGCGGGCGACGCCGACCATGGCCGGGCGCAGCACCCGCCCGCCGATCGTGTAGCCGGGCTGGATCACCTGAACCACCGTGCCCGAGGGCACGGCGGGGTTCGGCACCTCGAACATCGCCTGATGCAGATTGGGGTCGAACTTCGCCCCTTCCGCCTCGATCCGCGCGACGCCGTGCTTGGTCAGCGTCTGCGCCAGCGCCCGCTCGGTGAGTTCGATACCGTCGAGCAGCGTCTTCAGCGTGCCCTCGGCCTTGGCCCGCGCCTCGGCGTCGATGGCGCCCAGCGCACGGCCGAAATCATCCGCCACGGTGAGCATGTCGCGCGCGAAGGAGGCGATGCCGTAGGTCTTGGCGTCGGCGACCTCGCGCTCGGCCCGCCGGCGGATATTGTCGGCCTCGGCGAAGGCGCGCAGGAACTTGTCCTTGAGGCCCGCCACCTCGGCGTCGAGGCGTTCTTTCTCGGCGACGAGGGCGGCGATGGTGGCTTCCGCGCCCGGGGTGCCGGTCGCGTCGGCGGCGCCGGACGCCGCTGCGTCGGGCGCATCCGCCGGGTTGTGGTTGTCAGCAGTCATGCAATCCTCTTCCGGGCCCTGTCACGCGAGCCCGCCAATCGCCCGCCATATCGGGTCGCGGGGCCGAAAAATCAAGCCGCATCCGCCCCCGGCCCGCCCAGTATGCGGCTGACCACGCGGGCGGTGAAGTCGACCATCGGCACGATGCGGGCATAGTTCAGCCGGGTCGGCCCGATCACGCCCAGCACGCCGACCACCCGCCCCTGCCCGTCGCGATAGGGGGCGACGATGGTGGAGGAGCCGGACATCGAGAACAGCTTGTTCTCGGCGCCGATGAAGATGCGCAGCCCCTGCGCCTCCTCCGCGCGGCCCAGCAGGTCGACCACTTCCTGCTTCGCCTCGAGATCGTCGAACAGCAGCCGCACCCGCTCGAGGTCCTCGATCGCCTTGAGGTCCTGCAGCAGCCGGGCCTGGCCGCGCACGATCAGCCGGCGCTCGTTCTTCTCCCCGCCCGACCAGCTGGCGAGGCCGTCGGCCACCACCCGCGCGGTGATTTCGTCGAGCTCGGCCTGGCGCGCCTGCAGCGCCTTCTGCACCTCGGCACGCAATTCGCCGATGGTGCGCCCGCGGGCGCGGGCATTGAGGAAATTGGTGGCCTCGACCAGGGCCGAGGCGGGCAGGCCCGGCGGCAGCGTCACCAGCCGGTTCTCCACCTCGCCGTCCTCGGCGACGAGGATGAGCAGCGCCCGGCTCGGCTCCAGCGCCACGAACTCGATGTGCTTCAGCCGCGCGTCGTTCTTGGTGGCGGTGACGATGCCGGCGCCGTGCGAGAGGCCGGAAAGCAGCGTCGAGGCCTCCGCCAGTACGCCGTCGAGCGTGCGCCCGCGGGCGGCGGCGCGCACCTGTGTCTCGATGGCGTTGCGCTCCTCCTCGGCGACGTCGCCGATCTCCAGCAGCGCGTCGACGAAGAAGCGCAGCCCCCGGTCGGTCGGCAGCCGCCCGGCGCTGGTGTGCGGCGCGAAGATGAGGCCGGCGGCTTCCAGATCCGCCATCACGTTGCGCACCGAGGCGGGCGACAGCGTCATCGGGATGAGCCGCGAGATGTTCCGCGAGCCGGCCGGCTCGCCCGTGGCGAGATAGGTCTCGACGATCTGCCGGAAGATCTCGCGGGAACGCTCGTCGAGCCGGGCGAGTTCGGGAGCGCGGGAGGCGAGCAGCGGGTCGAGCGGCATGTCGGCGTCGGTTCCGATGGCGTTTGGCGGCGCGTCCCGGCGGGGCGCGGCCTCTATTATACTGATGAGCGGCACGGCCGGTTCAAGTCGCCATCACGCTTTCCGCGCGCGGCGCGGGGGAGCCCCGCCGGAGCGCCCCTTGCCGGCCGGGGCGCGACGCACGTAAAAGGGCTGCCGGATCGAGAAAGGAAATCACCATGCGCCCGTCCCGCCGCGCCGTCGACG
Organism: Ancylobacter terrae; assembly: GCF_045108345.1. Taxonomy (NCBI): domain Bacteria; kingdom Pseudomonadati; phylum Pseudomonadota; class Alphaproteobacteria; order Hyphomicrobiales; family Xanthobacteraceae; genus Ancylobacter; species Ancylobacter terrae. The sequence goes on from NZ_JBJGXH010000005.1 coordinate 212,856, forward strand.
AGATGCGCGCCGTCAGCTTCGAGCGCGGCGTGCTGCGTCATGCCGAGGGGTCCTGCCTCGTCAAGTTCGGCGATACCCATGTGCTTGTCACCGCCACGCTGGAGGAGCGCCTGCCGCCCTGGCTGAAGGGGCAGGGCCGCGGCTGGGTGACCGCCGAATACGGCATGCTGCCGCGCGCCACCCATGAGCGCACCCGCCGCGAGGTCACCGCCGGCAAGCCCTCCGGCCGCACCCAGGAGATCCAGCGCCTGATCGGCCGCTCGCTGCGCGCGGTGGTCGACCTCGAGAAGATGGGGGAGCGCCAGATCACCGTCGACTGCGACGTCATCCAGGCGGACGGCGGCACCCGCACCGCCTCCGTCACCGGCGCCTGGATCGCGCTGCACGATTGCCTCGCCTGGATGAAGGCGCGCGGCATGTTCTCGGCAATGCCGCTGCGCGACCACGTGGCGGCGGTCTCCTGCGGCATCGTCAAGGGCGAGCCCCGGCTCGATCTCGACTATGCCGAGGATTCGGACGCGGACGCGGACGTCAATTTCGTCATGACCGGCACCGGCGGCCTCGTCGAGGTGCAGGGCACTGCGGAGAAGACGCCGTTCTCCGAGGACGAGTTCGCGGCGCTGATGGATCTCGCCCGCAAGGGCATCACCCGCCTCGTCGACCTGCAGAAGCTGGCGGTGGCGTGATGGAGTCCGATCTCCGCCCGCACCGCCGGCTCGACGGCAGGGTGGTCATCGCCACCCACAATGCCGGCAAGCTGGAGGAGATGGCCTTCCTGCTGCAGCCCTATGGCGTCGAGGCGACCTCCGCCGGCGAGCTCGGCCTGCCCGAGCCGGACGAGACCGGCCTCACCTTCGCCGAGAACGCCCGCATCAAGGCGCGCTCGGCCGCCGAGCTGACCGGCCTGCCGGCCTTCGCCGACGATTCGGGGCTCTGCGTCGAGGCGCTCGGTGGCGCGCCAGGGCTGCTCACCGCCCGCTGGGCGGGGCCGGAGAAGGACTTCGCCATGGCCATGGCCAAGGTGGAGGAGGGCCTGCGCGAGGCCGACGCCACCGAGCCGGCGCAGCGCAAGGCGAGCTTCGTCTCGGCGCTCTGCATCGCCTGGCCGGACGGGCACACCGAGGATTTCGAGGGCGTGGTCGAGGGCACGCTGGTCTGGCCGCCGCGCGGACCGGCCGGCTTCGGCTACGACCCGATGTTCCTGCCGGACGGTCACAGCCGCACCTTCGGCGAGATGTCGGGCGTCGAGAAGCACGGGCTGCCGCCGGCGGGCCGCGGCCTGTCGCACCGCGCGCGCGCCTTCATCGCGCTGGCGGAAGCCTGCCTCGGCGCGAAGTTCGACTGAGGCCGGCATGGGGCTCATGACGCTGGAGCGCACCGACATCGCCCCCCCGATCCCGGCCGATCCCGGCTTCGGCGTCTATGTCCATTGGCCGTTCTGCCTGGCGAAGTGCCCCTATTGCGACTTCAACAGCCATGTGCGGCATGCCCCGCCCGACCAGGAGCGCTTCGTCAAGGCGTTCCGCGCCGAGATCGCCCATTTCCGCGCCCGCAACGGCCAGCGCCGCACCCAGAGCGTCTTCTTCGGCGGCGGCACGCCCTCGCTGATGGAGCCCGCCACGGTGGGCGCCATCCTCGAGGCCATCGACGCGGCCTGGCCGCTGGACGCGCGCGCCGAGGTGACGCTGGAAGCCAACCCGACCAGCGTGGAAGCCGGACGCTTTGCCGGCTATCGGGCGGCCGGCGTCAACCGTGTCTCGCTGGGCGTGCAGGCGCTGGACGACACCGCGCTGAAGGGGCTGGGACGCATGCACAGCGCCTCGGAGGCGCTGGCGGCGGTGGAGGTGGCGCGCCGGGCGTTCGAGCGCGTCTCCTTCGACCTGATCTATGCCCGCCCCGGCCAGACCCCGGAACAATGGGCCGCCGAGCTCGCCCGCGCGATTCGCGAGGGCTGCGAGCACCTCTCGCTCTACCAGCTCACCATCGAGGACGGCACCCCCTTCGCCGCGCTGCATCGCGCGGGCAAGCTGGTGCTGCCCGAGGGCGAGCTCGCCCGCGCGCTGTGGGACGCGACGCAGGAGACCACGGCCGCGGCTGGTTTGCCGGCTTATGAAATCTCTAACCACGCCCGTCCCGGCGCCGAGAGCCGGCATAATCTGGTCTATTGGCGCTATGGCGAATATGCCGGCATCGGGCCGGGCGCGCATGGCCGCCTCGACACGCCCGAGGGCCGCGTCGCCACCGCCATCGAGCGTGGCCCGGAAGCCTGGCTGGAACGGGTCGAGGCCGAGGGACACGGCACGGTGGACGAGGAAGCCCTCTCGCGCATGGAGCAGGCTGACGAGTACCTGCTGATGGGGCTGCGCCTCAAGGAAGGCATCGACCGCCACCGCTTCGCGCGTCTTTCCGGCCGCGATTTCGAGCCGGCCCGGCTCACCGTGCTGATCGCCGAGGGCATGGTCGAGGAACTCCCCGACGGCCGCATCCGCGTCACCCCGCAGGGCTTCCCGGTGCTGGACGCGATCGTGGCGGATCTGGCGGCGTAGGCGGGGATCGGGAAACTAGATCGTCAGTGTATCGTCCACTTGATTCGATACTTGTGCCTCAAAGGCGAGCAATAATCCGTCGCTTCATTGCAGGATCGTTTGGATTGTAACCAGTTCTCGGACCTCGAAATTTTTGCCCGAATGAAGTAGCGCGAAACATCCGATCGAGCCGAAAAAGTTTCCATTCAGATGGTTCGCCTGAAGCTGAGGCGCCGCTGATCTGGTATGCTCGCAATAATATATTGCCATCAGCGCTATGGCCCAAGCAATGCGGCTCGATCAACCGTGCTCCAGGCTCATATCCAATGTCCAAGATTTCCTTATTACGAATAGCCTCGACGATAGTGGACAGCATTGTGTGCCCCGTTGATCAGCGAATCCTACATTCCGAAAAGACGGTGCAACTAAGCGGCACGCGAGTCAATATGTCGCAGTGGGGTCCTTGCCGACCACTAAATGTAGCGGGTTAACCCCCTACAGCGCCGCGCCGCCGAAGCTCCGCGGCGCCGGGTCGACGATCTGGGCGCCGCCGGGGCCGACCTGCATCACCGCGAGGCCGCGTTCGTTGGTGCCGTCGGCGCGGAAGCGGAACACGCCGTCGATGCCGTTGAAGCCCGACGGGCTGAGCAGGGAATTGTCGTTGATGCCCATCGGCCCGCGCGTGCGCACGATCGCCGCCATCAGCGACACCGCGTCATGGGCGAGCGTCGCGGTGCGCACGGGGTCCGCGCCGAAGCGGGCGCGGTAGCGCTCGACGAAGGCCCGCCAGCCGGCGGGATCGGGCGCCGCATAAAGCCCGCCCGCGAGGGCCGCATCGGCGAAGATGCGCGAATCGTCCCACAGGCCGGTGCCGAGCAATTGCAGCCGCTTCACGTCGACGCCCGCTCCGCTGAGCTGCTGGGCGATCTGCCCGGGCGAATCCGGGATGAACAGCGCGTCCGCCTGGCCGGCCGAGCCCGCGAACCGGCGCGCCACCTCGGCGATGTTGGCGCCGCCGGTAGCGAAGCGCTCCATGGCGATGACGCGCCCGCCCGCCGCCGGCACCGCCTCCTGAAACGCCGCCTCGACGACGGAGCCGTAGGCGTTCTCGGGCAGCATCGCCGCGAATCCCCGCCGGCCGCGCGCGCTGGCATAGCGCACCACGCGGTCGACATCGTTCTGCGGCAGGAAGCTGAGCAGGAAGACGCCGCGCGTCGCGACGTTGGTATCGGTGGAGAAGCCGACGAGCGGCACGCCGCGCGCCCGGCTCACCTGCCCCGCGGCGGCCACGGCATGGGCGAAGAGCGGGCCGATGATCGCCCGCGCGCCCTCGTCGATCGCCGCCTGCGCGGCGGCCTGCGCGCCCTGGGCGGTGCCCTTGTCGTCCTTCACCAGGATCTGGATGTCGGCGCCGGCGAAGTCGGTCAGCGCCATCTCGGCCGCATTGCGCAGTGATTTCGCCGCGATGGCGGCATTTCCGCTGGCCCCGAGCGGCAGGATCAGCCCGATCCGCACGCTGCCCGTGCCGATGGCGTCGGCAGGCGCGGCCGGCATCTCCGGCGCCACCGGCGGCGGCAGGGCCGCGACGGGGCCGGGATCGATCGCCGTGCCGCCACAGGCGGAGAGGAAGGCACAGCCGCCGCCGAGCAGGAGGGCGCGACGGCTCAGCATCCGCGCGTGGCGAGCGGTCGGCGGGGCAGGTGGCAGGGGCATCGCCTCTCCGCAGCAGGATCCATCCCGTCATCTAGAGCAGGAATCGACAAAATTGAAATCGTTTTGAGCGTGCGCGGCAGAGGGTGATCCTCGATCGAGGCCCGATGCCGTGCCCCGGCACCGCCCGGCATTCCGTCGCCGCGGGAACCGCTCTGGAACCGTTCCCGTTCGGATGGAACATCCCGAACGATCAGGACGTGCCCTCGATCCAGACAGCTGGCGCCATTCCTCGTCGATCAGATGAAGCCATCGGATCGGGAAATGCTCTAGAATGCCGCCATGCACAGTCCCGACCGCCCCCGGCAGTTCCGGCTCGCCGGCCAGATCATTTCCGCCCCCCGCCTTGCGCCCGGCCTCCATGTCGTGGCGACGCCCATCGGCAATCTCGGCGACATCACGCTGCGGGCGCTCGAAACGCTGGCGGGGGCCGACCTGATCGCCTGCGAGGACACCCGCGTCAGTCGTCGGCTGATGGAGCGCTACGGCATCGAGACGCCGCTCGTCGCCTATCACGATCACAATGCCGAGGCGGTGCGCCCGCGCCTGCTCGCCCGGCTGGCGGACGGCGGTACGGTGGCGCTGATCTCGGACGCCGGCACGCCGCTGGTGTCCGATCCCGGCTACAAGCTGGTCGAGGCGGCGATCGGCGCCGGGCATCCGGTGGTGCCGCTGCCGGGCGCCTCCGCGAGCCTCGCCGCGCTGGTGGCGGCCGGCCTGCCGACCGACCGCTTCTTCTTCGAGGGCTTCCTGCCGCCGAAGCAGGGCGCCCGCCGTACCCGCCTCGGCGAACTGGCCGCCATCCCGGCGACGCTGGTGATCTATGAAAGCGGGCCCCGCCTGCCGGACAGCCTCGCCGATCTCGCCGCCGTGCTGGGCCCGCGCCCGGCCGCGGTCTGCCGCGAACTCACCAAGACTTTCGAGGAAGTGCGCCGCGCCCCGCTCGACGCCCTCGTCGCCCATTACGCCGAAGCCGGCGCGCCGAAGGGAGAGATCGTCGTCGTCATCGGGCCGCCGCTGAAACGCGCGGCGAGCGACGAGGATGTCGAGACGGCGCTGCGCGCGGCGCTGGAGACGCTCTCGGTGAAGGATGCGGCGAGCGCCGTCGCCGCCGCGACCGGCCGGCCGAAGCGCGACATCTATGCCCGCGCGCTGGTCCTCGCCCGCGCCGGTCATGGCTGAGTCGCCCGCCCCCGCCCGCACCGCCGCCTTCGCGCGCGGGCTCGCGGCGGAGGCCGCCGCCGCCACGCTGCTGGAACGGCAGGGCTTCACCGTGCTGGCCCGGCGCGTGCGTACGCCGCGCGGCGAAATCGACCTGATCGCCCGGCGTGCGGGGCTGGTCGTCTTCGTCGAGGTGAAGGCGCGGGCCCGCATCGACTACGCCGCCGAATCGATCGGCGCCCGCCAGCGCCGGCGCATCGCCGGGGCGGCGGAGATCTGGCTCGCCGCCCATCCCGAGCTGGCCGGCCTCGACCTGCGCTTCGACGTGGTGCTGGCCGCACCGGGGCGGGCGCCTCAGCACCTGCCGGGCGCCTTCGAGGCCGATTAGGGCTCAGACCAGCCCGAGCGCCGCCGGTGCCTCCGGCCGCTTCAGTTCGATCTCGACGAAGGCGATCGGGTGCGGCGAGGCGTTCATCACGTCGTGCTCGATGCCGGCGGGACGGCGATAGGCCTCGCCCCGCGCGAGCGGCACCTCGGTGACCGCGCCGCCATTGTCGACGCGCAGCGTGCCGGCCTCCAGCATGATGATGAAATAGGGCCAGCCATGGCTGTGCCAGCCGGTCACCGCCCCCGGGGCGAAATCCCAGCGGGTGATGCGGACCACCTCGTCGTCGAGCTGAAGCGTCGGGACGGCGGGAATGTCGCAGGTGAAGGCCATGGGCGGGCGGGCTCCGGTTCGATCCCCCGGAGGTTAGAAGCACGGACCGCGGAGCGGAAGCCCGCGGCGGAGCGCGGCGCGGGTGCCGGATGACGCGGCGGCCGCGACGGGGCGCGTGCCGCCCGCTCTGCGCCCATCCGACACGGCAGACCTGCGCCTTTCGCGCGAGCGCGCGACGTTTTCCCGCCGACGGGGCGATTCCGCCGCGCCGCGAACGGCACTACAGTCGTCGCCCTGCCCGCGCCGCCCCATCCTCCCGAGTGCCCTGCCATGACCCTCTCCGTCGCCGTCCAGATGGACCCGATCGACCGCATCAACATCGCCGGCGATTCGACCTTCGCCCTGTTGCTGGAAGCGCAGGCGCGCGGGCATTCGCTCGCCTATTACACGGTCGACCGCATGGCGCTGCGCGACGGCGAGCTGTTCGCGGCGGTGCAGCCGCTGGAGGTGCGCGACGTGAAGGGCGATCATTTCGCCCTCGCCGAGCCCCGGCGGGTGCGGCTCGACAGCTTCGACGTGATCCTGATGCGGCAGGATCCGCCCTTCGACATGCAGTACGTCACCGCGACGCACCTGCTCGAGCGCATCCACCCGAAGACGCTGGTGGTGAACGATCCCGCCCATGTGCGCAACGCGCCGGAGAAGATCTTCGTCACCGAGTTCCCCGACCTGATGCCGCCGACGCTGATCACCCGCGACCTCGCGGAGATCAAGGCGTTCCGCGACGAGTTCGGCGACATCGTGGTCAAGCCGCTCTACGGCAATGGCGGCGCGGCGGTGTTCCGCCTGACCCGCGACGACCTCAATTTCGGCTCGCTCTACGATTTCTTCGCGACCACCTTCCGCGAGCAATGGGTGGTGCAGCGCTTCATCCCCGAGGTGAAGCACGGCGACAAGCGCATCATCCTCATCGACGGCGAGTTCGCCGGTGCGGTGAACCGGGTGCCGAGCGAGGGCGACCTGCGCTCCAACATGGTGCGGGGAGGGGCGGCGAAGGAAACCGAGCTGTCCCCGCGCGAGCGCGAGATCTGCGAGCGGCTCGGCCCGGCGCTCCGCGCCCGCGGGCTTCTCTTCACCGGCATCGACGTGATCGACGGCAACCTCACCGAGATCAACGTCACCTCGCCCACCGGCATAAGGGCGATCAGCCGGCTCGGCGGGCCGGACATCGCGGCGCGGCTGTGGGACGTGATCGAGGCGAAGCGGCGCTGAGCACCCGACGCCGACATGAAAAAGGGCCGGCGCGAGGCCGGCCCTTCGACAGCATGTTCGTCTGCGTCAATGCACGCTGAGCGTGGTCAGCTCGCTCTCCATCGCGCTGGCGATCGCCGCCTCGCGGCTGTCGGTCAGCATGATCGGCGTGCCGTCGGCGGCGTGCAGCGTGTAGAGCTGCAGCCCGGGCGCGATGTGCGGAGCCTGGGGGAACAGCGCCGGCACATCCTCGGACTGGATGGCGCGCACATAGGCGATGGTGCCGCCGCCGAGACGCGCGAACGCTTCGGGCGACAGGTCGTGCGGGGCGGGGCGTCCGGCGATGCCGGTCGCGGCTTCGATATCATTGGTCATGGTCAGCGACTCCTCTCATCAGCGGTCGAGACCGGTTTCGTGCTTCCTCGCGGCTCGGCGGTCGCAATAGCGATACGCCTGACGAGCCGCTCCGGTTCCGGTCGAACGAGATCGACCGACAAAAGGCCGTCCTTGAGTTCGGCGCCCAGCACCTCGATTCCGTCGGCCAGCACGAAGGTGCGCTGGAACTGGCGGGCGGCGATGCCGCGATGGATATAGGTGCGACCGGCGTCCTCGGCCTGGCGGCCCCGGATGACGAGCTCCTTCTCCTCCAGCGTCACATCGAGCTGGTCGCTGGAAAAACCGGCGACGGCCAGGATGATGCGCAGCCGGTCCGGCCGGCCCTCGACGATGATCCGCTCGATATTGTAGGGCGGGTAGCCGTCCGAACCCTTGACGATGCGGTCAAGCGCCCGTTCGACGTCGTCGAAGCCGAGCAGCAGGGGGCTCGACAGCGAGGGGATACGCGACATGGTCCCAAAGTCCTCGTTAAGCGACTTTGCTTGCCGGGACCCGAAAGGCGTCCCGGTCGACCAGATATGGGACAGCGCCGGGGTTCCCGCAAGGCAGGTGCCGGCGGGGACGCCGGCGCGCCGATCACGAAACGGCGGGGACGCTCACGCGGCGTGGCGCTCGGCGTTGGCGCCGAAATGGCCGATATAGCGTGGGCTGATCCGCTCCACCGGCAGCACGATCAGCACGTCGGTGGTGCCGAACTGGTGGTCGATCACCGCCCCTTCGCCGATCTGCGCGCCGAGCCGCAGATAGCCCTTGATCAGCGGCGGCAGGCTGGACAGCGCCGCGCGCTGCTCGATCGCCTCTTTCGGCAGGGCGTTCATCGCCTGCGCCCGCACCGGCAGCGCCGCGGCGTGCCATTCGGCGTCCGGCGGGGCGAAATGGTGCAGGAAGCCGAGCGGCTGGGCGAGCGCGGCCGGATCGGTGCCCTCGAGGCTGGCGCAGCCGAACAGCACGTCGACCCGATGGCGCAGCACATAGGCCCAGATGCCGTGCCAGAGCAGCTCGACCGTGCGCTTGTTGCGGTAGGAGGCGAGCACGCAGGAGCGCCCCAGCTCCAGGAATCGCCGGCCCGGATGGCGCGCCAGCAGCGGGGCGATGTCGAATTCGCCCGCCGTGTAGAATCCGGTATGGCGCTCGGCCACCTCCTGACGCAGCAGGCGGTAGGTGCCGACCACCTTCGGCCCGCGCCCGAGCCGGGCGCGCCGGGCGTCGTGATCCAGCACGAGCAGGTGGTCGCAGATCGCGTCGAAGGCGTCGATGTCGCGCCGCACCAGCCGCATGGCGGTATCGGGCAGCGCCGACATCTCCTCGTAGAACACCTTGTAGCGCAGCCGCTGCACCCGCCGCACATCCTTGGCGCTGCGTGCCAGCCGCACTTCGAGGCTCCCGATCCGGCCCAGGCTTTCGGGCCCCTCGGTCCAGCGGGCGTCGCGGTGGCGATGGCCGGAATAGACCCGCAGCGCCGGCATCAGCCGCGCCGGGCTGAACCGCGCCGGCTCGCCCGCACGCAGCAGCGGCGCGAACATCTGCCGCAACCCCGCCGGCATGCCCCGCGGGGCCGCCGCGCTGGTCGGCGGCGCGAGGAGGCCGGGGTCGTCGAACCCGGTCGGCGACTCGCTCACCCGCGGATACGGCATGGTTGAAACCTCGGCTGCTTGATTCCGGTCACGTCACCACGTTTTTCAGACGCGCATGTGACATGGCGCCGATGACGCATGGTAACCGAGCCGGACGGGGATGGCACGCGGCCTCACGCGGCATGGCGGCCGACGGCGGCCTGCGTGAGCGCCTCGGCGAGGCGGGCGCGGTCGAGCGGCTTGGGCAGGAAACGGTCGATGCCGGCGGCCTGGCTCGCGGCCACCACCGCCGCGTTCGCGTCCGCGCTCATGCCGAGCAGGGGCAGCGTCGCACCGGCCTCGAGCGCGCGGATGCGCCGTGCGGCGGCCAGCCCGTCGAGCCGGGGCAGGTTGAGATCCAGCAGGACGAGGTCATAGGGCGTGCCGGCCGCGGCGGCCTCGCGCACGGCCTGCACCGCGGCCTCGCCGTCGGCGACGCGGGTCGGCGCATGCCCCCAGCGCGCCAGTATGGCGCTGAGCAGCAGCGCATTGACGTCGTCGTCCTCGGCGAGCAGCACCGAGAGCCGGCCATGGCCGGCCGGGAGCTTGAAGGGCGCCGCCGCGGGCTCCTCGCTCCAGGCGCCTGCGATCGGGCCATCGAGCCGGCTCGCCAGGGAAGCCGGGCGTACCGGCTTGACGAGGTAGGTCTCGAAGCCGAGCGGGCGCAGCCGGTCGAGCGCATGGCGCTCATGCGGGCCGATCAGCACGATGCGCCGCGCCGCGCGGTTCCGGCTGGCCGCGACGATACGCTCCAGCGCCTCCCAGCCGAGCGTGGCATCGGCCAGCACCGCCTTGTAGCCGCCCTGCGCGAGCAACGTCAGCGCCGGCTCGGGCGTGGCGGCAAGCCGCGTTTGCGCGCCCCAGGCGCGGAGCTTGCCCGCGAGCGCGGGACCCACGATCGGCGAGGGTGACACCACCAGCACCGACTCGCCGCCGAGCTCGCGGCGGCTCGCGGCCGCGGGCGGCTCGAGTTCGGGGAGGTCGAGCTCCACCGCGAAGGTGGCGCCGGTGGCCTCGCCCGGTTCGGAGAGCTCGATGCGGCCGCCCATGCGCTCCATCTGCCGGCTGGCGATGGCGAGGCCCAGCCCCTTGCCGGTCGCGTCGCGGCGGGCGGCGTCGGAGCCGCGCGCGCTTTCCCGGAAGATCAGCGCCCGTTCCCCATGCGCCACGCCCGGGCCGGTGTCGCTGACCTCGAAGCGCAGCCGCCCGGGCCGAAGCCGCCGCACGCGCAGGAGCGCGCCGCCCGCCGGGGTGAACTTGATGGCGTTGCCGATGAGATTGGTGAGCACCTGCCGCAGCACGGTGGCGTCGCCGGCGACGGAGCCGGGCACGTCGTCGGCGATCTCGGTGGCGAGTTCGAGGTTGCGCGACTGCGCCCGCGGGGCCAGCAGTTCGACCACCTCCCCGGCGAGCGCCGCCGGATCGAACGGGCCGATCGAGAGCGGGCGGGGGCTGCCCGCGCCGGTGGTGTGGTCGAGCAGTTCCTCGACCAGCAGCAGAAGCGCTTCGCCCGAGGTCTTCAGCGTGCCGGCATAGCTGCGCTGCTCCGGCGTCAGCGCGGTGTCGAGCAGGAGCTCGGCCAGCCCCACCATGCCGGCGAGGGGCGTGCGCAGTTCGTGGCTGGCGTGGCTGATCGCCTGCCGCGAATCGGCCGGCAAGGCCTCGGGATCTAGTTCCATGCCGAGCCGGCTCCGCAGGACCCCGTCATCCATCTCCATGGGTCTCCCGATGAAGGCCCGCCCACCCGGCCGACACCGCCTGCCGCAGACGGAGCCGCGGACCGGGGAGCCGGCCCGAAGCCGATCGACGCGCACATCGCCCGCAACGCCTGCCGGGATTTGGCCGCGTACGGGGCATGGCTTGGGGCGCCGGCATTGGCCCCGGCACCCGGATCGTGCGCCGCGGACCTGGGCGCCGGCGCCGGCGGCAGATTACACGGCGGGATGAGCGTCGTCATGCCACGCTGTTCCCCGGCTCGGGGGCGCGGCGGCGCGCGGCCTTGCCGGTCGCAGGGGCGAGGCCCCGACCGGCCGCACCGGCTGCGACGGCCACCTGAACCTGTGCCGGACTCGGTCGCTGTCCCAGTCGCGACCCTCGCCGGGGTGCCGCCGGCCTCGCTCGGATCTCCCGGACGCGCCGCTCCCGAACGGGCGATCGCGATCGCGAAGACGGCGGACCGCCTCCTTCGGCTGCGGTGATCCGGCTGCGGACCTCGCCGCCTTTGGCGCGCCGGGCCGCGATCCGCTCGCACGGCGGCCGACCACCCGGGGTGACGGCCGAGGGGCGTATTGCGGGCATGGCTCGGCTCCCGTCTCGGTGTTTCACGTGGATCATCGTCCCTTCGATCGTCGTGACGTGATCGCCGTGACATAGATCGTCGTGACACGGATCATCCGCGGCCGCCGGCAGCGACGATCGCCGCGGCGATTTCGCTGAGCGGCCACACTGGCCCGACAGCGCTGAGCGAAGTCTTGCCGCCGGATGCCGCCCGCCGCGCTTTCCCGCGTGGCGGTTAAGAAAGTCTTGTCCGGCGGCGGCCAGCCGACCGGGACGGTGGTGCCCCATCGCCTCACCACGCATCCCGCATTCCGCCCGGCTGCCGGCGGTTCCTCCGGTCGTCGTCCCCTCGCCGCGGCCGGTGACGGCGCGCCGGGACCCGCGCGGGGCTTCCCCGTGCGGCGCGTCAGGCCGCCGCGCTGGTGCGCTCGATACTGGACCGATAGGCGAGGGCTTCGGCGAGATGCGCGCGGCCGACGCTCTCCGCCCCCGCGAGATCGGCAAGCGTGCGGGCCACGCGCAGGACCCGGTGGTAACCTCGTGCCGACAGGCTGACCAGCCGGGCGGCGTCGGCGAGGAGGGCCTGGCCGGCGCGATCGGGCGAGGCGATGCGCTCCAGCAGCGGGCCGCCGGCCTGCGCATTGGTGGCGAGGTCCGGCCGGTCGAGCGCGGCGAAGCGCTCCGCCTGCACACGCCGCGCCTGCGCCACCCGCAAGGCCACGCTGGCGCTGCTCTCGGCAGGGGCCGGGCGAATGAGGTCGCCGGCCGTGACGGCGGGGACCTCGAGATTGAGATCGATGCGGTCGAGAAAGGGCCCGGACAGGCGCGCTTGATAGTCGGCGGCGCAGCGCGGACCGCGCCGGCAGGTGCGGCCCGGCTCGCCGGCATGGCCGCAGCGGCACGGATTCATCGCCGCCACCAGCTGGAACCGGGCGGGGTAGGTGACGCGGTGGTTGGCCCGGGCGATCACCGCCTCGCCGGCCTCCAGCGGCTGGCGCAGCGAATCCAGCACCGCCGGATTGAACTCCGGCAGCTCGTCGAGGAACAGCACGCCGTGATGGGCGAGCGACACTTCGCCGGGCCGCGCCCGCACCCCGCCGCCCACCATCGCCGCCATGCTGGCGGAATGATGCGGGGCGCGGAAGGGGCGGCGATTGGTCAGCGCGCCGCCCTGGAGGCTGCCCGCCACCGAGGCGACCATCGCGACTTCGAGCAGTTCGGCCGGGGCGAGCGGCGGCAGGATCGAGGGCAGCCGCTGGGCCAGCATCGACTTGCCGGCGCCGGGCGGGCCGACGAAGAGGAGATTGTGCCCCCCGGCAGCGGCCACCTCGAGCGCACGCTTGGCCGTCTCCTGGCCCTTGACGTCGGCGAGGTCGGCGCGCTGCACCGCGTCGGGAGCGAGCCGCGGATCGGGACGCGACAGGCTCTGCCGGCCGGCGAAATGGTTGACCAGCTGGATCAGCGACAGCGGCGCGAGGATGGCGATGTCCGGGCTCGCCCACGCCGCTTCCGAACCGCACTCGGCCGGGCAGATGAGGCCGAAGCCGCGGCCATTGGCGGCGATCGCCGCCGGCAGCACCCCGGCCACGGCGGCGAGCCGCCCGTCGAGCGCCAGCTCGCCGAGCACGACATAGCCGTCCAGCGCATCGGCCGGCAGCGCGCCGATCGCCGCCATCAGCCCGAGCGCGATCGGCAGGTCGTAATGGCTGCCCTCCTTGGGCAGGTCGGCCGGGGCGAGATTGACGGTGATGCGCTTGGCCGGAAGGGCCAGGCCCGAGGCGATCAGGGCGGCGCGGACCCGCTCCTTCGCCTCCGTCACCGCCTTGTCGGCCAGGCCGACCAGATTGAACGCCGGCAGGCCGGGCGCGACCTGGATCTGGACATCGACGGCGCGCGCCTCGACCCCCTCGAATGCCACCGTCGCCACGCGCTGGATCATCGCTCTGCCCGCCAGTCCCCCGCTACCGTTCGAGCTAAGCGCAGGACCTCCCGCGCGTCAAGAACAATATGAGAACAAACCCAGGTGGCCGGCGACCGCCGCCGCGCCGTAAAGGACCGGCGTTGCGCCGGCGGCGGCGCTCCGGCACCCTGCGGCGGCGGCCGGCGCCCGACGGTGGCAGGGAACGCGATGGGACAAGGGCCGCCATGAGCGTCGCCGATATGCCGCGGAGTCTGGCGGCCGCCCGGCCGGGCATCGATCTCGGCTGGCGCAACCTCGTCTTCTCGCTGCGGACCGCCCTTGCCGCCCTGGCGGCGCTGGCGATCGCGTTCTGGCTGGAACTCGACGATCCGCAATGGGCGACGCTGACGGTCTACCTGCTGGCCCAGCCCACGGTCGGCGCCGCCGTCGCGAAGGGCGCCTGGCGCGCCGCCGGCACGCTGGCGGGCGGCGCGCTGGGGCTCGTGCTGGTGGCGCTGTTCTCGCAGGCGGCGGAATTGCTGGTGGCGGCGACCGCCCTCGTCGTCGGCGCGAGCTTCTACGTCGGCGCGCGGCTGCGGAACTACACCGCCTATGGCGTGCTGCTGATGGGCTACACCGCGCTGCTCGTCGCCTATGAGGGCGCGTCCGATCCGTTGAACGCCTGGACGATCGCCGCCGACCGGATCGCCGCGATCCTCCTCGGCATCGCCTGCGTCACCGCCGCCTCGACGCTGGTCTGGCCGCGATTCGCCGGCGACTCGCTCCGCGAGGCACTGGCCGGCCTGTTCGCCGGTCTGTCGGCCTATGGCGCGACGGCGCTCCGCCGTGCGACGCCACCGGCCGCCTTCGCGGAGATGCGCGCCCGGATGGTGACGCAGGTCGTCTCGTTCGACGCGCTGCGCTCCTACACGCTGTTCGAGGCGCCGGAAATGCGTGCCGATGGACCCGCGCTCGCCCGCACGGTGCGCGAGTTCCTCTACGTGCTGTCGATCGCGCGCGGCCTGTATGTCCGGCTGGGGGATTTCGAGGAGGGCGCTGGCCGCCGGGTGATGGCGGAGGTCGAGCCGGCGCTGGCGGCCACGGCGGCGCGGCTCGAGACGATCGCCGCCGATCCCGACGCCTTCGGCGACCCGCGCCGCGTCCGGCAGGAGCTCTTCGCGGCGCGGGCCGGCCTCACCGCGGCCGCCGAGCGGCTGGCGGGGGCGCCGCGCTCGGTGCCGTTCGAGCCGCTGGCGAACGGCCTGCTGATCCTGCGCCGGGCGGACAGCCTGCTGCATGAACTCTCGATGGTGATCGTCGCCGAGGCCGCGACGCTGCGGCCAGGGGGCTCGGCCCGGCGGCGGCGATCCGGCGAAGGGCTGGGCGGCAGCCGCCGCGAGGCAACGCTGAACGCGGCCCGCTCGGCACTTGCGCTCGCCGTCCTCAGCGCGATCTGGCTCGCGACGGGGTGGACGGCGGGCCTGACCGCGGTGACGGGCGGCGCGACGATGCTGTTCTTCGCCGTCAATCAGGACGATCCGGGCCCGGCGGCACGCAGCTTCCTGCTGTGGTCGCTGCTCGGCACGGTCATGTCCTATGTCCTGATGATCCTCGTGCTGCCCTCGCTCGAGGGTTTCGCGGCGCTGGCGGTGGTGCTGCTTTTGGTGCTCATTCCCGCGGGGCTGATGGCGGGAACGCCCTCCCAGGCCTGGGCCGGGATCGCGTTCGGCGGTTTCGTCATCGCCCAGATCGGGGCCAGCAACACGCCGGCCACGAACGAGTTCGTCTTCGTGAACGCGGCAGTGGCGATGGTCTTCGGCATGCTGATCTGTCTCGCCATCCTCGCCGTCTTTCCCATCACCTCGCGGATGCGGCGCGACCTCATGTGGGAGCGCACCTTCCGCCGGATCATTCCCGCCGTGGCGCGCGGCGAACTCGGTGGCCGTGTCGCCGGGCGGATGATCGTCGGGATGCTGCAGACGCTGCTGCCGCGCCTCGCGCTCGATCGGGAGGGCGACAGCGTCTTCTTCGCGGGCACGCTGAGCGTCGCCTCGGCGGCGGTCGAGATCGGGCGGCTCGCCTCTGCCCGCCGCGATCGGCAGACACCCCCCGCGCTGGCAGGGCGTCTCGATGCCTTCCTGACCGCCTTCGCGACCGCCATCGAGCATATGGGCGGCGACCGCGCTGCCGCGGCGCGCGACGCTCAGGCGCTGGTGGCGGCCGCGCGCGCGGATCTCGCCGTGCTGTGGCAGGGTAGCGATGCCGGCGCGGCGCGCGCCGTCCTGCACGCGGGCGCCTCGTTGCGCTATCTGTTCGACCGCTTCGATATCGACCGCGCCTTCCTGACGCGCGGACCGGGGGAAGGTGATCCGTGACCGCGAATGTTGCCGTCCTGCACAGCCTGCCGTTCTTCGGATTCTACCTGCCGCCGATCCTTCTCTGGGCGCTGGCGGCGCTGATGCCCTACATCGCGCTGCGCTGGATCATGCGCCGGTGGAACCTCGACCGGTTCGTGTGGCACCGGGCGCTGTTCGATCTGGCGCTCTATGTGCTCCTCGTCGGGGGCGTCATCTTCGTCGGGGGACGCGGATGGCTTTGAACGCGCCGGTGCGGGTCGGCCTCACGCTCGTTGCCGTCGCCGCGGCCGTGCTGGTCGGCTGGCGGCTGTGGGACTTCTACACGCTCGCGCCCTGGACCCGGGACGCGCGGGTTCTGGCGAACGTGGTCGATGTCGCTCCCGACGTCTCGGGCCTCGTCAGCGCGATCAACGTCGTCGACAATCAGGCGGTGAAGAAGGGCGACGTGCTGTTCGTCATCGACCAGCAGCGCTTCGCCATCGCGGTGCAGCAGGCCGAGGCGAATCTCGACCAGATCCGGCAGGCGCTGAAACTCGCGCAGGACAACGCCGATCGCGACGCCACGGTGATGGCGCAGGATTCCAGCGCGATCTCGGCGGTCACCGCGGAAACCTCGCGGACCAAGGCGGCGGAAACCGCGGCCGCCCGGCAATTGGCGGAGGCCGAGCTCGCCACCGCCCGGCTCAATCTCGAGCGCAGTTCGGTGCGCGCGCCGGTGAACGGCTTCGTCACCAACCTCACCGCCACGGTCGGCGACTACGCCACCGTCGGCAAGGGCGTGGTGGCGCTGGTCGACCGTGATTCCTTCTATGTCTATGCCTATTTCATGGAGACCAAGCTGCCCGCCATCCGGGTCGGCGATGCCGCCGATATCAAGCTGATGGCCGGCGGGCGGGTGCTGCAGGGCACGGTGCAGGGCCTGAGCCGCGCCATCGCCGATCCGACCGCGGCCGGCGGCAGCCTGCTCGCCGCCGTCGACCCGAATTTCGAGTGGATCCGGCTGGCGCAGCGCATTCCCGTGCGCATTGCGCTGGGCCCGGTGCCCGACGACGTGGCGCTCGCCGCCGGCATGTCGGCGACGGTGGTGGTGCGGCCGGACACGTCCTCGCCGCGCTGACCGGCGCTCTCAGGCGTCCGGCAACAGCATCTGCGAACGCAGCAGCAGCAGCCGTCCCCGTCCGATCCGCGCGAACAGCCGCCGCCCGGCCTGCGCCCCCGCGCCATGCCCGCCCAGCGCGTCGTAGAGGCGGCGATGGATGATGAGCCCCTGCTCGGGGCGCGGCCGTCCGGTGAGGGCATGGCGGGCCACCGCGGCCGCCTCGCGCAGCCGGGGGCGCACGCCGAAGCCGTCCAGCGCCATGCGGAACGTGGCAGCCCGGCGGTCCGTCGCGCCGCTGCGCTCGGCCTGATCGATGAAGGCCCGGACGTCGCGCGGCCAGCCCTCCTGCAGCACCCCGCTCGGCTCGAGAAACATCAGCCAGGCCGCCCGCGCCGCCGCCGCGCCCTGCCGTAGCCGGGCCCCGGGGTCGGATGGACCGTGCAGATACTCGCAGCCGGCGGCATCGGCGATCTCGGCGACGGATTCATGCGCGCCGCTGTCGACCAGCAGCACCTCGCGGACGATGCCGGCGGCGGCGCCCGGCACCAGCGCGGCCAGCGTCGGTATCAGCCGACCCTCCTGGCCATGGGTGGGGATCACGACCGAAATCACGCCTGCCTTCCCCTCCCATGGCGATGGCAAGCCGCCCGCAAAGCCTTGTGCTGCCTACAGCACGCCGGCTCGGGCGTACAGGCGGAACCGGAAACCGTGGCCGATGTTCTTGCTATGTTCCGGACGATTGGCTAGTTTGCGGCCATGCGAGTCCGATCCGACGAAAGCCCTCCCGTTATGATCCCGGCGAAGCGGCCGCGCGCCGCCCGCATTCTCGGCCGCCTTGCCGAGGAGCGGGCCGCCCCGCCGCCGGAGCCCGACGCGATTCCCGCGCCGGCCATCGATGCGGAGCGCCGCCGCGGCCGGGGAACCCTGTCCAATGCCGCCGGCCGCTTCGAGCCGCGCGCGCGGGAGGCGTTCGACGATGGCTGGCAGAGCCTCGACGATCTGCCGCCGTTCCGCACCACGGTGACGCCCGAGCGCGCCCGCACCATCATCAACCGCAACGAATCGCCCGATGTCGGCTTTGACCGGTCGATCAATCCCTATCGGGGCTGCGAGCATGGTTGCGTCTATTGCTTCGCGCGACCGACCCATGCCTATCAGGGCCTGTCCGCCGGCCTCGATTTCGAGACCCGGCTCTTCGCCAAGCCGGACGCGCCCGAGCTGCTGGCGCGCGAACTCGCCCGTCCGGGCTACGAGCCGCGCACCATCGCGCTCGGCATCAACACGGATTCCTATCAGCCGATCGAGCGGGAATGGCGGCTGACCCGGCGGATCCTGGAGGTGCTGCGCGATTTCGGCCATCCGGTCGGCATCGTCACCAAGTCGTCGCTGATCCTGCGCGATCTCGACATCCTCGCGCCGATGGCCGAACGCGGCCTCGTCAAGGTGGCGCTCTCGGTGACGTCGCTCGATGCAGGCCTCGCCCGCCGGATGGAGCCGCGCGCGGCGACGCCGATGCGGCGCATCGACACGCTGCGCCGCCTCTCCGAGGCCGGCGTGCCGACGGCGGTGCTGGTGGCCCCCGTCATCCCGGTGGTGACCGATGCGGAGATCGAGCGCATCCTCGATGCCGCGGCGGCGGCGGGCGTGTCCGAGGCCGGCTATGTGATGCTGAGGCTGCCGCTCGAGATCCGCGACCTGTTCAAGGAATGGCTGCTCGCCCACTACCCCGACCGCTACCGCCACGTGCTGTCGCTGGTGCGCGAGCTGCACGGCGGCAAGGAATATGATTCCACCTTCGGCCAGCGCATGAAGGGTTCGGGACCCTATGCCTGGACCATCGGCCGCCGCTTCGAGATCGCGGTGGAGCGGCTGGGCCTCAACCGGCGGCAGAACCGGCTGACCACCCGGCATTTCCGCCGCCCGGCCGCCGCCGGCACGCAATTGTCGCTGTTCGGCGAGGAGGGACGCTGACCCGCGCGCAGGCGGGCGGAGCGGGGCAGCGCGAGCCGCCCGGCCTGAACTCCCCTCGCCGCTGCGGCCAGGCCGTCGCGGCCGCGCTCAGTTCGAGCCGAGCAGCGGCGCGAGTTCCTTGTCGAGGTCCTCGGGGCTCAGCGCGCCCTGCACCTTCTTGCCGTTGATGAAGAAGGTGGGGGTCGAATCGACGCCGAACTCGGTGGCGCCCTTGCGCGAGACCGCGTCGACATTGGCGGCGAGCGTGGTGTCGGCGAGGCAGGCGTTGAACTGCTGTTCGGTCATGCCCGCCTGCTTGGCGACGGCCAGCAGCGCGGCCGCCGGATCCTTGGCGCCCGCCCAGCTGCGCTGCGTCTCGAACAGCGTCGTCACCATCGGGTAGTATTTGTCGTTGCCGGCGCAGCGGGCCAGCATGAACGCCGCCTTGGCAACGATGTCGAGCGGGAACTCGCGCAGGATCAGCTTCACCTTGCCGGTGTCGATGTATTTCTCTTTCAGCACCGGATAGGTGGTGGTGTGGAAATGGGCGCAGTGGCTGCAGGTCATCGAGGCGTACTCGACGATGGTCACCGGCGCATCCGCCTTGCCGAGCACGATGTCGGGCAGCGGGCCGGGCGCCATCAGCTTGACGTCGCTGATCGTCTGCGCGTTGGCCGAGCCGATGAAGGACAGCGAGCCGAAGCCGGCCGGGCCGGGGCTGGCCAGGGCGAACAGGGCGGCACCGGTGAGGGCGAAGGCCCCGACCCCTTCCAGGAAGCGGCGGCGGTCGATCGGCATGGACGGTATCTCCAGTGAGGCGGATGCAGCGGTCCGCCGGGTGCGGACGCGGCGCTCGGGGCTAGGCGTTATAGCCATCGCGCGATCATGGCAACGGTACGGCGGAATGCCCGAAGGTCACTGCTGCGTGAAGGATTTGCGGCCCGCACGCCGGCGGCCCGACATGACGTAACGGCAGGACGTCACGACCAGGGCGGCGTCACCGCACCGGGGTCGTTTTCGCCGCCTTGGCGGCCGCGACCAGCGCGCCGAGGCGGGCCAGCGCCGCGCCGAGAGCGGGATCCTCGAAAGCGCCGAGCTTGCCGGCGACGCGCGCCACCGCGTCGGCATCGGGCTCGCGCCGCCGCTGCCGTACCGCGCGCGCCGGCGCCACCGGACCCTGTTGCAGGGCAATGCGGCCGACGCAGCGCCAGCCGAAATAGCCGTTGATGCGCTCGATCACGATCGGGGCGTCATGCTGGAGTTCGATGGCGTGGCCGCCCTCGATCCGCACATGCAGCACGCCGGTTCCCTGGGCGTCTCCCCGTGCCGGCCAGGCGAGGCGCATCGGCCGCGCCCGGGCGGCCAGCGTCTCGCCGACGATCTCGGGCCAGTGGGTGACGATCTCGACCGAGGCGAGGCCGCGCCGGGCGCAGCTCTCCGCGATCGTCGCCCCGATCAGGTCGGCGAGCGGACGGGCGCTGCGGCGAGGGCCGGGGGGTGGTGCCATGCCTGTACGGCTCCCGAGAAGAGACGGTGTCCGGCCGTCGCGGCCAGATTCCCGTTGCGTGCCGCGCCCGAGCCGGCGCAGGCTCGCCGCCGAACACGCCGGGACGCCATGGCCGAGACATCCGATCCGACAGCGACGACGCTAGCAGCGCGGCGGCAGGCGCGAAAGAGCGCCGCCTACCGGAACGCGCAGCACCGGGTGCGCGGGCCGCGGCGCGTTGCCGCTTCCGGCCGACCTGCGCCGGCCGACGAGCACCCGGGGCACGCGGAGATCGCGGACGCGGAGGCCCCGGACGGGGGCGTTCGGCAGGTGGACGTCCGGCAGGTCGACGTCCGGGATGCGGGCGCACCGCCCTCGTCGGCGGGCGGGGGAGCGCCGCCCGCGCGACCCGACCCGGCGCTCCTCCTCGCCTGGTACGACCGCCATCGGCGGCGGCTGCCCTGGCGCGCCGAGCCGGGCGAGCGCGCCGACCCCTATCGCGTCTTCCTGTCGGAAATCATGCTGCAGCAGACCACGGTCGTGACGGTCGGGCCCTATTTCACCGCCTTCCTCACCCGCTGGCCGGATGTCGGCGCCCTCGCCCGGGCCCCGCTCGACGACGTGCTGCGGGCCTGGGCCGGGCTCGGCTATTACGCCCGCGCGCGCAACCTGCATGCCTGCGTGCAGGCCGTCGTGCAGCGCCATGGCGGCCGCTTTCCGGACGACGAGGCGGCGCTGTTGGCGCTGCCCGGCATCGGCCCCTACACCGCCGCCGCGATCGCCGCGATCGCGTATGACCGGCGCGCCGCGCCGGTCGATGGCAACTGGGAGCGGGTCATTGCCCGCGTCTTCGCCGTCGACGAGCCGCTGCCGCGGGCGAAGCCGCGGTTGAAGGCGCTCGCCGGAACGTTGCTCCCCGACGCGCGCCACGGCGATTTCGCGCAGGCGATGATGGATCTCGGCGCGACCCTGTGCACGCCGCGCAGCCCCGCCTGCCCGCGCTGCCCGTGGCGGCAGGCCTGCGCCGCGCACGCACAGGGCGCGCCGGAGCGCTACCCGCTGAAGGCGGCGAACGCGCTCCGTCCGACCCGCCGGGGCATCGCCTTCCTGGCGGTGCGGGCGGACGGCGCCGTGCTCGTGCGCAACCGTCCGCCCAAGGGTCTGCTCGGCGGCATGGCCGAGGTGCCCTCGACGCCATGGGACGCGCGCCTCGCGCGGGGTGGCGCGGCGCCGCCGGAGGTGGAGGCGCAGGAGTGGCTGCCGATCGCCGCGGATTGGCGCCCGCTCGCCGGTACGGTGAGCCATGTCTTCAGCCATTTCGCGCTGGAACTCGGGGTCTGGCGGGCGGATGTGCCCGCGGCCGCTCCAGCACCGGCGGGCCATCGCTGGGTGAGCGCGCGCGATCTGGCGGGCGAGGCGTTTCCCAGCCTGATGCGCAAGGTGCTGGCGCACGGCTCCGATGCCGGCGGCGATTGACAAGCCATGGGCCGGCCCTGATGCAGGCAGCACGGCGAAGCGGGCGGGATGGTGAAGCGATGATCCATGATTTCTGCGTTGTCGGCGGCGGCATCGTCGGTCTCGCCACCGCGCTCGAACTGCTCGACCGCCGCCCCGGCGCCGGGGTGATCCTCGTCGAGAAGGAAGCGAGCCTCGGCCGGCACCAGACCGGCCACAACAGCGGCGTCATCCATGCCGGCATCTACTACAAGCCCGGCAGCCTGAAGGCCGACCTCTGCCGGCGGGGCGCAGAGGCGACCAAGCGCTTCTGCGCCGAGGCCGGCATCCCCTTCGAGGTGCGCGGCAAGATCGTGGTCGCCACCAGCGAGCTCGAACTCGCCCGCATGAACGCCCTTGAGCTCAACGCCGCGCAGAACGGCATCATCGTGGAGCGGCTGGACGGCGCCGAGCTGCGCCGGCGCGAGCCGAACGTCGCCGGCCTCGGCGGCCTGTTCGTCAAGGAGAGCGGCATCGTCGACTATCGCCGGGTATGCGCGGCGATGGCGGAGCGCATCCGGGCGAAAGGCGGCACCATCCGCCTCTCCACGCCGGTGACGCGGATCGTCGAGGAGACGGACGCGGTGGTGGTCGAGAGCGCGGCGGCGACGTGGCGCTGCCGCAAGCTGGTCGCCTGCGCCGGGCTGCAGTCCGACCGGCTCGCGCAGCAGTCGGGCCTCGCCATCCGGCACCGCATCGTGCCCTTCCGCGGCGAGTATTACGACCTCGTGCCGGAGAAGTCCGGCATCGTCCACGCGATGATCTATCCGGTGCCGGACCCCGATCTGCCCTTTCTCGGCGTGCACCTCACGCCCACCATCGACGGCGCGATGACGCTCGGGCCCAATGCGGTGCTCGGTTTCGCGCGGGAGAAATACGCCAAGACCGGCGCGGATATCGCCGATATCGCCAATTACGCCGGATTTCCCGGCTTCTGGCGCATGGCCGGGCGCAACTGGCGCTCGGCGCTGGACGAGATGTGGAACTCGCTCTCGAAACGGCGCTATCTGGAGCTGTGCCGGAAATACTGCCCGGATCTCACCGTCGCCGACCTGCTGCCGCGCGAGGCCGGCATCCGCGCCCAGGCGGTGATGGCCGACGGCGCGCTGGTGCAGGATTTCCTGTTCATCGACACGCCGCGCATGCTGCATGTCGGCAACGCGCCCTCGCCGGCCGCGACCTCGGCGATGCCGATCGCCGCCATGATCGCCGACCGGGTGCTGGGCAAGAACGGCTGAGCTATTCGGCCGCCATCGCCATTTCGGACCGGACGACGGCGCGCAGGCTGTCGATCGGCGTGCGTCCCTCCCGCGTCTCGATATGCCAGAACGTCCAGCCGTTGCAGGCTTCGGCGCCCTGCGCCAGCGCGCCGGCGCGGTGGATGGAGCCGACCTGGCCGAGACCGGGCGCGGTCTCCAGCGAGAGCGTGCCGTCCGCCCGCACCAGCGCCCGCACCCCGCCGCGCGCATCGGTCAGCAGCGTGCCGGGCGTCACCAGCCCGCGCTCGACCAGCGAGGCGAAGGCGACCCGCGGGGCTTCGCGCGCGCTGGGCGCGAGGGTGATCGCCGATTCCGGCAGCGCTTCGGCCGCGTCGACGCGCGCCTGCGCGGCGGCGAGGTAGTCGCGGTCGCGCTCGATGCCGATGAAGCGGCGGTGCAGCTTCTTCGCCACCGCCGCCGTCGTGCCGGAGCCGAGGAAGGGATCGAGCACGACGTCGCCCGGCCGCGAGGCGGACAGCAGGATGCGGGCGATCAGCGCTTCCGGCTTCTGGGTGGGATGCGCCTTGCGGCCCTCGCCATCCTTCAGCCGCTCGCCGCCGGAGCAGATCGGGAACAGCCAGTCCGATCGCACCTGCACGTCTTCGTTGCCGGCCTTCAGCGCCTCGTAGTTGAAGGCATAGCCCTTCGCCCCCGGCTCGCGCGCCGCCCAGATCAGGGTTTCGTGGGCATTGGTGAAGCGCCGGCCGCGGAAATTCGGCATCGGGTTGGTCTTGCGCCAGACGATGTCGTTGAGGATCCAGAAATTGAGGTCCTGCAACATCGAGCCGACGCGGAAGATGTTGTGGTAGGAGCCGATCACCCACAGCGTGCCGGTCGGCTTCAGCACCCGGCGCACCGCCAGCAGCCAGGCACGGGTGAAGGCGTCATAGGCCTCGAAGCTCTCGAACTTGTCCCAGGCATCGTCGACCGCATCGACCCGGCTGTCGTCCGGCCGCTTCAACTCGCCCTGGAGCTGGAGATTATAGGGCGGATCGGCGAAGACGAGGTCGACCGAATGGGCCGGCAACCGCGACAGCGCGGCCACGCAGTCGCCATGGATCAGGGTGTCGAGGGGAAGATCGGCCGCATTGGCCGGACCGGAAAGGCGGGAAGCGCCCAAACGGCGACTCCCCACGTTACGCACGATACTCATGGAACTGAACCCGACACCGAGAACGCCGACGACTGCGTCCACAATGTCCGTCGGTCAGGGTAAAGACAGGGTAAAGCGATCCGCGATCATTTGCAGGATCGTCCGCTGCTTCCCCCTCCCGGCGCGGTGCGTGCCCCGTCGGCACGCTCAGGGAACGACCCACCAGACCGGCAGCACCCCGGTCGACTGAAGATACTCGATGCCCTCGGCGATCGGCAGCGCGGCGAGGAACACGCAGGCATCGAGGAAGGTGCGCGCCACCAGCGGCGGCCGGATCTCCAGCGTCGCCACGTTGCGCCACAGGCTGAACTTCGGGAGGAAGCGCGGCACCCGCGCGACATAGTCGAGGTAGGTCTGGCCGAAGGTCTCGGCCAGGAAGCGCTCTTCCTTCCGCACCACGACATAGAACACCACGATGGTGACGAGGCAGGCGGCGAACGCGGCGGTGACGCTGCCGAACTGCGCGCCCGCGCCGGTCGCGCCGATGAAGGAGAAGACGTAGAGCGGGTTGCGGGAGATCGAATAGGGGCCGACGTCGACGATGGTCAGCTTCTTGCGCCCGCTGATGTAGAGCGAGCACCAGGTGCGCCCGACGATCGCGACGATGAGCAGGACGAGGCCGATCTGCTCGATCAGCTCGTGGATGCCGTCTTCCTCGTCCGGCCAGACCGAGTGGCCGAACAGCAGGATGGCGACGGCGGCGGCGCCGAGCGCGAACAGCACGGTCTTGCGCGCGCCCTGCACGGCCGAGAGGTTGATGGACGATTTGGGCGCGGGAGTGGAGGTGGCGTCGGGGGGCGTGGTCATGGCGATTCCGGGGGGCGGCAGGGCCGGCGCCGGCGATTCCGGCGCGACCTCCTTGCGCTCTATCTGGAACGGTGCCGTCCCGGCTTTTTCAAGGCGCGCCGGCAGATTCTCCGCCGTTAGGCGATTTCCCGGATACCGCACCGTCAGCCGTTGTCGCGCAGCACCAGCCCGCCGAGAACCAGCGCCAGCCCGGCGCCGTGGTAGAGATGCAGGCTCTCCCCCAGCAGGCCCACCGCCAGCGCCGCGCCGAACACCGGCACCAGCTGCAGGAACTGGCCCGCCCGCATCGGCCCGAGCACGGCGACGCCGCGCGCCCAGAGCACGAACCCGATGGTGGGCAGCGTGCCGACATAGAGGATGACGGGGGCCGCCTTGACGAAGGCGTCGAGGCCGATGCCGCTCGCGATGATCTCGCCGGCGGCGAAGGGCAGCAGGGCGATGAGGCCGAACGGCACGCTCACCGTCAGCGCCGCCGCCGCCGACAGGCGGCTCGGGAAGCGCTTGAGCAGAACCGTGTAGAGCGCGAAGGCCGAGATGCCGAGAAACAGCACGAGATCGCCGCGGTTGAACGAGAGCGCCGCCAGGTGGGCGACATCGCCGCGGATGACGATGAGGCCGATGCCGAGCGTCGAGACCCACAGCGCGAGGCGCTGGCGCAGGCTCGCCCGCTCCCGCAGCACCAGCCAGCCGAGCAGCCCGACCACGATCGGCGCGCTCGCCCCGATCAGCGAGCCGTTGACGAGGCTCGTATGGGCGAGGCCGGCATAGATCAGCACCGTGAAGACGCAGATGTTGAGGACGCCGGCTGCCGCCCAGAGCGGCCAGCGCGCAACGAGTTCCCGGCGCTGGCCGTGGATCTCGCGGATCGTGAACGGCAGCAGCAGGGCGAGGGCGAGAATCCAGCGGGCGGCCGAGAAGGCGGCCGGCGGCAGCGTGTCGGCGACCAGCCGCCCGGCGAGGAAGTTGCCGGACCAGAACAGCGCGGCGCCCGCCAGCATGAGCGCGGCGGCGCCGTTCGGCGACAGCAAGGGCGTGCGGGCAGCGAGAGCGCCGGCATTGCCCGTCAGCACGGGCGAGAGGGTGTCCGCGGTGAACGCCATGACTTCCTCCGGGGTGTCGCCGCCTCATGCGGCCGATATAGGTCAGTGTAGTTGACCTAACCCGGCATGTCCTTGCGTTCTGGGGGCGCGCCAGCGGCGTGCTCGGCAGAATCTGCCGCTCAGCGCCGCATTCGTGCGCCTGAATTGCCCGCGCCTGTTTTTTCGGCAGCGGCGTCGGTGGACGTCGCGCTCGGGCGCAGATGCTCCAGCGGCAGCGCGCGGGCTTCCTTCACCCGCTTCAGCGCCAGCGAGGAGCGCACCCCGCGCACGCCGGGCAGGCCCATGAGGACGTCATGGGCGAAATGCGCGAAGGCCTCGAGATCCTCGCACGCCACCTGCAGGAGATAGTCGCTGTCGCCGGTGACACTGTCGCACGCCACCACCTGCGGCAGGGCGAGAACGGCGGCTTCGAAGCCACGCGCGGCCTCCTCGACCTGCCGCTCCAGATGCACGTGGATGAAGGCGAACACGCCGAGGCCGAGCCGTCGCGAATCGAGCCGGGCCTGGTAGGCGGCGATCAGCCCCTCCTCTTCCAGCCGGCGGGTCCGGCGCAGGCAGGGGGAGGGCGACAGCCCGATCCGCTCGGCGAGTTCGGCATTGGTCAGCCGCCCGTCCTGCTGCAACTCCCGCAGGATGCGCAGATCGAAGGTGTCGAGCGCGACTGGCCGCATGTTCTGCCTTTCCTGTGTCCCAGAGCGGCAGAACATGCCGCTTGTGAGATGCTTGCCGGCAGGATGCACCTCTCGGCGATCCGCCGGCAATGCCGCCTTCGACCAGCGGCGCCCATGCAACCGTCAGGCCGCCCGCGGAACATCAACATGTCGTGGATCGTGGACGCTCGACCACTTGCACTTGTGGGTCGATCGGGGCACGCTTCAATCCTTGCCGCAAGGATCGCCATGAAGTTCATCCGTCTGCGCCTCACCGGCTTCAAGACGTTCGTCGAGCCGACCGAGATGCTGATCGAGCCGGGCCTCACCGGCATCGTCGGCCCGAACGGCTGCGGCAAGTCGAACCTCGTCGAGGCCATGCGCTGGGTGATGGGCGAAAGCTCCTACAAGGCCATGCGCGCCGAAGGCATGGACGACGTCATCTTCGGCGGCACCACCAACCGTCCCGCCCGCAACACCGCCGAGGTGGTGCTGTTCGTCGACAATGCCGACCGTTCGGCCCCGGCCATCTTCAACGATGCCGATCATCTGGAAGTGTCCCGCCGGATCGAGCGCGAGGCCGGCTCGGCCTACCGCATCAACGGACGCGAGGCGCGCGCCCGCGACGTGCAGATCCTGTTCGCCGACGCCTCCTCCGGCTCGCGCTCGCCCGCCATGGTGCGGCAGGGCCAGATCGGCGAGATCGTCGGCTCGAAGCCGGGCGCCCGCCGGCGCATCCTGGAGGAGGCCGCCGGCGTCGCGGGGCTGCACGCCCGCCGCCACGAGGCCGAGATGCGCCTGCGCGCCGCCGAGGCCAACCTGCAGCGCCTCGACGACGTGATCGGCCAGATCGGCGGCCAGCTCGAGGCGTTGCGCCGCCAGTCGCGGCAGGCCTCGCGCTACCGCGCGCTCTCCACCGACATCCGCCGGGCGGAGGCGACGCTGCTCTGGCTGCGCTGGCTGGAGGCCGCCGCGGCGGTGACGGAGGCCGAGCGCGCGCATGATCTCGCCCTTCGCGAGGTGGCCGAGTGCACCCGCGCCCAGGGCGAGGCCGCCCGCAACGCCGCCGTCGCCGCCCATGCCCTGCCCGCCCTGCGCGAGGCGGACGCCGCCGCCGCCGCGGCGCTGCAGCGCCTCACCCTTGCCCGCGGCGAGCTCGACCGCGAGGAGGCGCGTGCCGCGACGCGGCGGGAGGAGCTCGACCGGCGCCTGAAGCAGCTCGCGGGCGACATGGAGCGCGAGCAGGCGCTGGCTTCCGATGCGACCTCGGTGCTGGAACAGCTCGCCGAGGAGGCGGTGACGCTGGAGGACGAGCAAGCCGCCGGCGCCGACCGCGAGGCCGGGCTTGCCGCCCGCGCCGAGACCGCCGCCGCCGCTCTGGCGGCCTCCGAGAAGGCGTTTGCGGAAATCACCGCGGCGAGCGCCGATCGCGCCGCCCGGCGCGGGGCGCTGGAGCGCGCACTGCGGGACGAGACCGAGCGCCTCGCCCGCCTCGCCCGCGACCTCGCGGCGCTCGATGCGCAGGAGGCGAGCCTGCGTTCGAGCGAGGCGGCGCTCGGCCTCGAGCGCGCGGTCGGGCGCGCGGATGCGGCGCAGGAGGTGTTCGAGGAGGCCGAGGCGCTGGCGCAGGAGGCCGAGGCCGCCCATGCCGC
The DNA here is from genome assembly GCF_045108345.1 of Ancylobacter terrae. NCBI lineage: Bacteria > Pseudomonadati > Pseudomonadota > Alphaproteobacteria > Hyphomicrobiales > Xanthobacteraceae > Ancylobacter > Ancylobacter terrae. Next base: position 241,354 of record NZ_JBJGXH010000005.1, read on the forward strand.
CGCCCGCGCGGCGCTCGACCACGCCCGCCGTCCGCTCGCCGACGCGGAGAAGCGCGCCCAGCGCCTCGATACCGAGGCCCGCACCCTCGCCAAGCTGCTCGACGTCGGCAGCGCGCGGAAATGGCCGCCGGTGATCGACGCCATCCGCGTCGCCCGCGGCTATGAGACGGCGCTCGGCGCTGCCCTGGGCGACGATCTCGACGCGCCGGCCGACGAGGCCGCGCCCGTGGGCTGGAGCCTTCTCGCCGCCGCCCCGTCCGGCGATCCGGCTTTGCCCGCCGGCGCCGAGCCTCTGGCCGCCTTTGTCGAGGCGCCGGCCGAACTGGCGCGGCGCCTGGCGCAGGTCGGCGTCGTGGCGCGCGCTGAAGGGGCCGCCGCGGCGGCCCGTCTGCGGCCCGGCCAGCGCCTCGTTTCCCGCGAGGGCGACCTCTGGCGCTGGGACGGGTTCCGCGCCGCCGCCGATGCGCCCACCCCGGCCGCCCGCCGCCTCGCCGAGCGCAACCGTCTCGCCGACATCCACGCGGAGCTTGCGCTCGCGCAGCAGGACGTCGCGGCGGCCCGCGCGGGGCTGCAGGCGGCGGAGGCGCAGCTGCGCGCTGCCGGCTCGCGCGAGACCTCCGCCCGCGACGCCCGCCGCGCCGCGCTGCGCACCGCCGAGCAGGCCCGCGAGGAGCGCGCCCGGCTCGAACGCGCCGCCGCCGAGCAGGCCGCCCGGCTCGACGCGCTCGCCGACAGCCGCGCCCGGCTCGGGGACGAGCACGAAACGCTGGCCGCCCGCCTGATCGAAACCCGGCAGGCGCTCGATGAACACCCCGCGCTCGCCGATGCCGAGACGGCGGTGGCGGACGCCCGCCTCGCTCTCGCCCAGGACCGCGCCGCGCTGGCCGAGGCGCGCGCGGCCGCCGACGGTGCGGCGCGCGAGCGCGAGCAGCGCCTGCGCCGGCTCCAGGCCATCGCCGCCGAGCGGTCCTCCTGGCAGGCCCGGGCCGGCGGCACCGGCGACCGCCTCGCCGCGCTTGAGGCGCGCCGCCGGGAGGCCGCCGACGAGCGCGCGGCGCTGGAGGACGCGCCCGACGCCTTTGCCGAGCGCCGCCGCGCTTTGCTGGGCGAAACCGCGCGGGCGGAAACGAACCGTCGCGACGCCGCCGACCGCCTCGTCGCCGCCGAGACCGAGGCGGGTCAGTCCGACGCCGCGGCGCGCCGGGCGCTCGAGGCGCTGGCCGCGAGCCGGGAGGCGGCCGCCCGGGCCGAGGCGCGCGGCGAGGCGGCGCGCCAGCGCCGGGCCGACCTGATCCGCGAGATCGCCGACGTCCTCGATGGCCCGCCGGAGACCGCTCGCGCCATCGCCGCCCTCGATGCCGCGGCGCCGTTGCCCGACGTCGCCACCATCGAGGAAAGCCTCGAGCGCCATCGCCGCGAGCGCGAGCGGCTCGGGGCGGTGAATCTGCGTGCCGAAGAAGAGCTGAAGGACGTCGAGACCCAGCACGAGGGGCTCGCCGCCGAGCGCGACGACCTCACCGAGGCGATCAAGCGGCTGCGCCAGGGCATCGCCGGCCTCAACCGCGAGGCCCGCGAGCGGCTCGCCGCCTCCTTCGCCATCGTCGACGGGCATTTCCGCCAGCTGTTCGGCACGCTGTTCGGCGGCGGCGAGGCGCAGCTGGTGCTGACCGATTCGGACGACCCGCTCGAAGCCGGCCTCGACATCATCGCCAAGCCTCCCGGCAAGAAGCCGCAATCGCTGTCGCTGCTGTCGGGCGGCGAGCAGGCGCTCACTTCCATGGCGCTGATCTTCGCGGTGTTCCTCACCAATCCCTCGCCGATCTGCGTGCTCGACGAGGTCGACGCGCCGCTCGACGACGCCAATGTCGAGCGCTTCTGCAATCTGCTGGACGAGATGCAGCGTCTCACCGAGACACGCTTCCTCACCATCACCCACAACCCGATCACGATGAGCCGGATGAACCGGCTGTTCGGCGTCACCATGGCCGAACGCGGCGTTTCCCGGCTGGTTTCGGTCGATCTCGCCACCGCCGAGAGCTTCCGCGAAGCGAGCTGAGCGCGACCGGTGGTGTCCTTCCGGCAGGCCGGGTTCCGCGCGCCGACGCGGAGCCGGGCCTTCCGTTGCTGCGCCAAGGCGCGGCCGCGCCTGCGACAGAGCGTCCACATCTTGGTATTTCATATATAAATCAACAAGTTAAAAGCGCATCGGGTTGCCTTGACACCCCATGGGCCGATCACTATGGTGCGGCGCGGTTAAAGGGGCTGGGTGATCCTTCGTCTCTGGCCGGGCTGGGCGCGCATCATGAACGACCGCAAGTCGACGGACGGTCAGGACGGGCGCCGCGCACCGGCTGAGGACGCCGAACTTTCCGGCAGGCTTCGCGGGCTCGACAAGGCGTTGCGGCAGGTGCGCCGCGAGCGGTCGGCTCAGGATGCGCCGTCGGGTCCGGATCCGGCCTCGACATCGTCCGGCGTGACGCTCGCCTTCCGGCTGGGAAGCGAGTTCGTGGCGGCGGTTCTCGTGGGTGCGGGCCTCGGTTGGGGTCTCGACCGCCTGCTGGGGATCGCGCCCTGGGGGATGATCCTGTTCATGCTGCTCGGCTTTGCGGCCGGCATACTGAACATGGTACGCGCCGCCGGCGAAACCGGCGGCCGCAAGCCGCCGCAGGGCGGTGCGTGAGATTTCCGGCGGCTTCGGCGGCCGGCAGCGGCGAACCATCCGCGAGGATGGCGAGCGAAGACGGGGCAGGGCGGCAGTGCCGCCGCGATGAGGGTAGCGACCGGCGATGGCGACCGAGATCGATCCGATCCATCAGTTCCACATCAACAAGATCGTGGATCTGGGGGCGCCGGGCGGCGTCGAGATCGCCTTCACCAATTCCGCCGCCTTCATGGTCGGCATCGTCGCGATCGTGTTCTTTTTCCTGACCTACGCCACCCGCGGGCGCACGCTGGTGCCCGGGCGGCTGCAGTCGCTGGCCGAACTCTCCTATGAATTCGTGGCCCAGACCGTGCGGCAGACCGCCGGCAACGAGGGCATGAAGTTCTTCCCGCTGGTGTTCTCGCTCTTCATCTTCGTGCTGGTCGCGAATTTCGTCGGGCTGATCCCCTACACCTTCACCGTCACCAGCCACATCATCGTCACCGCCGCGCTGGCGCTGGTGGTGATCGGCACCGTGATCATCTACGGCTTCGTGCGGCACGGCACCCACTTCCTGCGCCTGTTCGTGCCCTCGGGCGTGCCCGGCTTCCTGCTCCCCTTCATGGTCGTGATCGAGCTGGTCTCCTTCCTCTCGCGCCCGGTGAGCCTGTCGCTGCGTCTCTTCGCCAACATGCTGGCGGGTCATATCGCCCTCAAGGTGTTCGCCGGCTTCATCGTGATGATGAGCGCCGCGGGCGTCGCCGGCACGCTCGGCGCGGTTCTGCCGCTCTTCATGGTGGTGGCGCTGACGGCCCTCGAGGCGCTGGTCGCCTTCCTGCAGGCCTATGTCTTCGCCGTTCTCACCTGCATCTATCTCAACGACGCCCTGCACCCGGGACACTGATCCTCACACCGGCCGCGCGTCGCGGGACATCCATCCAGCCCTCAACCCGATCTTGCGAATCTAACAGGAGAAGTTCCATGGAAGCGGAAGCCGCCAAGTTCCTCGGCGCCGGTCTCGCCACCCTCGGCATGGGCCTCGCCGGCGTCGGCGTCGGTAACATCTTCGGCAATTTCGTTGCCGGCGCGCTGCGCAACCCCTCGGCGGCCGATGGCCAGTTCGCCCGCGCGCTGATCGGCGCGGCGCTCGCCGAAGGTCTCGGCATCTTCTCGCTGGTCGTCGCGCTCATCCTGCTCTTCGTGGCCTGATGCGTCCGGCGCGGCCGGGCCTTCGGATCCGCCGCGCCGACGTCTCGCTTGAGGACGCTTCCCCATGTCCGATACGCCGGCTCCGGCCGTTCCCTTCGTGATCGCGCAGGCGCATGCGCCGGCGGGAGCCAACGGCCTTACGGCCGAGGGCGTCGAGATCGCGACGCCGCCGGGCGAGGCGCACGCGTCGAGCTTTCCGCCCTTCGACGCCCACACCTTCCCCTCGCAGCTGCTGTGGCTGGCGATCACCTTCGGCGCGCTCTACTGGCTGATGAGCCGCATCGCCCTGCCGCGCATCGGCACGATCCTTGAGGAGCGGCACGACCGCATCGCCGATGATCTCGACGAGGCGGCGCGGCTGAAGGCGGACAGCGAGGCGGCGGCCCGGGCCTATGAGCAGGCGCTGGCCGGCGCACGGGGCAAGGCGCACGCCATCGCCACCGACACGCGCGACAAGCTCGCCGCCGAGGCGGAAGCCGGTCGCAAGTCGCTCGAGGCCGAACTCGCCGACAAGCTGGCGACCGCGGAGGCCAAGATCGGCGCGACCAAAACCGCGGCGATGGCCAACGTCAAGGGCATCGCGGTCGATACCGCCGATGCCATCGTCCGCGAGCTGGCCGGCACGGCGGCCGCCCCCGAAGCGCTCGACGCGGCCGTCGACGCCGCGATGGCCAAGTGACCGCTCCGGGAGGGCAGAATGGGTAGCGCTGAACTCTGGGTCGCCGTCGCGTTCGTGATCTTCGTCGCCATCGTGATGAAGTCCGGCGCGCCGCAGTCGATCATGAAGTCGCTCGATGCGCGCGGCGAGCGGATCCGGCTCGAGCTGGAGGAAGCCCGCCGGCTGAAGGAAGAGGCGCAGAAGCTCGTCGCCGAGTACAAGCGCCGCCAGCGCGAGGCCGAGGCCGAAGCCGAGGCGATCATCCACACGGCGAAGGCCGAGGCCGAGCGGCTTGCCGCCGAGACCAAGGCGAAGCTCGAGGACATGATCGCGCGGCGCACCAGGATGGCCGAGCAGAAGATCGCCCAGGCCGAGGCGCAGGCGCTCGCCGATGTGCGCGCCGCCGCCGCCGATGCCGCCGTCGTCGCCGCCGAGGGTCTCCTCAAGGCGCAGGTGGTGGGCGAGACCGCGGACCGCGTGCTGGCCAATGCGGTGGCGGACGTCCGCTCCAAGCTGAACTGACCGGGCACGTCCCGGCAGGACGGCCCCTCGACCTGCATCAAGCCCGGCGCCGCCGGGCTTTTTGCGTTTTCAGCGTCAGCCGCGTCGGGCGTCCTGCGAGGCGATCCGGGGCGGCTGCCCCGCCCACCGGGCATCGATCGGGACAGGAGTTCTCGACGTGGACACCACGGATCAGCAATTCGCCAGCGACAATTATGCCGGCATCTGCCCGGAAGCCTGGGCGGCGATGGCGCAGGCCAATGGCGGCTCGGCGGTGGCCTATGGCGACGACGCCTGGACCGAGCGCGCCTCGAACGCCTTCCGCACGCTGTTCGGCACCGGCTGCGAGGTCTTCTTCGTCTTCAACGGGACGGCGGCCAATTCGCTGGCGCTGGCCTCGCTGTGCCAGTCCTACCACAGCGTGATCTGCGCCGCCTCCGCCCATGTCGAGAC
>NZ_JBJGXH010000006.1:0-55045 GCF_045108345.1 Ancylobacter terrae
CCCGCCACCCGCGCCGGCCTCCTCGAACTCGCCCGCCGGCTCGACCCCATGGTGCTCACATGGGGCAGGTGAGGGCGCTGAACCCTGCCGGGTGAACGCCCCCCACGCGGGCGGAGATGGGCGGCTGCGAGGCCCGCCGACCCCTCGCGGTCAGCCGCCATCGGCCAGCAGCTCGCGCGCGGTGGCGACGAGAACCAGCCAGGCGCCGGCGAGCAGCGCGACATCCTTCAGCACCAGCCGCCCGGCGCCGGAGAGATAGGGAAAACCGTGCTCCCCATCGCCGAGGGCCGGCACCCAGGCCTCCGGCGTGGTGAGGAGGAAGGAGAGGGTGACGAAGGGCGTCGCGAAGGCCAGCGCGGTGCCGACGAGGCCGAGCTTGCGGCTCCACAGCCCGGCCAGTGTCAGCCCCCCGATCGCCAGCTCGACCGTGCCCAGGCCGCGCGAGAAGCCATAGGTGTTGTTCCCCGTCTCCCAGCTGCGCTTGGCGGGATCGAGCTCGCCCTCACGGGTGAGATGCGCCTTGTAGCCCGCCGGCTCGGTGTAGAAGAACGACATGAACGGGCTGTTGGCGACGAAGGGCGTGATGCTGTCGGCCTCGTAGGGCACGAATTTGAGCGCGCCGATCCACAGGAAGATGATGGCGATCGCGATCTTCATGCCGGCGATGCCGAGGCGGAAGGACAAGGGCGCGGCGAGGATGGCCAGGGCCTGGCGATAAAGCGGAACCATGACCAACCTCAGATCTCGCCGGCGGCGGCGACCGCGTCCAGCGTGCGGGTGGAATAGACCAGGGCGGCGCCGGCATTGAGCGCGACGGCGACGCCGAGCGCTTCGGCGATCTCCTCGCGGGTGGCGCCGAGCTTGAGCGCGGCCGCCCCATGGACGGTGATGCAGCCGTCGCAGCGCAGCGTCACGGCGCAGGCCAGCGCGATCAGTTCGCGCGTCTTGGCGCCCAGATGATCGGTCTTGCCGCCGGCGGCGCCGAGCTGAACATAGCCGCGCACCGTATCGGGGCTGAGCGTGCCGATCGTGCCGACGCCGGCGAGTACCTGATCGCGATAGGCGTTCCAGTCCATCATGTGCATGTGAATAGGTTCCCGTTGCAGATGACGTGATCTGAAACCAGTCGAACCGCTGCGGGAGGACGTAAAAGCCTTGGTTTCCGCCATGCCGTGCGATGGCGACAGGCCAGCGGCCGAGGCGCCGCGCCAAGTGGCTGTCCGGTCACGGTTTGCGGAGGCTGCCGACCGCTCGGGGACATCCTTGCCGAATGGCACGGGGGCGTGGCTGCGGCGGGGCCGGGCGCCGTTCCGGACCCGTTATGCGCGGCGCGGCATGCCCGCCGGGCCGCTTGCCGGGGGCCGGTAGCCCTTCCGCCGCTTGCGGCCCAGCAGGTCGAGGAACAGCCGCACCGCCTCGTCCTCGCGGTCGAAGGAATGCTGCACGCTCTGCCCGCACGCGCCGATCCGCCCCCACCGCCGGGTCACGCAGGCGTGGCCGAACAAGGTCGTCTCGATCGACATGGCGTAGAAACGGGCCATGTTGCGCGCGCAATCCCGGCGCTCGACATAGATGTGATACAGTTGAGCCATGCCGCCAGCATCGCCCTGCCCGGTCACCGCGTCCAACAACACTTGTGAATCGATCGCGCGGGATCGATTCATCCGGGTGAAGTCGGAGCCCGCTCGGCGAAACCCCGGCGCATCGCCGTCCCGGCCGGCGCGCCCTCTGCTGGCCGGGGACGGCGGTCAGCCGATCACCAGCTGGCCGAGCAGCCGGACGAGGTCGGATTGCCGGTGGCAGCCGGTCTTCTGCAGCACCGCCTTCAGCTGGTTGCGCACCGTGTCGACGCTCTTCTGGTCGGCCTGCGCGATCTCTTCCGCCGTCCGGCCGTCGGCGATGCGGGTGGCGACATTGGCTTCGGCCGGGGTGAGATCGAACAGCGACTGGATCAGCGAGGCCGGGCCGTGCGAGCGCGCCCCGGCGACGGAGAGGACGAGGATGGCCATGGCCCGGCTGAACAGGTCGCTCGCGGCGCGGCGCACCGGGATGACATGCAGCACGGCGGGCGACACCTCCGGCGTCACCACCATCGGCAGCGACAATACGGCGGCCATCGTCTCGAGCCGGGCCAGCGCCTCCCTGAGCCCCTCGTTCGAGCGCCGGTCCGCCAGCGCGATCTCGTCGCCGCCCCGCGTCGTCCAGTAGTCGGCGGACTGATCGAACAGGCGGTTGGCGACGATCACCGTGCCGCGCCGCGCCACCGCGCAGGCGGGCATGCCGATCGCCGCGAGCGTCTCGACGGCCGTGCGCGCCCGCTCGAAGTCGAGGCGCGTCGACAGCAGCGCCGCGCGCGCCAGGTGCGGGCGCAGCGCATCGAGGCTGGCGATGGTCGCGGACGGGAGGGGTCCCCGTCGATGGTCGCCCTCCGCGTGGAACACGATCTGCGAGCCGTCCGGGATGTTCACCACGGTCGCGACGCCGCGGCCATAGCCGCGCGGCATGAGGAAGTCGGCGAAGACCGGCAGCGCCGCGATCTCGGCCGGGCTGAACACGTCCTCGTCGGTGACGAAGCCGGCGCGGCGGACCGCGAGCAGGCGCATCAGCCGCTCCTGCGCCCCCTCATAAGTGTAGTACTCGCGCGTGAGGCCATCCATGAACGGCGACGAGGCGATCCACTTGGCGGTGTCGTCGCGCAGCGAGATCAGCACGCCTTCGCGGGCGGTCGCCACCGCGCAGATGTCGCCCAGAACCCCCGGCCACATATCCGGAAGGACTGCGGCCTCGTAGATACGGTCCGTAAGGTCGTCCGCCGACCCACTCCAGCTCATGTGACCGAACGCCCCCGTTCAGGTCACGACTTTAACTTTCGCCTTCCCCAGCGCAAGCCTGTCCGTGCCGGGCGTTCTGCCGGGGCCGCGGCGGCGCATGTCATAGCCCAGTTGGGTCATGCGGCCCGTCCGGCCGCTCCTAACATCCGATTCCACATCCGTAACGTTACGGATGCCGGCTCGGCCGCGCCCGGTACGCGGCGCCGTCTTCACTGGGAGCAAGCTCATGGACAAATCCAAAGCCATCGACGCGGCGGTCGGTCTCGCCGTCCTCGGCACGGTGGTGCTCGGACCCTCGATCAAGGTCTCGTTCGATCCGACCAAGGACCTGTCGCTGAACAGCGTCAGCGTCAGCGTCGAGATGCCCAAGGCCTCGGCCGCGTGCAGCGACAACAAGTCGGGCTCCGGCACCGGCTGCGTCTGCTGATCCGGCGCGGGGGATCCATCGCGCCGACGCCCGTTCGACACGACCTTTCGGGAAGGACCACGATGATCGATCTGCTGGACGAGCGTCCGCGCCTGGACCCTGCGGTGGCGTATTTCGCCCGCGAGGAGCGCCACCTGTTCTTCAACACCGCGCTGCCCGACTGGATCGTCGTCAGCGCGAACGCCGCCTATGCGTTGAGCCGGTTCGACGGTGAGCGCACGGTGCGCGAGGTCGCGGGGGGACTCGCGGCACTGGGCAGCACCGTCGACGAGGCCGGTGTCGCGGCGCTGGCGGCTTTCGCCCGCGACCGCGGCATCCTCGCGCTCGGCGCGGCCGCGCCCGCCCGCGCCGCCCTGCGCGCCCAGACGCTGGGCTCGATCTACCTCAAGATCACCAACCGGTGCGACCTCGAATGCGCCTATTGCTATGCCTCCAGCGGCCCCGAGAAGGGCGCGGGCGAACTCGATACCGACGAATGGAAGGCGCTCATCACCGAATTCGCCGCCATCGCCCGCCCCGGCAGCCGTATGACCTTCACGGGAGGCGAGCCGATGATCCGCCGGGATCTGGAGGAGCTCGCCCGCTTCGCCAGGGCGCAGGGCTTCGGCACCGGGCTCATCACCAATGGCGGGCTGATCCGCGACGAGGCGAGCGCACGGCGGCTGGGGCAGGTCTTCGACACCGTCCAGATCAGCCTCGACGGCACGGAAGCGACCCATGACAGGAACCGCGGCCGCGGCGCCTGGGGGCGCGCGCGGGCGGGGCTGCGCCATCTCGAGGCGGCGGGGGTGGAGTACTACGCCTCGGCGACCATCACGGCGGACAACCGCGCCGAGATGGCCGACCTCGTCGCCGAGTTCGGCCCGCGGCTGCGCACCGGCGGGGTGCTGAACACCGGGCGCGCCCGCAGCAAGGATTTCCCCCGCCTCGGCAACACCGATTATGTGAAGACCATCCGCGACGCCGGCGCCGTCGGCTTCTTCGAGGATCCGAGCTTCATCGAGCATTCGCGCCGCGCGCCGCGCGGGCATTGCGGCGCCTCGACCACGACGCTGTCGGTGGACGAGCGCGGCAACATCTTTCCCTGCCAGATCCTGATCTCGCGCGAGATGAGCGCGGGAAATGTGCGCGCCGGCGGCGTCGCCGACCTTCTCGCCCAGCCGGTGTGGAGCGAGCTGCGGGGCGGCACGGTGGATGCCGATTCGGCGCTCGGCTGCTCGAGCTGCATGGTGCGCTACATCTGCGGCGGCGGATGCCGGGCCAAGGTCTATTACGAGACCCAGCAGTTCCGCGGCCCGGACGGCCTGTGCGCCATGTGGCGGGAGAGCATCGTCAACGGCCTGTTCAAGACCGCCGAGCTTCCCGGCAGTCGCTCGCTCTTCGTGAGTTGAGGGGCGAACGGGGAGAGGGCGATGCCCCTCCCCTCCCGGCGGTTGCGGCAGGCGCGCGCCGACACTGCCGCCGCACGGCGCCCGCGCTCACCGCGCCCCGGCGCCGTCCTCCGGGCCGATGGCGGGCGCGATGTCGGTCTGCGGCGGCGCACCAGTGCCCTCCCCCGCCGGTTGCGGCGCACCGGCGGCCGGCGGTGCCGGGGCGGCGGCACCGGCCTCGGCCGACACGCGGTCGGTCGGGATCGGCTGCGGCGTCACCGAGCCGTCGGCGGCGGCGACGCGCCAGACCGTGTTGCCGGCATCGTCGGCGATCAGCAGCGCGCCGGTGCCGTCGATGGCCAGGCCGACCGGCCGGCCGCGCGCCTCCTCGCCGTTGAGGAAGCCGGTGACCACATCCCGTGGCGAGCCGGCCGGGCGCCCGCCCTCGAACGGGATGTAGATCACCTTGTAGCCGTTGAAGGCCTTGCGGTTCCAGCTGCCGCGATTGCCGACGAAGGCGCCGTTGCGGTATTCCTCCGGCATCGCCGAACCCTGCGTGAAGGCGAGGCCCAGCGCGGCGACGTGGCTGGTCAGCGCGTAATCGGGCGAAATCGCCTTCTCCACCAGGTCGGGACGCGGCGGCACCACGCGCGCGTCGACGTTCTGGCCGAAATAGCTCCATGGCCAGCCATAGAAACCGCCCTCGCGCACCGAGGTGAGATAGTCCGGCACGAGGTTCGGGCCGAGCTCGTCGCGCTCGTTCACCACCGTCCAGAGCGCGCCGGTCTCGGGATGGATGTTCAGCCCGTTGGGGTTGCGCAGCCCGGAGGCGAAGACCCGGGCGGCGCCGGTCTCCCGGTCGACCTGCCAGATCGCGGCACGGCCCTTCTCGGCCTCCAGCCCGCGCTCGCCGGCGTTCGAGTTGGACCCGACCGAGGCGTAGAGGAACCGGCCGTCGGGGCTCAGCGCGAGATCCTTGGTCCAGTGGTGGTTGATCGGCCCGCCCGGCAGCGGCGTCAGCACCCGCGGTTCCGCCTCGATCGCCGTCTCTCCCAGCCGGTAGGGATAGGCGAGGATGGCGTCGGCCGCCGCGACATAGAGCGTATCGGCGTGCCAGGCGACGCCGAAGGGCGAGGTGAGCCCGGTCAGCAGGTCGACGCGCTCATCGACCACGCCGTCGCGATCGGTGTCGCGCAGCAGCGTGATCAGGTTGGTCTCCTTCCCGCCGGCATCGCCCGCGGCCATCGACATGATGAAGCCGCGGATGATGTCCTTGGGGCGGTTGAGCGGCTTGCCGGGCGGGGCCTTGGACTGCACCACCAGAACATCGCCATTGGGCAGCGTGTGGACGGTGCGGGGGTTGGCGAGGTCGCGCGCATAGGCGGTGACGGTCAGCCCGTCCGGCACGCTGGGCGTCTGCCCGTCCTGCCAGCCCACCACCTCGGCGACCTTGAGATCCGGCACCAGGCTGTTGGTGGGCGCCGGCAGCACCGGCGTTGGCCCGTATTGCTGCGCGATATCGAAATTGTCGTCGCTGCATCCGGCGAGGACGAGGCAGCCGCCGGCGAGGGCGACGAGGGGAAGGGACGAAACTCTAGACATGGCGCACTCCCGGCACATGGCGCAGTCCCGGCCGGGCCAGCCACGCGGTGACGATCATGGCGAGCACCGTCAGCACCGAGACGGCGAGGCCGTAGGGCATGACGGCGGTCCAGCCATCGGCGGTGTGGATGAAGCTGTTGAGGGTCGCGAGCAGCAGCACGACGAGGCCCGCGAGCACCCCCGGCCAGGGGGTACGGACGCGGCGCGTGGCGGCATCGACGAGGACGACGAGCGCCGCCAGCGTGCCGAAGATCAGCCCGGCGAACAGCAACCATTCGGAAAAATGGAGCCACAGCAGGTTGAGCGTCTGCACATAGGCGAGGTCGGTCAGTACCGTCAAAGAAAAGCACGCCACCGGGAAGGCAAGAAACGTGGCGCGCACCAGGTCTATCGTCCGGGATCGGGGGTAGGCGACAGGATCATGCGTCATGAGATCGGCCATTCTGGTTGGAACTCCCGACGTTGACGACCGAGCCGGCGCATGGTTCCGCGGTCTGACACAGATGTGAGGCGGGCCGCCGTGCGCGGGTGCGCGTCGCTCCCCTCCCGGCCGGCGCTGGCGATCGCAGGCGCCCCGTGGTTCGGTGGCGGCCGGGCGTGTGCGTCGATTCGTCGAATGTGGCGTCGATGGCGCTTCGCGCCGGGAAACGAATCGGCGCGCCCGTGTCATTAGCCGGCCAATGAGTGGCGGGGTTTTTGCCGCGGCGGCTCGGAAGTTCCCGGAACCGCACGGGAAACGCGGGCGGACCGGGCCTCGGCACCGCGCTCGGGAGCGGCCGGGTTAACCTTTCATTAACCCATATCTCCTTGCCGAAGCGTCAGAATCGTGCGCTATCTTGAGACGGAAAGGGAGCGTCTGACGCTCTGAAACCGTCTGAGAATGAAACACATGACGTCGCCTGCGAGAACCGGGTTCCAGAACGGGTCGACCGCCGCGTGGATTACCCAGCGCGCGGAGGCGCTGTCGGCCCGCCTGCGCGCGGTGGGCGAACTCGCCTTTCCCCCGTCGGCGGAGAAGGCGCTGCGCTCGTTCACCTCCGGCGAGGTGGCGGAGATCGTGGGCGTCTCGGACGGCTATCTGCGGCAATTGTCGCTCGACGGGCTCGGGCCCGCCCCCGATATCGGCCCGAGCGGCCGGCGCTCCTACACGCTCGGCCAGATCAACGAACTGCGCGAATATCTGGCGGCGAGCCGGCCGAAGGAGGCGCTCAAGTTCTGGCCGCGCCGGCGCGCGGGCGACAAGCTGCAGGTCCTCGCCGTCGCCAACTTCAAGGGCGGTTCGGCGAAAACGACGACGTCGCTCTATCTCGCCGAGGGTCTCGCGCTGCAGGGTTTCCGGGTGCTGGCCATCGATCTCGACCCGCAGGCCTCGCTCTCCTCCATGTTCGGCTACCAGCCCGAATTCGACATCCCGGAGAACGCCACGCTCTATGGCGCGATCCGCTATGACGCGCGCCGGGTGGCGATGACGCAGGTCGTGCGGCCCACCTATTTCTCCGGCATCAGCATCGTGCCCGGCAATCTTGAGCTGATGGAGTTCGAGCACCAGACGCCGCGCTACATGCTGAACCACCGGGGGGCGGGGGAAGACCTGTTCTTCCGGCGGATCGCGGCGGCTATCCAGCAGGTGGAGGCGGAATTCGACGTGGTCGTGATCGACTGCCCGCCCCAGCTCGGCTTCCTCACCATGGGCGCCCTGAACGCCGCCACGGGGATGATCGTCACCGTCCACCCGCAGATGGTGGACGTCGCCTCGATGAGCCAGTTCCTGCTGATGACCTCCGACCTGCTGACGGTCATCGAGGAGGCGGGCGGCGCGCTGGAATTCGATTTCCTGAAATTCCTGATTACCCGCCACGACCCGCGCGACGTGCCGGAACAGGAGATCGTCGGGCTGCTGCGCGACATCTTCGGCGGCGACGTGCTGGCCGCGACGGCGTGGAAGTCGACGGCGATCGCCAATGCCGGTCTCACCAAGCAGTCGCTCTACGAGCTGTCGCGCGGCGCGGTCGGGCGCTCGGTCTATGACCGGGCGATGGAATCCGTCAACGCGGTCAACCGCGAGGTGATCGGGCAGATCGCGCGGGTGTGGGGGCGGGGTCCATGAGCCGCATCCGCCCTCGCAGAGGATTTCCCGCGGGTCCGTTGTCCGCAGACAACGCGTGCTGCGGTAGAATGGGCGTGCGGCGTTCCGTCGGGACGGCAAGCGAGGCGAGATGAGCAAGCGCACCCAGTCGATACGGTCGATGTTCGCCGGGCGAAGCGAGGAGGCGTTGTCCGCGGACAACAAGCCCGCCCTCCCCCGCTCCACCGCCGGCGCCGTCCGCTCGCTGAAGGAAACCTTCACCGATGTCGAGCGCGACTACCAGGCGCTGCGCGAGCGGCTGGCCAGCGGCGCCGTCGGGGTCGAGCTCGAGCCGGCGCTGGTCGATCCCTCGCCTTTCGCCGACCGGTTTCCCGAGCAGGACGCGGAAAGCTTCGACGCGCTGAAGCGATCCATCGCCGAGCGCGGACAGGAAATCCCGATCCTCGTGCGCCCGCACCCCACCGCGCCCGGCCGCTACCAGAGCGCCTATGGCCATCGCCGCGTGCGGGCGATCCGCGATCTCGGGCGGCGCGTGAAAGCGTATGTGCGCGAGCTGACCGACGAGGACCTCGTCGTCGCGCAGGGCATCGAGAATTCGGCGCGCGAGGATCTCAGCTTCATCGAGCGGGCGCTGTTCGCGTTCCGGCTGGAAGAGGCCGGCTTTCCGCGCGCGGTGGTGCAGTCGGCGCTGTCCATCGACCGGGCGGAAGCCTCGAAGCTGGCGGCGGTCGCCCGGTCGATCCCGGCGGACATCGTCGCCGCGATCGGGCGGGCGCCGAAGATCGGCCGCGGCCGCTGGCAGGCGCTCGCCGCGCTGTTGGCGAACGAGGCGAGCGTGGCCCGCGCGCGCGCGCTGCTGGCCGGGCCGGATGTTCGGGAGCGGGCGAGCGACGAGAGGTTCGATCTGGTGCTGGCCCTGCGGGCGCCGGCGGCGGCGCCGGGCGGCGGGGGCGGGGAAGTCGTGATCCGCAGCCGCGACGGGGTCGATCTCGCGCGGTCGGTGCGCACCAAGAAAGAGCTTCGCCTCGTCATCGATCGCAACGGTGCCGACGGATTCGCCGACTTCGTGCAGCAGAAGCTGCCCGATCTCTATGATCTCTACACGAGGGAAAGGAGCGCGGATGACTGAGCGCTAGCCGGCAGGAACCCAGGCCGCAGCCGCAAAGAAAAAGGCCCCCGAAACGAATTCCGGAAGCCCTTCTCGATCTTTGGCGAGTTTGAGAATCGCACTTCCCGGAATCACCGTCAAGCCTCTCCCGAGGCCTCAACGCCGTTTCGGCGCGCGTTTTTCCTTGCCCAGATCAAGGTGAAGGAAAATGCAGACGCATACCCCCACGACGCCTTTCGGGCGGCGGCCGCTGTCGCTTGCCCATGTGGCGAGCCAGGCCGGCGCGAAGGCGCGCCCGCGCGACAAGGCGGTGCACAAATGGACCGTGTTCCGGGCGATCTGCACCGCAAAGGCGCGCATCGGCGTCTCCGAGCGGGCGCTGGCGGTGCTGGACGCCCTGTTGTCCTTCCACCCGGAAACGGCGCTCACGGGCGAGGGGCTGATCGTCTTTCCCTCGAACCAGCAGCTGGCGCTGCGGGCGCACGGCATGGCGCCGGCGACCCTGCGCCGTCATCTCGCCATGCTGGTCGAGGCCGGGCTGATCGTGCGGCGCGACAGCCCCAACGGCAAGCGTTATGCCCGCAAGGGCCGGGACGGGGAGATCGCGCTCGCCTTCGGCTTCGACCTGTCGCCGCTGGTGGTGCGGGCGGAGCAGTTCGAGGCCTGGGCGGAAGAGGTGCGATCCGAGGAGCGGGCGCTGCGCCTGGTGCGCGAGCGCATCTCGCTGTGCCGGCGCGACATCGCCAAGATGATCGCGACGGGGATCGACGAGGGCGTTCCCGTGCCCGGGCGCGCGCGCGGAACCGCGGATGCGTGGATGGAACTCCATGCGCTGTTCCGCTCGATGGTCGAGCGCCTTCCGCGCAACGCGTCTCGCGCGGAGCTGGAGCCGGTGGCGGAGGAGATGTCGCTGCTGGCCGACGAGATCCTCAGCCTGCTGGAAAGACACGCTGAAACGTCTAATTCGAGCGCCAGTGAATCCCAAAGCGAGCGCCACAAACAGAATTCAAACCCAGACTCTCCTGTTGAATCTGAACCTCGCTTTCGAGAAAGCCGGGGGGCGGGGACAGAGCCCGTATCGCCGGCGCCGCGCCGGCCGGAACCAGCCTATCCGCTGGGCATGGTGCTCGACGCCTGTCCCGATCTCGTCGATTACGCGAGAGGTGGCATCGCCAGCTGGCGGGACTTCATGGCGACGGTGTCGATCGTGCGGCCGATGCTCGGCATCAGCCCGAGTGCCTGGGAGGCGGCGCAGGCGGCGATGGGCGAGGTGCCGGCCGCGCTGGTCGTGGCGGCGATTCTCCAGCGCGGCCCGGCGATCAGCAGCGCCGGCGGCTATATGCGCGATCTCACGCGCAAGGCCGAAGCGGGCGCCTTCTCGGTCGGCCCGATGCTGATGGCGCTGCTCGGCAAGCGGAAGGGGGAGAAGAGGCGGGCCTAGCGGCGGCGATACCGTGGACGCGGCAGAGCCGTGCAATACGTCTTAGCGTCGGCGTCATGACGCGAGGCGGCCCGCTGCGCACGACCGTGACCTCCGAGGGGCAGGGGATCCCGGTGACGTCCGTCTCTGTCCCGCCAGCTGCGCCGGCGCGTTGTCATCGGTCATCCGGGATGCGCCGTCGGAGGGCCGGATGTCAGGGGCTCGCCTCCCACGGATTGATCACCGACGCGCCGGTGTCGTCGAAATCCGCGACATTGCGGGTGACCAGGATGAGGTCGTGGACGATGGCGGTTGCCGCGATCAGTCCGTCGATGTCCCCGCGCGGCCGGATGGCGGCGATCCGTCCCCACTCGACCGAAATCGGGTCGGTCACCGGCAGGATGCGGTCGGCATGATCGTGGCGGATCTTGCGCAGCCACTCGGCGAGATGCCCGGCCGTCTTCGGATCGCTCTTCTGCTTCAGCGCGATGCCGCGCATGATCTCGCCGAGGGTGAGGGTGCTGAGATAGACGCCCAGCGGATCCACGCCGCGCAGCCAGGCGGTCGCCTGCGGCGAGCCGCGCCGGGCTTCCGAGACGATGTTGGTGTCGACCAGGTACATCAGAGCGCGACGTCCCGGCTCGGGGCGCTGTCGCGCTGGTCGACGGCGGCGGCGAAATCGGCGCCCCAGGCGGGGCCGGCGAGCAGATCATCGACCAGGCTCGGCCGGCCGGCCCGCAGCGCGTCATAATCGGCCACGGATAGCACCACGGCGGTGCGCTCGCCGCGCAGGGTGACGATCTGCGGCCCCTCGGCGCGGGCTTTCTGCACCACCTTGGAGAACTGGTTCTTGGCGTCCTGCAGCGGCCATTCCATCTCGGCGGTCTCCTGGCTAGACTGTCTAGCTATATAGGTGGCGACCCCGTGGGGGCAAGCGGCTGAATTTCCGGAAACAAGGCGGTTTCGGCCGGCGGCTGTCCGCACCGGGTCACGGCGGCGCGTTGAAGTCGGTCGGGTTTGCCATATATGATGTCATGAAAATAGGGATACAGCTATGGCGGGGAGGCGATGATGGTCCAGGCGGCGAAAGCTCCGATCGAGGCGCAATCCTTGGTCCTGACCTATATGGACCGAACCGGCCGGATCGCGGTGAACGAGCTCGCGGACGGTTTCGGCATGTCCAAGACCCAGCTTGCCGAAACGGCCGGCCTCGCCCGGGAGACGCTCTATCGCACGGAGCGCAGCCGCGCGCAGAAGGCGCAGGGGCGGCTCCGCGAGATGCTCGAAATCATCAGCCGTGTCGCGGATTGGGCCGGGGGCAAGGAGCAGGCCATGGCCTGGTATCGGGCTCAACCGCTGCCGGCGTTCGGGGGGCGGACTGCCGAGGCGCTGGTCAAGGATGGCAAGGCCGCAGCCGTTCGCGACTATCTCGACCACATGGCCGTCGGCGGATTTGCGTGAGGTTCGTCGGGACCGGCTACCGGGCGCATGATCCGCGATGGGCGTTCCGGCCGTTGTCCGGGGATGGCGCGGCGATCCGGGGCGCCCGCTTCAATCCGAAGGGCATCCCGGCGCTCTATCTCGGTTTGAGCATCCTGACGGCGGTCAAGGAGGCCAATCAGGGATTTGCGCATCGGATCGATCCCTGCGTGCTGTGCACCTACGACGTCGACTGCGCGGACATTGCCGATCTGACGACCGAGGAGGGGAGGGGAGCGCACGCGATCGCGTTCGACGACATGGCGTGTGCATGGGCCTCGGCCCTTGCCGACGGCGATCGTCCGGCCTCGTGGTCGGTCTATGATCGGCTCAAGGCGCGGGGCATGGCGGGCCTGCGCGTGCCGAGCTTCGCGCCCGGCGCTGAAGCGGACGACACCAACCTGGTGCTCTGGAGATGGGGTCCGGAGCTGCCGCACAAGGTGACCGTGTTCGACCCGAGCGGTCGGCTGCCGAAAGATCAATTGTCCTGGCGTTGACACTTATCCCGGCGGTGAGCGGCCCTTCTCCGGAGCATGCAAAGGGTTCGGCCATCAGAGCCCCGCGGCCTTGGTGAGGTTGACCCGGAACCGGTCGCGCCGGCGCTGGTAGCGGCGGGTCATCTCGGCGGAGGCGTGGCCGAGCTGTTTCTGCACATGGCGCTCGTCGACTTCCGCGGAGGAGGCGAGGCCGGCGCGCAGCGAATGGCCCGAGAAGCGCGACGCCCGTTCGCCTTCGCGGAGATCGCGGCGCACCCCGGCGGCGAGCGCGGTGCGCTTGACCAGGCGGGCGACCTCGCGGTCGTTGAGGCGGTCCGCGCCGACATCCTTGCCGCGGCCGGTGACGCGCCGGAACAGCGGGCCATGGCCGATCCGCGCCAGCGTCAGCCAGGTGGCGAGCGCGTGGACCGGGCAGGTGGCCGGCGACGAGCCGCGCCCGATTTCCACCTCGCGCCAGCCGGTCTTGCCGCGCAGCGTCACCAGCAGGCCCTTGTCGAGGATTTCCACCCAGCCGCGCCCGTCCTCGGTCTGCTCGCGGCCGACATCGAGCCCGACGATTTCCGACCGACGCAGGCCCCCGGCGAAGCCGAGCAGCAGCATGGCGCGGTCGCGCAGGCCGCGCAGCGTGCCGCGCTCCAGCACCTCCAGCATGGCGCGGAGATCCTCGGGCAGGATGGCCTCCTTCTGCCGGGGCGGGGCGGCATGGGTGTTGCGGATGCCGGCGAGCACGGTGGCGATGTGCCGGTCCTGGCGCGCGAGCGGGGCGCCGCGCTGGGCGTAGTTCCAGCCGATGGCGGAGAGCCGCCGCTCGATGGTGGCGACGGTGTTCGCCCTGCCGCCGGGGATCGCGGCGCCGGAGGCGCAGGCGGTGATGTAGAGCCCGACCAGCTGAGGGGAGGGCGGCAGCAGCTCGAGCCCCTGCCGCCGGCACCAGGACGCGAAGTGCTGCCAATCGCTCGCATAGGCGCGCCGCGTGTTGGCGGAGCTCGAGGCCTCGACATAATCGCGCGCCCGGCCGGCGAGGCGCTCGAGATGCGCGGGCAGGGCAGGGGGCTCTCCCGGAAGTGGGGCACTTTCGTTCTGAGGGAGAGCGGAGGGGGCGGTACCCTCGGCCGACGGCGCGGCGCCGGAACCAACGACGGGTGCGCCTATCTCGTTAGGCGCCGCGGCGCGCTCCGGAGGGCGATCTGCGTCGGTTTGCGCCGTGTTTTCGACCATTCTCTATATACGGAATAAAACGACCGATAATGCAACATTATCGGATGTTATGAGCGCCATACATAGCGGGCGGTTTCGAGCCCCTATCATGGTCAGAAGCGCACAGGCGCGCTAGGCTGGGCCATGGATGCCGCGCTGATTCCCGCCCCCACGCAGGCCCCGGCCATCCCCGCCATTCCCGGCTGGGCGCTGCCGCGCGGCCCGGTGGCGGATCCGCTGGAAGCCGCCTTCCTCGCCGGCGCCGCCTTGAATTCCCTCGACACTCTCGTGCGCAGCGAGCCCGGTTGGGCCGGTGCGTGGCGGGCGCGGCTGGCGCTCGCCTGCGCCGTCGGTGCGGCGCGCGCGGCCGGTCGGCCGGAAGGCGAGGCGGGATTGCGCGATGCCTGGTTCCTGCGGCCGCCCGATGCCGATCCCGGCCCCGCCGGGCGCCTGCTCGCGGCCTGGCGGCGGCTCGGCGCCCGCGCCTCGGCCATCGATGGCGACGCCCTGGCGTCCGTCTGCGACCGGCTCGGTATCGCCTGGAGCGCGCCGCTGGCGGACCTGCCGGACGGTGTCGCGCGTGAGCTCGCCGTGCGCCGGCCGGCCCCGCTGGCGGCGGCCGCCGTGGTGCGCCTGGTCGAGGCGGCGGATCCCGGCGCGGGGCTGCTCGGCTGGTGGCTGGCCGATCACGTCCTCGCCCGCGCCCTGCGCTGGCCGCTGCCGGTGCCGCTGCTGATGGCCGAGCTGCACGGCGCGGCCTTCCGGCGCCCGGGCGGGGGAGGGCGGGTCCGGCCCGGCGAGGCGGCTTTCGACGCCGCCATCTGCGTCGCCCTCGCCCGTGCCGCGGCGGGCGCCCTGCGCTGCGCCGCCGAGATCGCCCCCCGCGCCGCCCGGCTGCAGCAGGTCGCGCCGAAGCTGCGCGCCAAGGGGGCCGGGGACGCGATCGCCCTTCTGCTCGACGACGACGCGGTGCCGGGCACGCGGACGACGGCAACGCTCTCGCGCTGGGGCGCGCGGCGCCTGTTCGAGCGGCTGGAGACGCTCGGCGCGGTGCGCGAACTCACCGGCCGCTCAGCGTTCCGGCTCTACGGGCTGTGAGACATGGCCCGGCGCCCGACCCCCCCGTTGAGCTTCGATGCCGATCTCGCCGCCCTGCCGCCCGCGCTGCGCTGGCGCGAATGGATGGGCCGGGTGGAGGCGGTGATCTTCGCCGCGGCCGAACCTGTTTCCCGCGAGGTGCTGGCGCGGGTGGTCGGCCCTGCCTGCAATCTCGACCTGCTGATCGACGACATCCGCGCCGAGCTGAAGGGCCGGCCCTATGAGCTGGTGGCGGTCGCCGGCGGCTGGCAGCACCGCACCCGCAAGGGCTTCGCCGAGGCGATCCGGGTCGCGACCGGGCAGGGCGGGCGGGATCCGCGGCCGCTGTCGAACGCCGATGCGCTGGTCCTGATGGGCATCGCCTGCCTGCAGCCGATCACCCGGGGCGAACTGGGGCGGTTCTTCGGCCGGGAGGTCAGCCGCGACACCGTCGGCCATCTGCGCCGGCTCGGCTTCATCGCCGCCGGCCCGCGCGCGCCGCAGCCGGGCGCCCCGCACACCTATGTGACGACGAAGGCGTTCCTCACCCATTACGGGCTCGACACGCTGCGCGACCTGCCGGACCTCGAGGCGCTGGAGGATGCCGGCCTGCTCGGCACGGACCGGCTGCTGGCGGGCGATATCCCGCCGGGGCTCCCGGTCGGAGAGGGGGATGACGAGGCCGATCGCGACGGGCTCGACGAGGGCGACGAGGACGGCTGAGCGCCGGGATGGGGCCGCGGGCCATGTGCCGGCCCGCGACCCCGTCGCGCCGTTCCGGGATGCCCCGAAACGATCGGCCGTCAGGCGTCCGGCCCGGGCGCCGGCGTCAGATAGAGCTGGCTGTGCTCGCGGAACTTGGCCGCCATCGCCGCCATCCCCTCCTTCTGCGCCTCGGCGCGGATGTCGTGCGAGATGCGCATCGAGCAGAATTTCGGCCCGCACATCGAGCAGAAATGCGCGACCTTGTGCGCCTCCTTCGGCAGCGTCTCGTCGTGGAAGGCGCGCGCGGTTTCCGGGTCGAGCGACAGGTTGAACTGGTCCTCCCAGCGGAATTCGAACCGCGCGCGCGAGAGCGCGTCGTCGCGGATCCGGGCGGCGGGGTGGCCCTTGGCGAGATCGGCGGCGTGGGCGGCGATCCGGTAGGTGATCACGCCGGTCTTGACGTCGTCGCGGTCGGGCAGGCCGAGATGCTCCTTCGGGGTGACGTAGCAGAGCATCGCCGTGCCGAACCAGCCGATCATCGCCGCGCCGATGCCGGAGGTGATGTGGTCGTAGCCCGGCGCGATGTCGGTGGTGAGCGGACCCAGCGTGTAGAACGGCGCCTCGCCGCAGACGGCCAGCTGCTTGTCCATATTGGCCTTGATCTTGTGCATCGGCACATGGCCGGGCCCTTCGATCATCACCTGGCAGTCTTTCGCCCAGGCGATCTTCGTCAGTTCGCCCAATGTCTCCAGCTCGGCGAACTGGGCGGCGTCATTGGCATCGGCGATCGAGCCGGGCCGCAGCCCGTCGCCCAGCGAGAACGAGACGTCATAGGCGCGGCAAATGTCGCAGATCTCCTCGAAATGCGTGTAGAGGAAGCTTTCGCGGTGATGGGCGAGGCACCACTTCGCCATGATCGAGCCGCCGCGCGAGACGATGCCGGTCACCCGCTCGACGGTGAGCGGGATATGGGCGAGCCGCACGCCGGCATGGATGGTGAAATAGTCGACGCCCTGCTCGGCCTGCTCGACCAGCGTGTCGCGGAACACCTCCCAGCTGAGCTCCTCGGCGATGCCGCCCACCTTCTCCAGCGCCTGATAGAGCGGCACGGTGCCGATCGGCACCGGCGCATTGCGCAGGATCCAGTCGCGGATGGTGTGGATGTTGCGCCCGGTCGAGAGGTCCATCACCGTGTCGGCGCCCCAGCGGATCGCCCACACCATCTTCTCCACCTCCTCGGCCATGGAGGAGGTGACGGCGGAATTGCCGATATTGGCGTTGATCTTGACGAGAAAGTTGCGCCCGATCGCCATCGGCTCGGCTTCCGGGTGGTTGATGTTGGCGGGAATGATCGCCCGCCCGCGCGCCACCTCCTCGCGCACGAAGTCCGGCGTGACGATATCGGGTATCGCCGCGCCGAAGTCCTCGCCGTCGCGGCCGGCGCCGGCGCGCCGCGTCTCGCGGCCGAGATTTTCGCGGATGGCGACGAATTCCATCTCCGGCGTGATGATGCCGGCGCGGGCATAGGCGAGCTGCGTCACCGCCCGTCCGCCGGTCGCCCGAAGCGGCCGGTGGCGTATCGGGAAGGGCGGGGTCGCCCGTTCGGCCGAGACGAAGCCGTTATCCTCCGGCTTCACCGCGCGCCCCGGCCCGGCCGCGACGTCGCCTCGCGCCGCGATCCATGCGGCGCGCAGGCGGGGCAGGCCCGCGTCGATGGCGATGCGGGCGGCCGGATCCGTGTAGGGGCCTGAGGCATCGTAGACGGTCACCGGCGGCTCGCCGGCGCTCGGATGCACGGCGATCTCGCGCATCGGCACGCGGATGTCGGGGTAGAGCTTGCCGGGTCGGAACACCTTGGTCGAGGCCGGCAGCGGGCCGGTGCTCACGGCAGGGGTGGAGGTATCGGTCGTCATGGGTCGAGGCTCCTCGCGAAACGCATGGAGACCCAGCTCTGACAGGAAGATGTTGGGAGGATTCCCCGCGCCATGGGGAATCCGGCCGCGCTCGCGCGACGCACCCGCACCGTCCCTACGCCAGTATGAACTGGATCAGGTTCAACGGGTCACTGCGCCGCAACGGCCCGAAGGCCGCACCCAGCAGTATCTCAGCCCCTTGCCGGGACCCCCCTGGTGAATGCGGCGAGGGTGCCGCCGTGCCGCCGGCCTGTCAATCGGGCGCGCCGCCCCCGGCGCCGGCGAGGGGAGAGCGAGCGGGCAGGTGGGAGCGGAGAGGGGCGCGCCTCGGCCGCGGCGGCTCAGAACAGCCAGAGCCGGTCTTTCGGGAAACCCACCCAATAGCGCTCCTGCGCGGGTGTGGCGGCGGCCCAGGCCCGGACGCGGACCCCCTCGCCGGCCAGCACATATTCCCAGCGCTCGCCGAGATAGAGCGCCGTCTCGACGGTGAGCGGCAGGGTGTTCGCCGCCGGCTCGGTGCCGAGCGCGACACGCTCGATGCGTATGACGGCCTTCACCGCCTCGCCGGGACGGCGGTCCGCCATCACCCGGCCCTCCAGCCGCTGGCCGGCGACCTCGATGACGCCGGTGTCGGCCTCGCGCGCGACGAGGCGGCCGGCGAGGTGGTTGTTGCTGCCCATGAAATCGGCCACCAGCGCCGAATTGGGCTGCTCGTAGACATCCTGCGGGCGGCCCTCCTGCTCCACCTCGCCGCCGCGCAGCAGCATGATGCGGTCGGCCACCGCCATCGCCTCGACCTGGTCGTGGGTGACGTAGAGCGCGCTGATGCGGGTCTGCAGGATCAGCTCGCGGATCCAGGCGCGGGCCTCCTCGCGCAGCTTGGCGTCGAGGTTGGAAAGCGGCTCGTCGAGCAGCAGCACCGAGGGGCGGTAGACCAGCGCGCGGGCGAGCGCGACGCGCTGCTGCTGGCCGCCGGAGAGCTGGTGCGGGTAGCGCGCGCCGAGCGCGGAGAGGCCGAGCCGTTCCAGCACCTCGCCGACCTTGGCCCTGGTCTCCGCCTCGCCCGCCTTGCGCAGCTTCAGGCCGTAGCCGACATTCGCGTCGACGGTCTTGTTCGGCCACAGCGCGTAGGACTGGAACACGAGGCCGAGGCCGCGCTTCTCCGGCGGCAGGGCGATCTGCCGGGCGCCGTCGAACACGACCGTGTCGCCGAGCAGGATACGGCCCGAATCCGGCGTCTCCAGTCCCGCGACCGAGCGCAGTATGGTGGTCTTGCCGCTGCCGGACTGGCCGAGCAGCGCCACCACCTCGCCGGCCTTGAGCGCCAGCGACACGCCCTTGAGGATCTCGACGCCGCCGATCGCCTTGGCGATGGCCTCGACGGTGAGCTCATGCATGCAGGCGCACTCCCAGACGCAGCGCGACGAGCAGGCCGACGCTGATGAGCAGGACATTGATGACCGACAGCGCCGAGATGAGATCCAGCCCGCCGCTGCCGAACAGCGAGATGATCAGCGAGCCGATCACCTCGGTGTTGGGGCCGAGCAAATAGACGCCGGTCGAGTATTCGCGGCAGAAGGTCATGAAGATCAGCAGCCAGCTGCCGAGCAGGCCGTATTTCACCAGCGGCAGCGTCACGTCGCGGTAGACCCGCGCCTGCCCGGCGCCGGCGACGCGGGCGGCCTCCTCCAGCTCCGGCCCAACCTGGTAGAGCGCCGAGGAGATGAGGCGCATGCCATAGGCCAGCCACACCACCGTATAGGCCACCCACAGGCTGACCAGCGTGGCGCGGAACGGGGTGAGGAACGGCACGAACAGGAACAGCCAGAGGAAGGCGAGACCGGCGATGATGCCGGGCAGCGCGCGCGGCGCCATCACCAGATAGTCCAGCACGCCGGTGAGCCGGCTCGGCCAGCGATGGCCGATCAGCGCCACGCCGGCATAGACCGCCACCGCCGCGGCGCCGCCGATCGAGGCCAGCAGCACGGTGTTGACGATGCCGCGCACCACGTTCGGGTAATCGGCCAGCTCCCGGTAATTGGCCAGGGTGAGCACCTCACTGAGGCTGATGCCCTCGCCCCAGGTCGACACGAAGGAGCGCAGCACGATGCCGCTCAGCGGCAGCAGCACGGTGGCGAACAGCCACAGCCCGACGAGGCCGGCGGCGACCCAGCGCCAGCGCCCGAGCGGCAGCGGCCGCCCCGACATGCCCTTGCCGCGCACGGTGGCGTAGAGCGCGCCATGGCGCAGCAGGTAGCGCTGCAGGAACACCAGCGGCAGCGTGAAGGCGACGATGATGATCGCGATCACCGCCATCAGGTGGTAGCTCGGCGTGCCCAGCAGGTTGGTGAGCTTGTAGAGATAGGTGGTCAGCACGGTGATGCCGCTCTGGTCGCCGAGGATCAGCGCGAGGCCGAACATCTCGACGCCGAGCAGGAACACCAGCACGCCGCTGAACACCAGCGCCGGCACCACCAGCGGCAGGCTCACCGTGAGCGCGACCCGCCACACCCCGGCGCCCATGGTGCGGGCGGCCTCCTCCACCTCCGGGTTGAGGCTGCGCAGCGCCGAGGAGGTGTAGAGATAGACGTGCGGGACGTGGGTGAGCCCGGAAATCAGGATCAGGCTCTCGATCGAATAGAGGGTCCACGGCACCACGCCGAACAGCTGCCGGAACCAGACCGAGACGAAGCCGACCGGGCCGACCGAGACCACGTAGCCGAAGGCCAGCACGATCGGCGACAGGAACACCGGGGAGAGCAGCAGCGGCTCGATCCAGGCCCGCCCGGGCAGGTCGGTGCGCGTCATCAGGAAGGCGAGCGCGGCGCCGAGCGGCAGCGCGATCGCGCTCATGCCGATGGCAATGGTGAGGGAGGTGCGCAGCGCGTAGTAGAATTCGGGGTCGCCCAGCACATAGGCATAGGCCGACAGGCTGAGCTTCGAGGCCGGGGTGAAGAACGGCCCGCTCAGAACGCTCTGGTAGAGGATGAGCCCGATCGGCGCGAGCACCGAGACGGCGACCAGCACCACCCCGAGCACCCGCACCGGATGGCGGACGACGGGGAGCAGGAGGCTCCCCATCGCGGTATAGCCACCTGAGCCGCGCTCACCCGTGGCGCGCTCACTTGGCACGCAGGGCCTCCTGGAATTCCTTGAGGAAGGCGACGCGCTTGTCGGTGTCCATCACCCGGTCGAGCATGTCCTGGCCGATCGGGATGGGGCGGATCACGCTGGCGCCGATCTGCTCCTTCACGGCAGAGGCGGTGTTGGCGCCCTTCACGTCGTCGCGCAGCGAGTAGAGGTTGGCCTTGCCGGCGATGATCTCCTGGCCGCGCTGCGACAGCAGGTAGTCGAGGAACAGCCGCGCCGCGTTCGGGTTCTTCGCGGTCTCCGAGACGAAGGCGATGCGCGAGAGCACCAGCGTGTAGTCCTTCGGGTAGACCATGCCGATGGCCGGGTTCTTGGCCATGCGCGGGGGCACGTAGGAGCCGATCACGTTCCAGGCGAGCACATATTCGCCCGAGCCGACCTTCTCCATCATCGAGCCGGACGAGGCGTCGATGCGCATGCCGGCGGCGCCGAGGGCGCGCAGATCGTCGAAGAACTTCGGATTGTTGACCGAGTCATACACGTTCAGCATCAGCCCGAGCGTGCGCGAGGGGTCGTAGGTGGTGACGCGGCCCTTGAAGACGTCCGGCTTCTCCTGGACCACCTTCACCAGCTCGGCGTGCGACTGCGGCACCGAACCCTCGGGGATCAGCCGCTTGTTGTACATGAACACCAGCGGCTCGAAGGTGGTGCCGTAGGCGGCGTTCTTCCACACCGCCCATTGCGGCAGCTTGGGGATTTCCGGCGAGGCGTAGGTGGCGGCGAAGCCGTCGGCGGCGAGGCGCACGCCGGTGTCCATGCCGCTGGTCCAGGCGAAATCGGCGCTCGGCTGGCCGGCCGCCTTCTCGCTGATGATGCGGTTGTAGAGCTCGGCGCTGCTCAGGTCGTTATAGTCGACGGTGATCTCGGGATAGAGCGCCTTGAAGTCGGCCAGCAGCGGCTGCGCGCTCGCCGCGTCGGTGGTCGAATAGATGATGAGCCGGCCTTCCTTCTTGGCGGCGTCGACGATCTTCGCATAGTCGGCCGGATAGAAGGCGGGCACCTGGGCGGCGGCCGGTGCGGCCAGCGTGCTCGCCGCCAGCGCCAGCGCGCCGGCCGCGATCCATCCCTTCACGGGCAGTCCGTTTGTAGCTAGTCCCTTGGCGCGAACGAGCATGGTTTCCTCCTGAATTCACCGGCCGCGCCGCGTCATCCGCGCGGCTTCGGCCCTGAGCGCCGCGTCGGTTGCGCGGCTCTTTCTCGGGATGCCGCGTCGTCTGCGCGGCTTGGGGCAGGGCGCCCGTCGTCCGGCGGAGCCGGGATGTCAGGCGGCGCCGCGCTCGAACAGGCCGGGCCGCAGCGGGTCCGCGGGCGCGCGGCGCGCGGCCGGCACCTCGACATTGAGCGCGGCGAGGCCGCCGGCGGGCACTTCCGGCAAGGCGAGGGCGAGGTCGACGAAGCGGTCGATCTCCGCGGGCTCGGCGAGGCCGGCGGCGAGGGTGCGGAACTTGCCGATATAGTCCGGCCGGGTGAACGGCTTCGCGCCGGAGGTGTGGGCGTCGGCGACGCCCAGCTCGTCCTCGATCACCGTGCCGTCCCGCAGGGTGACGACGACGCGGCCGCCGAAGGCGCGCTGCGCGGGATCGGGGTGGTGGTAGCGCGCCGTCCAGCCGGCATCCTCCACCGTCGAGACGCGGCGCCAGAGGTTCACCGTCGAGGCCCGCGCCGCCCGCTCGGGGGTGTAGCTGTCGATGTGGTGCCAGCGCCCATCCTCGAGCGCCACCGCGAGGATGTACATGACCGAGTGGTCGAGCGTCTCGCGGCTGGCCTGCGGATCGTACTTCTCGGGATCGCCCGAGCCGGAACCGATGATGCGGTGGGTGTGGTGGCTGGTGTGCAGCACCACCTTGTCGATCTGCGCGAGGTCCGGGATCCGTCCGCGCAGGCGGAAGGCGAGGTCGATGATGGCCTGCGCCTGGATTTCGGCGGAATGGGCCTTGGTGTAGGTCTCGAGGATGCCGCGCTTGGCCTCGCCCGGCTCGGGCAGCAGCAGCCGGTATTCGACGTCGAAGCCGTTGAGCAGCCAGGCGATGATGCTGTCGTCGCCCTCGTAGATCGGCGAGGGCGAGGTCTCGCCGCGCATCGCCCGGTCCACCGCCTCGATCGCCAGCTTGCAGGTGTGGCCGGGCACGGTCGCCTTCCAGGTGGAGATCTCGCCCTTGCGCGACTGGCGGGTCATGACGTTGGTGTGCACCGCCTGGTTGATCGCCTGGTAGATGGTCTCGACCGGCAGGCGGAGCATGGCGCCGATGCCGGCCACCATGCCGGCGGCCAGATGGGTGAGGTGGTCGATGCGGTGCTCGTGCAGGCAGATCGCCTTGGTGAGGATCACGTCGATCTCGTAGGCGGTGGCGATGCCGGCGATCAGCTCGGCGCCGGAGACGCCGCATTGCTGGCCGGCGGCGATCACCGCCGGGATCATGTCGCCGGGGTGGTTCATGTCGGCCGACAGGAAGGTGTCGTGGAAGTCGAGCTCGCGCACCGCGGTGGCGTTGGCGTAGGCCGCCCACTCGCAGGAGAAGCGCTCGGCGTTCGGCAGGCCGAAGATCGTCGCCCCGTTCGGGCGCGGGTAGCACAGGGCCTGCGCGCGGGCATTGGCGACGGGGCGCCGGGCGATGCCGGCGATGGCGACGCCGGCATTGTCCAGCACGCGGTTGACGATCATTTCCGACGTCGCGGGATCGATCGGCGCCGGGTCCGCCGCGACCTCCGCCAGCTTCCACGCCAGCTGATCCTCACGGGCGAGCTTCTCCGACGCGCGGTATGCCCTGACGCGGTGTTCCTGCATGGCCGTTCCTTCCCGTGCCGTCTTTTTCGAGTTGCTCGAACGGTAGGAGGGGGGCGGAATAATGTCAACATATTTGACAGTTGCCGGATGATCATGAAAGTGTTTGCGGCGTCATCATCCAAATATGTCGACATATCATGGAAACGCTCGCCGCCATGGACCACGCCGATCCGGCCGCGGAAACGCTCGCGGACCGCATGTTCGCGGTGCTGAGCGAGGCGATCATCGGCGGCGCGCTGCGGCCGGGGGCGAAGATCAGCGAGCCGGAGCTGGCCCGGCGCTACGGGGTGAGCCGGGGCCCGCTGCGCGAGGCGATCCGGCGGCTGCAGGAGCGCCGGCTGGTCACCCGCGTGCCGCATGTCGGCGCCCGCGTGGTGGCGCTGTCGCCGGCCACGCTGGCCGAGATCTTCACCGTCCGCGAGGCGCTGGAAGGCATCGCCGCGCGCGAGGCGGCCCTTCGCATCCAGCCGGAGGAGGTGGACTATCTGCGCGCGCTGCTGCGCTCGCACGCCCCGCAATTCGCCACATCGGACACCGCGTCCTATTCGCAGGGATCCGCCGACCAGGACTTCCACTTCGCGATCGCCCGCTTCAGCCGCAGCGAGCTGCTGATCTCGCTGCTGTGCAGCCAGTATTACCAGCTGATCCGGCTCTACCGGTCGCAGCACCGCAGCGTCGCCGGGCGGGCGCGGCGGGCTTTCGTCGAGCACGGCCGCATCGTCGAGGCGCTGGCCGACCGCGACGCGGAGCTCGCCGAGGCGCTGATGCGCCGGCATGTCGCCGCCGCCCGCAAGGGCATGGAGGACGCGATGGCGGCGCGCTAGATATTGGCGCGTGCCCGCCGCCGCGCCAGCGCCGCGACCAGCGGCAGGGCCAGGATGGCGAGGCAGGCCATGAGCAGCCCCGTCGAGATCCAGGAATGCACCAGGATGGCGGGATCGCCCTGGCTGATCGCCAGCGCCCGGCGCAATTGCTGCTCGGCCAGCGGGCCGAGGATCAGCCCCACCACCACCGGCGCGATCGGGAAGCCGAAGCGCCGCATCAGGAAGCCGGTCAGCCCCAGCCCCAGCAGCACGCCGAGCTCGACCGGCGAGGGATTGATGCCGATGGTGCCGAGCGTGGCGAAGACCAGGATGCCGCCATAGAGCCAGGGCCGCGGGATGGCCAGCAGCCGCACCCACAGCCCGACCAGCGGCAGGTTCAGCACCAGCAGGATGAGGTTGGCGACGAACAGGCTGGCGATCAGCCCCCAGACCAGGTCGGCATTGGTGAGGAACAGGAGCGGCCCCGGCTGCAGCCCGTATTGCTGGAAGCCGGCCAGCATGATCGCCGCCGTCGCCGAGGTCGGCAGGCCGAGCGTCAGCAGCGGCACCAGCGTGCCGGCGGCCGAGGCGTTGTTGGCCGCCTCCGGCCCGGCGACGCCCTCGATGGCGCCGTGGCCGAACTCCTCCGGATGGGGGGACAGCCGCTTCTCCAGCGAATAGGACAGGAAGGTCGGGATCTCCGCCCCGCCCGCCGGCATCGCCCCGATCGGGAAGCCGAGCAGCGTGCCGCGCAGCCACGGCTTCCACGAGCGCCGCCAGTCCTCGACCGTCATCCAGATCGAGCCGCGCACCGGCTCGATGCTCGCCGGCAGGCGCGCGCCCATCGAGGCGAGGTACAGCGTCTCGCCGAGGGCGAACAGCCCGACCGCGGCGGTGGTCACCTCGATGCCGTCGAGCAGCTGCGGCACGCCGAAGGACAATCGCGCCTGTCCGGTCTGCAGGTCGATGCCGACCAGCCCCAGCAGCAGGCCGAAGGCGAGGCTGGAGAGGCCGCGCAGCACCGATTCGCCGAAGGCCGCGGAAACAGCGGTGAAGGCGAGCAGCATCAGCGCGAAATATTCCGCCGGCCCGAAGGCGAGCGCCAGGTCGACGATCACCGGCGCCAGCAGCGCGAGGCCGAGCGTGGCGATGGTGCCGGCGACGAAGGAGCCGATGGCGGCGGTGGCCAGCGCCGGCCCGCCGCGCCCGGCCCGCGCCATCTGGTTGCCCTCCAGCGCGGTGATCATCGAGGAGCTCTCGCCCGGCGTGTTGAGCAGGATCGAGGAGGTCGAGCCGCCATACATGCCGCCATAATAGATGCCGGCGAACATGATCAGCGAGCCGGTCGGGTCGAGCCTCATCGTCACCGGCAGCAGCAGCGCCACGGTCAGCGCCGGGCTGATGCCGGGCAGCACGCCGACCGCCGTGCCGAGGATGACGCCGATCGCCGCGAAGACCAGGTTCATCGGCTCGAGGGCGACCAGCAGGCCATGGCCCAGCATCGACAGGGTCTCGACCATGGCGCCCCTCAGATCAGCCGTTCGAGCGGGCCGGCCGGCAGGCTGAGCTGCAGGCCCTTGGCGAACAGCACGTAGACGGCGAAGGACAGGGCGATGCCGACCGGCAGCGTCAGCCAGAGCGGGCTGCGCCCGAAGGCGCGCGCCGCGCCGGCGAAGACGAGGCCGCTGGCGATCGAGAAGCCGACATGGCCGATCAGCAGCATCTGCGCGGCGAGGCCGCCGACGATCCACAGCACCGGCGGCCATTCCAGCGGCTCGCGCGGCAGGAAGGCGCCGCGCAGCGCCTCTCGGGCGAGCCCGGCCGAGGCGGCCGCGAGGCAGGCGGCGATGGCGTAGGGGAAGGCGGTGGGGCCGACGCGGGCATAGCTGCTCATGCCGGCGATGTGGCGCGCGTCGACCAGCACGATGCCGGCGAGCAGCAGGAAGCCGCCGGCGATCGCCAGCGCCGGCCAGTCCCGCCGCCGGGGCGGCGCCCGCCCCGGCGCGGCGCGCTCGTCCGTGCCGCCGTCCGCGCGGCGGCCTGCCTCGACGCTCACTTGGCCAGACCCAGGTCCTTGAGCACGGTTTCGGTCTGCGCGATCTCGGCGGCGAGGAACCTGTCGAAGGCCTCGCCGGCGAGGAAGGTATCCTGCCAGCCCTTGGCGGCCAGCGTCTTCTTCCAGTCCTCGGACTGCACCATCCGGGTCATCGCCTCGGTGACCGCGAGCTTCTGCGCGGGGGTCAGGCCCGGCGCCGCCGCGACCATGCGCCAGTTCTGGAAATCGACGTCGACGCCCTGCTCCTTCAGCGTCGGGGCGTCGACGGTCGGGATGCGGGTGGCGGCGGTGACGCCGAGCGCGCGCAGCTTGCCGGCGCGGATCAGCGCCTCGAACTCGCCGGTGCCGGAGATGCCGACGCTGACCTGCCCGCCGAGAATGGCCGAGAGCGCCTCGCCGCCGCCGGAGAAGGCGACATAGTTGACCTTGGTCGGGTCGACCCCGACCGCCTTGGCGATGAGGCTCGCCGCGACATGATCGATGCCGCCGGCCGAACCGCCCGCCCACGACACCGCGCCGGGGTTCTCCTTCAGCGCCGCGACGAGGTCCGCCAGCGTCTTGAAGGGCGAGGAGGGCGGCACCACGATCACCTCGTTCTCGCCGGTCAGCCGGGCGATCGGGGTGACGTCCTTGAGCGACACGGCGGTCTTGTTGGCGATGATCGGGGCGACCATGCCGTAGCCGCCGAGGATGAAGGCGTTCGGGTTGCCGGTCGACTGGGCGACGAACTGGGCGAGGCCGACCGTGCCGCCGGCGCCGGGGATGTTCATCACCTGCACGTTCTTGGCGATGCCGTTGGCCTGCAGCGCCGCCTGCATGGCGCGGGCGGTCTGGTCCCAGCCCCCGCCCGGGGCGGCCGGGGCGATGATCGAGAATTCCTGCGCGGCGAGGTTTCCGCCGCAGCCGATCGAGGCCGCCAGCACAAGGGCGGCACACAGGGCGCGTGACATCGTCGTTTCCTCCTATATATTTGATTTATTGTCGTTTTTTTATTATGTCGTCAGGCCGGTTGCAGGGCCCTCCGCGGCACCAGCACGGTGCCTTCCATCAGGCGGCGGGCGGTGCGGTAGACCACCGCTTCCTCGGCGTGGGGCCGGCCCTCGCGCAGGCTGACCGAGGCCGCGACCGGCAGGATGCCGGAGGGATGGCCGAGGCGCAGGTCGCCCCCGTCCCAGTCCGGGCGCACCGCCTCGGCGACGACGCTGCCGGGGATGCGGGCGGCGACCGCGAGGCACATCGCCCCGGTCGCCGGGAACGCCCGGTGCGGCTGACCGGAGGAGATGGCGCGGGCCAGCACGTCGATCGCGTCCGGCTCCAGCGTGGCGCCGCTCAGCAGCGGCGCGCGGCGCGGCGCGGCGACGATGGCGACGAAGGGAAGGTTGGTGACCTTGGTGCGCGCCGTCTCGGCATCGGGCACCAGCCCCATCGCCACGGCGGCGGCGACGCGGATCGCCTCGAGGCGGGCGATCTGGCCCGGGTCGGCGTCGATGTCGGCCGGCAGCTCGACCCCGGTGAGGCCGATCGCGGCGGCGGCGACGAAGACCAGCGGGTTGGAGGCGTCGACCAGCGAGACCTCCACCTCGCCATGGCCCGGCAGGGCGAGGACGTCGCGCGCATTGCCGGTCGGCAGCAGCCGGCCGGTGGTGGCGCCGCCCGGCTCGAGGAAGGCGAGGCGGATCGGCGCGCCGGTGCCGGCCACGCCGTCGAGGGTGAAGGGGCCGTCCACCCGCGCCTTGCCGTCCTCGACGCCGAAGCGGGCATGGATCAGCTTGCCGGTGTTGGTGTTGTGGATGCGCACCAGCGCCTCCCCGCCGTCGGCGGCGACCAGCCCCTCGTCGAGCGCGAAGGGGCCGACGGCCGCGGAGATGTTGCCGCAATTGCCGCCCCAGCCGATGCGCGGCGCGTCGATGGCGACCTGGCCGAAGGTGTAGTCGACATCGGCGTCGTTGCGGGCGGAGCGGGCGATGATCGCGACCTTCGACAGCGAGGAGATGCCCCCGCCCATGCCGTCGAGCTGGCGCCCGTTCGGATCGGGGCTGCCCATGGCGGCGAGCAGGGCGGGTTCCCAGGGGCGGTAGTCCGGCGCCGTCGCCGGCGGCAGGTCGTCCCGATGGAAGAACAGCGCGCGGCTGGTGCCGCCCCGCATGAACACCGCCCGCACCCCGACCTGCGCCATCGCTCTCACTCTCCACTGCCACCGGTCCGATCGTACGGATCGTCCTGACCGCACCGATCGTCCTGATCGTCCACCTGACTGCACCGACCGGTCACCCTCCCCGGGGCGGTTCCGGCCGCCGTCTCACGCCGCCGAGCGCTCGAAGATGCCCGGCTGCAGCACCAGCATATCGCGCCGCGCCGCCGGCACCTCGACGCTCAGCTCGGTGAGCTGGCCGGGCGCCAGCGCGCCGGTGCGCAACGCCTGATCGAGGAACCGCGCGATCTCCGCATCCTCGGCGATGCCGGCAGCCAAGGTCTTGAACTTGCCGACATAATCGTCGCGGCCATAGGGCTTTGCCCCGAGCGGATGGGCGTCGGCGACGTCGATGCTGTCCTCGATCACCGTGCCATCGTCGAGGGTGATGACGGCGCGCCCCCCGAAGGCGCGCTTGTTCGGATCGCGCTCGTGATAGCGCCGGGTCCACTCCGGATCCTCGACCGTGCGGGTCGCCTGCCACAGCCGGACGGTGGAGGAACGTTGAGCCCTTTCAGGCAGATAGCTGTCGACATGGTGCCAGCGCCCATCCTCCAGCGCCACCGCGAAGATGTACATGACGCTGTGGTCGAGCGTCTCGCGGCTGGCCTTGGGCTGGTATTTTTCCGGGTCGCCCGAGCCGGAACCGATGATCCAGTGGGTGTGCCGGCTGGTGTGCATGACGATCTCGCGGATCTTCGAGAGATCGCCGATGCGCGCGCGCAGCCGGAAGGCGAGGTCGATCCAGGGCTGGGACTGGATCTCGGCGGAATAAGCCTTTGTATAGGTTTCGAGAATCCCGCGCTTGGGCTCGCCCGCCTGCGGCAGCGGCACGCTGTAGCGCCCCTCCGGGCCGTCCAGCAGCCAGGCGATGATGCTGTCCTCGCCCTCATAGATCGGCACCGGCGAGGTCTCCCCGCGCATGGCCCGGTCGACCGCCTCGACGGCGAGCTTGCCGGCATGGGCGGGCGCGACCGCCTTCCAGCTGGAGATCTGCCCCTTGCGCGACTGCCGCGTCGTCACGGTGACGTGGACGGCGTGGTTGACCGCCTGGAAGATGGTTTCCACCGGCAATTTCAGCATCGTGCCGAGCCCCGCCGCCATGCCGGCGCCGAGATGGGTGAGGTGGTCGATGCGATGCTCGTTGAGGCAGATTCCCTTGGTCAGCCCGACACATACCTCATAGGCGGTGGCGGCGCCGCGGATCAGGTCCCGGCCACCGAGCCCCGCCTGCTGGCCGACCGCGATCAGCGCGGGCAGCATGTCGCCGGGGTGGTTGCCGTCGGCGGCGAGGAAGGTGTCGTGGAAGTCGAGCTCGCGCACCGCCGTGCCGTTCGCCCACGCCGCCCATTCGCAGGAGAAGCGCTGGCCGCGCAGCAGGCCGTAGACCGTGGCCCCGCCGGCGCGCGGATGCGCCATCGCCTGGGCGCGGGCGTTGGCGACCGGGCGGCGGGCGGTGCCGGCGACGGCGACGCTGGAATTGTCGATGATGCGGTTGA
Source organism: Ancylobacter terrae (assembly GCF_045108345.1). Taxonomy (NCBI): domain Bacteria; kingdom Pseudomonadati; phylum Pseudomonadota; class Alphaproteobacteria; order Hyphomicrobiales; family Xanthobacteraceae; genus Ancylobacter; species Ancylobacter terrae. The sequence continues at coordinate 30,197 of NZ_JBJGXH010000006.1, forward strand.
CGATCATCGCCTCGACCTCGGGCTCGACCGCCACCGGATCGGCGGCGACCTCGGCGATCTTCCAGGCGAGCTGGTCCTCGCGCGGCAGGTTCTCGGCGCTCTTATAGGCCCGCACCTCGTGGTCTCGCATGCTTCAGTCCCCAAACCGTCAATCGCCGGCATGATCGGTGCGACGGATAAAATGTCAACATTTTTTGCCATGTTGACAGGAAACACCTCCCGTCATGGCGTTCACCACGGGCAATGTCGACATATGAGCGCGGCTTCGTTTCGAGGGGGCCGGAATGCCGGTGCTTGCCAACAGGCCCCGTTCCGGCCCAAACAAGGGCAGACCGCGACAGGACAACCGTGGGTGAGGATCCGTGCTGAAAGTTCCGGGCGATACGTCGGACAAGGTGTTCGACTGGCTCAGCGATGCCATCATCCGGGGCGAGTTTGCCCCCGGCGAAAAGCTGAACGAGCCGAAGATCGCCCGGCTGCTGGCGATCAGCCGCGGCCCCGTGCGCGAGGCGGTCCGGCGGCTCGAGGAGAAATACCTCGTGGTGCGCACGCCCCAGCAGGGCGCGCGGGTGATCCTGCCCTCGGAGAAGGCGCTGCTGGAACTGTTCACATTGCGCGAGGCGCTGGAAGGCGTGGCGGCGGCCGAGGCGGCGCGGCACATCGAGCCGGACGAGGCCGTGCAGTTGCGCCACCTGCTCGATGAGCCGTCCCCATCGGCCTATGCCGAGGGCGGCGAGCCGCGAACGCCCGATTTTCACATCTTCATCGCGAAAGTGTCGCGCAACGAGATGCTCTTCAAGCTGCTGTGCGTCGACTATTACAAGCTGCTGATGTTCTACCGGCGGAAATACAACTCGATCTTCCACCGGCCGGCGCATGTGCACCTGGAGCACCGGCGGATCGCCGAGGCGATCATCAACCGCGACGCGACCGTCGCCGAGTTGCTGATGCGCCGCCACATCGCCGACGCCCGCAACGAATTGCTGTCGAACATGGCGACACTGCGCGGCGCGTGAGGCCCGGGACTTCACCGCTCCCGCCTATCGCACCAGCACGCCGCGCGCGGTGTTTTCCCGCCGCTAGCGCCACGGCTTCGACTACCGGGCGGGCGGCGCAGCCGGCGCCTCGCCGTCCGGGCGGGGCACCGAGCGTCTTGAAACGCCGCGCCGTTTCGCCCATCTGTCGCGCCGGGTTTCATTGCCAGCGACGTGATTGCCATGACCACCGAGAACACGACCACCGAAAGCGCAACGACCGGCGCCACCGAGAGCCGCTCCTTCGAGGCGGATGTTTCGCGCCTGCTGCACATGATGGTGCATTCGGTCTATTCCGACCGCGACGTGTTCCTGCGCGAACTGGTCTCCAACGCGGCGGATGCCTGCGAGAAACTGCGCTACGAGGCGATCACCACGCCGGGCCTGCTGGGCGAGGATCCCGATCTCGCCATCACCCTTTCCGCCGATCCGGCGGCGCGGCTGCTGACCATCGCCGACAACGGCATCGGCATGAGCCGCGACGAGATGATCGAGGCGCTCGGCACCATCGCCCGGTCCGGCACGCGCAGCTTCCTGGAGCGCATCGGTGCGGCGGAAGGCAAGGAAGGCGCCCAGCTCATCGGCCAGTTCGGCGTCGGCTTCTATTCCGCCTTCATGGTGGCCTCGAAGGTCGACGTCGTCAGCCGCCGGGCCGGCGCGGACGAGGCCTGGCTGTGGTCGTCCGACGGCAAGGGTGCGTTCACCGTCTCCCCGGTCGCGCCGGAGGAGGCCCCCGCGCGCGGCACCCGCGTGACGCTCCATCTCACCGAGGACGCCGCGACCTATGCCGAGCGCTGGACGCTGGAGCGCATCGTCAAGGAGCAGTCCGGCCACGTGCCGGTGCCGATCCGCTTCATCGAAAAGCCCGGCGAGGCGGCGAAGCCGCTCTCCGACGGCGCGGCGCTGTGGACGCGCGCGAAATCCGACGTCACCGCGCAGGACTATGCCGATTTCTACCGCAGCGTCGCCGGCCAGTATGACGAGCCCGCGCTCACCGTGCATTTCCGCGCCGAGGGCCGCCACGAATACACCGTGCTCGCCTTCGTGCCGGGTGCGCGGCCGTTCGACCTGTTCGACCCCGACCGCAAGGGCCGCATCAAGCTCTATGTGAAGCGCGTCTTCATCACCGACGACGCCGAGCTGCTGCCGCGCTACCTGCGCTTCGTGCGCGGCGTGGTGGACAGCGCCGACCTGCCGCTCAACGTCTCGCGCGAGATGATCCAGGACAGCCCGCTGCTGGGCGCGATCCGCAAGGGCGTCACCAACCGCATCGTTTCGGAGTTGGCGAAGCTGGCCGAGGCGGACGCCGAGGCCTTCGGCAAGGTCTGGGACAATTTCGGCGTGGTGATCAAGGAAGGCCTCTACGAGGATTTCGAGCGCCGCGAGCAGCTCCTCAACCTCGCCCGCTTCAGGACGACGGCGTCGGGCGAGGGCACGCGCAGCCTCAAGGACTATGTCGCGGGCCTGCGCGAGAACCAGACGGCGATCTACTACATCGCCGGCGACGATGCCGCCCGCATCGCCACCTCGCCGCATCTCGAAGGCTTCCGCGCCCGCGGCATAGAGGTGCTGCTGCTGGCCGATCCGGTGGATGCGTTCTGGACGGCGAGCGGGCTCGACTACGAGGGCAAGCCCTTCAAGTCGATCACGCAGGGCAGCGCCGATCTCGGCCTGATCCCGCCGCTCGACGATACGGCGCAGCCCCCGGCCGAGGCGAGCGCCGAGGTCGCCGCCCTCATCGCGGCGATGAAGGAGGTTCTCGCGGACGAGGTGGCGGATGTGCGCGCCTCCGACCGCCTCACCGACAGTGCCGTGTGCCTTGTCGCGGGCGAGAGCGGGCCGGACCGGCAGTATGAGCGCTTCCTCGCCGCCGCCGGACGGATCGGCGGTGCCGCCAAGCCCATTCTCGAGGTGAACCCGACCCACCCGACCATTACGGGGCTTGCCGGCACCGGCGATGCGGCTACCCGTGCCGACATCGCGCATCTGCTGCTCGACAGCGCCCGCGTGCTGGACGGCGAGCGGCCGGCCGATGCCAAGGCCTTCGCCGAGCGGCTGGCGCGGCTGATGCTGCGCGGCTTCGCGGGCTGAGGCGACGGGCGGCCGCGTCGGTCGCCTCGCGCGGCGGCGGGGCTGCTGCGATCGCCGCCCGCCGTGGCGTGGCCCCCGCTGCGGCTTTCGCGCGGCACCCCGGGGTACTCGGTTTCAACGCCTCGCCCTGACGCGAACCGGTATCCGCTTCGCGTGAACGGACGTCAGGAGGCGGCCTCTTCCGCCGCCTCGAGGTCGCGTTCCAGCACCTGCCGGGTCACCTTCCAGCCCTTGAGATGGTGCGCGCGCAGGATCTCGCGCAGCAGCGTCCCCTCGCGCTGCTGCAGCGCGTCGAGGATCTGCTCGTGCTCCGCCACCGCCCGCGCCCAGCGTTGCGGGGAGCGGTTGCCGGCGAAACGGTAGCGGCGGATGCGCGCGCTCTCGGTGCGGTACACCCGCGACAGCGGCGCGTTGTGGGCGCAGTCCACGATATGCTGGTGGATCTCCTGGTTGAGGCGGAAATAGCCCATCAGGTCGCCGGCGCGCTGGCATTCGACCATGCGCCGGTGCAGCTCGCCGATGGCGGCGAACTCGGCCGGCGTGCCGCGCACGCAGGCGAATTCGGCGGCGACCGATTCGAGCCCGATCAGCACCTCGATGGCGGCGTCCACCTCCGCCAGCGACAGCGTCATCACCTCCGCCCCGCGGTTGGGGACGATGCGCACCAGCCCTTCGGCCTCGAGGATCTTGAACGCCTCGCGCAGTGGCGTGCGGGTGACGCCGAGCCCCTCGGTCAGCATGCGCTCGGAGATGCGCCCGCCGGCCGGCAGCTCGCCGGCGATGATCATGTCGCGGATGCGCTCGGCGACGAAGCTGGCGCGCCGGCCGCGCGGGCCGGACAGGGAGGGTGCCGGTTCGGAATCGGCGGGATCGAGTTCGACTAATTGCATGCAAGAATGCTCTCACATTCGGAAATCTGCGTCCAGAGCCTTGACGCGGGTACCAAGTTGCATGCAATAGTGCCGTACCGAACGAGAAGCGCCGCCAAGCCGCGGCGCCGGGTGCTGCGGGAAACGTCAAGGAAAGGCTGAGCCATGAGGGGCGCGGGCGCTGCGGCGTGTCCGGGCGGACGGGCGGGCGCGCCATGAGCGACGCCGCGACGGACGCCGTGCGCGACACGGAAAACCACACCAGGACAGCCGGTTGCGCCGACGACGATCTGCCCATCGTCGACGCCCATCATCATTACTGGGACCTCGCGCTCGGCAAGCATCCCTGGCTCGCGGGCGAGCCCATCCCCAACCACCGTTATGGCGATTACAGCGCCATCAGCACTACCTTCCTGCCGGCGGACTATCGGCGGGCGGCGGGGCGGCAGCGGATTGTCGGCAATGTCTATGTCGAGGCCGAATGGGATCCGACCGACCCGCTCGGCGAGACGCGCTGGGTGCATGCAATCGCCGAGCGCGAGGGCACGCCCCACGCCATGGTCGCGCAGGCCTGGCTGGACCATGAGGATGCGCCCGCGCTGCTGGCGGCGCAGGCCGCCTTCCCGCTGGTGCGGGCGGTGCGCCACAAGCCGAAGCACTTCGCCGACCCCTCGGACTGGCGGCCCGGCCACGGCCTGCCCGGCTCGATGCTGTGCCCGCGCTTCCGCGCCGGCTATGCCCGCCTCGCCGATCACGGCCTGCATTTCGAGCTGCAGACGGTCTTCTGGCATCTGCCGGACGCCGCCGACCTCGCCCGCGCCTTCCCGCACATCCCGATCGTCGTCAACCACGCCGGCGTGCCCGGCGACCGCCGGCCGCAGACGCTGGCGCGCTGGAACGCGGCGATGGCGACGCTCGCCGACTGCCCGAACGTGAGCGTGAAGATCTCCGGCCTCGGCGTGCCGGGGCAGGCCTGGACCATCGAGGCCAATGCCCGCGTCGTGCGCGACACCATCGCCCTGTTCGGCGCGCAGCGCTGCATGTTCGCCAGCAACTACCCCGTCGACGGCCTGTTCCGGTCGCTCGAGGGCATCTTCGCCGACTTCAAGGCGATTACCGCGGAGCTGCCGCCGGCCGATCGCCGCGCGCTGTTCCACGACAATGCGAGGGCCGTGTACCGGCTCCATCACTGGGAGGAAACCCATGCCCATCGTTAAGACGCTCGGGCCGGTCGTGCTGGCCGGCGCCCTGTTCGCGACGCTCGCCCTGCCCGGCGCGGCCCCGGCCGCGGCCGATACCTATCCCAGCCGCCCGATCACCGTGATCGTGCCCTACCCGGCGGGCGGCGGCACCGACATCGTGGCGCGCACCCTCACCGGGCTGCTGGAGAAGGAACTCGGCGTTCCGATCAACGTCATCAACAAGGCGGGCGGCGGCGGCATTCCCGGCCAGACCGCGGTGGCCCACGCCAAGCCGGACGGCTACACCATCGGCGTCATCGCCTCCGACATCAGCGTTTACAAGCCCCAGGGCCTCGCCAACCTCACTTATGAGGACATGACCCCGATCGGGCAGACCAACGAGCTGGCCTCGGGCGTCACCGTCATCGAATCCTCGCCCTACAAGACGATCCAGGAGCTGGTGGCCGACATCAAGGCCAAGCCCGGCACCATCAAGGCCACGGCGGCGGCCCCGGGCATCAGCTGGCACATCGCCTTTTCGGGCATGATGCTCGGCCTCGGGCTCGATCCGGCAAGCGTGACCTGGGTGCCCACCCAGAGCGGCACCGCCGGCCATCTCGACGTCGCCGCCGGCAATTCCACCTTCTCCACCGCCTCGCTCGCCGAGGCCCGCGCGCTGGTCGAGGCGAAGAAGCTGCGCCCGCTCGCGGTGATGGCGAAGGAGCGGCTGTCGCTGTTCCCGGAGGTGCCGACGCTGAAGGAATCGCTCGGCATCGACTGGACCTTCGCGCTGTGGCACGGCGTGGTCGGCCCCAAGGGCCTGCCGGACGACGTAATGGCCAAGCTCGCCCCGGCGGTCGAGAAGGTCGCCACCAGCGAGGCCTTCCGCAAGCCGCTCGAGGAGCGCGGCTTCCGCCTCGTCTATCGCGACCCGGCCGCGTTCCGCGCCTACATGGCGAGCGATCTCGCCGAGATGGAGCGGGTCTTCGCCGAGCTCGCCAAGACCAAGCAGCAATAGGGGCGGGCCATGAAGTTCGGCGACGGCCTGCTCGGTCTCTTCATTCTCGCGCTCGGCGTCGCCGTCCTCTGGCACGTGCGCAGCTTTCCCATCATCCCCGGCCATTTCTACGGGCCGGGGCTGTTTCCCGGGGTGATCGCGGTCGGCCTGCTGGCCTGCGGCTCGGTGCTGCTGCTCGGCGGCGTGCGCCGCGCGCCGGCCGGCGCGTTCCGGTGCGATCCGGCGGCATGGCGCGGCAATCCGCGCGGCGCCGTCAGCGGCCTGATGATGCTCGCCACCCTGCTCGCCTTCATCTTCTTCGGCGAGGAAATCGGGTTCCAGATCATCGGCTTCACGGCGATGATCGCCTTCTATCTCTGGCTCGGGCGCTCGATCCCGATGGCGGTCGGCGTCGCCTTCGCGGTGACGCTCGCGCTCGACCTGCTGTTCCGCCTCGTCCTGCATGTCCCGGTGCCCTCGGGCCCGCTGACCAACCTGTGGTGAGGGCGCCATGGACAAGTTCATCGCCGCTCTCGATCTCGTCATCCAGCCGGAGACGCTGATCACCCTCGTCGCCTCGAGCCTGTTCGGCTTCGCGGTCGGCTGCCTGCCCGGCCTCACCGCCACCATGGCGGTGGCGCTGCTGGTGCCGATGACCTTCTTCATGAGCCCGGTGGCGGCGATCACTTCGATCGTCGCCGCCTCGGCCATGGCGATCTTCGCCGGCGACATTCCCGGCGCGCTGCTGCGCATGCCGGGCACCCCGGCCTCGGCCGCCTATGTCGACGATTCCTACGAGATGACCAAGCGCGGCGAGGCCGGCCTCGTCATCGCCTCGAACGCCGCCTTCTCGGCGATCGGCGGCATCTTCGGCACGGTGGTGCTGATCGCGGCGGCGCCGGCGCTGGCCGATTTCGCGCTCGACTTCAGCGCCTTCGAGTTCTTCTGGCTCGGCGTGCTGGGGCTGTCCTGCGCGGTGTTCGTCGCCGGCGACAATCTGGTGAAGGGCCTGACCTCGCTGATGCTCGGCCTGCTGATCGCCACGGTCGGCATGGACTACACCACCGGCCACCCGCGCTTCACCTTCGGCAATGTGAACCTGCTGGAGGGGGTGAGCTTCATCCCCGGCCTCATCGGCATGTTCGCGCTGCCGGAGATCCTGCGATCGCTGCTCTCCCCGGCGGCGGTCGGCGCGGTGGCGCAGGTCACCGCCCGCGACGCCTGGCGCAAGACCTGGGAGGCGGGCAAGCGCTACTGGGGCCAGGCGCTCGGCGGCAGCGTGCTCGGCACCATCGTCGGCGCGCTGCCGGGCGGGGGCGCGGATACCGCGGCCTGGATCAGCTACGCCGCCGGCAAGAAGATGTCGAAGGAGCCGGAGAAATGGGGCAAGGGCCATATCGAGGGCATCGTCGCGGGCTCCTCGGCCAATAACGCCGCGCTTTCGGGCGCCTGGATCCCGGCCATCGTCTTCGCCATCCCCGGCGACACCATCACCGCCATCGGCATCGGCGTGCTGTACCTGAAGGGCGTCAATCCGGGGCCGACCGTCTTCATCAACAATGGCGAGCTGTTCTACGCCGTCTTCATCATCTTCATCCTCGCCAATCTGGTGATGTTCCCGCTCGGCTCGCTGGCCATGCGCATCGCCAAGGTCGTGCTGCGCATCCCGCGCGACCTGATCCTGCCGGCGCTGCTGGTGCTGTCGGCGACCGGCGCCTACGCCATGGACAACGACATCTTCGGCGTCTGGATCCTGCTCGGCCTCGGCGCCACCGCCTATCTCATGGAGGAGAACGGCTTTCCGATCGCCCCCATGGTGCTCGGCATCGTGCTGGGCGAGATCGTCGAGCAGAACTTCATGCAGGCGCTGATCAGCACCAATGGCAGCGTGCTCGGCCTGTTCGGCCGGCCCATCGCCGCGGTGCTGGGAACCTTCACCATCATCGTCTGGTCGGTGCCGCTGCTGCGCTGGGGCTGGTCGCGGCTTCAGGCCGCCCGCGTCCGGCCCGCCGCCGCCGCGCTCGACGACTGACAACCGGAAACCGACATGAACTTCCATCGCTACTTCCCCGCCGACCGCGCCCCGGTCGAGACCTGCATCGTCGGCACCGGCGGGTTCGGGCGCAGCTTCCTCGCGCAGGGCCTGCGGGTGCCGAAGATGCGGGCCCGCGTCGCCGTCGACCGCGAGGCGGAGATCGCCGCCGCCTCGCTGAAGGCGGTGGGCGTCGAGCCGCGCCGCATCCGCGTCTGCGCCAGCGCTGCCGAGGCGAAGGCGGCGTTCGCGGCGGGCGACTTCATTGCGGCGGGCGACCTCGCCACCGTCATCGATCTGCCGGTCGAGGTGGTGGTGGAGGCGACCGGCCACCCGGAAGCGGGCGCCCGCCATGCCCGCCTCGCCATCGAGGCCGACCGCCATCTCGCGCTCGTCTCCAAGGAGGTCGACAGCGTGATCGGCCCCGGCCTCGCGCGCCTCGCCGCGGCGCGCGGGCGGGTGGTGACGCCGGTCGACGGCGACCAGCCGAGCCTGCTGATCGGTCTCGTCAGCTGGGCCGAGATGCTGGGGCTGGAGATCATCGCCGCCGGCAAGTCGAGCGAATACGACTTCGTGTTCGACCCGGCCTCCGGCCGGCTGACCAGCAACGGCAGCACCATCGACGTGCCGGACTTCGCCGCCGTCTGGTCGCTGGGCGAGCGGCCGGTGGCGGAGATCGTCGCGGCCCGGGCTCGGATCGCCGCCGCGCTGCCGCAGCGGGCGGTGCCGGACCTGTGCGAGATGCTGGTGGTGGCCAACGCCACCGGCCTCACGCCCGACCGGCCCGATTTCCACGCGCCGATCGCCCGCGTTCCCGAAGTGCCGGACGTGCTGGCGGAACGGGCCGATGGCGGGCTGCTGGCCGGCACGCGGCGGCTCGACGTGTTCAACGCCCTGCGCCGGCCGGACGAGGCGAGCTTCGCCGGCGGCGTGTTCGTGCTGGTGCGCTGCAGCGATCCGGCGAGCTGGCAGATGCTGGCGGAGAAGGGCCACCCGGTCAGCCGCTCCGGCGCCACCGGCATGGTCTACATCCCCCGCCACCTGCTCGGCATCGAGGCGGCCACCAGCGTGCTGGAAGCGGCGCTGCTCGGCGCCTCCAGCGGCGGGCTGGATCCCCGTCCCCATCTCGACCTCGTCGCCCGCGCCACCGCCGACCTTCCGGCGGGCCGGGTCCTTGCCATGGGCGGCCATCACCACACCATCGAGGGCACGACGGCGGAGCTGGTTCCCGGCCGCCGGCTGACCGCCGATGCGCCGGCGCCCTTCTACCTCGCCGCCAATTGCCGGCTGGCCCGGCCCGTGGCGCGCGGCCAGGCGATCGCGTTCGGTGATCTCGACATGCCCGCCGGCTCCGAACTGCTGGCGCTGCGCGAACGGCAGGATGCGCTGTTCTTCGGCGCCGGCGTCGAGGCCGGCAGCGTGCGGGAGCCGGCGTGATGGGCCCGCTGATCGGCTGCATCGCCGACGATTCCACCGGCGCGACCGACATCGCGCTGACGCTCGCCCGCGGCGGCATGCGCACGGTGCAGGTGATCGGCGTGCCGGACCCGGACGCGGTGCCGCGCGACGCCGACGCGGTGGTGGTGGCGCTGAAGTCGCGCACTAGTCCGGCCGCGGAGGCGGTGGCGCAGTCGCTGCAATCGGCCCGCGCGCTCCGGGCGGCCGGCGCCCGGCAGATCATCTTCAAATACTGCTCGACCTTCGATTCGACCGATGCCGGCAATATCGGCCCGGTCGCCGAGGCGCTGCTCGCCGAGCTGGGCGGCGCCATCGCCACCGTGTGCCCCGCCTTTCCCGCTAACGGGCGCACCGTCTATCGCGGCCACCTGTTCGTGGGCGACCGGCTGCTGTCGGACAGCCCGATGCGCGACCATCCGCTGACGCCGATGCGCGACGCGGACCTCAGGCGCGTGCTGGCCCGCCAGACCGGGCTCGCGATCGACCTCGTCGGCTACGAGACGGTGGCGGCGGGCGCTGCCGCCATCCGCGCGCGGCTCGAGGCGCTGGCGCAGGCGGGCGTACGGCTCGCGGTGGTCGACGCGCTGACCGACGCCCATCTCGAAGCGCTCGCCGCCGCCTCCGCCGACCTGCCCCTGCTCACCGGCGCCTCCGGCATCGCGCTGGGCCTGCCCGCCAATTTCCGCCGGCAGGGGCTGCTGCCGGACCGGAGCGAGGAGGGCGGCTTCACCGCGCACGCGGGTCGCGCGGCGATCCTCGCGGGAAGCTGCTCGGCGCGCACCCGCGAGCAGGTCGCCGCCGCGCTCGCCGCCGGAATCCCGGCGCTGCGGCTGGAGACGCGCGAACTCGTCGACGGCCGCCAGACCGCCGAAACCGTGCTCGGCTGGGCGGCGACGCAGCCGGCGGACCGGCCGATCCTCGTCTATTCCAGTGCCGACCCGGCGGAGATCGCCGCGGTGCAGGCCGAGTTCGGGCGCGAGCGCGCGGCGACGCTGGTCGAGGATACGCTCGCCGCCGTGGCGCGCGGGCTGGTCGAGCGGGGCGTGAGCCGGCTGCTCGTCGCCGGTGGCGAGACCTCGGGCGCGGTGGTGGCCGGGCTCGGCGTGCGCGCGCTCGACATCGGCCCGGAGATCGACACCGGCGTGCCGTGGACGCGGGTGCGGGCCGGCACGGGCGCGAGCGAGGGGCTGGCGCTGGCGCTCAAATCCGGCAATTTCGGCGCGCCGGACTTTTTCCTCAAGGCGTGGAGCGTGCTGTCATGAGCGAGGAAGCGGGCCTTCGGGCCGCCCTGTGCCGCTGGGGCCGTTCGCTGTTCGAGCGCGGCCTCACCCCCGGCTCCTCGGGCAATCTCAGCGTGCGGCTCGGCGAGGGCTTCCTCGTCACCCCCACCAATGCCTGCCTCGGCTTCCTGGAGGAATCGCGGCTGTCGCGTCTCGACGCGGCGGGCCGGCATCTGGACGGCGACGCGCCGACCAAGGAGATCCCGCTGCACCTCGCCTTCTATCAGGCGCGCCCGCAGGCGAGAGCCGTGGTGCACCTGCACTCGACCTACGCCACCGCGCTGTCCTGCCTCGCCGACACCGACCCGGAGGACGCCATTCCCCCGATCACCCCCTATGTGGTGATGCGGGTCGGGCGCGTGCCGGTGGTGCCCTATACCCCGCCGGGCGACGCGGCGGTGCGCCCGCTGATCCTCGCCAAAGCGCCCGACCATGCCGCCATCCTGCTCGGCAATCACGGCCCGGTGGTCGCGGGGCCAAGCCTCGAGGCGGCGGTGTTCGCGGCGGAGGAACTGGAGGAGACGGCGCGGCTCGTCCTCATCACCCGCGGCATGAAGGTGCGCGAACTCGATTCGGCTGAGATCGCCGAACTCGAGGCGCGCTTCCCGCGGCGATGAGGCCGGCGCTCACGCGGCCAGCCGGCCGGTCAGAGGTTCATCGCCTGCAGCGTGGTCTCGTGCACGCGGGTGATGTGGCGGTCCATCGCCGCCTGCGCCGCGTCGGTGTCGTGCGCCTCCAGCGCCGCGAGGATGGCGCGGTGATCGTCCACCGATCCCTGCACCGCCCCCGGCACCAGCAGCGCGACGCGGCGATAGGCCAGCGCGTAGCCATAGGCGTCACCGAGGAAATGCGCGAGCAGCCGGTTGCCGCCGGCGCGGTAGATCACCTGGTGGAACTCGACGTCGGAGATCTGGAAGCGCACCGGGTCGTCCGTCATCCCCGCCTGCGCCTCGACCAGGCCATGCAGCCGCTGCAGCGTCTCGGCGTCCATGCGCTGGGCGGCCTCGCGCACCACGAAGCCCTCGACCAGAAGGCGCGCCTGGTAGACCTCCTGCGCGCCATAGCGCGAGAGCTCGGTCGCCTCCGGATACATGGAGCGGCCGAAGCCCTCGGTGCCGACGATGCGGGTGCGCGCGCCCTGCGAGATCTCGACCATGCCGATGGCGGCGAGCATCTGCACCGCGCCGCGCACGGTCTCGCGGCTGACGTCGAGCATCTGGGCGAGCTCGCGCTCGCTCGGCAGCTCGTCGCCGACCCGCAGCAGCCCCGACTGGATCATGTGGGCGATCCGCTCGGCGATCTGCTCGCGCATGGTCCGCTTGGTCAGTTGCTGCTTGAGGCTGGGCAGATCCTGCAGCATGCGGCGACGTTTCCCCCTCATTGGCGCGGTGCCGGTATGCCGGCTTCCGTTCCGATACTAGCCCCGCACGGTGCGGTGTCAGCACCCTAAGCTTTTTTTCGTGGTTGGTCTACTGGACTGGTCACCGGTCCAGTTGACAAGCTGATCGTCCGGCGCCAGAGTGACGGTGAGACGGCGTCAAGACCGCTCCACGACGACAACCCAAGGAGATCTGCGATGCGCTTTTCCATCGCGACGGCGCTTGCCGCCGTGTCGCTCTGCCTCGCGGGGCCAAGTCTTGCGGGGCTCGCCCCGGCGGCGGCCGACTGGCAGCCCAACCGCCCCGTCGAGTTCATCGTGGCGTCCGGCCCCGGCGGCGGCACCGACCAGTTCGCGCGCCTCGTGCAGTCGATCATCCAGAAGCACGAGCTGATGAGCGTGCCGGTCATCGTCTCCAACAAGGGCGGCGGCGCGGGCTCGGAGGCCTTCGTCTACGGCAAGGGCGCGGCCGGGGATGCCACCAAGGTGGTGTTCGGCACCAACAACGAATGGCTGCTGCCGCTCGTCACCAAGGTCGGCTACCAGAGCAGCGACCTGCGCCCGGTCGGCTCGATGGCGGTGGACGAGTTCATCCTGTGGACCAGCGCCGAGGCGCCCTACAAGACCGCCGGCGAGTTCATCGAGGCGGCCCGCGCCCAGAACGGCGGCATGAAGGTCGCCGGCAGCCAGTCGAAGGACACCGACCAGATCCTGGTCCGTCGCCTCGAGAAGGCGACCGGCACCAAGTTCACCTATGTGCCGTTCAAGTCGGGCGGCGAGGCGGCGGTGCAGCTCGCCGGCGCCCATGTCGAGGCCAACACCAATAACCCGCAGGAGAATGTCGGCCAGTGGAAGGCCGGCAAGGTCCGCCCGCTCTGCGTGTTCTCGCCCAAGCGCCTCGCCTACAAGGAGGTCGTCGCGGACGGCAAGTCGTGGGCCGACATCCCCACCTGCGTCGAGGCCGGCATCCCGCTGGAAAGCTACCAGATGCCGCGCACGGTATGGCTGCCCAAGGGCACGACCGACGAGCAGGTCGCCTTCTATGCCGGCGTGCTCGACAAGGTGCGCCAGACCCCCGAGTGGAAGGAATGGCTGGAGCGGACCTCGCAGAGCGAGGCCTTCGTGACCGGCGCCGCCTTCGCCGAGTCGATCACCCAGGACGAGGCGAAGAACCGCGTGCAGTTCGCCGAGGACGGCTGGCTGGTCAACTGACGCCGCTCCCCGGCATCGCCGGCCGGTCCGCCGGCCATCGACGGCGCTTCCTCCCGCGCCGGTGACTTGGGGGTGCGGCGCGCCCGCACCCCCTCTTGTCCGCCCCTTGCTCGCCGCGCGCGGTCGCCCGCGCCGATCCCCGACACCGCGCCAGGACCCGATCCCCATGCTCGCCTCCCGCCGATCCATGGAACTCGGCACCGCCGTGGCCATCGCCGTATTCGGCGCCGTCGTCGCCACGGAGAGCCTCGGCCACGACATCGGCTGGAGCGCCGATACCGGGCCGGGCGCAGGCTATTTCCCGTTCCGCATCGGGCTGCTGCTGATCGTCCTCAGCCTCGGCATCTTCCTGCAGGCGCTGCGCATGGATGGCGGCGAGGGCTTCGTCACCGGTGAGGAACTGCGCTCCAGCCTCGCCGTGTTCGTGCCCACCGCCGTGCTCGTCGCCGCCATGCCCTGGCTCGGCTGCTACGTCACCTCCTTCGCCTATCTCGTCTTCATGATGCGCCGCCACGGCGAGTTCGGCTGGCCGCGCGCGCTGCTCCTGTCGGGCGCGGTGATGACGGTGTTCTTCCTCGTGTTCGAGATCTGGTTCCGGGTGCCGCTGGCCAAGGGACCGATCGAGAACGCCCTCGGCATCTATTGAGAGGGCGCGCCATGTCCGATTTCGCCTCGCTCCTCACCGGCTTCCAGACCGCGCTGACCGCCTACCACGTGGCGCTGATGGTCGGGGGCGTGCTGCTCGGCATCCTGGTCGGCGTGCTGCCCGGCCTCGGCGCGCCGAACGGGGTCTCGCTGCTCTTGCCGCTCACCTTCTCGATGGACCCGGTGAGCGCGATCATCCTGCTCTCCTCCATGTACTGGGGGGCGCTGTTCGGCGGCTCCACCACCTCGATCCTGTTCAACATCCCCGGCGAGCCCTCCTCCGTCGCCACCACCTTCGACGGCTACCCGATGGCGCGGGCCGGCAAGCCGACCGAGGCGCTCGCCACCGCCTTCAGCGCCGCCGGCTTCGGCGCGCTGGTCGGCGTCATCCTGGTGACGCTGCTGGCCAACTCCATCGCCGGCATCGCGCTGCGCTTCTCCTCGCCGGAATATTTCGCGGTGTACCTGCTCGCCTTCTGCAGCTTCATCGGCATGGGCGGGGGCCATCCGCTGAAGACCGCCGCCTCGCTGCTGATCGGCCTGTCGCTGGCGGCGGTCGGCATGGACACGGTATCGGGCGAGATGCGCCTCACCTTCGGCAGCGACCAGCTGGTGAAGGGCGTCACCTTCCTCGTCGCGGTGATCGGCCTGTTCGGCATCGGCGAGATCCTGATCACGGTCGAGCAGGGCCTGAAGTTCGAGGGCATCCGCGCCAAGGTCGACCTCGCCACCGTGTTCCGCACCATGGCCGCGATGCCGCGGCACTGGCTGGCGCTGATCCGCTCCACCGTCATCGGTTGCTGGATGGGCATCACCCCGGGCGGGCCGACGGCGGCGTCCTTCATGTCCTACGGCGTCGCCCGCCGCTTCTCGCGCCACCCCGAGCGCTTCGGCACCGGCGAGCCGGAGGGCATCGTCGCGCCGGAGGCGGCCGACCATTCGGCCGGCGTCTCCGCGCTGCTGCCGATGCTGGCGCTCGGCGTGCCGGGCTCGGCGACGGCAGCGGTGATGATGGGCGGGCTGATGATCTGGGGCCTCCAGCCCGGGCCGATGCTGTTCACCGAGCAGCACGATTTCGTCTGGGGCCTGATCGCCTCCATGTACCTCGCCAACATCGTCGCGGTGGTGCTGGTGCTGGCGACGGTGCCGCTGTTCTCGGCGGTGCTGCGCATCCCGTTCTCGATCATCGGGCCGCTGATCGTGGTGGTGTGCCTCACCGGCGCCTACACCGTCTCGAATAGCATGTTCGACGTGGTGCTGGCGCTGGTCTTCGGCGTCATCGGCTACGTCTTCAAGAAGCTCGACTATCCGGTGGCGCCGCTGGTGCTCGCCATGGTGCTCGGCGACAAGGCGGAGGATGCGTTCCGCCAGTCGATGATCCTGTCGAACGGTTCGCTCGGCGTGTTCTGGAGCACCTCGATCGCCGGCACGCTGACCACCCTCGCCTTCGCCCTCGTCCTCTGGCCGGTCGCCGCGCGCCTGATCGCGTGGCTCGCCGCCCGCCGCGTCACTGCCTGATGGAGACCCCGATGAAGCCTCGCCTTGCCGTCGTCCTCGGCGATCCCGCCGGCATCGGCCCCGAACTCGTCGCCCGCCTGATCGGCGATCCGGCCAACCGCGCGCGGGCCGATTTCCTGATCATCGCCGACCGCGACGAGCTGGAGGAAGGCCTGCGCATCGCCGGCACGCGCTTCGACTACGCGAAGGTGGCGGACCCCGCCCGCGCCGATTTCCGCTCGGGAACGCCGCTGCTGTGGGATTATCGCGGCGCCGCCACCCCGCCCTTCGAGCGGGCGGTGGCCACCGCCAATGGCGGACGCTACGCGCTCGACACGCTGCAGCGGGCGATCGAGCTCACCGTCGCCGGCGTCACCGAGGCGGTGTGCTTCGCGCCGCTGAACAAGCATTCCATGCACCTCGCCGGCCTCGCCCATGCCGACGAGACGCACTGGTTCGCCGAGCTGCTGCAGCCCAACGGCCCGTTCGGCGAGCTGAACGCGCTCGACGGGCTGTGGACCAGCCGCGTCACCAGCCATGTGCCGCTGAAGGAGGTGTCGGACCTGATCACGCAGGAGAGGATCCTCGGCGCCATCCGCCTCGCCAGCACCACCCTCGCCAAGGCCGGCATCACTGAGCCGCGCATCGCGGTGTGCGGCCTCAACCCGCACAATGGCGACAATGGCAGCTTCGGGCGCGAGGAGATCGACGTGATCGGCCCCGCCGTCGAGGCGGCGCGCGCGCAAGGCTATCCGGTGGTCGGCATGTACCCGGCCGACACCATCTTCCTGCGCGCGAAGGAGGTCGACGCCATCGTCACCATGTACCACGACCAGGGCCAGATCGCGATGAAGCTGATGGGCTTCTCGCGCGGCGTCACGGTCCATGGCGGCCTGCCGATCCCGATCGCCACCCCGGCCCACGGCACCGCCTTCGACATCTATGGCGAGGGCAAGGCCAATGTCGGCGCCACCCAGGCGGCCTTCGACATCCTCTGTGCCATGGCGCTCTCGCGCCGCGGCTCCGACCTCGCGGCCTGAACCCGGCCCCTCCCGTCCGCCAACACCCCTGTGTGACCCATGAAGATCAAGAACGTCCGCACCCGCGTCTTCGAATGGAAGGGCAAGGTCGTCCCGCCCGCGCGCAATTTCTGCACCAACGCCGCCGATCAGCTGTTCGAGCGCGGCGACGCCATGGGCAGCTTCCGCTTCCACGGCTGGCTGGTCTGCGAGATCGAGACCGAGGACGGCACGGTCGGCATCGGCAACGCGGCGCTCGCCCCGCGCGTCACCAAGGCGGCGATCGACGAGTATTACGCGCCGATCGTCATCGGCGAGGACCCGTTCGACAACGAATATATCTGGCAGAAGATGTACCGCCGCACCCATGCCTGGGGCCGCAAGGGCATCGGCATGACCGCGATGAGCGCGGTCGACATCGCCATCTGGGACCTGATGGGCAAGGAGGTCGGCAAGCCGGTCTTCAAGCTGCTCGGCGGGCGCACCAAGGACAGGATCCGCTGCTACGCCTCCAAGCTCTACGGCCAGCCGCTCGACGAGCTCGCCCGCGAGGCGCAGTCCTATGTCGACCAAGGCTTCCAGTCGGTGAAGATGCGCTTCGGCTGGGGCCCCAAGGACGGGCCGGAGGGCATGAAGAAGAACCTCGACCTGGTGCGCACCGTGCGCGAGGTGATCGGCCCCGACCGGGACCTGATGTGCGAATGCTACATGGGCTGGACCTTCGAATACGCCAAGCGGATGCTGCGGCTGCTGGAGCCCTTCAACATCCGCTGGCTGGAAGAGCCGGTGATCGCCGACGACATCGAGGGCTACAAGGAGCTGCGCAAGCTCGGCGTGGTGCCGATCTCCGGCGGCGAGCACGAGTTTACACTGGCCGGCTTCCAGCAGCTGGTCGACCAGCGCGCGGTGGACGTCATCCAGTACGACACCAACCGGGTCGGCGGCATCACCGCGGCGCAGAAGATCAACGCGCTGGCCGAGGCCTATTCGATCCCGGTGATCCCGCATGCCGGCCAGATGCACAACTACCACCTGACCATGTCGACGCTCGCCTCGCCCATGGCGGAGTTCTTCCCCGTCCACGACGTCGAGGTCGGCAACGAGCTGTTCTACTACATCTTCAAGGGCGACCCGCAGCCCGAGAACGGCTTCCTCCAGCTCGACGACAACCTGCCCGGCCTCGGCATCGAGCTGTCCGACGACCACCTCAAGGACTTCAACATCATCGAGTGACGGGCTGTCCGCCCGTCCCATGGGCGCGCCCCGCGACGGCGCGCCCCAATCATCATCCAGGGAAACGCCACATGCTCCGTCTCGACCGCCGTTCCTTCCTCGCCGCCGGTGCCGCGGCTCTTGCCGCCGGCGCCTCCTCCCGCGCCTTTGCCGATGCGCCCGTCAAGCTGCGCTTCGGCCATCCCCACCCGGAAGTCGATGCCTGGCACCGCGCCGGCCTGCGCTTCGCCGAGCTGGTCAAGGAGAAGACCGGCGGCGCGGTCATCGTCGAGGTCTACGCCAACGGCGCGCTCGGCAACGACCAGACCATGATCGCGGCGACGCGCGGCGGCACGCTCGACATGTGCCTGACCGGCAACCCGTTCTTCACCGGCCTCGCGCCGCAGCTCAACGTGCTCGACCTGCCCTATCTGTTCCATGACCGCGCCCATGTCGCGCGGGTGCTGGACGGGCCGATCGGCGACGGCCTGCGCGCCCAGCTCGAAACCTCCGGCCTCAAGGCGCTCTCCACCTGGGAGGTGGGCTGGCGCAACGTCACCAACAACCGCCGCGCGGTGACCGTGCCCGCCGACATGAAGGGCCTGAAGATCCGCACCACGCCGAACCCGGCCCATATCGAGGCCTTCAAGCTACTCGGCGCGGTGCCGACCCCGATGGCCTTCACCGAGCTGTTCACCGCGCTGGAGATGGGTTCGATCGACGGGCAGGAGAACCCGGTGACGCTGATCCTCAACGCCAAGTTCTTCGAGGTGCAGAAGAACCTGTCGCTGACCAAGCACGCCTTCACCACCGCCCCGCTGGTGATGAACAAGGCGAAGTTCGACGCCCTCCCCGAGGCGCAGCGCACCGCCATCCTCGCCGCCGCCGCCGAGGCGGCGATCATCCAGCGGCAGATGAACGTCGACGCCGAGGGCACCAGCCTCGCCGCGCTCAAGGAGCACGGCATGAAGGTGGTCGAGAACGTCGACATCCCCGCCTTCCGCGCGATCGTCGCCGACAAGGTGAAGGCGGACTTCATCGCCAAGTTCGGGCCGACCCTGCCCGAGCAGATCGCCGCCGCGGCGAGCTGACGGAAGGCCGGTCCGATGCGCATCGTCGATCTCAGCATGCCCGTGGCGGAGCATTTCCGGTGGAAGCCGGAAGTGCTGGTGAAGGGCGACATCGCGGCGGGCGACCAGTTCCGGGTCACCCGCCTCGCCACCACCTGCCACGGCTTCTCCCATGTCGATGCGCCGGCGCATTTCGTCGCCCACGCCCCGACCATCGAGGCGACCCCGCTCGATCGCGTGGTCGGGGCCTGCCGGGTGCTGGACCTCTCGGCCTGCCCGGACGATGCGCCGATCGGGCCGGAGGCGCTGGCGAGCGCCGATCCCGGCGGGGCGGAGGGCGAGATCCTCCTCCTCGCCGCGCGCTGGAGCGCAAGGCGCGACTACCGCACGCCGGAGTTCTGGACTGAGGCGCCCTGGCTGACGCGGGAGGCGGCGCAATGGCTGCTCGCCCGCCGTCCCAGCGCGGTCGCCTTCGACTTCCCGCAGGACTACCCGATCCGCCTGCTGCTGAAGGGCGAGCATGTCCCCTCCCCCGAGCACGTCACCCACGACGTGCTGCTGCGGGCCGGCGTCACCCTGATCGAATATGTCGTGAACACCGCGGAGCTGCGCGCGCCGCGCGTGCTGCTCAGCGCCGCGCCGCTGCTCATTCCCGATGCCGACGGCGCCCCCGCGCGCATCTACGCGATCGAGGGTCTCGATGTCTGAGATGCCCCCTCCCCCGCCGGGCCCGCTCGGGCGCGCGATCGATCTCGGTTTCCGCGGCATCGAGGTGCTGCTGGTCGGCCTGCTCGGCGTGATGGTCGTGCTGGTCTTCGGCAATGTGGTCATGCGCTACGTCTTCGACAGCGGCATCACCATCGCCGACGAGATGTCGCGCCTGCTGTTCGTCTGGGTCACCTTCCTCGGTGCCATCACGGTGATGCGCCAGAAGGGCCATCTCGGGGTCGACATGTTCGTGCTGGCGCTGCCGCGCACGGGGCGCTGGCTGTGCCGCATCGTCTCCGACGTGCTCTCGCTCGGCTGTGCCGTGCTGCTGGCGGTGGGCGCATGGGACCAGACGCTGCTGAACCTCGGCAACCTGCTGCCGGTGTCCGAGCTCTCCACCGCCTATGTCTACGCCGCCGCCTTCGCCTCCGGGGTCGGGCTCACCGTGCTGATCCTCGGCGACCTGATCGAGCTCGTCCGCGGCGGCCCCGGCGGGGCGGCCATCGACGTCAATGTGGTGGAGGGCGTGTCGTGACCGTCGCGATCTTCTCGCTCGTCCTGCTCGGCTCCATCTTCCTCGGCATGCCCATCGCCTTCGCGCTGATCATCACCGCCGGCGCGCTGATGTGGCATCTGGGCGCCTTCGACTGGCAGCTCATCGCGCTGCAGATGGTGAACGGGGCGGACAGTTTCCCGCTGCTCGCCATCCCCTTCTTCCTGCTGGCCGGCGAGGCGATGAACGCGGGCGGTCTCTCACGCCGGCTGGTCGATCTCGGCCTCGCTCTGGTCGGCCATCTGCGCGGCGGCCTCGGCTATGTCGCGATCATCACCGCCATCCTGCTCGCCTCCATGTCCGGCTCGGCCATCGCCGACACGGCGGCGCTCGCCTCCATGCTGCTGCCGGTGATGCGGCAGGCGGGCTATGATCTCGGCCGCTCCTCCGGCCTCATCGCCTCGGGCGGCATCATCGCCCCGGTGCTGTCGCCCTCGATCGGCTACATCGTGTTCGGCGTGATCGGCGGCGTGTCGATCACCCGGCTGTTCCTCACCGGCATCGTGCCGGGGCTGCTGCTCGGCCTGTCGCTGGCGGTGGCGTGGTGGATCGTCTCCCAGCGCGACAAGGTGGCGATCCTGCCGCGGCGCAGCTGGGGCGAGGCGGGCCGCGCCTTCCTCGACGCGCTGCTGGCGCTGGGCCTGCCGGTGATCATCGTCGGCGGCCTCAAGGGCGGCATCTTCACGCCGACCGAGGCGGCGGTGGTGGCGGCGGTCTATGCGGTGGTGGTCGGCACCTTCGTCTATCGCGAGCTCACCCCCGCCAAGCTCTACCACGCCATGCTGATGGCGGTGCGCACGACGGCGGCGGTGATGTTCCTCGTCGCGGCGGCCTCGGTCTCGGCCTATCTCATCGCCATCGCCAACATCCCCGCCGAGGTGACGGCGCTGCTGGAGCCGTTCCGCGACAACCCGATCGAGCTGATGATCGTGATCATGCTGCTCGTCGTCATCATCGGCACCGCGCTCGACTTCATCCCCACCATCCTGATCCTGACCCCGGTGCTGATGCCGCTGGTGAAATCCTCGGGCATCGATCCGGTCTATTTCGGCGTATTGTTCGTGATGAACAACGCCATCGGCCTCATCACCCCGCCCGTCGGCACGGTGCTGAACGTCGTCTCGGCGGTGGGCAAGGTCGATCTCGGCCTCGCCATCAAGGGGGTCTGGCCCTTCCTGGTGGCACAGCTCATCGTTCTGGCGCTGCTCACTTTGTTCCCCGCGCTGGTGCTGGTGCCCGCGCGCTTCCTCTACTGACCCCGCGCCCGTGCCGACGACGAGGCCGAACCGGAGAGTCCGACCATGAGCACTGTCTTCCGCAACTTCATCGGCGGCGAATGGGTCGAGGGCGTCGAGACCCTCGCCAACATCAACCCGTCCGATACCGGCGACGTGATCGGCCACTATGCCCGTACCGACGCCGCCGGGCTCAATGACGCGGTGGCGGCGGCGAAGGCCGCCTTCCCGGCCTGGTCGCGCAGCGTGCCCTATGCGCGGCACGAGATCCTGAAGAAGATTTCCGACGAGATCTTCGCCCGTAAGGACGAGCTCGGCCGGCTGCTGGCGCGCGAGGAAGGCAAGACGCTGGCCGAGGGCATCGGCGAGGTCGCCCGCGCCGGGCAGATCTTCTCCTTCTTCGCCGGCGAATGCCTGCGCCTGGCCGGCGAGACGCTCGCCTCCGTGCGCCCCGGCGTCGGGGTGGAGGTGACGCGCGAGCCGCTCGGCATCATCGGCCTCATCACGCCGTGGAACTTCCCCATCGCCATCCCCGCCTGGAAGATCGCCCCGGCGCTGGCCTATGGAAACTGCGTCATCTTCAAGCCGGCCGAGCTGGTGCCCGGCTCGGCCTGGGCGCTCTCCGATATCATCGCCCGCGCCGGCGTGCCGGCCGGCGTGTTCAACCTGGTGATGGGCTCGGGCTCGAAGGTCGGGCAGGCCATGCTCGATCATGCCGACATCGCCGGCATCTCCTTCACCGGCTCGGTCGCGACCGGCCGGCGCGTCGCCGCGGCCGGCGCGGCGCGCTTCGCCCGGGTGCAGCTCGAGATGGGCGGCAAGAACCCGCTGGTGGTGCTGGACGACGCCGACCTCGCGGTCGCTGTCGACTGCGCCGTCAACGGCGCCTTCTTCTCCACCGGCCAGCGCTGCACGGCCTCGAGCCGGCTCATCGTCACCGATGCCATCCACGACCGCTTCGTCGCGGCGGTGAGCGAGCGCCTCGCCGGGCTCAAGGTCGACGACGCGCTCGACCCCGCGACCCAGATCGGCCCGGTGGTCGACGAGAGCCAGCTGACGCAGGACCTCGACTATATCGCCATCGCCGAGAGGGAAGGCGGCCGGCGTGCCTTCGGCGGCGAGCGGCTTTCCCGCGGCAAGCCCGGCTTCTACCTCCAGCCGGCGCTGTTCACCGAAACGACACCGGCGATGCGCATCAACCGCGAGGAAGTGTTCGGCCCGGTCGCCTCGGTCATCCGCGTGAAGGATTACGAGGAGGCGCTCGCGGTCGCCAACGGCACCGAGTTCGGCCTTTCCGCCGGCATCTGCACCACCAGCCTGAAGCATGCGACGCATTTCCGGCGCCACGCCGAGGCCGGCATGGTGATGGTCAACCTGCCCACCGCCGGCGTCGACTTCCACGTGCCGTTCGGCGGGCGCAAGGGCTCGTCCTACGGGCCGCGCGAACAGGGCAGCTATGCTCGCGAATTCTACACCGTGGTGAAGACCGCCTACACCCTCGCCTGAGTGCCCGGAGCCTCCTCCTCATGAAGATCCTCATCCTCGGCGCGGCCGGCATGCTCGGCCGCAAGCTGCTGGAGCGCCTCGCCGCGCAGCCGGTGCTGAACGGCGTGCCCGTCACCGGCGCCGTGCTGCACGATGTGGTGGAGACCGTGCCGCCGGCCGGCCTGCCCTTCCCGGTCGAGGTTCTGACCGGCGACTATGCCGCGCCGCGGGTCGCCGATCGGCTGATCGCCGCCCGCCCCGCGGTGATCTTCCACCTCGCCTCCATCGTCTCGGGTGAGGCGGAAGCGCGCTTCGAGGAAGGCTACCGGATCAATCTCGACGGCACCCGTGCGCTGTTCGAGGCGATCCGGCTGACGGCGGACTACACGCCGCGCCTCGTCTACACCTCCTCGCTCGCCGTGTTCGGCGCGCCCTTCCCCGATGTGGTGGACGATGATTTCCTCACCGCGCCGGCCTCCTCCTACGGCACGCAGAAGGTGATCGCCGAACTGCTGCTGGCCGACTATTCCCGCAAGGGCTTCCTCGACGGGGTGGCGATCCGGCTGCCGACCATCTGCGTGCGGCCCGGCCGGCCCAATGCCGCGCTGTCCGGCTTCATCTCCGGCATCATCCGCGAGCCGCTGAACGGGATCGAGGCGGTGCTGCCGGTGGAGGAGAGCCTGCGCGTCTGGATCGCCTCGCCGCGCGCGGCGGTGGGCTATCTCCTCCACGCCGCCGGCATCGACACCGCCCCGCTCGGGGCGCGGCGCAGCCTCAACATGCCCGGCGTCTGCGTCAGAATCGGCGAGCAGATCGAGGCGCTGCGCGCCCATGCGGGTGACGCCGCGGTGGCGCTGATCCGCCGCCGGCCCGATCCGGTGGTGGCGCGCGTGGTCGGCGGCTGGCCGCAGGCCCTGACGGCGCAGCGCGCCCTGGCGCTCGGCTTCACCGGCGATGACGGCTTCGCCGGCATCCTCGACGCCTATCTCACCGAGGATTTCCGGCCGGCCGCCTGAGCCGGCCGCCCGCCTGAGCCGGCCGCGCCCTCCCTTTGTCCGTCCATCCCGTTCGCAAGGTGTCCTCCATGGCCTCCCCTCCCCGCTATTCCGGCGTCTTCCCCGTGGCGCCGACGGTGTTCCATGCCGACGGCACGCTGGACCTCGACGGCCAGAAGCGGGCGATCGACTTCATGATCGACGCCGGCTCGCACGGCCTCTGCATCCTCGCCAATTTCTCCGAGCAGTTCGTGCTGGCGGATGACGAGCGCGAGATCGTCGCCCGAACCGTGCTGGAGCATGTCGCCGGCCGCGTGCCGGTGATCGTCACCACCACGCATTTCTCCACCGCCATCTGCGCCGCGCGCTCGAAGCGCGCGCAGGAACTCGGCGCGGCCATGGTCATGATCATGCCGCCCTATCACGGCGCCACCTTCCGGGTGCCGGAGGCGCAGGTCTACGAGTTCTACAAAGGCGTCTCCGACGCCATTTCGATCCCGATCATGGTGCAGGACGCCCCTGTGGCCGGCACGCCGCTCTCCGTGCCGTTCCTGGCGAAGATGGCGAGCGAGATCGAGAACCTCGCCTATTTCAAGATCGAGGTGCCGCAGGCGGCGAACAAGCTCCGCGCGCTGATCGCGGCCGGCGGGGCGGCGATCGAGGGGCCGTGGGACGGCGAGGAGGCGATCACGCTGATGGCCGATCTCGATGCGGGGGCGACCGGCGCCATGACCGGCGGCGGCTTCCCGGACGGCATCCGGCAGATCATCGACCCCTATGTCGCGGGGAATCGCGAGGCGGCGCTCGCCGCCTATGAGCGTTGGCTGCCGCTGATCAATTACGAGAACCGGCAGGCGGGCTTCGCCACCGCCAAGATCCTGATGCAGGCCGGCGGCGT
>NZ_JBJGXH010000007.1:0-37837 GCF_045108345.1 Ancylobacter terrae
TCTCTTCACGCCACAGCAGTGCCAGAACTTCTTCGAAGCCGCTGGATATGATCCAATATGATCGGCTTCCGCTCTAGTGCCGGTTTAGAGGGCTATGGCGTAGAAGTAGCTGTCATCTTCACCCGGCGTGGCACGCCAAAATCCGCTCATTGCCTTCTATTGCCGCCGACAACCGCCGCAACCACATCCGCGCAAAGAGTGGCAGCGTCGACATAGTCATTCATCCAGGCAAGCCATTGCGATGAGTGCGATTGCTGTTCGGTCACGGAAAGCAGCTCCGAAAAAATTGGTATGGCTGGGGTTTCCTGACAGAATTTCGCGGGAGCCCGATGCCATCGGTATGCATATAAGAAAAGTAAAGAGTGTTGGGTTTCGCCTTCTTAAGAACGAATGCGGTTTTAACGTCGCGGTCCCCATTTTCATTGAGTTATTTCAAGGTAAATTAATGTCATGAGGGGTGAATTGCAAGAAATAATTTCAGTATTCGCGGCTGCGGTGCGCGTGCTTCTGCAGGATGAGGATCTTGCCTATGCGGATCCTGCGGAGCGCGCGCTTGTCGCTCGGATTCGGGATCTCCTGCATGGGGAATATGCCGGCTGGTCGATCGATCTGGAATGGAATCGCCCAGAGGATGTGATCAAACGCCTTCGCTATGACCTGAGCGATGATGAGATGATTGGGAAGGACGCGATTGTCCCCGACCTGATCGTACATCGGGTCGGTAAGCGTGAAAATTTGCTCGTCGTCGAGGTCAAGAAGTCGACCAACAAGGACTTCGATGGGGACATCTGGAAGCTCAAGGGGATGACGGAACAGGCCGGGGCTTACGGGTATTTGGTTGGGCTTCATCTGGTGATCGACGTGAAGGCGGGGATCGCGCCCCGTTGCGACGTATATGTGGACGCTGCGTTGGACGAAGAACTGACTGAGTGGATGCGCGCTGAGCTGGGGAAAGCAGGGTGACTAGAGATCCTTTCGAGATCGTCAAACTGCTCGGACGCTTTGCTCAGGCGCGTTAGTTTGCATGCAGTTGGTGTTAACGAGGCACGAGACGCTTATGTGGTGTCCGATCTAGCCGCCACTGACGCGAGCGGCGCCCTATCCGTTATCCCCCTGAAGGCCGATCGGGACATAATGGTCGAATATGGCAGCGTGGGCGCACGGCATCTGCAGCACCTTGCCGAGCTCGCCGGCTTGCCTGATGACGCCCTTCGCGTCCACGCCTCGCAGATCGGGGCGGCAATCGGGGAAAGCACTGAGGAAACGCTGACGAAGCTAAGGACAATGTTGGGTACGCATGCGGTGGAATGGCGGGCATTTCTGTCCGCGCAAGGAGAACAAAGCTTTTTGAAGAGCTGGATGGATGGAGGGCGCTATGGCCGATTTGAATGAGCTGAGCGCGCAAGAAATAGGACGCCGACTGCGCATTGCGCGGGAGAACGCGGATATCCGGCAGGATGACGCGGCCCAGGTCATAGGCATGTCTCGCCCGACGTTGGTATCCATCGAGAAGGGCGTGCGCCGTGTGCGCATCCAGGAAATCCAGATGCTGGCTCGTCACTACGGCGTGTCTGTGAACGCCCTCCTTCGCAGAGAAGCCGTCCACACCGATTTGATGCCCCGCTTCTGGAAACTGCGTGAGACGGAAGACGCACACACCACCGAGGCCATTCTGCTCTTCAACGATCTGATCAAGGCGGACGTTGAAATGGAGAACATTCTAGGGATCCAGCGGCGTAGAAATTACCCGCCGGCGCGCGGCATCAATGACGGTGACGTTGTTGCGTTGGCTGAAACGCATGCCAAGGAACTGCGCGACTGGCTGGGTCTCGGACCAGGGGCGATAGCCGACATCTTTTCGGTTATCGAGCTGGGCCTCGGCATCCGCTTGTATCAGCGCCGCCTTTCTTCGAACTCGAAGGTGGCGGGCCTGTTCACTTACGATGAAAGCATCGGCGCCTGCATTCTTCTCAACGCCAACCATCCATTGCCACGTCGCATCCAATCCGCGGCTCATGAAATCGGCCATTTCTATGGCACTCGGCAAACCCCGGAAGTGCTCGAGGATGATGAGAAATTCCTGTCGCGCGATGAACGCTACGCAAACGCCTTTGGTCGCGCGTTCCTGACGCCTGCTGAGAGCTTCTCGGAAAGCTTTCGCCAACTGAAGGAGATAACCGGCAAGACGACCCGACGCCTGATTATCCTCCTTGCCCAACAGTACAATATCTCGCGCCAGGCTTGCGGTCTCAGGCTCGAAGAATTGGGTCTCGTCAAGCGCGGCACCTGGGCCTGGTTCGAGAACAACGGCGGCATCACCGATGACCATGTTCGGGAGATCCTGGGCGAAATGACGGATCGCCGCGATCCGGCAAAGAGTGACGCCGATCGACCGATCTCGCACCGCCTTAGCCTTATGGCGCACGCCGCCTGGAAACGCGGATTGATGTCGGAAGGACAATTGGCGGAGCTGCTGGAGGTGGGCCGAGTGGAGCTTCGCGGCATTGTTGATCAAATCGAGCTTGAGGAAAGAGAGACGGATGAGTTGCTTAAGCTCCCTGATTGATATCGCGGACCCGCTGGTTCTCGACACCAGCGTTCTGATCAACCTCCACGCCAGCAAATACGGCGAACGGATACTCGCCGCCATTCCCAACGATATTCTCGTCCCGGAGATCGTGGCTGGAGAACTGGAACACGAGACGAGCCGCAGGAACGGGGAGCACGGCTTCCTGTATAGTCTCATGGCGAATGGAACCGTAACGCTCGCCGGTTTGACCGAGGCGGAGTACGAGATTTTCTACGAACTCACGTCAATCGCGCTTTCGCTGGACGATGGTGAGGCGGCAACGATCGCTGTCGCTTCGGCCAGAAGCTTCTTACCCGTCATCGACGAGAGAAGGGGACGAGCTCGCGCTCTCGTCAAAGCGCGAGCGGCGGCCTGGTCACTGGACATCTTCCGTCATCCATCCGCGCTTTCCACCCTCGGCGATCAATCCGCCATCGACGCGCTCTATCTCTCCCTTCGCGACGGCCGCATGCGAATACCCCCGGAAAGCGCGGATAGCGTGATCGGGATCATTGGTATCTGGCGTTCGCGCGATTGCACCTGCCTCCCTGGCTACCGGGACCGATTTGCAGGGGTGCCCAATCGATCCATCGACGTGGGATCTACTGCCGGCGCAGATCTGGAGGCCGGAGAGTGATTGCTCGATCATTCGGTCGAATCTGAGCGATCAATTGCGCCGATTTCCGCCATGCACAAATCCCTGATCGTAGCCATCAAGATCGGCTTGAAATGATGAACAGCGAGCTGCCGACCCAGCTCCGGGGAGCCGCAAGCCTCGTTTCTCGCAAAAGGGGGGCCTTAGAGGGCAATGGAGTAGACATAGTTGTCATCTTCACCCGGCACGGTGCGCCAATCATTTCAATGACGTGCTTGGATCTGGTGGGGCGGGCCCTTCGCCGGGATGCCGCTGGCGTTGCGGCCCCTGCAGCAGCACCTGCTCACGCGCCAGGCGGGGGCCGGCGACGTCACCGCAGTGGCCCTCTCATCTGCCGAGGTCATATGGGGCGAACGCAGCCTACATGGCGAACGCGTCAATTCAGCACCTTCGCCACAATCATGCGGGCGATCGGTATCGCCGAGGTCGCGGCCGGCGATGGAGCGTTGCAGACGTGCAGCGTCCGTCCCGTTTCGGCAAAGAGAAAATCGTGGAGGGCAATGCCTGCCGAGGTGACCGCTTGGGCGCGGATGCCGGCGGGATGCGGTGTCAGGTCGTCGAGGGTCAGTTCGGGGCAATATTTACGGCACTCGGCGAGATAACCCCGTCGCCAGAGCGAGTTTCTCAATTCGTGCGCGGCGTGGCGGCGGTTCTGCCAGACGAGTTTCCAGAAGCCGCCATAGGCCGCGAGATCGGCGGTGTCGCGGAGATCGAACGACAGGTGCGGATAGCCTTCGCGTGAAAACCCCAGCACCGCGTTCGGCCCGACCGTCACGCTGCCGTCGATCATGCGGGTGAGATGAACACCGAGGAACGGCAGATCGGGCGCCGGTGCCGGATAGATCAGGTGCCGCACGATCGCGCGGCGATGTGCCGACAGCCGGAAGTGCTCGCCGCGGAACGGCACGATCCGGAAGTCCGCCTTCGCCCCGGCCATGCGCGCCAGCCGATCGGATTGCAACCCGCCGCAGCACACCAGCCGTCGCGTCCGGAACTCCCCCGCATCGGTGACGACCGTGACGCCGTCGGTCTCCTCGGTGATCGCGGTCACCCGCTGGCCGAGCCGCAGCTCCGCACCGGCGTCGCGGAGCAGCGCTGCCATCGTCTCGCAGACCCGGCGATAGCTCACGATTGCCGTCTCCGGGCTGAGCAGCGCGCCGATGCCGGTGATGTTCGGCTCGATTTCGCGCAGTTCGCCGGCGCTGACATGGGAAAGCGTGAGCCCGTTGGCGGTGGCGCGCGCATGGAGCGCCTCGATCCGGGCGAGCTCGACCGCGTTCGTCGCCACGATCAGCTTGCCGCAGGTCTCGTACGGTATCGCGTGCTCGTCGCAGAACGCCTTCGTGGCGTGCAGGCCCGCGA
Organism: Ancylobacter terrae; assembly: GCF_045108345.1. NCBI lineage: Bacteria > Pseudomonadati > Pseudomonadota > Alphaproteobacteria > Hyphomicrobiales > Xanthobacteraceae > Ancylobacter > Ancylobacter terrae. The sequence continues at coordinate 4,587 of NZ_JBJGXH010000007.1, forward strand.
CGCAGAGCCGTGCCTTCAGGCTGCCCGGCGCATAGTAGATGCCGGCATGGATGACGCCGCTGTTGTGGCCGGTCTGGTGGTGGCCGACGCTCTCTTCCTTCTCGATCAGGACGAGGCTCGCGCCAGGCCTCTGTCGCATGAGCTCCAATGCGGTGGCGAGCCCGACGATGCCGCCGCCGACGACGCAGAAATCGAAGATCATCGCGACCGGCTTTCTACAGCGCCGTCGAGACGCCGCGACCGAGTCGCCGGCGCAGGACTTCGCCCGCCCCCCCGATCGATACGACGACCACGACGATGACGAAGCCCGGCAGCGTGGCGATCCACCAGGCATTGGCGAGATAGTTGCGGCCGGAGGAGATGATGCGACCCCAGGACGGAACGTCGACCGGCGTGCCGAGGCCGAGGAAGCCGAGCGAAGCCTCCGCCAGGATGATGAGGCTGAGCTCCGCGGACATCAGGATCAGCAGCGGAATCCACAGATTGGGCAGGATGCAGTCGCGCACGATCCGCCAGGTGCTCTCGCCCGAGATGATCGCCGCCTCGACATAGCTCTTGGCGAGCGTGCGCGCCGTGATGGCGCGGGCGACGCGGGCCACCACCGCCCAGCGCGTGACCGCCAGGATGAGGATGACGGAAAGCAGGCTCGGCTGGATGAAGGCGGCCAGGAAGACCGCGATGAGGATCGAGGGAAAGGCGAGCTGGATATCCACGATGCGCATCAGGAACTGCTCGGTGCGCCGGCCCGCCCATCCGGCCCAGACCCCGATCACAATGCCGAACGCGGTGGCGACCGCCGCCGCGGTGAAGCCCACGACGAGCGAGACACGCGCCCCGTAGATCACCTGTTTGGCGACGTCGCGGCCCACGGCATCGGTGCCGAACCAGGCGATGCTGCCATTGGCGAGCGTCGTGAGGGGCGGCTTCAGCCGGGCGGCGGTGTCGGTCGCGGCCGGGTTGAAATCGACCAGATAGGGGCCTGCGACCCCGACCACGACAAACAGCGCGACGAAGGCCAGCGCCAGCATCTCGGTGGGGGCGAGACGCGACGTCGCGGTGGGGGAGGAGAGGCTCGTTGCCGTCACGTTCAGCTCCGCCGCAGGCGCGGGTCGACCAGCCGGTAGCCGAAATCGACCGCGAAATTCACCGCCACGACCAGGAAGGTCATGACGAATATGCAGGTCTGCACCACCGCATAGTCGCGGTAGCTGATCGCCGTGATGAGTTCCTTGCCGAGGCCGGGCCAGCCGAACACCGTCTCGACGATCACCGCGCCGCCGAGCAGGTGGCCGAACTGCACGCCGCCGACGGTCAGCACCGGCAGCAGCGCGTTGCGCAGCACGTGGTGGCTGACGATGCGCCCCGTCGGCACGCCCTTGGCGCGCAGTATCTTGACCATGTTGGCGTTCAGCACGCCGATCGCCTCGTTGCGCATCAGCCGCATATTGACCGCGATGAGTGGCAGGGCGAGCGTGATCGCCGGCAGGACGATCGCGCTCGGCGACGACCAGCCCGAGCTCGGCAGGATCTGCAGCCAGCGGGCGAAGACGAGGATGAACACCAGCCCCAGCCAGAAATCGGGAATTCCCAGCACCACCAGCGACGCGCTGGAGGTCGCACGGTCGAACCAGCGCTCGCGCCACAGCGCGGCCGCGAGGCCGAGCGGCACGGCGACGGCGATCACCAGGGCGAAGGTCACCGCGCCGAGGGTCAGCGTCGCCACCATGCGCTGCGCGACGATGTCGATCGCCGGCCGGCCCTGAATGACCGAATTGCCGAAGTCGAGCGTGAACGCCTTGCCGACATAGATCAGCAACTGCTCGTAGATCGGCCGGTCGAGGCCGTACTGGATGCGGGCCGCCGCGATCTGGTCGGGCGTGGCGAGATCGCCGAGCAGCACCAGCACCGGATCGCCGGGCGCGATGCGGATCATGACGAAGGTGGCGATCACCGCCGCAATGAGCGTCGCGAACGCGTTGAACAGCCGCGTGGCGATAAAGGCGATCATGATGCGGCCTCCGCCGGCACCGGGGCGAGGCGACGGCGCGCATGCTCCAGCAGCACGCCGCGCTCTTTCAGTCGCGGCGAAGCCGCGATCAGCGCGGCGGTGTAGGGCTGCTGCGGCGCGGCGATGAGTTCGCGCGCCGGGCCGACTTCGATCACGCGGCCACGGTGCATCACCGCGATCGTATCGGCGATGTGGCCGAGCACGCTGAGATTGTGGGTGACGAAGATGAAAGCCCGGCCTTCCCGCTTCAGCCGCCCGAACAGATCGAGGATCTGCGCCTGGATCGACACGTCGAGCGCGGAGGTGGGCTCGTCGCAGAGCAGCACCGCGGGATCGCAGGCCAGCGCCCGCGCGATCGCCAGCCGCTGCAATTGGCCGCCCGAGAACTCGGACGGGCGCCGCTCCAGAGCCGAGGCATTCATGCCGACCTGATGGAGCAGGGCCTCGAGCGCCGCGGCGCCCGCCCGCGGGGAGGGCGAACGCGCCAGCGCGGCGGTCAGCGTCTGGCGTATCGTCTTGAACGGATTGAGGCTGCCGCCGGGGTCCTGGAAGATCATCTGGACGCCGGCGACGAATGGTGCGCGGCGGGTGGGGCGCGCCGCGTGGTCGACCGGCTCGCCCCGGTAGCGGATCGTGCCGGTGTAGCCGCGATTGAGGCCGACGATGGTGCGCAGCAGCGTGCTCTTGCCGCTGCCGGACTCGCCGACGATGCCGAGCACGCGGCCGGGCTCGACCGCCAGCGATACATCGTCGAGGGCCTTGATCGCGACGCCGTTCCCCGACATCAGCCCGGCGACCGGGTAGCCGAAGTTGAGATGCTCGACGGCGAGAACCTGCGTCATGACGGCCTCTCTTCCACGCGCCGCCATTCGAAGCAGCGCACCAGCGCGCCGTCGCCGAGCGTTTCCATGTCGGGGGCCGCAGCGGCGCAGCGTGGCGCCTTGAACGAACAGCGCGGCTCGAAGGCGCAACTGCCGTCCCAGCTCCGCTCCGGCCGCGGCGGCTGGCCGGGGATCGCCACGACGGGGCGATCGAGGTCGTCGAGATCGGGGATCGAGGCGATCAGCCCGCGGGTATAGGGATGGCGGCCGCGCTCGGTGACCTGCAGCGTCGCCCCGCCTTCGACCAGCTTGCCGGCATACATCACCATCACGCGGTCGGCGCACTGGTACACCACGCCGAAATCATGGGTGATGATCAGCACGGCCATCCGCATCTCCCGGCGCAGGTCGTCGATCAAAGCGAGGATGTCGGCCTGAACCGTCACGTCGAGGGCGGTGGTCGGCTCATCGGCGACCAGCAGGCGGGGGGAGAGCGCGACGGCCATGGCGATCAGCACACGCTGCTTCATGCCGCCGGAGAACTGGTGCGGATAGTCGCCGATGCGAGCGCCGGCGTTGGGAATGCGAACGCGGTCGAGCATGCGCGCCGCTTCCCGCAGGGCCGAGCGCCGGTCCATGCCCCGATGGACGACGAACATCTCCGCGATCTGGCGGCCCACCGTCATGGTCGGATCGAGCGCCGAGGACGGATCCTGCATGACATAGCCGGTGAGCTCGCCGTGGAATCCCCGCGGCCGGCGTCGTCCGTCGAAGCCGATCGCCTCGCCCTGGAAGGCCATCGCCGTGCCGGCGACGGCATAGATCTCACGGTCGAGCAGGCCGAGTATGGCCTGTGCCGTCAGGCTCTTGCCGCTGCCGGACTCGCCGACCAGCGCCGTCATCGTCCCCGGCTCGAGGTCGAAGCTGATGCCGTGGACCAGCGGCAAGGCGCCGGCGCGGACCGAGAGGTCGCGCACCGACAGGAGCGCCGCCGTCGGCGGGGCGGCGGTGGTGATGTCGTGCACAGTCACGGGCTGCGTTCCTCCCCCGGGCATGTGGAGGCCGGCGACACGCTGGCCGCCGAGCCGGGCCAGTCAACCCCGGTCCCGCGCCGTGCGCCAGGCCGCATAATCGGCGAGTCCCGCCTCGTCGAGCGGATAGGTGCCGTAGATCGAGGCGCCGCCACGCAGCCGCTCGAGGATGAACGCCTCCTGCTGCTCGTAGGCGAGGGCTTCGCTCGCCACCTCGTCCGCGATCTCCTGCGGGATCACCATGACGCCGTCCGGGTCGGCGACGATGAAGTCGCCGGGGTAGACCGCCGCGCCGCCGCAGGTAACGGGCACGTTGAGCTCGATGAAGCGGTGGGCGAGCGTGCTGTTGGGCGGGCACACGGCCTTGGCGTAGACGGGGAATCCGCTCTCGGCAATTTCCCACGCATCGCGTATGCCCCCGTCCGAGACGACGCCGGCGCAGCCGCGCACGCGCATGCGCTCGAACAGCATCAGGCCGCCGCTCGCGCCCTGGACGTCGCCGCGGCAGTCGATCACCAGCACCTCGCCGACGCCGCATTCCTCGGTCGCGCGGCGCTGCAGGTTGAGCCGGGGGTCCATCGCCTTGTCCGCGGCGAGCTTGTCCTCGCGCATCGCCACCGAGCGCAGGGTGAAGGCGCGACCGACCATGCGCGGCCGGGAGCCGGGCAGCGGCGCGACGCCGTACATGAACGCGTGGTTCAACCCGCGCTTGGTCAGGATGGTCGAGATCGTGGCGGTGCCGCAGCGCTTGAGGCGATCGACAATGGCGTGGTCGGCTTCGTTCGTCATCGGGCGGCCCTGAGATGCGGGAGAGGCGGGAAGCGTGAGGATCGGCGGTCAGTAGATCTTTGGCTCGGGCGTCTCGCCGGCCGGGCCGAGGAAATCGAAGTCGCAGCCCTCGTCCGGCGAGGTCACGTGCTTTGCGAACATCGCGCCATAGCCGCGCGAATAGTAGGGTTCGGGCTCGCGCCATGCGGCGCGCCGGCGCGCCAGCTCCTCCTCCGGCACGAGCAGGTCGAGCCGTCGCTCGGCGACGTCGATCTCGATGATGTCGCCGTCCTCGACCAACGCCAGCGGGCCGCCCCGCGCGGCTTCGGGCGAGACGTGCAGCACGCACGCCCCGAAGCTGGTGCCGCTCATGCGGGCGTCGGAAATCCTCAGCATGTCGCGCACGCCCTGCTTCAGCAGCTTCTTCGGCACCGGCAGCGCGCCCCATTCCGGCATGCCGGGGGCGCCCACCGGTCCGGCGCCCTTCAGCACGATCACGTCGCTCTCGGTGATGTCGAGGTCGGGGTCGTCGATGCGCTTGGCGAGGTCGTCGCGGCTGGAGAAGGTGACGGCCCGGCCGCGATGCTTCATCAGTGACGGCGTGGCGGCCGCCGGCTTGATCACCGCCCCGCGCGGGGCCAGCGTGCCCTTGAGCACCACCAGTCCCCCGTCCGCCAGGATCGGGTTGTCGAGCGGGCGGATGACGTCGGCGTCGAAGCAGTCGGCGTCGGCGACGTTCTCGGCCAGCGTGCGGCCGTTGACGGTGAGGCTGTCGCCATTGAGCAGGCCGAGCATGTTGCGGATCAGTGCCCGCAGCCCGCCGGCATAGTAGAAATCCTCCATGAGGAACTTGCCGGCGGGGCGCAGATTGGCCAGCACCGGCGTACGGCGCGAAATGCGGTCGAAGGCCTCGAGGTCGAGCGGGATCGACAGCCGGCGCGCCATGGCGATCAGGTGAATGACCGCGTTGGTGGAGCCGCCCAGCGCCATCACCACGCCGACCGCGTTCTCGAAGGAGCGCATGTCGATGAAATCCTTCGGACGCTGATCCTCCCACACCATCTCGACGATGCGGCGCCCGGAATCGGACGCCATCCGGATGTGATTGGAATCGGGCGCGGGGATCGAGGCGGCGCCCGGCAGCGTCATGCCCAGCGCCTCGGCCGCGCTCGTCATCGTCGAAGCGGTGCCCATGGTCATGCAGTGGCCGGGCGAGCGGGCGATCGATTCCTCCATGCTCTGCCATTGCGCGTCGGTGATGTTGCCGGCGCGCTTCTCGTCCCAGAACTTCCAGTTGTCGCTGCCGCTGCCGAGCGTATGGCCGCGCCAGCGGGCGTTGAGCATGGGGCCGGCCGGCACGAACAGGCAGGGCAGGTTCATGCTGAAGGCGCCCATCAGCAGGCCGGGCGTGGTCTTGTCGCAGCCGCCCATCAGCACCGCGCCGTCGACCGGATGCGCGCGGAGCACCTCCTCGGTCTCGATGGCGAGCAGGTTGCGGTAGAGCATGGTGGTCGGCTTCATCATCGGCTCGCTGAGCGAGATCGCCGGGACCTCGATCGGGAAGCCGCCCGCCTGCCACACCCCGCGCTTCACCTCTTCCACGCGCTGCTTGAAGTGCGAGTGGCACTGGTTGAAATCGCTCCAGGTATTGACGATGGCGATGACCGGCTTGTTCTCGAAATCGGCCTTGGAGTAGCCGATCTGGAAGGTGCGCGAGCGGTGGTTGAAGGTGCGCATCGCCGGCGCGTTGTACCAGCGCTGGCTCCGGAGGTCCGAGATCGCGATCTTCTTCAAGGGAGCCTCGTCCGCGGGATCTATGTGACAAATTCATCGCCAAATTACGAACTTCAGCTCGCCTGTCAATTGATTTGTCCAATATTTGTCGAAACGCTTGCCCAATTTCCACGAAATGTGTTAGCAGTTGCCGTATGGATTCGAGGCCGCCCGTGGTTGTGACAGAGCTTCCGAACGTTGCGCCCCCGTTGCGCGAGGGGAGCCGCAGCGACGTCGTGTATCGCTCGCTGCTCGCCTGGATCGAGGAAGGGCGCATTCCCTTCGAGGGCAAGCTGCCGACCGAGAACGAACTCACCCAGCAATTCCAGGTGTCTCGTTCGGTTGTCCGATCGGCGATCGCCAAATTGCGCGACAAGGGGCTGGTGCGCTCGGTGCAGGGGTCGGGCACCGTCGTCATCCATGAGGGCGAAAGCGGCGTCCCCCAGCGCACGGAGGTACTGCAGGGCGCGAGCGTGCGCGACCTGCAGCGCTGCTTCGAGTTCCGCCTGCTGATCGAGAGCGAAGCGGCCTATTTCGCGGCGTTGCGCCATGGCCCGGCCTCGCTGAAGCGGATCAGCGAGTGCGTCTATCCGGCGACCTACGATTTTCCGACCTTCAGCCAGCAGCCGCTCGAGGCGTTCGATTTCCACCAGGCGGTGGTGGCCGCGGCGGACAATCCCTTCCTGGAAAAGTCGATGCAGATGGTCATCTCGCAGCCCGGCTTCCAGGTCTATCTGCGGCTGTGCAGCGCCACCAAGGCACCGGATCCGGCGGCTCACCGCACCCGGATCAATGGCGAACACCGCGAGATCCTGCGCCTGATCGAGCGCCGCCTCGCGGATGACGCGCGCGAGTACATGCGCTACCACATCCAGAGCGCGTACGAATACATGATCAATCGGATCCCCGTGACCGATCGTCCCTGATCGGGCGGCATTCCCGGCGCGTCACGCCGCCCCGTCCAACCGCGCCGCCAGCGCGTCCACCATCGCCCGGGCCATGGCGTCGCGTGTTTCGCGCGTCGCGCTGCCGATATGGGGCAGGAGCACGACCCGCGGCGCGTCGATGAGGGCCGGGCGGGGGTGCGGCTCGTGCTCGTACACGTCGAGGCCGGCTCCCGCGATCGTGCCAGCCTGCAAGGCCTCCGCCAGCGCCGCCTCGTCGACCACCGAGCCGCGCGCGACATTGATCAGGAAGCCGTTCGGCCCCAGCGCGGCCAGCACCTCCGCATTCACCAGACGATAGGTCGAGGGCCCGCCGGGGCAGCACAGGGCGAGGACATCGCACCACGTCGCGAGATCGGTAACGCTCTGGAAATGCGGATAGGGCGTGTCCGGCACGAGCCGACGGGCATGATAGCCGATCGCCATGCCGAAGGCCTGCGCGCGCCCGGCCAGCGCGCTGCCGATCGCGCCGAGACCCACAATGCCGAGCCGTGCGCCGCCCAGCGAGCGGGCAAGGGGATAGCGGGCGGCGGCCCACGCGCCCGCCCGTACGAAGCGATCGGCGCCCGGGAGGTCCCGCACGGTCGCGATGATGAGGCCCATGGCAATGTCGGCGACGTCGGACGCGAGCACGTGCGAGGTGGTGGCCACGGCGATGCTCCGCTCCCGTGCCGCTTCGGTGTCTATGCCATCGGTGCCGGCGCCGAGGCAGGAGATGATCTGCAACGCCGGCAGCCTCCCCAGCAGCGCCGCTCCGAGCGGCACCTTCCCGCTCGTCGCCACCCCCCGTATGTCGGCGAGATCGGCCGCGCCGGCCAGCGCCGCCGCCTCGTCCGCCACGGTGATCACATCGAAGCGGCCCTCAAGCGCGGCGACCGCATGGTCTGGCAGCGCCCCCAGCTGGAGCACGCGAAACTTGTTCGCCATTCGTCACCCAATTTGTCATGGCCCGCCGCGGGAGCTCGGATGCGCTGCGGCATAATAGCGAGGCGGAGCCGCATTTCGCGAATTCGAGGTGTCCGCGACCTTGCTGTAGATAGCCCTATTACAAATAACAACCAAATTTTGGTCGATACCTTGACATCTGAGTTACAAATACGGTTCAGTGCGAGCCTCGCCGATCACAGGCGCAAGAAATCCGCTGGGAGGAGCACGATGAGGAGGCTTCTGTTCGCCTTGGCCGTGGCGCTGGTCTCGACCGCGGCCACGGCCGAGGTGGTGAAGGTGTCGCCGCCGCGAACCATTATCGACATCGACCCGCATGGACCCAATGCGCTGCTGCGCGAATCGGTCCTCGTCGCCCGCCAGATCTTCGAGCCGCTGGTGAAATTCGAGGGCGACACGCCCGTTCCGGTGCTGGCCGAAAGCTGGCGGCAGATCGACGACAAGACCTGGGAGTTCAAGCTGCGCCCGGGCGTGACGTTCCACGACGGCAGCGCGTTCGATTCCGCCGACGTGAAGGCCTCGGCCGAGCGGCTGTCGCGTGCCAAGGGCGGCCTCGCCAGCCAGTGGAAGGTGCTCGAGAGCGTCGACACCCCCGACAAGCAGACCGTCGTCTTCCATCTCAAGAACCCGGTCGGCCCGTTCCTGCGCATCACCTCGTTCCTGTCGATCGCCCCCGCCGAGGTGCTGAAAGCCAAGGCGCCGGACGAATACGGCGCCGGCGTCGTGCTGCCGGGCACCGGTCCGTTCAAGATCAAGAACTTCGCGCCGGGCGACAGCCTGACGGTGACGGCGAACCCCGATTACTGGGGCACGAAGCCGACGATCGAGGGCCTGCAGTTCGTCAACATTCCCGAGCAGACGGCCCGCGTGACGGCGATCCTCAACGGCGAGGTCGATATCGCCTGGGCCTTCTCCGACGACGAACTCGCCCAGCTGCGCGGCGACCGGGCCGTGAAGGTCGACGTGGTGCCGAGCGCCACCTACGGCTACATCTGGTTCAATGCCGCGCGCAAGCCGTTCACCGATCCGCGCGTGCGCCGCGCCATGTGGTACGCCATCGACACCACCAAGGTGCTGCGCGATCTCAAGCCGGAGACGGGAACGCCCGCCCGCAACGTGATCCCCGAGACGGTGTTCGGCTTCACACCGCTCGATCCGTACGCCTATGATCCCGCCAAGGCGAAGGCGCTGCTCGCCGAGGCCGGGCTGCCGAACGGCTTTCAGACCAGCCTTCTGTTCGGCCAGAATTTCTTCCCAGGCATCTCCGACTTCGCCCAGACCTTCATTTCCTACTGGGACGCGATCGGCGTGAAGGTGCGGCCGCTTGAGCAGGAGCGCGCCATCTTCACCCAGAATTTCCGCGAGATGAACTGGGACATGGTGCTGTCGTCGAACCCGGCGCTGACGCTGGACGCCGACTACACGGTGGGCCGCCTCTATTATTCCGCCAACAAGGAGATGAACTACGCCAACGCGGAGGTCGACAAGCTGCTGCTCGCGGCCAAGGCCGAGAGCGACCAGGCAAAGCGCAAGGATCTCTACGCCAAGGCCACGCAGATGATCTGGGACGACGCCGTCGGCATCTTCTGGGGCGATCTCAAGATCGTCTATGTGGCGCGCTCGAATATTTCCGGCCTGCAGTTCTCGCCGATCGAGGCCCCCTACCTCGCCCCGATCAAGGTGAACTGAGCGACGCCTGCACGGTGACCGGAGGCGGGGAGGGCACGGCCTGCCCGCCTCCGACGTCGCCGGCGCGCGTCGCCCCCCGCGCGGAGGCCGCGGCCATTCCCCATCACACAGGAGTTCCATCGTGGCGGCGCAGAACGTTCTCGTCGACGAGACCCGGCTGCACGACTTCGTCGTCGACATCTTCCGCGCCGCCGGCTCGTCCGGGCGCGAGGCGGCGCTGATCGCCCGGCACCTCGTCGCCTCCAACCTGCGCGGTCACGATTCCCATGGGGTCGGCTCGATCCCGGTCTATATCCGCAACCTGAAGTGCGGCGACCTGCTCGCCAATCAGGTGCTGGAGCGGGTCAACGAAACCGACGGCTTCCTGGTCTGCGACGGCAAGGGCGGCTACGGGCAGGTGATGGCGCATGACGCCATGGCCATCGGCATCGCCAAGGCGCAGGCGAACGGCGTCGCGCTCATCGGCCTGCGCAACAGCCATCATGTGGGCCGCATCGGTCACTGGGCCGAGCAGTGCGCCGATGCCGGGCTGGTGTCGATCCATTTCGTCAACGTCGTCAGCGATCCCTCGGTCGCGCCCTTTGGCGGGGTCGCGGCGCGGGTGGGCACCAACCCTTTCTCGGTCGGTGTCCCCCGCGAGGGCAAGCTGCCGGTCATCCTCGATTTCGCCACCAGCAAGCTGGCGGTGGGCAAGGTGCGCGTGGCCATGAACCAGGGCAAGCCGCTGCCGCCGGGCGCGCTGCTGACGGCGGCGGGCGAACCGACGACGGATCCCTCCATCCTGTTCGGCCAGCCCAAGGGCATCCTGCTGCCGTTCGGCGACCATAAGGGCTGGGGTCTGTCCTTCGCCTGCGAATTGCTCGGCGCCGCGCTGACCGGCGGCAAGACGCAGTCGGGTCCGAAACGGCGCAACGCGACCATCAACTGCATGCTCTCGATCCTGATCTCGCCGGAGCGGCTCGGCACCGCCGGCACGCTGTCCCCCGAGATCGACACCTTCGTCGGCTGGGTCCGGAGCGGGGGCAATGCCGACGTCCTGCTGCCCGGCGATGTCGAGGCCGCGACCACGGCAGAGCGTCGGGACCACGGCATCCCGATCGACGCCAAGACCTGGTCGGACATCGTCGCCGCCGGCCGTGAGGTCGGCGCGGAGCCGCCGTCCTCCATCCTGGAGCCGGCTGCGGCGGCACGGACGCGGTGGTCTGATGAAGATCGTTGATGTCACCGTCACCCAGTTCGAACAGCGCGGCATCCGCGCCCTGACATTCGGCCCCCACAACGCCCCCACCCGCGGAACTGCGACACTCGGGCTCGTCACCATCCGCACGGACGCGGGGCTGGAAGGGCACGCCTTCCTCGGCTCCGTCACCAAATCGTCCGAACTCGATGCCCTCTCGCTGGTGCAGACGCTGAAGCCGATCCTGCTCGGCCGCGACCCGCTCGATCGCGAGGCGCTGCACCAGGCGATCTGCAAGCGCTTCCGTTCCACCACCTGGCGCTGCATCGGCGCGGTCGACGTGGCGCTGTGGGATCTTGCCGGCAAGATCGCGGGCCTGCCCATCTACCGGCTCATCGGCGGCCAGCGCACGACGGTGCCGGCCTATGCGAGTTCGCCGGGCCACACCGAGATTGCCGAGTATGTCGAGGAGGCGCTGGACACGAAGGCGCGCGGCTATCACGCCTACAAGATCCACCCGCCGCGCAAAGGCTGGCAGGGTGACGTCGCCGTCTGCGCCGCCGTGCGCAAGGCGGTGGGCGACGACTACCGGCTGATGCTCGATTCAACCTGGATGTATACGTATACAGAGGCGGTGCGGGTAGGCCGAGCGATTGAAGAAATGGGCTTCTACTGGTTCGAGGATCCGCTCGCCGAGGAAGACATCTACAACAGCGCGAAGCTGCGCCAGAAGTTGGACATCCCGATTCTCGCGACGGAGTTCTCGCCCGGCGGCTTCCACGCCTACGCGCCATGGATTACGGCCCAGGCGACCGACTATCTGCGCGGCGATGTCGCGGTGAAGGGCGGCATCACCGCCTGCGTAAAGGCCGCCCATCTCGCCGAGGCGTTCCGCATGACCTTCGAGATCCATCACGGCGGCAACTCGGTCAACAACGTCGCCAACCTGCACATCATGTGCGGCATTCCGAACTCGGAATTCTTCGAGGTGATCCTGCCCGACGACGTGCAGAAATACGGGGTGATCGACGATCTCGTCGTCGACCCGAACGGCATGGTGCGCGTGCCGGATCGGCCCGGCCTCGGTATCGAGATCGACTTCGAACGGATCCACGCGACCACCACGGGTCTGCTGCGCTGAGCCGCGATCCGGGGGATCGATTTCAGGCTGGATGATCCTGGAGCTTTCACGCTCCCGCGAGAGGTCCGCGACGAGCTTCCCCAGCGTCGTGTCCTCGTTCTCGAGCTGCAGGTCCGCATGGTTTCCCATCAGGCGAAGCTTCGACGTGTTCACCACCTCGGCGCGTTGAGCGAACGCTCGAAGGCGATCCCGGTAACACTCCCCGGCTGCTTCGGCGGCTTGGCTCGGGCGACCTCGGGGAAGCGCTTCAGGCTCTCGGCGGTGACTTTCGGGCCGATCCTCTCCACAGCCTGAAAGCAGGTCTCCCGATTGGCGCGGTTTGCCGCGATCTCGCTCTCGCGACGCCGGAGGAACGGGCGGCGAGCCCGTTCCATCCAGATGTCCCGCGACGGCTGGGGCGGGCTATCCGGTAGCCGCAACGCCGTTACGGCATCATGCGGACATGCTGGTCGTAGAGGATCCAGATCGTGCCCGACACCATCACCAGCAGGATGAGGGCGGTGAACAGGATCAGCTTCAGGTCGTCGCGATGCGACCGGGCGAGGTCGATGTGCAGGAAACAGCGCAGATGCACGATCACCTGGATGAAGGCCAGCAGCCCGAGAGCCGCCAGCGCCGCCCCGCCCGAGAGCAGCTTCATCCACACCAGCGTGAACGCCGCCCCGGTGAGCGCCAGGGCGAGGAACAGGCCGACGAGATAGCTCAGCCGCTCGCCGCATTCGCTTTCATATTCGCTGGCCGGCATGCCGGCGGGAACTTCGTCGTTCATGAGACGACCCCGAACAGATAGACGAAGGTGAAGATGCCGATCCAGACCACATCGAGCATGTGCCAGAACAGCGCGAGCCGCATCAGGCGGAGCTTCACCGGCGTGTTGAGGCCGAACACCACGATCTGGACCGCCAGGATCACCATCCACAGCAGCCCGGAGGAAACGTGGAGCGCGTGGGTGCCGGTCAGAAGGTAATAGGCCGAGAGAAAGCCGCTGGTCTGCGGCGTGGCGCCATGCTGGGTGGCCATGACGTAATAGTCGTGCAGTTCCATGCCGACGAAGGCCGCGCCGAGGACGCCGGTGACCAGCAGCCAGGCCAGCACGCTGCGCGTATTCTCCCGGTACTTCATCGCCAGCATCGCGAAGCCGAAGGCAAAACTGGACAGCAGCAGCAGCAGGGTCTCCAGGAACGCGGCGGTGAGGTCGAACACCTCGGCCGGTCCCGGGCCGCTGGCGACGCCCTGCACGCTCATGGCGGCATAGGTCGCGAACAGCACCGCGAACAGCACCAGATCGCTCATCAGGAAGATCCAGAACCCGAACACGACCTCCTCGGCCGCCTCATGGCTGCTCGGATCGGTGGCGCCGAGATTCAGTCCCGGATGCAGGCGTTCGGTCATGCTCATGACAGCACCTCCGCCACTCCGCGGGCCGGCACCACGCCGGCGCGGGCCTCCTGGCCCTCGGGAAACGCCTTGCCGCGGTTGTCCGACGTCATCTCCCGCTCGCGCGAAACGCCCGGCGCCGCCCGCGCCGCGGCCAGGAACGCCTCGTTCTCGGCCTTCACCCGCTCGGCCGGGATGATCTCGACCGTGTCCATGTCGAAGGAGCGGACGATGACGACCGCCCACATCAGCACGAAGGAGATCACCACCAGCCACCAGATGTGCCACACCAGACCGAACGCCCAGGCACAGGCGAACAGGCCGATCAGCGGCGCCGTCGCCGTATTGCGCGGCACCTCGATGTCCTCATAGGCCGCCGGCGAACGATAGGCCTGCCCGCTCATCTTGGCCTCGTAGAAGGCATCGCGGGAGGTGACGACGGGCGGTACGGCGAAGTTCCACTCCGGCGCGGGGGAGGGGATCGACCACTCCAGCGCGCGCCCGTCCCACGGATCACCGATCGGACAGGCCAGTTGGTCGCGCCGACGCACCGACACCACGATCTGCGCGACCATGAAGGCGAAGCCGGCGAGGATGAGCCCGGCGCCGGCCATGGCGAGCGCCAGCCAGGGCAGGTAATCGGGATTCGACCACATATAGGTGCGCCGCGTCGCGCCCATCATGCCCAGCCAGTAGAGCGGGAAGAACGCCAGCAGGAAGCCGGGCGCGAAGCACCAGAACGAGGCCTTGCCGAGGCCCTCGTGCAGCCGGAAGCCGAACGCCTTCGGGAACCAGAACTGCGTCGCCGCGAACATGCCGAACAGCACGCCGGGGATGATCATGTTGTGGAAATGCGCCACCAGGAACAGCGTGTTGTGGACCTGGAAGTCGACTCCCGGATTGGCGAGCAGCACGCCGGTGAGACCGCCGAGGATGAACACCAGCAGGAAGTTGATCAGGAACAGCATCGGCGTTGAGAAGCGGATGCGCCCGCCCACCATGGTCAGCAGCCAGTCATAGACCTTCACGCCGGTCGGCACGCCGATCACCATGGTCGCGATGCCGAAGATCGCGTTGACATTGGCGCTCTGGCCCATGGTGAAGAAGTGGTGCAGCCACACCGCGAAGGACAGCACGGCGATGCACATGGTGGCGTAGACCAGCGAAGTGTAGCCGTAGATCCGCTTGCTGGAGAAGGTGGCCGCCACTTCCGACCACACGCCGAAGGCCGGCAGGATGAGGATGTAGACTTCCGGGTGCCCGAACAGCCAGAACAGGTTGGCATAGTTCATCATGTTGCCGCCGCTGCCATTGGTGAAGAAATGGAAGCCGGCATAGCGGTCGAGGGCGAGCATGACCGTCACGGCGGTGAGCGGCGCCATGGCGAAGATCATGAGGATCGAGGTGCACAGCGTCGTCCAGCAGAACAGCGGCATGCGGAACAGCGTCATGCCGGGGCAGCGCTTCTTGTAGATCGTCACGGCGAAGTTGAGCCCGGTCAGTGTCGAGCCGATCGAGCCGAGCGTGACCGCCCAGATCCAGTAGTCCACCCCCACGCCCGGACTGTACTCGATGCCGGTGAAGGGCGGGTAGGCGGTCCAGCCGCCGGTGGAGAACCGGCCGACCACCAGCGAGATCATGATCAGGACCGCGCCGGCGATGGTCAGCATCAGCGAGATCGCGTTCAGCAGGGGAAACGACACGTCCCGCGCGCCGATCTGCAGCGGCATGACATAGTTCATCAGCCCCGTGATGAACGGCATCGCCACGAAGAAGATCATGATCGTGCCGTGGGTGCTGAACAACTGCCCGAAATGGTCGGCGGACAGGAAGCCGGTGCTGTCATAGGCGGAGAGCTGCTGCGCGCGCATCAGCGCCGCCTCGATCACCGCGCGGGCGAACATGACCAGCGCGACGACGATGTACATGATGCCGACCTTCTTGTGGTCGACGCTGGTCAGCCAGTCCCTCCACAGCGGCACCCACCAGCCTTTCACCGTCAGCAGGATCACGGTGAAGATCGCGCCGAGAACCGCGACCGAGCCCGCCCCCGACGCGATGAACTCGCTCAGCGACGGATTGAGGATCGCGCCGGCGAAAACGAAGGAGGACCATTTGAGCTGGCCGAAAATCAGCTCCCAGTTCATTGCCCGGCCTCCGGCATGTGGGAATGGGTCACCCCGGGCGCTTCCGGCGCGGGCGCGTGTGCATGCCCCTGCCCGGCCACCATGCCGGGGGCGAAGCTGGCGATCACCTGGTCGAACAGGCCGGGGGTGACGGTTCCGTAAAGCACGGGCTGCTCGGGGACGGAGGGGGTGAGCAGCGCCTGATAGCCGGCGAAATCAAGGTTTCCGCCCTGCGCCCGGGTGCTCGCTACCCAACCATCGAAGTCCTGCGGGCTCATCACGCGGGTGGTGAAGGACTGATGGGCGAAGCCGAGGCCGTTATACTGCGTGTTGCGCCCGGTGAAGTCGCCGGTCCGGTCGGCGATCAGGTTGAGCTGCGTCTGCATGCCGGCCATCGCGTAGATCTGCCCGGCGAGGCTAGGCACGATGAAGGACTGCATCACCGTGCCGCTGGTCAGCTTGAGCGTGACCGGGCGGCCTTCGGGCAACGCCAGCAGATCGAGCGTCGCCACGCCCTGCTCGGGGTAGAGGAACAGGAACTTCCAGTCGAGCGCGATGACCAGAACGTTCAGCGGATCCGGACCCAGCGGGCGGTAGGGGTCGTTCTCCAGCGTGTGCTTCCACAGCGCCGAGCCGAGTATCACGATCAGCGCGACCGGAAGGCCCCAGATCAGCGATTCCAGCCCCCAGCTGAACTCCCAGTCCGGCCGATAGGTGCCTTTGCCCGCGCGTCGGTAGCGCAGCAGAACGATCGGCAGCGCGACGAACATCGGCACGATGACCACCAGCATCACGGCGCTGATCACGCCGAAATGCACAAGCTGGGAGGAGGCGATCGGGCCGGCCGGATCCAGGAAACCACGGGCACAGGCGAGACCGGGAACCCCGGCGCCGAGAACGCCCAGAACAAGTTTCGACCTCACCCCCAACCCCCTCCTGATCGACCCGCGACGATCCTGTCGTCTGCGTCAGGCTGTCGAATGGCCCGCACGCGTCAGACCATCGCCCGCATCCACCAAACGCGACATCCCCACACGCGCGCCGGACCACCTGGCGGGCGAACACCCGCTTCTCCACGTAATCTGCATGGCCAAAGGGAAGGTGTCCATTTCCCATTTGGGAAGGTGCCGGGCGGTCGCCACGATGTCAATCTACCACTCCGGCATGAACTGGCTCATTTTATGGTAAATCTCCATTCCACGGAGCGACAATTGCCACGCCGCGCGGATAACACGGAAGCGCGCCCACATTTATTCGTCGTCGACTTTCGAGATCGTTTGAATATCATGGTAAGTCGGTTCTGGGTTTTCACACGGCGGATCGGCGCTGAGATACCTCCCCCCTCGCGGCCTCCGGGCCGCAAGGGGGCCGGGAAAAATCGTGCAGGAGAGATGCGATGACGAACATTCCACCGAAAGGCGTGAAGGCCTTCTCGGGTCCGGCCGGGGGCTGGGAAGCGCTGGCTGCGGTGGCGCAGGCTGTCCGGCACGAGATGGAATCCGACGTGTCCAACACGCGCGCCCTGCTCCACATGAACCAGCCCGACGGGTTCGATTGCCCCGGCTGCGCCTGGCCGGACCCCAAGCACACCTCCTCCTTCGAGTTCTGCGAGAACGGCGCCAAGGCGGTGACCTGGGAGGCGACGTGGAAGCGGGTGACGCCGGACTTCTTCGCCCGGCATTCGGTATCCGAGCTGTGGAACTGGAGCGACCACGCGCTGGAGGATGCCGGTCGGCTCACCACGCCGCTGCGCTATGATGCGGCGAGTGACCATTTCGTGCCGGTGCCGTGGGATGAGGCCTTCACCGGCATCGCGGCCCGGCTCGAGGCGCTCGATTCGCCCCACAAGGCCGAATTCTACACCTCGGGCCGCGCCTCGAACGAGGCGGCCTTCATGTACCAGCTTCTGGCGCGCGCGTTCGGCACCAACAACTTTCCGGATTGCTCGAACATGTGCCACGAGCCGACCAGCGTCGGCCTGCCGCAGTCCATCGGCATCGGCAAGGGGACCGTGTCGCTGGAGGATTTCGACCACGCCGACGCGATTTTCTGCATCGGGCACAATCCGGGCACCAATCACCCGCGCATGCTCACCAGCCTGCGCGCGGCCTCGAAGCGCGGCGTGCCGATCATCGTCGCCAACCCGTTGAAGGAGCGGGGGCTGGAGCGCTTCGCCGCCCCGCAGGACCCGGTGGAGATGGCGACGTTCTCGTCCACCCGCCTCGCCTCCGCCTATCATCAGGTCAAGGTCGGCGGCGACGTCGCCATGCTCAAGGGCATGATGAAGGCGCTGCTGGAGGCCGATGCCGTCAACCTCGCCACCGGTGGCGACGGGTTGCTGGATCGCGCCTTCATCGCCGAGCACACGTCCGGCTTCGACGGGATGAAGGCGGACCTTGAAGCGACGACATGGGAGGAGATCGAGCACCGCTCCGGCCTCACGCGCGCCGCGATCGAAAGCATGGCGCAGGTCTACTGGAGCGCCGAGCGCGTCATCGCCTGCTATGGGATGGGCATCACCCAGCACCGCCACGGCACGGAGAATGTGCGCCAGATCGCCAATCTCCTGCTGCTGCGGGGCAATATGGGCAAGCCGGGCGCGGGCATCTGCCCGCTACGCGGCCACTCCAATGTGCAGGGCGACCGCACGGTCGGCATCACCGAGATCCCGACCGAAGCGTTTCTGGCGCGGCTCGACGCGGCGTTCGGCATTATCTCGCCGCGCGAGCACGGCCACAACGCCGTGGACGCGCTGGCGGCGATCGCCAGCGGCGCATCGCGGGCCTTCATCGGGCTCGGCGGCAATTTCGCCGTGGCGATGCCGGACCCGGACGTCGCCTTCGCCGGCTTCCGCACGCTCGATCTCAATGTGCAGATCATCACCAAGCTGAACCGCACCGCCTTGCTCACCGCCCGGCACAGCTATGTGCTGCCCTGCCTCGGGCGTACCGAACGCGACCTGCGGGGCGGGCAGAACCAGGCGGTGACGGTCGAGGATTCGATGTCGATGGTCCACGCCTCGCGCGGCACGCTCAATCCCGCCTCGGAAGCGCTGCTGTCGGAGGTGGCGATCATCGCCGGCATCGCCCGCGCCCTGCTGCCGGACAGCCCGGTGGACTGGGAAGGCCTCAGCCTCGACTACGACCGCATCCGCGACAAGATCGAGGCGGTGATCCCGGGTTTCGAGAACTACAATGAGCGCATCCGCAAGCCGGGCGGCTTCCGCCTTCCGCTGCCGCCCACCGAGCGGGTGTGGCACACGCCGGACGGCAAGGCCAACTTCCTGCTCGAGGCTGGCTCCGATGAGGATGACGACCGCGACGAGGGCACGCTGGTGTGCACCACGCTGCGCAGTCACGACCAGTACAACACCACCATCTACGGCCTGAACGACCGCTATCGCGGCATCACCGGCCGGCGCGACGTGGTGTTCGTGAACGCCGACGACCTCGCGGCGCTGGGGCTCGCCCATGGCGACAAGGTCGACCTGGTGGCCGGCAAGGGCCGGGTTCTGGCGGGGCAGACCGCCGTTGCCTATTCGATCGCGCGCGGCTCGATCGGCGCCTATTACCCGGAGGCCAACCTCCTGGTGGCGGCCGGTGATTACGACCGCGAGTGCGGCGTGCCGGCCTACAAATCCATTCCGGTGATCTTGCGCAAACATAGCGGCATGACCGCGTGACGCCGGCGGCAGACAGACATCGCTCGGTTGCTGCGAGGTCGCGGGGAATCGCCATGTCATGCGGATGCGCTTCGCGGCATCGCCGATCCGCGAGGGTATGTTGAAGCCGGGCGCCAAGATCCCGGGATGCGCGATCGCCGACGGTCGCGGAAACGCGCTGCTGGACCTGCCACAGGCCCGGCAGTTGATGGATCGTCATCTCGCCGTATCGAGAGCCGCGTTCGGTTGACCGAAGGCCAGGGCGATCGCCGCGCCTTCCCGGCCGTGCCGGCGAACGCCTCCTGGCCGGCAGGGTTCGCCGTGACGTCCGATGGCCGGCGCCATGACCCCTGGTGGTCGCCGCCGGACTCATGGCGATCCGCCGCCGGAGCAGCGCGCTGTGCCGGTGCGGATGACGGCATAACATCGGGGCGAAGCGGGTAAGCTGATGAGCCGATCGGTTCCGCGCCGGCCCGATCGCAGGCAGGTCGCCGGCCGGACGGCCGGGTTTATGTTTGAGCAGTCGTCCAGAATGGAAAAGGGTGATGCGAGGGTGACCGGAGGACCCGCCACGATGGCGCGGTCCTATGCCTTCGGTCCCTTTGTCCTTGTTCCGGAACAGCAATTGCTCATGGACGGGCAACGGCCGGTCCGCATCGGAAGCCGTTCGCTGGAGCTTCTGGCGGCGCTGGTCGAGCGCCCGGGCGAACTGGTGAGCAAGGCTGAACTGGTGTCGCGCGCATGGCCGGACACCTTCGTCGAGGACAGCAATCTCAAGGTCAACATCGCCGCCTTGCGGCGCACGCTTGGGGACGTGCCGGGCGGTGCGCGCTACATCGCTACCGTCAATGGTCGCGGCTATCGCTTCGTGTCGCCGGTCCGCGCCTTCGGGCGGGGGAGCGCCCCCGAACGCGCGGATGAGCCGCCCGCCCGTTCGCACAACCTGCCGGTTCCGCCGACCCGCCTGATCGGCCGCGCCGCGGCGGTCGAGGCGGTGCTGCATCAGTTCGATCTGTCACGGCTGGTGAGCCTCGTCGGCCCGGGCGGTATCGGCAAGACGCGGGTCGCGCTCGCCGCGGCCGACCGACTGCTGGCACGCTGCGAGCACGGCGTCTGGTTCATCGACCTCGCGAGGGTCGACAGCCCCGCCTTCGTGCCGGGAGCAATCGCGGCGGCGATCGACCTGAATGTGCACTCGGCGGACATTCCGCTGGCGCTCCAGGCCTTCCTGCGTGACCGGGAACTCATGCTCGTGCTCGACAATTGCGAGCATCTGGCCGACGCCGTGGCGTCGTGCGTCGAGCTGCTTCTGGCCGGCGCGGCGCGCCTGCGTGTCCTTGCGACGAGCCGCGAGCCGCTTCGACTGGCCGGCGAACGGGTGTACCGCCTTCCTCCGCTGGAGGCGCCGCCACTGTCGCGCGATCTCGCGGCGGCCGATGCCCTGGCTTTCCCCGCCGTCGAGCTGTTCGTCGAGCGTGCGGCAGGAAATCTGGGGGATTTTGCGCTGGGCGACGCCGACGCAGCGGCCGTGGCCGCGATCTGCCGGCGCCTCGACGGACTCCCGCTTGCCATCGAACTCGCTGCGACCCGCGTCGACGCGTTCGGCGCCGGCGAACTCCTCGATCGGCTGGACGACCGGTTCCAGCTGCTGAAGGGACGGCCGGGCCATGGGCGGCACGAGACCCTCGCCGCGACGCTGGACTGGAGCTACCACCTCCTCTCCGCCGGAGAGCGCTCCGTTCTGCGCCGCCTCTCGGTCTTTGCGGGCGCCTTCGACCTGAGATCGGCCTGCGCCCTCGCCGGGGACGGCCGCCGCGAGTCGGGCGACCTCGTCGCGGACGTGGCCAATCTCGTCGCCAAATCGCTCCTCGCGACCGAACGAGGCGAGGGCGGGACGCTCCTGCGGCTGCTCGATACGACCCGCCGATATGCGCTGCACAAGCTTGACGAGAGCGGCGAGCGGGAGGAACTGCGCCGCCGCCATGCCGAGCACCTCCTTCAAATCGCCGAGCACGCCGAGGCGGAATGGGATAGGCTGCCGACGGCGAAATGGCTCGCCCGTTACGGGCCCCGGGTCGACGACATCCGCAGTGCGCTGGGCTGGGCCTTCGCGGGTGGCCGCGGCAGGCCGATCGCCGTCTCGCTGACCGTCGCCGCCATCCCGTTCTGGGAGCACCTCTCCCTCGTCGAGGAATGTCGCGCCGCGGTCAAGCGGGCGCTCGACCGCGGCTTCGACGACTGTCGCAGCGAGCGGGACGACATGAAGCTGTGCATGGCGCTCGGCACCACCCTGCTCCACACGCGCGGCCCCCTGCCCGAGGTGAAGTCCGCCTGGGCCCGGGCGCTGCATCTCGCCGAGCGGCTGGACGATGCTGAATATGTGCTGCGGTGCCTGTGGGGGCTGTGCGACTTCCACACCTGGACCGGCGACCACCGCGCGGCGCTGGCCATCGCGCAGCGGATCCGTCAGGTCGCCATGGACCGGGGGGACCTTGCCGCCTCCATCAATGTCGACCGGCAGGCGGGGACCGCCTTGCGCTATCTCGGCGAGCCTGCCGAGGCGCGGCGCCATCTCGAACGGATGATCGGGCGCTACATCCCGCCCGTCGTCCGCTCCGACATCGCCCGGTTTCAGCTCGATCCGCGTCTGGCGGCCTGGGGCACGCTGGCCAACGTTCTGTGGCTGCAGGGCTACCCGGACCAGGCCGTCGCGATGGCCCGACGCCAGCTCGACGGGGCCGAGCGCGCCGACCATGCGCTCGCGCTCTGCAATGCCATGGTCCACGCCGCCTGCCCGGTTGCTCTGCTGGTCGGCGACATGGCGACCGCCGAGCATCTTCTCGCCCGCATCGATACCCATGTGGCCGAGCACGCCATGACGGTGTGGAGTGCCATGGGCCGATGCCTGCGCGGCGAGTGGCTGCTGGCTCGTGGCGAGGCGGCGGGGCTGACCGTGCTGCAGCAGGCGCTCGGCGAGCTTGCCGATGTCGGCTTCCGCATGCGCTACCCCGTGCATCTCGGCGCCTATGCTGCGGGTCTCGGCGCTCATGGCGAGGTCGATGCGGCGCGCCGCGCGATCGACCAAGCCCTCGCGTTGTCGGCCTCCAGCGGCGAGGTCTGGGGCCTGCCGGAACTGCTGCGCATCCGGGGCGATCTTCTGCGGCTTGAAGGCTCGGCCCCGGCAGCGCAGGCCGCCGGGGACTGCTATCGGCAGGCGCTCGACGCGGCGCGCCGCCAGGGTGCCCTGTCATGGGAGCTGCGCGCCGCGACGAGCCTTGCCGAATACTGCCATGGGACGGGGGAGGGCGGGCCCGCGCGAGACCTTCTCGCCGCGACCTATGACCGCTTCGCGGAAGGCTTCGGCACGCGCGATCTGCGCCGCGCCCGATCCCTGCTCGATGCGCTGGGCCTCCATCGGCCGTAGGCATCCGCAGGCCGATTCACCGGATTTTACCAAACGCAACCCGCGTCGCGACGCCGGGCTCCGTAAGAATTGGCGGCATCCAAATGTCGCCATGCCGTCGCCGGCCGGAGGAACGATGTCCGAGGAATCCCAGACGATGACCCCGATGAATGATCCCGATCGCCGGGCCGTGCTGCTGGCGGCCGGCGGTGCCGCGATCGGTGGAGTGGCCGCGAGCCTCGCAGCCACCGTACCGGCACAGGCGCAGGACGCCGATGCCGGCGCGCGCGATGGCCGGCCGCTCGGCGACCGGCTTCAGGGCGTGCAGCATTTTGGCCTCACCGTCCAGAACATGGATCGCGCCTTCGAGTTCTACACCGAGGTGCTGGGTGGCACCGAGGTGATGCGCGACGGCGATTTCCACGGTGAGCGCATCCACAACACGCTGCTGACCGATCAGGAAATCCTCGCCCGCGAACGCCGCGTCAACCCGCGCACCATCGGCGTGCCCGACCTCGCGGGCGGGACGCAGCGCCTCGACGTACGGTTCGTGCAGTTCGACAATGTAGTGATCGAGCTGCTGCAGTATCGCGACGCCGCGCAGCCCATGGGCGACGGCGACAGCTTCGCCGAACCCCTCGACCCTATGAGCCCCGCGTTCCCGCGGATGATGCACATCTGCTTCCACATTCGCGACGACGTCGACTTCAACACGTTCATCCACGATCTGGAGACGGAGTCGGCACGCCGGGGCATGACGCAGGTGCGCGCCAACCGCGTGGTCACGGTGCGCACCGAGCCGGAACGCCTCTCCGCGCCGCGGCAGTCCAATTCAAACCCGATCACCGAGGGACAATCGAACGGCTGGACCCTCATCTACTGCAAGGGTTGCGAAGGTGAGCAACTCGAGTTCGTCCAGGCGCTCGGGCCCGTGAAGAAGACATTCGACGACGCGCTCGCCGCGCGCCGGCGGCTCGTCGGTGCCAAGGGCGGCTGACAGGCTTCGCACTGCCGCGAACGGAGGAGACGACGCATGACCAGGAATATGTGGCGAGGGGGGACGCTGGTCCTGTTGGCGGCCCTTGCGTGGCGCACGGACGCGACGTCGGCGCTGGCGCAGGAGGGGCCGGGACGAGGCTATTCGGGGATTCCCGCGGGGGCCTATTCCATCATCGCCGAAGTTCGGGCGAGACCCGGCAAGGAGGACGAACTACGGGCCGCGACGCTGCCTCTCGTCGCGCTCGTCCGCAGCGATCCCAAGAACCTCGTCTACTTCCTCCAGGAAAGCCGCGAGACGCCCGGACACTTCATCTTATATGAAATCTTCGCCGATCGGGCCGACTTCGACGCCCATAACGCGATGCCCTATGTGCAGGAATGGTTCGCCAGGCTGCCGGCGCTTGCCGAGGGCGGGGTGAAGGTCATGCGCATGGAGATCCTGACCGGCGCCCGTCAATAACGCTCGACGCGCCGCCCCAGTGGGCGACGGGATGAGGCGATCAGCGGACGGGTCCGGGGATGCAAGGACGCCGGTTCCGCCTGCCGGCCCGGCCGGTGTCGCGCCTCGCCAGCGGGCGGGGCGTCCCGGTCACAGGCTCATCAGGAAGGCGGGCAGCAGTTCGCGCTCGCTGGTGATGTCGAGCTTGTCGTAGATGCGCAGCTTGTGGTTTTTCACCCCGCCGACGGAAATGGCGAGCTGGCGGGCGATCGAGGCGTTGTGGTGGCCCTCGAAGGAGAGCCGCACGATCTGCTTCTGCCGCTCGGTCAGCCCGTAGAGCCGGGCGAGCCGGTCGAGGCGGCTGCCGAAATCCTGCGCTTCCCTGCGCAGCACGAAGACCTGCGCATCGTGCAGCAGGGCGTCGGTCGCCTCGCACGCCGGCCGGAACAGGCACCAGCCGCCATTGGCGGGGATGACGCGGCGATCGGCCGAGGCGAGGTGGGCGGGCAGGGCGGCGCGATCGAAGGCCTGCCGCGCCGCCTCCGGCCAGCCCTCGGACTGGAACAGGCAGGCGCCGTCCGCGGTGAGGATGAGGATTTCTGCCATCGAGCCGCCGGAGAGGCCCGACGTATAGGCCACCTGCCGCTCCACCGTGCGGGTGACATGCTGGCGGTGCATTTCGAGCAGCAGGTCGAGCATCTCGGAGGCGAGCCGCAGTTCGCCCTCGTCGAAAGCTTCGCGATGCCGGTCGAGGCAGAGCGCGAGGAAGCTGCGCTCGTTCAGCGGCAGCAGCAGCGCCAGTTCGTCGACGATGCCGAGATCGACGGCGAGATAGCGGGCATAGCTGCGGTCGAGCGGACCGTCGGCGCAGAGCGTGCGCAGGCTGATGGCCCGGTGGCCCTCGCCCGCCAGCGGCGTGCGCGCCAGCGGATCCAGCGGCCAGAGCTTGTCGCTATAGGCGGAGCGGGCGCGCGGCGTCATGCCAGAATCGGAGATGATGCGGGGCTTCGCCGCCGTCTCGTAGCGCGCCATGATCCAGAAATCGCAGGGGATCAGCGGGGCGACGGCGTCGATCACGGTCTCGTAGAAGTCGTCGCGGCCGACCCGCGACAGCACGCGCGCCAGATCCTTGCCGAAGCCGGCCGGAAGATCGTGAACCCGTTCGTGACGACCCATGGGGCCTGCTTCCTGTGGTTTCGCCTGATCCCCAAAAGCAAGAAACATGCCCGTGTCGCGCCGGCGCGCCGCGCACCGGTGACTGCGGTCACCATTCAAGACCCGCCGCCTGGAGCCTTATACATCGGCCATAAATCGCGGGGTAGTTATCCGCCGCACCAAGAGGGAATGGTCGCATGTCCGGGTCTCGCGTGTTCACCCCGTTTTCACCCAGCCGCCGCGATGTGCTGCGCTTGGGCGCACAGGCGGCGATGTTCGCGACCGTCGCGTCGCAGGTCGATTTCAGCAGGCCCGCCTATGCCGGGGACGCCAAGCTGACCGGCCCGCTGAACGTGCTGGCCTGGGCCGGCTACAACGATCCCGACCTGATGCGCGGCTTCACCGAGCTGACCGGCGTCGAGCTCAACATCAAGGAAGCCGAGAGCAACGGCGCCCAGCTCAGCCTGGTGCAGGCCGGCACCACCAAGTTCGACGTCATCAACCCGGACGCGGTGTGGACCTCCAAGTTCGCCGCTGCCGGCCTGACGCTGCCGATCGACACCGCCAAGCTGCCCTCGCTCGAGGAGACGCTGCCCGCTTTCCGCAACCGGCCCGAGACCATCTATGACGGCAAGGTCTATTCGATCCCGACCCGCTTCGGCGTGAACGGGTTCGTCTACTGGCCCGACAAGATCTCCGCCGCCGCGGCGGCCGACGCCAATCTCGCCTGGGACCCTTCGCTCAAGGGACGGGTCGAGATCATCGACTGGCCGGAGCTCTATCTGTGGATGACCGGCAAGTGGCTCGGCCAGGCCAAGCCCGAGGAAGCCACCGGCGCGGCGCTGCAGCAGATCCTCGACCGGATGATCGCCTTCCGCCCCAACATGCGGGCGCTGCAGGCCGACATGGGCACGGTGAAGTCCGACCTCGTGAACCGCGAGGCCTGGATGGTGTGGGGCTCCTCCAGCGATAACGTGCGCACCACCGCCCGCCTCGCCGGTGCCAATGTCGACCTCTCCATTCCAAAGCAGGGCGGCGCCATGTGGATGGAGACGCTGCAGATCGTGCGCGGCACCGAGCACCTCGCCTCGGCCATGGCCTATCTCGACTACATGACCAGCGCCAAGGCGATGAAGCAGATGGCGTGGGGCGCCGACAAGTTCGCCGTCACCAACGCCCGGGTGAAGGACCTGCTCACCGCCGAACAGGTGAAGGCGCTCGGCCTCGACAAGATGGAGGAATGGGTCGCCAACTGCCAGATGAGCCTCGCCCCCGTCGACGAGAACGCCTGGGCCGATGCCTGGCAGACCTTCAAGATGGGCTGAGGCGCGCGTCCCATGCATATCCGCGTGATCGTCCCGGTACTGGAGTCGAAGGAACTGGTGGGAAAGGCCGAGGCCGAGTACCGCTCCTTCGCCGGGGAGGGCGTCGAGATTTCCGCCGTGCCGCTGAAGCGCGGCACCAACTCGATCGAGGCGGAGTTCGATTCCGCGCTCGCCGCGCCGGAAGTGATGCGGCTCGCCCGCGAGGCCGAGGCGGACGGGGTCGATGCCTGCACCATCGCCTGCTTCACCGATCCCGGCCTGTCGGGTGCGCGCGAACTGGTCTCGATCCCGATCGTCGGCGAGGGTGAGGCGGCGCTGCACATGGCGGCGATGCTCGCCGGCCGTTTCACCGTCTTCATCACCGAGAAGCCGCTGTTTCCGCTGATCCGGCGCGTGGTGGCGCGCTACGGGCTGGAGCGCAGCCTCGCCTCGGTGCGGGCGGCGGGGGCGAGCGTGCTGGCGCTGGACGAGACCTGCCTCGACCATATCATCGCCGAGAGCATCGACGCGGTGGAGCGCGATGGCGCGGAGGCGTTCGTGATGGGCTGCACCGGCACCGGCTTCGACATGGCGCAGGCGGTGGAAGAGGCGCTGCACCGCCATTTCGGAGTCTCGATTCCGGTGATCGACCCCGGCAAGGTGGCGCTGCATTTCGCCCGCGCCATGGTCGCGACGGGGCTGAAGCCCTCGAAGCTCGCCTATCCGACGCCGGCCTTCGCCCGCGGCGAATACGCGTTCGCGTGATGGCGGGGTCCGGCACCGCACGAGGGCGGCGCACGCTGGCGGCGCTGCTGCCCACCGCCGGGCTGCTGCCGCTGGTGCTGTGGCAGGTGGTGTTCTTCGTGCTGCCGGTGGCGCTGATCCTCGGGTTGAGCTTCTGGCGCACGAAGAACTACCGGCTGGTTCCCGATTTCACCCTCGACAATTACGCTGCCATCTTTGCGCGGCCGGCGATCTGGCGCGCCCTGCTGCTCTCGGTGCAGACGGCGGCCTTCGTCACCATCGCCTGCGCGATCCTCGCCTATCCCGTGGCCTATTTCATCGCCAAGAAGGCCGGGCGCTGGCGCGGGCTGCTGCTGGTGGCGGTGATCGCGCCGTTCTGGGTCAGCATCGTGATGCGGGTGGCCGCGTGGCGGCTGCTGCTCGGCGAGCGGGGCGTGATCAACCAGACGGTGATGGCGCTCGGCCTCACCGACCAGCCGCTGAGCTTCCTGCTCTATTCGCCGATCTCCACGGCGATCGGGCTGATCTACGCTTACCTGCCGCTCTATGTGCTGCCGCTCTACGCCGCCATCAGCAACATCCACGACAGCTGGATCGACGCGGCGATGGACCTCAACGCCAGCCCTATCAGGACCTTCTGGGAGGTGATCCTGCCATTGTCGGCGCCGGGCCTCGTGGTTGGTGCGGTGTTCTGCTTCGTCTTCGGGCTCGGCGAGTTCGTCACCCCGGCGCTGCTGGGGGGCGGCAAGCAGCTGATGTTCTCGCAGGTGATCCAGGACGAATTCCAGCGCCGGCTCGATTGGCCGAGCGGCGCGGCGATGGCCGTCGTGCTGCTGGTGCTGGTCTTCATATCACTGGCGCTGTCGATGAAATGGATCCGGCGCGCCAGCGGGGAGGCGGGATCATGAACCGCCTCTCCCTCGGCTGGGCGCTGCCGGCCTATTCGGTGCTGCTCTACGCCTTCCTCTATCTGCCGATCGTGGTGATCGTGCTGTTCGCCTTCGATGCGAAGTCGATCCCGGGCCTGCCGCTCGAAGGCTTCACGACGGGCTGGTTCGCGGCGAGCCTCGGCGATGCGCGCCTCGTCGGCTCGCTGCTCACCAGCATCCGCCTCGCCCTGCTGGCGGCGGTGCTCTCCACCGCCCTCGCCATGCCGGCCGCGATGGTGCTGGCGTGGCGGCCGGTGCGGATGAAGTCGGCTCTGCTGTGCCTCGTGCTGGGGCCGGTGGTGCTGCCGCAGCTGGTCCTCGGCCTCGGCCTGATCGTGCTGTTCCGCGCCGCGCCCGATCTCATCGGCCAGCCGGCGATCGTCCTCGCCCATACGACGATGACGTCGAGCTACGCGACGCTGATGCTCTATTCGCGCTTCCTCGGCTTCCGCCGCAGCTACATCGAGGCGGCGATGAATCTCGGGGCGAACGAGTTCGTCACCTTTCGCGAGGTGATCCTGCCGCTGGTCGCCCCCGCGCTCATCGCCGTGCTGCTGCTCGCCTTCACCGATGCCTTCGGCGAGTTCGTCGTGGCGTGGTTCCTGGCCGGCTTCACCGAAACGCTGCCCATCGCCATCTGGACCTCGCTGCGGCAGGTCATTTCCCCCAAGATCTACGCGCTCTCCGCCGTGGTGATCCTGGTGACGCTCGCCGTCAGCGTCTCCGCCCAGATCTGGATCCTCGGCCAGAGCCGGCGCGAAAGCGAGCCGTGAACCGATGACCGAGCTTTCCCCCAACGCCGTCGAACTGCGGGCCGTCGGCAAGGTCTACGGCACCTCGGCCGCCGTGCGCGACGTGACCATGACGATCCCGCGCGGCGCGTTCGTCACCATCCTCGGCCCGTCCGGCTGCGGCAAGTCCACGCTGCTGCGCATGATCTCCGGCTTCGTCACGCCGAGCTCCGGCGATGTGCTGATCGACGGCGTGTCGGTGGTCGGTGCGGCGCCCTATGAGCGCGACACCGCCATGGTGTTCCAGGACTATGCGCTGTTTCCGCACCGCACGGTGGCGCAGAACCTCGCCTTCGGCCTGCGCATGCGCAGGGTGGCGAAGGCCGAGATCGCCCGGCGCGTCGAGGCGATGCTGGAGCTGGTCAACCTGAAGGGCTTCGGCGAGCGGCGGGTGAGCCAGATCTCCGGCGGCCAGGCCCAGCGCGTCGCGCTCGGCCGCGCGCTGATCGTGCGCCCGGCGGTGCTGCTGCTCGACGAGCCGCTCGGCGCGCTCGACCTCAAGCTGCGCAAGCAGATGCAGGCGGAGCTGAAGACCATCCACCGCGAGCTCGGCCTGACCTTCGTCGCCGTCACCCACGACCAGGAGGAGGCGTTGACCCTCTCCGATGCCATCGCGGTGATGAACGGCGGCGCGCTGGAGCAGTTCGACACGC
This sequence comes from Ancylobacter terrae, assembly GCF_045108345.1. NCBI lineage: Bacteria > Pseudomonadati > Pseudomonadota > Alphaproteobacteria > Hyphomicrobiales > Xanthobacteraceae > Ancylobacter > Ancylobacter terrae. The sequence continues at coordinate 34,465 of NZ_JBJGXH010000007.1, forward strand.
CGGAGAACCTCTACCGCCGCCCGGCGACGCGTTTCGTCGCGGATTTCGTCGGCAACGCCAACCTGATCGAGGGATGGCTGCGTCCCGATGGCGTGGTGGAGGCGGACGGGCTGCCGGCTCGGGTCGCGCTCTCGCCGACCCAGCGTGGCGGACGGGCGGTGGGCGCGCGCGTCGCGCTGGTCGTGCGTCCCGAGACGATCGCGGTGGGTGCGGCTGCGCCCGACGGGCACGACTGCCGCCTCACAGCCTATGTCGACGAGGTCATGTTCTCCGGCGCGGCGCAGCAGATCGTCGGGCATCTACCGGACGGGCGCCGCATCACCGCGCATCAGAGCGCCGCGCTGCCCGCGCCCGAGCGTGGCGCCGACGCCGTCTTCTCATGGCCGAGCCAGTCCGTCTGGCTGGTCGACGCCTGATCCCCTTCAAGGGCCACAGTTTCATGCGCGAACTCGACTATGACGAACTGGAGGCGCTCGCCATCGGCGCGGGCGTGCTCGGCACCGGCGGGGGCAACCACCCCCATCTCGAACTCATCTGCGCGCAGGCGGAGTACCGGCGCGGCCGGCGCATCCGCCTCATCGATCCGGACGAACTGGCCGATGAGGCCCGCGTCGCGGTGGTGTGCATCATGGGCGCGCCGCTGGTGACCAAGGAGCGGCTGCCGGAGCCGCAATCGATCTGCCGCGCCGTGCGGCGGATGGAAGCCCACACCGGCGCGCCGTTCGACGCCATCATGTCGATCGAGATCGGCGGCGAGAACGCCTTCTTCGCCATGCTGGTGGGCATGGAACTCGGCCTGCCGGTGGTCGACGCCGACACGATGGGCCGTGCCTTCCCTGAGGCGCAGATGGCGAGCTTCGCCATCCGTGGGCTGGAGGTGGCGCCCTTCGCCATTGCCGACATCCGCGACAACGAGATCCTGATCCCCCGTGCCGAAAACGCCACCCGAGTCGAGCGGATCGGCCGGCGCATCGTCGTCGAGCTCGGCTCCATCGCCGGCACCTGCACGGCGCCGCGCTCGGGCGCCGAGGTGAAGGCGCACGCGATCCTGCGCTCGGTCTCGCGCGCCATTTCCATCGGCCGCACGATCCAGGGCGCGAAGGCCTCGGGCGCCGATCCGGTGGCGGCGCTGGTCGGGGGCGCCGATGCCCGGCTCGCCTTCACCGGCAAGGTGGAGGACGTCTCCCGCCGCACCGAGGGCGGCTTCGTACGCGGCGCGGTCCGGCTCGCGGGCAGCGGCGCCGATGAGGGGCGCGAACTGGTCATCGATTTCCAGAACGAGTTCTCCGTCGCCCGGCGCGATGGCGCGCTGGTGGCCTCGGTGCCCGACCTCATCACCGTGCTCGACGAGGAAAGCGCCGAGGCGATCGGCGCCGAGGTGATCCGCTACGGCCAGCGCGTGGCGGTGGTCGTGCTGGCCGCCGATCCGATCATGCGAAGCCCCGACGGGTTGAAGGTCGTGGGTCCCCGCGCCTTCGGCTACGACTTCGATTACCGCCCGTTCGAGGAGCTGACCCCATGAAGCGCATCGGCATCGATGTGGGCGGCACCAATACGGATGCGGTGCTGCTGGACGGCAGCACCATCCTGCGCTCGATCAAGACCCCGACCACGGCGGATGTCACCACCGGCGTCCGCAAGGCGCTGGCCCACGTGCTGGCGAGTGACGACGGATCGCGGCCGGACGTGCGCGCCGTGATGATCGGCACCACCCATTTCACCAATGCGGTGATCGAGCGGCGGAGCCTGTCCCGGGTCGCGGTGATCCGTATCGGCCTGCCGGCCGCCTCGTCGATCGAGCCGATGGCCAACTGGCCGAAGGATCTGCGTCGCGCGGTGGCCGGGCCGGTCTTTCTGATCGAAGGCGGCCACGAGTTCGACGGGCGGCCCATCGTCGCCTTCGACCGCGCCCATATGCGCCGCGTCGCCGCGGCGATCCGCGACAGCGGCGTCACCGCCGCGGCGATCACCGCCGTGTTCTCGCCCCTCATCGCCGACTGCGAGACGGAGGCCGCGGCGATCCTCGCCGAGGTCGCCCCGGACGTCACCGTCACGCTCTCCAGCGATCTCGGCCGCATCGGCCTGATCGAGCGCGAGAATGCCACCATCCTCAACAGCGCTCTGCACGGGCTCGCCCGACAGACCGTCGCCGCCTTCCGCCAGGCCATCGCCGAATCCGGGCTTACCGGTCCGCTCTACCTCACGCAGAACGACGGCACGGTGATGCGGGCGGAGGAGGCCGAGCGCTTCCCGGTGCTGTGCTTCGCCTCGGGCCCGACCAACAGCATGCGCGGCGCGCATCTGCTCTCCGGGCTCGCCGATGCCGTCGTGCTCGACGTCGGCGGCACCACGACGGACGCGGGCATGCTGCGCGCCGGCTTCCCGCGCCAGGCCAACACCCAGGTCGACATCGGCGGTGTCCGCACCTACTTCCGCATGCCCGACGTGGTCGCGGTCGCGCTCGGCGGCGGCACGGTAGTGCGCGACGACCCCTTCGCCATCGGGCCGGACAGCGTCGGCTTCCGGCTGCTGGAGAAGGCGCGCGTCGCCGGCGGCGACACGCTCACCCTGACCGATGTCGGCGTGAGGCTCGGCCTGATCGAGCTCGGCGACGCCGCCCGTCTCGCACAGGTGCCCGACACGCTGACCGATGCGGCGCGCGAGTGGATCACGCGCCGCCTCGCCCAGCTCGTCGACCGGATGAAGACCAGCGCCGGCGACCTGCCGGTCATCGCCGTGGGCGGTGGCGCCTTCCTCGTGCCGGACAGCCTTCCGGGGGTGTCGAGCGTGATCAAGGTCGAGCATGCCGGTGTCGCCAATGCCGTCGGCGCGGCGATGTCGCAGGTCAGCGGCGAGAGCGAACGGATCTTCTACGGCGTGCCGCGCGACCAGGCGATCGCGCAGACGCTCGCGGCGGCGCGGGCGCAGGCCGTCGCGGCCGGGGCGGCGGAGGAGACGCTCGACGTGCTCGACATGGAGGACACGCCGATGTCCTACATCCCCGGCGATCCGTTGCGCGTGCGGGTGCGCGTGATCGGCGATCTGGCCGGCTGAGCGCCCGGCGCAGCCCACGGCCGCAGTGAAAGAAGGGAGAGGGCATGGCGCCGTCACCGCAGCAATTCGCCAGCGACAATTATGCCGGCATCTGTCCGGAAGCCTGGGCGGCGATGGCGCGGGCCAATAGCGGCTCGGCGGTGGCCTATGGCGACGACGCCTGGACCGAGCGCGCCTCGAACGCCTTCCGCGCGCTTTTCGCGGTCGATTGCGACGTGTTCTTCGTCTTCAACGGCACGGCCGCCAATTCGCTGGCGCTGGCCTCGCTGTGCCAGTCCTACCACAGCGTGATCTGCGCCGCCTCCGCCCATGTCGAGAC
>NZ_JBJGXH010000008.1:0-14487 GCF_045108345.1 Ancylobacter terrae
CAGACTAACGTGCTGAAATCATTGGGTCGAGGTTTCTGTGCAAAAATCACGATTTATGCACAGAGCGGAAGTGGCGGCTTAGCCGCCTCCGAACAGATCGCCTTGCCGCGACTTCGCTAGGTACTCCTGCCATTCTTCAGCGGCTTCAGCCTCGGCAAGCCATTGCGACGTGTAGGCCTCGGGGCCCCCCACTGCCTCTATGGTCCCCGGCGGGACAAAATGGGAGCAGTACCCTGTCCTAGTAATGGGATTAGGACCATCGGAAAGCAGTTCGAGATGTGTAATGACGCCATCCGCATATTTGGGCGCATAGCGCACTCGGATGGTATGCTGCTTCCACTGCAAGAAGGTGGTGAAGGTGTATTCGGTATCGGTCATGGGTCCGTCCTTTCGTCGTTGTTGAACACGTCCCCTGGCGAGGACGCGCGACGTTGGACTGGGCGAAAAAGCCTCCTTGTCACCGACAACACGGGAGCGCAGCGAATGGAGCGGGCGGGAGATTGACTAGGGGGCGCGCCCTGTCAGGAACGCGGCCATCCTCGCGGGAAACGTGACGACTATGACGCAGGGGCGTGCAACGATAAGGCTCGACAACTCCAAAAAACCATGAGAACAAAACAGGAATGTTCGGCCGTATCGCAAAGACGCTCCTCATTATGTCGGCCATTGCGCCGATCGGGCTGGTCTATGCTTGGGTCGCGTTCAGCGAGGGAAAAACGCTATTGGCAATCCTGCTCATCAGCGGGTGCCTCTTCCTCGTTGCCTGTTGTGCGTGGCTACTCAAGCAGGCGAAGAAATATCTTGAACGATTCCCGTTCAAACCTGCCAGCGTCGAAGCCGCCGACCGCGAGAATATCGCGTTCATGCTGCTCTACCTATCACCCTTGTTCACGGCTCCGCTCGGCCAGTGGAACATGAACATCATGATCCCGACCCTTCTGGTCTTTGCCCTACTGACGGCTACCGGATATAATTACCATTTCAACCCGCTACTCGGCCTAGTCCGGTGGCATTTCTATAAGGTGTCTTCCATTGAAGGCGTCACGTATGTTCTCATTACGAAGAAGCAGCTTCGCAACACTGCGCAGATAGATCAAGTTGGTCAGCTTACAGAATATATATTGATCGACTTGGAGGACGCCAATGCCAGTTAATTTGCTAGCCCTATGCAAGCCGGGTTCTGATTTCATCGTCAAACGCGTCATGACGACAGCTGAAGTACAGGGACAGCTTGAGGGAATATTTATCCAACAGGAACAGACGTTCCTGAACGGCGTGAGTGAGGAAGTCGTGTTCGACGGCGGCTGGAGCCCCGAGCCTAACGAACTGCTGTACGCACCGATCACCCCTGAGGCTACATCGATATTCCAAGCTGCGCAGGGCAATATCGTCGCGATGCCGCAGGTGAATGCGACGGCCTTCGAGAACGAAGGCATCCGCGCCCTTGCCGTACTCGTCCAGCGCCCCGCTGGCCCGCGGTTGCTGCTTCAGGAATTTTCCGCACGGCAACTTTTAGAGCGGCGCTTCAATCTCATTCTCGATGGCGACACCTTCAACCGATTGACGCAACCCGCCTTCAGCCTCGGGGCGTCGCTTGCGGGCATGATCGACGGTGACCGCATCAAGTTCCGGCTGTTTAATCGTATCAAGCTGATCTTCGACCTAACGAACCTCTATCAGGAAGCGACGAACGCCCAACTGGACACGTTTTGCGCATTACCGAGCTTACAAATCGCCGATGCAGCGGCGTTCAAGTCCATGGCGGACCAGAAGATGCGCAAGCTCATCAACGCCATCAGCGAGCGCAATACACTGGGTAATTATACACCTGCGCAGATAGCCGAAGCGGCAGATACCGAGGGATTTCAGGTCGAAATCATCGCGGATCGCATCGTCATGCCGTCCACCAAATCGAATGCGAAGGCGCTGCTGCATTTCCTTGATAACGGTCTATACCGCGCAGCGCTCGGAGGTGAAATGTTCATCACCAACTCAAAGCGAATATACCAAGCGAGCACGTAGTATATTATCGCGATACAACACCCGTTAGTGAAACTACACGGTCCTTAAAATCTTGATACTCGTCGCCGCTCGCGGCTACTAGGTCGGATATGCGATAAAACCTATTGGTGCTTGGGCTTTCCCGCTTCGCCATAGCCATGTCGATCTTATCTACATTCACAACGGTCCAGCATTCAGCGTAACCGTTGGCCTTTGCCTTCTGGTGACTTTTCTCGGCCTCTCCAATACGATTATGGATATTCGAGAAATCTGAGCCCGCCTTCACCTCGATCGCAATAATTTCCCGATACACCCCGGGCCGCATTTCCTCCCGGATGATAATATCCGGGTCGGGCGCGAACTCGATCAGTACAGCACGCCCGGTCGCATTCTTGATCTCGATGCGTGTATCCGATAGCGACGTGACCGACTTCGCGACAATTTCATGGATTGCATTGAACACGGTACGAATGCCCGCAGCTCCCTTGCGAACATTAGCCCCGCCTCGGAGCTGGGGCCCGAGCGTGAGCAGGGTAAGGTCATCGAGGAGGGACGCGCTCACCTTGCCCGTGCCGATACCCGCCACGAGCAATGCACCTGCTTCGCAAAACGCTTTCGCGAGCGCTTCGATGTCGGACGCGATATCCTTGCGGATAACTCCGCGCTCTTCCATGGCCTTGAAACGGCCAAGCCCTGTCGCAGCCGTATAGAATTCTTTCTGGCTGTACCCGTAGAGCAGCCGATAGTACCCGAGCAGGCGAGGGTTCGCTGTGAGGATCACCGGGACCGGAAACACAAGCTCGCCCCGCAAGCCATGCGTTGCAAGGGTCGTGAGGCTATGGCTCGGAACATGGGATGCCAGCTCTCGATCGATGTCGGGGACCGCGAGCGACTTCACCGTTTCTGCGAGCGCATCTTGCAGATATAGGCGACGGATTGCCGCCAGCATTGCTGCGAAATTGATCTGGGCATCCGGCTGCGGAACCGTAATCGTCATGCGGCAATCCTGACGACCTTCGGCTGCACTGCGCCGATGCGGCGGGCGGCTAACGCAACATATTCAGGATTCAACTCTATCCCGATATAGCGGCGACCAAGCGATTCCGCCACAAGTCCCGCTGTGCCCGATCCAAAAAATGGGTCGAGCACGAAATCCCCGGGACGGCTGGACGACCGAATGCAAGGCTCGATCAGCTTGGGTGGAAATGTCGCGAAATGCGCGCCACTAAAGCCCTGAGTGTGAACGTTCCAAACCGAACGGCAATTCCGCCCGTTCGGCTCGCGCACCGCCTCGCGATCATACAAATAGCGTTCGCTTTTCGTGAGCATGAAGAGATACTCGTGGGCCCTCGTCGGCCGGTCTTTCACGCTCTCCGGCATGGCGTTTGGCTTGTTCCAAACGACATCTGCACGCAAATACCACCCATCGTCCTGAAGGGCGAAGGCAAGCCGCCACGGGATTCCAAGAAGGTCTTTCGACTTTAACCCGTCCGGCGTGTCGGGACGCACATCCATCGCCCGTGCCGGGTTCTTCTTATCTGGCGCACGCCATCCCCGGTTTCCGCTAGTATATCCATCGCCGATATTTAGCCAAAAAACGCCATCATCCTTTAAAACCCGACGCATTTCTGAAAAAACAGACGTTAGGTTGTTGATGAATTGCGGCAATGTTTCCTCTAATCCTATCTGCTCAGGGACATTGTAGTCCCTAAGGCCCCAATAAGGCGGAGAGGTAACAGCACATTGCACACTATTCGAAGGAAGCCGCCTCAAAACGGTCAGGGCGTCCCCCTCGAACAGGATAGAGCTGCTAATGTCAATGACATCAGGCTTTGTTATTTTCTTTGTTCTCATCTCGCGCCCCCGACCGTCACCGATATTTCATTTTCGTTAGGCCGACCGGCCACAACACTCAGCAAATCTTTGATCGGCATACTTATGCCGTTCCGTGTAGCATCACCTCTCAAGCAGCTCTTGCCACTTGCGAGCGCCCCATACGACGCGAACAATATCGGCCCCGCCCTCAGCCTCCCGATAGAGGATGAGGTAATTCCCCACTGGAAATGTTCGCAAACCCGGCCTCACCTGCGGATGCTCGGTTCCCATCCGGGGCATCTCACCCAGGAGGCGGCAACGCTCAACAATGGAATCGTACCAGCGGAGCGCAGCGGCCGGGTTATCATCCGCAATGCGCCTGACAGTTTCCCAAAGGTCGCTTTCGGCAGACGGTAATAGGCGGAAAGCCATCACGCCTCGCGGGCGGCGATGTAGTTGTCCAAGCGCGAGCGCAGGCGAGCAAAGGCATCCTCACCATCGACCGGAGCGCCGCTACTAACGCCAGCATCCCAGAGAGCCCCCAGCTCATCGATAGCTTGGGCCCGCTCGGCACGACGACGCATCCAATCGCGCATAGCCTCCCGCACCACTTCGCTAGTCGATGCATACTCTCCGGCATCGGTAGCGCTGCGAGCGGCGGCGGCCATCTCGGGGGTAAGCGCGATGCTAACTTTCTCGACATGGGCCATGATGCGTTCTCCTTTTGTCCAATAGTAGGCAAGTTTACCACCGCATGCAAGCCCGACATGCTACCCAGCATGCCACCGTGCTCCCTCCGGGCAAGGACGCGTGCGCGTCGCCTCCGGCGATGCCTGTCGGCCTCCTTGCCCTGCGCTGCGCGCGGCAGCGAGGGGAGGGCATGGCCGGGACGGAGAATGGCACCCATGCCTCCGGCGGGGCCGAACAGAGAATGCTTCGACCGGAGACCAAGCGGCTCGCCTGGTCGTAGGTCGGTGGACCGCCTAGGGTTCGGGGAGTGGCGGCGGAACGTCCCCCGATGGGGTGAAGGGCAAGCCCCTCTGGGTCGGCAAGGCGACACACGCATTAGTTTAATATCGTGCGAAATTTTAACCTTTGAGTGCGATACTGGCCCCTTGCTAGCCTCCGGCAGGGTGCACGTTGGGAACCAACGTATAAGTGCACACTTACCTGCCTGAGCGAAAGGGGTTAAACTGGTGCGGTGAGTTCGGAAGCCGGGCCTCAACGGGAGCCACCATGGCACTGTTCAGTTGGTCGATGCAGGTCATCAAGCGCAGCTCGGGGCGCTCGGCCGTTGCCGCCGCTGCCTACCGGGCAGGGGAGAAGCTGCACGACGAACGCGCTGACGTGACCCATGATTACCGTCGCAGGTCAGGGGTCGAGCATACCGAGATCATGGCACCGCAGGGCGCGCCCGCGTGGGTGCATGATCGGCAAACCCTCTGGAACCGGGTCGAGGCCTCCGAGAAACGGAAGGACGCGCAGGTGTGCCGGGAGCTGCGCATCATGCTTCCGCGCGAGCTGTCGCGGGAGGAGCGCATTGCCCTGCTGCGCGACTATATCGGTTCTACCTTCGTGTCGCGTGGCATGGTCGCGGATATCGCCGTGCACAACAAGGTCGCCAGCGACGGGCAGGAACAGCCGCACGCCCATGTCATGCTGACCATGCGCCCGCTCGAGGACGACGGCTTCGGCAAGAAGTCGCGCCATGACTGGGTACACCATCCGGACGGGCTGACCCATGACGACGGCAAGCCCGTGCTCGTCATGAGCAACGCCGAGAGCTGGAACAGCCCGGCCTTCTTCGACCAAGCCCGCGAGGCGTGGGAGAAGACGGCAAATGATGCGCTGGCGGATGCGGGGAGCGCCGCGCGCATTGATCGCCGTTCCCTGCTCGAACGTGGTCTGGCCCGCATGCCCGAGCCTGCCCTGCGCATGGCGTGGCACATGAAGGAGCTGTATGGCGGCATGAAGGACCGCTTCGGGCAGTATCTCGCGGCGAAGCATTTCCGGCGGGTCGAGGACGCCGCACGGGATGCTTTCGCCAAGCTCGAAAAGGGTCAGAGCAAGGTGGCGAAGAACGTACAGACGGTCGAGCGCTTCGTGGGCTGGTTCGAACGGCAAATAGACCGCCTTGCGCCCGATAAGAGGCCGGAGCTGGCGCGAGACACCGGGCGGGGGTTTGACCGATGAGCGGTGATCGCTGGCAGGATGAGTTCTTCAAGCGCAAGCCGGGCGGCGATGCCGACGCCCCGGCGGAATCCGCCAAGGATGCCGCGCTGGATGAATTCGACCTGCTGCCGGGTGTGGACCCGAGCGCCTACAAGGCGTTCATCGTGCAGCGCGGGCGCTCGGTGTCGATGTTCCTCGACCTGCGCAGCTTCGATGCCCGCTCCGGCGTGCTGCAAGGCACGATGTTGTCCTATCCGCAGCTCGTCGCCGTCGATTATGTCGATGACCACACCATCCTGCTCGATTTCGGCATGCGCCATGTGCGCATCGAGGGCGAGCGGCTGGCCGAGCTGATACAGCGGCTACATTCCGCCAGCGTGAGCGTCATTCAGGCATGGTCGCCCAAGATTTGGGGGGAGAAGGAACCCGAAGGCGCCCCCATCGTGCGCCGCATCACCCATCTGGGCCTCGGGCAGGGGCACTGATGCGTTGGTCCTTCAATTCCCCTGCCCGAGCGAACCCGGACAGGGGCTAGGGCTTCACGCTTGCGCGGCCTCGATGCGCGCGCCTTCCCTGACCAGGGCGAGCAGGGATGGGTGAAGGCGCTGCATGGCCTCGGCGATGCTCGGCGGTGCCGGGATGTCGGGAACGATCACCAATGCCGTCGGCACGCACCTGGAGGCGTCGGACGCCGGAGCCACCGGCGCGGCGGTCGCGGGAGCCGATTGCTTCCAGCGGCTACGCTGCACCGTCCAGCGCAGGGCCAGAAGGGCGGGAAGTAGCACCACAAGCGCCACGGCAAGGAACCCGCCGTCGATCGCCACGCCCTTCTGAATCTGGGCATGGACACCAAGGGCAACGGTGCCTCCGCAGGCGAGGATGATCGGCCAGGCGATGACGGGATGCCCCAGCGTCCGCGCAAGCAGGGACGGCCCATTACGGCCCGGCTCAACCACGTCCAGCTCGCGCCGGCGGCGCTCGGCGCTGGTGACGTTCGCGGCATGGATGCCGATGACGCCCCAGAAAACGGGCCACCCCCAGCCCTCGCCTCCCGCCTGCCAGCAGTGCCAGGCGCTATAGGCAAAACTGCCGATGATGATCCATTGGGTGACAGGGTTCGCCCAGAGGCGATTGAAGAAGCGCTTCATGTTCAGCCCTCCTGCCGGAATGTGATCGGCATGTAGTGGTCGCGGGTGAAGGCGAAGCGTCGGCCCGGCTGGACGATGATCGCATCCACCTTGCGGTCGTTATGAAGCCCGCCGGTGCGCAATCCGCTCGCGAACATGGCGGGGTCGATCTTGTAGTCCTTCTGCTCCTGAAGGCTTTCGCCCTCGCTCTCGCCCCAACTCGTGCCGTTGGTGCGGCCATGGTTCCAGCTCTCATTCGCGCCATGGCCGCGCGAATGCTGGTTGTTGTAGCCGGTGCGTCCGTCCGCCCCCATGGTGGAGGTGTTGGTCGCGCCATAGTTCCAGGAGTTTCCGGTGCCGTAGCCATGTGAGGTGGAGCTGGAACCGCCGCTGTTGCTGCCGCGATTCATGCCCGCGCGCAGCACGATGGTCTGCCCGATCATGTCGGCCGCCCAGCGATTGGTGACGGGGCATCCGTTGGCATGGAAAATCTTGGTGGTCAGATTGGCGAGCAGCATGTCCGCGTAATGCTGCGGGTTCTGCCCGCCGATCTTGGCGTAGAGGGTCGGAAGGCTCTGGGTGATGTAGACGGTCGAGGCACGCGCCGATCGCGCCGTGGATTGGAACTCGGCGTCATACTCGTTGATGAAGAACTGGCACTCGTCGGCCCAGAGGAAGACGGGGCGCATCGGCCCGCCATCATGGAACGCGCTGCGCGCCTCTACGGCCCGCTGCCACAGGAATTTGAGGATGTGCTGGGCGATGATGCCGTCCTCCTGCCAGGTCTTCACCGGCATGTCGAGAATGAGGATTCCCCCTTCCAGCGACAGCTCGGGAACGAAGGTGGTGTGCGTGCAGAACAGGTCGTGCAGTCGCCCATGGGCGAAGCGCGACAGCAGGCTCGTCATGGTGATGACGATGTTCGAGCGGGTCTTGGGATCGAGCCGCGCGAAATCGAACCGCCAATAGGCACCGCACGCCATGACCGCCTGCTCGCTCAGGCGATGCACGGGATCTTCGAGCGCTTTATGGATGGTGAGGTACAGGAAGGATCTGTCCTGCCATTTGGGGTCCATCGTCTCCTCTTCCGTGCGCGGCGCGGATTGGATGAAGCGATACAGCTCGTCGAGCCGGACGCGGCCATGCGCGGAATAGAGCAAGGGCACGGCGTTCATCAGCGCCTGGTGGTTCGCATCCTCCCAGAACTGCGCGCCCTCGGCGGCGGGGCGGGATTTGGCGAGGCGCGATGCATCTGCGATGAGCTTCAGCACCGCGACGGCAACGCTCGTCGCCTCGATGCCGAACTTGGCGAGCACATAGTCGAGCACGTTGATGCGCCAGGGCGTGCCCGCGCCGATGCGCATCAACGAGGCCGGGCGGCCGGTCTGCTTGGCGTAATGCTGCCACAGCGCGGCTTCCTCGGGCTTGGCGCAGAGGACCAGTCCGCCAAAACCATTGCGCATGTAGGAAAGGGCGAGCGCACGGGCCGAACCGCTGGTCTTGGCGCTGCCCGTGCCGCCGATAATGGCCACGCCCTGCACGGCCTGGCCAAGGGTGAGCGCATCGCGCTCACCCAGGGAAACCAGCGGAGCCTCCAGCTCCGCAACAAAGCTGTTCGCCCGATTGGCGAGTGAATGATGGTGCATGATCTCCCCTCCCCTCACTCGGCCGGAAGCAGCACGACGCGCCGCCCGCAGCTCATGGCTTCACCGATACGCGGATCGTTCTTGTCGGCGGTGTAGATGGTCCGGCTAATGTCGCGCTTCAGCAGCCAGCCCGCCCAAAGCGACGAGCACAGCAGGGCATCGGGAACCGATCCCACGACCGGCACCATGCCGATCGCCATATCGACCATGAAGAGCGACCCGCTCTGCAAAAGCGTGATGCCGGATGCGCGGGCCTTCACGCCCTGGGCGAGCATGTAGACGGCCGCGCCAGCGGTATAGAACTGCCCCACGACCGGCACGAAGGCGAGAATGCCATCGAGGCCGATACCAAACGGGCCGATGCCGATCCATTTATCGGACGCACGGCGGGCCTGCTCGATGTTCGCGACGACGTTGTGAATGTCGAGTTCGGAATGTGCACGCATGGCAATATCCTTTCAGCGTTCGATATCGAGGTCGGGGCTGTGGGAGTGCTCGGGCGAAGGCGAAATCTCGCCCTCGATCGTCAGGGAGCCGGAGGGCCAGACGGCTTCCCTCTCGGGGCTGTGCGAGGGATCAGCGCCGGGGGTGCGCCCGAACCAGGCCTCGTCGATAAGCTTGGCGTGGATGTCCGGCATGATCTCGTGGGCGACATAGGCCGCGCCCTCTCCGATCGCGTCGCAGACACTTTGGAAAAGGGTCTGCTCCTGCTCGGCCGGTGTGTGCTGCACGGTCGCCTGGAAGCGGCGTTTCGATGCTGGTGCCATTTTCGGCCTCCCCCTGTTCGGTTGACGGGGCGAGGTTCCGCAGCGCAGCGGGAAAAGTCCCTCCAAGCGGAAGGAAACCGCCGGAAACCAGCGGAAAAGATGCACGCTGGCAGTGACTTACGAAATGTACCGCTTATGCTGTGGTGCGATATTGCTCCCGGCCAGGTGTCCATGACCGATCCGCAGGAACATTCCACCCGCCCATTCGGCACCTGGCGCAGCTTCGCTGAGATGCTGGACGAGCTGGCGCTCGTGAAAGGGCTGCACACGCACAAGCAGCTCGCGACCGCCATCAAGGATGCGACGAAGCAAACCGTTCTTGAGAAGAACATCGGCAATTGGCGTCGGGGCGATAATCTCCCCTCCCCGGCCTTTCTCAAGCCGCTGGCGGATACGCTCGGCGTGACCGGCAATGCGAAGCTGGAACCGGTATGGAACCGGCTCTATGCGGAAGCATCCGCCGCCCGGAAAGGGCAAGCGGTGCCGATGGTGCAAACTGACCCGCCTCCCCCGGAAACCTCGCCCCTGGTCGAGCCGGTGCCGGTGCCTTCACGACGCCATGGCCGGGTGACGATCGCGGCCGGGATGTTGGCGGTCGCGACGGTGGTGGTCGTGGTCGCGGGAGCATTCCGCGTCCTGCCGATACCGGCCTTGCAAGCGGAGAGCGGTCCTGTTTATCGCGACTACATGCCGCCCGATGAATTGCGGCTGACCTCGGCCGGGTTCGTGCTGTCTGATTCGGCAAGCCGCGCGCTTACGGTGGACGATCTGAAGCCGCTTTCCGGTTGGGAACTCTATGTGGCGCGCAATGAGATTTACGCCCGCCACGGGCGGCGCTTCCTGCGCACCTATTCGGTGTGCTTGCAGAACCATTTCAACGCCTGGGCGAAGGGTAGCCAGAACCCGAAAGGCTGGTATGTGCCGGTCTCGGGCGAGGTACGGCCCTCTGAGATCGAGCTGGCGAACGCCGATTTCATCCGCGCCTATGAGTGCGGAGAGCGCGGCGGGCAATATCTGTGTAACGGCGAAGTCTGGCAGTGCGGAAAGAAGCGACCGGAATAGCCTCGGAGACACGCGGCGCATTGCGCCGGGTGGAAATCACCCTCGCTCGGCTCCACGGTAGAACGCCATATTTGCCCGCTGGGCGCGAAGCGCCCTCTGGCCACCCTCTCCCCTATGTGGAGGGGAAGAAGGCCTTCAGGGGCAAAATTTTCGCGGCCTATGAGCTATCTGAAAGCTCTTACCTTCTAAACCCATGTTCCCTGTTCGACGCGCCGCAGGCGTGGCGAGCCCGCGCGAAGCGCGGAATACTGACGTTCCCCGTCCCGACGCCATCAGAACACCGTCACGCACAGCAGGAAGGCACCCGAAGGGCCGGAGCGGAGCGGAGGACCGCGCTATGCGTGGTTGCCTCTGCGAGCATGGCGGTAGGCTGAATGGAGGAGGGCGAAAACTTGTCCGGCCATGGGCCGGACGCCGATTAGCGGCGAAGCCGCCTATTACCTACGAGAAAGGAAAATTCAGTCGGCCGTGAGGCCGACACCGTTTAGACCAATCGCCCTCCGGGCGATGCCGAATATGGGGGGAGGGGGGAAAATCGGTTAAAGAGTTAAATAGAACTCAGTTAAAGAGTTAAGAGCCATTTTGGCGCTAAAAAAGATTGGAATTTCAGTCGGTTATGAAATCGGGGCGTTCCTGATATCCCGTCACTTTGTTCCTGATGTCCCGACACCTGCGTTCCTGATGTCCCGACTGTTTGTTCCCGATATCCCGAAACCCGTTCCTGATATCCCGAAAGATTCGGCTGCCCTGTGGATAAGCGCTTGTAAAGGGCCGTTTTCCGCCCTCTGAGCGTTCCTGATGTCCCGAAACTCTCCTGCTTGCCGTGCATTTTGAGCCGCATCGCCTGCATTTCCAGCCTTTCCATCTGTCGAAGGGAGGAGTTATCGGGATATCGGGAACACATCAGGCCTAGCGATTGCGCTCGGCATGGCTCTTTAGGAAGCCAAGGAACGCGGCCTCGTAGTTTTTAGGAGTGCGGTCCGTGTCCTCAGCCAGCCAGTAGTCGAAATCTGATTTCAGGGCATATACATCGTGGCGAGGGAATGCGGCGCGCACCTTGGCTATCGTTTCGTCGCTAAGCTCTCGGGTGAATAGCGGCAGCCCACTATCTGCCTTAGGCGCGCCCTTCTTGCGCCCGCCACGTGCACGGGCTGGCTTCGTCACCAGTTCCCCCGCCTCCGGCGCGCACTCGCGACGGAACATGTGCAAGATAGGCTCGCCCTGCCCTGCCTGCGCAATGCGGAGCGCGAAGGATGGCAAAGCGTCCTCACGGGCGATCTTCAGCATCTCGAATTTGAAGCGGCGATAGCTACCTTCCGCTCCCGACTTCTGGAATAGCGTGTCGAAGGGAATGGAGAACCCCTCCTCCCCTGCCCCGCCTGCATGCTTGCGGGCCACACGATATAGCCAGCGTTCGCGGCCGCCCTTGATCGTGAAATACTCGGGGTCGATGGCGAGCACGCCACCATCCGCAAGCACGCCCTCATAGAACCATTCGGAGAGCGTGAAGGTCATGCCGAAGCTCTGCTCTCCGCTGTCGTCCGTGAGGTCGTTCAGCCCTTCAATCCAGCTAAACTGCCGATGCTTCTTCCGTCCCTTATCAGCGCGGATATTGGTCTCGATCGCCGTGGCTTGAAGACGACTTAGCGCCTCCTTCAACAGGCGGTATTCCCGCCCACCGGAGGCGCGGCCGATGGTCTTCAGGAGGTCGTAGGGCTGGAATTGTAGGGTGCGGGGGATGTCATTGCGGCCCTTCCGCTTCATGTCCGTAAGCACGGATGCGGCCCATATGAGGATATCGGCATCCCATATGGTCGCCATGCCATATTCAGGGTTAGCGGTGATCTTCACATAGAGCTGGCCGTCCGGGCTTACATACTCGATGGGCTTCACGCGCTTGTTCTTCGAAAGGCTGAAGAAAGGGCGTTCCATCGTTTCGCGCTGGTCGCGCAGCGGTATGTCCGCGATGAAGGGCACGAACAAATCAAACTGGCGGTCGAAAGCGCGAACTTTACTCATGTGTATGAACGCATGAACCTATTGCCACATACAGACATAGGTTCATTCGCCTCCTAGCTTGGCAATGGTGGCACGGCCCTTCTTGGTGAAAAGCAGGTCGAGCGCGTCTTCGAGAAGCTGCTGGATGGTCGTGTCATCCTCGGCCGCAATCATGCGGAGCTGGCGAGCGACGCCATGGCTGAAATGCCCTCCGATGAATCGCTTCCCTTCGCGCACGGGGCGCGAGAATTTGCGCGGCTCCTCGACCTCCTGCTTTGCCTCAGGCTGCGGCTTGGTCCGTTTGACCGCCTTTACGGCCACAGGCGGCACCTGCGGCTCGGGGGTCTGTGCAGCGCGGTCAAGCACCGCTTGCAATGCGTTTACGGCCATGCGGCTTCTCCTTCTGCTTATGATCGTATAGGTTCATACACACATACGCGTATAGATCTTTGATTTCCTGCGCCGCCTTGCCGGATGGCTCGATCTCCTGCGCGGCTTGCCCGGATTGCTGCGCACGGGAATAGGCGATCCGATTGCCGATGCGCACCGGGCAGAGGGGAGCTTTCAGCTTCGTGATGACATCGCACGTATCGTCCACCTCGCGGCCCTGTGGCGGGCAGAAAGTGAGCACGACGCCATAGGGGCGCTCATAGTGCTGAAGCAGTTCGAGGGTCCGCGTCATCGCCATGATGTCGAGCACGGCCGGGCGGCTCGGCACGAGCACGAAATCGGCGTGCTGCGCGGCCTCATAGGCGATGTCTTTTGAGAAGGGTGGGGTGTCGATGATGGCGAGGTCGCACCCGGCCTCGGCTGCTGCCGCGAGCACGTGCGAGAGGCGCGCCGCTGGAACGGCGGTAATCGCCAGAGAGCTATCGACACGGGTATCCTTCCAGAAGGATGCCGACGCCTGAGGATCGAGGTCGAAAAGGACGGCCTTCTTCCCTTCGCGGCTCGCCTCGACGGCTAGGGCAGTGGCAAGGGTCGTTTTACCGACGCCCCCTTTCTGCGACACGATGGAGATGGTTTTCATACCGGGCCTGCTTCGTTCATGTGTTCATTCGTTCATACACCTACACACCTATAAAGCCGTGGCCTTATGAAACCGTGAATGTGTGGGCTTATGGGTGCATAATCGGCGCGGGTCGTGGCAGGTTCGCAACAGCGTTGGCGGCTGGCGGGTGAAATCACAATGGAGGCCTGCCACTCAAAGGGCAGGGCGCTTTGGGGGCGAGAGCGCTCTAACGAAGCCGCGAAATCGTCGAGTGGCTGACGTTGTAACTGCGGGCGATATCCGCCAGCGTTTCCTCGCCCTTGTCGCGCCGTTCACGCGCCTCACGCTTCTGATGTAGGGTGAGTTTCGGTGCACGGCCCATCTTCACGCCACGCGCTTTTGCGCGCTCGCGGCCTTCGCCCGTTCGGGTGCGTATCAGCTCGCGCTCGAACTCGGCCAAGCCACCCAGCACCGTCACCATGAGCCGCCCGTGCGGTGTGGTGGTGTCGGCCCAGCTATCCGCAAGTGAGCGAAAAAGCGCGCCGCGCTCTCCGATGGCGGCAAGGATGTTGAGCAGGTCGCGCGTCGATCGCGCGAGGCGGTCGAGGCGCGTCACCAGAAGCACATCACCGGCGGCAAGCTGCTCAATGGCGCGGGCGAGCTGGCGACGATCGGCGCGCGCCCCGCTCGCAGTTTCCTCGAACACCCGCACAGCTCCGGCAGAGGCGAGGGCGGTGCGCTGGGCATCGAGCGTCTGCCCGTCAGTTGATACCCGCGCATAGCCGTAAATCGCCGCCATAACACCTCGCACTTTCGCACATGATTTATGCACAGACTAACGTGCTGAAATCATTGGGTCGAGGTTTCTGTGCAAAAATCACGATTTATGCACAGAGCGGAAGTGGCGG
>NZ_JBJGXH010000009.1:2500-5538 GCF_045108345.1 Ancylobacter terrae
GAACTGTTTCACTCCCCTTGTCGGGGTGCTTTTCACCTTTCCCTCACGGTACTTGTTCGCTATCGGTCGCTGAGGAGTACTTAGGCTTGGAGGGTGGTCCCCCCATGTTCAGACAGGATTTCACGTGTCCCGCCTTACTCGAGGATGAATGATTGCATTACGCGTACGGGGCTGTCACCCACTCAGGCCCGGCTTTCCTGTCCGGTTCCGCTTGTCGCTCATTCATCACTGGCCTGGTCCGCGTTCGCTCGCCACTACTAACGGAGTCTCTGTTGATGTCCTTTCCTCCGGGTACTTAGATGTTTCAGTTCCCCGGGTTCGCCTCAAACCCCTATGGATTCAGGATTTGATACCTTCATCTGACAACTGGAATTCCAAAGCCTCGCACCCGGATCGCTCCAGGCCAAGACTTCAGAGTCCCAGTCGTCGAAGGTGGGTTTCCCCATTCGGAAATCGCCGGATCAAAGGTTGTTCGCACCTCCCCGACGCTTATCGCAGCGTACCACGTCCTTCATCGCCTCTCAGCGCCAAGGCATCCACCGAATGCCCTTAAGACACTTGATCGTTCTCATCGTCGATACCCACCCCTCTTAAGGAACTTGGGGCGAGGCGGTTTTGAGAGACCCGCCTCCGGTATCGCGATCTTTGAAAAGACCAGCTTCGCATCTCATTCGACCCCGGTGCGGTCAGCACCCGGTGGTCGGCCCCGGACGGTTGCCCGCCCGCTCCGACCCATCCCGAAAACCCGAGGGTTCCCGCGATCGCGTCGAACGAAATGCCTCTTCACAATGTCAGACAACACGCCTCATTCCCGGCACCGCCTGCGGAATGTGCGAATTCAGGTTTCATGGACGAGATCGACCGTCTCGGCGGCGATCCGCGCGGCCGGCGCTACCAGGATAACTGGTGGAGCCAGACGGGATCGAACCGACGACCTCATGCTTGCAAAGCACGCGCTCTCCCAACTGAGCTATGGCCCCCGAGCAGATGCGGCGCATCTGCGGAACGTGCGACAGCTCGTTCGCGACGCGAACGGGCGAAAGCGCAGCCAGTGATCAGCGGCACGCATGATGAGTGGTGGGCCTGGGACGACTCGAACGTCCGACCTCACCCTTATCAGGGGTGCGCTCTAACCACCTGAGCTACAGGCCCCAAGCCGGCGGCTACCCTCCTGCGAGGATCCCGGCCCGGGCTCGTCCATGAAGAAAGAGAAACGAAGACGGCGGCGTCCCGCCAAATGCCCGCTGACTGCGGGCTTGATCTAAGAGCTCCGATAGCCGTGCCCGATCCGAAGATCATGGCCGTGCTGAGGGAACATCCTTAGAAAGGAGGTGATCCAGCCGCAGGTTCCCCTACGGCTACCTTGTTACGACTTCACCCCAGTCGCTGACCCTACCGTGGTCGCCTGCCTCCCTTGCGGGTTAGCGCAGCGCCTTCGGGTAAAGCCAACTCCCATGGTGTGACGGGCGGTGTGTACAAGGCCCGGGAACGTATTCACCGTGGCATGCTGATCCACGATTACTAGCGATTCCAACTTCATGCACTCGAGTTGCAGAGTGCAATCCGAACTGAGACGGCTTTTGGAGATTAGCTCACCCTCGCGGGTTCGCTTCCCACTGTCACCGCCATTGTAGCACGTGTGTAGCCCAGCCCGTAAGGGCCATGAGGACTTGACGTCATCCCCACCTTCCTCTCGGCTTATCACCGGCAGTCCCCCTAGAGTGCCCAACTGAATGATGGCAACTAAGGGCGAGGGTTGCGCTCGTTGCGGGACTTAACCCAACATCTCACGACACGAGCTGACGACAGCCAT
Source organism: Ancylobacter terrae (assembly GCF_045108345.1). Lineage (NCBI taxonomy): Bacteria > Pseudomonadati > Pseudomonadota > Alphaproteobacteria > Hyphomicrobiales > Xanthobacteraceae > Ancylobacter > Ancylobacter terrae. Next base: position 4,314 of record NZ_JBJGXH010000009.1, read on the forward strand.
GCAGCACCTGTGTTCCCGGCCCCGAAGGGCTTGGTCGATCTCTCATCCAATTCCGGGACATGTCAAAGGCTGGTAAGGTTCTGCGCGTTGCTTCGAATTAAACCACATGCTCCACCGCTTGTGCGGGCCCCCGTCAATTCCTTTGAGTTTTAATCTTGCGACCGTACTCCCCAGGCGGGAGGCTTAATGCGTTAGCTGCGCCACTGACGAGCATGCTCGCCAACGGCTAGCCTCCATCGTTTACGGCGTGGACTACCAGGGTATCTAATCCTGTTTGCTCCCCACGCTTTCGCACCTCAGCGTCAGTACCGGACCAGTGAGCCGCCTTCGCCACTGGTGTTCTTGCGAATATCTACGAATTTCACCTCTACACTCGCAGTTCCACTCACCTCTTCCGGACTCAAGATCCCCAGTATCAAAGGCAGTTCCGAGGTTGAGCCTCGGGATTTCACCCCTGACTTAAAGATCCGCCTACGTGCGCTTTACGCCCAGTGATTCCGAGCAACGCTAGCCCCCTTCGTATTACCGCGGCTGCTGGCACGAAGTTAGCCGGGGCTTCTTCTCCGACTACCGTCATTATCTTCGTCGGCGAAAGAGCTTTACAACCCTAAGGCCTTCATCACTCACGCGGCATGGCTGGATCAGGCTTGCGCCCATTGTCCAATATTCCCCACTGCTGCCTCCCGTAGGAGTCTGGGCCGTGTCTCAGTCCCAGTGTGGCTGATCATCCTCTCAGACCAGCTACGGATCGTCGCCTTGGTGAGCCTTTACCTCACCAACTAGCTAATCCGACGCGGGTTCATCCAATGGCGATAAATCTTTCCCCTTGCGGGCTCATACGGTATTAGCTCCAGTTTCCCGGAGTTGTTCCGTACCATTGGGCAGATCCCCACGTGTTACTCACCCGTCTGCCGCTCCCCTTGCGGGGCGCTCGACTTGCATGTGTTAAGCCTGCCGCCAGCGTTCGCTCTGAGCCAGGATCAAACTCTCAAGTTGAATGAGATAATCAATCCGGCAAATCATTCGTCGCTTGCACTCAAAACCTCTTGACGAGGTCGAGACCTCACAAAACTCTTCACAGAGCTTCGGAGCCTCTATCTGAGTAGTACGTATGACACCGTGTCTCATCCAGCGCTCCTATCCCCGGTCTCCCGGAGATAACAGCGCCCGCAAGGACCCCGCCGCCTACGTCTCTCTTCCTTCTTCCAAACCTGTCAAACAGCCG